>NZ_JABSVA010000005.1:0-471713 GCF_013284365.1 Brevibacillus sp. RS1.1
TGCGCTATCAAGCGCTCCATTTCGTTTCCCAACTACAGATTAGGTAGTGGTGCCGGCGATAGGACTTGAACCCACAACCCCCTGATTACAAGTCAGGTGCTCTACCAATTGAGCTACACCGGCATTTGATTTGTTTTTCGTTGTGTGCGTTTCGTGTGTGTCCCGCTCACGAGATTTAATATAGCACGTATAAATTTTAAATGCAATAGAAAATCTAAAATAATTTCATTCATAATAAAAATCGAATGAAAAAAGAGCAGTGGAATTACTCCCCACCGCTCTTTTCTTCTATAATATTATCCCGCTCGAAAGCCCTCTCCTAAAACTTCCTGAGCAGGGCACAAAATAATGAATGCATCGGGATCCACCGAACGCACCATGATTTTCAGCTTGCTCACTTCACTTTGGCTGACAACTGCCATGAGCACCTTACGCGCGTCTCCAGTATATCCACCTGCACCATCCAGCAAAGTGACACCGCGGTCCAAATCGTACAAGATGGTTTCTCTCAGTGTATCTGTTTCATTCGAAATGATATAAGCGACTTTGGAGGTATTCCAGCCCATCTGAACAATATCAATCGTCTTGCTGGTCACAAACAATGCGATAAGTGCATACAATGCTTTTTCCGGATCGAATACAATCCCTGCAAACAAGATCACTAGTCCATCAAACACAGCTACACATGCACCCAAGCTAATTCCTGAATATTTGTGGAGGATTTGCGTTGCAATTGAAAAACCGCCCGTCGATCCTCTCCCCCGAAACACGATACCAATCCCAAGCCCAACCCCGATTCCTCCATAAATACTTGCAAGCAGAAGATTCGTGGTTAACGGCTGCAGGTGACTGGTCAGCATAACACACAAAGGGAGAACAATGGAGCCAACCGCCGCCTTCATACTGTATTGCCGATCGAGAAATTTGAATCCTAATAGAAACAAAGGAATATTCATTGCCCATTGTACCACCGCTGGAGAAAAACCAAACAAGTTGTGTAAAATCGTCGATAGCCCAGAAACGCCTCCAGAAGCAATTTGGTTTGGATTCAAAAACAGATTGAAGCTAGTTGCCAATACTAGCGATCCAAGAACCAGCATGCCGTATTCGAGTACTTTTCGCTGTGGACTGTTCATCTGGATTGCGGTTCGTCTTTTTCGTGCCACATGGTCCCACTCCTGACATTATCACGTAAGCAAAATCCGCACATACACTACCATGTTTTGGTGGAAAAGAAAACCCCTTTTTCCTCATCCCTCTTATGTAAGATTTACGCATCCCCCAGAAACATGCACACGCAAGCCATGAGCCGGATAAGATACGGAAAGAAAAAGTTGACTGCACACAAAATAAAAAGGATAATTATCATATAGTAATTATTATAATATAAGAACGGGGTGACCTGTAATGGACGATCATATTGTCAGTGTCACACAACAAGTCAAGCATCTAGGAAAAAGATTAACCATCCAAAGAAGAGCCGTACTCCTTCTTATGCTTACTACTCGGAAATTCTATACAGCCAAAGACATTTATCACGCTTTGAAAAACGAGATGCCAAACATCACACTCTCAACCGTTTACACCAGCCTGCGCTTTTTCGTGAAAATGGGTATTTTCAAGGAGCATGTTCACCACGACTCGCCCAATCAATTTGAATGTGTGGTAACGATGGACGACATTCAGTTGCCAGAAGTCATTTGATTCCTATTCCTTTTCCTCAACGCAAAAAAACTCCTGAAATCATCAGGAGTTTTTTGTTTGCTGTCAGCTATTAAAAATCAAAGTTATCTGGGTCTGGACCAACACGGTGATTTTGATTCAGGGAATGAATCATTTCCATGTCTTCTTTCGATAGTTCAAAATCAAATACGGATGCATTCTCGACGATTCGATGCTCTTTGGTCGACTTTGGAATGGTCACGACGCCATTTTGCAAATCCCAGCGTATAATGACTTGGGCAATGGACTTCCCGTGTTTTTCTGCAATTCCTTTTAGTACTGGATTGTCCAATAGCTGACCTTGCATAAGCGGAGACCATGCTTCAAATTGAATCCCTTGCTCCTTGCAGTAGGCACGCAGTTCATCTTGGGACAAGCGCGGATGGAATTCCACTTGGTTGACCATCGGCTTAATTTCAGCGTCTTTAAGCAGCTCTTCTAAATGATGAACGTGGAAATTGCTCACCCCGATCGCTTTTACCAATCCTTTTTTGTACAGCGTCTCCAATGCTCTCCATGCTTCTTTGAACTTTCCTTCTACCGGCCAGTGAATGAGGTACAAGTCCAAGTATTCCAGCCCAAGTTTTTTCAGGCTCGTTTCATATGCTTGCAACGTGGACTCATATCCTAAATCCGCATTCCATACTTTCGAGGTAACAAAAAGATCTTCCCGAGTGAGGCCCGCTTCCTGCAAACCTGCACGGATTCCACGGCCAACACCCTCTTCGTTGTTATAAATAGCGGCTGTGTCGATACTGCGGTAGCCATGCTTGATTGCGTTTTTTACAGCTAGCTCGAGCTCCTGACCTTCCTCTACTTTAAAAACACCCAGACCCATCCAAGGCATTTTTACTCCGTTGTACAGTGTAGTTGTATCTTGCAAATGTTTTGGCATAACTTGTCTCCTCCATCCTTGTACTCTATGTTAGTATGACTGTTTCCAGTCACCTAATGTGCTTCATGTCGTTTGACAAGTGTTATTATGAGATAAACTAACGAAAAGAAAAAGTACGCACTTTTTTGTGTGATAGGCACTAATAAGTACCTATCGTTTAGGAGGAAATCAACAGTGAAAAAGAAGTATAACATATCAGTGGAAGCTACACTTGAGGTCATCGGCGGTAAATGGAAATGCGTTATTTTGTGTCACCTGACTCACGGAAAAAAACGTACAAGTGAGTTGAAACGACTGATGCCAGGTATTACGCAGAAGATGCTGACACAGCAACTTAGAGAGCTTGAAGAGGATGGTATCATCAGCAGGATCATTTACAATCAAGTTCCGCCAAAAGTAGAGTATGAGCTCAGCGAGTACGGCTGGACCTTGAAAAGTATTCTCGATTCGCTCTGCTTATGGGGCGAAAAGCATATCATTAAGGAATACGGCGACAAGTATGCTGTATTGGAAGAAAGCATTTTAAACCAATAATTGAACGGGAGTAGGTGAAGTGGCTTGGGAGCACTCGAAACGTCTGTCTTGCGTAAATTGGGGAGCTCAGACCTGATGCTTTCTCCACTAGGTCTCGGCTGCTGGCAGTTTAGCAATGGACAAGGAATAGTGGGGAAGTTTTGGCCTGTCATTGGACCTGACGATGTTTTAAAAATTGTGCAGACGAGTTTGCATGGGGGCATTAACTGGTTTGATACCGCAGAAGTATACGGCAAAGGTCAATCAGAACAGATGCTGGCAAAAGCCCTTAAAGACGCCGGGACACTAGCTGATTCTGCTCATATTGCGACAAAATGGTGGCCTGTATTTCGCACCGCCAAAAACATGCGGGAAGCCGATCGCGTTTTGCGCGAGCACGGCCTGCGTCTCATCTCCAATCAAGTGAAATACAGCCTACTGGACAGGAGAATCGAACAGAACGGGATTCTGGATACGGCAAAAGAGTTAGGCATTGCCATTATCGCCTATTCTCCGCTTGAGCAAGGGATTCTAAGCGGCAAGTTTCATAAAAATCCAGCCCTTGCTCAGTCCATTACAGGACCCCGAAAATGGACATCACCCTTTCGTTCCACCGGGCTAAAAAAGTCCCAGCCGCTCATCACAGTCTTGGAGGAGCTTGCACGTAAATACGATGCATCCGCTACACAAATTGCCTTGAACTGGTTGATTCACGCTCATGGCGAAACGGTCTTTGCGATTCCAGGCGCGTCCAAGGTCCATCATGCGGAGGAAAATGTCAAAGCTATGCGCTTTTCTTTGACCTCGTCGGAATTGCAAGAGATCGATAAGGTTTCCAAACAAGTTCTGTCCATCAACAATTAAAAAAAGCTGCCGATCTAATTATCGACAGCCAAAATAGCGTAGTCATACACAGCTCTTCCCAGTAATCCCAGTGTGTTCAGAGCAGATTGAGCGGTTACATCTTTGGATAAGGCCGTAATCGAAAAGCAGCGATTGTTCGTATATAGCAAGCCTACATCATGCTGTCTGCCGGTATCCCAGCCGGATTTACACGGCAGTTCCCATCCAGGATAATTGGATTCTTCCTCATTTGGCAATTGGGACGGCAGACCATTACGGACTTGCTGCTTTTTCATAATGGCGATCATCTCTTTGCAGGCACGCTGAGACAGAAAACTGCCCGTTGCCAAATGACCTAGCATACTCGCAACATCCCCAGCGGTTATCTTATTGTTTTCTGTGATATCGAGTGGATAAATCATGAGTTTGCGTGAATAACAGCTTTGGTGCATTCCCAAATCAATCATGGTCTGATCAATCTGATCTTTTCCTACCAAATCAATCAGCATATTTGTCGCCGTATTGTCGCTCTGAATAATCATGAGGGTCACCAAGTCGCGAATCGTGAGCCTCAAGCCTGGGGATAGCGCGTACAAAATCCCCGATCCCCCTACCAGATCCTCTTGGCGTAGAACAAGCTGATCATCCAAACGAAAATGCCCCTGCTCACTTGCCGCGAAAACGGCAGCCATGATCGGCACTTTGATGACGCTCTCCGCAATAAACAGCTCGTCCGGTACATGTTCAAAACGGGTTTCTTTCGCTGAGCCCTGTTCCTCCACAACGACGCCCCAAGTCCCCTCCGCTTGTCCGATAATAGCCGACAACCTTTTTTCCAGCTCCACAGCTTTTCTTCCCTTCTCCCGTTGCTCGTAGTTTTTTGTTGTCCACTGATTATCATACTATTCCGAAAACAAATCAAACAAGAGACCGTACCCGCTTACCATTCGTTTATCCATCCTAAACTTGGAAATAATACGTAAGATAAACCTACGGACAAGGTGAGGCATCATGCAGAACTCCGATAAAATTGGCAGCCGCCAATTTGTCATCCTCGTAACATTCATCACCATAGGAGATTCCATCTTGATCTTACCTTCTGTACCTGCGACTGAAGCGGGTCACGATGGATGGCTATCAGGCTTGATCGGCATGGCCTTGGGGCTAGCCATCGTATACTTGTTTTGTCTAGTTGGTCGCATCTACCCCGAACAAACGCTGATTGAAAAGAACAAGCTCATATTTGGACGTTGGCTCGGGACAGTCTTTTCCATCCTCTTTATGGGGGCCGTGTTAATCAATGGCGCAGTCTATATACGAACAATTGGCGATTTCATGACTACGCACATTATGAAAGCAACACCTATCCAAGCTGTCATGTTTTTACTTGTTGCCTGTGCCATATACGCTGTTCGTTTAGGCCTTGAAGCTTTTGCACGGACCAGCGAAATCTTTTTCCTCTGGTTTGTCCTTACGTTCGTTTCGTTTTTTCTATTGTTAACCCCTCAGTTCCAATTCGTGAACCTTCTCCCCTTCTTGGAAAATGGCATGAAGCCCGTTATAAGAGGAGTATTTTCCGTGACCGCTTTTCCCTTCTCAGAGCTGGTTATTTTCCTCATGATGACTCCACTTCTCGATGCAAAACAAAAGCTCACATCTGCATTTTTGCGAGGAGCGATATACGGTGGCGTTTGTCTGCTTGCCGTCATCTTCTTATCGCTTTTGGTGCTCGGCCCAGAATTGGTTTCCCGTGAGACGTTTCCTAGCTACTCCCTCGCCAAACGAGTCCATGTAGGAGAGTTCTTTCAAAGGCAGGAAGCAATGATGGCTCTCATGTGGTTTGTCTCCATTTATTTCAAAGTCGTACTGTATATGTATGGTTTCTGTGTAGGGATAAAGCAGCTTCTCCATTTAAAGGAGCATCAGTCGCTCACCTTGCCCATTTGCATCTTATTTGTCGCCATCGCGATTATCATCGTTCCAAACCAAGCTTTTTTATACGAAACGTATACGTACTGGCCATTCTTTGATTTAACAATAGGGTTCTTGTATCCGTTGATTCTTCTCGTCGGTTACTGGATACGGAAGCAAATGAACAACAAGCCGGCTACCCTCCAGAAGTAAGGTGTCGGCTTGTTTTATGCTTACAGTAGTTGTTTGATCGCTGCCACTCGCTCTGCATCAACGTATCGGAGAGCCTGTCCTTCCTCTCGTACTGCCGATCCAAAATGAACCTCTTTGACACCCGTACGTTTCACGAGGTCTCCCACGTTAGCTAGTGACAATCCGCTTCCTGCCAAAATCGCGAGCTGTGTGTTCTCTGTCAGCTTGACGAGCTCCCCGATGCAATCAGCGCCCTCGATGGCCGTTCTTTTGCCCCCAGAAGTTAGAATCGTACGAACCTGGGGATATTCCAGGAGAATACGTGCTGCTTCCATTTGATCCACGGCATTATCAAACGCACGGTGGAATGTCACATGTAATGAACCTGATTCACCAAGCACCTGCTCCATCCCCCGCTGATCAAGCCTATTTTCCGGAGTCAGCATGCCAATTACGACACCTGCTGCCCCAAGCTCACGGATAATTCGTACATCCTGCCGCATGACAGAAAGTTCTTCTGCTGTATAGCAAAACGATTGGCTATGCGGTCGCACCATGACGTTTACCGGGATGGAAACCGCCTTGACCACTGCCTCAATCAATCCCCAGCTCGGAGTAATGCCTCCCTCCAAAATTCCCGAGATGAGCTCCAGCCTATCAGCTCCGCCCTGCTCCGCACGTTTTGCATCCTCAACGGAAGTCGCAATCACTTCCACTAGCATGATACTTCGCCTCCATTTTTAGCATTTGTTCAAGACAAAAACTGGTCGTTTCTCCCCAACCACCAGCTGATTGTCGTTTTTAATAGCTTTTGGCGCCAGCGCATGCAGTCGGTCGATGGTTTCCTGATTATCATACTGAATCTGCTCCAAGATCGACGCGATTATAAGCGGCCATACGAATTCAGAGCCATTCAGTACCTTAAGCGAGAAGCTGAGTCTCTCCTTTTTCAAAGCAAAGCCGTATACGCCCATCGCTCCGCCTTTGGCGATTATATTTTCATCCATCAAAAGGGCTGTACAGATGAAGTTGTGACTGGCAATGATCTCGGGACTGCTCGTCATCCAGCCTGTCACTCTCTCTACTGCCTCACGCGTCTTCTGATCCTCGATCAGATCCGGGCACGCGAGCTTTAGATAAGCAATCGCCAGGTTCTTGAGCGGCAACGCAAAAACCGGGAAGCCACAACCGTCGACGCTTAG
The DNA here is from genome assembly GCF_013284365.1 of Brevibacillus sp. RS1.1. Lineage (NCBI taxonomy): Bacteria > Bacillati > Bacillota > Bacilli > Caryophanales > Paenibacillaceae > Brevibacillus > Brevibacillus sp. RS1.1. Next base: position 7,279 of record NZ_JABSVA010000005.1, read on the forward strand.
CTGGACCTGCTCTCTTGGATAATCAGCAAGGCTGGCAAACACCTCCAAGGCCTCTTGTTGCGCTGGATGCTCTGCCTTGTAGTAATCATGAGTGGAATATCCTTGATCCTTTGACAGCGCCAAGTACCCCAAATGCTTTCCCGCACAGTTATGAAAGAGCCTGCGCTTTTCTATGCCTTGGGACAAGCAAGCAAACTTCGGCTCCTCGTTGAGCGGATAAGTCGGGCACGTAAGCAATTCGTTTTCCTGAATGCCGGTCTTTTGTAAAATCGACTCCAAGCGTTCTATATGATAGACTTCTCCACGATGTGAGGCTGCAAAAAGTGCTGCTTCTCCGTTATTCAGTCCGAATTTTTCATCAATTTTACGTTTGGCAATCGGAATGGCTTGAAAGGGCTTAGCTGCGGAGCGCAATAAGGTGATATGATTCACATCTCCTACCCGATAAGCCACCTCTCCTTTTTCATTCACGCCGCACACGATGCCGTTATGTACGTTCTCCAGAATACCACCGCGATATTCTTCTACTAAAGGGACGTCTCTTATCAAAATCACCAACTCCACTCCATGTTGATCGATTATGAAAAAACACTAGCAGTAGCACCTCCATCCGTCAATCTTTTTCCAAGCGATAATCCCCCCACTTTTGCGGTGATTGTTGTATAATGTCTCAAGGCACCCACTTGGGTTCCACAAATAAGAAATCCGTGCATCTGCACGGGAGAGGTTCGCGAACTCCCTCTATAAAAAACTAAGCTGGATAACAGTACCTTTCTTTGGTATTGTTATTGTTTTTTTGCAGGAAAGTTCAAGAACTCTCTTTCTTCCCATTCAATTAAGAGGAGATGGAGAGCAATGATGAAAAAGGAAAAAGCCGTTGTTGTCTTTAGCGGAGGTCAGGACAGCACTACCTGCCTGTTTTGGGCGAAAGAGCAATTCGGCGAAGTAGAAACCCTCACATTTGACTACGGTCAGCGACACAAGCTGGAAATCGAGTGCGCCCAGCAAATTGCCGCAGAACTCGGCGTCAAAAACTCCGTATTGGACATGAGCCTGTTAAACCAGCTCGCGCCCAATGCACTCACCCGCACAGATATCGACATTACCCAGGAAGAAGGCCAATTGCCATCCACGTTCGTCGACGGACGCAACTTGTTGTTCCTTTCCTTTGCGGGCGTTTTCGCCAAGCAACGAGGAGCACGTCACTTGATTACTGGTGTATGCGAAACGGATTTTAGCGGTTATCCCGACTGCCGTGACGCCTTTATCAAATCACTCAACGTGACATTGAATTTGTCGATGGACTATCCGTTTGTGATTCATACGCCGCTCATGTGGCTGAACAAAGCACAGACATGGAAACTGGCGGACGATCTGGGTGCCTTCACCTATATTCGCGAAAATACCCTCACCTGCTATAACGGCATCAAAGGAGATGGCTGCGGCGATTGCCCTGCCTGCCACCTGCGAAAAGCCGGACTGGACACGTATCTTTCTGAGAAAAATCAACCTGGAGAAAAAGCCTGATGAGCGCGAACTTTGATTTTCGTATCGTCGATCGCATGCAGGCCCTGGGTACCCATATTCAAAAATCACAGCTTCGCTACCATAACAAACGCATTTTGGTAAGCAAGGAATTTACTTTTGACGCTGCACATCATCTACACGCTTATGAAGGAAAGTGCAAAAACCTCCACGGCCATACGTACACGGTTGTCTTTGGCATCAGTGGCTTTCCGGACGAGATCGGACTCGTGATCGATTTCGGTGACATCAAGCAAATCTGGAAAGAGCACATCGAAATTTATTTGGATCATCGCTATCTGAATGAAATGCTCCCTCCGATGAATACCACTGCCGAAAACATGGTCGTGTGGATTTTCGAAGAGATGGAAAAGCAATTGCAGTCAGATGCCTACCGCGACCGCTACGACGGCGCTCGGGTGGAGTTCGTTCGCCTGTTCGAGACACCGACCAGCTATGCCGAGGCAAGACGGGAGTGGATGATGGAATGATCCCGGTCTTGGAAATATTCGGCCCTACCATTCAGGGCGAAGGAATGGTTATCGGACAAAAAACGATGTTTGTGCGAACCGCTGGCTGTGACTATCGTTGCAACTGGTGTGACTCCGCTTTTACGTGGGATGGATCTGCCCGTGATGAAATCCGGCAAATGTCGCCCGAGGCTGTCTGGGAGGAGCTCACTCGCTTAGGCGGGGACCGTTTTTCTCATGTCACGATCTCCGGGGGAAATCCTGCGCTTTTGGCTGGCATCGGTGACTTAATCGCCCTTTTGAAGGAGCATGGCATTCGCACAGCAGTCGAAACACAAGGCAGCAAGTGGCAAGCGTGGCTTCCACTGATTGACGATATTACTCTATCTCCTAAGCCGCCTAGTTCCGGGATGCAAACAGATTTTCAAGCGCTTGATCGAATTGTGCACGAGCTCCTGGATCAAAAGCATCCAGGACTTAGTCTGAAAGTGGTTGTTTTCGACGACGCCGATTTTGCCTATGCACGAACCATCCATCAGCGCTTTCCAGGGGTTCCCTTTTACTTGCAGCCAGGAAACAGCGATCTGACTGACGCTGATACGCCTTCGCTTCGGGATAAGCTTTTGGAGAGCTTTGAATGGCTGATCGATCAAGCGATGGCGACAGCTGACATGAATGACGCGAAGGTTCTTCCCCAACTACATGCGCTTGTCTGGGGTAATAAACGAGGCGTTTAAACGATATTTTACTTTCATGAAGAAAAGAGGACTGTACTCATATGGCACACCAACAAGAACGCGATTTATCCTCCCTCACTCTTTTGGGAAATCAAGGGACAACGTACAACTACTCCTATGATCCGAGCGTATTGGAGTCTTTTGACAACAAGCATCCGTACCGCGATTATTTCGTAAAATTCAACTGCCCGGAATTCACCAGCCTGTGCCCGATTACCGGACAACCAGACTTTGCGACGATTTATATCAGCTACATTCCTGATATCAAAATGGTAGAGAGCAAGTCGCTCAAGCTATATTTGTTCAGCTTCCGTAATCACGGTGATTTTCACGAGGATTGCGTCAATGTTATCATGAACGATTTGATCAAGCTGATGGACCCGCGCTATATCGAGGTATGGGGCAAGTTCACTCCGCGCGGCGGCATCTCGATCGATCCGTATTGCAACTACGGGAAACCTGGGACGAAGTACGAGGAGATGGCGAGCCATCGGATGATGAATCATGATATGTATCCAGAAAAAGTGGATAATCGGTAAAGCGAACAGACTATGAAAAAGGAAAACCCTTATTTATTAAGGGTTTTTCTTATTTTTTCTTCGGATTCAAAGTAGTTACTTCCTCAACCAAATCGTAAAAAAGACTTGCTTTTAACCAATCAGGTGTTGTGTAAAAGAATGGTCCCTCCGCAGTATGATCATAAGTTTTCTGTGTGGTTATTTTCAAATCCGCAAATATAATGTCGGTCTGACTCGGTATCGTGTTCCTCCTTTATGGTAACGATACATTTTAGCTGATTGATAAATAGGAGGAGATTCACACGACTGAGAAACATCGCATGTCCGTTAATGGCCTGCCTCCGAATGCGCATATTTCATTTCGTGAAAATGTGACGCAACCCGAACTACGTCAGGCCGCTGAGCGCTCTATTGCCACACTCATCGCAAGCTTCGAAAAGAAAATTGAACAAACCCTTGCCACTGATACATCGAAGTCGAAAGTACAGACAAGGGTCTATGCACAAGGTGATCCATCTAACCTACAGTCTATAGACCTGAACATTCCTGATACTGCCCACATTCGGACGCTGGCTATTGTCCCCCCTTTTGATTTCACATGGAGCTGGTTTCTCCCAGATGGAAGTCCTCCCACTTTCCAGAATCTCAATAACGAAACAGGTGAAGTCGGTTTAATCGCCAGATCAGGAGCTGTATCAGGAGAAGGTGGAATAGGTGCCCCAGGCTTCATAGCGGCACATGCGGGTTTTGGCATAATGCTCTCCACAGATCGCGAAGTGTCCGCAACTGGATACGCCTCTCGACGTTTTGTGCCCAAGTGGCACCTGTCTAGCATTGAATCTGCGGATAGTGTTATGGTTGAGGCAGGCACAGAGCTGACCGTACTGAAGGACGGGCAACTGGTCAACAGTGCGAGTGGGAAACTGTTCAGCGAAAGTGTACATGGAAACGGTGGCGGTCACTACGAATCATCCGGTTACGTTGATGTGACCAATCCACCAAGCCTCAGCTTCGCAATGTCTCCCGGGCACCAGTACACCTTTAACGTTGGCATTTGGGTATTCTCGAATAAATCGGGGAGCCAACACGCTTTTGCGGAATCATGGTTAAGTGGAGCAGTGCTCTCGATGAGCGTCGTACGATGAGTACACCAGAACCCTTATTGTAAATAAGGGTTTTTTCCTTTTCTAATTGGAAATCAAGATCATGATCGTTGGTGAGATTCTACTCCTTCTGCTACGTTTTAGTGCGGAAGGAGGTGATTACCATGACCAAGCAACTGTATTTCTATGCAAGTTTCGAAGATGCAGCGCGACTCAATCGGGAGTTGATTCAGCTCGGCTACAGGAATTACTATCTGGAGCCACATGAACATCTGGTTGCTTTTGTTTTTGAACCAGTGACCGAAGTGAGTCAAGCGATCTTGAGACACTTGTTTCATGCAGATGGTCCATCGCACCTAGACAACTAGCTTTGCAGTACTGGTGCTCCTCATTTGAGGGGCATCGGTACCTCCATTTACACTGTCGTTCATCTTGTGTTCATGTTCAACGATTACACTTACAAGCGTAGTCAGAAGAAATGAACAGGAGATGATCTTACGTGTTAGTAGCAGCTGTGATTTTTATAAATCTTGCTCTCATTGCCTATACGATTGGGGTATGGAGCGAAAAACGTTCAGGAGAGCTAAAGTTAAAACACCTTATCTTTTTTGGTCTTGGCTTAGCATTCGATACGATCGGAACTACGTTTATGAAACTACTTGCTGAGAACTCCAGTTTAAATTTGCATGGCATTACTGGGTTGATCGCTCTGATCTTGATGTTTTTCCATACCGTGTGGGCCTGTGTCGTCCTTTGGAAAAAGAAAGAACATCAAATCAAGCAGTTCCATAAATTTAGCTTGATCGTATGGATTTTATGGCTTGTACCTTATTCCATTGGCGTCGCTTTAAGCTTTATGAAATAAGAATGCTCTCCATTACGCTCCGCACGCGGACAGTCTACCTTTACCTCAACCCTCTCAACCGATGAGAGGGTCTTTTGCTTTTCTCGTGGCTGTTCAACCCATCGTCAACTTTGCCTACCATTCGACAATATCTCTTAAAGTAATCAGAATGATAATTGTATAAGATGTAATAAATTGGCATTTTCAGAATTATACTGAACCATTTCGGAAAGGTTGATGCCCATGTTTAAAAAAGCACTTATAATCCTGTCATTAAGTTCAGTCGTCGTAGTACCCTCTCTTGCCACACAAGTCCAAGGGGCGGCGCTCGCTCCACAGGAAAAAGCAGCCACGTATGGTGAAGAATTCTGGGTGTCGCTTACCTCACCTATTCCAGCCGGATGGGTTATCGTTAGAACGTTAGGAACGCAGAACCTGATCAGGAATGTGAACGGTGCTTCTTATGGCACGGAGGTAGAGGTGCTGCTAGCTTCGCCTATCCCCAGCGGATGGGTCATGGTTCGAGCCTTTAGAGGATCGAATGTCATCAAGAATGTGAACGGTGCTTCTTATGGTACGGAGATAGAGGTGATGCTCGCCTCGCCTATTCCAGTCGGATGGGTCATGGTTCGAGCATTTGGAGGATCGAATGTGATCAGAAATGTCAATGGTGCTCCTAACGGAACGCAGATTGAGGTAATGCAAGCCTCGCCTGTTCCTGAAGGATGGATCATTGTCAGTTCAGGTGGAAATTCGAAAGTAATCAGGAAAATTGGCTAAAACAAAGCGCACATGGCAGGTATCTAGTCCACAGGCTGACGTCGAAATGCAATCGGCATCAGCTTGCGGGCTTTTCTTAATAACTTTCCATCCATGGTGGAATATATAAGGGAAGCAACCGTCCTAAGGAGGCAAATGATGAGTACATTTTACGAGAAATACGGTGGGGAGGATACGGTCGCAAAAGTAGTAGACTACTTTTATGATTTAGTTTTAGCTGATGACACCGTGAATCACTTTTTCAAAAACACGGATATGGAAAAACAACGTAGACACCAAACTAAGTTCATCAGCTATGCCCTCGGTGGTCCGAATCAATACACTGGACAGTCCATGGCAAAGGTTCACGAAGGGATGAATCTGCAACCCATTCATTTTGATGCCATCGTTAAGCATTTGCGTGATGCCTTAGCTCACTTTGGTGTCAGCGAAGAGGATATTGCCGATGCTCTCGGCAAAGTAGGATCACTCCGGGATGATATTTTGTATAAATAACCGAGTTATCAAAACGCCTGATGCAATGGTTCAGGACCCCCTTCGGTTCCCGGACCAGTTCCTCTCAGTGGCCCTCGTTTTCGAGTGGCTATTTTCACTTTTTTCTTACACATTTTGTAAAACTCTTAGCAACTCTATATAATAAGAGCAATATTTCAACAATGGAGGCTGATTCGCAAATGAAAGATCAATATGTTGTTGGTTGGGGTACGTTGGCCCTCATCAACGCTGGACTCGCTCAAGGAAAAAATCGTAGCGGTCTTAATTGGTTTTTTCTCTCTTTATTCCTCGGCCCTATCGCAACGCTAATCATTGTATTCTGGGAAAAATTGCCCGAGCAGAAGGACTTGTCACAGTAAGGCATGTTGATAAGGAGGCACGCATGATGCAAATCCGAAATATACAAGAGCAAGACTACCTCAAAGTTATTACCGTCCTTAACGATTGGTGGGGTGGGCGACAAATGTCTGATATGTTACCCAAGCTGTTTTTTATCCATTTCCAGTCAACGAGCTTTATTGTTGAAGAGAAGGGAGAAGTCATCGCGTTCCTCATCGGCTTCTTGTCCCAGACGTTGCCTGGCGAAGCTTATATTCACTTCGTCGGGGTACATCCGGACAAGCGAAAAGATGGCTGGGGACGCGAATTATACCATCATTTCTTTCAAACCGTAGAACAAAAAGGATGTAATACGATTCGATGCATTACCTCCCCTGTTAATAAAGGCTCAATCTCCTTCCACACGAAGCTAGGTTTTGTCGTTGAAAAAGGAGATAAGAGCGTGGATGGGATCGATGTGACTTCTAATTATGATGGAAAAGGAAATGACCGGGTTACTTTTGTTAAAAAGCTCTAATGTTATGACCACTCGTCATTATCGTTTAAAATATCCAAAAAAGTAGGTCGTTCACATGCTGAAAGCATTTGGATTTGGCGCTGTTTCACAAGCTTCTCTTTTTCATTAATGTAACCCAAAAGCACCGTTTCACGTACTAATCAGTAGCCACACTAAAGTAAATCTTTCACGGGGAAGGATGCGGTCTGATTTGAAAAGCGCAAAAGAAATATGGGGCTGGACCAAAACATTGGGCATCTCCCTTTCACTCGCAATGCTGGTTAACGTATTTGTCCTCCAACCTTTTAAAGTGAATGGACAATCGATGGAGCCCACTTTGCAAAACGACGAACGCATCTATGTGTCGAAATTGTCCCACACATTCTCTTATCTCCCTGAGTACAACGATATTGTCGTGATCGACAGCCGTGTAAACCGAGATCGTACGTTAAAAGATGACATCCTTGAAAATCCTCTACTCATGCTTGCCATGGGGAAAAGCGAAGCCAAAACATTCTGGGTAAAACGAGTCATCGGAAAACCTGGCGATACGTTGGAGTTTAGAAACGAGAGCCTGTATCGGAATGGACAGCCATTAAACGAGCCGTACATAAAAGAAAAAATGGTCGACTTACCTGACGCCAAAATCGTCATACCAGAAAACCATGTGTTTGTGATGGGGGACAATCGTAACAATAGCGATGATAGTAGAGTCATTGGCGTGATTCCACTCGATCATATCATGGGAAAAAAACTGTTTTAATCAGACGTGAGAGAGCCTTTTCCACTGAGGAGGGCTCTCTTTCCTTTTCCCAATAGACGAATGCCCGTTTCGAAACGGCTGACAAACGCATCTACTAGTGATAAATGCATGCAAAGGGGCGTTTCTTGATGAGCTCTCAGCACTCTCATTCATTACGCTTTATTCGATTTGCAGATCGACCCGGGCATTTTCATGGGTATGACACACTGACGAGCATTTCGGATCGTCATCGTCACCGAATCCGTGGCAGAACATCGCCCCCAGAAGGAATGAGAGATCGACACGTCCATTACTATGAAGGTACCACTACTTTTAATGATGGACATGTGCATCACTACAGGGGCTGGACGGGTCCGCCTATCCCATTGCCAGATGGAAGCCATTACCACGAGTTTTCTGGGCAAACCACTTATGATGACGGGCACACTCATTACTACCGGGGTGTAACCAGCGAGGCCCTATCTTAAAAGAAAAAAGCTGTCCCTCTCCGGAACAGCCTCCCTTCCTCTTCTCATTTTCCCAACATGGGCACCAACGGACAGTCCATTGTATACAGGTTGCGATACCTTGGATTGTCCTGATACAACTCCTCATGTGTCCCTCGCATCGAGATGAATCCCTGCTCCATAAAAATGATCTCGTCCATTTGCTCTAACCCGCTCAAGTGGTGCGTCACCCAAATCAATGTTTTTCCTTGCAAGACACGGAAGATCGTTGCCATCAAATCGCGTTCAGTCAACGGATCTAATCCCACCGTCGGTTCATCCAGGAGAACAATTGGCTTGTTTTGCAGCAAACTCCGGGCAAGGGCAATACGTTGCCTCTCTCCCCCAGAGAAGCGCAGACCGGTTTCCTGCATCCGTGTTTGATAACCGTCTGGTAGGGATTCAATCAGCTGATCCAGACCGACTTGATCTGTCACGGCACGAACCTCTTCATCGGAGGCATCGGGTCGACCAAGCCTAATGTTATTTGCTACGGTTGTGTCAAACAAATACGGCTGCTGATTCAACACGGAAAACAAACAAGCAGAAGCCTCTTCTGACTGGACAGGCTGTCCATTTACAGTCACCTGACCTGCTTCCGGCTGTAAGGCCCCTCGAATCAAGTTCAGTATCGTCGATTTACCAGCTCCGCTGCGGCCGAGCAACGCAATTTTGCCCCCTTGAGCCACCTCAAAAGACACGTCCTGCACACTCCAACTGCTGGCCTGCGGGTAGCGAAAACAAACATGATCGAGCTTCAAAATGCCCCCTGCTTGATCTGCCACCTTTTCCTTCTGCGCTTCCACAAAGGGACGACCGCCCTCGATCTCCCGAAGCCGCTCCAGAGACTCCTTGTATTCTGGCATTCGCACAACTGCATCAGAAATACGGGCAAACGCATCCATCAACGGAAATGCGACCAGCCCAATCGCAGCAATCAACGTAACAGGAATCTGATTCGCACCGGCAAGTCCACCCGCCCAGATGACCAGTAAGACAATCGCTCCACCGATTGCACACTGCGACATCCACTGTACTCGCCATTCTCCTCGTCGGATGCCGTTTTCGATCTGGGCAGCTGTCTTTTGCCGTTTCGAAAATAACTGGAGAAACTGCTGGGTACGACCACTAAGAATCCAATCACTCATGCCAAAAACAGCATCAGTCAACTCCCGATATGCAGCCTGTCTCTTCTGCTTGAATCGACGACTCTTGGCAATGGATGACCACAAGACTACTGCGGGTGCAACAAACAGCAGAAAACCACAGTACAACGCCATCAGCAGCGCGAACATCCCGTCCATTCTTCCCAGTGCCACAATCCCTGCACCGTAGAGGAGCACCGCCGAGACGGCTGGTAGCACAAAGCGCAGATAAACATTTTGTAGTTGCTCGATGTCATTCGCTAGTACACCAAGCAGATCGCCCGTACGAAAACGAGTGCGGAGGAGCTGATCTTGCGGCTCGATGGCCTGGTACAAACGCACACGCATGCGCGACAATACACGCAAAGCTGCATCATGTCCAACCAAACGCTCCAGGTACTGAATGACTGCTTTACTAAAGCCAAAAGCCCGGACAAGTACGATGGGAACATAGACCATTAAGACGTTTTCGGGCTTGAGTGCGGAGCGGGAAATCAAATACCCGGACGTATACAGCAAAGCACTCGCACATGCCACTGCCAAGGTTCCCAGCAAAGCCGCTGCGGCAAGCTGCCAGAAAAATTGGCGAAAGTATGGAAGAAACCACCCCTGATTGCCTTCTCGCGCTTCCTTCATCCTTTCTCCCCCTTGGCACTAGCTGTCAACAACCGATAAAATACGCTTTTTTGTGCAATGAGCTGTTCATAGGTACCCGTTTCTACCAGTCGTCCCTGGTCCATTACCCAAATCCAATCCATGTCTCGCATCCAATGTAAGCGATGTGTGGCCAAAAATACGCGCCTGTCCCCCAACACCGACAACATGGTCTGTTTGAGCTCCCATTCCGTTTCAATATCCAAGTGAGCGGTCGGCTCGTCGAGTAAAATCACTGGTCGGTTGCCAAGCAGCGCACGTCCTAATGCAACGCGCTGTGCCTGTCCGCCACTTAACGTGCGTCCCCCTTCGCCAATGATTTCGTCACAGCCATTTGGCAAGCTGTCCATCAGCTCTCCCAGACCAACATCACGAATCACCTGCTCCACCTGTTCCTGCGTCGAATCCGGTTCATAGAAGCGAATGTTATCCGCCAACGATTGATTGAATAAATACGGATGCTGTGGAATGTAAGCGATTTGCCGCTGCCACTCCTGCTTCGCATCCCCCGAAATGGGTTGACTATTTACTTGTATCACGCCAGCTTCGGGTTGAGAAAAGCCGCCTAACACTCCGAGAAGGGTTGATTTTCCTGCTCCGCTCGCCCCTACAATGCCCACTCTTCTCGTATTGCTGCCCAATTCCGTGGATACCTCACCCAGTACCTGTCTGCCATCCTCACCGACGACACGAATATCGGACAAGGTGATCGTTCCATTCCATACACCTGTCAGAGACGTCTGACTATCCGTTACTTGTGTTTCCGCCTTATGTTCATCTGTAGCGGCCCTATCGATAATGGTACGAATAGTCCCCAGCGCTTCCTTGCCATCCAATGAAGCGTGATAATCCGATCCAAGCATCCGTACTGGCAAAAAGTATTCTGGTGCAAGAATCAGGATGACCAATGCCGTTTCAAAGCCAACGTTCCCTTCAATCAGCCGTAACCCAAGACCAACCGCCACAAACGCAACTGACAGCATGCTGAAAAAGTCGAGTGCCAAAGAAGACAAGAAGGCCACACGCAACGTTCGCATCGTAGCGGATCGATATTGATCGCTCACTCTTCCGACAGTCTCCCCGTGGTCTTTGCTGCGTCCCAAAAACCGGAGCGTCGCAAGCCCGCGAAGCGAATCGGTAAAATGATGGGAAAGCATTCGATACGATCGCCATTGTTTGTCTGCCTGTTTACGCGCCGCCAGACCAAGAACGATAAAAAATCCGATGAGAACAGGCATCGTTACCATCAGGATCAGTCCAGAAATCACATCTTGCCTGTAGACAAATGCCAGAAGCGGAAACGTAACAAAAACCATATCCAGCGTACGCGGAACAGACAACTCCAGGTAGGTACGTACACGATCTACCCCTTCCAGGACAAGCGTAACAAGCTTTCCGCTTCCTTCACTGGCTGCAAAACGTGGACCACGCTCGAACAATCGGGATAAAACGCGCCCTTGCAAAGACTCACTGGCAGCTTCTGCAAAACGGCCAGCGACTTTCTTTTGTAGCCAAACGATGGTATGACGAGCGACTATCAGGACCAAAAACAGGGCAAGCGGCTGATACGCCATCTGAACCGTTTGCCCTTCAAATAAGATCGCAATCGACTTCGCCAAAAACAGGGCCTGACCGATAATCGCCGCACTTTGCAGGAGGGAAAGACCGGCTAGCAGCAGCATAACCGGTCGGATTCCTTGTAAGCGGAACAATTCCTTGTCCATTAGTACTCCAAATGATCCTTTTCAGTGACTCGTTTGTGGAAAACGAAGTAGCTCCAAGCCTGATAGGCTAGCACAAACGGTAAAAGCACTGCTGCAACAATGGTCATTGCTTTTAACGTGTATGGACTCGAAGCAGCATTATAAAGGGTCAAATCAAACGCACTATCAATCGTGCTGACCATCACCCGTGGGAACAAACCGATAAACATCGAGACGAACGTCAACAGGATCATCGCACCTGTCATCCCGAAAGCCCAGCCTTCCCTGCCTTGTCTCAAGTAGTGACGAGCCAGTACAAAAGCGATAACACCTAAGAGTACAGCTACTGTCAACAAAACACCCTGCCGCTCAAACAGATCGGTTACCATGAATGTCCACCCTACAAGCACTGCCATGAGAACCGCCTGCATCGGTAACAGCTTTGCTGCCAGTACACGTGATTTTTCACGCAGCTCGCCCACAGTGCGCAGCGAGATAAAGTTCAGACCGTGCAACAAGCATAGTCCTGTAACTGTCACACCTGCCCACAACGAGTATCCATTCACAATATCAGAGAAGCTCGCACTCATTTCCATATTCTGATCAATCGGCACACCCTTCACCAAGCTGGCAAACACCATTCCGAACAACATCGGCGGGACAAAGCTACCAATCAGAATCGCTGCGTCCCACGTCTTTTTCCAAGCCTCACCTTTCCCTTTGCCTCTAAATTCAAATGCTACCCCTCGCCCAATCAACGCAAGCAGAATCAGCGTAAGCACGAGATAATATCCGCTAAACATCGTGGAATACCACTCCGGAAACGCTGCAAACATCGCACCAGCGGCTGTAATCAGCCACACTTCATTGGCATCCCAGAACGGGCCAATCGTATTGATCAGAACCCGGGTTTGCAAATCATTTCGTGATAGCAGGCGCGTCGCCATGCCGACCCCAAAGTCGAAGCCTTCGAGAAAGAAAAATCCGGTAAACAGTACGGCAATGAGCAGGAACCACAGTTCATTAAGCTCCATAACGTTCACTCCTTACACGATCAAATGGATCCTGAAGCTGCAAATCCTCTACTTCCTCATGACCATCCAATTCCGGTCCTTTTTTGGCCACACGAGCAAACAGATAAGCCAAGAGGCACAGCAGGATGAGATAAATCGTCGTGAAGGCGATGAGAGAGAACCATACCGCTCCTGTGCTAATGCTTGGGGAAACCGAATCTTCAACACGCAACAGCCCAAATACCGTCCATGGCTGACGACCTACCTCCGTCATGATCCACCCCGCTGAGTTTGCGATGAATGGCAACGAGATACCCGCAACCATCAGCTGCATGAATCGCTTATTTGGCTGTTCCAGCTTTTTGCGTAAAGCGAGATATGCCCCGTACAAAGCCAGTAAAATCATCGCACTACCGCCCGCCACCATGATGCGGAAGCTCCAGAAGGTCGTCCGAACGGGTGGGATGTAGTTTCCTGGACCGTAGGTTTTCTCATACTCTGCCTGCAATTCCAGCATGCCCGGTACAGAACCTGAAAGCGAGTTGTACGTCAGAACGCTAAGCAAGTAAGGAATTTTTATTTCAAAGCCGTTTTCTTGTTTTTCTGGATCAATCGTTGCAAAAACCGTCCAGGGAGCTGGATCAGCGCTTGTTTTCCACAGCCCTTCACTCGCTGCCATTTTCATCGGTTGGGTAGCAACCAAATACTGTGCCTGACCATGACCGAATTGAGCAATAGCGAGCGAGGAAATCAATGCGACCACGATCGCGATTTTGAAAGATTGCACAAAGAATGTAACATCTTGTTTTTTCAACAGCTTCCAAGCACTGATACCTGCTACTAGGAAGGCACCTGTCGCAATTGCCGCAAATACGGTATGCGGGAATTCATATAGTAATTGTCCATTGGTAAGAAGAGCAAAGAAATCGACCATCTCTGCACGTCCGTTATTGATAGCGAAGCCAACTGGCTGCTGCATGAACGAGTTGGCTGCCAGAATCCAAAGAGCCGAAAGAATCGTTCCGATGGATACGAGCCAAATACATGCGAGATGCACACCTTTGGACAAACGATCCCAACCAAACACCCATAGTCCAATAAAAGTCGATTCGAGGAAAAATGCTAAGAGGGCCTCAATCGCTAGTGGTGTCCCAAATACGTCACCGACGAATCGTGAGAAATCAGACCAGTTCATCCCAAATTGGAACTCCTGCATAATCCCTGTCACAATCCCGACAGCAAAATTGATGAGCAAAAAGGTCCCCCAAAACTTGGCCATTTTTTTGTACAAATCATTCTTTTTTACCACATACATCGTTTCCATAATGGCTACCAATAAGGACAGCCCGATGGAAATCGGCACAAAAACAAAATGAAAGATTGTTGTTATCGCAAATTGAAGTCGTCCCAAATCCACTATGTCCATGTACAAGATCCCTTTCCATTCGCGTTTTGGCCTTTATGTACCGGAATAAATACCAGTGGGGAAACCTGCATTTATTACGACTTTGTGAAAAATATCACAAATATATGTGAAAAAATTCACAAATAATTCTCTCTCCTGTAACCCCCTTTTCGCATTCATCTTCATGAGAGAGTTTTTGGTTTACCCTGTATATCTCCGGTCATGTGTAATTGTAGCAGGACTTTTGGCCCTAGAGGGTGTCCGATTCGTTACATGATTTCTAACACTCTGTGACGGCACATAGAAAAATGGGCCCTGTACTAGGCCCATCTTGAGTGGAATACCCAGACGATCACCGACCTCGAAAAGCAATCGAAGTCGGTGTGCCTCGGTACGTGGTTAAGTAATAACTGCTTATTTTTTGATAGTGAAGGATTTGATGATGTTGCCAAGAGTCGCAGTATCAAGGTCCTTCTGATGGTACAGCTCAACCGTGAATTCTTCATGCTCCCAAATCACGATCCCGTTGGCGAAATACACCTTTTTCCCGCCAATGGTTTCGATCTTGACACCCTCTGTCGTGCTGATGCCGTTTTCGCCACCCTTTGAAATCAAGAAGGAAATAAACTCTTCCTCTTTTTCATACTGAACTTCTACCATACCCTCGGCTTGAATGAGGGTGTTGTAATAGGAATAATGCTCTGGCATCCATGTCGGTGCGGGAAAGTCCATTTTGCTAGCTGCGCGTGCTTCTTCCAATGTCATCTTTGGGTGTTCCTTTAGTTCTATAGGTGTATTGCTTCCTTGGGTATTGGACTGTGTAGAAGGCAGCTCTTTATCGTATTGGGTAATTTCCATGTTCCCGACCTGAAAGCGTGCCAAGATCGTCTGGAGCATTCCTTGGGCAAACGATGTAGTCGAGAATGCACCTAAAAGGCAAACAACAGCAACAGCACTAACTGTGGCGGCTTTCCATTTATTCATTTTCATATAAATCCCGTCCTTTTCATGTAGTTGTATGTTTCCTGATTCCAATTTGAATTTCAACCGATTGTATATGTTGACTTTTGGAGTGGCGTCATCTAATTCCAGATCAGTAAGCAAGTCGGTGAGTTCACGAAAATCGTCGAGATTATGCTTACTCTTCATAACGGAAGCCCCCTTTTTGCAATTCCATTTGCAGCTTTTTCAAGCATCTGTAGAGCACGACGCCAATATTTGAACCACTCACACCAAGCAGTTCTGCGATTTCTGCGTTTTTAAGACCAGCCGCATACTTCATGGCGATGATATTGCGCTCCTTGTCACTCAGCTTCGCCAGTGCTTGAAATAAGGCTTGATGATTGTCGTCGCGGATCACGATGTCCTCCGGTGACGACTTCGGCAAGACCAGATTCAGAATCGAATCCAATGAAAAGCTCATTCTTTTTTTCTGTGAGCGGAAGTAATCTGTCACCGCGTTTCTAGCGATCGCAAACAACCAGACCTCAAAGTTTGATTTATCCGGCGAGAAGCTACTATATTTTGAAATCACCATTTCAAACACATGACTGCATATTTCTTCCGCTGTGTAGTGATTATTGATACGATAGCAAATATATTTGTAAACGCGCTTATAGTACGCCCCATAAATGTGGGTAAAAGTTTCGGTCGACATGCCTTCCGCTTGCTTTTCGTGTTCTTCTGTTTGGCAGATGCCTGTGTTCACTGGGGCAATCTCCAACTACTTCCCCTCCCTTCTGGATGGAATAAACAAATTGCGCAATTTGTTTGATTGTGAGCCTCACGATAGTTAATACGGCAAAAGTAGAAATGTATTAACAACGTTTTTCAAGGATCGGAGGAAATAACGTGTGGATACCCTATAAAGAAATAAGGAGACACCCCGCTGATTTTCGGGTGAAGTATCGATTTTACTCGGAAAATGAAGGCGGGAGAAAGTCGACACCGTTTCAAGGCTATCGAAGTGATTTTTCTTACGAGGGAGATGACATAAGCATAACAGGCATCTTTGCCATCCATCCTGAATTTGAGGATGATCACGGAGAAATCATTTTAGATAACACAAGCCCTGTTCCTACAGAAGGAACTGCACGCATGTGGATCCTTTTCCCCCATATGCGTAAAGAGGTCCACACAAAAAGAATGGAGCTTGGCGTGATCGGATATTTTATGGAAGGCCCGAAAAGAGTAGCGGTAGTCGAAACAATAGAAATAATCGGCCTGCATTTAAATCCACACTCGTAAAATGCATCTGATCTTGGAGGTAAACAAATGACGGAAAAAAAGCAGGCTGTCAACGAATGACATCCTGCTTTTGGTTGATTATTTAGCCCAATGCGGTGGACGCGTGAACGATGGTGGCAGCTTGGTGCTTACATCGCCCTTCGCCGCGTTGAGCTGAACCTGCGTGAGAAACAACGTCTCCGTCAAGTTCGCTCCGCTTACATCTGTATCGCGAAAATCTGCACCAATGAGGTCAGCTCCCCGCAAATCTGCTCCTCTCAGATCAGCAGCAATCAGATAAGCGCCGCGCAATTGGGCTCCTCGTAAATCAGCGCCTTTGAGCTTGGCACCGATGAGATCAGCGCCTCGACCGTAGGACTTTCCTTGCTTGCCCCCTTTGTACTTGGCAACAGCGTCCTTGCGTACCAGTTCACTTGTCCGTAGCAATAGTTCGTTAACTTTTGCTCGATGAAGAGCGACGTCCAGCTTCAGGATGGCCTCGGGACTCTGATCCGTCAAGCGCTGTGTCTCCTCCAAAGCTTCCTGCAATGCGGGATGGAGGGACTGGGCAGCTTCCTTGGTCAACGCCTCCGTCATATACCAGAGCAGCTCATGAAGCTGCCACACGATCGGAAATACTTCGTACATTTGTTTCGCTAATCCGGGTTCTTTACGCCAATCTTGGCCGCCATAAGTGACTTGAGACACCTTTTGACCTGCTCCAAAACAATCGTAGACCGTACAACCGCGAAAGCCGATGTCTCTCAGCTTTGTGTGAACACCACACCGGAAGTCTGCCTGTAAGTTACTACAGGGCTTGCCTGCGTCTTTATTGATAGCAAAGTCAGAGGAAGCAGCAAAAGGCAATGCCACACAGCACAAGCCAAAGCAGCTTTCACAGTCACCTTGAAGATGACCGCGACTATTATTGTTAGATTGGATGTGTTCTTGATGCGTAGCCATAGTAATGATCCTCCTGGAAAAAAACACGATTCTCTCGCGTGTGGCGAAAAGAATCGTGCTACTTGATCTGTGAAAAACATCTCGATGTTTTTCATAAAACAGAATGTGACCGCTTACGGTCTTCAAATAAACGGTCAATACCGTTTATTTGAATGCGATTTGAGATTCGATTAGGTAATTCCCAAAGACTTCGGCAAATGCTTCTGCTGTATTATAGCCTTCTTCCAAGGTGTTGTTCGTACCACCGAATTCCAAAAGCAGGGCTCCCTCTGAAATGGACTGATTGTACACCCCGTTCCCTTGGTTTGAACCTTTCAGGATAATCCCCCGCGACAAACCGGGATAAGAGGCTTCCAGACGGGCGTTCAGCTCTTCTGCCAGCTTTTTGTTCGCCAGATGGTTCGGGTTCGCTGTTCCGATTACAAACAGCATCCGGGAATAGGTTTTGCCATTGATCGTGATCGCTACCTTGCTGCGTGGCTCATCACTGTCCCGATGAATATCGAATATGTACTGCAAGTGTGGACTGGTTGCAGCCGCTGCCGCTACCGCCTTGTACGACTCGGTATAAGACATCGAGTAGCTTTTATTTTGTTCCCTCAATCTCTGAGCGAAATCGTCTTGGCTCGCCATTGCCGAAATACCTCTTGCTTGCAACAGCTCGCCCAGCCTTTTTCCAACAAGCGTGATGTTAATCTCGGGATCATCTACCGAGCTCCCTTGTTGGTTCCGTGCAACATTTCGCCATGACTCACGATTATGGGTGTGATAGATATACACTTTCTCGTTTCCAATCATCCCACTGTTGTACTCGTACGTTGCTCCTGTCGGTGGCAGAGTACCCGCTGGTTGAATCTTATCTACGATCCATCCCGCGATGTAGGCGGTTGAATTGTCTGCCAGCCTGATGAGGTACCAGTCTCCTACGGTTTGCACAACCGGGAATACTTGTCCGGGTTGAACGGTTCCGATAATGGCATGATCGGTTGTGGGACCGTTACGGATGTTAGAATCAGGGTTTTTGACGCGAATCTGTAGTTCTTGTACAGAGGGAGGCGGTGTTGTTGGCAAAGTCGCTGGTGCCCCCGGTGTTGGACTCGACGGTGGCTGAACGACCCCAGTCTGTTCCATTGGTTTGAAGATATAGGCATTGGTCCCGTTAAAGTTGATGGTGTACCAGCCATTTGCATATCCGTAATGATTGATTGTCATCCCGCCATGGATTTCACCAATGACGGTACCAAGAATATCTGGCTGTGCATAAACTTCATAGCCTTCGGTTAATACGATTGTCCCTTGCCCAAATCCACTCCCTGTATTGGATGGGAGTACAGGAGGGGGAGGTGGTGGTGCCGGAATCGTTGTCGTGTCTGGGATTTGTACTGGTACCTGGGGTGGTTTTGGTGGTGGTGGTGCCGTTGTCTCCGTCAAGAAACTAGCTTTCACCCAGCCGTTCTTTTGATCCGACAGCTTAATTTGTGCCCATTCCCCTTGCTTTCTCATTTGCAAAAACACACCGTTTTTGTCGATGATCTGCAAAATTTGTGCTGTGGCATTTGGTTCTGCCCGAACATTCAGCATGTCTACATTGCTTTTGACATATTTGATCTGTGGAACTTCTATCATTTTCACATACTTATTATTGATCCATCCGGTATTGCCGTTCGGCAGCTTTACCTGTGTCCAATCTTTTTGCTGTTTGGTGATTGGCAATCGCGTCGCTTTTTTGAGTGTTGCAACGATCTGGGTAGTCGTACCTGGCTCGCTTCGAATATTTAACTGATCGACCGCCACTTCTACATGGGTGGCTGCTCGCGCAATGGACAGAGGCATCAGCAAAATCAGGAAGAAAACAGCTAGCAAGCTGACATTTACTCGTAAAAGCAAGTTCCTCGTTCCCCTCTGTTTTTCTCTTATTTTTGGAAAATCCGCTAATAGAAAGAACTTCTCGATTCGTCCGCATTTTCCTTCATGTTTTGACATCTTTTGCTCTCAAACAGCAATAATGTCACGATCATTCTATCTCCTGAAAATAGTGACGTATTTGCTAGAAAAAAGTTACAGAAAAAAGGATGAAGCAAAAAGCCTCACCCTTTTCTTTCTCCTCTATTTCCTTCCTACCATTTCGCTGCCCAAGCTTCTATCTCCACTTTGAGCGAAGGGACTGCCAATGACGGGACGTAAGACATGGTCATCGCTGGCGGTATCCCCCCATGGAACTTCTCCCACACTTGATTAAAATGCTTCCAATCCATTTGCTCGGTTGCCCATATATTGATTTTGATGATATGGTCCGAAGTAACGGACTCACTTTCAAAATTGCGCAGTATGTTCTGTAGCGTGTTTTCTACTTGTTCTTTCATATTTGTCGGCAGCTCTCCGTGAAGGTCCATTCCTACCTGCCCAGAAAGTATGAGCAAATCGGCTCCTTTTGGAACGACCGTCAGATGTGTATAGGGTCCCATAGGCGGAGCAACTGTACTAGGATTTTTGCGCTGAACCTTGGGCTTCACCTGGTCGGTTTGTTCTTCTTTGACGATCGCCAGTGTTTGGTGATCTTCCCACCGTCCATTAATTTTTACGTTTTTCTTGGCAATCCCTTCCTTGTGGAAACCAGCTTTTAGCAGCACTTTGATCGAGCCTATATTATGCGGCATCACTCCTGCTTCCAAACGGTGAAGACCTAATGTATCGAAGGCATAGTCAACGACGAGCTTTACGGCTTCCGTCATGTAGCCTTTTCCATTATGCTCTTTGTCCAGGAAGTAGCCGATCCAGCAGCTTTGCAGATTAACTCTTACGACCTCTGAAAGGATGACTTCCCCAATGATTTCATCCTGTCCTTTTTTTGCGATGACAAAAGCATATCCTCTGTCTTCTTCTTTTAATGCCATCGCGCTCTTGATCCTGTCGATTTGTCCTTCCAGCGTGTAAAACGCCTCTTCTCTCGTCCCTGTGAAGTTTTGAAAGAAGTCTCTGTTTCTCAATTCAAGCGCCAAGAGGCTCTGTGCATCCGATTCTTGTACCAGTCTTACGTAAATGTTCTCGCCGATTCCTTGCATACAATCCATCTCCCTTTTTCGAAATAAAAAAAACACCACAGAAAATCCTGCGGTGCCCTAAAAAGAAAACCACAGGAAGCGACCTGTGGCGTTTTTCCACTGTATCCTGATGAATCCCACTACATCAAAGGATGGTCGCTATATCCGTTTTTGGACATACTTCTCCCGTGATTGAGCCAGATCAAAGAAAACAGCGGTGGAGTATCCAATGCCTTTTGGCAAAGACAGTAATGATCTTTTTTTCATGTGGATACCCTCCTTTCCGCTGTTTTTACGTGCATACCATTTCGATATAGAGACGGTCGTAGCAACAACCGTTACATTATTATCCAGAAACTACTCCACAAGTATAGCGGCAAATGACATTCGTGGCAACAGCATCAGTGTCTCTTTTTGCCGTTTCGCCAAAGCATATACACATTCGCAATGGAGGTCAGTACAAGTAGACCCAACAGGATGTTTGTGACAATCAATGTGTTCGTCAAATGCTGAATAGGTGCATGAATCACAGATACAACGCTCATCAGCTTGTTCGGAATATCATTGATCGAGGCAACCAGATTATTGAAATACTGCACATAGTCCCCCAAACCAGAAAACCTCCTCTTGCATACCTTATCCCGTCCATAGCCTTTGATAAAATTCGCCGCCTTACTCCACTGAAGAAGAATAGATCCATTTTTTTGTGGAACAATGAAAAGAAGAGAAGATTTTCATCATTCATAATCTGATTGCAAGAAAGAAGGGAGCTACCTTTATGACGATTCAACGTTTTGTTCGGGAGTCGCGCACGTTCAAGGCAAGCCATGTGCTGCCCCCGGATACAAACAATCACAATACGCTGTTCGGCGGCAGGCTGATGGCGCATATCGACGATGTTGCATCGATCTCTGCGATGAAGCATGCCCGGGGTCCGGTTGTGACCGCCTCCACAGATTCCGTCGACTTTTTGCAGCCAATCCGGGTGGACAATGAGGTTGCACTCGAAGCCTTCGTCATATGGACGCATAACACGTCGATGGAGGTATTCGTCAAAATTGTTGCGGAAGATTTGCTAACGGGCGTACGATGCGTCTGTGCCACATCCTTTCTCACGTTTGTAGCGATTGGCGAGGATGGGCGGCCTACCCCTGTACCCAAGATCGTGCCGGAGACGGAAGAGGAGGTATTCCTGCACAATGGTGCTGACGAGCGTGCTGCGGCACGAAAAATCAGGCGAAAGGATAACAAGCATCTCGCGGATATGCTCGGAACGAGACGTCCGTGGGAGCCATTACTGAACACCCCGTAACGCCAAAAGTCCCCTTACCTTTTACAGGCAGGGGACTTTTGGCTGTAGCTTCCTACCTTCAGCCAGCAGCTTTTTAAACAACGCACAAGCGATAGTGGAGAAAGTGATCCGGTGTTTCCGACTCCATGTCATAGGGTTCGAATCCATTTTTCAGCAACACTTTTTGCGAGGAGATGTTATCCAGTGTGGTTTTCGCACAGATCATTCTGACATTCAAGTGGGGAGCATGCCCCTCCAAAAAGAGCTTCAGTGCCTGTGAAGCCACTCCTTTTCCAGCGGTATCTTCCCCGACTCGATAGCCGAGATGTCCGATTCCTTCGTCTTTCTCGATATCTACCAAATTCATTCTGCCCAAGATGTCACCCTGGCTGTTTTTGATGAGGCCAAAAAACGAGACACCTTGCTCCTGCTCGTCGAGCAAGGCTTGCAGACCCCATAAAAAATGGTCATATTGGTAGTAAGCTTCCCCCCGGCTGGGAACCGATTTTTCAAAAAAGGCGCGATTGCGCACTTCAAATTGAAACAAGCTGGCTGCATCTTGTATGCTTAATTTTTCGACAGTAATCATCATGAGTACGTATCCTTTCTTGAATCGAGGTGGAATGAATTTGGCAGTTGCTTATTTGGAAGAAGGTACATTTATCGCCTTTATTGCCTTTACGATATTTTTCTTTGTCGCTTACAAGCTCGATCAGATTTCGTTTGTTTCATTCATTGTGTCCTGCGCCGTCTCGGCTTGCGTTCACGCTGCCTTCTATTGGTTAATTGTAAAATATTGGCCGTTTTTTTAATAGCACGTAAAAAGGCGCAGGATGAACACCCGCGCCTGTATGTTTATCTGCTCACAGCTTCGCTTCATAGGCCGCCAACAATTGAGCCGCTTGCTTGTTGTACTGGTTGACCAAGCCTTGAATGGCTTTTTGCCACTCGGCTTGTGGGAGCGGCACTCGCAGTTGATTGGCTGGCTTTCCATTCACGATCAGTGCTGTTGTGAGCATTTGCTGTTGTGCGTCACTGAGTGAAGTCGTCGTTAACACCTTTGGCTTGAGGACTTTTTTTCCTTTCAGGGAACGCATGAGCTCTGTCATCAAAATGTGCTGATACTCCGCGTACAAATTCATGGTCATGTAGTAGCTCATTCCCTCTCGTACCGGCACAATTCCCCGCTTCTGTGCCCACTCCATCACCTGTGGCGCCGTCATCGCTTGACTTATTTTTCCTGTCGCCATGAAATAAGCCACTCGGAACATATCCTCGTCACTCATAACAGAGCGGTTCTCATCTGCCTTGACGATTCCCTTGGACACCAGCTCAGCAAGTACCGCCTGCTTGCCTGCATCCTTCGGCAGATTTAAATAAAGCGCCAGATTGGCAAAAAAGTGGCTCTCGCTGTTGCCTCCAGCTGGCCAGCTATACGGTTTGCCGAAATCGATCAGCTCAAGCGGGCGTGCTCGCATTGTATCCGAGTAGGCCGTAAACGATTGGAACGTGATCGGACTATAGGAGACCACTGGATTTTTCGTCAGGAATCTTGTCACAAACAGCTCTTGCCCACCTTGATCGAGATAACCGAACTGGTCTTTGGTTGTGAATACATAAGGCGTCTGAACGTCTGCCTCGCTCCACACTTGTGGGAATACTTTGCTTGTTGGCAAAATCGCCTCATATTTGGCCGCTGTCAGCACCTTTCCTTCCAGCGACATAAGGCCGTACAATCCTGTCTTCTTGTCCTGGTAGGCAATGGCACCCGTCTTGAGATCATATATGTGCATATACTTCATGGACTGATAATCGCCCGTGCTTAAGCGGAGCAACTGTGGTGAATAGACATCCCATCCTGTAGTTGACTGAATCAATACCCGATCAAAATAAGATTCCGTGTGAAAACCTTTCGCGCTCGTGAGCTTGTTCGCGAGCTGGTTCCCTTCTTGCGCCCATACATCCTGCGTGCCGTCCAATCGTGCTGTCATCACGATCTTTTGATTTTGTACTATCATTTGGTTTGCATCACGATACACAAAATCGCTCACGGCCTGGAGTTGCCCGTCATCGACCTTGATCATCGCCATTCCGACATTCCCCGCTCTCACACCCATCGTGTATACGGAATCAGCAACTTTGATCAAGGTAAGAGGCGGTCCGTCGTTGCCTGACTTCCACACCGCGACTTTGATCTCCGTAGTCAACAGCTTGCCATCAGGGGTATAAAGATCCGCCCAATCGTGATCCATTGCAACGATGACATTGGTATCGGAATCCATATAAACATATTGGTAGAGCTTGCTGATTGGTTGGTTCGTCTTGCGGTCCACAATCATCTCGCCTTTTCCCGGCTCATACTTTTTCGTCAAATCATCGGACAACGTATTGGGATTGACAGCTTCTATTTGTTTCCCACTGATGCTGTATCGCAGCACCCTTCCATCCGGCTCTGTTACCAGCACCTCCCCCGTTACTCCCTCGTGGCGAATGATTCGATTCTCAACAGGAGACAGGACCAAGCCTTCATCTTCAGAATAAAGTCCGATTTTGTTTCCGTCCTTCATGCTAAGCATGCTGTAGCTACCCAACGTCACATACGAGTCGAACCAAAAATCTGGCTCCTTGACTTCTTTTCCCCAGCTTGGGAGGATCGCTTTTTTCCCATCGCTGCGGACGAGAAAACGCGCCGCTGGCGGACCTTCTGCCCGCGGATACGCAAAGGGGATGACCGTCTCTCCCCCGACTTGGAGGACACCGTACAGATTCGTTTTCGGGTCCTGTCCCAGCACGTAGCTGCCATGCAAGTACTGGGCTCCTTTTTTCAATGGATGCGACGTACCTTTGGACTTGGAATGATACGTGATGACATCTCCAGAAACCGTGTAGTACAAATCCGGATTGTTATGCTCGAACCCGACTTCTTTGTAAATGGGCTCTGCCAGCATCCGTCCGTCCTTCCACAGCCCTTGTCCCTTGGGGCCGATCACCTGAAAGTATCCATTGTTCCAAATATAGAGCGCATTGTATTTCGGCTCGAGTACGTACTTGCCATTGCGATCAATCAAGCCTTCTTTTCCACCGGATCGCACCTTGAGATAGGCAGTGTCAGGACCGCCTTCGTTTGGAATCAATTCTGCTTTTTGCAGTGCAAACAGCTTTTTGCCGGAAGCAGGATCGTACATGATGAGCTCTTTGGGAGTAGTCGCGACGAAATAACGCTTTTTCTCCGCCTCTTTATTTTCCGTCTGATCAGGAGCAACGAGCTGTACCATCGTCAGCTTGCCTGCAACTGGCGGAATCAGCACCTTTCCATCTACATGGATCACCATCGATGATTTTCCTGAGAACATAATCGCTGTCCCTTGCTCATTGGATAAATTATACGGATGCGCCCCAGCAAACTTCATGGTCGACAGCTTGTTCGTCTTCAAATCGATATATTGGAACCAGCCGCCTTTTTGAACAATCGCAATATTTTTGGAATCCGGAATGTCGATATAATCCCAAATCGCGGGAGTTATTTCTTTCCCTGTCCGCGCGTCGAGAATTCCTTTTTTACCGCCCTTTGTTACGATCATGTTTTTGGTAGATCGCTCAAAATCTTCATAAATGGCCTGAGTGACTAGCTTGTTACCGTCCGTAAAACCGATCTTGTAGTCTGTTGTATACGGCTGAATCTTGGAAAACGTAGCCGCATGGACAGAAGAAGTCCAAACACTTGCCCCGAGTACGACCGCCGTAACCAGACTCACGGTTTTTGTTTTTATGTTCATTGGTGATTGGCCTCCCTTGTCAAACATTCCCTTCCTTTGACGCTTCGTTGGGCGAAATAGTTTCGTTGCACTTTTTCAAGCAACTGGAACCTTTTCTTTCCCTCCACTCGCTTTTAAGCGTGCTATAATTGTTCACACCGACGCAGTATAATCATCGTATACGGATGGGAGTGCTGAAAAGAGCACTTGGAAAGGATGTTCCCATGAATTTCTTTGCTGCCGCCTTGCAAAAGCCGGATGTAAGACGATTTGGGATTTTGGCGTTGTTTTGTTTGTTGCTTTACTCCTTGGGAAGTATGCTGAACATGGTTTTGCTTACCTTTTTAGTTACCTATTTAATGAATCGGCTGCATCAATACCTCACGCGTGTCACACACAAAGTCGTGCCGATCCATCCCAAGCTGATTCTCATTTTTCTCTATATGTTGCTGACGTTCTTTCTCGTTGTGGGTGGGATGAAAGCCATTCCGGCTCTGATTCACCAAACCGGACAATTGTTCCATTCCATCGAGGAAGTGTACCACCAAAATCAGAACAATGAGTTTGCCCCCTATCTTATGTCTGTTGTTGGGAAGCTAGATATGAAGGGCATCGTTCAAGGCAGCCTTGATTTTCTCGCAGTGGTAAGAAACGTTGGGTTCAATGTCTTTCTGGCGATTATTTTGAGCCTGTTTTTCCTGCTCGGCAAAGACAATGTCGTTACGTTTACTGCTCAATTTCGTACGAGCAAATTATCGTGGTTATACAACGAGATTGCCTACTTCAGTCAAAAATTCATCCTGACCTTTGGCAAAGTAATCGAAACACAGTTGTTGATCGCCTTATTCAATACGACCTTCACCGTCATCGGTCTATGGATCATGGGCTTTCCGAATCTATTGGGACTCGCGATCATGGTCTTTATACTGGGACTCATTCCGGTTGCAGGTGTCGCCATTTCATTGATTCCGCTCAGTGCCATCGCCTTCAGTGTCGGTGGTATCGCAACCGTCGTCTATTTGCTCATCTTCATCATGATGATTCACGCGCTGGAAGCCTATGTGTTGAATCCTCGCTTAATGGCAACGAAGACTCACTTGCCGATTTTCTACACGTTTATCGTTTTGATCTTTTCCGAGCATTTCTTTGGAGTATGGGGACTGATTGTTGGAATTCCGTCCTTTGTTTTCTTGCTCGACATCTTGGAAGTGAAGAAAATGGAACAACCCCCTACCAAAAATAAATCTGTTCAAAAGGATGCACGAGAAGTACAAGTCAACACGTAACATGATGGACATAGAGAAGGAGCCCCTCGTGAAAAGGGCTCCTTTTTGCCTTTACTTGCCTTCAAACCATTTGATCAAAGCTTGCGTGCCGCTATCTGCCTCGCCGTTTGCTGCCAGTTCTTCATAAAGCGATTTGGAGAGTACGAGTCCTGGTGTCATCAGCCCCATTTCCTCTGCTGCTTCCAATGCGATCCCCATGTCCTTGATAAAATGTTTGACGTAGAAGCCAGGGGCAAAGTTGCCTGCGATCATGCGCGGCGCCAGATTCGACAGCGACCAGCTGCCTGCCGCACCCGCTCCAATGCTCGTCAGCACTTTCTCTGGGTCCAGACCTGCTTTTTTCGCATACGCGATCGCTTCACACACACCGATCATGTTCGTCGCAATGCAAATCTGGTTGCACATTTTCGTATGCTGACCTGCACCTGGTCCACCCTGCAACACAACGTTTGTCCCCATGATCGTAAACACAGGCTCCATCGCATCAAATACTTCCTGATCGCCACCAACCATGATGGTCAGTCGCGCTTCACGTGCCCCCACATCTCCACCGGAGACAGGCGCATCCAGGGAATGCAGCTCGTGCTTTTTGGCTTCCTCATAAATATGTTTCGCCAGTGACGGCTTTGATGTCGTCATATCGATCAAATAGGTGCCCGGCTTCGCATTTGCCACAATTCCATCTGCGCCGAGATATACTTCCTCGACATCAGATGGGTAGCCGACCATAGTGATGATGACGTTTGCCTCTTTTGCCAGCTCACTAACATGTTCCTTCCAAATCGCGCCGGCTGCCAGCAAATCTGCCGCTTTTTCCTTTGTCCGCGTGTACACCAGCACTGTATATCCTGCTTGCAGAAAATGGTTTGCCATGCTTTTCCCCATGACACCCGTTCCTACAAATCCAATGATTCTTTCACTTACAGGTAAAGCCATGTGAACCACTCCTTCGTTTCTCTCTTTCCTATTCTCTCGACAATTGTACTTCTCGAATCTATCCGAATATTCCTGCTACGCGTCTTCTGTGTTTCCATGCAAAAAGAGACATATGTCCTTTTTTTTCGCGCTCAAATGCCTTTTACTAAAGAGGTATAACCTGCAAGCAAACGAGCAGGAGGCTTGATACATGAAAGAACTTCACGACCGCACCCTTTTGCATACGTTGGTGCAAAATAGTCCCTTGCCCGCTATTTTTGATGCCGCTACTCTCCATGAAATGCGCCTGGATCAGGCTGAGAAGGGTGATATCCTCTGTTCGAAGGGCGATCAGCTTCACCATATGTACTTCATTCTGAAGGGAAAAATCAAAATTTTCACGACGCTTCCTAATGGAAAATCGTTGTTGCTTCGCTTTAACAATCCACTCGCGATTATCGGAGACGTCGAGTATGTCACACAATGCGAGGTTCGCAATACGGTTGAGTTTGTCCATCGAAGTCTCGTGGTTAGTCTCCCCTTTCACGTTTTGCAGGAAAAGTACCAGAACCACCCGCCTTTTTTGCAATTCATTCTTCATAAAATCAGTCACAAGCTGTATACATCATCGAACTCCACCAGCCTGAACCTGCTGTATCCCGTTGAAAATCGCTTTGCCAGCTATTTGCTCTCCACATTGTCCAGCGATACAGGGTCGACGGCTTCCGAGGAGCTAAAGACGGCGAAGCTAACAGAGGTTGCCGAGCTGTTGGGTACGAGCTATCGGCATTTGAACCGGGTCATCCGCAATCTTTGTGCAGCATCCGTGATCGAACGTAAAAAAAGCGCACTAATTATCAAGGATCGAGAAAAAATCAGTGAGCTTGCAAGCGGAAACATCTATGAGTGATCAACCACATAGGAGGTCTTATTGTGCAAGGCATTCTCTTTTCGTTACTCGCTGGCGTTTTTATTTGTCTGCAAAGCGTGTTCAATGCGCAAGCCAGTACAAAGCTCGGATTGTGGCAAACCAATGCAATTGTTCATGCCGTAGGCTTTCTTGTATCGTTCTCGATCTTTCTTTACGTTCGTGATGGCGATTGGAAAAGCATCGGGGAAGTGAACAAGGTGTATTTGCTTGGGGGCGTTTTCGGGGCAGTGATCGTTTTTAGTGTGATGAAAGGCATTACGTCCATCGGGCCTGCTTATGCCGTATCGATTCTGCTCATTTCACAATTGCTCGTCGCTCTGCTCATTGATTCACTCGGCCTGTTCGGTGTGCAAAAGGTCCCCATTACCTTGAACAAGATCATCGGAATCGGCATCATGATCGCGGGCGTAGTCGTTTTCAAACTCAAATAAAGGAGGAGGGCATTATCGCCCTCCCCTACAGAATCAATTGCTCCGGATTCAGCCCCAGCAACGCTTCATGTACAAACCTTCCGTCTTTTCGAATGAGTACATCGTCAAACCAGATTTCGCCGCCACCGTATTCCGGACGCTGAATGCAGATCAGGTCCCAATGAATCGCGCTGCGGTTGCCGTTATCCGCCTGATCATAGGCACGACCCGGTGTGAGATGGAAGCTGCCAGCTATTTTTTCATCAAACAAAGTATCCCCCATCGGGTGCAAAATGTACGGGTTAAACGCAATGGCGAATTCACCGATGTAGCGTGCCCCCTCGTCCGTGTCCAATATTTCGATGAGCTTGTCTGTATGGTTAGCGTACGCCTCGACAATCTTTCCCTCCCGAAAAGTAAACCGGACGTTTTCAAACGTTGTTCCTTTGAAGTTGCTGGGCGTATTGTAGCTGATCGTCCCGTGAATCGAATCGCGCACGGGAGAGGTGTACACTTCGCCATCGGGAATGTTTCGTTTGCCTACCGCTGTCCGCGTCCCAATCCCTTTGATCGAAAACGTCAGGTCTGTCCCTGGTCCAACGATGCGTACCTTGTCCGTTTTGTCCATGAGGTCGTACAACGGCTGGCACGCTTCGGCCATTTTCCGATAATCGAGTGAACATACGTTGAAATAAAAATCTTCAAACGCATCTGTCGTCATGTTGGCCTTTTGAGCAAGAGCCGAGGTCGGGTAGTTAATGCGTAGTCCTGTAATTTGATTGTCGACATAATGGAAAATGGAATCATACGCTTCTGCGTACAGACGGTATTTCTCCTGCGGAACATCCTTCATCTCACTGTCATTTGTCTCGCCATGAATGCCGATATAGCCCTGTATGCCAAACCACAGGTCCTTTTCCAACTGAACGGTCTGGACAAGCTGCTCTTCGGTTAGCCCTTTCAACCATTCCCGCTGGACCTTTGGCCGTACAAAACGCAGGTGAGGATACGCTCCCTTCGCATACAGGCGCTTCACCAACTCCATTGCCAGCGCTTCTCCTTCATCCACGACCATGATCATAATATGCTGCTTAGCTTGCACATCCAGGCTGTACGAAATTAAGTTGTCGGCTATTTTCCCTAGTCTTTCATCTCTCATCTGACACGCGTCCTTTCCGGATTATCATTACCCTTCCAGCATAGCGTGCGTTTGTCAGAGGAATATCATCTGAAAACAAGTGATCACCACACTGTTGTGGTCGGGAGAAGCCCTGCCACATGTTTTCCAGTCGCCTATATCCTCTCTTCGTTCGGGCGGTCTCCTTCCAAACATGTGGCAGGGCTTTCGGACAGCAGTAAATTCCTTCGTGTTATTAAAACGTTTTGCAAGTTAACGCAAGGAAGCTTGTGAAAGTCAATTCAGTTGAAATAGAACATCTTAGAACCACTTTCAACGAATGAACGAATAGCTACGTAGGAAGAAGCGAATTTCCAGTCCAAGCGCCTCTGGAGCCCAACCTAGCTTCGGAATAAATGGCGGGGAATTTAAGCTTCACTTATGAAATACTTCCTCGAAACTTCTACGTTTGAAGCGCTCCCGCCATTTATTCCGAAGCGGACAGTCTTCCCCCCCTTGCAGGGCGGAGGCCGAAGCGCAGACTGGAAATTCGCTTCTTCCTCCCACTCGAGTCACTTATAAACGAAAAAGCGATGCTAATGCACCGCTTCTCCATGATTCACTTTCCTAACCGCTTGTGCTGGACATCCTCCACACGCTGACTGATCCTCGCAAGTACAAAGGAAATAATGACCGAGAATATCACAATGCCGTAAAATCCAGCACCGATCCCTATGCCAATCCCTCCAGCGAAAAAGATCATGGCTGCGGAGGTCAGTCCTTTTACTTTCAAACCGTCCTTCAAGATGACGCCTGCTCCCAAAAACCCAAGACCTGTGACAATCTGCGCAGCCAAGCGCATCGGGTCCATCATCGTTCCGTTGCCAGGCGCAGTGTACAGCTTTGTGCTGTAAATGGAAACGAGTGTGATGAGCGTGCAGGCTACAGACACGTACATATACGTTTTCAGCCCGGCAGGCTTGTTTCTGTGCGAGCGATCCCACCCGATGAACAAACCGAGAATCGCGCTCACCACTACCCGCACATACATTTCCAAGTCATACTGCACATACAACCATTGAAGAGTCTCCATCCTCGTCACCTTCTTATTGCGATAGAGACATGATATGTGCAGATCCGAAAAATAGACCCAGCATCGGAAACTTTTTAAACAGAAAAACGGACGCCTCTTAACCGTCCGCTTGTAGCTTGTACAACTATTCCAATGTTTTAAATTTAAGGACGGTATCATGCCGGCTACAAATAATCTGACATCCCTTTATCAAGGTCGATATCCGTACATACTGAAAACAAACAGCAAGCATAGATAGATAATCGCTGCGGGTACAATGGTAAGAGAAATGAGAAACCGTTTCTTCACACTGTTGGCATTTCGAAACAGCCAAAAGTAGATGAACAGCAGGATGAGAAGAAATGGGACAAAATAAAAGCCGAGCATGAGTCCCACCCAATCCGAGTTGGTTTCCCAGAACTTCTCTGGCACGGGCACCCGATGATATTCACTATATATCTCTTCTTTACGAGAGATAAATAGGTAAGATAGCACGAGATAGTAACCGAATATAACGAATTTCAGCCAAGGCTTGATCTGTTTCGCGGCGAGTGTTATGGAAAAAACGATTCCCAGAATAAACCATAATGCCATGTATTTCATCTGGATCCCTCCTACGAAGGATTATAGGGATCCGTCCTGTTGGAGATAAGTACCAACTTTTTTTGGTACCTCACCCTCACGTGATTACAAGAGTCGACAAAATTTGGAATCCTTCCTATAATAGACTTGTCAAACAACACGGTATGCGGGTATCTTTGCATATAGAAAGCTCACTACCTGTAGGAGATGGTCACGATAACGTACGCTCTTTCGTTTTTACTGTCGTTTTGTATCGTTATGGTGCTGATTCCGCCTCTGGCTAAATTGGCATTTCGCCTTGATTTTGTGGACAAGCCACGTAAAGACGTGGAAAGAAAAATTCACCGGGAGCCTATCCCCTTGACCGCCAGCTACGCTATTTTTGTCGGCTTTGCTGCATCGTTTTTGCTCTTCTCGAAAGAATCGACTGGGCAAACGATCGCTGTTCTGTCAGGCTCACTACTGTTGCTGATTATCGGTACCATTGATGACTGGTACAAAACGCAAGGCAAGGATTTTTCCGCCCTGCCCAAGCTGATCGTCCAAATATCAGCCGCTGTGATTGTCTACTTGTCGGGTATTACTTTTTCCGGCTTTTACAATCCATTGAGTGGCGAATACATACTGCTCCCGCAATGGTTGCAGTTCATCCTGACCATCCTGTGGATTTTCGGAGTAACGACGGTCATCAATTTTTCGGATGGCATGGACGGTTTGGCTGGAGGGCTTTCTGCGATCTCCGCAGGCACTCTCTTCGTAGTCGCTTTGGTAAAAGGACAAAGCACCTCTGCGATTATGGCGATCAGTCTGATCGGTGTTGCCTTGGCTTATCTGCGGTACAACAAACCGCCGGCCAAAATTTTCATGGGAGATGCAGGCGCGACCTTCCTCGGCTTTATTTTGGCGGTTATCGCGTTGGATGGTGCTTTTAAGCAGGCAACTGTTCTCTCCTTGTTCATTCCGATTTTAGCACTCGGTGTGCCGATTTTTGATAATCTGTTTGTGGTGACCAAGCGCTTCCTGCAAGGAAAGCCGATCTACCAAGCAGATGCCAGTCAGGTTCATTATCGCCTGCTGCGTTCTGGACTTAATCCAAAACAAGTCGTCACCTTCCTGTGCTTGATCAGTGTTTGCTTTAGTCTGACGTCTATTATCCTGCTCCTGCTTGGAGTATAGTTATTATCGGTCACAACGAAAAATGCCGCTTGGGTCTAATCCCTGCGGCATTTTTTTATGATGATCATGCGAAGTCTCTCTTCGCTGTCGTGGTCGTCTGAACCATCTGGAAGCCTGTCCGTTCGTACAACGCTATCGCGGATTCGTTGTGAGTACCTGTGACGAGATACGGCTGCAAGCCCTTTTCCAGCGTCTGGTTCACAAAAAAGCGGACAAGCTCTTTGCCGTAGCCTTTGCCTTGATGCACGGGATCTACGAATACATCGTAGACTTCGCCATGTCCTGTGATGATCAAGGAGCCTACGAATACTCCCTCATGCTCGAACAAATAAATGTCCTCCCTCATCTCACCCAGCAGCCAGCTTTTCCATGCGTTCATCGTTTTCTCAGGATAATCCGCCAAACGGTATGGCTGAAGATCGATGCCTTTGCGTACCTCATAGTAGGCGTCACTCTGCGATTGAATGTACATATCCATATCAGACTCCGAGAATTTTCGTACGTCCAGTGTCGGCGCAGGCCCGATCTCTCCTGTGTATTTCATCAGATGATGTCCCCAGATAGAAGCAAAGCCTCTCTTGGCAAAAAAATCAGCACCTTGCCCGTGATCTACCCGATAGGTGGCCATGACTGCCCTCGGCTTCTCCTCGTGCCGTTGCAGGTCCAGCCATAGCTGATCGAACAGCCGGGAGCCGATTCCTCGCTTTCGATGGTCTGGTCGTGTATAGACGTATATTTCTGCTGTCCCGTCTTCTCCAGAGGAGTTCAAATCATATGTGCCGCAGCCGATGATTTGATCGTTTTCCTCCCAGATAAAAACCGTAGCTTTTTCCACGATATCAACAATCTCTTCTGTCCTCCAAAACATCCCCTCGCCAATCATCGTTACGATTGACTCTTTGTCATTGGATTGTGCTTGTCGTATCATCTACGCACTCCTCCGCTCTCTCCCGCTAGCTCTGCTGGACAGTTGCTGCTTCTGCGGCTTTTTCCAACTTCTTGCGATGTTGCAGGCAAGCCTCGCACCTTCTGCTTTTTCGTCCGAAAGCCGTGTAGTATTTGCTTTTTTTGCAAGACCGGCACGTAATGTACAACGAGCTCGACAAATTGTAGTTCTCTTCTGGTGTGTTTTCTTTCAAGTGTACGGTCTTGTTGTATTTGATCAGCAAATGAGCTGTGTGGATAGCATCGACCAAGGCCGAGTGCAGCCTGCCCTCCTGGATGATTCCTGCCGTGTCGATCGCTTCTTTCAGACTCATCTGTTTGCGATCAGCCAAAAGCAGGCTAATTGGCGGCTGGATGTCATTGTAATTGCGCATCCAGTTGAAGTCCAAACCGAACCGCGCACAATGCTCGATCATCAGCCGCTTGTCGTCTTGCCCCCATGTGCACAGGTAGTATTCAGAATCGTTGCCAATCCACTTCAGAAATTCTGCGAATGCCCGGCGAAACGGGATAAAGGTTGGCATGTTCTCTTTATCGAGACCGATGAACTTACGCGTTCTCTCTGAGATTCGGCGCTCGATGGCTGGAAAGGTATAGCGCTGAAATGTGTCGACCTCCACGCCATTTTTTCCGGGTACGACTTTTGCCGCTCCGATCTCAATAATTTCTGGAATCTTGTCTCTCTGATAAGTCAGTGTCGTTTCAAGGTCAAAAACAATGATCTGCAAGCGTAATCACATCCTGTATGTATTGTCTCTATTATGGCTTGGATCGGGTATAGAAAGCAAAACAAAGACAAAAGGGCTACCTGATTGAAATGAAAAAGGATAAGAACCCATCGGATTCCTACCCTTGTTTATCTCTTTCGCTTGATGGTAACTCAATCTGCTGTACGTACACTTATCGCTTGCTCATAAATGGCCTTTGCAACACGGGCGATGGTAAGTTCTGCGGCTTCTGTGTCAGTCACATCGCGTGATAAGGCAGTGATCGCAATCATCCCTTTTTCTTCGGGCAAATAAATGATGCCAGCATCATTGACGACTGCATTGACGGTCCCTGTCTTATGCGCGACCTTTGTTCCTTCTGGCAACAAGTACGGCAGACGACTGTTGTAATGCTGACGTCGCATGATGTCTAGCATCAGCTCGCAGGAGGCTTCCGTGAGAATTTCTTTTCGCGCAATCATGATAAGCAGGCGGTTCAGCTCGGCTGGTGTCGCTACGTTATTGTCACGGGTAGGCATCGATACATCGTGGAGCAATTCGTAATTGCCTGACTCTTCCCGTCGCATGAACTCATCGAACCCCGCCTGCGAAGGTGCAGGCTCATTCATACCTACACAGTGGTTGAGGAGCTCCCAGCAATTATGCCGCAAATGAATCTGCGAAAGACCCAGCTCATGCATGTGCTCATTCACCTTGTCGATGCCGCCGATCAGCTCGAGGATTTGGTCCGTCGCATAGTTATCGCTGACAATCGTCATTAGTGTCGCCAAGTCTTTGACCGTTAAGGCTGCTCCGGCATCCAGCTCTTGCAAAATGCCTGACCCCGGCACGCGATCCTCCCATTTCAGTGTCACACGCTGGTCGAGACGGATTCGTCCTGCTTCCACCTCGCGCATCATGGTGACCATGATCGGAATTTTGAATGCACTCGCCAGTTGAAACAGCTCTTCATCCAGATGTCCTGCTGTCTCTCCTGTTTCCAAATGCATAGCTGCGATTCCAAAAATACCGGGTGCTTCC
The DNA here is from genome assembly GCF_013284365.1 of Brevibacillus sp. RS1.1. Classification (NCBI taxonomy): domain Bacteria; kingdom Bacillati; phylum Bacillota; class Bacilli; order Caryophanales; family Paenibacillaceae; genus Brevibacillus; species Brevibacillus sp. RS1.1. Next base: position 43,211 of record NZ_JABSVA010000005.1, read on the forward strand.
TTTAGCACGTCTTCTACTGCTTGCTGCCATGTCATGAAAATTCCTCCCCCATCGCTCGCGAAACGGCCCACACATGGATTTTCGTATCGGCCATTTCTTTTCAGTGCTATTGTTCTTTGTATCCCCACTTGAAGTCGATGTAGCCCAAAGGATCGACCGTGATGCCTTTTACCTTTTCATTTTGCACCCATGAATTGACACTGGAGTACACACCCGTGACCGGCATTTCTTCCATCAGGATGCCCTCCGCTTCAACCAGATACTGATTGCGTTTGGCCTCATCTGGTTCGGCGTACGCCTTTTTCACCAGTTCTACGTACTTCTCACTAAACCAGAAGGTAGAGTTATTGGAGCTGTACTTCTCCATCATCAGCTCCAGGAAGTTGACGGAGTCGTTGTAATCTCCCGTCCAACCTGTTCGGGAAATCATGTACTTCCCTTGCTCCTGATCGTCAAACATGACCTTCAATTCTTTGTTAATCAGCTTGACGTCCACACCGAGAGCTTGCTTCCATTGCGCCTGCAACGCTTCGGCAATCTTCTTGTTGAGGTCGGAGGTATTGTAAAGGTAGGTGATTTCGGGCAGCTTAGTGATACCCATCTCCTTCATTCCTTCTGTCAATAACTGTTTCGCCGTCTCCACATCGTTATCCTTGAAATATCCCTCCGGCTTTAGAGAAGCGGAAAGTGGGACGAAGCCCATCAAGGGAGTCTGTCCAGCCTGACCAATGTTTTCAGCAATGTCACTACGGTTGATCGCGTAGGCAAATGCTTTGCGGATTTTGCTATTCGTAAATGGCGGCTTCTGTGTCTGGAACAAGAGATAGTAGTTAGTCGCACGTTTCATGGTTTGCAGCTTGCCTTCGTCGCGCAACGGTCCAATGGCATCCGCAGGTAGTCCACTAATCGGGCCGCCTGCCCAATCCAGCTCGCCGCTATTGAACAGCTCCAGCTCGGTATTCGTATCTTCGATCATGGAAAACTCGATTTCGTTAAACTTCACGACGTCTTTGTCCCAATAGTGCTCGTTTTTCTCCAGCTCAATTTTGTTTTTATGCTGCCAGTTCACCAGCTTGAACGGCCCATTGGTCACGATGGAATCGGGCTTTTTCGCCCAATCGGGATTGGCTTCTACCACCTTTTGATTGACCGGATAGTAGAAGGTCGCAAGTGTCAGGAAGTAAGGAGTAGGGTTTTCCAAGGTGACTTGCAGTGTCTTGTCATTGACGACCTTAATGCCGACATCCTCTGCTTTCGCCTTTCCTTCGTAAAAGGCACGGGCATTTTTGATTGGATAGTACTTGTAGGCGGAGCCGCTGGCTGTCTTCGGATTGAGCACGCGCATCCAGCCGAAGGCGAAGTCTTGAGCCGTAACCGGGTCACCATTGCTCCATTTGCTGTCGCGTAAAGTAAAGGTGTACACCTTTTTGTCCGCCGATACTTGAATGTCGGATGCAACGGAATGGACTGGCTTGCCATCCTTGTCCAATCGAACGAGCCCGTCGTATAGCGAACGGATGAAGGCACCAGAAATCACATCGTTGGACATGCCTGAATCAAGTGTTTCAGGCTCGGCAGCATTCATGTGTAACGTCTGCTCTGCCGCAGTCTGCACATTTGCCTGCTGTGCTGGCGTTGTTTGCTGCTGCTTGTCTGGTGTGGTTTGAGTCGGCGTATTGCCGCTGCTACAGCCTGCAAATAGTCCCGTAAGCAAAACGAAGAGAATTGTCATGACAACTGGTCTTTTCATGCTGTACCCCCTTGTTTGAGTCGGATATCTGATTATTGAATAAATATTCTGCAAATTCTATGCCATTCGTGTTTTCGGTTGTTCTTTTGTTAGTTTTATTCTCTGCGGAATACTTTTACCGGAGTCGGTCCGACAAGTTTCTACCAATAGTCTCTGTCACGCAAAAAAGAAGTATTCATCCTTGAATACTTCTATTCATTCGCGCATATGGGGGCGGTCCTCTCTAGCTTATTGCTGGTTCATAAATGGCTACCGCATCACATGACCGCCGGCAAAAAACGATCGGGACATGCTTTTGCTTCGCCAGCTTCTTTATATTTTTACTCAAGCTGTGACTCACGAAGTTAATAAAGACAAGAACAAGCTCCGTATCAGAAGGAATCGTCGCCTTCACATCGGATTTTTTGCGACCTGATACGTGATAGACATTCTGGAACCCTTTGTTCTGCAACAAGCTCTCGATTTCTCCTACCCGATCTCCTCCAACCACAAGAACGCCTGCCATAGTCCTTCCTCCTCTCTTTTTCCCATGCTTTTTCTTCTATTTCCCGGTCCGCGCTTGCGAAATCTTTGCCTCAGGCTTTTCCACCGGGAGTCTGTATTTTTCCGTTCGCTCAATCTGAACGACCTGTGAATCGTGAACCACAATATGTATGGAGCCGTATTCCAGACCGTCCAGTGCGCGTGCGATTTTCTCAAGTAAGAGATCATCTAGGGAAATCTCATTCTTTGCCACGGGGATCACCTTCCTCTTTTGTCAAAATCAATTCACATTATTCCTACCTACTTAGTATGTTTTATAGTCTGATAATACCCCTTGATCCCGACTGCTGTCAATGTCAAACAGTTTAGGCATCAAGAGGCTTTTCTCACCTCATTTTCCTTCTTCCTTCGATTGACGAAAAGCTCCCTGCGCAACTAGACAGCTTGGTTGTCTTTGTCCTCGCGGGAGCTTTCGGTCGACCGATCAGCTAATTATATAAAAACCGATGCATTTACTTTGATATGAAAATATTACCATACGATTCTGCTGTCGGTCAATGCCTCGTTCCCCCGTACATTCCCGTTACACCAAATGGCAGGCGACAAATCGGTCCGTGCTAACCTCACGAAAAGCAGGCATTTCCTGTCGGCAAATGTCTTTCACATACGGGCAGCGCGTGTGGAATTTGCATCCTGCCGGAGGATTCGCCGGACTTGGCATGTCTCCCTGCAGGACGATGCGTTCGCGCTTGTACTTTGGGATCGGGAGCGGCACAGAGGAGAGCAATGCTTTGGTGTACGGATGGAGCGGCTCCAAAAACAACTCATCACGAGATGCCAGCTCCAGCAATGATCCCAAATACATGACCCCGATCCTCGTGCACAGATGCTCCACGACGCTCAAATCATGGGAAATAAATAAGTACGTCAGCTTCCTTTGCTCCTGCAACTCTGCAAACAAATTGATGATTTGGGCTTGGATCGACACATCCAGAGCAGATACTGGCTCATCCGCGACGATAAAATCAGGATTCATCATAATGGCTCGTGCGATACCGATTCGTTGACGCTGACCTCCCGAGAACTCATGCGGATACCGATCAACATGATAGGGCGCCAATCCACATAAATCCATGACCTCTAAGACTCTTTCCCTGACCTCCGCTTGTGGAAGCAGCCCGTGATCAACCAGCGCTTCTCCCAGTGCTTCTCCGATTCGGACGCGCGGATTCAGCGAGCTGTACGGGTCTTGAAAAATATATTGCATCCGTGGACGCAATGCTCGGAGCTCTTGGCGATTTAAAGCGTGCACATCGATACCCTGGAAGCGGACTTCTCCCTCTGTCTTTTCCAAGAGGCGCAGGATGGTGCGACCTGTCGTACTTTTCCCGCTGCCGGATTCACCGACCAGCCCGAACGTCTCCCCTTTTTGAATCGAAAAGCTGACGTCATCCACCGCTTTAATCTGGCCGATCGTCCTGCCTAATAGCCCTCCGGTAATCGGGTAATATTTTTTCAATCGGCGCACTTCCAGCAAATTATTTTCCACCGGCGATCTCCTCCTCATACAGCCAGCACGCGACCTTTCTACCGTCTCCCCCATCACGCAAAGGCGGCTGCTTCACCCGGCAAATGGCCAAGCACTGATCGCATCGATCAAGAAAATAGCAGGCTTCACCAAGTGTCGTCGGATTCGGTACTTGACCAGGGATGGAATACAGCTTGGCTCTGCGTTGATTCAACACAGGCTTGGAGCGGAGCAAGCCTTGTGTATACGGATGCTTCGGCTCCTCAAACAGCTCGACGACAGGAGACACCTCTACCACTTTCCCTGCGTACATCACGACCACTTGATCGGCCATTTCCGCAACAACACCCAGATCATGCGTGATAAATAGAATCGCAGTTTGGGCTTCCTCCTTGATTTTGCGAAGTAGATCGAGAATTTGTGCCTGAATGGTCACATCCAAAGCAGTCGTCGGCTCATCGGCGATTAATAGGCGCGGATTGCAGGATATTGCGATCGCAATCATTATGCGTTGCAGCATGCCTCCGCTCAATTCATGGGGGTATGATTTTGCGATTTCTTTTGCCCGTGGGATTCCGACTAGCTCGATCAGTTCAATGGCTCGTGCTTGGGCTACTTTTTTGCTTAAGCCCTGATGCTCCATGATCGGTTCCATGATTTGCTCACCGATGGTCAGTACGGGATTGAGGGACGACATCGGCTCTTGAAAAATCATGGCCAGCTCATTGCCGCGGAGCTTGCGCATTTCTTCTTTGCTAACTTTTCGCAGATCACGGCCTGCAAACCATATCTCACCCGAAACGATACTGCCTACCGCCTCTGGGATTAGTCCCATCAATGACATGGCTGCCGCGCTTTTGCCGCAGCCTGACTCGCCTACGATGCATACGGTCTCTCCTTCATGGATACGCAGATCGAGGGCATCGACTGCTTTGACCACGCCTTGTTCGGACTTGAAGTAGGTGCTTACATTTTGGATTTCGACTAGAGCATTCATGCTTGGCTCACCTGCCTTTTCGTGTATTTGAAGGAGCTGTAGTGGAGAGGGAGAAGTGATTTCCAGTCTACGCTTCGGCCTACGCCCCGCAAGAGGGACTCACTGTCCGCTTCAAAAAAATGGAGGGAGCGCTTCAAACCAGAAAACGCGCAGGCGTTTTTGTATGTAATAAAAGCTGAAATTCCCCGCCATTTTTTCCGAAGCTAGGATGGGCTCCAGAGGCGCTTGACTGGAAATCACTTCTCCCTACGCTGCTTTATTTTGAAAGTTGGTTCACGGGTGATATCAAAAACTCATCAACGCTTCTGCTTCGGGTCCAAAGCATCTCGCAATCCATCCCCCAACAAATTAATCGAGATGACAGTAGCGAAAATAGCAATACCCGGAGGAACCCACAGCCATGGTCTTTTCTGAAAATCGATTAAGGTATTCGCTGCATCCATCATATTGCCCCATGTCGGGGTTGGCGGGACGACTCCGAGGCCGAAGTACGATAATACGGATTCGCTCAGGATCGCACCACCGACGTTCAAGGTGGCAACGACAATCAAGAGTGGTGTCAGATTGGGCAGCAAATGGAAGAACAGCTTGCGTCTGTCGCGCAGACCGAGTACTTCTGCTGCTTGCATGAATTCACTTTCACGCAGGGTGAGCATCTGGCTGCGGACCATTCGTGCCAAGCCGGGCCAGCCGATCAGGCTCAGCATGACCATGACGATGTAAATGCGGTAGTCGGTCGGGATTTTCCACTCGGAGAGGACTGCACCCATAATAAACAAGAGCGGCAGACCGGGAATGGTCATGAGCACATCTGCTACGCGCATGATTACTTGATCGACCCATCCGCGGTAAAAGCCAGCCAGTGCCCCGAGAAGGGCGCCAATGGAAACGGAGAGCACCATGGAAGCAATGCCGACTGTCAATGAGATTCGGCCAGCCTGCATCAATCGCGTCAAAATGTCTCTGCCCAAGCTGTCCGTCCCGAGCCAATGGGAGAAGCTTGGCGGCTTGTTGATCAAGGCCGTATTAATCTTGCCGGATGCATACGGAGAAAAAAACGGACCGATGAAGCATCCCACTGCCATGACGAGTAAAAACACAAGTCCTACCATGGCCAGACGCTTCTTTTTCAGTCGCAAAAACGCCTCGTGCCACAAGGAAGAACGCAACGTTACCTGCTCCGGTCTCGTCACCTCCGCTACTTCACTTACCGTTGATGCCATCGTTTTTTCCCTCCTATTTCAACCGAACCCGTGGGTCGGCCACTCTGTACAGCAAATCAGCAGATAAGTTTCCGATGACGGTGAGAATCGCCAGGAACATCGTAAAGCCCATCAAGAGCGGGTAGTCCCGTACAGAAAACGCCTGCATATACAACTGTCCGACACCGGGCCAGTTAAAGATTTTTTCCGTGATGATCGCCCCACCAAACAGAGCTGGCAGCTCAAAGCCTAGCAGTGTAATGGCAGGCAGGAGCGCATTGCGCAGCGCGTGCTTGTGCAGAACGACTTTTTCCTTCAGCCCTTTTGCCCGGGCCGTGCGCACGAAGTCTTGTTGAATGACCTCCAGCATGTTCGTGCGGAAATAGCGGGTCAGTGTCCCCACGCTCAGCAAAGTTAGCACCGTCACAGGCAAAAACATATGCTGAACCACGTCCCACGCATAGGTGAGCCCTGTTTCCTTGCTGCCGATCATCATCATGCCCCCTGCGGGAAACAGCTTGGCATCGACGGCAAACAACTTAATAAACAGCAGCCCAACGAAAAAGACAGGCAGCGACATCGCAGCAAAAACACCAATCGTCACGAGCGCATCGAACCAGGAATGCTGCCTTGCAGCAGACAGAACTCCGATCGAGATCGCGATCAGCCATGTAAAAAAGGTGGAGGTAATCGCCAGCAAAAACGAATTCCAGATGTAATCGTTTAGCAGCGACATCACCGGCTGCTGGTATTGCAGGGAATAACCAAAATCGCCTTGGAGGGCGTTTTTCATCCAGATGAAATACCGTTCGACGACAGGCTTATCCAGCCCGTACATCGCTTTTAGCTCCAGCTTTCGTTCGGCTGTTAGCTTGAGACTCGTATCGACGAAATCACCGGGCGTTAGGGCATACAGGAAAAAAATCAAAATGGATGCGCCGAAGAGCGTCAATGCCATGTAAAAGACCCTTTTCAGGAAGTAGGACGTCATCGTTTGCCTCCTTTCATGCTTGGGGAAAAAAGAAAGCCCAGCCCCAGGGCCGGGCACAACATTCGTGAGTCAGTTACTCGAACTTGTTACTCGATTTTGATTCCAGGCAGGCTGGTCGAAATGCCCGTGAACGGATTCGGCTCCAAGCCCTTGAGCTTGCCGTTGTGCGCAGACAAAATTTTGCGGTAGCCGAGGAGGATGTACGGTGGGTCATCGCTCAACTCTTTGTACAGGTCTTTGTAGATTGCTTTGCGCTTCTCGATGTCCAGCGTAGATAGACCTGCTTCCAGCAATTCGTCTACTTTGGCATTGGAGTAGCCATTCGTTCCGGTAAATCCGCTCTTGCCCTTTTTCGTCGAGAAGGCGTCTACACCGTCATCTGGATCGATCAGCATCGTGGTTGAGAACGAAGCGAGGTCGTGATCGCCTTTTTCCGTCCGTGCCAATACGGCGTTGTAGTCCATCATTTCTGCTTCAAACTGGATGCCCATCTCTTTGTAGTTTTCTTTGGCAATCGGGATCAGAACTTCTCCCAGCTTTCCTTTTGTCGTGTAGTAATGCACGATCAGCTTTTGTCCGTCTTTTTCACGGATTCCGTCCGGGCCCGGCTTCCAGCCCGCTTCATCCAGGAGCTGCTTCGCCTTTTCCGGATTGTAGGCGTACGGATTAACGTCCTCCGTATAGGCCCAGGAAACAGGGCTGATCGGTACATTGGCGACTTGCGCGTATCCTTGGTAGGTCAGATCCAGAATCTTTTGGCGATCCAGTCCGTAAATGAAGGCTTGACGGACGCGCTTATCTTTGAAAAATGGCTTGGAATGATTGAACTTGATGTACGAATAAGCGCTGGATGTGTACAGATTGATATTCACATATCCCAGCTCTTGCAGCTGCTCAATGTTATCCGAGTTGACGGTAAAGGAGTTGTAATCCATTTCCCCTGTCTGGATGAATTGCAGAGCGTCGCCCTCTGTCGTCTTGTAGATAAAGTGCTCAACCTGCGGCTTGCCCTTGTAATAGTGCTCGTTTGCGAGATAGCGGACTTCTTGACCAGGAATGTACGCTTCCAATTTATAAGGTCCAGCTCCCAATGGCTTGCCGTGTAAGGTGCGGAGATACTCCAAATTGCCTGGTTTGTACTCCTTTCCGTAGTACGCTTTGGAGAGCACCTGCCCGCCTAACAGGACGAGAGATTTGGCGTTCACTTTCTCCGTCGTGATCTGGAGCGTCTGTGGATCAATCACCTTGATCCCTTCGATGGTGTTCGCTTTTCCTTCCTTGTATTCTCGCCCACCCTTGATACTTGCTACGAAAATGTCCGTTTCGCCGTCGTACGTTTTGTCGTGCAGAATCGTCAGTGTAAAGGCTACATCCTCTGCCGTCAGCGGTGAACCATCGCTGAATTTCAGATTCGGTCTCAGGTGGAACGTATACGTAAGCTGGTCAGGTGATACATCCCACTTTTCCGCGAGCTTGGGTACTGGCTTTCCTGTCGCATCGACATCCACCAGTGATTCGAAAATGGCTGAGGTGACGTTGCCATCGTAGCCGTTGTGGTAAAAAAACGGGTTAAACACGCCGCCCGGCTCTGTCAGTCCCGCAATGAATGTATCGGTCCTTTTGGCTGCTGCTTCCGGTAGCTTGGATAAATCCGTAGCCAAATTGATGCCGTCCTTTATGTCTTGCACCTTGCTGACAGCAGGTGCTGTTGCATCTGCCGACGGAGCTGCCGTTTGTGCCGAGGTAGCTGGCGCGCTGCCTTCTGAGCTGCACCCTGTGACCAGGAGCGTCCCTAGCAGTAAAGTTGAAATGATTTGCGAAAGCCTTTTTTTCATGGTGATCCTCCTTCATATGCACTCACTCAGTGAAACCGTTCCTCCGGTGGTCCGGTCGGATCAAAAGATAATAACTTATAATTCCTACATGTTTACTATGAATTAGATTATAGGTATCTACACCTGAACGGTCAACATTTTTTTCCAAACAAAACGGTCATGACCGTTTTGTTGACCGCAAGCGGTCGCATCCACCTTTATGAAAAACGTCGAGACGTTTTTCACAGAAAAAAAGCCCCGATTATTCGAGGCTCTCATAAGTGGCATGTCTTTTATACGGAATGCCTAGTTTTTCAAATGCCTGCATCACGAATAGAGAATGTCGCTCGCGCATGGTTTTCTCCACACTCTTTTCCAATCCCCAATCAGATAGATTCGAGGCTGGCCGCAGTGCAGCAACCAAATCCCAATACGGAAGCTGGGTATAATCGAGTGTCTTGCTGCCAGATTGATAGCAAAGGGTAAAATCATTCATGGCCTCCACTCCAAATGCCCACAAAACCTCCAGTCTGGCATTGCCGAGATCAGACAAGGGGTCGCCTGTCGCAGCGTCCTCCCAATCGATAACTGCAGCCAGCTTCTCTTCCTTCCACATCGTATTTCCCGGCCAGAAATCGCCATGCAAAAGCGATGCTGCATTCGCTTGACGTAGCGGCCAAACGGACTCCAGCACTTCGCGAATGAGTCCCTCATCCAATGATTTGTCCAGGATCGCAGGTCTTTTGTAGAGCTTTTCCGTTATCGCTTCTTCTTGTTTCGGCAAATAAGTGCCAGCCAGCCTAGAAGCGTCTACCGAATGGATGCGAACCAGCACCTCAGCTGCTTGCTTTAGATAGCTGGATAAGTCGGCTGGTTTGGTGACTGTCTGGCCTTCTATGAATTCGATGACAAGGCACGGTGTGGGAAATATCTCGCTGGATGCTTCGAGATGATAGGGCGTTGGAGTCGGCAAGTCAGCGGACTTCAGTATTTGCAAAAGTTTGAATTCATCTGATGCAATCTGCGGATTTCGCTTGAGGTCAGCCTGACCATGCTCGCGGACGACTACTATTTTCTTCTTGCCGTCAGGAATCTCCATTTCAAGCGCTGTGACCTGTGCAGAAATCCCTCCTTTTAGCTCCCATGCACGGAGGAGCTTGGCAGACGGGTTCATGTTATGTACCAGGTGCGTCCATTTCTCATCCATCATGTTTCCCCCTTTATTCTCCACTGTCTGATTATCTATACAGTCCTACCTTCATTATATCAATGTACGATTCTATTTCTGTAAAAAAGGATTGGACATGTGCGAAGCATTTATCGTTGGCTACGTAGTTTTCGTCAGTTGATGATGATGTTGAAAAAAAGATGTATTCCATCGATTGTGGTCGGAGAAGCCCTGCCACATGTTTTCCAGTCGCCTGTATCCTCTCTTCGTTCGGGCGGTCTCCTTCCAAACATGTGACAGTGCTTCCGGAAAGCTGTAGATTCTTTCGTAGGTTTAAAACGTTTTGCATGTTAACACAGGGCAAGCTTCAAAAAGATCCACTCAGTTAGAAAAAATCATCTCAGAACCACTTTCAACGAATGAATAAAAGCTACGTAGGAAGAAGCGAATTTCCAGTCCAAGCGCCTCTGGAGCCCATCTCAGCGTAGGAAAAAATGGAGGGGAATTTAAGCTTCACTTATGAATGACCTCCTCGAAACTTCTACGTTTGAAGCGCTCCCTCCATTTTTTCCGAAGCGGACAGTGCATACCCCTTGCGGGGGCGTAGGCCGAAGCGTAGACTGGAAATTCGCTTCTTCCCCCCACTACAGCAGCGTTTATTACCAAGAGGTGTACCGGCTTTTCAATATCATCTTTTCGGTAAATGAATCTGCCATGATAATCCGTAACGATCTTGAACCCATCCGAACTTTTCACTGAACGGATATTGCCCGAGCGGCATGAGTACTTGTCCATCTGCGGAAAGCTGTCCGAAAACCCGATCAACCTCTTCCTCCGTATCGCAGTCCACAAACAACGAAATCGCCGGAGTAAAGGCATGATAGTCACCGTTCGTATTGTCGATACACATGAAGGTCTGGTCTTTTAAGGTGAACGTAGCGTGCAGGACTTGTCCATTCTCGTGATGCATGATCTGCTTGATTTCGGAGCGATCAAAAATAGAAGTGTAAAACTTCATCGCTTCTTCCGCTTGGCCGTGGAACATGAAAAACGTAGTGATAGCTTGCACTGACAATCACTCCCTTTTCGTGATGTTATACACCTCCATTCTGCCCATTCCTCAAATATGCATAACTATGCCCCATCCGGGATATACCATACTTTTTTCTCAAGGTCCCATTTAGCCCCCGGACTCTTTGCATAGTCTTTCTCAACAAAGGGATTGTTTAAAGTCATTGCCGTTATAACATCCTTAACTGAATACTATCTCTCTTTCTCATTTATCGTGATTGATAAAAATAGTATCACCAGGACTTATATCATAAACTGTTAAATCTTTAACATCAGAAAGCAAAGCAGAGAGTTCGCTTGGCCGACCAGTTAAAAAATCAAATACGCCAAAATGTGTCGGTATAACATTTTTTATATTTAGCAGGCGGACTGCCTTAGCAGCCTCTCGGGGGGACATCGTATAAGCATCACCGATAGGCAATAGTGCCAGGTCTGGAACGTATAATTCAGCAATTAGAGCCATATCACCAAATACGTTTGTATCCCCAGCGTGATAGACAGTGTATCCATTTTCGAATTTGATTACGTACCCCATAGGCTCCCCGCCATAGAGAATCTGATCACCATCAACGAAAGCCGAGGAATGGTCTGCATGTACAGCAGTAACAGCTATATCTTCAAATTGTCGAGTTCCACCTTTATTTATGGCAACGATATTTTGAACACCTTTTTTCTGGAGAATAAAAGCCAGTTCCCAGCCTGCCAATACGCTGGCACCTGTTTTTTGCGCAAGCCAAACGACATCTTCAGCATGATCTCGATGTGCATGTGTTAAAAAAATGTAATCTACTTTTTCTATGTTTTTAATCGTTTCGGGACAGGAGGGATTGTTTTTAATCCATGGATCAATAAGTATTTTTTTATTTCCAGATGTTTCTATATAAAATCCGCCAAAACCAATCCAGGTAAAAGAAATATTTCGGTTTAACATGTTGATACTCCCCTTTTATAAATTTCTAGCTGTAAAAACTTCCTTAGCTGCATTCAGTCCATTTAAAGCGGCGGGGAAACCAGCATAAACGGCCATTTGCATCATTATTTCCATGATCTCTTCTTTTGTCCATCCAACATTTAAGGCACCGTTAATATGAACTTTCAGTTGAGGAATTGCGTACCCAAGAGCGGTTAAGGCTGCAACGGTCGCAATCTCACGAGATTTCAAGTCCAAGCCTGGTCGGCTATAGATGTCCCCAAATGGGAATTCAACTAAAAAACGTTCAAAGTCAGGCGCGATTCCTTTCAAAAACTCGCGAGTATGAACACCAGATTCTCCGACAACCTGATTCATTACTTGTGAACCGACTTCATACCTTATTTCAGCCATCTTTAAAATCCTCCACTTCATTGTTATCTGTACCTTCAATGTAACTCTCATAAAATGAAATTTTTTGAGTTACAGCATTTATAAATAATTCAATATTTCGTTGTTGTTCGAGCAACTTATTCCGATGATCCATAAGAATCGAAAGTCGATTCCTAACTGGTTCTTTGGGCATCTCCCCGGATTCCAAACGTTCAAGTATGCAGCCATCTTTTGTGAACTCCGAAATATCTTCAAGTGACATCCCTGTTTTTTTGAGAGTTGCCATGAAAATAAGAAAGTTTACATCAGAATCCCTAAATTCGCGTATTCCATTTTGGGATCTCTTTATTTTAGGAAATAACCCACTTCTTTCATAAAATCGAATGGTATGTGCAGAAAGTCCGGTTCTTTCCGCAACTTCTTTAATATTCATTTCGAGGAGCTCCTTCTGTTGTCGACTTGGTCCAATCTTACACCTTTGAGTTGACTCTAAGTCAAGTTACCAGTTTGCTTAACCCATTCAGTCAAAAACGTTATTTTTGGAGTCGAAAAAGACAGGCAAACGCCTGTCTTAGTTAATGTTTTTTCACACGCAGAGAAATGATGCGACGACTCGCTATTGAGGCTTAGACTCGGTTACTTCCCCTTTTTCGGATATGCTCGCCCCATAGGAAATGCGGTTGAGCTTATCGATGATCCGCTGTTTGTTTTTCTCGTCCATCGGAGCAGGCTGACCGTTCGTGAGCTTCACCGGGATTACGCGGCTCTTGCTCCCGTCTTTTGAAAAGGTCAGTTGGACCATCATGGCTTCGCGACCTTTCGGATTGCGCGAGGTGGTAAACACAAAATTCCCTACACTGTAGTAAATCGGCGCCTTTTTATAAAACTCAACGCCCATAATCGAATGGCTATGCGACCCGACAATGGCATCCACACCGCTGTCGATCAGCTTTTTCGCCATCTCACGCGCATATGGTTCTGGGTAATCCTTATATTCCTGATTCCAGTGCATGACCGCTATCGTAATGTCTGACTCTGCCACTGCCTTTTTTACATAGGACAGCATTGGCTCATACGAGTAAGCATGCGCGAGACCTGGCTTGTTTTTTCGCGCATACCAGCGCTCATTTGGAAGGACACGGCTGATCCCGATGATTGCCACGCGTTTTCCCTTGATCGTTTGGATGTAGGGAGCGAATGCTTCTTCCTCGTTTTTCCCTGCCCCCACGTAACCGATCTTTGCCTTTTTCAGATGCTCCATCGTGTCAGTGAGCGCGTCCATTCCGTAATCCAGCGAGTGATTATTCGCCAGGTTGACCACGTCGATGCCCGCGTTCACGAGCCCCTTCAACGACTCTGGCTTCGCACGATAGGTATATTCCTTTTTCTCCGGACGTCCCCGCGTACTGACTGGTGTCTCCAGATTGCCAATCGTCAGGTCTGCCTGCTTGAGAAAATCGGCGGTTTTTTGAAACGGATAATCTACGCCGTACCGTCCGATCTGATTCCCGACGCTCTTATCGAATATCATATCCCCGACAAACGCTACCTGAATGGAATCCTGCTCCTGTAACTCCCCTTCGCTGCTCGCCTGGACGGCGCCAGAAGATTCCGTTCCCATCGCAACACAGAGTATCCATGTAGCTACCACCATTACAGCGTGTTTCCATCGTCTCATCTTCATGCCTCTTTCGCCCACTTCTCTTTTTTGCTTCCATTCTAGAAGCGGCGGGATGTGAAGCCTGTTGAAGCATGTCTGGCTTCCGTGGAAATTTCTCGCCGAAAAGTGACGGGCATGCAAAAGATGGCGGTTTGGGGCCTGCTCCTCAAGTCAAAATATTCCTAATTTTTCCAAATGTCGATTTTTGCCGATTACAAGTATAATGGACACATAAAATTCTAATACATAGGACGGTATAAACATGCTCCATCATTCCATTATGCTGAAAACCAAAACAGCTATGCCCGCCGTTCGGTCGAATAGCGTTCACAGGAGCCGACTGCTGCAAAAAATGGACGCTGGTCTACAATGCCGACTAACCACACTGTACGCCCCAGCCGGTTACGGAAAAACGACCTTGCTCAGTCAATGGGCTCATCAGTACGGCGGTTCCACCGTATGGCTCTCACTCGATGAGATGGATAATGACCTGATTCGCTTTTGGAGATACATCGTATTTACGCTGTCCGAATCTGGATTCGCTGAACTCTCCGAGCGAATGGAACCAGCCATGAAGGCAACCAGTCATACCTCGATCTTTACCTTCATCGATTCTCTGCTCAATGAACTCGCAGCTACGACACAGCCACTTGCTATCATTCTCGATGACTATCACGTAATCTCGGATGAGACGATTCACAACAGCTTGGCTTATTTTTTGGAATATGTCCCCAGTCACGTCCATCTGTACATCGCCAGTCGCAACACGTTGCCTTTTTCTACAGTCAGATGGAACGTACGCCATGAAGTATGTCACATTGAGGCAGGACAATTTCTTTTCAGTTATCAAGAGACAGATAGCTTTTACCGGCAGGTTCACGATTTACCTCTGACCGAAACGCAAATTGAACAGCTGGTGAAAAGTACGGAGGGCTGGATCGCCGGCTTGCAGCTCGCAGCTATTTCACTCGTGAATACGGAGAATCACGATCAATTTTTCGCCGGATTTACTGGCTCTCATCGCAATATCTCGGAGTATTTGTTTCATGAGGTAATCATGCGACTTCCGGAAGAGGAGCGCAGCTTCTTGCTCAAAACCTCTGTGCTGGCGAAAATGGACGCTCACGTATGCCAAGCTCTGACCAGCCTGCCCCAGTGCCAACAAATGCTGACCCGCTTGCACCGCCAAAACATTTTTTTAATCCCGCTGGATGATTATGGGACGTGGTATCGATACCATCACTTGTTTGCCGATTTTTTGCGCAGTCAATTGGAGCAGACGGCTCCCGGAGAAGCACGTAAGTTGCATCGGCTAGCCAGTGAGAGCTATGCGGAGCGTGGAATGATGGACGAAGCGATCGATCATGCGATTGCCGCTGCCGATTATACACTGGCTGCAAGCTTCCTTGCGCAACATATTCCGGTACTGCTCCAACGCGGCGAGTTTTCCAGCTTTCTCAGAACGCTCGACAGCATCCCTGATCACGAAAACCATTTCTCACCACTTTTTCGCCTGATCTATGTGTTCCTCTTGGTTGCTTGCGGTTTTACGGATCGGGCAGAGCTTGCCCTCACCCAATTGGAGCAAAGCGCTGCGAGCCTGGAAGACTCGACGGAGCATCAACAGTTTTTGAGCGGGCTGTTTTTTGTGCGAGCGAATCTAGTGTTTGCAACCGGAGATTTTGAGAGCTGGATTGCCAGTTCTTCACAGTTAAGTGGCGAGTTGCCAGAGAGTCCGTTGTTTTACCATTTTAATTACAACACGACTGAGCCGTTTATTCGCCGTACGCGATTCGGGTTAAAAGGGATGCTGTCCGATCAAACAGAGGCTGTCGGCAAGCATTTTTCCAGCATACTCGAAGCTCATGGCTGGAAGGATTCTTTGATCAACCTGTACACCATTCAGGCGTTGGCGGAGGGGCTGTATGAAGAAAACAGGCTGGAAGAAAGCCTCGATCATCTTCAGCGAGTTCGTTTAGTCGCACTTCAAAAACAAATACCTGGCCTGCTCGTCCCCTATGCGTTGACTTCCGCCAAGCACAAGCTAGTGGAGGGGAATTTTGTTGCGGCACGAAAAATCATTTCAGAGACACGGGAGACGGTCACAAGCTGGGGTGGTTCTTATTGGTTAAACCCATTACAAGCATTTCTCGCACACATCGCAATCCAGGAAGGGGACATTGCTTTGGCAAAAACGGAGTTGTCCAAGCTTCCCCCTCCCATTTTGAATCAGCCTAGCATTCAGAGAGAATTAGAGGTTTTGACCTATGTCCGTTTGCTTCTCGCCCAGCAGCAGGAGCAGGAAGCCTTACGTATTTTAACGATCCTAAAGCCATCCAGTATTCGCGAGGAGCTGTTGATCAGCCAAGTAGACATCGCCATTCTGCAAGCGCTCGCCCACCAGCAGTGCGGCAACAAAAAAGAAGCACTGGTTTTCCTCCACGAAGCACTCTTGATTGGCGGAAACAACTGCTACGTCCGAAGCTTTCTGGACGAAGGTACGGCGATGTCTCACCTCTTGCACGATTACCAGCTACGCTTGAAAAAACGATCCCAACAGCCTGGTCCGTCCGTATCGGCTGCGTACGTCAATCAGCTGCTATCTCTTTTCCCTAAGAAAATGGAGAAAAGAAAAGCTCCTTTGATCGAGCCGCTAACCGGAAAAGAAATGATTATCCTTTCCATGCTGGCCGAAGGAGCATCCAACAAGATGATCGCCGATGAGCTAGGGAATACGCTCGGGACCGTCAAGGTGTATTTGCATCGGATATATGGCAAGCTCGGCGTCACCAATCGCACTCAAGCTCTTCTGAAAGCCCAAGAAATTTCGCTGTTAGAAAATAGCCCTGTTGATTAACGGAATTTTTCACTATGTTCTTGCAGAAAAGCGTCCAGCTGGCGAGGTTCTCTGCCGAGGACACGCCATACATCGTCTGTCGGCTTTTCCGGGATCGCTACTGACATAGCTTGAATTTCAACGACATGACTGGCGAGCCACTCCGGCATGTTTCCGTACTCCATCAGATCACGTCGGAGTGCTTCGCTATCCTTGTTGATGTACGTTATCGGGCGGTCAAGCAGCTCGGACAGCTTGCTCGCAATTTGCGAATAGCTGTAAACCTCAGAACCCGTCAGTGTGTATACACGACCTGCTTTTTCGGGATGGGTCAATGCCTCTGCGGCAACATCGGCGATATCCCGGCAATCGATAAAGTTGCAGGCTGTTTCGCCCATCGCACCGAAGAAAACATGTTGCGTCTGAATTGTCGGTGCGAAACGGAGCAGATTCTGCATAAAGGCGTACGGTCGAAGCACAGTATTTTTCATACCCGATTCTAATAATGTTCTCTCGATTTCCTGGTGCCATCTCGCTACGGCGACTGGCGCCTTTTCGTCGTAGGCTGGACTGGATATTTTCACAATGTGTTGGATTCCAGCCTCAGTCGCTATGCGAATCATCGCTGTTTCCAGCTCGACCTGATCGGGACTGTTTGAAAGGGAAAGGAAAAGCTGATTCGTACCTGCGAACGCTCGGCGCAATGATTCAGGGTCAGAAGCTTCCACTGCTGCGACTTCCACTGTAGATGCTGCCTGCTCTCCTATTAGCATCTGAAGTTTTTCCGGTGTTCTGCTCAATGCCCGAGTTGGGACACCAAGCTCTATCAATCGTTTCAAAAGTGCACGTCCTATGGTTCCTGTCGCTCCCATAACTACGATCATTATCTATCTCTCCTCCGTAACTGATTCCATTTTTATTGGTCATGGCTGATGGCACTACGCCACCGCCATGTGATTAACGTGCTAGCGATTATCGCTGATAGCGGGAAGTCGATCCAGACACGGCTTAGCCAAGCTAACGATTCACCGGGAGCAACGATGACGAGTAACTCCGTTGTTAGCCATGCTGCCAACAGACCGATCACCGCCATTGTCATCCCCATAACCGCTACCAGCGCCAAATGAGGCGTGTGGGTGACCCAGCGTTTATGTATACCTTGGCTCTGTAACCATCGTCCAAGCAGTGCGGCAATCAATGCAGATGTTCCGCCAATCGTGGTCAATGCTCCTATTTGCAGCCCTTTGTCAGCAGTAATCCATCCTCCAATGCTCGCCATGATTGCAGGAGACAAATAAGCCATGACGACCTCTCGCCATAAAATAAACAATTTCCGCTCGGGACTTGCCCTCTTGATCGGATAAACACCTGCCGATTTTGCAGGATCATGCATGTTTTTCACCTCCTTTCCCTTGTTCTGAATAAGTAATTAGGAACCTAACTATATAAGGATGAAAATGGGCTAGCTGCCTAGCCCGCTTTACTGCTTACTATTCTTCTGTCAGTGCCGAGATGCCTTGTGTCACGCGGCCTAGCAGGTCGAGAAACACGCTGCGCTCCTGAGTATTGAGCAATCCGACCATCGCTTCCAATCTCGCAAAGTGCTCAGGCGCCATTTCACGCAGCTTACTAGCCCCGAGCTCCGTTAACATGACCGATTTTTGCCTGCCATCTTTTGCACTCGCTCGTCGTGAGACTAGGCCGTCGCGCTCGAGGATGTCGATCAGACCGGTAACAGTTGCACGTGTTACACCCAGATGCTCTGCCAATTGTGACGGCAGTACTTCCCCTCCGTTATCTTCAAGGTCTGCCAACAACCGATATCGTCCCGTTGATAAGCCGAATCTGGCAAAATGTATTTCTGCCGCATGCCCTAGCTTAGCTCCTGCCTCCATCAGCCTGGCGGCGACGAGTATAGCTTGTGCATCAACATCGAGTCCATACCGGTCAATCTGGCGTTGCGATTGAACTAGCGATGGGATCGCATCTTCTTGTTTTCTTCCGTTTGAATGGTTTGTCATGAATATAGTATGGCACCTAACTATTTTCCTGTCAACACGTCCCCTCTATTTCGGTGCCATTCTGATTGCCCCATCCAGCCGGATCGTTTCTCCATTCAACATCGGATTGGTGAGGATGCTGTTCACGAGCATCGCGTATTCTTTCGGGTCACCCATGCGAGCGGGAAAAGGAACAGTCGCACCCAACGCTGCTTTTTCAGAGCGCGGGAGCTGATCGAACATCGGCGTGTCAAATAGCCCTGGAGCAATCGCCATCACGCGTATGCCATACCAAGCCAGATCTCTTGCTAGCGGCAGGGTCATACTTACAATTCCGCCTTTGGAGGCGCTATAGGCAACCTGCCCCACCTGTCCTTCAAAAGCCGCCACCGATGCGGTATTAATGATGACACCTCGCTCCCCCTGTTGGTTCGGCTCGTTTCCTACCATTTGCTCCACCGCCAACCGAATAACATTAAAAGTACCGATCAGATTGACTGAAATGACTTTGCTGAAGGATTCCAGTGGATGTGGACCGCTTCTCGACAGCGTTTTTTGTGCCAAACCAATCCCCGCACAGTTGACCACAGCGTGAATCGTACCGAATGTGCCAGCAGCCTGATCAATGGCCTCCCTTACACTCGCCTCACTAATAACATCGGTATGCACGAACAAAGCATTCTCGCGCCCCAACTCATTCGCCAGCGCTTGCCCCTTCTCCACCGTCAAATCAAGAATGGCTACTTTTCCCCCGTGTTGAACTACATTCCTCACAGCGGCTTCTCCCAAACCGGAAGCACCACCTGTTACAATGGCAACCACTTCCCGCATATCCAAGCCATTCTCTCCCTTCCTCTGCTATTGCATCCACATTCAGAAAAAAGCTCTGCAAGTTGGATACCAACCGAGCTCCCCCTTGTCGCACGTGGTTTTTCCGAAGCGACAAGCAGTCTGCACCTTCTCAAATCCAGACAGGTGTGAGACAGCTGTGTCCGGGCAAAGGACAGTTGTGCTTATCCAGCTTGTTTTTATTTGTGACCGGAATATTGCTTTATCTCGCTGGTTTAAAACATGGGTAAAAACCGGACATTAGTTCGAGAGAGGACCGTTAGAAAGCTTCATGCCTAAAATAAGTAGGTAACCATTCTGTGGGTTCATCCGTCTGCTATATAGGAGAATTTTACTAATCATACATACACCCTATTTCGAAGTAGTCAGACGAACTGGAGATGATCTCATGAGTCCTATGGTTTTTTTCAAAAAGGCTGTCCCCGCGAACGCGGAACAACTCACCCAAATTGCCACTCGCTGCTTCGCAGAAGACGTCCAAAAGTACGGAGAGGGCCCTGCCGGACATGACCAGCCTGACCAGCATATTTTATTCATGCAAAAGGCCCATTACTATACGATCTTGCTGGATGACCAGATCGTCGGCGGTTTTTGCCTCATTCCAGTCGACCATGAGCATTTGGAGCTGGGGATCATTTATGTCGATCCTGATAAGCAAAACCTGCGTATCGGAAGCCAAACCATGCAGTTCATGGAGGCCGCGTATCCACACATCAAAAAGTGGACGCTCGATACTGGCTATGAAGCGGTGCGCAACCAACACTTCTACGAGAAATGCGGTTACAAAAAGGTCGGCGAGACCGAGCCAAACGCAACAAATGGTTTTTATAAATTCAGGTACGAAAAACGGATACCTAAATAGATAGATGGAAAAGGGAGAACAGCTACAGGCCATTCTCCCTATTTTCTTTTATCGCCCTTATTTTCGAATGCCCTTCTTGGTCGCCAATTCCAAATAGTATGTCGTTTCTGCTTGTGTTTCCTTCGTAAATGCTTCACTTACCGCATATGCCGGCTCCACATGGATTTCACTCAGCTTTTGCAAAAAGGCTGGGTCTTTTTCCATCTTGGCAATCGCTTCTTCCCACTTGCGGATAATCGACGCTGGCGTTCCTTTGGCAAAAGACACTCCCGTCCACCAGAAAACCGACAAGCCTTGAATCCCTTGCTCCTCCGCAGTAGGAACGTCAGGCAGGAACGGACTTCGCGTGTCACCGGATACGGCGAGGATTTTGACCTTGCCCGCTTTCAGCATCGGCATGATCTCCCCCACTGTATGCACCGCCAAAATCGCGTGCCCTCCAGCGACTTTCGGGACGGAGTCGGAGGCGCCTTTCGTCACGATCATTCTCGTCTGGGCGAAGTCAGCCCCAATCACATCCAACCACTCTGCTACCCCAAAAGCGGAAAAACCTGCTGGCCCTACAGAAGTCCATGTTAACTGCTCCGGATTCGCACGAACCCACGCGGAAAATTCAGCGAAATCTTTCCAAGATGCGTCGGCTTTCACAGCAAAAGCAAGCGTCCCTTTGCCAATTCTGGCTGTATAGACTTGATCCTCGTTTGTAATCGGCGGTGTTTTCATCCCGGCAGCGAGCATCGTCGTATTGGATACATTGACAGCAAGCGCTGTGTAACCATCGTTTTTGGCTTGCTTTAAAGCATACTCCGCTCCTACCGCCCCACCACCTCCCGCCTTGTTGACGACGACGATGGGCTGCCCCCATTCCTTGCTCAAATAATCTGCTGCCGCTCTGGCTACGAGATCGACTCCGCCCCCGGCAGAATACGGCACGATATACTCCACCTGCTTCGAAGGATAAGCCGACTCGGCTGCACCTTGATTTCCACATGCGCTAACGGCTGCCGCCAAAAGTAACGACAGGATGACAGCTGCCCATTGTTTATACCCTTTCAATGACTCTTCCTCCCTACGCGACGACATCTACTCCCCTGTCCCGCTCTTCTTTCAGCCGTTGCTGTGTCCGGCGGTTCAGCATCATAGAGATGATCAAGAGTGCTCCAGCTACCAGCAAGATGGTCAACGATAGAGGCCGAAACAAAACAATACTGAAATCACCCGCGCCCATCGCCATCGTTTGAATGAAGGATTCTTCCAGAAGAGGTCCCAAAATGAAACACAACACCAGCGGAACAACGGGCCATTTATATTTGGAGAAAACATACCCAAGTCCGCCAAACAAAAACGCTACCCACACATCAAACATGCTGTTCCGCACACTGTATGCCCCAATCGTGCAGAACATCAGGATGATTGGAGCCATGATGCCATACGGTACCCTCGTCAATTTGACCCACACCCATACCATCGGGAGATTGAGCACGAGAAGCATCGCATTCCCCACGAACATCGAAGCGATGACCGTCCAGACAAAGCTGGCATTTTGTTCAAACAAAACAGGGCCTGGCGTCAATCCATAGATCATCAAGCCTGCCAACAAAATCGCCAGTGGCGGTGAGGAAGGAATCCCGAGCGAAAACAGTGGGATGAAGCCCGCACTGCTCGTCGCATTATTCGCTGCCTCTGGTGCCGCTACCCCCTCGATCGCTCCCTGACCAAACTTCTCGGGATGCTTCGATAGCTTTTTCTCCATATCGTACGCCAAAAACGACGTGATCGCAGCCGAACAGCCTGGCAGCAATCCAAGAAAAAAGCCGATAATCCCGCCCCTCAGCATAGGCCCAGCACTTACTCTCAGGTCTTCCTTTTTCGGGTAGACACTCCCTGGCTTGCCAAGCAGGGTAGCTGTGCGTTTTTCATCAATCCCTTTGAGGACTTCCGTAATCGCAAACAACCCGATAATGATGCTAATCATGTCAAAACCGCCGACCAATACGGGGACGCCGTAATCAAAGCGCGGCATGCCCGAAGAGGGCCCCAGTCCAACTAGAGCGAGCGTATAGCCGAATGCCCCCATCAAAAACGATTTGACCAATGATCCTCCTGATAGACTAACCATCAGCGTGAGAGCCAAAATCATCAGCGCAAAGTATTCAGGCGGTCCGAATTTTAAGGCTTGATCTGCCAGAATCGGAGCGAAAAAAACGAGGCCGATTACGCCCAGTACCCCTGCACCAAACGAAGCCAGTGCGGATATCCCCAATGCCGGCCCACCTCTCCCTTTTTTCGCGAGCGGATAGCCATCCAAACACGTGGGGACTGACGATAGCTCCCCCGGGATATTGAGCAGAATGGCAGTCGTCGAACCGCCGTACATGGCACCGTAATAAATCCCTGCCAGCATGATCATCCCTTGTGTCGGCTCCAGTACGGCTGTCACCGGAAGCAGAATCGCGATGGCAGAAGTGGGACCGAGACCGGGCAATACGCCTACAAAGGTGCCAATAAGAGCACCGAGTGCTGCCATGAGCAGATGCTCCGGCGCGAGGGCTGAAGCAAAACCAGCCAGTAGTAATTGGAACGTCTCGATGATCAGCACCTCCTTATCATGCTTGCTCTAAAACCAATCGCCTCCAGGCAGCGTGATATGCAGCGAGTAGATGAACACCACATACAGCCCCCCTGTCAAAAGGACGGAGTACACGATGGACGTACGCCACCGATAGCTGCCGATCAATATAAAAAATGCAAAGGAGACAAAGAGCGTCGCCATTGTGTAGCCGATCGCGCCGAGCAGCCAGACATACAGCAACAGGAATAAAAAGCAAAGCAGCAGGCGCAGCCTTTTTCCAGGAAAAAGCGGTCCGGGATTTGGCGAAGAGGCTTCCTCCGTCACGCGGAATGATTGGACCAGCAGCACACCTCCGAGCATGAAAAACAGTAAGCCGAGAATTGCAGGCAACGTGTGATCTCCTACGTACAAGGACGTCGAAAATGCCTCCAGACGATAGGCCTCGAAGGATAGGACGACTCCAAGAAACATACTTAGGAGGGCACCGATAAAATCTGGCTGATTATCCGGGCGTCTCATGTGTATCACCTCAGCAAAAAAGCTACCACCAGCCTATGGCACATGCGCCCATTGTGTGCGAAAGCATAAAAAAACTACCATAGCCAGTCCGTATGGGACAAAGCATATGGTAGTCATTTACATTTTGATTTCAATTTCGTTCCATTTCGATTTGGTCGCTCAGACGAATAATGGCGTGAGCGACCTTCGCTTCATACGTCTCATTGCTTTCGAACTCGCTCCAAAGCTCTTTGATATCGCCGCTCGAAACATCGTGGATCATGAGCATTTTCAAAAGCTTCTCCATATTGGCTTGATTGCGGATCAAATGAGGCTCCATCCGCTTAACCACCATCCATAATTTTTGCGAATTGACTATCGGCGTCGTCACCATCTGCATCCGCTACCTCCACACCAATTATAACTGCATATAATTAGTTATAATTAATTATAACGAATTACTCAAGTAAAAATGTTGTCTTCCGAAGTCACCTTTTTGCGTATAAGAAATGCCCTCCAATTGGAGGGCATTGATTGTATGGTTCAGTATGTTGCTTATGTTTCTACTGTTAGAGGAAAAAGATGATTACCAAGGCTCCGGCCAGCCATATTGTATAATCAGATTAGATTGCTTGGCTGGTTGTTCTACTAAAACTGGCATTGTAATGAAGGCGGTTAACATACACAAAGACAATATCCATTTCTTCATGACCTATACCTCCTGTTTGGATCTATGATTACTTCCATTATACACGTTTACCAATTTATGGAGTATACCAAAAGGAAGATTTTTTTTCTCTGACACATAGAATTCAAAAAGTACGCTCAGACTTTTATCTGCTTGTTTTATCTCATTGATTGCGCGATAGTAATTCACGCTCTCCACAAGACTATCGATTCCTAAGTCTGCTTCGTTTTTTTGAATGTAAAAGGTGCCCTTTGTTCGGAAATACAGTCCCATTTGATTGTATTGATTCGGAGTAGTTAAATTCTCTGGCAAGATCGATGCTTCTGCCAAAAATAGTTCACGGATTTTCTCTTCTTCTCCTACCTGGATATAAATCTCTAGCAAATCATTCGCAATCACAATTTTTTCATCCTGTGCTTGTTGCGCAAGACACTCTTGTAATACCGGAATGGCTTTATCAAATTTCCCTGTCTTTCCGTATAGTTTCCCCCGAATATGTCTGGCATGTTTATGTACCTCGGGATAATCGAACATTTCGTATCTCTCCAGATAGAAATGCCCTAATGTGTAGTCCTCCAACTCAAAATAGGAAATGATGATCGCAAGAATCGCTGCTGCTTTTTGCTCACTCTGACTATGGTCGATTTCAAGTCCTTGTTTACACAGATGAATACAATCTGAATAGAATCCAAGACGCAAGGCATGGAAGGAAAATTTATAGTAGGTCAAAATTCGCTCATTGATATGCAGATAGGACGTGTAGTGTAATAGCTCCTTGCCTTCTACATAGGTTTGATCTAATTGGCTTAGATTTTCACGTCGAATCATGTAGCGTTGGAAAAGCGATCTTGCCAGATACAAAGGTATTCCGTGTTCACGTGAGTAGTCACAAATCACGTCATAAAGAGCCAAGCGCAGTTCTTCATTCCCTTCCATTCCCGCGCTTTGATACAGATAGTCTAAAGAAAGAAATGTATTGCTTTTGGGACAATTTAGCAATTGCAAAGCTACTTTGTTGGTAAGAACCACATTCTTCTCTTGCATCACAGCCTCTAATAGAGACCGAAGTGTCGCTTCGCGCTTAATTTTATATAAATAGGGTACGATCGCTGTATAAAGTGGAATATCTAGTACTTTTGCCAGCTTCATTACATGCTGCATATTTGGTAAAGTAAAGGCATCGGATTCTATCTTACTAATGGTTCCAGAAGCTACACCTGTTCTTTCTGATAACTCAGTCAGTGTTAAGTTTGCTCTATTTCGATATACTCGTAATATGCCCCCAAAGGTCTTTCCCTCTGAAATCACAGCAAATACACCCTCCTGATGATTCCTTTTTATGGATATGATAGCACATTAAACCACGAATGATATAATCGATTTGAATCATTTTTAAATAGATTACACTTTTTTACTAGAGTGGGGAAGAGATGGAAAGTTTCCATAGCTTCATCAAAATCGAGTGGATAAAGTTTTTATGCAAGCCGAGCAATTGGTTTATTGAATGTGACTTAAGGTTGTGCTATCGAGTTGAGCATGTCAAACATAATTTTGATAAGAATAACTTGATATGAAACTATACTCATCAATAATTTACTGTCATAACACCCAATATTGGTATGGGTATAGATCAACAGCAATCATATTTATGCGTACATGAAGGTATTTACGAAAAAGCCGCTTAACTAAACAAGCGGCTTTTTTGTGGCTATCTACTTCTATCTTCTTTAATACTATCCGTTCTTTCAATCATTTCGTAGAATCACGTTGTTGTCGATGCTCATTTAGAGCGTCCATCCAAATCGTAACGAGCTCTGCAAAATACTTTGTTTCAATGATCGACTCCAAATCCTCGCCAGTGTCTATACCCGCTTCTAGCTGTTCCTCAACGTATGAGTTATAAATTCGAGTATAATCCCTCCGTATTTCGGAACTGTATAAATTCCCTGTCCCTTCTGATACTTCTTCTTCCCCTGAAACAACTCGTTGTATCCTATCTAAGATTAAGTTTTTTGAGAGTTCCGATCTAACCTGTCCCTCCAAATACTCTTCCACTAAGGAGAGGTTTTCCGGTAAGCAGATTCGTAGTTTATCAGCTTTATCATCGAAAAAAATTTTGTAAAGTATCATAAGAATCCTCCTAGATTACGGTTCATAAATTGGGTAAGCTGTAGTAATCCTTCCATCTTTGTCTAGCCACATTTCAATTTTAATGCCAGATGAATGCCTACCTTCCCATTTTTGTATCATTTCCGTTCCATTTCTCTTTATGGAGGGGATTGCTCACGATGCCATCCTACAGCTCTTCCTTTTTCGTTAATTTCTCCTTCAAGGATATGCCTTCTAGCATTTGGGGCAAAGTACTTTTCAATATCATCCCATTCGCAATTGCCGATATTATGAACCCAAATTTGGGTGAAACCACTACCAAGCCATTTTCATTCATACAAATAAAAAGCTGTCGCCCAGCCCATGCTTACGAAAAGCATAGCCCGACAACAGCTTCAACCTATCCCTCAACTACTCCATCGTCAAAACAACCCGACCATTGATTTGACCTTTTTCCAAACGCTCCAACACTTCGTTAATCTGATCCAGCGGCTGCGTCTCGATGATCGCGCGAACCTTGCCGCATGCTGCAAAATCAAGTGCTTCTTGCATATCCTTGCGCGTCCCCACAATGGAGCCTTTCACCGTCACACCATTCAGAACCGTGTCAAAAATCGGGATGGGTAGCTCTGCATTCGGCAAGCCAACAACGACGAGAGAGCCGCCACGTCGAACTGATTTGTAGGCTTGTTCAAACGCCTTCTTGGTAACGGCCACGCTGATCGCCCCGTGGACACCGCCCACCTGCTCTTGAATGGCTTGTACCGGATCTACTTCACTGCCGTTTACTGTCACATCTGCCCCTAGTTCTTTTGCCAAGTCCAGCTTCTCCTTGTGAATATCGACAGCTACGACGTTGTAGCCCATCGCCTTGGCATATTGGAGAGCCACATGCCCCAAGCCGCCGATGCCGTAGATCGCTACCCATTCACCCGGCTTCACATTTGCTACCTTCAATGCTTTATACGTTGTTACCCCTGCGCACAGGATCGGCGCTGCTTCCACATCACCCAGCTCGTCAGGAATGCGTGCCACGTAAGCAGCAGGCGCTACACAATATTCGGCATAAGCACCGTCTGCGGAATAGCCCCCATTTAACTGCTGCATGCACAGTGTTTCCCACCCTGTCAGGCAGTAGTCGCATTCGCCGCAAGCGGAGAATAACCACGGAATGCCTACCCGATCACCAATTTTCAGCGAGGTTACGCCTTCCCCCAGCTTTTCGACAACACCTACGCCCTCATGTCCCGGAATCAAAGGCAGCTTTGGCTTCACAGGCCAATCCCCATGTGCAGCATGCAGGTCTGTATGGCAGACACCACATGTCTTGATTTTTACCAGAACCTCACCGTGTCCGACCTCTGGAATGGAGACTTCCTTTACTTCCAGCTTTTGATGGAATTCATTGACTACTGCTGCTTTCATCTTGACCTTCCTCCTCTTTTTTCCCCTTCAGGCATGTGCGCAAAGGGCAGGTGTTCTTCCTGCCTCCTATTAATTGCAAGCAGTATGCCAAAATGAAAGCGCTTTAAAATCGAGTGATTATGCGGTTTCCTTTCTTCCATGCAGCCGATATTGCGGCACATGAGCCGAAAAAACGGCCCATTTGCCAACCTTTTGGCCGAAAAAGGGTATTCCTCCCTGCCTGCGGTATTACTACGTAGTGGAAAAAGGGGGCGAACGCATGCAAATATCCAAGTTCATGACGCCGGAAATTATTTTCGGAAACCATTCTCTCGGACAGGTAGGGGAAAGCTTGCGCAGATTGGGAGCTTCTCGCGTCTTTCTTGTCAGTGATCCGGGGGTGGCAAACGCAGGATGGGTCGAGCGGATCATCTCTTACTTGCAGCAGCAAAAGCTCGATTACCATCTATGGACCAACGTGACAGCCAATCCGAAAGATTACGAGATTCATGCCGGTATTGCTGAATATCGAGCCAAGGAGTGCAATGCCATTCTCGGTGTTGGCGGTGGCAGTGCCATCGATGCAGCCAAGGCAATTGCACTGTTGGCTACCAACGAGGGCAGTATCGTCCAATACGAAGGCGTCGATAATATCCAGCATCCTCTTCCTCCCATGGTGATGGTACCGACGACAGCCGGCTCTGGTTCGGAGGTTTCGCAATTTTCCATTATTGTGGATAGTACACGCAAGGTGAAAATGACGATTATCTCCAAATCGCTCATACCCGATATCGCTATCATCGACCCGCAAACCTTGATGACCAAGGACAAGCTGCTCACTGCCAATACAGGCATAGATGTGCTGACACATGCCATTGAATCGTATATTTCGCTCGCCGCAACGCCGCTGACCGAGGTGCATTCGCTGCAAGCCATGCGTCTCATCGCCCAGCATCTGCGCCCATCTGTTGCCAGTCAATACAATACAGAGGCTAAGCAAGCGCTGGCCATGGCGAGCCTTCAAGCCGGAATCGCTTTTTCCAACGCCATACTCGGTGCTGTGCATGCCATGTCCCATCAGTTAGGGGGATTCCTCGACGCTCCGCATGGCGAGGTGAATGCCATCCTGCTCCCCCATGTACTCGAGTACAACTACATCGCCGCACCGGAAAAGTACAGGCAAATCGCTGAATGCCTCGGTGAAAACACGGCGGGCTTAAGCACACATGCCGCCTCTCGTCTCACACTCAAAGCAGTCAAGGAGCTGGTAAGCGATCTGGATGTGCCCCAATCCTTGTCGGCCATCGGGTTGCATCCAGAG
Organism: Brevibacillus sp. RS1.1; assembly: GCF_013284365.1. NCBI lineage: Bacteria > Bacillati > Bacillota > Bacilli > Caryophanales > Paenibacillaceae > Brevibacillus > Brevibacillus sp. RS1.1. The sequence goes on from NZ_JABSVA010000005.1 coordinate 72,317, forward strand.
CAAATCGACCTGCTCAGTTCTCTCGCCGTACTCGACGTGTGCATGACGACCAATCCCCGCGACATGACCGTCCACGATGTCGCGACGCTGTTTCGCCAAGCCTTGTAGGAGGTTCGCGCCATGCATACCAAACAGGAGATTCTGGAAAAATTGACCGGGATTCAATCCTCGCGAAAAAGCTATTACAGTGAGCTCGTCTATCTGATCGAGGAGATGAAAAAGAAAAACAAGCAGCTCGCCGTCATTAACCAGCTGACACAAATCCAGATCAACGCCACCTGGCAACAAACAACTAGTTATATCGCCGCCCAGCTCTCGCAAATTCTCATATTCGAGCATTTTGCCCTGACCATCGTGAAAGGAGGCATGCTCTCCTCCTATCTCGCCACGTGGAATGACGGAGATTGGCAATGCCATACGCTGACACAGAACATTGCAGTAGAAGCCCATGTGCTCACCGAACAGGTTCATCTTACCATTGCCGAAGTGCTGCCTGAGCATCATGCCACCTCTGTTCCACTGCGCAGCCAATTAAATCAGACCTTTGGTTTTCTGACACTCTTACGCCAAACAAAGCAGCCAGTCGATCGGGACGAAGCCGAATTGATCCAGCTTGTCGCCAGCCATGTCGGCGTCGTCGTAGAAAACAGCCTGCTATTTCAAGACGTGAATGAAAAAATCAAAATCGAAGCCCAACTGATTCAATCCGCAAAAATGGCTGCGATTGGCGAGATGGCTGCGGGCATTGCCCATGAGCTAAACAGTCCGCTCACGGCCATCCTCGGAAACTCTCAATTGTTCATGCGCGAGATGACAGATGCAGATGCACCAGAGGCTCCTCTGATGAAAGACATCTATCAATGCGGGGTGCGCTGCAAAAAGATCATTCAAAACCTGCTCACCTTCTCACGGCAGGAAGAGTACTTGTTTTCCACTACCTCTATTGACGAGGTCGTAGAGGACGTACTGGGGCTAATTGGCTACCAGCTATCTGTTTCCGGCTTGACCATAACCCGGGAAATGCACGAGCCTCCTCTGCTGTTTCATGGAAGTCGTCATCAGATTGAGCAAATTGTGATCAATCTCCTGTTAAATGCACGGGATGCTGTGGCAGGCAAGGAAGCTCCACACATCGTCATCCGTTCCTTCCTCGTACAAGAGGAGAATAGCTCTTACGTAGGCTTATCCGTGTACGATAACGGTACAGGCATTTGTGAAGAGCAGCTTTCGCAGATTTTTCAGCCCTTCTTCTCGACGAAGGAACGGACAAAAGGGACTGGTCTCGGGCTTTCCGTCAGTCTTGGAATTGCAGAAGCACACGGTGGGAAGCTGTTTGCCGAAAGTGTGGAGGGAGAGTACAGCAAGTTTACGATGCTTTTGCCACTGTTAGCTGACGAGGAGGACAACGATGGAGAAAAAACGGATTTTGATCGTGGATGATGAAACAGAAGTGACTACCTTTTTCACCTATTTTCTCAAGAAAAAGGACTGCGATATCGTCGTTGCCAATTCTGGCAAGGACGTGGAACGGCTGCTTCACTCGGATTCTACCGGCTTTCACGCTGCACTCGTGGACCTGAAGCTGCCAGATGCCGACGGGTTGACGCTGCTCAAACAGATCAAGGCCGTATTCCCCGCCTGTGAAGTCTTGATCATGACGGGCTTCAGTACGATTAAATCGGCTGTGACAGCGATGCAATGGGGCGCTCGCGATTACTTGGAAAAGCCTTTCGACGATCTGGACAGTCTGGAGCAGGTCATCGACGCGGTGCTCTCCCCTTCCAGCAAACACAGCGATCACCTATCCCAAGAAGCCGCCCAATATGGTATCGTGTATTCATCTGACAGTCCGATGGCTAATGTGACCGCAATTGCCAAAAAATTAGCAAAAAAGGCGATCCACGTCCTTATTGAGGGCGAAACGGGTACCGGCAAGGAGCTGATGGCCCGTTTTCTCCACGGAGCAAGCAATCGCGCCCAGCAGCCTTTTGTCGCTTTTAACTGCGGGGCCGTCCCGGAATCCTTGCTGGAAAGTGAGCTGTTCGGCTATGAAAAGGGGGCTTTTACCGGAGCGCTCAAATCACGCAAAGGCTTGTTCGAGCTGGCACATAACGGAACGCTGTTTCTCGATGAGATCGGAGAGGCTCCCCCTTCTATCCAAGTGAAGCTCTTGCGGACGCTGGAGACGGGAGAGTTCATGCGGGTCGGTGGCGAACAGATCGGTCAGAGCAATATTCGCTTTATTTCTGCTACCAACCGCGATTTGGAGCATGAAGTCGAGATGAATCGTTTCCGCAGTGATCTGTTGTATCGTCTGGAAGGGATCAAGCTGTCGATTCCTCCTCTTCGCGAACGCCTTCAGGATATCCCCACAATCGCGCGCTACTACTTGCAAAAACGCAGTGGAGAGCCATGTGAAATCGAGCAGGATGCCATTGAGGTCTTGCAGCGCTACGATTGGCCAGGCAATATCCGCCAACTGATCAACGTACTCAATCAAACCATCGCGTTGCACGAATGCGAGCGACTGCGTGCCGAGCATTTGCCAGCGAATTTGCGGAGCCGCACGATACAGGTGCAGTCGCCCACTGTCCCCAAACGGATCGAGCACGTTATTGATCACGAATGCGAGCGCTTTGTCGATACGATCAGTCGCCTTGTCACCTCTGTAAACGGGATCGACTTCGATTATTTGATCAAGCGGATTAAACAGCTCGAAGGCGAGATCGGGCGAACGATTATCGAAAAGGGCTTGACCGAAACGAATGGAAACAGACAGCTTTTAAGCAAAAAATTAAACATCACCAAACGGACGATTCGCTACATTTTGAACGAAAAAGCATAACGTCTGCATTGGCGCATCTAGGAGGCATTCACGTCGTGGTTCCCGAAAAACCTTTCTCGACCCTAAAAAAAATCCCTGCTGACTTCTCTCTATCTGCCGTTATTGTAGGACTCATCGCCACGATGGTCTCCTATGCAGGACCATTGCTGATCGTCTTCCAAGCTGCCAAGGGTGCAGGACTCAGCGATGCTGTCCTCGCCTCTTGGATTTGGGCCATCTCGATTGGGAGCGGCTTGACGTGTATTGTGCTCAGCATCTGGTTTCGTACCCCGATCATTACGGCTTGGTCGACTCCGGGGGCCGTTCTGTTAGTCACCAGCTTGACGGTATACTCCTTTCCCGACGCGATTGGCGCGTATATTTTTTCGGCCGTGGTCATTACGCTCGTCGGTGCTTCCGGTTTATTTTCCGTCTTGATGAAATACGTCCCGCAATCGATTACGACCGCCATGCTCGCGGGGATTCTCCTGTCTTTTGGCGTAGAAGTCTTTGTTTCCATGCAGCACCTGCCTGCATTGGCTCTGCCGATGATCTTTTGCTATTTGTTCGCCAAACGCTGGTCGCCACGGTATGCGGTCGTGCTTACGCTTTTCGTCGGCTTGGGTGTCGCTTTTCTTTTGGGGCGTTTGCAAATGGACAATGTCCAGATGTCCCTCGTCCAGCCCGTCTTTACGATGCCGACGTTTTCTCTCGATGCGATCATCGGCTTGGGGATTCCATTGTGCATCGTCGCGCTTGCCTCGCAGAACGCTCCAGGAATTAGCGTTTTAAAAGCAGACGGGTACGATACACCTGCTGGACCGCTCGTAACGACAACTGGCATCGCGTCGCTCTTGCTCGCTCCTTTTGGTTCACCAGGAATTAATCTCGCAGCAATTACAGCGGCTATTTGCACGGGAAAAGAAGCTCATCCGGATCATACCAAGCGCTACATTGCCGGAATTGCCTGCGGGGGCTTTTACTTACTCTTCGGGATGTTTGGCGCTACGATGGCTTCGGTGTTCGCTGCTTTGCCCAAAGAATTGATTGCTGTCATCGCTGGCTTGGCTCTGTTTGCCTCGCTCAGTTCCAGCCTCGCACAGGCGATGAGCGAAGCGAAGGAACGGGAATGCGCCTTGGTTACGTTTCTCGTCACGATTTCCGGCATCTCCATTGGCGGAATCGGCGCTGCTTTCTGGGGCTTGATTGCGGGGGTGATCACTCATCTGATTTTGAATGGCAATGTGAAAAGCTGGTATGGGAAAAAGAAGAATACGCAGCCGTTGGCATAGCTGCCTGAACGTGAGGAGAGAGTCCCGTGAAAAAATGGTTTGGTGTCATTACTCTTTCAGCTTTCCTTCTAGCGATCAGCTCTGCTTGCACGACGAAGGAGTCCACACACTCCTCAAGTGGTTTTGCGCTATCGAAAACTTTTTCATCCACAGAAGAAATCACCCAATGGGTATGAAGTAGCCGTGGACAACATGTTTCAAAACCTCACCGATCACCAGATTAAGGCACCGAGTATAAGAACGTGTTTGTATCAGACGAGATTCCCTCTATTACGGAAGAGAAGGTACTGAATGCAATCTAAGAAACGGCTCCTCGAATGCATCTGAGGAGCCGTCTTATATGTTCCCTGAAAACTAGCGGTAAAACCCTTGTTCCTCTGCGTAATTTCCCCAATGCGGGCGGCTACCATCTCGATCCGTAAAAAAATACTCGTCCGACAAGCCCCATGTACTGAGCGTTTTCCCTGTTTTTTCTGCGACTGCCGGGTCCGAAGCCAGCGCAACCACTGCTCGACCGATGTACGTCGGTGTTTCCGACATGAGGAAGTGCTTGTCTTGCTTCGCTGCCTCTCTCCACGTCTCTTCTGTCACGCCAAATTGATCGAGCATCGCTTCTGAGCGCAGGAAGCCCGGTGTTAAAGCCAACGCGGTAACCCCGTGCGGGCGCAGGTCCTCTGCCATCGACACTGCTAGATGAATCGTCGAGATTTTTGCCAAGCTGTAGTACAGATTTCCGCGGTACCGATAGTCGATTCCGTCCGTGATCTCGATAATCAGCCCTTTTTTCTGTGCGACCATGAGAGGAACCGCATAGTGACTGGTAATCATATGCGTACGAATAGCGCGTTCTTGCATCAATAGCCCGTCTGCCAATGGCTGCTCCCAGAACGGCGTCCCCCAGTGAGTCAACGGATCTCCACCCCAGATGTCATTGACCAAAAGATCGAGTTGTCCATTTTGCTCCACCTTTACTCGCTCAAAGAATGCTTTTACCTCTTGTTCCTGCGTATGATCGACTCGCACAGCGATCCCGTTTCCGCCGCTTGCCGTCACGAGCTCTGCTGTCTCTTCAATTGTCTCCTGTCGTGCCATATCAGAGTGCTGACCACGCACCGTGCGTCCCGTCACATATACCGTCGCCCCTACCTCTCCCAGACTGACCGCAATCCCCCGTCCTGCTCCTCTTGTACCGCCTGCTACCACCGCTACTTTCCCCTGTAATGGTTTCATTCGTCATGCCTCCTTGATCGATTCATACATGAAGCATAACAAAGTAAATATGACAACTGCTGTCATATTCGTTACGATACAATCAAAGTAATGTTGTTCTTACTTCTAGGAGGGCTTTTTATGCGGGCAGATCGACTCCTTACGATTTTGTTACTCTTGCAAAACCACGGTCGTATGACTTCCAAGCAATTAGCTGAAAGGCTGGAGGTGTCCGAGCGAACCGTTCATCGTGATATGGAGGCTTTGAGTGCGTCAGGCGTTCCCGTCTATGCGCTGCGCGGTGCAGATGGGGGCTGGGCATTGGCAGAAGGGTATCGCAGTAATTTGACCGGAATGAAAATAAATGAGCTGCAATCACTGTTAGTAGCGTCCCCCGCTGCCTTGTTGAATGATCTCGGGCTGCATGAAAACTATGAAGCTGCTTTTCTCAAGCTGCTATCCGCGCTGCCAAAAACGGTTCAGCAGGATGCTATCCACGTACGTCAGCTCCTTCATATCGATGGGGCTGGCTGGCATGAATCGACGGAGACATTTCCGTTCTTGTCTACAGTTCAAGATGCCGTATGGCTCTCCCGCAAGCTGTTCATTCGTTACATGCGCGAAGATGTGGCCGTAGAGCGCATTGTCTGCCCGCTCGGACTCGTCGCCAAGCGAAGCATTTGGTATTTGGTCGCAAAAGTGGACGAGGACATGCGGACGTACCGGATTTCACGACTATTGGATGCACAACTCCTGGATGATGGCTTCGTCCGCCCCAGTGATTTCGACCTCGCTTCTTATTGGGAACAATCCACAATGGACTTCAAATCCAGCCTCCCACGTTATCCTGCGCGGTTACTCGTTAAAAAAGGAACGTTACCTGCTGTAAAACAGGAGCGTTATATAAAAATAGCTTCCACCCAAGCCGCAACAGACGACTGGATGGAAGCAGAGGTTGAATTTCATACACTTGCATCAGCATGCTCGCTAGTGCTCAGCTTCGGTCCGCACATTCAAGTGCTGGAGCCACAAGAACTGAAACGTGAGGTCCTAGAGCAGGTGCGTGTTATACTTGGCCTGTACGAGGTCCCGAATTAGCAAGGACTTTTGTTTCTCGTCCGTATATGAGCAGGACGATTGCTCCCACGATCAGCACCGCGGTAAACATACTAAAAATGAACGTGTAGCTGTAATGATGCGACGAGTAGTAACCGACGAGATACGGCGCGATAATACTGCCGATTCTTCCGACACCGGATGCCATACCGGAACCGGTAGCGCGCAGCGGTGTCGGATAATTTTCCGGCGTGTACGCGTACAAAGCACCCCAAGCACCCAGATTGAAGAAAGACAAGAAGGCTCCCGTCACCAACAGTTCCATGGTGCCACTGCTTTGTCCAAAAGCGAACGCCATCACACCAGTCATAAACAAGAAGGTCGCCAGCGTCCATTTCCGTCCCCATTTTTCCACGAGATAGGCTGCCGCGAAATAACCTGGCAGTTGGGCCAACGTCATGATCAGTACGTACTGGAAGCTTTTGATCATTGTAAAGCCTTTGTCGACCAATACAGATGGCATCCATAGAAACATGCCGTAGTACGAGAACGCAATTGCAAACCAGACGACCCACAGCGTAATCGTCTCAGTGCGATGAGACGTCAACAGCTTTCCAACCGGAATCTTTTCGGCCTGCTTTTGAAACTGCGGAGATTCAGGAATACTCCTCCGAGCGAACCAGGCGTACACAATGGGCAACGCCCCGATCATGACAGCCACGCGCCAGCCATAGTCCGGAATGATGAAATACGATATGACGGCTGCCGCGATCCAACCGACCGCCCAAAAGCTCTCCAACAGCACAACCGTACTTCCTCGCTTCTCCGGTGGCGCAAACTCGTTTACCAGCGTTGAGGCTACTGGCAGCTCGGCACCCAGACCGAGTCCCATCAGGAAGCGGAACAGCAGCATGGTCGCAAAGCCTGTTGCGAAAGCGCTCGCAAAACTCGCCAAACCAAACAAGATCAGGGTTAGCAAAAACACTGGCTTGCGGCCAATTCGGTCAGCCAAATAGCCACCTGCAATCGCTCCAATCGCCATCCCGACGAGATTGCCCGTCCCGAGCAACCCGGCCTCTTCCCCCGTCAAACCCCATTCCTGTCGTAATGCCACCATAATAAAAGATAAAAGTGCAACATCCATGGCATCGAACATCCAGCCAAAACCGGCTGCCCAAAAAACTTTTTTGTAAGGCTTTGACATTCTCTTTCCCTGCTTTCCTTTCTTTTGCGCATGATCTTCACGCCTAGTTATCATTTCACTTTTTCGTCCAATATCCTGCTCGTGGAAAGAAGTTCGACTATTGTGATAGTAGGTGCAGTCCCATGATTCGTACGACCGCCATTTTAAAATAAGGGATTCTTGTTCTCTTATTTAAGGAAGCCCCTGAATGAATCTATTCATGAGCAAAGAAAGAGAAATCAAGATGGGAGGGTCGTCCGGATGAGGCACATGAAGAGTAACCTGCTGATGAGGGACGATCGCAGTTGGTGTGACAATGATTGGTTTCTTGGAACGTGTTCGCAAGGTCTCGTACGGCAAGAGAAAATCCATCGCCTGCATGCCCCAGGCAACAGATGTCGCCATCAAGTAATACGTGCCCGGCTTGACATTGGTAAAACAAAAATCTCCTAACGAGGGCAGCAATGTTCCGTATAAAGGAAGACCTTCTGGAATCGGCTTGGCAAACAATCCAATCAAAATGACGCCTTGAAAAGGCTCTGTGGACTCGATTGTCCCTGCAATGGTCATCGGTCGCTCAGGGGCCGGATGTAACCGCCTCCACTCTGTCAACTGCTGCAAGGAACGAAGTCGGTCTTCCGCTAGCTGAGCCGTTTCTCGAAATTCGCTAGGCGATACCCCGACACGCTCCGTAAAACGGGTAGAGAACGTACCCAGACTCTGCTGACCAATTTCCAGACCAATGTCCCGAACACTCATGTTTGTGCGTAGCAGTAAATCCTTTGCTCTTTGGAGTCGCATAGTCGATACGTAATAAAGAGGTGGGAGACCGATTCTTTCTTTAAAAATTCGCGCAAAATGATACTGACTATACGCAACATGATTCGCCAATCGAGAAAGTGGCAAAGGCTCGTCTAAATGCCGATGTATATAAGCAATCACTTCGTCAATTTCGGTATACCTGTCCATCAATCGAGCTACTCCCTCCCTCTTCTGCACAGCGAAATACAGAACGTTTGTTCTGAAATAAAATTTACCATATTTTTCTGAACAATGGAAGGAGTAAATTGCAGCAGTTACGCTTTCGCTTTTTGCAAACGGATTTCGTCCAGAAACGCTTGCATCGTGTTCGTTACAAATGAATCTTTTCTACGAATAAAAACGGTTGTCACCTCATGATAAGGCTCCGGGATGCGATGAATATGAACCGTTCCGCTCTCGACCAAGTGATGTACGGCCGACTTCGGCAAAATGGTAATACCGATCCCCGCTGCTACGCCCCCGATAATGGTCTCAAACGTTCCGAACTCCATCACTTTTTTCGGAATCAAGCCCTCTACCTTCATCCAGGTCTCTAACCGTTCTCGATACCCGCAGCCCTTTTTGTAGAGCAAAAGAGCTTTCCCTGTGATATCACTGGCGGTGAAGGAACTGTTTTTCGTTACCAACACCAGCTCCTCTTGAAATACTTGCTCCTGCTCGATCAAAGGATGGTTGATTGGTCCACTCACGAACGCTCCATCCAGCGCGAGATCCAATACTTTTTGTAGCAAATGCTCTGTCACGCCCGCCTTCAGTGAAAGATCCACATGCGGATACTGGCTGCAATACGAGGATAGCAACCTCGGAAGGGCATTGATCGTCTCGACCATCCCAACCTCCAGCACCCCGGACGGCTCGGAAGCCCGATGAAAGTACTTTTGCATTTCTTCGAATTTGGCGATGATCTCTCGTGAATATTCGAGCAGGCGCTTCCCTTCCGTATTCAAGGTCATGCCTCGCTTGTTGCGATAAAACAAAGGTGTCCCCAGCTCTTTTTCCAGCAGCTTAATCCGCGCCGTCACATTCGACTGAACGTAGCTCAGCTCGGCTGCGGTCTTGCTCACGCTGCCCAATGTGGCGACCATCTGGAATATTTTCAAATCATTGATCTCCACGTTTCTCCCCCTCTTTTCATCCATCACTGAAAATGATACATAAAGTTATTATCAATCATTATACTAACATATTTCTATCCAGTATGATGTGGTAAGTCAACATCTAAGCATCTAAGAGAAAGTTCAAAAAGACGTCTTTTTGAACACATAGGAAAAGGGAGAAATCGCATAATGAACAAGCAACTACTTTTGGGGTCTATTTTCTGCATGGTCGCCAGTATGTCATGGGGGGCGATGTTTCCAGTTGCGCACATCGCACTGCAAGAGATCGATCCATTTTACTTCTCATTTCTTCGCTATTTTTTCGTAACGGTCATTTTGTGCGGTTTGCTCTGGGCAAAAGAAGGCTTGTCTGCTTTTCGTTTTGAGGGGCGCGGGAAGTCTCTGCTGTTTTTTGGAACAATGGCGTTTACCGTCTACAATATGGGAGTATTTCTCGGGCAGGATTTGATGGGAGAGCCAGGCACGATTGCCGCGTCCATTATGGAAGTGCTCATGCCGATGATCTCGATTGTACTTTTGTCCATTACTACTAGAAAGCTGCCGCCGTCCTATACGTTGGCGACGATTCTCGTAGCCTTGGTCGGCGCTGTCCTTGTGATTACCAATGGCAATCTTACCTTCTTTACTACTGCAAGTGAGCATTTGATCCCGTTGGTCTTCATTTTCATCGGTGTCGTGGGTTGGGTTGTCTACTCGATCGGCGGCGGGCGTTTTAACACGTGGTCCACGCTTCGCTACTCCACGTTGACGTGTCTCTTGGGAACAGGAGTGAATTTCGTGATTGTCACGACTTCCTCACTCTTTCAATGGCTTCCGGTTCCTACAGTCGAAACGGTGATGTCCATCAAATACGAAATGGCGTTCATGGTTCTTTTACCCGGCTTTGTCGCTCTTTTGAGCTGGAATGCAGGCATTAAGCTGCTCTCTCCGCTCAACGGCATTTTGTTTATCAACCTGGTTCCGATCACGACCTTTGCCATGATGGCGTTTCAAGGATATGAGATCAGTCGTTACGAATTGTGCGGCACCTTGCTCGTGATCCTGGCCCTGATCGGGAACAACCACTTCCAAAGAAAGCAACTCCAATACCGTTCCGTCACCAAGCAACAGCCGAGTGGAAGAAAAGTTCCGTCCATGTAGTCTAAAAAAAGGAAGGATAGAAATTCAGGAAGCCCCTGAATCTCTATCCTTTTTTCTATCGATGGTCGCCGCTACCCCTGCGTGATGCATACATGTTTAACAGAAGTGATCCGAATATTGTCCGACTAATACCTTCGTCGTTTCAATCCAGAGCTTGCGGTGCAAAATCGTCGGCCCCAATCTTCTTTCCATAAACCGCAGCATGGGCTCGTTGTCATGCTCGATAAAGCAAATGCCAAAAGGAAACGCTGGCTGCGCCTGTGCAATGGTTTTCATCAAAAGCGTAATTCCTCTTGCCTGCTTCTGATACTTTTCCTGGACAAACATCGTTTTGTATAAAAGCAGATTCCCAGCCATTCGCTGTACGATCACCCAGCCAATGACTTTCCCCTGATAACGCAAGCCTGTACTGTAATCGGGATCGAATTTTCCTTCTTCAAAAAATGGCGACAAAAGCGACGTGTACCATTGCCCTTCACCTTGCTCAATTTCTAGACGCTCTGCTGGGGTCAGGTCTTTCCACGGAAAGAGGGTAAAACCTTCAGGAAGAGACAGCCTCTCTACCCACTGGCACTCTCCCAGCCGCATCGAGCCGAGTGTGTACATAAAGGTTTTTACCTTTGGCAACTGCCAGCCTTCCCTGATCGCAATTTTGGAGAGCCATGGAAAATCTTGTGCTTTGATGAAACCAGCAAACTGTCCGTCGCTGATACCTTGCTCTCTCATTTTTTGCTCAGCGTGCCACAACAGCTTCATGCCCATTCCCCGTCGTTGATGCCCCTCTGCTACCACAAGCTCGATGATCTTGGCCTGTCCTTCGCTTACAGCGGATCGCCCCAAAACGATGCCCGCAGGCTGATTGTTGTTAGAAGCCCCGAATCCCCAAACAGATGAACTGTTGATCTGGTCCAGCCACTCCAGGTGCTTGGGGTGCACCAACGATTTATACGCCCGTGCAGTGCTAGCAGTCAGTTCTTCTAGTTGCAATGTTCGTACCTCCTCGATGGACTTTGGCTTACTCATTGCTTGGGTTTTACAGATGCTGTTGCTGTACCTTGTATGAGGTTCCCAGCCTTATCCCTTATGAAGCCTGGCTCAAAGGAAACCTTGCTCTGTTCTGTGATGAGAGACCCGAACATGTTGTAGAACGTATCCTGGAACGTCACGCGAATGGTGTTTCCTGATACCTGGAATCTGGCATACCCCGTCACTTCTCTCTTGTCGTCAAAATTCCCGGAAGGTGAGAATAACAACCGCAAATTGGGATTTGGGTCATTACGAAGTGGCTCTGACGCCGACAATGTATAGGTTGTTCCCTCTTCGGTAACGGCTGGGGACAATTGTGGGTTTGTAGCATCAAACCCGACACCGATCTCCTCTGTATCCAGTAAATCTTGGCCGCGATACAGCTTGAACACTGCATAAGAGTTGTCATCTTCTGTAACCGCTGGTTTGGCCTTAAACGTCACTCCATATTCTCCATGGGTCATTTCCAGTAAAGACTCGTCGACCTCGACGGTGATGTACTCCTTTTCATTGATGACAAAACGATCTAACTGCTTGTCATAGTTGTACGAGAGAGGCTGGTTTTTTACAGATACCTCAAGATATTCGCTCAATGCCCTTTTGTCCATTGCTGGCTCCCATTTGTCGCCAATCGTAACTTGACGGTTCTGAGTCGGAGCAATTGGCAGCTCGATCTTTGCATCCGGCCAACGATCTACGCGTGGATTGTTGAACAACATTTGTGCTTTTTCTACATAGGACATCCAGTGTGTTTTTTCTGGACCTTCACGCAGAAGCTCGACCTTGGAATAGGCTGCGTCGATCATTTCCTGCGTGACCTTGGGCCTTAGTTCGATCATATCATTCGTTGTAAAAAGTCCCTCAACTGCTCGCTTCACTTCCTCCGGGAGATTATTCCCTTGATCAAATAACTCCTGTGCTTTTTGGATGTCTGCCAACAGCAATACCTTTGCCTCCGAACCATCCTTTAGCTTATCTACCTTTTCCTTCGCTGCATGGATTGTGCTTTGTGTCACTTCCGGTTTTAGTGCTGCCTGATTTGCATCGGTGAACAGGTCACGCACGGCTTTTTTGGCTTCAACGAGCAGCAAGTCGTCATACTGGTCCTGTGCCTTCTCGATATCGGCTAGCAGACCTGGCTTTTCCTGCACGCTATTATCCAGACCTTCGACCAGCTTCTTGGCATCATCGATCTGTTTCTGGGTCGTTCCTTCCCGCAGCTCCTCTTTCTTTCCATCCGTAAACAGCTCTTCAACAGCTCTCTTCGCCTTTAGCAGAGCCGGGATCGGTGGAGGATCGATTGGGGACGGAATCATAATGACGGGGTCTCTGAAACGGATGGAAAAACTGTCACTTTCGACATCTTTCTGTGCTCGTTTGATGTTTCGCTTGTCTATCGTGAAGCTGACCTCTTTTACAGTGTCCGCGACGGTATGCTTTTTGGCCTGTCCCGTGAACAAAATGATGAGCTCGTCGTCGCTCTCTTGGTTGACCTCAATATCCAGCCCCTCAGGCAGATTATGTACTTCGATATCATCGGCTGATAGTTCACCAAGGAACTTGCCATTTGATAGCTTGAGCGTTTGTTTGGCTGTGATGCTGCCATCATTTGCCCCTGCTTCTTCTATCACTGTCTCGCTGACAGAAAGCGCTGGCAAATCAGGCAGCTCGGCTCCATCTACGGCTATCTCAAAGACGGCTTCTGCATCGTCCATTTTTGCTGTAATTTCAACGAGTCCTTCGTTCTTGGCTGTTACCTTGCCCTCGATGTTGACGAACGCAATTCGTTTATTGCTAGAGCTCCAGAGCAACTCCCGTCCCGTAACGATACGGTTATTTTCATCGAATGCAACGGCGACCAGCGGCAACGATTTATCCGTACGATCTTTGGTAGATAGCTGGGCATCCTCTGCGACCGCTACCAGCTCGATCCGCTCTGCTTTTGTCCCTTTTTCCGCAATTACGTATGGTTCAAATTCTTCTTCTTCACCGTCATACTGCAAGCGCAGGGAAACCGTCTGTTCTTTTTTCGTGGCACGAATCGGTGAAAAACTGAGCAATACAAGCTGCTCTTTCTCCAGCCAAATAAAATTTATGATTTTGATCCGTGTAGGATTTCGATCATCTATAGCGGCCGTCAAACGGAAATTCTTTGCAGCAGGTGCCTTGTCTGGAGCATTCTCCAATCGATAGGCAATAAAACCATTCGTCGCTGTGTGCCCCTCTGACTCTAGCAAGGACTCCCATGACTGGTTCTTTTCTACTACTACTTCCTCTGATGCCTCTCGTACTTCCCTATCCGTTTGCTCTTCTGCTACGGAAGCGCTGGCTGTCCCAATTGTCTGGATCTCTTTAATCGGATAGGAAACGGCTGCATAGGCATTGCCGACAAAAGAAAGCAAAAAACCCGTAGATACAACCGCTGTTAGGATTGTTTTGGCTTTTGGCTGCTGTTTGCCCATATGTAAATACCCCCTCTTTTTCTTTTGTATGACAAAATCATGCAAACTAATGCTATCAGAGGGGAAAGTGAAAAAAACCTAACAAAAGTTAGGTTTTTGACGTTCTTTTTTTAGACGAGTAACAGATCGATAAAAGATGCTTGATCCAGATTCCCGAAAAACTCCTGCAGATTGATGTCGGCGAGTCTCTCACTGATTGAGGAGCGATCGTACGGCGTATCTCGTAGCACGGCTTCCAGCTCCGCTATATCACGTACACCGAAGAAATCTCCGTATATCTTCGCTTCTTTCATTTTGCCCTTTTCAATATCAAGCTGGATCTCCACGGTACCGATATCGAAACGTTTGGATTGACGGTAATTGCTTTTCGGTGACTTACCGTAGTTCCACTCCCAAGTCTGGTAACGGGAACGGGAAAGCTCGTGAATGTTCTCCCAGTCCTTTTCAGTCAGCTTGTATTCTTCGATCTCTCCTTCTCCAAAAATCGAACGGAGAACCGCCAGACGGAACTCTTCAATGGTCATCTTCGTCTCCAAAAACTCTGAGATGTTGGCGACACGGCTGCGAATCGATTTGATCCCTTTGGACTGGATCTTCTCTGCGTTTACCTTGAGAGCAGACACGACGTTTTCCATCTCCGAATCAAAAAGCAGCGTGCCGTGGCTGAACATGCGTCCTTTGGTCGAATACTGTGCGTTGCCAGAAATTTTCCGTTCCCCGACCTGTATGTCATTTCGTCCTGTCAGCTCTGCTTCTACCCCTAATGTTTTCAAGGCTTGTACCACAGGAGCCGTGAATTTGCGGAAATTGTGGAAGGACTCGCCATCATCATTTGTTATAAAACTGAAGTTGAGATTGCCCAGATCGTGATAAACAGCACCACCGCCAGACAGTCTGCGAACGACGTGGATATGGTTTTCTTCTACATAAGTCGCATTAATCTCCTCAATAGTGTTTTGGTTTTTTCCGATAATAATAGAGGGTTCATTGATATAAAACAGCAAATAGTCTTCACTGTTGGGCAAATGCTTCAGGGCGTACTCTTCTATCGCCAAATTAATGCGCGGATCTGTAATCCCTTGATTATCGATAAATTTCATGAGAGAGCCTCCATCCGTAAGCGTTCTATCTTCCTAATCATACCACTTCCTGCCGGTCTGTACTGCTTTCGAATCTGCTCATGTATGAAGCATTATTTCCTAATCTAATTTTTTTGTTGATTTTTTAAAAATCCTCTATAAAAACGTTTTCAGATTGTCGATAATTGACGTAAGTCTAGGGGCAATCATCTTGGTGTTTTCTTTTCTAGATAAAATACTATGGATCAACGAGGTGTTCTTTATGAAAACAGCCAAGTTCTCCCGTTCAAGCTCTCTGCGAACTAAGCTCGTCCTGTTATGTCTCCTGTTATTGGCACTTCCTTGCCTTAACATCGGAATTCAGGGCTATTATTCTGCGAGCTACAGCTTGGACGACTTGGGCAGCCGTATCTTAAAAAATAACGTGAACTTGACGATTGAAATGATTGATGTTCTCCAGAAACAGGTCGAAGCTGGAAAAATCAGCAAAGAAGATGCACAAGAGCAAGTAAAACTTCATATCCTCGGCCCCAAACAGTCGGATGGAACCCGCTCGATTAACAAAAATGTCGATTCCGGTGCCAGTGGATACATGTTCGTTCTGGATGAGAAAGGTGTCATGCTGGCCTCTCCTTCCATTGAGGGGAAAAATCAATGGGATGCAAAAGATTCTGACGGTATCTTTTTTACCCAAGAAATGATTAAGCGCGGTCAGGAAGGTGGCGGCTTTACATACTATCAGTGGTCGAAGCCAGTGGAGCCAGATGTTCTCTATCCGAAAATTGCCTATTCCAAGCAAGACCCTCACTGGGGATGGATCGTAAGCGCAAGCAGCTACATGGAAGACTTCAATGCCGCTGCTGAAAGTGTACTGTCTGATTTGCTGCTCGTGCTGGGAATCTCCTTGATCGTCGGATTCGTCGTCTCGTGGTATGCCTCCGGGTTCATTTCCAGACCTATTGCCCTGGTTGCCGAGCGCGTAAAAGAAATTGCCGGTGGTGATCTGTCCGGGAAAGACATCGTCGTAAAAAACCGTGATGAAATCGGACAATTGGTCCATGACGTGACCCATATGACAGAGAATTTGCGCGAGCTCATCTCTCGTGTCCGCACCAGCTCTCTGCATGTCGCTTCTACCTCTGAGGAGTTGACGGCGAGTGCAGAACAGACGAGCAAGGCAACTGAGCAAATTGCCGTCACGATGCAAGAGATCGCCATCGGGGCAGAGGATCAGTCCAAAACGATCGATGGAACGGTCAAGACGATCAACGACATGTCCTCGAGTCTTCAACAAATTGCGTCCAGCTCCGAACAAGTCTCTCTGACAGTCGATACAACGAACATGCTGGTCTCAAACGGCAATGAAGCAATTGTCGGTGCCATCGCTCAAATGAATTCTATCAACACAACTGTCCAAGAGCTGGCAGAATCAATCAAAATGCTTGGTCACCGCTCTTCAGAAATCAGCAATATTGTAGAGGTCATCACCTCGATTGCCGAACAAACGAACCTGTTGGCGCTAAATGCTGCGATCGAAGCGGCCCGTGCTGGAGAGCATGGACGTGGATTTGCTGTCGTCGCCAATGAAGTACGTATCTTGGCTGAGCAATCAGCAAAATCTACCCAGCAAATTAAAGACCTTATTAGCGCGATTCAGGTCGATACGAACAAAGCTGTATACGTAATGCAGACGACGACATCTGAGGTTTCGGCTGGAATCGAAGTCGTACATGAAGCCAGCAAGGCCTTCCAGGAAATCTTGTCTGGAACGACAGAAGTAGCACGTCAGATTCAGCAAGTTACCACTGCCACTCATCACATGACAACCGGAGCAGAGCAAGCCGTCCATTCCGTTGAAGCGATTGCGACCACTGCGGAGACAACGGCTTTCGGAACACAAAACATTTCCGCTGCCGCTGAACAACAATTAGCCTCTATGGAGGAAATCTCGTCCTCTGCTGCTTCCTTGTCAAAAATGGCGGACGAGCTGCATGAATCGATTCAACAGTTTAAGGTGTAAGAATCATCGCTGAAACAAAAAAGGCTGCCTTTGCTGGTCACCCCTGACCTCGCAAACGCAGCCTTTTCCTCTCCCTATCAGCCTATTTAAACCCGTGGCGGTTGCTCCGCTTCCCACGTAATCGAAATCGTCGTCCCTTGCCCGACAGCTGTTTTCACCTCGATTGAACCACCAAACGCTTCCACTAATGCCTTTGTAATGACCATCCCTAGGCCAGAGCCTTCCGTGCGTGACTCGGTGTCTGTGCCACGATAATACCTCTCAAATAGTCGATCTGCTGTTTCTTCATCCATCCCGCTGCCATTGTCGCTAAAAATAAGCAAAGCTGTAGCTGACCCGACTGCTTGTACGCGGATGGACACAATCGTACCGCTCTCGTTGTGAATCAAGGCATTGGCAACCAGATTATCCACGATACGCTGAAACCAAGGCTTGTAGACCAGCATATAAACAGGCTCGGGCGAGGGGGTAAACCGGATGCAGCCTTCCGGGTACAACGGATGTTTTGCTGCTTCCGTAATGGCTTCAGCTGTACAACCATTCAATTCAACGAGCTCGACCGTAGGAGCACCTTGTCCGTTCCTCAATCGATACGTCAACGCCAAATCGTTGATCAAGTCTTCCATATACGCTGACTTGTCCAAAATAATTTTGGCGAAGGTATGTACTTCTTCTGCCGTCCACGTATACTCGGCATTCCCTAATAGATGCGCGTACCCTTTGACAGAGGACAGCGGCGTTTTCAGATCATGGGAAACGCCAGCGATCCACTCATTTCTCAATTGCTCCGTTTCATGACGAAGCTTTTCGTTGCGGTTAAGCGTTTGCGACAAGGAGTCCATCGAATCGATTACATCTTGGTAGATACGGTATTTGCGCTTTCTCTTCCCTCGCTTGTCTTGGCTGAGCGGAACACCATCCGCATTGGCAGGCTCCTCGTACTGCCCCCCACGCAGAAAGGTCAACCACCGTAATACGTGAACAATCGGTGCGCCAAATCGCTGTCCGAACAAGTAGGACACAATCCCGAAGACGAGCATCGCCGACAAGAGCAACATGCCCATCCCGATAAATAGGGCCTTACTTTCCGGTGTCAAAAGCGGTTCTTCCCCGGGAGTCGTTCCTGGCAACGGATAACTGAGTACCCAGGTTTGGCCGCTTTTTTGATCATAATGCGATACGATTGTTGCTCCGTAGCGATCCGGGTATATCGAGCGCAGCGCCAGTTCTTCCACGGTGAAATCCTTGATTGCTTTTGCAGGCTTATTAAAGGAAGCCAGCTCTCCCCCTTTCGGATCTAGGAGCTGTACCCAGCCCGCTTTCCTCTTCAATTGATTTTGGATGCTTGGAGGAAGCAGGATCTCGTTATTTTTATGAGCAGCCTCCTCGATCACCTGTTGCAAGAAGTCATCATCGCGGTTCGTCATCCCATACAGCAAGGTGTGAACCACGCCGTCTTTTTCCTGTATCCATAACGATAACCGATAGGGGAACGGGCTTTTCCGGAGCCAATAAGCCGTTAATTGGCCAGGACCGTAGTAGCTGGGTACGTCAGGCGGGGTAAAAAAAGAATCGGTGACATACCCCTTTTCATCAATCCGCTGAAGCCACCCTCCGCTATCTCGCACCTTCTCCAACAGCTTCGGGTCAAAGCGGATATCCTCTCCCTCTACTTCTATGGTCTGAATCAGCCTCTGCAAGCCGACGCTCTCAAATTCACGTGTGGACTGTACTTTTGACATTTCTTCAAGCGTCCAATATAACGTAAACCCGGCTAGCACAAAGAGAATGAGACCAACCAGCACCAACCACATGACCAGATGGAGCGCAATTCTGCTCTTAATATTCATAAGGAAGGCCCTTTTTCACCATTTTGTACCCGAGTCCCCTGACGTTCACCAAAAACTCTGGCTGCGCTGGATCGGGCTCGATGCGCTCCCGAATCCGATGGATATGTACCATGATGGTGTTGTCGTCACGTAAGCTATTCACGCCCCATACTCGTTCGTACAGCTCACTTTTCGAAAATATCCGATTCGGATTTTTGCACAAAAATAGCAACAGTTGAAAAACAAGGGACGGACAAGGAATGACTTTCCCTTCCACACAGAGCTCCCCTGCTGCTTCATGGACTTGAAACCGCCCAAAATCATAGACCCCTTGAACGGGTGCTGTCGGTACGGCCGCGTTCGTTTTGCGTGTACGGCGAAGCAATGCCTTGATGCGTGCAACGATTTCCATCGGGTTAAACGGCTTCGTCACGTAATCATCCCCGCCAACGGCAAATCCGGTTAGCTTGTCAAAATCGGTATCTCTCGCACTCAAGAACAGAATCGGCGCATCCGTCAGACGGCGGATGAATGGGCAAGCTTCTATGCCACTCATGTTCGGAAGTGTTACGTCCAGAACGATCAGGTCATAGCTTTTTCGTTCGCATGCACAAAGCGCCTCCTCGGATGTTTTCACCTTGTCGATCGAGTGGAATCCTTCTTTGTGAAGTACGGTCTCAAGCAATTGGAGAATCGCTTGCTCATCGTCCACAAGAAGGATAGCTGCATCTTTCACGATCACTTCGCTCCTTTTGCGCTTTTGCGTTATCCTCCATTTTATCATGCGTAGTGTCGGCGCGCGTCCGCAACAACCTTAACGGAATCATAATTTTGCCGCGACAGATTTAAGCATCCTGTAAGCCAGCGTTTCATGTCCGATAAGAGTGGCTTTCTATAATGAAACGAGCGCTTAGAACAAGAGAGGAGTGGCGACATGAAAAAAGTTTGGATTTCACTTGTAGGAGCAATTCTTTTGACAGGATGTGCTGCGCAATCAGAGGCAACCGCAATCCCCTCTACTACTGAATCCCTCACAAAGAAAAAAGAAGGTGCAAAGACGATGACGGATCAAGCTGAGCCGATTGTGCAAGCTCTCCTTCACGGAAAAATAGGGGAGGTATATGAGCAAACAAGCCCGTCATTCAAACAGCAGGTTTCAAAAACACAGTTTGTAGAAGGGTATACTGCTTTTAGCTCGGGGGTGAAGTCGTGGAATCAGCATTCCCACACGTCCGTAAACGGCAGCTATTATGGTACCTGGGTGGATCAGGACGCCAAACGGGGCCTTGTCCTTACGACGGATGAAAAAGGGATCATTACGGGTGTTTTATTAAAGCCGCTGCAAAGCTACCCTGACACCGACAATGCTTTGACAAAGCTGGCGTATAGCGCACCGTTTACAGGTGAGTGGTATGTGTTTTGGGGAGGTCAGAATGTCCTTTCAAACTATCACTACGAGGTGGAGAGCCAACGCTATGCATACGATCTGATTCAGGTCAAAGACGGATTATCCTACAAGGGGGACCCTGCGAAAAACGAGAGCTATTTCGCATTCGGGCAAGAAATACACGCACCGCAGGCAGGAACTGTCGTACATGTCGTCCATGATCTCAAGGATAATATCCCTGTCGGAACGATGAACGCACAAGAGCCCGCTGGCAACGTCGTCATCCTCGATCATGGCAATGGGGAATTCAGCTACTTCGCCCATTTGAAGGAAGGCTCCGCAAAGGTAAAGGTTGGCGATCGTGTGGAGAAAGGGGATTTGCTTGGGCTATGCGGCAACTCTGGCAATTCCAGCGAGCCTCATCTGCATTATCAGGTCTCTGACGGCAAAGATTTGTTCCAGAGCAAATCCATTCGCGTGCAGTGGGAGAACGGATGGAATCCGCGTCAAGGTGAAAGCATTACCGCGAAGTAAATCGTATAGCTGTTAGACAGCAGCAGTCCATCCTTTGTCTGTATCAAAAGGGATGGACTGCCGCTTCCTTTTAGAGGACAATATCATATTCCATTATCTTGGCAGTCTGTTCTGCCACTTCCGCACCTACTAATCGTTTGATAATGTGAAAGGACATATTGATACCCGCTGAGATCCCAGCAGATGTCACGATATTTCCTTCATCCACGAATTTTACTCCTTTTTGCACAACGACTTCTGGAAATTCCTTTTCCATTCGATCGAGACTGGCCCAATGAGTCGTTGCCTTTTTGCCCGATAATAAGCCTGCTTTTGCAAGCAAAAAGGCTCCTGTGCAGACAGAGGCCATCAGCTCCACCTGCTGCATTTGCTGACGAATCCATTGGATCACCTGCTCATTATGTACTTCTCGCTCCCTCGCACCTATTCCACCAGGAATGATGAGAATATCAAAAGCAGGCATATTGGCAAAGCTGTAATCTGGTTGAACCTTCAGACCATTCAGCGCTTGAATCATGTTCCCCTTTTCCGATACCGTTTCTACACGAAAAGGTGTATGGCTGTCATTTTCCATAGATGTCACCGAGAATACTTCAAACGGACCTGCAAAATCCAATACCTCCACATCGTCAAACAAAAAAATTCCTACTCGCCATTGCTTAGTCTCCATGTGGCTCTCCCCCATTTCATGTTTGGATACATTTTACAATAGCTTTATGCGAACATCTTTAGTTTTTTTAGCTGTAAGATTCTGCTAGAGTCATTGATAGAAGATAAAAAATGATGGAGGAGGTCCGCTGTCTGATGAGTACCAGCCCAAATATTATAGAGGTCGCGTCCCTCATAGGAGAACCATCCCGCGTCTCCATCCTGATCAGCCTAATGAACGGCAAGGCACTCCCCGCCAGTGAACTCGCACGAAACGCAAAGGTTACCCCCCAAACGGCAAGCACGCATTTGGCAAAGCTGGTGGAAGGCGGTCTTTTGGTCAGCGAGTCACACGGTCGACATCGCTACTATCGCCTAGCCAGCCCTGATGTCGCCCATGCTCTGGAATCGTTAATGACGATCGCAGCACCAAAGCCGGTTCGTTCCTTGCGCGAGTCTGACCAATTGCGAGCCATCCGCTATGCGCGTACCTGCTACGACCATCTCGCTGGTGAAGTAGGCGTTGCCCTGACGCAGAAAATGCTGGAGATGCAGTTGATCGAGGCATCCGATCAAGACTACGTGCTCAGTGAAGCGGGAAAAACCAAGCTGCAATCACTCGGCGTAGACCTTGTGGTCAAGCCAAAGAGCAGACGTCGCTTTGCCCGTCCGTGTTTGGATTGGAGCGAGCGTCGCCATCACTTGGCAGGTAGCCTCGGAGCCTCACTCACCAACCGATTTTTTGAGCTTGGCTGGATCGAGCGAGTGCCAGGAGGGAGGGCCGTCCGTGTCACGCCGTTAGGCAGCTCTGGTTTTATGACCGAGTTCGGACTGCAAGTAGATGAATGCAAAAAGCACAGCTAGCTACTCTGCCAGCTGTGCTTTTTCACTGACTTGCCTGCGTGGGGCAAACGTCCAGTTCACCAGGAAAATCCCTGCGAAAATCAACAACCCTCCCACATACACATGCCATTGCACGACCTCACCCAGCAACACCCACCCTGACAAAACACCGAAGAACGGAGCGAGGAACAAAAAAGCACTCGTCCGGCCCGGGTCTCCGTGATTCAGCAAGTAAAACCACGTCGCGAACTGCACAATGGAAGCCATGATCGCAAGCCATACGACGACGAACACAGCGGTCGGCGTCACAATCAGCTTCGGCGTTTCCAGCGTGACCCCCATCACGAGGAGTAGAATTCCTCCGAACAGCATCTGATAAGCTGTCAGCACCCACACATTGAAGCGGACTCCCCACCTTTTAACGAGAATCGTAGCCATTGACCACGCAAGAGCGGACCCGATCCCAAACAGCGTTCCCGTCTCCCATTGCAGATGGAAGCCAAGCGTGATGAACACCCCTACCAGTCCAACCAGAACCCCCATCCATTGCGTCAGTCGATAGGATATTCCGAGAAACAACGTGCCCCATATGACCACAAGCAGTGGGTTCATAAACGTCAGGATCGAGGATTCACCCGCTGTGATCGTACGCAGACTCAAAAAGATACATCCCATGACGGCAGCTGTCTGCAAAAATCCGATCAAACACAGCTTCCACCAGTCACCCGCCGACTTCGGGAGCGGCTTTTTCCATACCCACGCTCCCATGATCAGTCCTGCCAGCGTAAAACGCAGTCCTACCAGCAGCAATGGTGAAAAATAGGTCAATCCAATCTTTCCTACCGCAAAAGACGAACCCATCAATGATGTCGTCACGACGACAAGTATCCCGAACAAAATTCGATTCATGGCGTTGTTCCCCCGTTTCAGGCAAGCTACTTGCTTCTTCTTACATGCAGTGTACCTGACGGTTAGTTCGATGAGGATCGAAGTGTGCAAAAGATTTACAGTCTGTACTTCTCCACCAGCTTGATCCCGATTTGATTCAGCAAGACAGCGAGCACCTTCCAGACCGCTCGACGATAAAACGGCAAATGCTTGACATACACCGCTGTAAATTCCGGTTCTCCCTCGGCTCCCCTGTCCGCTTTGAATGCACCTACACCCGCACTTTGATGGAGCAGAATGCCCTTGCTCTGTGCTTCTTGTACCAAGAGGCACGACAGCATCCGATACAGCCCGGTCTCTTTGGGGAGCGTCGTATCATAGCCGAATAGCGGTGTCGTCATCACACCATTTCGTTCAAAATAGCCAAGAATGCCGTCCAGCTGTCCGTCTTTTTCCAAGCCGATGAGGGTCAATGTCCTCTTTTGCATCGCCAATCGGACGAACTCCACTGAAAACTGTGGATTATGCTGGGAGTATTTATCCAGATACAGCGCGTTGTATAAAGCAACGATTCGCTCGACATGCTGTTCTCCCAGCTCCTCATGATGTAGAATGCGGTAGCCGGATTTGGCAAGCATTTTTCGATCGCGGTTGAGCGTATTGCGGACCCGCCACTTGCCCTGTGCGGGCCAGTCGGGATGAAAGAGGTAGACGTAGCGGCTGGGGACCATGAGATAGCCCTTCTCTACGAGCCCCTTGTGAAAATCCGGGTACAGCCTGCGGCAAACAGATCGAAACGCGATGATGTGACTAGGGAACTTTTGGATGCAGCTTTCCGTAATGTCCTTCACTTCATCTGCACGCACATCATGATACAGATTCGTCGATAACAGCCAGTTGTTGACGATAACCATTTTGTTGCATTGGCTTTTTTTCATCCAGCGTCCAAGCCCTGTAAGTACAGTCGACAGTGCCTGCCTCAGCACCGCTGAATCGAGCATGCCTAGCTCTTCCTTCGCATACGTCACGTAATGGGTAAACACCGAACTGACATACGAATTGTCGTACTCGTTATCGTTCACCGTTATGGGCATGATCCGATCACCTACACGGAGTGCATCCATCCGCGTCTGTACATTTTGTACATAGCGGGATGGTTGTTCCGTCATCATGGGCAACAAGTAGCTTTTGATGTAGTCGGCATCCTGCGCTTGTTCCCAAGGGATTTGCCCCGCCGAAGTCCCTTCATACCATTCAATCAATGGCCTGCTCACCTGGAACAAACATCCTCTCTACCCGCCGCAATTTTTTCGTACCAAGATTCAACTCGTACGGTGCAAACACAATCGCAGGCAATTGTCCTTGCTGATCGGCAATGATTCGCTCAAGACTTTGGCGTACTCGTTCCTGCTCACGCATGGAAGGACCTTCCCCATCCTTCATGAGCAGTGCTACCTCAACTTGCTCGTAGCTTAGCTGCCGTACCGTATACTCTTCAATCGCATCAGACGAGGTAATGACGGCACGCCGGATGAAATCAGGGAAGACCGATATCCAACGCGCTTCGTTTTCATGGCGAAAAACAAACAAATCATCTGCCCTGCCCTCAATCGATTCCAGCGCCATAAACACCGAGCCGCATGGACATGGTGTGCGCTTTTCCGTCAAAATGTCGTTCAATCGATAACGGATAATCGGCTGTGTCATCCGGGAAAAGTCTGTGATGATCGGAAAGAATCGCTCCTTTTTCTCATCGAGATATTCCTTTTCCACCACCACGAGGTCTTCATTGACATGCAACGTCCCGTGTGAGCAGCTCGCCGCAAGCAGACCTTCTGTGCATTGATAAATTTGATGCACGATTTGCCCGAACACTTCTGCGATGTACGTTTGATCCAACGGGTCCAGCACTTCTGCCACCGAGATTACCTTGATTGGAGATATCCGCAATTTCCCCTGACGCTGGGCAGTCGCGAGCATTCTCAACATCGAGGCTGGCGCAACCAACACCGTCGGCTGATACTGATTCAGATGTTCAAGGTGCTGATCGAGCGGTATTTGCAAATCGAAGAACGAGAATTGAATGCGACGCCTGTTGACCGCTGTATACAGGTTGCTATTCGCTCGCAAGAAAAAAGCAATCCGATGCGTCGACCATAGCTGACCAGGCAATGCTTTCGCCAAAATCACCCCTGCCCATTTCGCCTGCTCCTGCGGTCCCACGAGAAAAAGCCCGCGATTGCCAGATGTCCCAGAAGACAAGCCTACGGTCACGCCATTTAATTGGGGAGTGAAATCGCGTGTCGTTTCTGCTTTCAGTGCAATCGCAAATGCTTCTTCCTTCTTGATCCCATACGTATTCAGCTCGTCAAAATGGTCCA
Source organism: Brevibacillus sp. RS1.1 (assembly GCF_013284365.1). Lineage (NCBI taxonomy): Bacteria > Bacillati > Bacillota > Bacilli > Caryophanales > Paenibacillaceae > Brevibacillus > Brevibacillus sp. RS1.1. The sequence continues at coordinate 98,058 of NZ_JABSVA010000005.1, forward strand.
TCATGCTCTTTTTATCGATTGGCTCCATCTGTCTCCAGCGTTCTGGCGTTCCCAATCTCTTTCGGTAAAAAGGAGAGGCTGGCAAAATGCGCGTCAACATTGCTCTGACCTGCGCTTCTTGCCATTTCACCAGCTGCTCACGCGAGGAAAACCGACGAGCAAGCCACTTCGTTTTTGCATACTGCTTCAAGATCGTCATGATCTCCATGTGAACGCTCCTCTGCTGGCCTGCCAGACTTCCCCGCAGTGTGTCGGCATGATATTCAGGTCGGGACGTTGGCGGGATAGCACATGCAGCCTGTGCAAATGCTCGCGATACGCCTGTCGATCCGCCATGATCAACATAGCCAGCGGATGAGGCAACAGGTTGCCGCGATAGGCCTCACTCGACCAGGCAGCATCCGCGCACAAAAATACATCCCCATGATCCCGATCACGCAGGAACACACCAAATTGCCCGATTGCATGTCCGTTCAGATCGACGATGTACAGACTCTGATCGGCAAACAAATCGTAGCCTTCCGTGTATGGCGCGTAAGCTTCAGGCAATGCCACAAGCTCTCCTCGATCAATGAAAGTCACCCGTTCTTCGAAATCGTCAGGCATCAAATCAGGCAAGTACGCCTCCCGCAGCGCCGTCCAACCCGTCTTTCCCTTCACGTGATTGTAGGCACTCTCGAAGCAGTATAGTCGCGCATGCGGAAAATCACGCAAACCGCCGATATGATCCGCATGAAAATGGGAAATGAGAATACCCGCTATGTCTGTCGTTCGGATTCCGCGTGCTGCGAGCTGCTCAGCAATACTCTCATGTGCCTTTGAGAATACGGGCGTTATTTTGCCGTACAGCGAATAAGGAAGCTTGCTCGTGGCTTCAAAAAAGCGCTGTGAATAGCCCGTATCAAAGAGCAGCAAGCCGTGGACGGGATGCTCGATAAGCCCTGCGATGGCGTGAAACGGAATGTTTTTCATCCGGCCGCCCTTTCGTGAAAACATTTCGAGCTGCTGGCAGTAGCCCGTGTCCATCAGCGTCAGTTTAACGTCCATCCTGTGTCCTCCACCATTCTGTAAAGGTCTCGATGCCTTGGGCAATGCTCACCCGCGGTTCATAGCCCAGATCGCGCTTCGCCTTTGAGATATCCAAGGTTTGTGATTTGGCGAGCACACCGACCGAGTAACGTGTCAAAACCGGCTCGCGATAGCCCAAAACGGTCTTGGAGAGTGTCTCCAGCACCCAAGCCGCGGCATACGCCTTCCAATATGGCAGCTCGCGCGTTTTCAGCGGAACCCCCAAGCGCCGAAATACATCTGACAACACCTCGATCATCGTCACGGGCTCCCCATTTGTAATGTTGTAAGCCTGTCCCAATGTGTGCGCTGGAGAATCCATACACAAGATCAGCGCGTCCACGACATTTTCCACATACGTCAAATCAATGATCGCCTTGCCTCCGTCGATCAGCGGAACGAATTTCTTTTCATTGGCGCGGATCAACCTGGGAAGGATTGCATTGTCTCCTGGGCCAAACAAGGCCCGCGGACGAATCGTGATCGTCGGTAGTCCTGCAAGAAACGCCTTGTCGACTTCCAGCTCCGCCTGGTATTTCGTTTGTGCGTATGTATTGGCAAACCGAACGGGCATCGGTTCATCTTCGCGGATTCCCAGCTTGTCGTCAAAAGCAAAATAAATACTTGGCGTCGATACATGGACAAGACGCTGGATGCCGTGCAGCTTGCAGCCCTCGATGACATGAATGGTTCCTGTCACATTCGTCTCGTACATGTCACGGTACGTTCCCCACGGGGAGGAAAAAGCAGCAGCGTGATGCACGATATCCTGATCGCGGCAAGCCTTCACCATGGCTTCTCTGTCTCTTAGGTCTGTCCGAAGGAATCGAATGCCTCGCTCCTGCAATAGCTGGCCGATTCGCTCGTCTCGTCCTTGCGCTGTTACGTCATAGCCCATCTCATGCAGTCGTGTAGCCAGCTTCTGTCCGAGAAACCCCGTCGCCCCTGTTACTAGAACTCGCTTGTTCATTTCTTCCTCACGTCCTTACGCCTCTTCTCCGTTCCATTCGATATCGCTCGTACTGCAAGCAATCATGCTTTTTCCCGTTCGAAAGCTCTGCCAAGCCAAATCTGCCAGCATGGAGAACTGATCAAAAAAAGGTCGTGGATCATCCCACCTAAACAGAACATCCCTTGCAGAAAGCAGGTCGCTCACCCAACGTTTTGCCTTCTCTCCATTCGTCATGCCAGCAAGGCCGTATGTCAGCATCGCCATCCCTAGCATGCAAACTTGTTTTCCAGCAGGAAAAACGGTTTTTCCCCGATCAGAAAAATAGGCAGTAGCCGCGTCGTGCTGTCCTGTAAACAAATGCACACCGCTTGTCAGGCGTGGATTGCACTCAATTACATACAGTTCTCCCTGCTCATTCTCAATGAAATCAAATGCGATTTGTCCACGAAACGTATGCCGTTGCACAAAGCGACTAACAAAATCTCTTACCTGTGGATGGTCTGAATAGGCAAAGTAAATCGAGGCACCCTGCCCTGCTGTATGTGTTGTTTCGTAATCGGCGTACAAAGTGAGCTGTCCATCCAGAGCAACCGCGTAGCTGCACACTTGTTTCCCTTTTATAAACTGTTGGACTAGCCATGGTTGCCCAACTGTCGGTTCGGGCAGTGAGGACTGTCCTGCCGCAGATAACGGGTCAGCCACGATTTGTACATGAGCTGCGAAGCGAGAATAGACGGGCTTCAGCACCACAGGTCCTCCTGCTTGCAGCATGGCCTCCCGCAATTGAGCCGAAGATTGTACCCGAACCGTATGTGGGACCAGTGCTCCCACCTCGCGCGCCATTTCGGAAAAAAGCCATTTGTCGTGCAACGAACGCAATACCTCGATTCCTTCCACTAGCACTTCACCATAGTCAAGCAATTGATCCCGCCCCTGCGATACGTAAAAGATCTCCTCGCAAGTCGGGATCAACAGATCGATACCCTCACGCTGCATGATTTCACACAGCTTTTCGATATAAGCATCGGGCTGCTGTCGGGGTGGAGGCACTTGGTAGGAGCGCTCTACATAACGAGAGTGCTGGCAAAGATGTCGCCGCGCACTCTCCGCTACAATCACTCGATGTCCCGCAGAACCCAGCAAGCGCGCCAGCTCTAACGTAGCTGGAGCTCGTCCTCCTGTCAGCAAGACTGATTGTTTAGTATTCAAGCACAATTCCTCCGAGAGACAAGCCAGCAGATGTGCCCAACAGCATCAGGTGATCTCCTCGCTGTACCCGATTTTGCCCAATCGCTTCATGCAGCGCCATCGGAATCGAAGCTGCGATGACATTTCCATGATCCGCCAGAATGTTCACCATTTGCTGGTCGCTAAATCCGAGCTTGCCTGCCATGATCCGCATCGCCATCCCACTGGCCTGATGAGGAATGACAGTACGGATTTGCTCCTTGGTTACGGAGGCTGACGACAGCAAACGATCCACGAATCCGGTAATTAACTGCGAGGTCAGGCGAAAAATTTTCCGTCCGTCCATATCAAATGCAAAGTCTGCTTCTCTTCCTTGTGCAAATTGTCTCGGGTGGATCAGCGTGCCGCCACCCCTTATTTCGGAATAGTGCGCGCCTTCACTGTAGGTTTTCATGCTTGAACCCAAGATGCGGGAGCTTTCTGTTTCTGGCGTCCTGCCGATGACAACAGCCGCCGCCCCATCTCCGAACAGCACACAGCTCTCTTTTTGCTCCCAATTCAAACCTGCGGAGGATATCTCTGATGAAATGATCAAGACTCGCTCGTAAATACCAACCGCCATCTGGCACGACATTACATCCAGCGCAGTGACGAAGCTGAGGCATGTCGCATTTATATCAAAGCAGGGAATGCCTGATTTGCTTAGTTGAAGCTCTTCTTGAATCAAAGCAGCCGTGCATGGGATTTCCTGCTGCGCCGTCCCGCTTGCACACACGATACAATCGATCTCGTGAAGGGAAAGTCCCGCCGCTTCCATAGCACGCCTAGCAGCGATGGCTCCCATCTGTGCTGCCGTTTCATTCGTCACAAAATGTCTGACGCTTACCCCGGATTTTTTCTCTACCCATCCAGCCGCAAGTCCCAGCTTTTCTTCCAGTTCTGCTGCTGTCACTCGCCGAGTCGGCAAGTATTTCCCTGTTCCGAGGATTTTGATTTTTCTCTCCATACTCTGTGTCTCCCTTAGCTCGCATTCCTACACACTATTCGACATCTGCCATTTATTTTACCTAAGTTTGTCGATTTATGGGAAACAGAATAAACACTTGGTACGAAATACCCAAGTGTTTATGTATGCCTCATTTCTTCTCCCACTATAGTAAAAAGCGATAACCGACACCCCACACCGTCTCGATGTATTGCGGCTTAGCCGGATCACTTTCTATTTTTTCCCGCAGCTTGCTAATATGCACGGTCACCGTCGCGATATCCCCATACGAATCGAGACCCCAAATTTTTTCAAACAGCTCCGTTTTGCTAAATACCCAGTTGGGGTGGGTTATCAAAAAGAGCAGGAGGTCGTATTCCTTGGAAGTGAAAGCTACTTCATTTCCATTGATATAAACTCTCCTCGCCAGCTTGTCGATGCGAATCCCACGAAGCCTGATCTCCTCTTTTGCCGTATGCGGTTTGGAATCGGAAACAAGACGGTCGTAACGGGCCAAATGGGCTTTGACCCTCGCTACCAGTTCTCCCAAACTAAAAGGCTTGCTGATATGATCGTCGGCGCCTAGACCCAGGCCACGTATCTTGTCGATGTCTTCCTTTTTCGCAGAGACGAGCAGGATCGGAATATTTTTGACTTTCCGGACTTGCTTGCAGATTTCGAAGCCATCCACGATGGGGAGCATCAGGTCTAGAATCAGGAGGTCATACTCCTCTTGCAATGCCTTTTGCAAACCCCAATCGCCGGAAGTAGCAACATCGACCGAGTAGCCGTTTGCCTCCAAGTAATCCTTTTGCACCTCTGCAATCACCGTGTCATCTTCAATGATTAAAATGTGCTTCATTCCGTGTTACCCCCGACTCTCTTGATATCTGGCAAGGTAAAACAAATACGGGTTCCCCGTCCGCTCTCACTCTCCACCCATACACGACCACCGTGCCCCTCCACAATTTGTTTGACGATGGCGAGTCCAAGACCGCTGCCTCCCATGGCCGAATTACGTGCAGGGTCCGCCCGATAAAAGCGGTCAAAAATATGGGGCATTGCTTCTTTTGCAATCCCTGTTCCATTGTCGGAGATCACAACGAGCACTTCACCGCTGGCTTCCTCCACTTCCAATCGAATCAGCTTCTCGTCCTTGTTCAAGTACTTCAAGCTATTGTCCACGATATTCATGAGCACGCGATGGAGTTTTTCCCGATCAGCCATGACTGGAATTGGACTTTCATTATGCTCGTCATAGCGAATAGATACGCCGTGCATTCGCGGGTCTAGTCGTAGCTCTTCGGCAAACTGTGCCATATAGGCTCGCATATCGACTTCTTCAAAGTGAAAGGGAAGCTTATTCAAATCCAGTCTCGAGAATAAAAACAGCTCATCAATCAGACGGTCCATCTGCTCTGATTTGATAGCAATCATCTTCATATATTTTTCTCGCTTCGCTTCCGTATCCGCAATCCCTTCCTGCACCGCTTCCACACATGCTTTAATTCCTGTGATGGGTGTTTTCAGATCATGGGAGATACTCGAAATCAATTGTTTACGATTTTCTTCATACTGAAGCTGCAAATGGATAGAATCATACAATCTACTGCGCATCTCTTCAAATGCTTCTCCCAGCTCTCCCAGCTCATCTTTGCGATGGAGTTGAACAGGACGCTCCAGATTGCCTTCTTTGATTTCGTTCGCTGCCTGCTTTAAAGCGTACAAAGGTCGAATGATACTGCGTGAAACAAGAAACGTTAATACACCGTTCGTCAGCGCCACAATCGTTAGAAGACTGAGAATCAATGCGCTAAAAAAATAAATGCCTGTCTGCATAAAGGGGAAAGAATTCGCAAGGAAGTAGAGCTTTCCTTTCCTCTGATCAGCAAAAGTGAACTCGTACGTATCAAACGTGTAGCCGTCCTGTTTAAACTGCTTCCAGCTATGCATGCGCCCCTGATCCGGCTGATCCTGCAAATAATCAGGCACGTCAGCGCTATCAATCGACGGGGAAACAAATAGCACATGCTCGTCCTTGGTCAGAATCAATGCTCCGCCAACTGCTTGTAGCTCCGCATCCGTCTCTGTTAGCAGCTTCTGGTTCGTCAATTGATTGGGCGCGTATTTAGCCATGAATGTGACGCCAGCAAACAACTCGTCTCGTTTATTGAGCGAATCACGAAGGAACGGTTTGCCTGCTTCTCGTTCCCCCCAAAAGTAATTCGCCAATCCCGATGCCACCAATCCAAACAAAACAAGGGGGATGATTATCATGGCAATATAGGAGAGCAAAAGTCTTGTTTTGATCGACATGTTTCATTACCCCCTTGCAGTCATGGTTTACTCGGAATCGGAATGCTTCGTCCAGTCTTTTCTCCATTTGTTCTTCATGTCCTCGCGGGAAACCTTCTCGACTTGCTTGCCGGTAAGATCGATGCGATCAGGTGTGGTCGTACCCAAATCGGACAGGCGGATATCCAAAGAAAGCTGGAGCTTGTGCTCTTTTCCAGACGCGTCCGTTCCCGAAAGGTGTACCACCGCAGATTGCTTCTCGATTTGATTTTTCCCATCGATCTTGGCGTTCAGCAATACTTGGTCCACTTGGAAATCCTCTTGCAAGCGGGGAAGCTTCACAGATAGCCCGTTCTCAGAGGAAGACGCTTCTTGACTATGTTCGACGAGCTTATCGTAAAGAATAGGTCCGGCTGCCTGGATAAATGCCGGAATTTGCTCTTCGGAGAGCTGAAGCGACGTACGCTTGCCTCCATCCGGTAGATTTTCAACGGTCGCGTTTTTTCCGAGATCGCCGAATACCGTAGTAAGCAGCTTATGCATCATTGCTCCGCGTTTGTTATTGGCGTCATTTTCTGATTGGGGTCTTCTATCCATTTTTTCCATGACCCGATAAATGTTACTATCCCCTTTTTTAACCACAACTTGATCCTTTTCCAGAAAGGCTTGCACGCTTTTCTCGCCCAGTGTGTCTGTAATAGTCGCATCGACATTCCCGATGTGCTGGTTATGATCGATCTTTGCAACTCCCTCGAGTGTGAGCAGCTTCGTTCCGTTGTCTGTGAGTGCTAGCTGCGCGTGGGCCGTCATGCTCTTCGCTTCCTTCGTTTGTTGCAGGGCTGATTTATACACGCTCATCGTCGTGCTATCCGCACTCGCTGAAGCCCCGTATCCCCAAATCAATGCTCCTGTGATCCCAACAGACAAGCCGATACCCAACCATTTTTTTCGCATGCTGATCCCTCCTAGTCTCATCGAAAGCAACTGTCATCGCTTCCTATACCAGTGATGATAAATAGTGGGTCTAAACATGCTCTAAACCAATTCTAAAAAAAGTGTAAAAACAATTCCATATGCTATATTGAAAGGAAGAGAGATCAGTATGAACCTGAAGTGGAGGCATTATCGATGAGTATGCAAGAAGGCTATATTGAAGTTCCTGGCGGCAGAGTATGGTACAGTCGTGTCGGCGAAGGGGAGAAAACACCTCTGATCGTCCTTCATGGCGGACCTGGCAATACGCATGATCCGCTCAAATCAACGCTTCATGTCTTAGGCGACGACAGACCCGTCATTTTCTACGATCAGCTGGGGTCAGGCAATTCCGATCGCCCGACAGATCTGACTCTTTGGAAAACCGAACGCTTTGTGGAGGAGCTCGCTTGCATCAGACAAGCCCTTGACTTAAAAGAGGTACACATCCTGGGGCATTCGTGGGGCACGATGCTGGCAGCAGCTTATTTGGTGGATGCCAAGCCGGAGGGGGTACAGAGCATCATCTTCTCCAGTCCATGCCTGAGCGCAGAGCGTTGGAAACAGGACGCAGATCGTTTAATCGAGCAATTGCCAGTAGATGTGCAACAAACCATCGCCACACACGAGGAGCAGGGTACAACTGATTCACAAGAATATCAGGATGCTATGAAGGAATACTACAAGCGCCATGTGTGCCGCCTTGATCCAATGCCAACCGTTATGACAGAAAGCCGTCCAAAAGCGAATAAAGAAGTGTACATGACGATGTGGGGACCGTCTGAGTTTTGCCCAACAGGGAATCTGAAAACATTCGACTACACACCCCAGCTGCATCAAATCAACATCCCTTCCCTGTTCGTTTGCGGCCGCTATGATGAAGCGACGCCTGAATCGACTGGTTATTATCAGTCTCTGGTGCCAAACGCCGAGCTCCATGTCTTTGAAAACAGCTCGCATGTCGGCTATCTGGAAGAGACAGACGAATACGTGCAAGTCATCCGCCGCTTTTTGCAAAAAGCAGAGTCGAAATAAAAAAAACGGAAAAACTTCGTATCACCTACGATGCGAGTTTTTCCGAACCTCTCATTCTTTTTTTAAGTAAAGAAGGAAATTAAGGATGTTTAACCCTACAATGATGAAAAACATATAGGTAGACATATCGTCTCCACCTAGGTTCAATTCATCAGCTATATAACCCATCATCATAAGATTCGTTCCAGAAACGGTTACTGAAATTGCTGAAATCATGCTCAGTGTGAATCCATTGACAAGATTACCTTTTTTCTTTTGAAGCAATAAAGCAACGGAAATAACGACTAAACTTATGATAAAAGTAATCATAACGAATCTTAATAAATCGTTTATCTCCACCCCTGCCATAATCATCCCCCTAATCTGTCAAATGGCTAAACGAAGCTGTCCGAAGTAGATCCTCGGCAGAATCACTTCGAACAACTTGCTATTTCAATCCGATATGCTTGTCATACACTTCGTACACGGAACGTGAAATGATCGCGGCCGATCTTCCCCCATAACCACCCTCAGGAACGATTACGGCTACTGCCAGGACCGGATCGTCGACAGGCCCATACGAAATGCTGACACCATTCGTAATGCGGGCGTGCATTTTCCACTTTGTCTTTTTCTGTCCTGTTTTCTCATCTGTCACCGTCACTGGTACATAAATGTCTTGTTCAGATGTACCTGTTTTTGCTGCTACCTGAAACGGCATTCCCGCATACGCGCGGACTGCTGTTCCCCCCGGTTTCGTCACCATCACCATGCCTTGCTCCAAGACATCCCAATATTTATCTGGGTGAGGAAAGGTGCTCATGGTTTTTGACGTGTACGTTTTCACCAGGTTTCCTTTTGCGTCTGTGATCTTATCTACCATCTGCGGCTGCAAACGTACACCTTTATTCGCAAGTGTAGCCGCATACTGTGCCAATTGCATCGTCGTCGCCCGAACTTGCTGTCCGAAGGAAGCCTGCACCATCGATGCTAGTGGACCGTAGTTTTCATTCATCACTAAATAGTCTTCTTTCCCCTTGTTTTCATTCGGCAAATCTACACCAGTCTGAACGCCTAATCCGAACGCATGATAGTACGATTGCAGGACGGACGCTGACTCTTTTCCTTTTCGACGGGACAGCTCCTCTCCGATTCTCGCCATATATGTATTCGATGACTTTTGCAGGGAAATCGCTGGGGTAATCATGCCATGCGCTTTGGAACTGTCATTCTTAATCCGATCCGTACCACGTCCATAGTGATACACACCTCCATCATTCCAACGATCGGAGGGAGTAATAATGCCTTCCTGCAAACCGAGCAATACCGTAATCGGCTTGATGACAGACCCAGATGGCACAATTGAACCCGGGTGCTTGTAGCCCTCCTCGATGGCCGCCTCGCCCTTTAATGGCGCTGTATTGTATGGGGCTTCCCGAATGGTTCCATTCGTCACCGCAAGCTTAATTTGGTCATACATTTTTTGATCCGGTCCCTCAATCCATACGTTTGGATCGTATTCAGGATAGCTGACCATCGCGACGACCTTGCCTGTCTTAACCTCGACTGCCACGACATATGCTCCCTTTGCCCCCCTCGCCTCAGGGATGGTTGCACGCAGCTTCGGAAGAAACTCTCGGATCGAATCCCGGATACCTAGCTGTACCCGCTGATCAATGGTGAGATACACATGATTGCCCGGGACGGATGGAACTTCCTCCACTTGCTTCACAACCGTCTGATTTGCTGCGACCTCATACATCCGGTAACCGTTGCTCCCGCGAAGCTCGTTTTCGTAAGACAGCTCAATCCCATCGAGCCCGACTAACTGGTTCGGCAAATACCGCGTACTCTCATCCTTGTAGGAGGCGAGCTTCACATTTTCAGCAATATGAAAGGGCCGGACATATCCAACCGCCTGTACAGAGATTTGCTTCGGATCGTATTTTCGGATCGGTTTTGTCACTACCTCAATCCCCGGCAGATCGCCACGATGCTCACCGAGTACCGCGATTTCTTTAGCCGTCAAATCCACCTTCAGCTCTTTCTCCAAATAGCGCGGCAATTGTCGTGCCGCTTCCACGTACTTGCCATTCTCATAGGCATAGCCGACATCCATCTTTTTTAACAGTGTGGCCTTTTCGAGACTCAGTATTTTCTCCAGCTTTTCCACCAGGTCAAAGTACGCTTTTTTCTCCATGATCTCTTGTTCACGAAAGACGGCGAGATGAGAAGGCCGACTTTCGGCAATGACATATCCGTTGCGGTCATAAATGTTTCCTCGCATAGCGGGAATGTAATCTTTTTTGTACGATCTGTCTGCCAGCTCATTTGCATAAATGCTCCCTTGCTGGATTTGAATTTGCGCCAATCTCAAAATGATACCCACAAACATCAGAAATACAACGATATATACGATTTGCAGTCGTTTCACACGATCGTTTTTTGCTTCTTTCATACTTGCTCTCCCTAATTTTTCAGTGCCTTCGTGAAGATCCGTTTGATACGGGCATCGAGTACATGACTGCCACCCCGACCACGGACATCCTCTATCATCATGGTAACCAGCAAACGCGGATCATCTACATTAAAAACGGCGAACCATCCGTTTTCCAACCCTAGCTCGCCTTTTTTCTGTTTCAGCTCAGCTGTTCCAGTCTTACCCGCCATGCGAATACCAGGCACGCGTGCTCCTCGACCGGTACCGCGCGGGTCTTCCATAACCTGTATCAAATGCTGCTTCACCGTGCTCGCCACATCGGCAGGTATGACATTCGTCTTCCAATACCCATCTTTTTTGTCTCCCTGCAACAGAGATGGATTCACGATATTCCCGTCATTTGCAAAAGCGCTGTACACCAACGCGAGGTGAAGCGGCGTCATCGTTACCTCGCCCTGACCGTAACCGGAGTCTGCCAATTGAATCTCGTTTTTGAAACCGTCGTTATACAGCTTCGACTTTTCTAGTGGATATGGAATCGGAAGTGCTTCATGGAATCCAAACAACTCGCTCTTTTTCACGAATGGCTCCTCCCCAATGGAGAGCGCCGCTTTCGCAAAATAAATATTGTCGGAGTAAACCAATGCTTTTTCCAAATTGACAGGTCCCCCGTAATCGCTGACCCGCGTTACCTCGTATCCACCCCAGGACACATCCTTTTGCCAATGCAGTCCGCGGAGGTGGATACTATCCGCAGGGGTAATGGCTCCTGTCCCAAGGCCAATCGCTGCCGTAATCGGTTTGAAGGTGGAGCCCGGCGCAAACCCGCGCGCGAATCGATTGAGAAGCGGCTTTTGCGGGTTTTCATTCAGTTGCTTCCATTCTGTAGCCGACATCCCAAGCACAAACGGATTCGGATCAAAGGACGGGGAATTGACGAGGGCCAGTATTTCTCCTGTCTTTGGTGAGATGGCCGTAGCCGTCCCTGCTTCGTTTTTCAGCTCCTGGTAAATTGTCTGCTGTACTTCTGCATCTATGGTTAATGCCAGTGGCTGTCCATGCTTGGCCAAGCGTTCCACCACGGTCTTTTTTTCCGTTCCATCTGCATCCGTAATGACGATACGCCCACCTGCACTCCCTCTTAGCTTCTCCTCAAAAATCTGTTCCAGTCCTGATTTTCCAATCACATCGGACGTTTTATAGCCCTGATCCTTTCGCTTCTCGTACTCTTCCTGGTTGATCGCTCCTACATAGCCAACCAGATGGGCCGTCGCGTCCTGATAGGGATAGTAGCGGACTTTCTTTTTGTGCAATTGGAGCCCTTCTGTTTTTTCTAATTGTTTGATGCGTGCATCGTCCTGCGGCAGCGTAGCGATCCGGATAAACTTGGCCGACTTGCTTGTCGTAGCCTGGACCTTCGAGGTGAGGTCATCCAACGGAATTTGCAAGAGCTTGCTGACCACCATTTTCCCGGTTTGTGACGTCTGGTTCCATTCTCCCGGATTTATCCCGATATCTATCACGACACGCTCTGTTGCCAAGGGACGCCCTGCCCGATCCGTGATTTCACCTCGTCTGGGATACACCGTATTGGCTCTTACTTTGTCCCCTTCTTTCATTTCGGGAAAAATAAAAGTAGGATTCCAATGAATGTACCAGTCCTCCAAGTCGTTCTGCGTTTCTTTGACAAGCGTTGCTTTCCCTGTAAAAGAAATCGGTTCGACGAAGGTTTCCATCGTCAGCCGATAATGAAAGTTGATCTGTCCATCCTCACCTGGCATGACGTCGCCATTGTACATCGGCTCGACCACAATCGCTTTGGCCTCTACTCCTCCGTAAATGTTTTGGTAACGGGAAACGAATTCTTCTTTGCTGATAGTCTTTTTTGTATGTAAAGAAAGCTGCTCGTACATGTCAGAGAACTTCTGTTCTTTCCATTTTGTCGTATACGCTGTGAATGCGGCCTTTGCCCTCTCACCATCCGACTGCGTGGTGTCCTTCCAAAAGTCCCAGAAAAGATAGAAAAACCCCGAAAGAACAACGACAAAAACCGCCCAAAATACTATCCATGTCTTTTTCACTAGTCATTCACCTTCCCTACCACACGATATTACAGTCAGATACCATAATATATGGAAAAAAGATGATGGCAGGATGAGACTATTCTCATAGTACGATGATAAGTGTCAGATAGTTACATCAAATGCAAAAAAACACAGGAAATGAATCCTGTGTCTGCCGTACTGCCTACTATTCTTCCCACATGTAACCAAAGCGCGGGATCGTGGTGACATTCTCGCCATATCTGCCCAGCCGCTTACGCAAGCGATAAACGAGCGCGTTGATCTCGGCTCGTCCAACATCGGGAACGCTGCTTACCGTATTCAGCAACCGCTCTGGCCAGACGAGTACCATGATTTCCTCATAGCTGACCGCCTGATTCGCACGTTGGTACAAAAGCATGAGCAAGTCCATATCTTTTCCGGTCAAATGGATTCTTGCGCCATCGAGACGGATTTCCCTGCGTTCCAGATTGATGACCAAGCCGGAAGTGGAGGTGGTTTCTTTTGGATTCATCAAAGGGAATGAGAACTCCCGCGTCACATCCATCTCGCTACCCTCTGCGAAAAATATCATTTCGACCACGCCTTTGGCCAGCGTAATATGATCACCATGATAAAGAAAATGGGGTGCTTGCTGTATCGGCATTCCGTTTACTTCTGTCCCATGCTTGCTTTGCAAATCAGAAATCGAATATTGGTTATTGATTTTCCTTATCACTGCATGCCTTCTGGATATATACGGACTGGAAAAAGCAATGTCTGGTTGTAATTGATTGCCCCGTCTCCCAATCGTACACTCTTCCTTATGTAGAAACTGACGCTTTTGAAGCTGTTCGGGGTCTCCCTTTTTAATCAATACATATATGCCGTCGTCCAACATTCATCACCTCGAAAAGAGTTGGAGCTATCATCAGTATTTATTACAGTACAAATTACGCATAAGTCAACACTTTTCTGAACATATATTAATAGCAAAAAAGCCGCCAAATGTCCAGCCAACGAAAGTGACCGGTCGATTGACAGCTCTATATCATCGCTATCCACAAACGAATAGCGCTCGATTTTCTATGTTGATCGTCTTAGGAGCAGTGCTTGAGAGCAGCAAATTTTTTCGGTTCAATCGCCAGTAGATGACAATCGCCATTCGGGATAAACAGCTTGTAGGACACTCCCTTTGGCACAACGATAAACTCTCCGGCTTCCACCCATATATTACGCTCGTGATACATCAGCAGCAGTCTGCCTTTGACGACAAACAGCAGTTCATCTTTTTGGTCATTTTGTTGCCAAGGATACTCACCTTGCAGCTTCTCTAGCTTAATAGACGTATCATTCATCTCTCCGACAACCAGAGAGCTCCAGGAATCTTGCAAGCGTGATAAATGTTGTGCGACGTTCACCTTTTCCATGATGATCCTCTCCCCTTTGCACTCTACGATAATATAATTTGCAGGAGAGAGACATAGTAACGAAATGATAAATCGTCTCATAAGGAGATGATAAGATACTGAAATTTCTGATATAGTAAACAAAAATAGGCAGTTACCCTGAAGGCCTGCCCGTTAACTAGACTGTTCATCTTTATCGTCTCACTACTCTGTCATGCCAAACCGTTTGGCGTTTCTTGCGCGAGCTCGCTCGATTTCGACTTCTCGATTGCGTGGGTCTGCATTCGTCACGAGCGAATCCAGGAGATTTTTCGCAACAATGGAGACCTCTTGGACCGCACGATGAAAAGCCTCTTCATTGGCCTTCGAAGGCGTGTTGAAGCCCGAGAGCTTTCGCACGAATTGCAGGGCTGCTGCTTGAATCTCATCTTCTGTCGCGGGTGGGTCGAAGTTGAATAAGGTTTTGATGTTTCGGCACATCGCTTACACCTTCTGTTCCCTTTTTTGTATCATTCTACTATACGTAAGCAATGAATCGCTAGGTTGTGCTGATTGTGCTTCAAAAAATCTCACTGACGAGGCGTCGTAATGTTAATCGTTTGGGGGTAATTGGTAATCCTTGATAGAATAAATATGAAGATGATCAGGGAATAAATTTGTACACATAAGGAGATAAAACTAATGGCAAATAACAAATTACTAAGATTGGACAATGTTGGCATCGTTGTAGAATCCCTTGATGACGCAATCTCTTTCTTCGAGGAGATTGGCTTGAAGCTCGAAGGGCGGGCTACTGTCGAAGGTGAATGGGCTGGTCGCGTAACCGGGCTGGGTTCACAATGTGTAGAGATTGCTATGATGGTTACCCCAGATGGCCACAGTCGACTTGAACTTTCGCGATTTCTCACCCCACCTACTATATCCGATCACCGAACTGCTCCTGTAAATGCCCTCGGTTATCTGCGCGTCATGTTCACCGTTGAAGACATTGACGAAATGGTATCCAGACTCACTAAGTATGGCGCTCAGCTCGTCGGAGAAGTGGTTCAGTACCAAGACTCGTATCGGCTCTGCTACATTCGTGGAATTGAAGGACTTCTAATCGGTTTGGCGGAAGAGCTCGGTAATAAATAAGTGACGTTTAAAAGAAGACTTAACTGAAATATACATTACTAAATACCGCGTTCACGCTCCGGGATGCATGAACTTTTTAACGGAAATCAATGCAAAATCAAATGAAAGGGATTCAACTAACAGGGGCAATTGTTTAATAAATATCTAAAGCGCGGCTGCTGGTATAGATCGGCAGCCGATCTGCGCTAACGGGCAGATTAGTAGGATGGAAGGCGTTAGCAGTATAAATCACCTCTTTTTTTAGATTTCAACAACAAATCAAATATGAGCTGTCAGAAAAAGAGGTTCGCCGAAGTCTATAATATGAAAACGATTATTTTTAGAAAGAGGGAAGAATACATGTTATCTTACATCGGAAATGGTGCGTACTTCTACGTAAACTCTCATCCATGCCCTCGGAAACGATTGGGAAATCCAAGCATGTTGCTGTAATGGAAATTCCTGATGGAGATGTTTTCGTATGGATTGGAAAGTAAGCTGTTCGGGGAAGTGGTTAAAAATTGAACGTAAGATTTGCCGTGGTTGAGGATATGAAACAACTTGAGTCATTTTTTTCAAAACATATCACTCGCGAGAATAAGGCTGTGTACAATGAGGAGTTTCTTTGCCCATTAGGACTTCGAGCGGCCGTAAAAAGACGATCTGTTGTTGTTATGAATAGAGAAGACATCATTATCGCAGCAGCTAGAATCTACCTAAAGAAAAACGGCACAATCTCTCTTTATCAGTTTGCCGTAGAGGAACAGTATCGTCATAAGAATCTCATGAAATATCTACTATCACAAATTGGTTACCCGATATTCTCCGCATGCCCGTCAAATCTTGCGTTCAATAATTATTATATGGACTCGAAATGGTCGTTTGTTGAGACGAAAAAGGGAATGAATATTTGGAAGCTTGAACCAGACTTACTTTCTGAGTCAACCTTTCCAAATTGATCGTTGAAGTAACGGGGCCAATAGTACGGTGAACCGTATCACAAGTAACGGTAAAGTTGTGTAACTAAGGAGGTCAACCAGTAACAACTGGCTAACCTCCTAATACGAAAGGGCAGTAGTACGAAGATTCGCCACAGAGACCTATTGAAAAATACGATCAATTTCGTTGATTTCTTCTTCTGTCAGGTGGACGTCTACTGTTTTTAAATTATCCAGCATTTGCTCTGCTCTTTGCGCTCCGGGAATGACAACATCCATTGAATCATGTGTGAAATACCAAGCAAGGACTACATGGGCAACTTCGGCATTCTTTTTATTTGCCATTTTACGGAGCTGCTCTACCTTTTCTAGATTTTTTTTGAATTTTTCGCCCTGGAAGTGCGGCATATTTTTGCGTAGATCATTGAATGTCATATCCTTCTTGTATTTACCGGCAAGCAAGCCTGATGCTAGTGGAAAGTATGGAATGAACGAGATGCTATTTTCTGTCGTATATGGAAAGAACTCTTGTTCCGCTTCACGCTGCAGCAAATTGTAGTTTCCCTGTATTACATCGACATATCCATCCTTATTCGCTTCTTTCAATTGTTCCAGTGAGAAGTTAGAAACGCCAATTGCTCTGATTTTACCTTCGTCCTTTAGCCGTTTTAAGACTCCAACCGCCTCATCTTTTGGTGTATCCTGATCTGGCGCATGAATATAAAATAAATCTATGTAATCTGTTTGTAGCCTTTTCAAACTATCTTCAACGGCTTGTTTTAAATAAGCAGGTGAATTATCCATGGTAACATCATTGCCGACAAGTGTAAGGCCACCTTTTGTTGCAAGGATGAGTTCATGACGCTTTCCTGCTTCTTTTATCACTTCACCTATTAACTCCTCTGAACGTCCTGTCCCATAAAAAAACGCTGTATCTAAAAAATTTACTCCATGGTTGATCGCAGCCCGCACCAAATCTTTTCCTACTTCTTCATTTAAATTCGGATAAATATTGTGGCCACCTACAGCACTTGTTCCAAGTCCGATTGGATTGACAACTAAATCTGTCCTACCAATTCGTGTTTGTTTCGTCATTCTCTTCAACTCCCTCCCATTTTTAAGCTTAGCGTACGTTTTCGCGCGAGGCTTTTACCGGTATCTACATCATAATTCATTACGTTACGTAAGCTTCAAGTGCAAAATGTTTTTTTTGCATATACGTATCTCTGCAACTACAAAAGCTGCCCCTCAAAACAACGGGCAGCTTCCTTTACCACGATTCTATTTATACTCATAAAAACAAGGATAAGAATAGGCGAGAAATTCAAAGCCTTTTTTCTCCAAAATCGGTCGACTCATCGGACTCGCATCCACCATCAACAGCGGATAACCGCGTTTCTGTGCTGCTTGTACCCGGACTGCTACGAGGGCCGTATAATAGCCTTTGCTTCGGAAGTCGGGCAAAGTAGAGCCTCCCCACAGACTGCCAAAGGACGTATTCTCATGCAAGTACATCCAAGCAGCACTCACTGCCTGATCGCCACTGTACGCAGCGTAAACGAGCAGCTGCTCAGGATTTTCGGCCAAATCCCGTTTTAATCTCGCAGCAAGCTCCTCGTTAGCACTGCCCCATACCTGCTCCTTCAAGTGCATGATATCATCAATGCCCGCCGCGTCGGTGATTTGCCGTATCTCTGGCGGAATGACAAGGCTTCGTAGCTCCTCTGCCTGCGCCACTTCCAACACAAGCGTCGCTTCCTCCTCATCAACTGTAAAACCATGACCTTTCAGCCTCTCAAGCAAATTAGCCGGTTGGTCATAGTCAAACAGCTTCCACTCAAAGGATTGCTGAAGACTCGAGAAATATTCGAGTTCCTGCTTAATAACTTCCTCTGCATTTTCTTCAGACAGCCTGGAAAACAAGACGACTCCGGAATCATCCGGGGTGGGTGAGACGTGACGAACGAGGTGTTCTGTCTCCTCCCGGCGGAGGGGCGGATAGTTGATTTCCACCCTCATCTCTTTGTCAAAAAGCCGCAATACTTCTGTCTTGTTCATGTTTTCATCCTCCCTTGTCTACATCAGGACTAGTGCAAAATGTTTAGCAAAAACGTTAATGTTCCTATACTGATCACCGTCGTAACCAACACGCTGCTGGAGACGAATTGCGGTCGCATGTTGAATTGGATCGCATAGATCGCTGTAGTGGCGGCAGAAGGCATGGCTGCCAGAACGACCAACACCTTCTGCAGAAGCGGATCAATCGGGAATAACAGACAAATGAGGTACGCCAAAAGTGGTGACGCCACTAGTCGAATGACGCTCGCAGCACTGAGTCCCTGCCACTCTAACGCTTTGGTAGATACATTGGCGAGCTGCATGCCCAAGATGAGCATCACAACTGGAATCGCCGCCTGTGCAACGAGATCAATCGCCTGGTAGTAGCTTTGTGGGATGAGAATTTGCAGCTGTTGTAGCAAAATCGCGAGAACCACAGCGTAATTGGACGGCTGCTTGAAGATCGCCTTGATGGCCGTCCCCATTCCATTCCCGCCTCGAGAGGCAAAATACACGCCGAATACGCCCATCATGATCGAGTGGAAAACCATGATTTGCACCGCATACGTAAAGCCGGCCTCCCCGAAGGCAAACAAAATAATCGGCGTACCGTAATTGCCACTGTTCATGAAGGCGGTCGCGAGCATCAGTGCGCTTTCCTGTTGCTTGTCGTATTTGAACATGCGTGCCGTCAATTGCGTGATCACAACGAGAGCAGCCAGCAAAAGCAGCGAAATCACCACGATATAAAATAATTGCAAGTCGAGCTCTGTTTTGTAAAACGTACGAAAGACGAGTGCAGTCGACAAGATGTAAATCGCCAGGGAAGAAATGGGCTTCAAATCCATTTTGAAAATGCGCTGCAAAATATAGCCGCTAAGAAAAATGAGTAGGACGGGCAGGATGACTTCCACAAAAATCATGATTCTTTCCTCCTACCGTGTTGCTTCCATGAAGCTTTTTACCTCGGACAGCGTAGGCATGGCGGGAATGGCACCTGATCTCGTTGTCGTGAGTGCACCTGCGGCATTCGCAAAGCGCACCATGTCCTCTAACGTGGCTTGTAGGATATCCAGCATACTTTCCCCCACCTCAAGAAGCTGATAGAGCAGCGCGCCCACAAACGCGTCTCCCGCGCCAGTCGTATCAATCGCGGTTACTTGAAAGCCACCAACTGTGCCGAAATAATTTCGAGTGCGGTAAAAACACCCCTTTTCCCCCAACGTGACAAAAACAGCTTGCAGATCATATTGCCCAAGCATCCTCGCTGTCGCTTCTACGACATCCTCGCTCCCCACGAGAAAAGCCAGCTCTTCCTCAGACAGCTTGACGATATCTGCCTGCGCCATTCCTTTGAGGGCCAACGCCTTCGCTTCCTCCAGATCCTCCCATAAGGACGCTCGAATATTCGGGTCAAATGATAGGAGCCGCTGATGCTGTTTGGCGTACTCGACTGCTTTCCATGTTGCTGATCGGGCTGGCTCATGCGTCAAGGACAGCGTACCGAAATGAAAAATCGCTGCCTGGGCAATCAGCGCCTTGTTCAGGTCTTGCTCCCGCAGCATCATGTCAGCACCCGGATTGCGGTAAAAGTGAAAAGAGCGATCGCCTGTCTCATCGAGATGGACAAAAGCCAATGTCGTAGGCGCTTCCTCCGTGAGTACGAGCCCTTCTGTGCCAATATTCAGTCGGATTAAGGTCTGTTGCAAAAAACGCCCAAACACATCGTTTCCTACCGCACCGATAAAGGAAGTCCGTTTCCCAAAGCGCGACAGAGCGGCAAGTACATTGGCAGGCGCTCCTCCAGGGTTTTGCTCAAATGCAATGCTGCCCGGCTTTTCCTTCTGCTGCACAGGTGTAAAATCAATAGCTCCCCACATGCAACCACATCTACCATGTTGATTTCCTCCGATGACCGTGATAGCTCCAGTATGTCACAGGTTCTTTTTTTTGCCAATGAAAGCCAGCGGCTGTACGAGCATACGCCAAAAATGTTAAAATAAGGAAACCAATTAACGTAGTGCTTATTTATCAAAAAGGGGGGAATTATGCAATGCAAGGAAAGAATCCTTTATCAACTGGTCCTTATAACACACTATCGACATCTGCTTATCAACAGTTGAACAATCTAGCTAACAAGGCAGACGGATTTGATTGGGAGCAATTATTAAAAGATGTTTGGCATGATGTTTATAATGGACAAATTACACGAGATTACCTTCAGCTAGCAACAGACAATAATATAGATTATCGTGCCTTAGTCACGACTATATTAGGCTATGCTTCTTCCTTTGTTCCTTTTGTAGGGCCTGTAATAGGCTTCTTTATTCCTATTATTGATTTGATTTGGCCCCCCTCACAACCCGATTTATTTGATATTTTGCGGCAACAAATTCAAGATTTAATTAACCAAGCGTTAACAACAGACACATTGAACAAATTACAGGCACTTCTACAAGGTTGGAAAAATGAACTGGATGTTTTAGCTACAGAAGTCAAAAATTTAACCGATCCGAAGACCTCAACTATAGGGAGCACAGTAAATACAATTCACCTCCAATTTGTTCATGATATACCCCAATTTACACTAAAAGACTATGCAGCTTATGCACTTCCTTTATATGTTCAAGCAGCAACCATGCATCTGGGCCTTTTAAAAGAGGCGATTTCTAAACAAACAGATTGGGGAATTAGTGATTCAGATAAAACTAACTTTCTGACTTATCTAAAACAGTGGATCGTGAAGCATAGTGAGAATGTTTATACTCTTTTTGTAACAGGATTACAAAACATACAAGACGATGAATCTAGTCAAATTAGCTCTGCCGACTTTATCTACACGTCAACATTATATGGGTTTGATATTGCTGCATTATGGCCTACTTTTGATAAATGGCCTACTAATGACTGTCCGGAAGTTTATCCAACACAAACTGATCTAGAACAAACGAGATTCTTATTTTCTGATCTAGTAGGAAGGGTTGACTGGCGAGGCTATCCATCCGCTGGTGATCCAAGCACGTACCTGTATGGAAATTTCCCTGGTGAACTGATGCAAATTTCAACGAGAACATGGGATCGAGTGGATCAGATTCAACAAGTATTAGATAGAGGATACAATCAATCACAAACATATACTTACGGTGATTCCGGTGGAGCTGCAAATGACCCTATCAACATTTCAAGAGACAATCCTTTAATTGGAGTAACACCACGGGTTATGAGCCCGTATGTTGGAATCATGATGGATTTTGCAGATGGGACTAGTATAACTAATGGAGGAAGTTATGGATATGACAAGAGAGTTGTAGCACCTGATAACCATAAAGTTCATTTTGTCTTTCCATGGACAGATGAGCTTGGTTGCCAAGATGCATTGATGAATGCATTTGTTTTCAAAAATCTATATTCCGAAAATGTAATAGGCCTATCAGATCCAACAACTGGAGTATTTACGATTAAAGGAATTCCAGCTGAAAAAGGTTATATTGAGGATGGTAGCTCACTTAAAGTTGTACAGGAAAGATTGAACGGGACCAACGCGGTTCAGCTTCCACTCGGGCCCTCCCTCGTTGTACCCATCACAAATAAACTAGCTGGTCAGTATCACATTCGCGTGCGTTATGCAAATCCTTCAGATTCAAGCATTGATATTTGGCAATCAGTCAATGCAGGAAAGCAGACTATTCAAGGCGGTAATTTTACATTTCCAAGTACCAAAAACGTTCAAGATCAAGGATACGTGCCAGGACAAAATGGAAACTATAGGTTGCTTACAATCTCTCTTCCTGATCCCATCTCCCTACCTTTAGGAGAGATCGATGTACGTCTCGGACAATACACCAGTCAAACCCAGGGTAATCTGTTTATTGACCGGATTGAGTTTGTTCCGGTTCAAACTCTATTTTCAGGCCCATACTACCTTTATGCTCCGTATGGTTATCCTTTTTCAAAAACTCTTTGGAAAGGTGATACAATTAACAGCCGTATTTCTATAGCAGGATCCGCAAATTTTTCTACTGAACCAGCGGTACTCCAATTTTATCAAGATTCAACATTGCGAAAAGAAATTCCTATACCTGGTTCAGGCCAAAATTACAATTATCCTAATACATCCATTCCAAATGGTTTTAATAAAATTGTACTTCACACAAACCAAAGCGCTGGTAAAGGAATAAGAGGAACAATGACAATTTCCTTGAGTAATTAGTTGTTTATTAATGAATCAAGGTACAATGGACAAATAGAAAAGGCTAAAGATGCAGACATGATCTGTGATCTCTAGCCACCCTTCTCCAAACAAATAGGAAGGGATGACGTTGGTGAAAAGCGAATAACTCCGGATTCCCTACTGAAAGGAGTCGTAGCATGAATTTTAATCTGGATGAAGCGATTGAGGTTCTAGCGCGTACGCCACAAGCATTGGAATCCTTGTTATCGGGCTTATCGGATGGGTGGTTGCTGCACAACGAAGGCGACGACACCTGGAATGCCACCGACGTGATCGAACATCTTATTGAAGCTGAGAAAACGAATTGGCTCCCACGTCTGGAAATCATTCTGCAAGAGGGAGAGAGTAAACCGTTTCCTCCCTTTGATCGGTACGCCCACTTACAGGACAACTCGGTTAGACCGTTCGAACAAAAGCTGCTGGACTTCAAAACGCTTCGGGCCCAAAACATAGCCAAGCTGCGAACGCTCGTGGAACCGGAGAAGCATCTGGAATTAACCGGACTCCATCCTGCTTTTGGCGTCGTAAAAGTACGGGAGTTGCTCTCTACGTGGGTCGTTCACGATTTAACGCATACGGCGCAAATCGTACGGGTCATGGCAAAAAGGTACACGGCTGATGTAGGGCCATGGAGCGAATATTTAGGTATTCTGAACAAATAATTGAACAGGCAAGGGTAGCTCTGAACGGAAATGTACGTCATCGCTACCCCTGCCTGTCTTTTTACGGCAAAAACAACTGTGGAACCGTATAGAGTGCAGGGGAACCACCCGTATGCAGGAACAATACGTGATCACTCTTGTTAAAATGCCCTTCGCGAATCAAGCCAATCAACCCTGCCATCGCCTTTCCGGTATAGACAGGATCTAGCAAAATCCCCTCAGTCCGAGCAACCAGGTGAACGGCCTCGATCATGCCATCCGTCGGAATTGCATAGCCTGGCCCGACAAACCTGTCGTCGCAAAGCACAGCTTCTGCCCGTATGTCCCCTTTCAAACCGATCAGTGCAGCTGTACTGTGCAGTAACCCCATCACCTTGGCTTCTTGTGCAGCCCGATCGCGGCTGACATTGATCCCGATTACTTTTGTGTTAGACTGACGCGCCATAAATCCCGCAAGTAAGCCTGCTTGGGTACCGCCGCTTCCCGTTGCCGTCACGACATAATCGTACGGAGTCATCGTTTCCCAAGCCTGCTGCTCGATTTCTTCCGCACACGCCATGTACCCCAAGGACCCGACTTCGTTGGAGCCTCCCACAGGGATCAGATATGGTTTTCTGCCTTGTTTTCGCAGACCTTCAGCGAGCTCTTCCATAGCTGCAAGCAAATCTGCCTCTGCGGGAATAACCTCGATTTTTTCTGCTCCGAGCAAATGGAACAACAGATGATTGCCACTCGCTTGCGGTTGGTAGTCCCCCGTCCCAGGCGCGGACAGCACGAGCTGGCAGTGCAGACCTTCGCGAACTGCCGCCGCAAGTGTCAGCCGGCAGTGATTGGATTGGACAGCTCCGCATGTAATCAACGTATCTGCCCCTTGCTCGATTGCCTCCGCCACCAAATACTCCAGCTTTCGCGTCTTGTTTCCACCTGCTGTCAAGCCAAGCATGTCATCTCGCTTGATAGAAATACTCGGTCCGCCTAACTCTTTGGATAATCGCTCCAGCCTTTCGATTGGTGTATGACCCTGCGTGTATTTTCTGCGATCGTAACGGATTTTGTTCATGCTTTTCTTCCCTCCTTCTATCGTATCTTGGAATTAGCCCTGCCAACTTCCTTTGCAAAAATCGTAGTTTTCACAATTGACCTTCCGCCTTTCATTCTATACCATTATTTGGTACACACAACATTACAAACAGAGAGGTAAGAAAACACGAATGAATATCCAAGTAGAAGAAACTGTAAAGAAGCCAAACGGATTGGGCGGTTGGTTAATCTGGCCGACCATTATGGTCGTTCTCAGCCCATTTTCCGTGCTTGCATCCATTATCGGCATTTTTCAAGATCATGCTGAAGCAATGGAAGAACTCCAACCGTTTATGGAGCAGAGTCTGTCGTTCACTTTGTATTACTACGGCAACATTTTGTTAGAGATAGGTTTACTCGCATTTTCACTGACCCTTCTCGTTTTTTATTTCCAGAAAAAGAAACGTGCTCCCCATTTATTTGTTGGCCTGATTCTTTTTTATCTCATTTTGAACATGATCGATTTGTTGGCTTGGGCGAGCTTTGATAGTCTTTTCGGAGACACAAGTCAGCTTGTCAAGCAATCAGGACTAAAATTGCTCCAGACTGGCATTACCGCAATGATCTGGATTCCCTATTTCCGCTTGTCCCTACGAGTAAAGAATACATTTGTGAATGAATGAGAGATGGAAATCCCCTCTTCTTGAACGATAGAAAATACCATTGTAAAAATAAGTAAATAATTAGATAATGTACTAAGTTTGGAAAATTACTATTTTGTTTAGGGGTGGAAAGATGAAGACTTTTTTACGTTTTGCACTGGCAATTGTTCTGCTATTTACCTTGTCTGGCAACGCCTTCGCTTCTCAACCGATGGACCCAAAAGGATATGTAACAAAGTTTACCAGTTTGAAAGAAAGCTATAGCATTGGGGAGCGTGTGAAATTAACGGTGAACACGCTAACAGGTGGTGAGCTCACGAATGTAGTATTTAAAGTGGCCTCTGTCGGAGGCGATAGTATAAACAATGCGATCACCAGTGTTCAGACTACATACCGAAAGTCTAATGCAACGTATACAACAACAGGTAACTTGACACTATCCTCGGAAGGTGTGTACTTTGTTCAGTTCCAAGCAAAACTAAAATTGAAAGATGGCGAAATAACAATTAAAGAAACCGCCACTCTCGAAATACTTAATCCAAATAAAATTACAATGACTGTCACTCCCGGTTCCGTACATGTAAAAAAAGGGACTGAGGTTCCCATTCTGATCAATTACTCTTCGAAGTACACACCGAAATTTACTTACAACACAAAAGTTACAGAGCTTTCAACAACCCGAACCAGCAAGGGAAACAAAAAAGTAATCTTATTCAGTGCGGATCAAGCTGGTGAATACATGCTTACCATCGAAGCAAAAAACAAATACGACGCTGTCTCTGACACTGTCAAAATTATCGTCGAATAAGCTGCTTCTAGCAGCGAAATCCCGTTCCCTTTTTGACAGGGCAACGGGATTTTGTTCGTTTACACCTGCCCCAGCGCTTCCCTCAACCGCTCCCGCTGTATCCATAACGGCTTACGCAGTCCCGCTTTCTTCACGATGCCTTCTACAGTTAGCTCATGGAGTGTCTCTGTTACTGTTTCACGAATACACCCCATCATCGTCGCCAGCTCCTGATGCGTCAGGTTCACCGCCAGCTCGATCCATTCTGGTGCGTCAGCCTGGCGCTCTCCTCCGTATTTCTCGCACAGCCTGCCGAGCAAATATACGAGACGCTGTCGCACACTTCCATACGCCATGAGCTCCATCATTTCTTCTACCTCTTGCAAGCGATTCGAGACAATCTCGATAAAATGCAAGGCAAGCCTCGGCTTCTCTAGCATCAGCTCTTCAAATTGTCCTTTATCAATCGAACAAATCACCGAATCTTCCCACGCTTCGGCGTACATATTGGTTGAACTAATCGTAAACGTGCCGATCTCGCCAAACACATGGCCCGTGCCGAGCAAATCAATCGTTAGCTCTTTGCCGTCAGCCGAAAGCTTGTATAGGCGAACCTTCCCAGCCTTGATCAAAAACAGCCTTTTTAGCTCCAGATGAGGGGAGGAAATTATCGTTCCTTTTTTGACCACTTCCATAGGAGTCGCCGGTTCCAATTGGGCTAGCTCTGCTTCACTTAACGACTGAAACAAATTGATGCGGGATAAAAATTTCTCCTTTTCGATCACCCTGTACTTCCTCCTGCTCACTGTAGGCTGGACTACATATTGTATGGATCACTCCCATTATACTCCTCGTTAAGCAATGGATTTCGAATGAACAAAGGAGTGTAAATCGTTGAACACATTCATCATGATTCTTTCACTGATTTTGGCTTTGATGTTTTCCATCTCTGTGTTAATGAAGTTTCTCCGCGCAAACTCTATGCTTCAGCACTGGAAGGAATATGGGTACCCCCTTTGGTTTATGGACGTGATTGCCTCACTTGAGCTGGTCGGGGTCATCGGCGTAGTTAGCTCCTTTTGGATTCCTGAAGTATTAACATTCGCTTGTATCCTGTTCGCCATCCTCATGCTCGGTGCTATCCATGCCCATCTTTTTCGGGCAAAGCATAAACCCGTCATGGCGATAAATGCAGGAATTATGCTTATTTGTTCGTTGCTTCTCCTTTGGCTTTAATCGTTTCCGAGCGCTTTCCAGTACGTCTTTTGTCCGTTACTGATCAAGCTTGCCTGTTTCGGAACTTGCTTCATCACCAGGAAAAGATTCAGCATATCGACCGATGAGGCGATTGCGTTTATCAAAATCATAAATTTTAATACAGTAGTGAACAGCCCCAAAAAACCTAGAAGAAAAGGCAACATAACCGAAATGAGAATGAATGGAGCGACGGTAATCAGGATGTATCTTGCTTTTGGAATCTTTTCTTCTGTTGCTACAAACCCGCCAAACAATGTTAGCCCCATCCATGTTTTTTCTGATCTCAAGAAATTCGGGATAAAAATCAAATGCAAGCATTCATGAATAATGACCAAGGCGAGTAGAGAGAATATCACACCGAAGTCAATGGATATGGATATGGATAGCGAGTCAGATGTCAGCCCCAATTCCTGCAAGGTTATTGGCGAAAAAATATGGATGATCCCAAAAACGATGAGTGCATTGATCAGCATGAAAGGAATCGATAAAAGAGTTGCCCTGCCCAAACTCTGTGGTTCATTCAGTGGAACCCATTCATTTTTCATCAACTCAACATGTACACTTTCATGATACTGTGGCAATTTGGTTGTGATTCTCATAAAAAAACCTCCCCTTTCTAGTAAGACGTTCACCCTATGTAATCAGTTTCTTTAATGGGGAGATAAATAAAAAAAGGTTATCTCCTGAGCTTGCTTGGAGACAGCCTTTTTCTCATGGTCATTTATACTTGGTTAAGCAAAAACTGTTTGCCATATTCCCCGTGATCCAGAATCGTCGGGTGCTCGATTTGAATCGTCGAATGGTCAATTCCGTACTTCGTTTGCAAAATGTGATTAATCGCCAAAATGACACAATACGGCTGGATGCCTTCACGAACAAACACATGCGCTGTCAGGGAGTAATGTTCCGTGGATACCGCCCACAGATGCAGCTCATGAACATCCTCCACACCCTCTACTTCACTAAGGTCCTGACGGATTTGATCGAGATCAAATTGCTCTGGAACAGATTCCATCAACACGAGCAGCGACTCACGAATGATTTTGGCACCACCTGTAAAAATAATGCCCCCAATCACCAAGCTAATCAACGGGTCAAACAAGTAGTAGCCGGTGGTGTAAATGAGAATCGCCGACGTAATCACACCGACAGAGCTGAGCAAATCTCCAATAAAGTGCCATAACGCGCTTTTTACATTGAGGTTGTCTTCTTCCTTCATACTGCGGGAAAGTACGATGGTCAACACAATGTTTACAACCAAACCGATGGATGCAATGGTCAGCATCAACTGCAAATCAACGTCTTGCGGATTAATCATCCGCTTGATCCCTTCAATCACGATCCCAATCGAAATTACGGCAAGAGCCAAGCCATTCAAGAACGAAGCAATAATTTCAAAACGGAGAAATCCGAACGTGTACTTCTTCGTCGGCTTACGTGTCGCCATATAAATAGCGGTCATACTCAACCCTAATGCAACGACGTCAGAAATCATATGGGCGGAGTCAGACAGGAGCGCGAGTGAATTGGACATCAAGCCCCCCACAACCTCCACGATCGTAAAAAACAACGTCAATAGGAGCGTAATCCACAATGTTTTCTTCGATGTTTGCTGTTCTTTCACATGATCAAGATGGTGAAAATCACCCTTTTTCATACCTATCACCTCTGTCCATTTCATTTATAAAAATTACAATATAAGAATGAATGTAATCATATCCTCTTTTTCGCTAATATTCAAATGAACATTTTATGGATCATACAAGTGATTTTCATTACCAGTCATGTCGTACCAAAACAAAAAAAGCCTCATCCAAAAGGATTAGGCTGATCATTCCTGATTGTGATTCCCTTCCAAAACTCGTCGGATATTGCCCTTGTACTGGGTGAGCAAGCGGCTTGCGTCCTCTGCTTGCAGCCCTGTTTTTTGCATGACGATTGCCAGTTTTGCGTCACCATCTGCCTTGTGCAATAACACGTCTGCCTCATCGGTGGAGACGTTGGTTGCTTCTGCCACGATTTGTTTTGCCCGTTCCTTCAGTTTCTCATTGGTTACCTGCACATTGACCATCAAATTTTTGTACACTTTCCCCAACCGTACCATGCATCCGGTCGTAATCATATTGAGAACCATCTTCTGCGCCGTCGCTGCTTTTAAGCGAGTCGATCCGGTCACTACCTCTGGTCCTACTACCACATTAATCGCCACATCCACACCTTGGCTGATCTGCGCCACCTGGTTGCAGGACACCGAAATGATTTTTGCCTGCTGCCTTCTTGCTTCCGCCAATGCTCCGATGACATAGGGTGTCCGACCACTCGCTGCAATTCCCACCACGGCATCCCCTGCCTTAACGCCATAGGCAATCACATCTTCCCTGCCATTCTGCTCCACGTCTTCGGCTCCTTCGACTGCCCTGACGATCGCCTTTTCCCCGCCTGCTATGACTCCCTGCACCAATGAGGGGTCCGTCCCAAAGGTCGGGGGGCATTCAGCAGCATCGAGCAAGCCCAATCTCCCACTCGTTCCCGCTCCAAAATAAAAGAGTCTTCCGCCGTTTTCCAGACATTCTGCGATCAAATCAACGGCCGCTGCAATCGAAGCCAGCTCCTTTTCAACGGCAAACGCAACTGTTTTATCCTCTTCATTCATAATCTGGACAATTTCCATCGTAGAGAATTTATCCAGCTCTTCCGTATTCCGATTCCTTGTTTCTGTCGTTAAATCACGCAGGTGAAACTTCATCCAGTTACCTCCCACCCATCTACACTCATCTTCTCTTTCTACCCCACACCATGCTGCTTTTTCTCCGATGGAAACAGGCTGACCGGAAGATGTCCAGCGGCCTTTCGTTCGCCGAACAAAATGTCTGCTACAAGCTCTATGGCTTGGTACGTATGGTCGTAAACGGCGAGATACGCATCCACCTCTGGCATTACCAAGAGATCATACGGGTTTCGCAGGGCGACAGCCACGACCTTTTTCCCCTGTTGAATGAGCCGATTCACCAGCAGCGATTGGCCTTTAAAGATATGGGCATTGTACGTAAAAACGACGATTTGCTCCGTGGCTGACATCACATGCGCCGCCATCTCCCCTTCATCCTCTGTCGGGTTGAGCGTCGACATCATATAGTATTCAACTTCACGGTATTTTCTCAATGGTTCGACCAGATCGCCAGAAGTTGCTTGCCCATCCTCTGCCAAAGTAAGGTTGGCAAGCCCCAGAAAAATGACACCGAGCGGTTGCGTGCTTCTCTGTAAAGGAAGTAGCTGATGTTGATTTTTCACCAAGGTTATGGCTTGGGCGAGTGCACTTTTCGCCATGTCTGCATGCTGGACACGGTCAAAGGAAGGGCCTTTTGCTCGCAAGCACTGTTCCCAGGAAAGAAATCTTTTCTTTAATTGAAGAACGCGATTTACAGCTTCGTTGACCCGCTCCTCCGACAGCTCCCCCGAATGAATGGCTGCAACGAGTCGATCGTACGTCTTTTCCTGAACTTCATGCGTGTGGGAAACCAGCACCAGATCGATCCCAGCCTGCACACTACGAACCGCCGCTTCTGCAACCCCGATGGTACCCGCAATAGCTGCCATCTCCATGCAATCCGTAATCGCGACCCCATCAAAGCCGAGTGACTCACGTAATATTCCCGTTACGATCTCCTTGGAATACGTAGCAGGAGAGCCTGACTCATCCATGCTGGGCAAACTGATATGTCCAACCATCACCATGGGGACTCCTGCCGCAATACTACGCTGGAATGGAACCAACTCGACCTGATCCAATCGCGTCCGATCATGCCCAAGCACAGGAACGGCTTCATGAGAATCGATGCTCGTATCACCATGACCAGGGAAGTGCTTGATAGCGGGAATGACACCACTCGCAAGCAAGCCTTGAATGGCGGCCTCCCCAAACCGCGCTACCTGCT
The DNA here is from genome assembly GCF_013284365.1 of Brevibacillus sp. RS1.1. Lineage (NCBI taxonomy): Bacteria > Bacillati > Bacillota > Bacilli > Caryophanales > Paenibacillaceae > Brevibacillus > Brevibacillus sp. RS1.1. The sequence goes on from NZ_JABSVA010000005.1 coordinate 129,086, forward strand.
CTGGCGCTTCTCCAAAAGACCGCACCCCAATGACAGGATTGTCCGGATTGTTGTTCACATCGACTGTCGGGGCGAAATTGACTGAAATCCCTGCTGCACGTAGCTCCTCACCTGTTGCCTCGTAGATGCGCTTGGCTTGATCGAGATTGCCTGTGGCCCCCAAAGCCATCGCTCCTGGGAAGCGCGTCGCCCCTTTTTGCAGACGGGAAACCACGCCATTTTCCTGATCAGTCCCGACCAACAGCGGATAGGGATGCCAAGACTCATACGCCCAGCTCTGGAGCTTCTGTACGCGTTGATAAGTCTCCTCCGGTGTCCCGATATTGCGGCTAAAAAGAATCACGCTGCCAATCTGTTTTTGTTTGATCCACACTTCCATTTCTTCGGGAATATCCAGCGTTGGGTAACCGATCATTAGCAGTTGCCCGACCCTCTGTTCCACCGTCATATGTTCGGCTTGCATGGAATTCTCCTCCCTACTGACCCACTCTTGTTAAGAGAATGTTTTACCGTACTTCGCATACTGCTTCCAGCTGCGATATCCGAGCCTCGCATAGAAATCGACCAGTGTCGTCCAATCGATGACAATGTTTGAGATACCGCGATTTCGTAAAGCCACAATGCCTGCCTCCACAATCGCCAGTCCCAGGCCCCGTCCTCTGTACTCCGCATCCACGCCCAACGGACCGATGCCGCCCAGCCCATCTGCAAACAAAGGTGCCCAGTATACGTTTTGGGCAATAAATGGGGAATTGGCATCATTGATCCGGCAAAAACCGACGATCTCACCGTGCAGCTCCACCACAACGAATTCGCGTCCGGTTCCTCCCCGCTGAAAATAGTGTATGGCTTCATACTCCCAGCGTCCGGGAAAGCATCGATGCAAGAAGGCCAAAAAGGCATCTTCGTCCTCCCTCGTCAACAGTCGATAGCGGCCATCTGGTACCTCTGGCAATTCCAGCTCTGCTGGTTCGGGATACTGGCCTAACAGATCGTTCTCCAACCGATCCTCCGAATGATACCCTTGTCGTTCAAACCATGCTTTTACGTCCGCAGATTCATCGGGTATGCCCGGGAAATAATGATACGGATCGCGCCCCAGCAAGACCTTTTCCACCCCTTGCTCTCGCAATGCATTCTCTGCTCTTGCCAGCAATTCACGCCCGACCCCTTGCCCGCGATGAGCTGTAGACACGAGCAAGACCTGTATCCAGCCAATGCCTTTCCCCAACTGAATGTCGAGCCTTTCCTGCCAGCATTTGGCTACAACAAAACCAACGGGACGCTGCGTCACAGCATCTACCGCAATCCACGACCCGGCTTTGACTACATTCTGATCCTCGAAGCTGTTTTGCCGCATGAGCTCCGTCCGCATGGGAAAGCGATCACCCAACTCCTGATTCCACAGCTCGCACAGAGCGTCCGCATATTGATCGTCCCAAGGTACGTATTGCATCGGATGCTTGCCTCCCTTACTACGTCCTATTTCAATCCAGAAGTTTTGGAGCCTTCCACAAAATATTTCTCGGCAAACAGAAACACGATCAAAATCGGGATCAAGCTGATCAAGGCCCCTGCTACCAGCAGTTGATCCTCTGTCTTGTACTGACCGCTCAAAGACAAAATCCCAATCGGCAGCGTAAAGTTCTCGTCCGAAATGAGATAAATGACTGGCGCCAAAATCTCATTCCACTTCCCCATAAACGTAAAGACCGCCAGTGTTGCCAAGGAAGGCTTGCACATCGGCAAAAACACCCGCCAGTAAATCTGGAACGGATTGCAGCCATCCAGCTTTGCCGCTTCCTCGTAATCCTTCGGGATATTTAAAAATGCTTGCCTCATTAAAAAAATGGCAAACGGCTGTCCGAGCCACTCCAAAATCCAAAGCGGAGCCAACGTGTCGAGCAGTCCCAAATTTTTAAAGATAATAAACTGCGGGACTATCGTGACGATCCCCGGGATCATCATTGTTCCCAGCACAATCATGAACAGCGTGTCGCGGAAAGGAAAACGCAGCCTGGCAAAAGCAAAGGCAATCATCGAGCTGGACAATAAAGCCCCGATAACAGAAAGAATCGCAACAATCAGACTGTTGATCGTATAGCTGCTAAAATTCGCCTGTTCCCACACGGTTGTATAATTGCTCCACTGTGTTGGATTGGGCAGCCATTCTGGCGGAAATTGCATGTACTGCTTGTAGGTTTTCAGCGAGTTAAACACAGTCGTCAAAAACGGTACCAGCATAATCAACGCACTCGCTATGACAAACAGGTATCCGACGATTTTATTGAGTGGAAAACGCTTTTGCATGGTTACCTCCTTGCCTCTTAATCATAATGAACCCATTTCTTTTGCAGCTTGAATTGGATGAGCGTAATGGCAAGCAGGATAAGGAACAGCACCCACGCGATAGCAGAGGCGTAGCCCATTTTGAAAAAGCTGAATGCTTGACGGAACATGAATAGCATTAGGACGAGACTGGCGTTATTCGCTCCACCTGTCGAGCCTGCCTCTGTAGAGCCACCCGTCATGACAAAAATCTGCTCGAAGTTTTGGAAGGAGTAAATCGTGTTCAAGATGATGACCAGAAAGGTCGTGCCGGAAATCATCGGGACTGTCACCCGCCAAAACTTTTGCCAAGCGTTCGCTCCATCAATCGAGGCTGCCTCGTACATGTCAGAAGAAATTCCTTGCAGCCCAGCCAGAAAAATAATCATCATGTAACCGACTGATTTCCAGATGGCGATGAGAACCAAGACCGGGATGACCCAGAATTCATCAATCAGCCAGTTTTGCGGGGCGATGCCCAGTTTGGTTAGAAAAGCATTGGCAAAACCGATCCGCTGGTTAAATACCGCATCCGCTACATACGCGATCACTGTCCATGAGGAGATCACCGGCAAAAAGTGAACCATCCTGAAAAATTTCAGGCCCTTCAGCTTTTGATTCAGGGCTACCGCTAACAGCAACGCCAAAAACGTTTTGGCCGGAACGTACAGGATCGTAAAATAGACCGTATTCCATAACGAGCGATAAAACAGCGGGTCTTCAAACAGCTTTGCGTAGTTGTCCAAGCCCGTCCATTTGGGCGGATTTAAAATATCGTAATCCGAAAAGCTAAAGTACAATGACGCGACCGATGTTCCCACGACGAATACGAGAAAGTGGATGAGATAAGGGGAGACCAGGAGCAATCCCCATCTCCCCTCGCTATCCAACCATTTTCTCTTGTTCACAGCAGGCTTCGCCTGTTGCTTGGTTTGCAGCTCTAGCATGGTTGGCACACATCCTCACTGATAGATGACTACTGCTTCTTGAAGAAATCATCCAGAACTTTTTGAATGCCTTGGTCTGTTTTCGTAATGAAGTCGTCCGTTCCGTATTTATCCATGAACAGCTCCGCCAGATTATCCGTGAACACCTTCACCCACTCGGTAAAGACAGCGTTGGTATCAATCGTGCCTGCGAACTCCAAGGTATCGAGGAACACTTTTTTGTTTTCCGGCTTCGTGACTGGGTTTAGGAACATTTCGGAATTCGCCACTGATTTTTTCACTGGAATCGCTTCGCCTACTTCTGTCCACTCTTTTTGCGCTTCATCAGATGTCGTCCAGTAGGTGATCCATTCTTTAGCGGCCTTGACCTTCTCTTCCTCTGCTTTTTTGTTGATGACCCATGAGTTGGCGATGACGGGTGCGAAGCGTTTGCCGTCCGGCCCTTTTGGCATAGGAGCGACATCGTAATTCAACCCTGCACCATTCATCGAGGTTGTTGCTGCGTAAATATCGATTTGCATCGCTACAGCCCCGCTCAAAAACGCTTTGAAGTTGCTTTGGAACGCCTTTAGATCAGCCGGATTCGGGAAGAGCTTGCGCTGCATGCCGTCGACCATCCACTCGACCGCTTTTTTGTTCTCCGGGCTGTTGATAATCGATTTTTTCAACGTCGGGTCCAATACCCCGCCACCATACGCTTTCAAGATGTTAAACGCCCCGCGTGAGCTACCGAAAAACGCGAAGCCGTACTGCTTCACTGATTTTTTGTCAAAAGCAGGATCGTCTGCATTTTTCCCGTTGGCATCGAGGGTCAGCTTGACGGAAGCCGCCTTTAAATCATCCCAGGTCCAGTCAGCCGTAGGGTATGGCACGCCCGCTTTGTCGAACAAATCCTTGTTGTAGAAAAGCGCTCCGACTTGGATGCCCTGCGGCACACCCCAATACTTCCCGTCAGAGTCTTTGTTGAACTCCAGACCGTTGAGCTCCTCTTTGCTGATTTCTTTCGTGACGTAGTCGGTGATGTCGAGAATCGCGCCACGTTGGGCGTAGCCAAATACTTTTGTCCCGTCGCTCTGCCAAAGATCAGGTGCATTCCCAGCCGCGATCTGAGTCGTCAGCTTTTGATAGAAGTCATCATAAGGTGCTGTCATTGTTTTGATTTTGATGTTCGGATGTGACTGTTCGAATTTTGCGATAATTTCTTCCATCTTTTTCTTCGTGGGCGGATCAGAGTTGTAGCCCATATACAACTCAACTTTGTCCCCCTGCTGTGTGGAGGACTGGCTGCTACATCCGGAAATAAGCAATGCCGCGGTTAAGCCAATCAAACCAAGTACTGAGAGAAACCTTCTCTTTTTCATGGAAAACCTCCCCAATTGCAATAAATGAAAACTTGCATAGCTAACGATATTTCCAAACGCCTCACGTACTTCTAGCTACATGTGGATACTTTGAAGGTAATGGACTCTTTACTGGCTGATAGGATAAAAGGATAAAGGCAGGAGTTTGTGTAGTCTAAGGAGGAAGTGGGAATCAGAATGGCGCAGAACAGCTCCTTCGTTTTGTTCAGAACGCTTGATATTGTGCAACGATTCGCGGATGCGCAGCAACCCGCCATTCAACACGATATCACCCCTTTAGTTCGCAGAATTATTAAGCGCTTACATTCTGGTGAGACGTGGTAATGGATTACATATTTTGTATTATAGACGCTTGAAATAAAATATCAAGATGAATTGTCAGATTTGAAATAAAATTTCAAAACTATTTTTCGACACGTCTGTTATAAATTTTTCACAATTTTTCCCGTTACTTATTCGAATCTCTTTCCGTATTAAATCATGTACACCCAACTGACAAATAATGGGGATGATCAAAATGACCAAGCGTAAGGTACTCGCATTCACCCTGATAGCGGCACTCCTTTTGCCAAACACACCTATTCTGACCAACGAAGCCGCAGCAGCCTCTTCCCACAAAGAGAAAGCAACTGTAACTGCGACCAAGTTAGAAGAGCTTTCCATAAACGATCTGAATCAAAAAGCAAAAGCGACTCTGAATCACGTCAAAGAAGCCATCCCTGACCTGAAAAACTATCACATCACCTCCATCGTAAAAGAGAAGGTTGCCGCCACTTCTGGTCCGATCGAACGTCTGGAAGTGATCTTGTCGAGCAAACCAGACGGTACTACCCCAGACTTCGGAGTTGTCCATGTAAACGCAAGTACAGGAGAGCTGATCAGTTTCGACATTCAAAACGGACTCCCCTCTTCGAAAGAAGTTTTAGGTGATGAGGAAGCGATCAAAAAAGGCAAGGAGCACCTCAAGCTTTTGTTTGGAAAGCAAGCAGAAAAATACAAGTTCTCACAGATCAACTCCTCTACTGTCCAGGAAAACAAGACACAGGTTCTTGTCATTTACACTTCCCCGGATCATACCATCAACGTGACCATGGATCGTGCCGGAAAATTAAAGGCTGTCAAAAAAGACATTTATCCCAAAGCAGCGGGCAAAAACAAAAAACAAAAAACTTTTGCCCAATGAAAAAGAGACGGTTCTGCCGTCTCTTTTTTGATGCTACCGAACCAACCTTACAACCCTGTAATATTTCGTAAGGTAAATCAATTTCCCATTTCCCTCTTATCGATTAAAATTCTCCTGTTACATGTAAAGGGGGATCTCCAAAATGAATGGTATGGAAATCAACATTCACTATTTTCGCTTGATTAATGACTTGGGGAAAGAGTATCCGGCTCTCAATCCCGTGTCTTTTTACGTAGCGGAATATACGGTGTTTATTCTGGCGTTAAGCGCTTTGGTGTATTGGTTTACGAGAAAACATGAGAATCGCATCATGGTCGTTTGTGCGACATTTACGTTTGTCATCGCTGAGCTATTCGGGAAAGTAGCCGGAAGCCTTCATGCGAATAATCAGCCATTCGCAGAGCTTGCGAATGTCAATCAATTGGTACAAAAAGCGGTCGACAATTCATTTCCGAGCGACCATACGATCTTGTTTTTTTCCTTTTGCATGACCTACTGGCTTTTTAGAAAGACGACGGGGCCACTCTGGATGCTGCTTGCTGTTTGTGTCGGGCTTTCTCGCATTTTGGTAGGCGTTCATTATCCGGCAGATGTCATTGTGGGTGCCTTGATCAGCATTGGGTCTGCCTTGGCGGTCTATATAATCGTGCCGAGATTGAGTTTTGTCCATACTCTACTAGCTTTCTATGAAAAAGCAGAGCAAGCGATCTTGCCTGCCAAATCGAAGACGAGAGACTTTTAATTCACCGCTACGTCCCTGTTATCGTTCCACCATTGACATGCAATACCTGGCCCGTGACATATCCCGAATCATCCGAGGCCAGGTAGACATAGGTCGGAGCCAGCTCAAACGGCTGTCCTGCGCGACGCATCGGCGTGTCGACACCCAAAGTTGTGATGTATTCTGCCGAATAGCTGGATACTTGCAGCGGTGTCCAGATTGGTCCAGGAGCAACTGCATTCACCCTGATGCCTTGCTTGACCAATTGAAGGGACAAGGAGCGGGTAAAGGAGACGATGGCCCCTTTGGTTGCTGAATAATCAACTAATTGCGGATGACCGGCATAGGCAGTAACCGAAGCCGTACTAATGATGGAACTGCCTGGTTGCAAATGCGGCAACGCCTCTTGTGTGATGTAAAATAAGGGGAAAAGGTTGGTGCGAAACGTGTCTTCCAGTTGCTCGCGACTTATCTGGAGAATGCTTTCTTGTGGAAACTGTACGCCTTGATTCAAAACAAGCACATCCACTTTGCCGAAACAAGCAACCGTTTGGCGTACTACCTCCCGACACCAAGCCTCGTCGCGCAAGTCTCCCGGCAGCAGCAAACATTGCCCTCCGTAATACTCAACGACTTGCTTAGTCTCCTCGGCGTCGATGTGCTCATCCAAATAAGGAATCGCTACAGCTGCCCCCTCCTTCGCAAAAGCAACCGCTACGGCACGGCCGATCCCGCTATCTCCACCCGTTATAATCGCTACCTTTCCCCGAAGCTTGCCGCTTCCGATATAGTCAGGATTATCGAAAATCGGTCGCGGGACCATCAAGTATTCCATCCCCGGTTGTCGATCCTGATGCTGAGGCGGAAACGTAAGGGGAGTCTCTTCGCAAGTAGTTTTGTAACTGTAGTATGGGTATCTCGGATACATGGAAAAATACCTCCTGTACGGTTTCAGTCGATATCGCCATGATATTCGCCTACCCTCCTTGATGTGCGCCGTGTACGCCATCAAGGGCACAACATGGAAGGAAAATGGCATGTATGTATGACATGACCTTTTCCCGAGAAGGAAGCTACCATTTATGAGAGAATCATTTTGATGAACTGAAGAATAAGAGGAACCCCTTGTACAGGAATGTCACTCAGAATCACAACTCCCGGCTGGACCACATACAAATTGGAAGGTTGTAGCATTCCATTGATGAATAGATTCATAACCGAAACTTCATTCGGATCCAGAATCCCGGAAGTACTGAATGGCATGACAGCATCACTGTTGGTATACACATTTTTGACTCCATCTGATATTGCTGTATACTGATAGGTTTCTGTTCGTATGATACCAGGCGTACATGGACATAGGGGACAGGGAGGACATGTGGGGGAGGGCTTTACTGGAAAAATCCCGGGACAACCTAATGGCTGGACGATTTGCAGACACTGTCTCCTCACGGTGTATGACTGTGTGACATAGCGCCTCATGAAATCACTCGTCCTTTCTCGAAGTGCTTCGACCCTTCACTCCGATTTACACATATAGTGAACCCCAGGCACATTCCATCCACCTGGGGCCACCATCCTATTCATCTTAGTTAACGACAAACTCTACAACTATGGGTGTACCACCGTTTTCGGCATCTCCACCTGGAATCGTGATCGCTGTTGTTGTGATTGTGGAAGTATTACCTGCCTGAAGCACACCGTTGACGTAGAGATTGTAAAAAGCAAACGTACCAGGAAATGCTGTGGCAGCAGCGCCCGCGTCAGTGGTAAATGCAGTTGCCGCAATGGCAAACGCAGCACCAGTACCGGTTCCAGCACCCATGGTGGACGTAAATCTCAATGAGGTTAGATAAGGTTTAACAATCGGCACTTTGAACACCTCCTCCTCTAATTAATCCCTACTAGTAAATGATTGATTTTATCTGATTGAAACCGACAAATGACAGTATCAACACGCACATTTCCCCTCAATAGGATATAATCGGAAAACGAAATCACCCTCCCACTTTTACCAGTAGGAGGGCTACATGATTTCTAAGCTTGAAACAGTACTCGCAACTGCTCTTTCTCTGCGTCACTCAATACGTATTCTGCCATCGGGAAGAGGACACTCTCTTCTTTAAAGAAATGTTCCATGAGGATTTCTATTGACTTCAGCAAATGAGTGTGGACCGCTTCTATTTCAACTGGTTCAGACTTTTCCTTTTCTACGATTCGCATGAACGACATCAGGCTTTCATGAATAAGATCATGCTCTTCCTCCATGACAGCAATCGGTCCCATCTCCCGTTCGATATAGTTAGCCATCAGGGGATACAGGTCTTCCTCCTCGCGTCTGGAGTGTTTCTCCAGTTCCGCCCGAAACGAGGACGCCAGCTCATGGAGCTCTGTTAAGCCTTTTTTTCGTTTCGTAGGTTCGGCAGTAGCTTTCAGGTTATTTGCCAGATGTACGAGCTCATTCATCTGCTCAGCTAATGCTAGGTGCTCGTCTTTCAGTTTTTCCAGGGCTGGACACAGCTTCCTTCTCCCTTCAAACTCCTGCATCATCCCCATACATCCTATAGGCGGTGGTCCCATTACAATCCCTCCATCTACTAGTGGGAGTTAGTTACCAAAAGAAATGCGATACGCTAGCTGTCCCCGATTGTCCTTAGCAACCATGCGAATACAGTCATCCTCTTGCGAAAAAACAACCGGTCCATTCTGGATGGGAATCGCAACAAACTGGCAAGGATTAAAATAGAGTCGCAGATGCTCCTCATCCTCCGTGATCTCCCATTTTGCCAGCTGCCTTTCTAAGAGAGCCGGACTGTGTGGTTCAGCATTATCCGCCAAATCTTGAATGAGTATCCCCATTTTTTTATCCACCAAGGCAGGCAGCTCCTGGTGAAGCTCGGCAATCGTTTGCTTACTAGGATTCATGGCAACTGATCACACTCCCTTTCCCAGATTATTTCCCTTGTTCTCTTCGATCTCGCTGGTCTTTTCTCAATACCATCCATGCTAGTGGGAACAACACTACCGTTGCACCGCTGAGCAAGAGCACCTCCATATATCGCTGTGCAAAATACATGTTGACTGTGTACTGCGTGCAAACAATGCTGGCGAACAAGATCAATGCTAATAGGATGACACCTCTATAGCTGCTCTTCATATTTCTTCACCCCTACAGCGTATACGGCTCCATCTTTCTCTTGAAGCACAATTTCCGGAAGTGGTCTTCTTGGGGGACCAGCGAGCGGATTACCTGTGGCGATATCAAATTTCCCGTGATGGCAAGGACATAGTAGCTCTTTCTCATCCCGGTCCCAAAATACCGGACAACGCAGGTGGGTACATGCATTTTGATACGCCTTGTATTCCTTTTCCTTCACATAAACGAACAACGCGCTGTCATGCTCTCCTGGATAAGCAAACTCAATCGCATCTCCAGGCTTTATATCGCTGAGATTCGCGATTTTTTGTGTGGGATACGACTTGCTGGATGAACTCATCAGCTCCTTGGCAGCCAATGCTCCCCATGGCAGAGTAGATGCCGCGAAAAGACCGGCCGCTCCTACCATTGTTTTCATAAAACTCCGTCGATCCAGACTACGCTCATTGGAACGATTGATGTTATTCGTGTAATTGTCATCCTTCAACGGAATGGGGCGGGTTTTCTCGTTCTCCATAAGGTATATCTCCCCTCTAGAATAGCTTCTGTTTGCCCTGCAGAATGCCAGGCAGACTAATTTTCACATTGGTTTCGCCTTCCAGCACATCCGGGTCGTGGCTGGCAGTCCATTTGCCATTGGCCAAAGGAATCTGTGCCCGTTTTTCTTCCAGCTCTGCTTCCTCAATCCACTGCAAGGTGTTTGTCGGGCAAACCGAAGCGCACATCGGCGGGATTCCCTCTTTCGTACGGTCGTAGCATAGATCGCACTTGTACATGAGATTCTGTTCTTCATCAAATTTGGGAATCCCATAGGGGCAGGCAATCGTACAATTTTGACAACCGATGCATTTCTCTACCAATGCTGACAATACGGCCCCATTATCTGCAATTTGAATCGCCTGAGCAGGACAGCTGCGGGCGCAAGCAGGATTGACACAATGAAAGCACATGAGTGGAATCGTTTGTCTGCTGATAAACGGGTCGACATCCAGTACGTAGTTTCGGTTTCGGCTGTCGTGACCTCCACACTGTGTACACGCCGCCAAGCAGCTGCGACAACCAATGCAATTATCCATTTCGATGTATAAGACTTGTTTACCCATGGCGAACTCCTCCATGTTTGTGCTTGATGATTTTCGCGGCGCACGCTTTAAACTCTGGCATTTTGCTATATGGGTCCAATGCCGGGTTGGTCAGCAGATTGATAGACTGCGCTTTTCCCCAATGGTACGGAACAAACACCGTATCCTCTCGAATCGCCTCGATCACTTTCACGCGGTACTGCGCCTCGCCTCTTCTCGTTTTCAGAGTGACCAGCTCATCGTGTTCAATACCGTAACGTGTCGCTGTTTTTGGGTGAACCTCAAGCAGCGGATCAGGATACATGTCCTTCAAAAACGGGATTCGTCTTGTCTGGTTCCCGGACAAATAGTGGAACACAACTCGTCCCGTCGTTAACCGCAAAGGATATTCTTCATCCGGCTCCTCCGCGGGCGGACGGTAAGGCAGCGCACATATTTTGGCTTTGCCATCCGGGTGATAAAATTTTTTATCCAGGAATAAATGGGGCTGTCCCTCGTCGCCTTCCTCGCGGCACGGCCAGAAAACACCATTGTTTTGATCAATTTTCTCGTAGGTGACGCCGTAGTAGTCAGCTACTCCGCCTTTGGAGACCTGACGTATTTCATTGAAAATATCCTGAGGAGACTTCAAGTGAGTAAAGAATTTTCCGCGCCCCATTCTTTTGGCGATTTCGATCTGAATCCACCAGTCAGGCTTCGATTCGGCAAACCATTCCTGTGCCTGACGGTGACGAATGATGCGCCCTTCGAGATTGGTTGTCGTTCCATCGTCCTCTGCCCAAGTCGTAACGGGAAGAACGACATCGGCGTATTCAGCTGATTCGGACAAGTAAAAGTCGCAGCAAACCATAAAATCCAGACTTTTCAGGGACTCCCGAACATGGTTTAGATTTGGCGCACTTACAACCGGATTGGAGCAGAGTAAGTATAAGCTGCGAATCGTTTTATCCTTCATGAGCTGGAACATCTCATAGGCAGAGACACCTTTCTGCGGCATCTCTTCCGCGGGAATGCCCCAGGCACACGCTATTTCACGCACATGTTCAGGATTGTCCAGCTTGCGGTAGCCGGGCAATTGATCGGCTTTTTGTCCGTGTTCCCGCCCCCCTTGACCGTTTCCTTGACCAGTAAGGGTTGCAACCCCTGATTTTGGGCGGCCAATCTTGCCTGTGACGAGCGACATGTTCGTGTAGGCCGATACGTTGTCTGTCCCTTTCGCTTGCTGTTCCACTCCACGGCAAAACATCACAATCGCATCGGGTGCCCTCCCGAAAATGTCGGCAGCCCGCACAATCTTCTCCACCGAAACTCCTGTTATTTCGCTGACATACTCCGGTGTGAAGGTAGCAACGACTTCTTTTGTTTCTTCAAAACCATTCGTATGATTCCGAATAAAGTCTTCATCTATATGCCCATTCTCGATCAGGAGATGAACGATTCCGTTTGCCAGCGCCAAATCTGTACCGGGCCGCAGATCCAGGTGGATATCAGCGCGACGTGCCAAAGGTGTTTCCCTTGGATCGGCTACGATCAGATAGCCGCCTCGATTTTGCACTTCCCAAATACGGAACATGCTGGTTGGGTGACACTCGGCCGCGTTTGATCCGGCCAAAAACAAGCAGTCTGTTTGGTGAATGTCCGTCCAGGGAATGGTAGAACCGCGGTCAATCCCCAAGCTTCGATTCAATCCTGCCGCGGCGGAGGACATGCAGAAGCGGCCATTGTAGTCGATATAGCGAGTTTGCAAGGCAACCCGAGCAAACTTACCCGTTAGGTAGCATTTTTCGTTCGTCATGGATACGCCAGAGTAAACAGACAAGGTATCTTTTCCATAGTTGTGCTGCAACTCCTTGAACTTGGAAACGATCAAGTCAAGCGCTTCTTCCCATGACGCTTCCCGAAAACCTTCCGCCGTGCCTTTTAATGAAGCATCTGTTCGAATCAACGGCCGCTGTATCCGATCCGGATGGTTCACCTGCTGATAAGCCGTCACCCCTTTTGGGCACATCTTCCCCAGATTGACAGGGAAATCGTATCGTGGCTCCACTCCAATAATTTTGTTCGTCGTTGTATCTACACGCAGGTTCATCCCGCATTGCATACCGCAGTAGCTGCAGTGCGTGCTGACCAATTTCTCATTCGGATGTATCTTGTTTTCAATTACTTTAAAAAATTTATCCTTTGGCATGTTGATTTGCCTCCCTGGCATTGATCTCGTGCGTAGGAACTCCTGTAAAGCGGAACATCCGGTATTTTCTGCGGCACGGCAAGCAAAGTTCAGCCAAGTGGAATCCTTCTTCCATTTGAAAAGCCATTTCGTTTTTACCCAGCACGTTGATTACATCTGCCGACTGTTCCGCAGAAACAAACTCATTGCTGCACACTTTGCACTTTTTCATTTCCTGCTCGCCATAGTGCTCACGGTAATTGCGTGCAAACACACTCATGGGACGGAATGGTATGTGAGCCAGTTTTCCGAATGGCAGATATATCAATGTTACAATCACTGCAAATTGATGAGTGACTGATATGACCGGGTGCCCAAAGCCCCCTAAGAACATGTTGCTTGCAGTTAACATCAAGCCTGTCACGCTAATAAACAGCAGCAGGTATAAAGGCAAAAAGTCGTAGACAAAGGATTGTTCAGCCCGTGCCTGCATGTTCTTTAATCTGCGATACAAGGCCATGACTGCTCCACCGATGACCATAAAAGCAGTAATGTTCAACGCGTTGTAAAAGAGAAACGCAACCCAGCCATCCGCTTGTACGGTCAGAACATCCACACCCATGAACACGACCTGGTAGTAGCCATTGTCCGTCATCGTGAAGTACATCCAGCCAAACACTAACGGAAAGGTGACAAACGCGGCCAGGATGCATCCCCATCCCAGCAAAATGTGCTGTGTCCAGCGGTACCATCCCCGATTCCAAATAAAGCGATAGATGGCCAGATGATCCACTGCTGTATTCGCCGTGCTTTTACGAAAGAGAAGGCGTAGCCCCTTTTTCAAAATGACATTCGTTGGCGGGCGATCTGCCCACGCAGAAAATCGATAAAGGAAACCTCCGATAAAGACAAGGGTCCCCACCATATAGCCGTAAAGCGCCAAATCAATATGCGTGAAAAAACGTGTTCCCACGTAACTTAGGACGAACAAGCAAGCAATGATGATAAAAGCACGCTTCGCCACTTTGGAAGCAAATAGATAGTTCATACAACACCCTCCCTGCTGCTGCTCATTTTTTCCTTTCGCTCGAGACCATTGTAGCAATGGCTCGAAACCCAGGTTGTGATTTATCTCACACCCCTGCCACAATCAGGACGATTTCCTCTTCCCAAACTATCAATTTATGATGATATAATGAGTTACCTATGTATCCTTGTTGTAAGGGGGACCCACATGACCGGAAATGGTACAACGTTTGTCGAGCAGATTTCTTCCGATTTTGTGAATAGCCTTGAAACGTTTTCTGTTCGGAAAAATTTCGTTCCCGGAGCCGTTCTGTTTTTGGATGGTGAAAGAGCCGATCAGCTATTCTTAATTTCGTCGGGCCAAATCAAGCTCACAAAAAACACAAACGATGGAAAAGAATTAACACTGCAAGTATTTGGTGCAGGAGAGCTAGTTGGCGTTTCCGGGCTATTCGAACAGGAATTGACGTACACCTCCACAGGAACCATGTTAATGGAGGGTGAGGTATGGATCATCCCGCGACAAGGGTTGGAAAAAATGCTCATCAAAAACGGCCAATTTTGCGTAGACTTCCTGCGTTGGATGGGATTGATGAACAGGCGGATGCAGTCCAAATTTCGCGATTTGCTACTCAATGGCAAAATCGGCGCCTTGTATTCCACGCTAATCCGCATGAGTAACACGTACGGCAAGCCACACCCCGACGGAATCCTCATCGACCTTTCCCTTACCAATCGCGATTTGGCACAATTCATTGGACTGACACGAGAAAGTGTCAACCGGATGCTTTCCGATCTAAAAAAACAGGATTCCATCGATCTGCTTCCCCACGGGCATATCTTGATTAAGGACCTTGCCTATTTAAAAGAAGCGATTTATTGTGATGATTGCCCACCTGATATTTGTCAAATGTGAGCAAAGTCTACATATTTTCCTGCACAAAAAAAGTCCTGGACTTGTCCGTCCAAGACTTTTTTTATCAGTGATTCAAGCTTCTTTATCCATGTCTTTGCTCCGCGAGCTCGCTGAACATGCCAGCATAGTACTCGACGTCACCTGCATCGTCCAGAATCGCGCTAATCGTTAACCATTGGAGATACTGATCCCCATTCTTCCGGCGATTCCAGATCTCTCCTTGCCAATAGCCATTCTTCTTGATCGAGTCCCACATCTTTTGATAGAAATCGGCATTCTGCCTGCCTGATTTTAAAATATTGGGGGACTTGCCAATCACTTCATTCATCTCATAACCAGTCACTTTCGTAAAAGCGTGGTTCGCACTTTTAATGACGCCTCGTGTATCGGTAATCAGTATCGCCTCACCCGTCTTTTCCATAATGGTGGCGGCGAGCTGCAGCTTCTCTTGGTAAAACATCCACATCACCAAGACCAAGCTTACCAGTGCAAACTGCGATAACGCCATGAAACCGATCGCGTAATGCCCGGTTAGATTAAACAGCAGCGTTAGGATCAACGGCGGGAAAAATCCTCCTAATCCCCCCATAGCAGATACGATCCCATTTACAATCCCCGCTTGTCGCGAGAAATACATCGGCACTAATTTGAACACAGCACCGTTACCGATTCCGGCACATGCCGCTACCAACAAGCACCCTACTGTATACATCAAAATCGATGGCGAAAACGATAAGACAAGACCAGACAAGGCGAGCCCGGCAAACACAATCATCAATGCCTTGAAGGGGTTCCACTTATCTCCAAGCCAGCCCCCCAATGGTCTCGCAAGTGTCGCCAAAAGAATGAACCCTGCCGTTCTCATACCTGCATCTACTTTATCCAGTTGGAAATGGCTCACTAAAAAATTCGGGAGATACACGGTGAAAGCGACGAAGCAACCAAACGTAATAAAGTAGAACAAACTGATTAACCACAGCTTTTCGTTTTTGTAGACACTCTTTATCTGCTGACCAAGAGGAGTCACTACCTTAGGTTCATTTTTATCCCCCATCAAGAAGGTAAGCACTGCGAATCCCACAAGCAATAGCATAAACATCTGTACAGTGGTTGCCCATCCAAACGATTTAGCCAGAACTGGCGCTGAAAACGTCGTGATCGCAGTACCAATATTCCCCATACCGTAGATTCCGTTTACAGAACCATGCTTCTCTTTCGGATAGTATTTAGGTAGAGACGTGACACCAACGGAAAACACCGCTCCGCCTATCCCTATAAATAAACCGCCGATTAACAAATCGGTATAAGTGGTCGCCTGGCTAATATAGAAAACAGGAGCCAGCAGCAAGAGAAAGCTGATGCTAAATAATAGCCTCGCGCCAAATCGGTTACTCCAATATCCAACTGGGATTCTCAGCAGCGATCCAAGAAGAACAGGAATCGCTGTCACCCACGCCACTTCGCTTGCACTCATGGGTACGGTTTCTTTGATAAAAGGCATGAGCGATGACAGAATGACCCATACCATGAAACCGACCGTAAGACTCAACGTCTGTAACGGCAACTGCCATTTTCGTACCATAAACAACACCCCTCACTTGGGAAATCTTCTTCATCCACTATGATAAGAGGCAAAGTTTGGTTTCGTTGTGATTTTAATCACAGCTCCTTCCCGGCAATCCGCTTATAATCAAAGCGAAATCTTGAATCGAAGGAGTGGATTATACATGTTTTGTTATCAATGTGAACAGACTCCAACAGGTGGTTGTAAGGTCATCGGCGTTTGCGGAAAGAATGAAGATCTTGCGAGTATTCAGGATACCATTATTTTTGCTTTAAAAGGAATTGCAGCTTATGCGACACATGCTCGACAACTGGGATATATCGATCCTGAAGTGGACGGCATTACACAAGAAGCTCTTTATTTTACATTGACGAATGTGAATTTTAACTTGGACGAACATTTGCAAATGGCCATGAAAGTAGGGAAGGCCGCAATAAAGGTCATGGAGCTTTTGGATCGGGCTCATACGGATCATTTCGGAGTGCCGCAGCCAATTACCGTCTCGCAAAACAAAATAGAAGGAAAATGCATCGTTGTTACGGGGCACAATCTGTTTGCTCTCGAAGAGCTGTTAAAACAGACAGAAGGCAAAGGGATTAATGTATATACGCATTCCGAAATGCTGCCTGCACATGGCTATCCCGCACTGAAGAAATATCCTCATTTGAAAGGGAACATCGGGAAAGCATGGTACGATCAACGCCAGTTGTTTGAGAAATTTCCCGGCGCTATCCTGGCTACAACAAACTGTGTGATGCCTATTCGAGGCAGCTACGCCGATCGTTTCTTTTCGTATGATATAACCGGTTTGGAAAATGTGACGAAAATCGAAGAAAACGATTTTGCGCCGCTCATTGAAAAAGCATTGTCTCTTCCTGAGGTTTCCATCGAATCGGAACTGACATTGACGACTGGCTATCATCATAAAACGGTCTTGGGCATCGCCCCTGAAATTATTCAGGCAGTCAAGGAAGGAAAGATTAAACGCTTCTTCGTCATCGCTGGTTGTGACGCTCCTGGTAAGGGAGGCGAGTATTACCGTGAATTGGCTACGTCCTTACCGCCAGAAGCAGTCATTCTTACGACCTCCTGCGGAAAATTCCGTTTTAACGATGTAGATTTCGGCACCGTGCCAGGTACCGACATCCCAAGATATATCGATTTGGGACAGTGCAATAACTCGGTTTCTACCATTACGATTGCGGCTGCATTAGCCGATGCCTTCGAATGTGAAGTGAACGAGCTGACGGTAAGTATCGTTCTTTCCTGGTTTGAACAAAAAGCGGTTGCCATCCTGCTCGGTCTGTTTAGCCTGGGGATACAAGATATACGGATTGGCCCAAAATTGCCTGAGTTCATTCAGCCCGGTGTTCTGCAAGCATTACAAGACTTGTTCCATATTCAGTTGATTGGTGATGCTCAAGAAGATATGAAGCAAATGCTCGGAATCACTCAATAGGCTGTCACCTGTAACCGCACATCACAAAAGGAGGCACCTTCTTCTAACAGGAAGGTGCCTCCTTCTACCTATTATGGAATATTAAAAAGGCCCTATCCATCGGCAGATAAGGCCCTCCTCTTTCCTTACAGCGGCAAATGCGTAACGGCCGTCCATGTTCCCACTTCTCCTGCCCGTACAGATGGGGGCTTCATTCGAACCGTTCCCCGTAATACATAATGTCGCAACCCATTTGTTGGCTCTTCTTTGTAAGCCAAGGTGCCAATAAAATTGGCATAAGGTGATTCAATCGTGATTTGCCTGGACCTCTCATCCCAACTTCCTTGTATGGGAGTCGGAGTACCACGGAAATTAACGGTACCGCTGACCCTGCCATTCGAGACATTGGATATCACCAATGTGCCCAACGTGGTTGGTCTTCCACCGAAGCTCGCTTGAATTTCCCATGTAGAGGGGTACGGCAAGCTGACCCGAGTCATCTGTCCAATTGCCACGGTCGACCTCTCCTTTCGATTGACTTGAGCGTGTAGTCAAAATAGTACGTTACAGTATACGTAACCATCATGAATCTTCCCGTAGGCGGACGCACAACTTTATTTTTGACGCAAAAAGAGACGGTTTCCCGCCTCTTCTTCCAATCCATTCCCAATAGACTATTTCCATTCCGTTTCCGTCTTGTGTTCAATTACGTGTACGACTTTTGGTTCAACATCTTTCATCGTTTGTTTCAGTAAATCATCGCTGATCGTTACTTTATTTTTTCCATCTTGAAGCTGTCCTTCAGCCTGTGTTCTTGCAATCACATCAATCACTTGTTGTTTCGAGATATTTCTCGCTGCTGCAATCTCCACAACAGATTTCCCTTTTGCTAGTTCTTCTTTTAACTCTGTCGGGGTCATTTTTAGTAAAGAGAACAGTTTTTCATCGTTTAAGAAGTTATCAGCATAATAATCGGGCTTACCGTCTCTAGAGAAATAACCTTCTACTTCAGCGTTAGATGGTTCAAAATCTACCGGAGCAAGACTAATGCTATTCCCCTGAACAAATACTTGGTAACCCTCTCCTCCTGATCCCTTCTTGGTGTAATTCAAGATAAATGTTTTTGGATCTGGATTGCCCATTTGCTCCATGGCAACCTCGTAATCTTTGATGTTACCATACAATTTATCAATGAGCTGATCTACCTTCCCCTTGATTTCCTGATCGGATAACGAAATGAGTGGTTTCTCCTTCGGCTCCCAATTCTCTTGCGTCAGATCTTGAATCTCATCCGTAATACCGTTTGTATGGAGGGTAATCTTTTTGCCAGTTCCCCCTTTTTCCTGCAAGACGATGCTTAATTGGACCTTTTTGGTTGAATCATTGGGGTCTCCAAGGTAGCTTGCATTGATAATCTCAAATGATTTTGTTTCAGGAATGGCACGATACAGCTTCTCAAGTGTTGCTTTGCCAGCCTCATCCAGCTTGACTTGTTCAGAAGTCATTGGTGCTCGAGTAAGCATGTCTATTACAACAGGGGCTGCAAATGCTGCGGTTGGAATCAATATCGCAGCAGCAACAATTCCACCAATTAATCGTTTTTTCATCGTTATTTCGCTCCTTTTTCGTTGCAAATAGTGAGAATAGGATTGTTCGATTCGTTTGGAAATGGCCGGCGGGCACTCCATCGTTTGTGCCTCTTCGTGCAGATGTTCACGGATTTTGCGTTCAATAGTCATTGATTTTTTCCATCCTTTCCACTGGGAGATTCCCTATGTTTTTTCGAAGCGCCTGAAGGCCGGCATGATATCTGGACTTGACTGTACCCAGCGGAATATCGAGCAAAGTCGCAATTTCCTCAAGCGTATAGTCGTGATAAAAGCGAAAGATAATCACTGTCCGCTGTTTGTCGGTCAGTTCTCGTATGGACTGAGATATCATTTGGTTTGTACCATCCATCAACGCTGTATGTTCATCCAAATAAGACTCTTCGTGTGAGAAGGCACGAATGCGTTCAAAAATGCGGAATCTCCTCCAGCTCTTGACCCGAAATCTCTGCACTTGACGGATTACCAGGCCATGCAGCCAAAACTGGAAAGGACGGTTCGTATCGTAATTAGCAAGTGAGGTCCACATTTGCATATAGATTTCATTCATGATATCTTCCCGATCCTGCTTATGATCAACCAGAAAGGAGACGGTCCGGTATACGTCCTGAAAGGTGGCATCATATATCGTATGAAACGCTTGTTGATCACCCTCTTTCATTTTTATAAGTAATTGATACATTTCTTCGTTTTGCATTCAGAGGGCCCTCCTGAGTGAGCAGCTTACACCCTATATTGTCTCTCGATCGAAAAAAGGTTCGGTTTTCTTCGTATTTTTTTTTCAAAATGTAACGAGCCCTTTGGCGAAGCACGAAAAAGAGGCGGTAGTTTCCGCCTCTTTTCTTTCCATTAATCATTTAATCCCTTTCCCTCGAGAATTTGCTGCATACATTTTTCCACCCTTGACTCTCGTGTTTTGGCTTGTTTGGGTGCTGAAAAATGGAGCAGGTAGGCTCTTTGCCGTCCCGGAGTCAATGCTTCAAAAGCAGTTTTCAAGGCAGGGATTTCATCCAATTTATTTTGAAATTCTTCAGGAATGGCATATTCTTCATGCTTTTTAAAGTCCACTTCCAAACCGGCTTTTTCAACTTCAATGGCTTCCTGAATGTAGGCCTTCAAAATAGATTCCATTTCCATGATTTCTTCCACACTGGTGAACCGGATTTGGCGCGCAGCCTGTACATTCTCCGTTTGTTGAATGAGAATCCCGTTTGGATCTTTTAACAAAGCACCTTTTTGAAACAGTAGCGCACAATATTCTTTAAATCCATGTATTAAAACGATGTTTTTTTTCTCAAGCGTGTAACAGGGATGCATCCACTTGAAGTCTTCGGTCAGCTCACAGTCCAGAACAATCCTTCTCAACTTCTCGTATTCTGCCTTCCACTTTTTCGCCTTGCCTAAAAATTCATCAACCTTAGGATTCGTTTTACTTGTTGTCATTAAGGAACACCTCTCATCTCGTTGGTGTCATGTCAACTTTTAGTTTTGACATTATGGTATTTGTATTATTCGATCATCAGCTATTCAGGTTCCTTCTTTTAATGTCCTTCATCATTTGACTAATTTTCAGGTGGTAGAGGGAAAACTAACGAGAAATGTCAGATAAGGGGACTACATATGATCTCAGAATTCAAGCGATTTTTACTCGGTAGACCTATGAAATCAAGTGAGCTTGCCGAAGAAAAGTTAAATAAGGTAAAGGCTTTGGCGGTACTTTCATCTGATGCTCTGTCTTCTGTCGCTTACGGAACAGAACAGATTCTTCTCGTGTTAATTTCTTTGGGAGCAGTAGCGATGTGGTACTCTCTCCCCATCTCCATTGCGGTTGTCTGTCTTTTAACCATCCTCATTTTGTCTTATCGCCAGACCATCTTTGCTTATACAACAGGCGGTGGAGCATACATTGTCGCCAAGGACAATTTAGGAACGACTACGGGACTGGTTGCAGGTGGCTCTTTGCTCGTGGACTACATTTTAACGGTCGCTGTTAGTACGTCTGCTTCTACAGACGCTATTACTTCGGCATTTCCAGTCCTACATGAACATCGCGTTCTGATTGCACTGTTCATGATTGCCATCGTGACGGTATTAAATTTACGGGGAATCACAGAATCGGCAACGATTTTAATGTATCCTGTTTATTTGTTTGTTGTCGCGATGCTCGTCCTAATTATTGGCGGGGGATATCAATGGCTGGTGGGGAATGTTCAAACTCATCCCCCAGCATATGGGGCAGTTGTTCCAGGTATAACCTTATTTCTTCTATTGAGAGCATTTAGTTCAGGGTGTTCCGCATTAACAGGGGTAGAAGCCGTATCCAATGCTATTCCCAACTTCAGGGACCCCGCACCCAAAAATGCAGCATTAACTCTTATCATGATGGGACTTATCCTCGGAGTTATGTTCATGGGCATTAGCCTGTTGGCCTATTTGTATGGTATTTCACCGAATCCTAAGGAAACGGTGGTATCTCAAATCGCTTCTACTGTTTTTGGACGAGGAATCATGTATTACTCGATACAAGCTGTTACAGCGCTTATTTTATTCCTGGCGGCTAATACTGCTTTTGCAGCCTTTCCTTTACTCGCCTTTATGTTTGCCAAGGACAGATTTATGCCAAACATGTTCATGGTTCGAGGAGATCGTCTTGGGTTTTCAAACGGGATTATTTTCTTGGCTGTTCTTTCTGCCCTATTAGTGATTGCGTTTAAAGGTGAAACGGAAAACTTAATCCCTTTGTATGCGCTTGGTGTTTTTATACCGTTTACCTTGTCACAAGCAGGAATGATGAAACGCTGGATTTCCAAAAAGCCCCGAGGGTGGTTCACACCTTTCATTATTAATACGTTAGGAATGCTAACGACCCTTACCATTTGCCTGATCTTTTTCATTACAAAAATCACACAGGTGTGGCCGATTTTTGTGTTCCTTCCTATCGTCATTTTCATCTTTAGGAAAATAAATCAGCATTATAGAGATTTAGCAAATGAGTTACGACTCGATATAGAAACAGAAAAGCCCGAACCCAAAGGGAGTGTCATCGTTATTCCTGTGGCAGGGATTTCGCAGGTGGTGAAAAACACTATTAGTTATGCGCAATCCTTGTCAGACGACATTGTCGCGGTCTACGTCGGGTTCAGTGATGAAGACATGAAAAAAATGGAGGAAAAATGGGAGCTCTGGAATCCGGGAATACGTTTGATTGTCCTGCGTTCCCATTACCGCAGCATAATAAGACCTTTGTTTAAATTTATTGATACGGTTGAGTGGAAAAAGGCAGAAACAGACCATGTTACTGTCATGATTCCACAGTTTATTACCAAGCGCTGGTGGCATAACTTACTTCATAACCAAACGAGTTTATTGATCCGCGCGTATTTATTCGCCCGCCAAGATGTAAAAATTGCCACGGTTCCATACCGGTTAAAGAAATGAAGCAGGATCCATTAAAGCATAAACAACGAAGAAAACCCGTCCCTTTGTAAGGTGACGGGTTCCATCATTTTTGATTACCTTGATCATCACGACTATGATTCAAATCCAGTATGAGCCTAAAATTAGATTGAAGGACAACCCAATCATACACTTTTTTTACGCGAATGATTTCCGGCTGAATACTGTTGGGGACTCCAAAGGTGACGGTAACCACAAAGCTGCAAGAGGCCGTATTTCCTGACTGATCCCTGGCTGTGCAGGTGAGCATCGTCATCCCTACAGGAAAGTCCATGGTAAAAGTTGCAACTGCAATGGGGGCAGGAGGGGAAAAGGAACGCGTCATCCCATGACAAGTAATTGAGGTAACCCCACAAGTATCAGTGGCAGTGACTTCATAGGTAACCGTAGCGGAAGTTCTCCCTGGTAAAACAGGGACTGTGATATCCTCAGGGCAAGTGATGGTTGGAGGCTCGTCAATAACCGTGATGGTAAATGAACATACTTCCGTATTCCCAAATATATCTTGTGCCGTACAGGTGACAACAGTATCTCCCACTGGAAATAGCGATCCGGAAGGCGGCGAACAGGTAACAGTGACTCCGGGGCAGGTGGCAACAGGTGATGGATAGTTTACGATAGGGCAGGGTACTACCATGTCAGGTGGGCAGGTTGGTGGCTGCACACAGCCATTGAGCAAAACAGAAACATTGTTCGAACCCTCGTTTGCCGTAGCGATGTCAACTCTTCCGTCTCCGTTAAAATCAGCTACTGTAATGCTGAAAGGACCTGCTCCTGTAGGGAACTGAAAGGGAGTCGAGAATCCTCCTGTTCCGTTGTTTATGAGTACAGAAACGTTATCAGAACCTGCATTTGGGGTAGCCAAATCAATGGCTCCATCACAATTAAAGTCAGCCGCCGTTATATCAAAAGGAAAGGCATCAGTGCCCAAGGAAAAGGGACTTCCTGCTGCTTCTATAAAAGAACCGAACCCATTGTTTAGAAAGACGGTTACATTACTCGTAGCAATATTAGCGACAGCAATATCGATAGACCCATTACCATTTAAGTCAGCTGCTACAAGGCTAAGTGGGGATGCTCCCCCTGGAAGTACAGAGAAACTCACTCCAGGAGTTTGGAACGTACCGTCCCCATTCCCGTTAAATATCGTTATATCATTCGTGTCCCGATTGGCAGTGGCCAGATCAAGCTTGCCATCTCCATTAAAGTCGGCCGCTACAATATCAAAAGGGGCCAAACCAGGGGTAGTGGCAAAAGGACTTCCTGGCGCCATGGTAAATACACCTGATCCATTATTCAACAAGACAGTAATGAAGCTAGTTCCTGTAATTTGGCCTACATTTGCTATAGCTAAGTCCACACCGTTTACACCATCAAAGTCCCCTGTAGCAATAGCAAAAGATTGCGAAACAGCAGGAAACACACCTGTACTATAAGCTACAGGTGCAGCAAAGGTGCCATCCCCGTTATTCAAAAGGATAAAAACGCGGTCATTGGGAGTTTGATCCGTTACAGCCAAATCAATGTGGCCATCTCCATTAAAATCTGCTGCTGCAATTTGCCCTAATAAAGACCCAGGGAACAAAGTATTGAAGGGTATCGTTTGGAATACGGAAAACACGCCGGACCCATTGTTAAGAAGAATGGAAACATCATTGGACCCAATATCCACTACAGCCAGGTCTATAATACTGTCTCCATTAAAATCAGCAGAAGTAATGCTGGAAGGAGATGTCCCTCCCGTATCATATTCGACAGCGGGCTGAAAAAATGGGCAGGCCAAATTGGATTCACCCTTTCTTACAGGAATACAGGCAGCCATTCTCTCATTGAAATGCTTCACTCCAAACATAAATAAAGGTTTAAAAATGCATGTGGTGTTATACGATGCAAATGTCTTTGATTATGATATGGCTGTTTAGGTGTGTATGTGAATCTGCTCTTCTTGTATGGTCAATCCCAAGCAAACCCATCTCCTTAAAACAGGAACGGGTTTGCTATTTCTTTGAACATATATTGAACTTTTTAACTGATTATTCCTTTGATTTGAAGTTATTCCTTTTACTGTTTTGCTCAATTTAACGAACTGTAATATATTTCTATGTGGAATTATCCATATTTAACAGTTCAAGGAGGTTTTTTATGAATTTTGTAAAGAGAAGATGGAAAGGTACTCGAAATGTTTTAGCACTGGTATTAATGTTAGGCATTATTTTTTCTGGTCATAGTTTCGTACAAGCGGCAGATAATGAGTATACAGATAACGTAATTCCAGTTATGACTGGGGAAACTACACCTTCAGGTCATGCTTTTTCTTCCTCCAAACTTTGGGATGCTTTTTATCCATGGAAAGCCTTTGACCATAATCCCAATACAGGCTGGTATGCCACCGTTCTTCCTGGAGCTCTAGAATATGAGTTTCCAACTCCAAAAAAAATCGAGAAATATTCCATTACCTATTGGAATGAGAATACTGCACCAGCAAATTGGACTTTTGATGGCTGGGATGGTACAGAATGGGTTCAACTCGATAAACAAGTAAACATCAGAAACTGGTATACTATCCCATCAAAAAAGCAAGAATTCTCTTTTAATAACGATAACTCCTATATTAAGTATCGCCTAAATATTACGTCATCTGTATTTGCCCAAGGTAACGCAAGTATTATTGCTGAACTGGAGATGTTTGAAAAGAACAATTCTGGCACTGATCCTGGCACCGATCCCGGTACTGATCCAGATCCAGAACCAACTGGGGACAACGCACTTCTTGTTATTAAAATGATCAGTGGACTTGAGAAAGAATTTGATTTAACTGCATCCGAAGTAAAGGACTTCATCAACTGGTATAATGGCCGTGCAGACGGACATGGCAAAGAAACATATATGTTCGATAAGAACTTTAACAAGGGGCCATTTACTTCACGCAAAGACTATGTGGCATTCAGCAAGATTCAATCCTTTGAAGTCATGGAATATACCAAATAACACGATGAGGCACTTCCCTAAAAATAAGGAGGGTGCCTCTCCACTATTTATCCAATCAATACACTTGTGTAACCATTAAGTGATTATTAAAACTCCTCTCCTCCGAACTGATAATTAATTCCTTTTACTATTTTGCTCAAATCATCAAAATGCAATCTATTCCCATATGATATTATCCATTTTTAACAGCCCAAGGGGGATTTTATGAATTTTGTAAAGACGTGTAGTAAGCTTTTTGTAAGTATGGGTCTAATCACTGCCATTTTATTTTCTGGTCAAAGCATAGGCCATGCAGAAGATCAATATACCAATGATTTAGTTCCTAAGATGACAAGTAATAATTCACCAAGCGGTGTAGTACGTTCAAGTAGTATATGGAGCGTTATCAACCACCAACCTTTTAATGTTTTTAATGATTCAGATGAAGATTATGGTTGGTCTAGTGCTCAAAGTACGCTTTATGGATGGGTTTCATATGAGTTCTCTGCTCCAACTAAGATTCAAAAGTATACGATAAAACCTCGAGTTAAAAATATTGATAGCCTATTGGAACTCCCTAAAGATTGGACTTTCGAGGGGTGGAATGGCACAGATTGGATAATTTTAGATACACGTTCAAACATTAAAAATTGGGTAATGGGCCAAAAAAACGAATTCACATTTGATAACAACACTGAGTATCTTGCTTATCGTATAAACGTAACAAAGAACAACGGTTCCTCCAAATTTGTCACAATCGGAGAAATCGAAATGATGGCAAAAATTAGTGAATCACCAGAACCAGAGCCTAATCCTGAGCCTAACCCTGAACCTACTCCTGAACCAACCGGCGACAAAGCTCTACTAGTTATTAAAATGATCAGTGGACTCGAGAAAGAGTTTGAGCTATCTGCATCTGAAGTACAAGACTTCGTTGACTGGTATAATGGCCGTGCAGACGGACGTGGTAAAGAAGCATTTATGTTCGATAAGGACTTTAACAAGGGACCATTTACCTCTCGAGAAGATTATGTAGCATTCAGTAAGATTCAATCCTTTGAAGTGATGGAATATACCAAATAACACGATGAGGCACCTTCTATATAACAGGATGGTGCCTCAAAATTTTGAAGACGCTGAAACCTGCTAGTGTGTAGGGGGAACGCCCAGCCCATCATGCCAGCTGGTCGATCGCACCACCCATCCGAAGTCTCTTTTACGTCAACGTACGATATGAAACATAGCTGTAGTTAATTGTACGCTTATCCACATAGTAACAACCGAAAAAAGCCCCCGAATCGTTCGGAGGCAACAATTTAGCTAATGGTTAATTATATTTCTCTAAAACCTCTTTCTTCAATTTATTAAACTGCTCAACATTTTCACCAAAATATTCACTTTCCTCTAAACTACGGTACGTATCAGTTTGTTGTGCTTTTTTAGCCTTTGTATTCTGCATACCTGCACTAATATCATATTTACCCTGATACATTCCAATAATTGCATATCCCTCTTTATCGCCTGTATCTCTCAAGAATAATACGTAGGTACCTTCTTCATTCATGAGATTATAGCCTTCCACTGTATCAAAAACATCACCCTCGAAATAAGCAGGCTCATATACAGAGATTGTATCTCCTTCTTTAAGACTTCCCTTGTGAACCTTCTGTATTTTCACTTCGGACTCTGAAGCAGTTTTCACATCACCTTCGCCAAGATTCCATTCTTTTAATGATCTCTTTCCAGTAAATTCAGCTTGCACTATATAGCCGGAGTACTTTTCAACCTCTTCGATATTTTCAAACAAAATAAAATCGGCCTGATTCATAGCAACTCGATAATCTTTTTCAGTAGTACTTAATTCTTTATAAGAAAATGCTCCTCCCACTAACAAAGCAATTGTAGCAACAGAAACAGCGATCAATTTTTTCATAACTCCACCTGCTTTCTCCGAGTACTTCCAGGATAAATTATTTTCGTCTAATGTCGTTGGATCAGTAAGGCTCAACTTTCCTTGCTATATTATAGAATTGGACGCTTGATGGACTAAGCCAAGTCCATGACCAAATTCATGAATGTCGGAATCCATATATTCACGATTTAGAAGTATTTTCATTCTATCCCAAGATTCAGGCCCATAATGCCTTTCCTTCATAGTCTTCTGTAGCTTCAGTAACAGTACCTAGTAGATTCTCATCTGAAACTGAAGCAGTGATATAGGTATCAATGTCCTTGACATAACTTGCTGTTGGAATAGTAAAACCGGGTATTCTCTAACCTTCTCTTATATTCCATAATTACATAATAATTCCTCTTCTCTTCCTATCAAACAAAAAATACTATTCATTTTTAGATACGTGCTGTGATCTCACTGTAAAAGCAAAAACAACGCGCAAAGACACCAAGCCTAGTGGGGTGTCTACTACTATAATCCTCAATAACAGCTATGCACGTCCGTTCTCCTTTTTGCTTACGAGAACATAGTGCAAAAACCATCCTCGGAATGAATTTTTCCACCAAGCTGACCAAGCTGACTCTGGTATTTGCCCGTCTCCTTAAAACAGGGACGGGTTATTTTCTAGCCAACTAAAATAAAATCGACGAATACGGGAGAACGTAACATTCTACTATTCGTCCAGTTACGAAACTTGAATCGAGCTGGACAACGTTTCTACACATCTTTAAATTTTCATAATGATTTGTATTTTTTTCCAATAAATCCGTATTTTTATATAAAAACATGCTTGTCTCGACCTCTATGACTTATTGCCCATGCTTTTTTCAAATAAAGGGAAAGGGAGGATGTAATGAAATTAATACACAAAAAGTGAACAGGTTAGATTTATGGAAGTGTAAGGAAAACCCTAACTAATCTAAGGAGTGGTACGATGTTTAAGAAAAGGTTTGTAAAAGGTATGATGGCAGTAATGATGGTATTTACACTAGCTAGTTCAACACAAGCCGCATCAAATGAAGTAAGCAAGGTTAACCAGGCAAATCAAAATTATTTATTTAATTTTTGGCATAATGGTTTGGAAGCCAACAGCTATTGGAAGGATGCCCCTTTTCAGGTGAATCTCAATTCAACTGTGTGCGGGAAGCTAAATGTCAATCAAGTTCCAGCAAATTCCCAAAATAGCGGGTTTTTAAACACATCGGTGAATCTGCTAGGGAACAATGGGCAAATCTATTCCTTTGACGGGATAACTGGGATAGGCACGTATGAGAAAAACTTTTGCCTTCAGCCTGGAACATACACAGTGAAGTATATAAATAATTCGTCTTTCCAATAAATATATTGGAGTATTTCACCTATTGATACGTCCAAGAAATGATAAAAAAGTACCCCTGACTATGTTTTTCTCGAAAACCTGAATCCGCTCAGATTTCTGGGCGGATTTTTTGTTTTTATGTTAAATGTGATGTGGCTAATAGTTGATGAGCTTGATGAAATCGTCTGTTCGCTTAGCCGCATGGTATCGTTCGTCTTCAGGCTTGGAGATCATTCCGTCATTTTTAGGATCGAAGACGTAGCGACCGTCCGAAAATGGTTTATCAGCACCTGGAGAAGCATTGGGGAAATAAACATATGGTCACCCCGAAATAAAAAAGTCCCCAACCGCTTTAAGCAAATTGTGAAGTGCCCCCCTTAAAGTAAATATTGGACCCCCCGTGGTTTTACCTATGAACTTTAGGGGGGCATATCATCACTCCGAAGGAGGGCTATATAAATTTAGTACTCTTTAAAAACATTTATTGACCTAAAACTTTAATTGGTTGTTTTTGGATATTTTTAGTTCCATCTCCAATTTGTCCGAAAGAATTGCCTCCCCATCCGAAAGCAGCTCCTTCTGCACTTACACCCAAAGAATGAATATTTCCAGACGATAAAGTTTTATAACCCTTTAAATTAGTAATTTCAACCGGTAAGGAGTAATTAGTTATCTCTCCATTACCAAATCCTCCATGCCCATTGCCGCCCCACGCCCATACTGTTCCATCCTCTTTTTTGGCAAAAGAATAAAAACTACCAGCTTCAACTTCTGTTACATTTTCAAGATTCATAACTTGTACTGGAGTATATTGGGTGGTCTTATTATTAATACCTAATTGTTCATATGAATTCTCTCCCCAAGCCCATACTGTCCCATCACTTTTCAAGGCCAAGGAATAATTGTAACCTGTTGAAATATCAATAATATCCGTCATTCCTTCGATTTGCACAGGTACCTTTGAATTATAAGTATTTTTCCCCAGACCGGATTGGCCGTATTGATTGTTTCCCCATGCCCATACAGTTCCATCATTTTTTAAAGCAAGTGAATGGAAACTCCCTGCTTTGATTTTTTTCACATCATCAAGATTTGCAACCTCAACAGGAATCTTGGAAGCTTTAGTTAAAGCTTTGTCACCTAGCCCTAGTTCATTTTTTCCCCAAGCCCATACCGTTCCGTTCTCTTTCAAAGCCAAGTTAAATTCAGATCCCGCTGTGATATCTTTTACTTCATTAAGTCCTTCAATTTGAACAGGTGCAGTTATGGTGCTTCCATTTGCACTACCAACTTGCCACTGTCCATTAGCCCCCCAAGCCCATACCGTTCCATCTTTCTTTAATGCCAGTGAATGTGATCCAGAACCCGCATCAATTTTTAATACATTATCTAGTCCAGAAACTTGTTTTGGGACTGTACTCTCGTTAGTGGAGCCATCCCCTAATTGTCCGAATAAATTATGCCCCCAAGCCCATACTGTTCCATCTGATTTAAGAGCAAGTGAGTGATAAATACCAGCACTTACTAACTCAATCTTTTCGTGGTCTTCACATGCAAATGCTTGTCCTACAGGCATCAACAGCAAAGCGGAAACTAGAAGACTTACTGATAATTTTTTGATCTTTTTCATGATTATCTCCTTTGAGTTATGATTTAATATTTTTTTAGTTTATTACCTTCCAAATATGATAAAAAAATCCATCCAAAAGGTGATTTGTATTTATTTTGATGCTCCTTGTATAAGTTCCTTAAAACAGCACAGTTAAGTTGCACTTGCAAAGTTCTTAGAATTCCATCCTCCTCTCAATGAGTCTGCTGTGTAATGCACTTCATCCCTCGCTTTCAGGTCTGGGCTTTCTGTGGACAAACTCCGCTGCTGCCCTAGTTATTAATTTTCTAATTCTATTTTACCGAATATTTTTTTGCTCACTGAAAACGCCGGAAGTGTAAACTTGTGTCACTAAGTGTAAGCCCAATGAAAACAAAAAAAGAGACGGATAATCACCGCCTCTTTTCCCCTGATAATAGTCCTCGTCTTCTACAAAGGCCCGTGTGTAAAAAATCATTGAGCGAACCTCCACATCCTGTTGGAATCAACGGGCGAGACCTCAGGGAGCAATGCTGATGCTTTTCCGTTTGATAGTGCCTTCATTGCCTTTTGCGCTGTATCGACCAAGTTGGGGTTAATTTTTTGGCTTGTATATTTTATCGAAACAACGCTGAGCTTCCCTGTTGTCGCGTCGATGGATGGCGTTACATTCTCCCCCCTAAACACCCAACTGTTTTCTACATCCGAGCTGATTCGATCTACCTGATCAATTCTAAAAGCCTGTGTGCCATCCATGCTTTTCAACGTGCTCATGATCGTATTTTGCAAATCTGTAGCCACTTCGCTGAACTTGAAGTTAACATGTACAGATACGACCGTTCCCTCTTTTTTTGAAACCAGAACCTCGCCTCTGTTGTCTTTGGCTGAGATCGCCCAGCAATCGACGTTCATCCCTGTAATCTCATCCAACTCGATCGGCAGACTGCCCGCCTCCTTCTGCATGGCTTGTTTGGCAGCCTCTACGACATTTTTGTCCAATTGTGCAAGTTTCAAACTTCCCCTGTTACTGACTCTGAATTGAGTACAGGAGTAACGTTGCAAGCAGGAATAAATAATACAACAATAACTGAATCCATAACTTCTCACTTTTCTTCCGCACAAACAATCGATAGTTTTAAGGTCATTATTAAAGATTATATCAATCAAAGTTTTGTAGTTAGGTTTCAAGACAACAATGGAAAATATATAACTGGCTACGATATTAAGGATATGGTTGAGGAAGAGGTATTGCTGTGCCTGAAATCCACTTATCATCTGAAATTACAGACATGGCTTTGATTAGAACAATTGTTTGTTTCGCTTTTGTTTATCTTTGTTGGAGAGCCAAATAGTTGGGTTAGTTTATTTATGCTTTAACTATTTGGTATTTCGCAGTAGAAAATATTGTAATTTTTTGTATGTAAATGTAACCTTTAATTAAATCCAAAAACTAGGAGATGATAGATTTGAAAAAGTTTGCTCAAGCAGCTTTGCTCGCATTACTCACTGCATCTTTTGTTATTCCAACAGGAGCAGAAGCTGCAAGTTCTCAACAAACTTCTAATACGGTTGCACCTGCTTCAACCAAACAAGTAGCAGATTACTCAAACCTTGGATCAAATGATCCGACTAAGAAGTCTTCAACCTTCAATGTAACTACACCTGGCTATGTTACAGTTAATGTGACACAGAACCATAGTACGGAAACAGCTTACATGTACTATGCAATTGTTACAGACCTCCCGGATGGTACTACAACCTCCTATGGCTCTTCAAACATCGAAGGAAATGGCTCTTTTAGCTTCACAAGTAGTAAACCACTACCTGCTGGCGAGTATTACATCCGTTATAACAGCAAACAGCGTGGCCGAACTTCTGGGACTATTTCAGTCACTACACCATAAACCTAAACTTTTTTCAAAGAGGCTTTCACCAGAAGGCCTCTTTTTTCCTATATTGGTGCCATTTCAACGTTTTAAAAGTTCATTCATGGTATCAATGTCGATCAAAATGCCTTGTTTCCGCGCTTCCTCGATTAGTCTTAACATTCCTCCCCCTGACGTGAAGAACTTCGGCACCCATCCATTACCGTCTGTGGTCCAGTCAGTGAAATCTTCATCGAGATAAGGTTCCCCCCCTAACGTCTCCGCAACTTGCTTGTCCACTCTCCACTTGAAATAGTAAGTTAAGTTGAACTACAGAGTATCTGCAACAAACAATTGTTGGGTCAGTTTATTCATGTTTTAACTATTAAATAAGGTATTTCTTGCAGAAATATGTTGTTAAATTTTGTATATACATGTAACATTTAGTGTGATCCGAAAACTAGGAGATGACAGATGTGAAAAAGTTTGCTCAAGCAGCTTTGCTTGCATTACTCACTGCATCTTTTGTTATTCCAACAGGGGCAGAAGCCGGAAGTTCTAAACAAACTTCTAATACGGTTGTACCTGCTTCAACCAAACAAGTAGAAGATTACTCAAACCTAGGATCAAATGATCCGAGCGGGAATTCTGCAACCTTCAATGTAACTACACCTGGCTATGTTACAGTTAATGTGACACAGAACCATAGTACGAAAACAGCTTACATGTACTATTCAATTGTTACATACCTCCCAGATGGTACTACAACCTCCTATGGCTCTTCAAACATCAAAGGAAATGGCTCTTTTAGCTTCACAACTAGTAAACCACTACCTGCTGGCGAATATTTCATTCGTTATAAAAGCAAACAGCGTGGCCGAACTTCTGGGACTATTTCAGTCACTACACCATAAACCTAAACTTTTTTCAAAGAGGATTTCACCAGAATCAATTTCTCTGTTGTTAAATAGTGATCCCTTTGTGCTTCAGGAATGCTAAGCTTACCGCGTGAGGCACAGTTTCGGTGACAAGTGGCTTTATCGCACTGTCCTTTGGCATGCTCACCCAGTCCTCAGATTCTTCGAAGTATTTCCAAACTCGGCCAAGGTATCAGCCTTTCCGAAAATGCTCGTATTCAAGGTAAATCCCTTGCTTTTCAGCTTCCTCCACTAGAACGCCCATTCCTTGCCACCTATTTGAGAAGTAAACCGTTCCCTTCCCCCAATTCCAGAGTCCTTGCTGCCTTACTGGCACCAGATCAATTTAGATGGTTCATGGCAAAAATGGCAGATGGCTTTTGCTAATGATGTTATTAGCCTAGATGACCTCAAACTCCACATACATGAAGAAAATGATCATGACATTTGCAAAGAGCAAAAAGGAAAACTGGCCACATCTTGAACTTGATCACAAGAAAGTAATTATGCAAACTGTATTCTCCAGAATCGTAACAGATACATATGATGAAGCTGTTGGGGGGCCTGGTAGAAGAGCAGCACGCAAAATTATTTCATTTGATACAAATTAAGAGGCGGTTTCCCGCCTCTTTTCAATTTCCCCTACATACTTTATAAGGGTGTCTTCAAAAAAGTATTCTTCACTGTCAAATTTACGTAATCATTCATCTTCAGTTTGATGCTCTTCATGTAGCGCAAAGGTTGGGCCATCAAAGTAGCTAGGCCAGAAGTATTTAGGGTCTATCCGTATTTGAATAGGTAATATACTTCCCGTCATACTTCCCTTTATTATTTGTATCGATATGTAAATGGGGTCCAGTAGTATCTGTACCTGTATTACCAGATACCGCAATTTCTTTTCCTCTACTGTTAATTAAAATCGTCATATGGATTTATGCCTATGCGTAAGTAGTTCCGTTCCCCGTACTGACAATGGCTGATATTGCGAGAGCTAGACTAAGAAAAGGGTGGTAATTTACTTGTACAAAAAGTTAAGAGTATTCTTGTTGCTTTCTGTCGTTACAATAGCTGGATGTACTACTAATAACAATGCGTTATCCATGCAAGCAAGTCCCCAGCCTCAATTGGTCGACTATAATAAAAAGCTAGAAATTCTTGATCGATTAGAGAACCACGACACTACCTTAAGTCGAATGACGGAAATACTAACAATTGAATGGCATCATTTATTTACACAAAAGAATGAAGAGGATCTATGGAATACATACTTTTATCTCACTTGGAATTTACGTCCAGACGAAAAAGAACGAGTAAAGAAAGAATTAACTACAACCCATAAAGAACTCGCAACATACTTGGAAATGCAGAAGAAAGGCATTCTTCCCGCAAAGGAAGTACATGTAAAAAATATTATGGCTGAAAGAAACACCGATAATGACGGTTATCTCGTAAAAGCATGTTACCTTCTCACACTAAATGATGGCTCATCGAAAGAGATTTGGGTAGAGCTTAATGTAGACGACAATATGGAAACTTTTAATCCTCGTTTTAACACTATAGCTACTGGAGAAAATCTTCCTGAGCCTAAAAATGAACAAGAGGAATTACGTCGTCAATTTATTTTTAGGGCACTTGACTACAATGTGATTAAAAAAATGACTTATGATGAAATTATAGAGATGATCGACATGAAATCGGTGGATAAGTATTAAAGTCATTATAGTTTGATTTTCACGGTTTCCTTCAGTAATTTAACGAAAAGAACAAGGGAATAAGTAATGATTAGCATCGAACTGCCCAATCCCGTTAGGCTACTATAAATTAACTCGTCTACTCTTGTTTCCATTTCTAATGATGATTCTAGGCTGGTTGACCACCAACCAAATATAATGATTTGAACAAAAGTATTGATGATCAGTATAGAGATTTTTCGTTGTAACGATAAGAAAACCACAAATAGTGAAAACAATACGCCAGAATACTTTATAAACCGAATAAACTCCCCTTCATTTAGTACTACCGGAATATCTGCGCCCATAAGCAAATTAAGAAATAGTTGAATGCCACTTCCAATTAATAACACAATGAGTAGTAACCAATTAAGGAGCTGGCATACTTTCCCTCCTTTATGGCTCTTTCGTTTGAATAAAAAAATACTTTACGCATGATTCTTTCTGTATCGAATGGGGTTTGTTACCAATTGTATAGTGATTTCGTTTTTGTGTAAATTTTTTCCTTTTAAAAAATACTTACTTATACAACTTCAATATAGAATATAGCAAATAAAGCAGAGAACCCGCCTAGACATTTCGCCTGGCGGGAGCTTCCGCAATCCAACCTCCACATCCTGTTGGGATCAACGATTTAGTTGATCATGCCGTTTTCCGGAGTGACGGTAAAATCATAGAAAACCCCTGTTTTATTGATCGATGCCGTAACGGTCGGTTTTCCCTTTTTCGTAAAGGTATACTCGTTGTATTTCGTTGAAACATTGTATCCTGCCAAATCCATATGAAAGATTTTCTTCACCATTGGATTTGCGGCAGCAATCGCTTTTTCTTTCGTATAGAACGGTTTGGCAAACACTTTTGGAATATCTTCGTCCGAAAGATAGTTGCTATCTCTGAATTCATTGTAGTTGATGGCTGAAACAACTTTCCCTGTTTTCGCCCCGATGAAGACACTATATGTATGGTCACGATCCATGAAGCTCCACACCTGATCCAGGTGATTGTCCGAGTTTTTCAGGAGCGAAACCTCAGGGAGCAATGCTGATGCTTTTCCGTTTGATAGTGTCTTCATTGCCTTTTGTGCTGTATCGACCACCTTGGGGTTAATTTTTTGGCTTGTATATTTTATCGAAACAACGCTGAGCTTCCCTGTTGTCGCGTCGATGGATGCCGTTACATTCTCCCCCTTAAACACCCAACTGTTTTCTACATCCGAGCTAATTCGATCTACCTGATCAATTCTAAAAGCCTGGGTACCATCCATGCTTTTCAACGTGCTCATGATCGTATTTTGCAAATCTGTAGCCACTTCGCTGAACTTGAAGTTAACATGTACAGATACGACCGTTCCCTCTTTTTTGGTAACCAGAACCTCGCCTCTGTTGTCTTTGGCTGAGATCGCCCAGCAATCGGCGTTCATCCCTGTAATCTCATCCAACTCGATCGGCAGACTGCCCGCCTCCTTCTGCATGGCTTGTTTGGCAGCC
Organism: Brevibacillus sp. RS1.1; assembly: GCF_013284365.1. NCBI lineage: Bacteria > Bacillati > Bacillota > Bacilli > Caryophanales > Paenibacillaceae > Brevibacillus > Brevibacillus sp. RS1.1. The sequence goes on from NZ_JABSVA010000005.1 coordinate 165,865, forward strand.
TCTACGACATTTTTGTCCAATTGTGCGAGTTTCTTCATTGGTTCAGGGGCCAATTTCGTCTGAGTGTCTGCATAAGCTGGTGCTGGCATGCTCGCAAATGGAACTGCTGCTGACAACAGCACTGTCATCATACTAACGGCAAAAAACGTTTGTTTTTTCATTTCGTTGACATCCCTTCTATTTTCAGATCACTTATTTGATCCAGCCGGAGGGATTTCGTGACAATGAATTTCGTTTTTTGCAGATAAGAGACAAAAACACCCTTCACAGATTCCGTTGAAGAGTGTACTCCCATCTCCTATATTACAGTACCCCTTAAGATACGCATGAGTTCAACTTGTTCGTTGGGGCATTCGCCTAATCTTGCTCAATAATCATAGATAATAATCTTGTATCATTGTTTCCTCATCAAGATTGGGACCTTTTTATTATTGATATAAGTACTGCTCCTTTACTATTAGCACTATCAATTAATCCGGAAGTAGCAAAGCATAAACGAAAAGTCTTTCTATGCAGTGGGAATAGTAAAAGATACAACACACCTTGAGGAAGTCCGACTTTTTGTAGAGCAAGCTTCATCCAATCGAAATTACTACATCCAACAATGGGTTTCTCGATCGTTTCAACTCATTCAAAACCCAGAACTTTTTGATTACAAAAAATGGTGTGATGGAGTTGATATCTTTTCTTTCTGGGAAGATTAGGCTTTCCTATATTCCAGCTTGGGATGAAGCCCCATTGGATGTTTGGCAAGAAGTCATTCAAAAATATCCAGACATGTCTTTTTGGGTTGCTCAAAATAAATCGGTACCTGTTGAGATTCTAAGCATTCTTGCCAGCGATCCCGAATTTTTTGTTCGACAACGTATTGCTTATAACAAGAAAGCTACTTTTAAAGCTCTACAAATACTGAGTCATGATAATAACGATGAACTAAGCACTCATGCTCTGAAACGAATTTCCGAAGACCGATACCGTTAACAAATCGTGTGGTTTGTTAATTGAATCCAAATATTGTAAAATGTTCTAAAAACTAAGTGGTGTTAATCCAAATGAACAAATTCGAAAAAGGAATTGTTTATTTCTTTAGCTTTATTTTCTTTCCCATCGGACGAATCGTATGGATCGCTTCATTTTTTAACCAAAATCAGCAATTTAAAAGTGTAGGACGAACAGCTTTATATATTGCTGCTGCTTCCCTTTGCATCCAGATTCTAATAGGAGTCTTAAATTTTGTTGTGTACACTAACATTACTCTCAAATGAGAATGACTTGGAATCCAGTCTTATAATGCTGAAGATTGGACTGGGTATTAAGACAAAGACACACCATCACCATCTACACGTTACCGAAATTCAAATGTTTCCATTGACTGCGATGGCATTTTATATGCTCGACAATATCGCCTTTTTTCAGGCCGTTCAGCGCCTCGGTTCGCATTGTAAGCCCATGAAAACAAAAAAAGAGACGGATAATCACCGCCTCTTTTCCCCAATCAATCCCAAGCAAACCTCTGTTCTTTCCAGGGATCTCCATACATATTATATCCATTCTTCTCCCAAAACCCTTGCTTGTCTTTCTCCATAAACTCAATCCCACGCACCCACTTGGCACTTTTCCAGAAGTAAAGATGCAGGATGACAAAGCGTAGCGGCCAGCCGTGCTCAGGGGTCAAATCCTCGCCGTTATGTTTTGTAGCGAACAGGTTGCCATTTTTCATGAAGTCGACAAGCGGAATGTTCACCGTCCATCCGTGCTCAGCATGCAGCATGACATACTTCGCTTCTGGCTTCACCTTGACCAGCTTCAGAACTTCCTCCACCGGAATGCCTTCCCATTCATTGTCCAGCTTGCTCCAGCCTGTAACACAGTGAATATCGTTGGTGGTGCCACCTTTTGGCAGGGCCATCATTTGTTCGTAGGTCAATGTTACTTCTTCTTCGACGAGACCGAAAAGGCGAAAGCTCCACTCTGTAGAGAGATCTGTATATTCGGGAACCTCTCCGTAGTGCAGGACAGGAAAGCCTGTCGTCTGTTTTTGATTCGGTGGAATGCGATCGCGCTTGGTATCAGCCGCTGGGTTGATAAACATGTTGTTTCCACTCCCCGATTGTTCAGTCTCTTATTTTCCAACCCGCAAAAGGGCGTGATCTACCTTGATGCACATGTCCTGGACAACCTCGATGCCTTGATCTGCAACCAATTTTGCCGCGTCTTCGTTGGCAATGCCTTGTTGCATCCAGAACACTTTTGGCTTTTGCTGCATTTTCAGTGCATCTTCCGCAACAGGCATCATGTCTTCGCTGCGGCGGAACACATCGACGATGTCGACTGGCTGATCGATCTCAGACAGGCTGGCAACCACTTTTTCACCCAAAACCGTTTCACCCGCGATGACAGGATTGACCGGGATGATCTTGTAGCCCACGTTCTGCATAGCTTGCGATACCATATAGCTGGTGCGGTCCGGCTTGTTGGACAGCCCCACTACAGCGATCGTTTTTGCATCTTCCAGCAGTTGACGGCGTACTTCGTTGCTTGGATTTTGTGCCATGTGAAAACACTCCTTTTTTATATTGAAATGGGAAATTGAACTACCTCTTATTCACTCCGGCTTGAAACAAACTCAACAATGGTGCGCGTCATCGCTCCGGTACCGCCAGCTGGTTGCATGTCGCCAGCACTTGCTGTGTACGCCGTACCTGCGATGTCCAGATGTACCCACGGTGTATCGCCAACGAATTCTTGCAGGAAAACACCGCCGATGATACCGTGGCCATAACGTCCACCAGAGTTTTTCAAATCGGCAAAACGGCTCTTGTTCAGGCTGCGATACTCATCGAAGGTAGGCAGCTGCCACAAGCGCTCACCCGCCACGTCTGCTGCGTTCATCAGCTCATCCAACAGTGCTTTGTCGTTGGTCATAGCACCAGAGCAGAAATGACCGAGTGCGACCACGATACCACCTGTCAAGGTAGCGGCATCCACCAGGCAAGACACTCCTTGCTCTTTTGCATAGGTGATGCAATCAGCCAGTACGAGACGACCTTCTGCGTCTGTCGTAATGATCTCCACCGTTTTGCCGCTCATGGTCGTGATGACATCGCCTGGACGGAAGGCCGTTCCGGATGGCATGTTTTCCACGGTACCGACGACAGCCAGTACGTTTACCTTTGGTTTAATCTGCCCCAGTGCCTCCAATGCGCCGATCATCGTAGCTGCTCCGCCCATGTCCGACTTCATGTCTTCCATGCCTGCTACTGGCTTGATGGAGATCCCACCTGTATCAAACGTCACGCCTTTACCGATCAAGCCAATGACATCGTCCCACGTGTCTCTTCCTTGATATTTAACTGCGACGACATATGGCTCGAGCTCGCTGCCTTGTGCAACAGAGAGCACTCCGCCCATTCCCAGCTCTTCCAGCTTCGCTTTTTCCATGACTTCCACAGTCATGCCATAGCGCTCTGCTACCTCGACCATTGCGTTCTTCAAAGCGCGTGGAGTCAAGTAGTTAGCTGGTTCATTAACGAGCGTACGCGCCAGATTCGTTCCGGATACGAGCGCCGAACCACGAGCAACACCCGCCTGTACCAATGAAGCATCGGCATCTGCTGCCAAAATCTGCACCGTCGCAATTGGGTCAAACTCGCGCTTTGCCTTTTGGCGGTAGCCCTCGTAATTGTATTCGGCAAGTCCAAAGGCTTCCGTAACTGCCTGCGCCAGACGGTCGGCACTCATATGCTCTGTTGTTGGCAAATCAATCACGACTGTTTTCCCGTTGCCTTTTCCTACAACCGTTTTGGCTGCACGTCCCCATGCATTTCGGGCTGCGACGAAATCAAATTTCCCCGGTTCACCCATCCCGACGATCAACAGTTTTTTTGCGGCTACCTTGTTCATTCCGTGGACAACCGTAATTTCTTTTACCTCACCTGTAACTTCCTTGTCCTGCTGCAAGCCACTCAGACTGCCCCCAAAAGCTTCGTCCAATTCCGGGTATACTTGCGAAAGCTCCTCACCCTTCCATAGCGGGACAATCAGTTCATCACACGCGATATTTACAAGCTGTATGCGATTTTCTACTGCTACTTTCATATACTCTTCCCTCTTTCTGTGTGGTAGGATACTATATGGGCACATTTGTTTAACAGGATGTGTCGACATATAAGCGCAAGGATGGAAACGTCATGGCTTTTGCCTCTGTGTAAGAAATGACATCCTTTTCCGGCAACAATTTCTCGCATTCATCTATGTAACGAAGAACTCTTGTTACGTCCAGTCCCCAATGAACTGGCTGGTAACGAGTCAAATACTTTCGTGCATTGCCTAACATCCAGCGAGCACCTTTGATATTGCCGTACTCTTGGTGGTACAGTCCGACTGACAATTGCAGCAATCCTTGCAAAAACTTGTCTGACTTGTCTTCCATCCAGATGTCTTCCAACAGATCGTGGCATTCATAGTATTCTCCATCATTGAATTTTTCAATGAACTGCAAATACTGCTCAGGATATCCCATGGATGCATGCCTCCGTTTCGAACCTTCCATCTTCATGGTAACACAGATTGGCAGTCACTTTACATCCAAACAAAAACTTCACGGATTAAGACAACGCCCTTCTGTTACAATAATCCTAGAGATAAGCGCACAGTAGAAAGGAATGGATTTTCCGTGGCGGATTTTTTTGAAAACTTCCCCTTATGGGCAGCACTGCTAGCCATAGGGATCGCCCAATTTATCAAAATTCCCCTTCATTTTTTTGCCACAAAAACGTGGCAATGGTCATTGCTCATGAGTACAGGCGGTATGCCCAGCTCTCACTCTTCTGCCGTGACAGCCCTATCCACAGCCGTGGGACTGCGTGAGGGCTTTGGCAGCAACATGTTCGCTATTTCCGCGATTCTCGGTGTGATCGTGATGTTTGATGCCGCAGGTGTCCGCCGCCATGCCGGTATGCAAGCCGTTGTCTTAAACAAGCTGGTCGATGAATTCAACCACCTGCTAGAAGGTATGAAATCGTTAAAAGTACGCCCTAGCCAGGAAAAAGCGAAAAAACTGAAAGAACTGCTCGGTCATCAACCGATCGAGGTATTGATCGGCGGTTGGTTAGGCGTCATGATTGCGTTATTGCTCCATCCGTTTTTTTAAAGGAGGGCTCCCATGCGCATTGTTTCCATCTGTCCCAGCAATACCGAAATCCTGTATTATTTAGGCCTGCATGAGCATGTCGTCGGTTTGGATGATCACTCTGACTGGCCGCTGGAGTGGCAGCATCTCCCCCGGGTTGGACCCGATTTGACAATCGATATGGACCGGGTCGCTGCTCTCCAACCGGATCTGGTCGTAGCGTCCCTCTCTGTTCCTGGCATGGAGAAGAATATAGAAGCTCTGGGCAACAGAGACATTCCGCATATCGTCCTGAACCCTTCCCGCATCGGGGATATCGCTCATGATATCCGACTCGTCGGTGAGGCGACAGGAACACAGAGGCAAGCCGAGCAGCTTGCGATCCAATTTGACGAAACCATTGAAAGCATCCGGCAAAAGGCAGCGACGTACGAGCAACGCCCGAAGCTGTACTGGGAATGGTGGCCGAATCCCATCTACACACCGGGTCAGGAAAACTGGTTGACCGATGTAAGTGACATTGCGGGTGCCATCAATATTTTTGCAGACTATCCTGTCGCGAACGTCAAGGCTACGCGGGAAATGGTTATGGAACGCAATCCGGATCATATTTGCGTCGTCTGGTGCGGAATTGAACTGAAGCGAATCAAGCCTGATCTGATCACCAATCGCCCAGAGTGGGTGAATATGACCGCGATTCGAAACAATCAGGTCCACTTGTTGGAAGAAGGCCTCTATTGCCGCCCTTCTCCTCGCATTTTGGAAGGATTGGAGAAGCTGGTTGATTTGATTCATACAAAATGACACAAAAAACGTTCAAAGCTTGTGCCTTGAACGTTTTTTCTTTTTTCTTTCATGCCACCGATGCGGCATCCATTGGTTTTCATTCGTTGCTATTCAGTTTGTTGTTGGCCGCTGACGGGTTCCGCCATGGCTGCGATTCCTTTTTCATTCAAGCTATTCAGAAAAGCTTCCGTTACTTTGCCTTCGCCTTTTTTTACGATATACACGTCCACCGACTTTTTCCCCCATTGCGAGAATACGTCCTGCTTGGTCTCGAAATACAGGTCAATCTTATGGCCGCGAATCGCTCCACCCTTGTCAGCTACCACACCATATCCATAACCGGGAATGTACAAAATGGTCCCCAGCGGGAAAACGCGCAAATCAGCTGCAATCGTGGAATAGTCGTCTCTACGTACTTTTACACCTGAATAGGTAATGCCATAGGACGGGTGAGATGGATTTTTGCCCGTCGATTCGTATCCGGCATAGTAGCCTGTCGCCACTACACGTACTTTTGGATATTGATCGTGAAATACATCCGCTTTATCAATCACTTGAGTAAGAGAACTGGCAGATACCGTCCGTTTTTTGACGACACGTTGCCCCTCTTTCGTTTCCTTGATTCCAAAAGTGGATGAGACACCGTAGTCTCCCACAACATTATAGCTGTATCCATCGCTTGCGAAGGCCGTCAAGACCAGGATGAACAGCGCGACGATACTTACGAACTGCTTTCCATTCATTTCTTGGTAAACCTCCTCTCGTTTCTAGTCATGTCCCGACGAGGAGGAAAGTATACACAAATTTTGGTTGATTATAGAAATATTCTGTCTGTTGCCCATTTTTCCAATCCAATGCCAAAAGAAAAACAGGCCCGAAACGACGGCCTGCTTGTGCTTGTTTTAAAACATCCGATATCCTTTTTTGCGAAGCGTGTGAATGGTCCAGCCACTCGCCACTGTACCTGCCATGCCGCAGCCCAGAATGAGCGAATCCCAAATTCCCGGCACAATTTGTTGATAGACAAGTGCACCTACGACTACACCAACGCCGATTACAACTGGAAACCATGTCGTTTTCAAAATCATGTTTAAAATAAACCCAATGCCAAACCCTAGCACGGAGAACAGAACAATGGATACCATAAATTGCATCAAGTTCATCGCCGAAAAAGACCTCCTGCCACCTTCTCCACCTTTTGCCACTTTTTATGCAAATACAGGAAAGGCGGGCTATTTTCGGTATTAAGTGTAGCAAAAAGGCGAGGGATCGGTCAATAAGAGAAGCCAAGCGTATGTGTTGCACGCCTGACAGAAAAAACCGCCGATGCATTCGCTTCGACGGTTTTCTATGCGAGGTTCCTTACTCATTATGGATGAGAAGAAACAGCTTCCTTCTGAGCTTCCTGTGTACCGGCTCCGTCACAGTTAGGGCAATTCTCCGAGCCCCCCAGGAGCAGTTGGAAATACCCTTGGCCATGGCAGTATGGGCACTGTTCTTGTTTTTGTCTCATGTTGAGCTCCCCTTTCGGCATACATGCGCGAAGATTAATTGCATGTATTTTCAGATTATTTAGATGTATCTAACTATATCAGAATCTCCCCTTGGTTTACAATGCAGTTCATCGCGAAAAAATCATAAAAAAACCGCAATGTAAACGGAAACATTGCAGTTTATCTAGCTTATTCGCAGGATTGCTTAAAGATTTTATAGGAAGTGTATTGAAAAATGGGATCGATTGCAAACGATTGACCTGTCATTCCCTGTTCCCGTTTGATATAGTCCGGCAATATGATTTTCAAATAAGTCGAAGACAACGGATCATGAAGCAACTCTTGTATGGGCATAAATCTCGCCTCCGCGATCTCACCTTCCTGCGGCCGCGGTTCTCCCCCTATGTAATCCATCCAAAAAACGACCATATTGTCACTAATGGACTCTCGAATAACGCCTGAACGGATTCCCGCTACTTGTCGCACGACTGCCTCGACACCCGTTTCTTCCAGCACCTCACGTACTGCTGCTTCATCTACTGTCTCACCCTCCTGCACGAATCCCGCAGGAAATGACCATTGCCCTTTTAGTCCGCTGTACGTTTTTTTGACAACCAATGCTTCTTGCCCGCGAATGACAATTCCGCAGGCGCCTAACCAAACCTTCCCTTCACGCATCCGGCTCGCTCCTTTCATGTCCTAGCTAAACGAAACCCCCGGCTCTTCCTCGCCGGGGGTACCTATCAATCATCCTCGTCATCTAGGAGCCCATTATCGATCATGTATCGCAGATTTTCCCGATCCCTCTCGCGGCCCTTTTCCTTGAGCCGTTCGATGGCAGGCAGGATGAGAATATCTACTTCACGCTGTACATGCCATGCCAAATCGTGTCGCCCCTGCTCTTCCAGATAAAGGCCCACTTCCATCATAGCGTTGTACCGATCCATCTCTTCGCGGACCATGAGCCCCCGGACTTGAATGCTCGCGTGACGCATCGTTTTACAGCTTTACTTTCTTCAGTGCGAGACCGACGCCACCAATTTTGTACAAGTAGCGCAGGTCGCTCGCTTTTTTCATCATGGCTGCTGTGCTGCCGAACAGCTTTTTCGAACCAACTTGCCCGATACCCTCACCTTTTCCAAGAGAGGCCAGTGTCCCTTGCAGATGCGGGATGAATTTTTGTGGAAGATCGCCCCGGATCAAGGCAGCGAGATTCTCACCCAGCGTCTCGCCTTCCTGCACCGCGATTTGCGCAGTTGGCGGATACGGACGTCCTTCTTCATTGAAAATCAAGGCACAATCCCCTACGACAAAAACATTTTCATGGCCAGGCGCACGCAAGTATTCGTCTACCTTGACGCGACCTCGCATGACTTCGAAGCCTGCTTTTTCCACGATGCTGTTGCCGCGGACACCTGCTGCCCAGATAACGGTCTTCGATTTGATTTCTTCTCCAGTATTCAACAGTACGCCATCTGGCGTGCACTGCTTGATGGGTGTTCCAACTTTGAACACGATGCCTTTTCTCTCCAATACATTTATGGCGTATTGGATCAGCTCTGGGTCAAAGCCAGGCAATGCAGTTGGTGCTGCCTCAATGCAGTAGACTTTCACCAGTTCTGGATCAACATCAAATTCTCGGCACAGCTCTGGCAGACGATCGCCGAGCTCTCCGCAAAACTCAATGCCTGTAAAGCCAGCTCCACCCACAACAAACGTGAGGTAGTCCATACGATCCGGCTCATTTTTAAATTTGGAGAACATGTATTCAATATGCTCGCGAATATTGCGGACCGCATTGATGCTGCGAATGCTAAACGCATGCTCCTTGAGTCCCTCAATTCCGAACGTTTCTGGCTCGCTGCCCAATCCGATGACGAGATAGTCATATGATAGCACCTCGCCATTATCGAGCGTAACGGTCTGCTCCTCTGACTGAATGGCTTGCACCGTTCCTTTGACAAAGTTGACTTTGTCCTTGTTCAAAATGCCATCCAGACTGACACGGGCGTGATCCGCTGGTGCAGTACCTGCAGCCGGCTCATGCAGCCAAGTCGTGATGTAGTGATAGTTGTGCTTGTTGACCAAGGTGATTTCCGCCTCATTGTAGTTGAGCTTTTTCTGAAGCTGCAACGTTGTGAGCAAACCACCGTATCCAGCGCCGAGAATCAGGATTTTGGGTGTACCCATCAGTATCCCTTCCAATCATGTATGATTTCATTGTTCATGGTAACTTCAGGAAGATTGTGCGATTTTTCACGTGGTCTGGTACAAATTAAGATGCCCCAATTTATGATCCGTGTAGTATCGGAATTATTGCCTCCGATGCCATCTGAACCACTCTGTGAAAAAATGCACAAAGTCAGCCATAGAAAAATGTGACAATTTCTTTACAGTCATCCTCATCTTATCGGCAACCAATTGGATTTGCAAGGTTTTTTTGCCTATCATCCTTCGAATTTTCTCTCCTGTTTTTCCACTTAGATGGGTTATAATGGTTGAGGAGTTCGCTTACGATTAATTCGGAGGTGCTTTGGATTGAATTTTCTGCAAAAGGACGAGCAAATCTACGACATTACGATCATTGGTGGAGGCCCTGCCGGGTTATTTACCGCTTTCTATGGCGGGATGAGGCAGGCCAGTGTAAAAATCATTGAGAGCATGCCCCAGCTAGGCGGGCAATTATCCGCTCTTTATCCGGAGAAGTACATATATGATGTTGCCGGATTTCCAAAGGTTTTAGCACAAGATTTGATCAATAATCTGAAGGATCAGATTTCCCGCTTTCAGCAAACGGTTTGCCTGGAAGAAAAAGTGGAAAATGTCGTAAAAAAAGTAGACGATGTGTTTGAAATCACTACGGACAAAGGCACTCACTACTCCAAATCCGTCATCATCACTGCTGGGGTAGGAGCGTTCGAACCTCGCAGGCTGGAACACCCAGATGCCGTCAAATATGAAAAATCCAATCTGCACTATTTTGTTACCGATCTGAACTCCTTCAAGGGACAGCGTGTAGCTGTTATTGGCGGCGGTGATTCCGCTCTGGACTGGTCCCTCATGCTAGAACCTATCGCAAAAGAAGTACACCTCATCCATCGCAGAGACAAGTTCCGCGCACATGAACATAGCGTAGAAATGCTCATGTCCTCCAAAGTAAACGTCACGACACCATACGAAATTTCAGCTTTGCACGGCGAGGAGCGCATCGAAAAACTCACGCTGGCTAATTGCACGACAAAAGAAGAAATGGATCTGGAAGTCGATGCAGTCATTGTCAACTTCGGCTTCATCTCCTCTCTCGGTCCAATCAAGAACTGGGGGCTGGAGCTCGAAAAAGGCTCTATCGTGGTCGATACACGCATGGAATCAAACATCCCTGGCATTTTCGCAGCAGGCGATATCGCTACCTACCCTGGTAAGGTCAAGCTGATCGCTGTCGGATTTGGTGAAGCACCTACCGCTGTAAACAATGCGGTTTCCTACTTTAATCCGGATGCCAAATTGCAGCCTGGTCATTCTTCAAGTATGGACAACTTCAAATCGTAAAAAATGTTTCGTCCCTGTTGTTGCCTCCGATGGCTGCGACAGGGATTTTTCATTCCATTGCATAACCGCTTTTGTTGGCGTGCACAGTAGAAGCAACGAGGAGGCGATTACACTTTGAATCATCTCTGCCCAGTTTGCAATGGCTTCACACCGCTCCAACAACCCTGTTCAGCATGCGGTCAAGCTCTGCAAGATGCAGGCCGTTTGTATGACTTTTATGGGAGCTACAGCCCGTACCGGGAGATAGACGATGCCAAGATGGACAACGGTTACTTAGATCGTACCCGCCACCAATGCGTCCATACAGGCTGGTGTCCTTCCTGCCAAATTGAAGAGAAGGTCTTTCTGGATGAATGGACCCCCGTTATGCTTGTAACCGATATGGAAAAGGACGCGTACCAGTAAGTCGGCCACGTCCTTTTTTTGTTCGAATCGTTATTTTTTCTTCATGGCCAGCTTTTCCGCCATGCGAGAATTGTTTGCTTGCATTTGTTCCAGCATTTGTTGAAGCGACTCCTTAATCTTGGCAGTATCACCAGATTCAATCGCCGAGTCAAAAGCATCGTGTGTCTTTTTCATTTGCTCGATTCGGGCTCTTCGGGCGTCACGTTCTTCTTTCGGCCCCATGTTTTTGTCTTTCCATTCCTTGAACTGCTTTTCCATCTGTTCGTTGGTGATTTCGCCCTTTTTCACTTGTTCATTCAGCTTGTTGATCAGTTGCTTGCGTTCTTCACGCTTCGCCTGCCACTTCGGGTCGTCACTCAACGTCCCGAACTCGTTCATTAAACGATCGCGTTCTTTAAACGCTGCCTGCCATTTCCCCACGCTATCCGGTGCATATTTTTCCGCCAGCAAGAGCATGTACATTTTTTGATGAACGCCTCTGTTTGAGCTATGTTGCACCTTCATGTGCTTTTCTCCATGCTCTTCATGGCCGTGAGTCGGCTTGGTCACCTGCGCAACTGTTGCAGACACATCTTGTGCCAACGCGATACCTGGCATCGCGAGACCCATTACCAGTGCTGTAGTCATCATTCCTTGCTTCCACATCTTCATGCTGTTCACTCCTTCTTCTTTTAGAAAACGTCTATGATTGATCCGTTAAAAAGGACGCAGTTCTTCTCTATCCAACCCCAATAGCTTTACCAGGCCCATTTGCTCCAGATCGCTTTTCGTTTTTTCCGTGCCATACTCATAAATAAGCTGATAGATGGCCCGCAGGTTGTCATCGTATTCGTCGTTGTCCCGATCCGGCATGTCAGACCATAGCGTATGCCCATGCATCCACATCATGAAATCGCCGTGCATACAGTTATTGAACAGATCGCGCATCATGCCAACTTCTACATCGGTCGCTTCGATCTCAAAATCGTACGTGGCGGAGCCTTTTTCATCGCGGATTTCTGCCACGGTCGTACCCGCTTGCAAGGTCACGTAGTAGTGTTTCTTATCCAGTGTCACTCATCTCCTTTTTGGATCGCATCACCGACTTGAAAACTTTTCCTCCTTACGATGTGCAAAAATCGCGAAAACATGTATATAACAAGCAAAAAAGCCCTCCGTCAGGGAGGACTCTTTCCTACTTTCGTTTTAGCCTGTATGTTACGATCGGTCTTCTTTCCGCAGATTATGCCCAGTGTTCTCTCCCGTTTTCGGAGGAGTGCTGCGTGAGCCAGCGGATGCTTCCGTTGGGCGTTTGTCTTTGTTGTTGTGCTTGGACATGTGGTTCCCTCCCTTACTCGATGAGTGGCTGCCCATGTAGTATGTCCCCACTAGTGAAATGAAAAAACACCTTGACCTGCTATGCAGGCCAAAGTGCTTGTTTGTTGTTTTTATGCTATTAAAAGAATCGAATTATTTCACGACTAATTTTGCTACCATTTTGCCATGATCCGGTCCACAGATCACGTTGCAAAAGATGGTGTACTCACCAGCGGCATCGATTTTCATCGTTTTGCTGCCATCTTTTTGAAGGTCTACATCCAGCCCTTGGATACCAATACCGTGAAAGCCTTCTGTCGACTTGAAGTTGAGCGTGAACTCTTCGCCAGCTTTTACTTCATAGGTTTCTTGATTGAATTTCCAGTTACTAGCTTCGATATTCACTTGTGTGCCAGTAGTCGCTGCAGCATCCGTGCTAGCAGCTTGCTCCTTGTCTCCGCCGCATGCTGTCATCAACATTGCAGACAATGCAACTGAAGAAATCAATAGACCCCACTTCTTGTTCACTTTTGACCCCTTCTTTCTTCTTTTTCTACACTTCCATCTTACTCGATGAGACCAATCCAAAATCTGACATCCTGTGAACGAACCGTGACGAATTGGGGAACGATTATTGAACTTGAGCGTTCATGATGGATTGATCATGTATACCGTGATCTCGGGAAAACAATTGAGCCGGATTGGTAGCCTGGAAGCACCTAATCCGCGACTAATGCCAAATACGCCAACGAATGGATCCTCTTTTTGCCCGATATGAAAATGCTTGTAAGCACCGACAGTACGATTGAACATGCGGACTTGTCCCCCGTGGGTATGTCCGGTCAAGAGAAGGTCAGCTTTCAAACCCTCGTTGTGAATCAACGAGATAATGTTCGGAGAGTGAGCTAAAAAGATCGTCAAGTTCGCCTGCCGGATCTCTTTTTCCGTATGCCGTTCATTGCCGTAAATCGAGTTATCGAAGCCGTATATCCAAATGAGACTGCCGTCTTTTTCTATCACGGCACTCTCGTTTTCCAATACCGTCATCACCTGCTGCCAGGCTTCTTTTTGGGAACGGGAAACAGCAGCGGAATAGACCCTTTTCTGAAATCTTCCTGCCTCTCTCTCGTAATTGCCAGGAACAAAGAAGATTCCATCCTTGCTCTTTACTTTTGCTAGCTGATTTAACACACGCGCCAACTGCCCACTGTGCTGTGTCAAATCTCCCGTCACCATCACCAAATTCGGCTCGTGGACATTCACCAGTTTGTGCAGCTCTCCATTCCAAAACCGTATTCGTCCATGAGGATCAGAAAGATGAACCAATGTAAGTGGAGGGACAGAAGGGATCGTCAGCTTCACTGTCGATGTTTTGACATAAGTCGTATGGTAGGCGAGAAAGATTATTCCCACCAGAGTACACAAAAAAATCGTTGTCATCATTTTCGGAACAATCCTCTCTTTTCTCCGTCTTATGGTTTAGAGGAGTGGATCAGTGATGATTTTTAGGAACGTTCAAGGTAATCTTATCGTTTTCTCGTTCGTGCTTCTTTTCACCTTTTTCATCCAGCCTTTTCCTGCGTCGGCCTGTAGTTGTGCCAGACCTCCTGACCCTTTAACAGCAAAGGATCAATCTGCTGCTGTATTTACAGGCAAGGTGCTCCAGGTAAATGAGCGGACAGACTGGCTTCGTTGGCTTCCCTTTTGGGATAAACCAGAGCGAGGCGGCTTTGATGTTATTTTCGAGGTGCAGTCCACGTGGAAAGGAGTAGATCAGACACAAGTTCAGATCGTCACCAGCGGTCTTGGAGGTTCATGCGGCATTCCTTTTCAACCGGGTCAAGAATATCTTGTCTACGCCTCTTATTGGGAGCTAAATGAGCTAGAAACCAATATCTGTACACGAACAGCCATCAAGTCCGATGCCGGAGGGGATCTGCAAGCGCTAGGTCCTGGTGCCATGCCGATCCGTTCTACCAATCTAGTATGGACTGATTATGTCTTTACAGGGATCGTGGTCATCATCGCTGTGGGTTTCTTGTTCTATCTCTTTTGGTTCCAAACAAAACGGAGACGATAGATTCCCTCGTCTCCGCCCTCTATTTTCATGGCTATCTACTTCAAATTTTCGGCAATCATCAGTAAATCTTTTTTCGTCAAAGCAGGATTCATGGCACCCACTTCAATAAGTCTGTTTTTGTCTTCTTGATAAACCTGTAGCTCTTTTTGTTCTTTTCCGTCCAATAGCTTCTTGGCCACATACATTCCCTCATATTTTTGCACTTTCACTTTTTCGACAATTGCATCCTCTCCTGCTTGTTGTTCGATCCATTTCACCCCTTCAAAGTTCGTGATGGCAATGTACACGTCTCCGTCTGTCTCTGTGCCTTCACTCCCTTTGTACAACGTAAAGACTCTATTTATTGTCGGCTTAGGAGATACTTTTCGCATGACGATTTGTTTCTTGTCCTTCTCAGCCTCCTTGTGCATTTCAGCGAATAATTCTGGTTGGCTATAATCAAATGGATACTCGACATGTCCTTTTACGAATTTGTAGCCACCCGCTATCTCTGCCGGTACCTCGTAAAAGCTGCCCACTTCTTTCTGCAACGGTGGTGTGGTCAGATGTTCAACAGGAATATATGTGAAGGAAACACGTTTTTTCGGATTGTCCGGTCCAGGTATATAAATCGCTGCACCTTCTCCTGGCTTAAGCGAGTTTCGCGCATCTTCAAAGGTTTTTATCGTTTCTTCGCTACTTTTTTCTTGCGGTGTAGTAGTCTGCTGCACTTTCACTACTGCTTCCCCTTTTTCATTCTTCAATTCGTATACCTTTATAGCTGCATAAGCGGATGTTCCCCCAAACACAAGAATAGCCGCGACAAGTAATCCCAATCTTTTTTTCATCTGTTTTCCCTCCGATATATTTTTTCGTTCCTTGATTTTTTGAAGGACTTGATCCTTGACATCGAAATCATCGGCGGCTGCTAGTAACTGCTGTTTCCAATCATCGGGTTGCTGAGATCGAGTCATGTCTATCACCGCCTTCACTCACGAGCATGTAAGATTTACATTTTTTCAATGCCCGCTCATACTGTTTTCGCAGCGTAGCTGGCTTTATATCAAACAACAAGGCCAGCTCGTCGTAGCTGCGTTCTTCCACCACACGCAAGATCAGGAGATTCCGCTCCTTTACGGATAGCTTTGATATCGCTACATGAAGAGGGTTGTTCAAGTACTCCGTATCTTCAATCTTCTTTTCACCCTCATGGCGACTGACCGTCTGAATCCCCGCACGCAAAAAAGTGACCACGCGATTCAGCTTCGCCCTGTTTAACAGGTTCAGGCAATGATGATACGCGATCTTATACATCCATGCCGAGAAAGAAACGTTGTGTCGATAGCTATCCAGCTGTTCGAATGCCTTCAAGAAAACCTCCTGGACAGCATCCTCCGCTTCCTGTCGGTGTCCCAGCATGTGATAGCAATACACGAACAACGGCTTTTGCATCGCATCGATGATCAAACCAAATTGCTCGATATCCCCAGCTCTGACCTCCTTTAACACTTGCTCCATTTCGTTATGATCCAAGCCCTCTCACCTCCGATTCGCATGTATAACAAACAAAGCTGTCATTTTGTGACAGGTTGCCACAAAAAAATCCATACCGAAGTATGGATTGTGGGTACGATTCCAATTATTCCTAATATAAGTACAAGTCCATATTTTGTAAATTTGTTTTATTTCGCACAACAAAATACCCCTTCAACTCGTGCGCAATCATTCTCCACACAAGTCGAAGGGGTTCCGTTTTATTTGACTTTTTTTGTCTTAGTCGTCACATTTCTCCGCTTTTCCTTCAGCCAACGCTGTTTTGAACGAAGATCCACAACCACAAGAAGCGACTGCATTCGGATTCTCGATGGAGAAGCCTCCACCCATCATCGATTCCTTAAAATCGATTTGTGTACCTTTAATGTATGGGTAGCTGTCCTTATCGACAACAATTTTCACACCGTTTTGCTCGAAGGTCTCGTCGCCTTCTTTCATCTCTTCGTCCCAGCCCATCCCGTAGGTAAAGCCGCTGCAACCACCTGTTCTGACACCTACCCGCAAAAACACATCGGGCTTGCCTTCTGCTGCCAGCATTTCTTTTACTTTCAGACTGGCGCTCTCTGTCAATGTAATCATGCTTCTTTCCCTCCTTCACAGGCTCATCATTCCTGCACTTGTTACAACCAGTATATTCAGTTTACTAAGAAACGCTTCTTCCCACAAGCTTCCCCTGCACTTTACGAGCTCATTCTCTCTTTCCAAATAAAAAAGAAGGGTTTCCCCTTCCTATGCAAAATGTGCATTGTTTTCCATTAAATAAAATCTATACGATTTCTTCCGGTTCTCTGCCTTAGACAGACTATGATCGATCTGGTTCAGTTCGTTGTGTAGTTGATCAATTTGTATACTGTATTCTAGGACATCTGGATGATCTAACCCAAACTCTAACCCCATATTTACCATACGCTGTCGAAGGAGTTCGATTTTCTCGAGCAAAACGTCCCGCATTTGAAGCTCCTCCTAATAATAGATCAGGCTTTCTTACTATATTTTACAAGAACAGCTAGAATTTCGCAAACGAAAAATTCCTACTTTCCCCATTTAATGCCGATATTTGTTAGTTTTTTACAATATTTCACACAAAGAAATAACGGCTTTTCATGACCAATCGAGTGGGAAAATGGGGTGAGAAGGAGCCAAGTGTAGAGTTGGAGAACTTATGATATTGTTCGTACTTACCAAGAGGTTTATAATATAGGTGCTCTTGTTGCCCGAGATTCACTTTATTCCTAAGAGCTTTCCACTCCCATGGAACGAATATCGATTGGGTAGGACTGGATTAAAGCTCTTTCATCTAAGAACCATTGACTTTGAAAGGAAGTGTTTGGAATGGCGCTTGAAACGATTGCCATACAAGACAAAGCTCTCGCCGGAATCGCTGAAAAAGTTATGCATGGCGAAAGACTTACCTTGGAAGACGGTGTCACCCTTTTTAATTCCAACGATCTTTTGACGATTGGACAATTGGCTAACGTTGTTAACTATCGCAAGAATCAGGATAACGTTTACTTTTTGCAAAATCTGTACATCAACCCAACCAACGTATGTGAAGCTCATTGCAAATTCTGTGGCTTCCGCCGCGATGAAGGGGATGAAGGTGCCTACACGATGAGCATGGAAGAGTTGCTTCATTATGTAGAAACGCGCTTCCATCCGGGTATCCGTGAATTTCATATCGTTGGCGGACATAACCAGCACAAGCCATTTGAATACTACCTCGACACCCTTCGTACCTTGAGAAAAGCGTACCCGGATGTGACGATTAAATCGTATACAGGTGCAGAGATTGAGTTCTTCTCCCGCATTTCCGGTCTCTCCATCCGCGAGGTTTTGCAAGAGCTGATGAAGGCTGGTCTTCAAAGCCTTACTGGTGGTGGCGCTGAAATTTTGACTGAGCGCTATCGGATGAAAATGAGCCCGGAAAAAGCAAGTACAGACATGTACCTGCAAGTACACCGCACGGCTCATGAGTTGGGCTTGAAAACACATACCACCATGCTGTACGGCTCCATCGAGACATTAGAAGAGCGCGTGATCCACATGCTCCGCCTACGCGAGCTGCAAGATGACACAAACGGCTTCATGGTATTTATTCCATTGGCTGTTCAACCGATCAAAGCAACAGCAGGTATCAAACGCCGTAACTCTGCCATTGATGATTTGAAAACAATGGCAATCAGCCGTCTGATGCTCGATAACTTCCAGCATATCAAAGCATACTTCATCAACATCGGTACCCAACTCACACAGCTTTCTCTGCAAATGGGAATTTCCGATGCTCACGGAACCTTGATCGAGGAACGCATCAGCCACTCAGCCGGTGCACTTACCCAGCAAGCCCTGACAGTAGATGAATTGGTTTGGTTGATCAAAGGCGCAGGAAAACGCGCTCTGGAACGCGATACCTTCTACAACGTGATCAAAGAACATTAATCCAAAAAAAAGCTGATGCTCCAGATCACTTGGGCATCAGCTTTACTATTTTGATACGTGCGCGGTTGATCATGCTCCCCAATGAACATCCTAAGAGAACAATCTACAGAGGAAAATCTGCATCCAGCAGCTCTTCTTCCTCCCGTAATTTATTCTTGATTTTCACCAGTAATTCATCGGCTGTTGGAGCTTGTACCAAGCTGCCATTTACAAGCGCGAATGGCTCCATGTAGCATTCACCGCAATACCCCAGACAGCCGTACTCGAGTACGTCCACATCCAGATCTGGATCATTTTCCAATGCATCCACGACGGATTGCGTATAAGAGGAAACATTGCTCGCGCAAAATTCTACTAGTGGTTTCATCTATTGTCACCTACCGATTATTTCGACATCATCACGTACTTTATTGTACCGCGACTTTGATAAAAATCCAGCGGAGAAAACGGGAAAAAGATTCTGCTTGCATTTTTAGTGAAAGAGACTAAAAATAGAGTGGGTGCTGTAAAAAACGGACAGAAGAAAGGACTAGACCTTCTATGAAACGACTTGTGATCCTTGGAGGAGGATACGGGGGTCTTCGTATTATTGAGCGAGTCCTGTCCCCTGATTTACCAGATGACGTGTTTATAACCCTCGTAGACCGTATGCCGTTTCATGGCTTGAAAACAGAGTATTACGCTCTGGCGGCAGGTACTACACCGGAATCTCACCTGCGTGTTACTTTTCCAAACGATCCGCGTCTGACCGTCAAATACGGTGAAATTGCTGGCGTGGAAATGGACGAGCAGGTCGTCAATTTTGCTGACGGGGACACCCTCTCCTACGATTGGCTTGTAATCGGATTGGGTTGTGAGGATCGTTACCATGATATCCCTGGTGCTGATCAATTTACTTGTTCGATTCAAACCATGGGAGCTACTCGCAACACATACATGGCAATCAATAATGTGAACCCATACGGCACGGTTAGCGTTGTGGGCGGTGGTCTTTCCGGAGTGGAAATGGCTGCTGAGCTGCGCGAGAGCCGTCCCGACCTGAATGTGCGCATCATCGACCGCGGTCAAAGCATTTTGAGCCCATTCCCGAAAAAGCTTCAGGAATATGCATCTCAATGGTTCATTGAGCACGATGTACAGCTTGTTTCCATGGCGAATGTCACTGGCATCGAGCAAGGGATCGTGTACAACCACAACCAGCCTGTTGAAAGTGATGTAATCGTATGGACAGCAGGTATTCAAGCGAACAAAATCGTGCGCTCTCTGCCGATCGAAACAGACAACATCGGACGCGCCAAACTCAATCAGTACCATCAAATCCCATCACATACGAACGTGTATGTAGTAGGTGACTGTGCAAGCACCATCATCGCGCCGAGCGCGCAAACAGCTGAGATCCAAGGCGAACAAATTGCCTTGATGTTGAAAAAAGACATCAAAGGTGAGGAGTATCCAGCTTCATTGCCTGCTCTCAAGCATAAGGGCTTCCTCGGTTCCCTCGGCAAAAAGGAAGGCTTTGCCAGCATGGGGAAAATGTCTCTGGTTGGTCAGATGGCTCGTGTCATCAAGAGCGGTCAGCTATGGATGTACAAAAAGCATATGGGATAGCAAACAAGCCTGTTGACCGGATGGTCTAACAGGTTTTCTTTTTGTATAATCAAAGGATTAGGAGGGTGATTTTTCCAGATGAATGATTATATTCAAACAATGCGCCGTTTGATCGGGCAAGAACGGCTGATAACTGTAGGCTGTGGAGCGATCATCGAGGACGAGCTTGGACGTATTTTGCTGCAAAGGCGTAAAGACCAGAACAACTGGTGTCTACCTGGAGGTTTGATGGAAATCGGGGAAACCTTTGTAGAGACACTATTTCGTGAAGTAGAAGAAGAAACCAATCTGATCATTGAGGCGCCAGAGCTGTTTGGGATATATTCCGGCCCCTCGGGTTGTAGAGAATACCCGAACGGCGACAAGGTGTTCAGTGTTCAAATCATCTTTCGAGTAACCTCGTTTCATGGGGAACTCAAACAAGAGGGCCCTGAGAGCTCTGAGCATACGTTCTTTACACGGGACAACCTCCCGCAAACACTTAATCCCGGTCAGGCAGCGTTTATATTGGATTGGGCGGAAGGGCTTATGGGACCCATCGTCAAATAATTCAAAAAACGTACCAATGATAATCTCCGAGCGAAACCCACATAATATCGTAGACCGGAATAACCAGCTTGGAGGTTTTTTAGTGGAACCCAACACATATGAGGATATGAAAGATACGCTGGCCGACAATTACATGCCGATGACTTCCTTTCGAAGTGGCGTCGAAGAGACAGTCAGACCAGATGTAGAATGCTACACCATTCAAATTGTGAACATCGCCCTGGTCGGAGATGCAAAATCATGGGTTCTGGTAGATGCGGGGATGCCACAATCAGCGGAACAAATCATCGGGATTGCCCAGGAGCGCTTTGGTGAGGATGCCAAGCCGAGAGCCATCCTGCTCACTCACGGTCATTTCGATCATGTCGGGGCAGTCATCGAGCTCGTAAAAACGTGGAGGGTGCCCGTTTATGCCCATTCGCTTGAAATCCCTTATTTGACAGGCCAAACATACTATCCGGAGCCAGATGGAACGGTTGAGGGCGGGCTGCTTGCGAAGATATCCCCGTTGTTTCCAAATGAACCAATCGATTTGGGAAGCCATGTTCATCCTTTGCCCGAAGACGGGAGTGTTCCTGGAATGCCTGGATGGCGCTGGATACATACACCCGGACATTCCCCCGGGCACATTTCCTTCTTTCGTGATGAAGACAGAACTCTCCTCGCAGGGGACGCTTTTGTTACGGTAAAACAGGACTCATTGTATCAAGTCGTGACTCAGCAAAAGCAACTGACCGGTCCCCCAGTTTATTTGACAACTGATTGGCAGGCAGCTCGACAATCCGTCGAAAAGCTTGCCAATCTCGCCCCTGCGTATGCAATCACTGGTCACGGTCAGCCTATGTATGGCGAGGAGTTAGCCGATGGATTGGTCCAATTGGTTGCGGAGTTTGATCAGGTAGCTGTCCCCAAGTATGGGCGATATGTGGACAAGGAGTTGTAGACTGGCAAAAAAGCTGACGTCGGGATGGTTGGACGTCAGCTTTTTATGGTTGGTTAGAAGATACCTTTTCCTATTCAACCAACCCGGGTTGGAATCGCTGGGCCAATAATCGCGTTGCTTTCGCAGGATCAATCTCTAACACAAGCAGCTCCTCGACCCCTGAAGCCGCCACACACAGCCGTTCCCCGGTCGGTGAGATCAAAGCCGTCGTCACCTGTTGATTCGGAATCGCGTAGTTCACGCTGGCGAAGTAGATATTGTTTTCCAAGCTTCGGCAAACCATCGCCCCGTTGTAAAAATCGGGATTGCTGACCTCCCCTGTAAACATCGGATGGAAAACAATGCTCGCTCCACGGCGTGCCGCCCACCGTACCGTCTCTGGATATCGCCATCCTTCATGGCAAATGACAATGCCAAACGCCACATCCTCTATCGTAAACATTTGCCGCCCTTCACCCGGAATATAGTCAAACTGATCCTCATCTGGGTCGATCTGATTTTTTATTTGCAACCCAAGATCTTCTCCCTGTTTCCCCACCACAAAGGCGACTAGACGATAGCCGCGCTCATCCTTCCATTCCATCGGTAAAATGACGGCGAGCTGGCGTTCCTTCGCCAGAGCACGAATCTCTTCCAAAGCTCTCCGTTGTACCTCATGATCGTATGCTTCCACTTCATAGCCAACACCGCGCAGCCCCGGAATCATCGATTCAGGAAAGCAAATCAGATCGCAATTGTTTTGCGCAGCATTTATCATCTGCTCCTTAATGATTGCAAGCCCCTCCGCCGCTGATTGGGGGAACCTCGTCTGAGCCAGGCCTATTTTCATGGGAAATCCTTCTTTCTATAGAAAATTTCTTTTTAACCTCGTGAAAAATTCACATCTATCAGCCTGTTCAGGCAGAGCCGACACCTGTGCATCCCCTAGCTCGAGGATGGTCCATGAGCCATTTTCCAGCTTGGCGATATCCATAGTAAAAAAGCGACTCTTGATTTTTTTCGCTACCTCTAAAAATGGCTGGAGGTCTGGCGGCGTATCATCATATTGTCCTTCCTCCCAGTAATTTGCCATGTACATGGGTTCGCCATCCAAAAAGAAAACGCGATATTCCTGGGACAATGGCATGTTGCTCTGCGAGTGATGGGTCAAAAACTGAAGCTTTACAAATTCTCGAAAGACGACTCCCTCATTCAGCTCATCCTGTTGCAGCTCCAAAAATCGGCTGGTCACTTGCTGTACCTTTTCTTTATCGGAAGCATCGGGAATATAGCACGCCTCATTCCAATCGTGTTTTCGAGATTTCACATAATCTTTGATCATGATCGGAGCCTGTCCAAATCTATTTAATATCCGATACACGTTTTCAAATGACGCGTCTATCTCTTCTTTGTGCAGCCAGACTGACAGCGGGGTAAAATCTTTGATGACCTCATAAGATTCAGGCAGGTAATGACAATGCACGTACTTCTCGGGTGTATTGATTAACTCTATATTTTTGGCTAGCAGGGCGTCGTATAATTTTTGGTACAGGAACGGTTTTAGCATCCATCCCCTGTAGATAGCCAATACTTTTTCAGGAGAGGGTTGGATTTGTTTCACAGCTGCTAACGGGTTGTCCTGGTATATCAGTTGTTCCATGCTGATCAGATGAATATCCAAGCCGAGTTGTTTTGCGCACGTATACTCATATTCGTAGGTTTCATCGACTTTGTTTTCTTGAAATGGCTGATTGCAAAATAAGACTTTCATCTGCACGATCCTCCTCTCAAAAATTGGCAATACCATCCCATTATACAAGATAATTGTTTGAACGTAAAAAACCGTCAAGACTAATCCTGACAGTTCCCTCATTTTGCTGGCTTATCGCTTTTGGACACGTAAAACAGGTACTTTTTTCGGTTCAAAGGTGTCTACCAGTATCTTCTCTTGAATGACATTCAGCTTGAGCAAACTCGAAATTTTCCCGATATCGGCCTTCGACATGAGGCGCCAAAGCGAAGGATCTGGCAAGGCGTTGTAAAGGAGATCATCGTTGTATTCTCGCCTCTCCTGATAAGATATCTGCAGCTTGTATTCGCCTTCCTCTGCGCTGCCGGCTTCGCTGTAAGCTTCAATTAGTTTACTCCGCAGCTCGTTCAATTCTTCCTCTAGCTGTTTTTGAATTTCCTTTAACTCGTAATAGCGAGCAATCGGTTGGTCCATCCGCTCTTCCTCCTTTGGTTACCCCTGTACCCAAAATCCATATGAGAAAAAGTCGGTTGCTAGAACCATTCGCTGGCAACGAAAAACAGCCTCCTTTTTCATTACTGTCATGAAAAGGAGGCTGCGGATCAAGCTCTACTATTATTACTTTTCAATCATGGTGTTGATCGCTTCACCTGGGTGCTTTTTCAAGAAAGTAGAGTACTCTACTTCCCATGGATTCCATTTGCCTTCCCCTTGGTAGCCCCAAACGGAGTTGATGCGGGAAACAGTATCTGTGTTGTTCATACCTACAAGTCGTTGCTCCCCTACGAGCTCAAATGTACCGTTCGCATCCATATCGACTGGCGTCAAAGAACCGAATGGATACGAGAATACAGAAACAGCATCTTCTGTTGGCTGTACTTTTCCTGCCTTGTCATACAGCTTGGCAGCTACGTATACATCTTGGTTGGCACTCACATCAAGCGTCAGCGGCTTATCCAGGTGGGAGCCTTTGCCCTCTACTTTAAAGCCATCTACGAATTTCCCCTCGTAACGAATTCCTTCGTTTTCCTTTTCACCAAAAATCACGGCTGGCTTATTGTTTTCAAAGGTAGCGATTACGTGGCTGTAAACACCGCCGCTTCCGCCAGTCGCTGTTTTCACGAAGGCATCCGCAACATGGTCACCGGTGAAGTCAACGAGGGTCAGCTCGCCTTCATAGCCGCCCAGCTCTTTGATATTCGTTTGGCTATACGCGCCGGATTTTCCGTCTTTCACTACGATGTTCATATTGGAGGAATAGATGTCATCCGCTTTTTCTTTTTCGCCAATCAGGTATACGACGTCATCCTTCTTATCGCCATTCACGTCAGCCGTTTTTTGATCGATCACATAGGTGTTTTTCGCGAGCTTCAATTCAGCTGCGGCAGAGAACAGCTTTCCTTTTTCCGAATCTGCGTGAGCTACTTGTGTATTCATTGCAGAAAATCCAGCTACGCCTACAACTCCTGCAAGCAGCAAATATGTAACAGGCTTCATCCATTTTTTATTCATCGTTATGGCCTCCACTAGATGGTAAGTTATTGGTTACATTTACTACTATAGGACGAAGCCTGCTCTATTTCGTTACAGAATGTTTACGAATGATATACAAAAAGTAAACAGCACGTTACTTGACGTTATCCAGCACACTTTTGATTATGGCTGACGAGTCTTGACGGATGTTCAGATTGTAATGCTCTCTGACCGCATGATAGACGGCATCTACGTTTTTGCTGCTTTTATTCTTGCGATAGGCAGCTACTTGCTTGGCAAACTTCGGATGGTGGATCAGATCACGGCTCCAGTCCCATACGCGGGGCTTCTTCGCATCCTTGCGTGCTAGATCGAGTATCTGAGGGAATCGCGGGATCATCCATTCACGGATGCTTCTCGCTGCATTTTTGTATTCGGCTGTTCCATGAAGTGCGTAATTTCGATAACTCAAATACGGATCTCCATTCAACAGGATGAACTGTGCCGCGTAGTCGGACAGCATGCTTTCATTCAGCTCCACTTGATAATACTCCCATCCCGAGTCCGTCTTTTTCCCCGGCATAATAAGCGTAATAAAATAAAACAAGTCATCATACGTACTAGAATCCACGTATGGTTCCGGACCAGGGTTCATACTAAGTAGTGTATGCGGATCAAGGTTCATAGTAAGTAGTGTCTGCGGGTCAATATACTTTTCTTTGTTTACTACAAAACCAGGCACCCCTACCTCAACAGCCCAGCGAACGGCAACATTCTCCGAATCCTTCAGGTCAATTCCACCATGATAGGGTCGGGTCTTCCCAAACATGCGATAAAGTACCGTAGCGACGAATTCCTTTGTCGCTATTCCATCGTCAATCTCGTTTGACATGACGTACCCAACCTGAACGAGTGGTTGCATACGAGCGTTCATTTCGATTTGCGCACGGGCTTCGCGCAATTTTACCCCCTCATCCGAAAAGTCCTTTCCATTGTCGATCTGTCGGTCCAGGTCTTCCATATTGACGTCTGTGGGATATGCTGGAGGGAGTACTCCGATAAAGTAATAGACATTCCATAGAAAGCCTTTTTTAGAGGTTTGAAATTCATCGCTTTTAACGTGCATGTCATTTATATAGTCATTAGAAGAATAAGGACGTAGTCCAAAAGGTATCGGTTGTGGATTCGCAATCGATACTTCCTGTCTTTTCGAAAACAAGTACTTTTCTGGATTCGGCGGAAGCTCGTATGTAATCATGTAATCAGATTCTGCTTCTGCGATATTTTGAGTGGTAGTAGGAGCCAGTATCCCCGTAAAACACAGCGTACAAATTAGCACACCACTCAGTATTGTTTTTCCACCCATACCAAAAACACCCTTCGCTATCAATATTGTTAGTTAGACGTAAAAATGAACTGTTCGGTTTCGGACAGATTGAAAAAAGCGACCAGGCTCATGCATCTGGTCGCTTTAAAAAGTGATTGTCGTTCCCTCTATGCGTTTATTCGGCTTCTGCTGTCGAAGCAATCGGCTGCACGCCCATGCTCTCCAGCTTTTCATAAATATCCTTTAATTTCGGATTTCCCTCACCGACAATTTCCCCGGAAATTACGACAAGCGGATACCATAAATCTTCCTCGATAATGCGATTCGCCCAGCTTTTGTCATCGTCTGTCTGCGGCTGTTGAAAGTCGCTATAAACGATGCGGATGCTGTCACTCCCATACTTGCGAGAGAGTGCCGCCTCCAGCCATTCGGCTGTTTCCTTTGCAGATGGCAAATTGACGCAGCTTGCGCACAATTGCTCTGTCCCAAAAACCTTGATATCGACAGTCACTATATCCGCCCTCCCCCGGGTCAGCTAGCTTAGGACAATGCTTGGTCGAGGTCCTCGATCAAGTCCTGAACATCTTCAATACCAACAGAGATGCGCACCAGGCCATCTGTAATACCCAGCTCAGCACGGCGCTCTGCCGGGATAGAAGCATGTGTCATGCGTGCAGGTACGCTGATCAAGCTCTCCACTGCACCCAGCGATTCTGCCAGCGTGTAGTATTTTACCTTTGCCAACACTTCGTCAGCACGCTCTGCGCTACCTACGTCGAAGGAAATCATGCCACCGAAGCCACGCGCTTGCTTTTGAATCAGCTCATGACCGGAATGGCTGGTCAGACCAGGATAAATGACGCGTTTGATGTCGCTGCGCTCAGAGAGCCATTTTGCGAGCGTACGAGCGTTGTGTTCATGCTCTTCCATCCGAATTCCCAGCGTCTTCATACCGCGCAGCAAGAGCCAAGAATCTTGTGGTCCAAGCACGCCGCCAATTGCATTTTGCACAAAATGGAGGTCTTCGCCCACTTGCGCATCTTTTGCTACAACCAGACCAGCTACTACGTCGCTGTGTCCGCCCAAATATTTCGTTGCGCTATGGAACACGATGTCAGCACCGAGATCCAGCGGATTTTGCCAGTATGGCGTCATGAACGTGTTGTCTACTACGAGCAGCACGCCTTTCGCTTTCGCGATTCCTGCCAACGCGCTGATATCGCTTACTTTCAGCAGCGGGTTTGTCGGTGTTTCCATAATGATTGCTTTGGTTTCCGGGCGAATTGCCGCCTCTACTGCTGCCAGATCACTCGTATCTACGTAGGTTGCTTCCAGACCCATACGGGAGAATACACGTGTAACGACGCGGTAAGTACCACCGTATACATCGTCCCCTACTACGAGATGATCGCCTTTGTTGAACATCGAGAGGATGGTAGACAGTGCCGCCATCCCAGAACCAAATGCAAAGCCGCGTGCGCCGCCTTCGATTTCTGCGATGTATGTTTCCAATGCGTGACGGGTCGGATTCCCGGTACGGGAGTATTCGAAGCCCTTGTGGACGCCAATGGCTTCCTGTTTATACGTACTTACCTGGTAAATTGGAACGGATACGGCTCCTGTATGTGGATCTCCATCGATTCCGCCGTGGATCAGACGAGTTTTGATGCGCATCTTAAATTCCCCCCTGGTAAATTTTCTTGCTTAGATAACGTTCGCTGCCGTCGGCAAACAGTGTAACGATATTTGTCCCTGGAGCTGCTTCTCTTGCTTCGCGCAGTGCCGCTGCCATAGCTGCACCTGAAGAACTACCTACGAGCAAGCCTTCCTTCGCAGCCAGCTGCTTGACCAGATCGAAGGCTTCCACATCGAGAATCGTGTGAATGGCATTAAAGTAGCTCGTATCCATGAATGGAGGTAAGAACTCCATGCCGATCCCTTCTGTTTTATGCGGGCCGGATTCTCCCCCATTCAAGATGGAACCTTCTGGCTCGACAATGACCGTTTTTACGTTTGGGTTTTGTTCCTTCAAGTAGCGAGCTGCACCCATAAAAGTACCGCCAGAACCAGCACCTGCCACAAATACGTTTACTTGTCCGTCCATTTGACTCCAAATTTCTGGACCTGTTGTTTTGTAGTGTGCGTCTGGATTCGCCGGGTTAGCAAATTGCTGTGGAACAAAAGCACCTGGAATGGATTCTGCGAGTTCTTTTGCCTTTGCGATTGCACCCTTAATCCCTAGCTCTGTTGGTGTATTGACGACTTCTGCTCCAAGGGCGCGCATCAGCTCTTGCTTTTCCTCGGAAAACTTCGCTGGTACGCAGAAGATGACTTTATAACCTGTTCCTACAGCGGCCAGCGCTACACCAATTCCTGTATTACCTGCTGTCGGTTCAATAATGGTACCACCTGGGGCCAATTGGCCGTTTTCCTCAGCGGCACGAATCAACTCTATGCCGAGTCTGTCTTTTACGCTGCCTCCTGGGTTAAAATACTCCAGCTTGGCGAACAAGCGGACACCCTCTGGAAGCTCAAATTGAGTAATTTCGACGATCGGCGTATTACCAATCAGTTCCTTCACATTGCGAAATACGTTCACGAAGATCTGACTCCTTATATTGAAGTACTTGCTTCTTTCTTTTTCATTATAACATGCAAAGATTACAAAAAGTCCATGCTACTAAACTTCGGTATGCCAGCTGAACTTTAAAGTGTCAACAGGGCATGTAAGCCATGGATTTCTCACCATGGTATGATTATAATAAAGGAGAGGTTGGAAAGGAGTGAATGTAACATGGATATCATGGATCAAGTACAAGAAGTTCTCGATAAACTGCGTCCTTACCTGCAACGTGACGGCGGAGACGTACAACTCGTTGATGTAGAAGATGGCATCGTGAAGCTGCGCCTGATGGGTGCTTGCGGTAGCTGCCCTTCCTCTACCATCACCCTGAAAGCAGGAATCGAGCGTGCACTGGTGGAAGAAATCCCAGGCATCAAAGAAGTTCAACAAGTATTCTAATCCAGTCACATCGACATGAAAGCAGCTACAGCAAATGCGTAGCTGCTTTTTTCATTTCCCCTTATTCATTCCTTTTTCCAAAAAGGCAATCATGCGCTTCCCGTACTCCTCAGGAACTAACGCATAGCTACGGACGTGACCCGCTCGCGGTACGATCCAAATCTCGGAATCTTCGTCTTGGGTCAGCTCAAAAAGTCGTTCGCTGTTAACCAGTGGGATCGTCGTATCGCCTGTCCCGTGTATAAAAAGAATCGGCTTATTCGCTTGCTGGACTGCCTGATACGGATTGACGTCTCGCGGGTTGGCTCCTAGTAAAACAGGACACAAGGTAAGGATGAGCCAGTTGAATGGAAATCGGGGCAGGCCCGTCCACTGCGGCAAGTTCTCAGCCAAGTACTCACGTAAGGAATAGAACGGTGAATCTGCTACAATCGCTGTAACGCGTTCATCCACTCCGCCAACCATCAAAGAGGTTGCCGCCCCCATGGAAAATCCGACGAGACCAAGTCTGTGCTCCGGCTTCTTCGCTGCTGCAAAATCGATGGCCCCAAGGAGGTCTTGCTGTTCTCGAAGACCAATCGTAGTCAGTGCTTTGCTGGACTCCCCTGCATTGCGAAAATCGAACATCAATACATCAAACCCAGCCTGAACCAGTCTTGCAGCCAGAGACAACGCTGGCAGATGTGGCTCTAATCTGTTTTGACTATACCCGTGAGCAAAGATCAGCGTACTTCCATTCGAAGCCTGCCCATTTTTTTCTGCCGACACGTACCATCCAGCCAACGAAATCTTTGTTTCTCTGCTCGGAAAAACAACGGGCTCCACCTGTTCAATTCCAAACTCTCGGGGTTCCATGTGAATCGGTTTTCTTACAGGATGCGTCAAGCGCCAGGTTACGTGAAACGAAACGGCTACTGCTGCAATCAAGAGCAGCACGAAGAGTCCCGTAATCAAAACAAAGAACGTGTTCATACGGCAGTCAGTGGTCCCCTTCCACTGAGCACCTCTACGATATTAACAGCAGCCAACCTCGCCATCTCCGCCCTTGTTTGTACAGTTGCACTACCGATATGTGGCAATGCGACTACATTCGGCTGTTGCAAGAGCGGGTTATCCATCGGGACTGGCTCGACCGCAAAAACGTCCAGTCCGGCCGCCCAAATTTTTTTATCTACCAACGCCTGATACAGTGCGGACTCATCGACTGTCCCACCACGAGAAACATTGATGAAAACAGCGGTTTCTTTCATGAGCGAAAACTGTTTTTCCCCCATTAACATGCGTGTGTCCTCTGTCAACGGTGTAAGCAGAACGACGTAATCGGACGCTTGCAGAAGCTCCGCCAAATCAGCATACTGTGCTCCTGTCTCTTGCTCAGCCTGCGGTTTGCGCTTCCGGTTGTGATACAGGATTCGCATGCCAAATCCTTTGGCGCGTCTCGCCACAGCTTCCCCAATTCGCCCCATCCCGATAATCCCTATAGTCGAACCATATACATTTTGCCCAGCCATGAGGGTCGGACTCCACGCTGTCCATTCTCCCTGCAATAAAAATCGGTTGGCTTCCGTCAATCGGCGGCCTGTCGCCATCAATAAAGCGAAAGCCAAATCGGCAGTAGACTCTGTCAGGACATCTGGCGTGTTGGTTACGATGACCTCGTGTCGTCTGCACGCTTCCAAATCGATATTGTCGTAACCGACCGCCATGTTCGCCACGATACGGAGTCGTTTTGTACTCGTCAAAAATTCTTCGTCCACTCGTTCTGTCAGCATAGTCAAGACGGCATCTACATGTTTAATCTTTTCCAGCAATAATTCACGCGGGATCGGCGCATTTTTTGTCCATTGCTCGACCTCGGCTACTTTTTCAAGCATCGCGATCACTTCAGGATTGAGTTTCCTCGTAACGAAAACTTGTTGCTTGATCATCTTTTTTCCTCCACAACCAATCAATTTGTGGAATGGATACGTCATAACGCTCAGCAATGAATAGCGGGTACTTTCGAAGTCCGTCTTCCATTTTGGTTAGCTCGTCTTCCAACTGCGTTTGCCATGCTTGAATGTTGACTTCTTGGCGCTCCTCTACCGGCAACTCCATATAAGTCTCCACGAGCTTCAAAAACCTGCCTGGGTAGAGCATGAGCGCATAAATCACGGCATATTCAGCTGGCAGCAGAGCAGAGACGCTGTTGTAGCCGTCGAGAAAGCTGGACACAGCCTCTTCATTCCAGCCATTTCGCTTTGTCTCGGCTTTGATCCACTGCCCCACATCTCGCGTACGCATATCAAGAACCCAGTTCCATTCGCCTGCCATTAGACGTACATCCTTCTCTTTCCATAGCATATACCCTTGATCAAAATTTTGGTAGGCTACTTTCCCGAGACTAGCAGTTTCCTTCACGACTTTATCGTAACCAGCATCCAACAAATATTGAACGGACAATTCCCCGAGCTGAGTAATGTACGTGAAGCAGGTCAACAAATATTCATCCATTGGCGCGAGCTCTACATTCTCCTCATCCATTGCATCCCGGTACTCATTAAAATTCCGCAGCTTTTTGTGCCACGTGCTCGGCCAGTTGCCAAGTGAACTGTAGGGGATAAACATCTTGTCAGATGAAAAATCACTCGTGGCCAGATGGAACTTTGCGAGCGACTGCCCACCGGCATAATAGGGATTTTCAGGAACCGCCTCTCGCACGCCTCTGTATAAATAGTATAGCTGCTCATCATCAACGATGTGAGCCTGCCCGCTTGTTGTGTTCACCAGCTTTAACAAGCGAATGTTTTGCTGTTGACTCAAATGCTGTTTTACTTTCTCAATAAATTTGCTTTTGTATTTATATCCGGCTGGCGCCTCGAACATGTAGTAAAGGCCTCGATCGGTTTCCAGTACCTTGCTTGCCCCCGTCGTACGATATCCCTGGAGTTCAAAACCGTACTTCTCCTGAAGAAGCTCTTTTTCTTCCATACAGTTGTTCACCCTCCTTGCATACTGCTCTTCTGGCATTGTATGTCGGTAGATCGGGATAGGTGCCTATCTGTATGCAGATACTAGATGCATTCATGCCGAAAAGGAGGAGCGACAAGCATGAGTGAGCATCCACTAAATAGTGAGAGTTGTCTAGATTTCGTTCTTGAGCTGTTGGAAAAACGAGGAGTCAGCATGAACGACATTGCTGAAATTGTCATGTTCCTACAGTCAAAATATATCCCGGACATCACCTTGGACATGTGTCTCGACAGTGTGTCGTCCGTCTTGAAAAAACGCGAAGTCCAAAACGCGTTGCTGACCGGGATTCAGCTCGATATCCTCGCTGAACAAAAGCAGCTGCTTCCCCCGCTCCAGGCGATTATTGAAACAGACGAGCCGCTATACGGCATAGACGAGGTACTCGCCCTCGCCATCGTCAACCTGTACGGAAGCATCGGATTCACCAACTTCGGTTATGTAGACAAGCTGAAGCACGGCAAACTCGCCGATCTCAACGACAAGCGTAATGGTGTCCATACTTTTTTGGACGATCTTGTTGGTGCGGTCGCAGCCGCCGCCTCCAGCCGCATTGCCCACCGCCAGAAGCAGCAGGAAGAATGCCCTGAATCATAGTGAGATTCGCTGCTGCCATTCCGGCAAATCCTCCGCAATATGGGTAGGAGCAGCATGATGCTGTTCTGCTTCTTCGCGCGTGGAATAGCCTGTCAAAACAAGCAAGCTGTCCAAGCCGCTGTTGGCACCTGCCTCAATGTCCGTATATAAATTGTCCCCGACGATCAGCGTGTCAGCCGCAGCAGTACCAAGCTGATCTAGTGCGTACCGGACGATAATGGACTCTGGTTTGCCAATCACGATTGGTTTGGTCGCGGATGCAACGGAGACGGCTGCCACCAGTGAACCATTGCCAGGGAACAGACCAGCATCTGTCGGCAGGGCAGCATCTGCATTTGTAGCGAGAAAAGTTGCTCCTGCACGGATAGCGCGTGCGGCGATCGCCAGCTTTTCATACGTAAAAGCACGATCAATCCCGACTATGACATAAGCCGGATCTTCTTCGGTGATTACATAGCCTGCATCCGTCAGCTGATCATGCAAACCCGCCTCTCCAATCACGTAAACGCGTGTTCCCGCTGGTGCATGCTCTTGTAAATAGGTAGCGGTCGCCATGCTCGTGGTATACACGTCCCGAGCCTGTGCTTCTATGCCCATTGCTACCAGCCGTTCTGCGACGTGCTGTGCAGAGGCTGAAGAATTGTTTGTCAGGAACAAATACGGAATTTGATGAGTTTTCAAGTGGGTGATGAATGCTGCTGCGCCCGGAATCGCTTCTTTTCCCCGATAAATCGTCCCATCCAGATCAAGCAAATAGCCTTTATATGGTTTCACGTTGTTCCATCTCCCATCTGTTGTCGTAAGCCGATTGAACAGGCTCTCCCCTCTTAGTGTAATCCTTCCTCCTTCCTATCGCAAAAAACAGGAAACGGCATCCACCGCTTCCTGCTTTTTGTTTAGGACCCGATCGGCCCTCTTATTCACAATGTCGTTATTTCTTGAATTTGACCATGACTGGCGTGCCGGCTTCCAGGTTCATTTCCCCTTTATGACGGACATACACGTTCTGGTATCCTGGAAATGTCGGTGGATCTTCGGGATCATAATCCTTCCAGTTTTTTTGCTTGCCAACTGCGTACTCCATGTATTCCGTCGCGTTCACAAGCACATTATTCTCATCATCCGCCTGTACATCCGGCGGCAACTGCTCGATTTTTCCATAACGGATGCTGAGCTGCTTAATTACTTTGTCGTGTTGGTAGTCATACGCTTGGATGACGACATCATTACCGTACACCTGCAAGCGCAGTCCTTGCTTGAAAGCTCCTCCATCCGGCGTGACTTTTTCGCCCCCGTCTGGACCTGCTGACATCCATCCCGTTTCAATGCCTGCCGTGTTTACGACGGTAAAGCCGCGTTTGTCTCCGCCTTTGACTTTCTTTTTGCCTGCCCAATCCGGCAGGTTTAGGTCCCAATGGGTGTGGCTCGAAAAGAAAACAACTTGCGGATAGTCTTTCAAGATGTCGAGAAGCTTGTCCACATCCAGGTAATCGTTCGTGTATGGACTTTGTCTGGAGCCCGAGATACTGTCTGGAAGCACATGGTGGGAGAATACAAAAATGGGCTTATTCTTGTCCTTCTTGCTATAACGCTTCAGATTATCTTTCAGCCAATCCAGTTGCTCGTCGCTCATGTAAACTTCATCCCACAATTTTGGATCGTGGTATTTCATGTATTTTTCTGTGCCGAGGAAAAGGAAGGGATATCCATCCATTTCCTTTTGGTGATAGACTTTGTCTTCTCCACTGAATTGGTAAAAGTTATCGAACAGTTCTTCTTCCGTTGTGCCGTTTGGCCATGAACTTTGTGCAAGCGTTTGGGGATTCTTCCACTTCGGCACATAAAACTCATGATTGCCGATGCTGGACCACACGTTTTCGGGATGAGGATTTTTATCGAGCACATCTTGCACGGCTTGATATTCAAAATCGTAACCGCGAGGAGTAATATCACCGTTAATGATCAGCGCTTTGGATTTTGGATTTTCCTCATTGATGTCTTGCAAAACGTGACTAAAATCTCGGAGGTCTCCCTGGATATCACTGATCACGTCAAATGTCATCGTCATCTTTTTCTCAGGAATTTTGTCTTTTGCATGAGCAAAATCAACGACTGGCAGGATTCCACCCAACAAGATGGCAGAAGCAGCTATACTTGATACCATTTTTTTCATTACGGATCTCTCCTCATCTGTTTTCGTCACGACGCCCATCCGTTCTACCAATGTTTTCCTGATATCATTCCACCTTTCTATTGCTTTTCTGTGTGTTTAGTTGCTCTTTTACACCATAAATAGTAAATGTCCAACATAAAGAAAACGTTAAACCAACATTAAGATTGCTAGAATGGAGAAAAAAAGGTACTTAATACCTGCCTGATTATAGAAAAAAGACACAGGACTTTAACTGAATCCTGTGCCTGCATCGTTCTTACGTTCTTATATAGAAAAGCCGGTTGTAAACAAAAGAAAAAATCCACCCGATTCGAGTGGACTGTCGTTATAGCTATTTTATTTCGCTTCCTTGATGTGAAACACGCATTTGTCTCCGCCTTTTGCCATGCACGTGGTTTGCTCCACATTGGCTTTCAAAACCCGACGGAACAAGGAAAGCTCACAGCTACACGCTTGGTTGAATTCACGGGCTACTTGCGAGATTGGGCAATTGAACTCTTGAATCCGATAGCCG
Source organism: Brevibacillus sp. RS1.1 (assembly GCF_013284365.1). Taxonomy (NCBI): domain Bacteria; kingdom Bacillati; phylum Bacillota; class Bacilli; order Caryophanales; family Paenibacillaceae; genus Brevibacillus; species Brevibacillus sp. RS1.1. Next base: position 201,518 of record NZ_JABSVA010000005.1, read on the forward strand.
TCTCCGTTTTCGTCCTTTTCCCATTCCACCATGTAGCCTTTATCGTTTTGCAGCTCGGCCAACTTGGCTACACGATTTTCCAGGTCGCCTTGCATGTAGGAGCGATAAGTCTCCTCCAAGCGATTCTCGCGGCGTCTAAATAGCATTTCTATTTTGGACAAACCGTCGATTTCCTTTATGTCTTGTAAAAAATCTAATGTCAAATGAGAATAATTGCGCGGGAACAGTTCGTCTGCTTCCTGCGACAATGAATAAACATTCGTTGGGCGTCCCATCGCTTGGCGAACAAGCGTAGACTTGATCAAATTATCTCTCTCCAGGGTGTTCAAATGACGCCGTACCGCCATTTCAGTAATCCCCAGCTCGACGGCCATGTCGCTGACAGGGAGTGAGCCTTTGACCTTGAGCATGTGCAGGATTTGATCACGAGTGGACGTTCCTTCGTTTGTCATACGTATCACCGTCCTTTCTACCTATTGTAGTGGATGAAGACGTTTTAGTAAACAAACGAAAGTCTTTTGTATAAAATATCCGCTACATGGCGATAGACTAAAAACGATTTTTTAAAAAAGTTCTTTTTTCAAGAAGGCTCTTACCTGTGGCTCAAACTGACGAATAGTACTGGTCGCTTCTTCTACCAGGCTGTACATCTCATTGATCGGCACACTTGTATAATCATTGACCAGATGCTTGCGGAAATCAGTTACACGTGTCAGGATCAAAGCCTGTTCATCCGTGATAACTTGCTCATCCCGCAAAATTTCCACGATGTCGCTGTAGCTTCCTGGATCTCGCATAATGAATCCGTCGATCAGCGCATTTCCCACATCCACTATTCCTTCGATAGACAAGTGCAGGGCTCGCTCCATCGCAGCAACAGCTACTTCATCTGCCAAAACCTCTTTGGCTCCTCGTTCACTGAGCTTGTCCAACAGATCCAGCATACGAGACATATGTTCCAATACTTGGTCGATTCGTTTTGTATTCACGTCGTACATATATTTCTCCTTACTTTCGCTTTTTTGATTTGCGTTTTGAGTAGTAAACAGTAAACACAAATGTTAGCACCAGGACGAGAAGCACCAATTCCCCTTCCTGCAAATAGGAATTGCTCACCGGTTTCACCTCTTTTCATCCCTCAGTATACCAAATTTGTACGACCTGTCACGAATCGTGTTCGTCTTTTGATCACGTAGTTGTACCGGGGGATTATTCGACATCGAAAGTGGCGTTCACCTTTCAAAGTCCGGTGCTCATGTAGATCCCCTACACTCCGCTCCTCCTTTTCAGGTTCTCGCCACTTTCTCGGTGCTGAAAAGACGAATCAGTGATAACTTTATGTTACAATGATGGGGTGAATTTTTGTCGGCAAGCATAAGGGGAGGAACACACTGTGGAACGCGAATTGGCACTGGAAATTGTGCGGGTAACGGAAATGGCTGCACTCGCCTCTTCTCACTGGATGGGACGCGGGAAAAAGAATGAAGCAGATGGAGCAGCGACCAGCGCCATGCGCGCCATGTTTGACACGATCAACATGAGGGGTACCGTCGTTATTGGCGAAGGTGAACTGGATGAGGCCCCCATGCTCTATATCGGTGAAAAGCTCGGTAACCAGGAAGCAGACGGGCCTGAGGTAGATGTGGCGGTTGACCCGCTAGAAGGAACGACGATTGTCGCGAAGGGTCACAACAATGCCATGTCTGTTATCGCCATCGGAGACCGTGGCACCCTGTTGCATGCACCAGACATGTACATGATGAAAATGGCCGTCGGCAAACGTGCTGCCGGACAAATCAACCTTTACGATCCCGTGGATAAAATGATAGAGGTTGTAGCAAAAGCAAACAACAAGCGCGTACAAGATGTGACGGTCATTATTCAGGAACGTGACCGCCATCAGGCGATAATTGACGCCATTCGTGAAAAGGGTGCGCGCGTCAAGCTTTTTGGAGATGGCGATGTGGGTGCAGCGATTGCTGCCTGTCTGCCGCATACAGGGATTGACCTGTTCTTGGGAATCGGTGGTGCGCCAGAGGGCGTAATCAGTGCCGCAGCGATCAAGTGCCTGGGTGGCGACATGCAAGCCCAGCTCAAGCCACAAAACGACAGTGAACGCGAGCGTTGCATCAAAATGGGGCTCGATAATCCGGAGCAGCTCTTGACGCTAAACGATCTGGTCAAAGGGGACGACGCCATTTTTGCGGCAACAGGTGTTTCTGATGGAGAGCTGTTGCAAGGTGTACGCTACCTCGGCGATGATATGGTGGAAACTCATTCGATCGTCATGCGTGCCAAAACCAAAACCATTCGCTTTGTCCGTGCTGTACACAATACCGAACACAAACCAAATCTTTTATGGAAGTAGAGGGACACTTACATGGCAAATGATTTGTTCTACTTGTACGACGAAGCCGAGGATACTCGTACGCGCTTTGTTAGCTTCACGGGCGAAGCTACGCGTTTTGACCTCGCGATTACAACGACCAACCGTTTTTATGGGAAGGCGATTGTCATCAACATTCAAAATGGACGCTCCGCTATTATTGGACATGATGATCTGGAAGAAGAAGGCTATCTGGAATTCGCGTTCAACTTGAATGAGAGTGAAGCCGAAGAATTGAAAGCATTTTTGGAAGCAGCCATTTAATTCACCAAAGGAAGAGCCATTGCGGGCTCTTCCTTTTTTTATTGATTACCTCCGCCCATTTCCTGCTGGACAATGCTCCTTACAGGCGTATGCCTCGTATACTGCTACTGCACAGATGCACAGACAGATAACGAGAGGAGTGCGAATCGCATCATGCAATCTTATCCATACGACCAAAGCTCTTATGACCAAAGTTCTTATGACCAAAACCAATACGATCAAGTCCAATATGATCAAAACGAATACGATCAAAACCAATTTGCTCCTGCACAATATGACCAGCCACCTTATTACTCTTCAGGCCAGGATTTTCAATACATCCCAGAAGATCAGGCTCACCCAGTCTTTTTCCGTAGAAGACGAGGTCCTGAGGTCGTTGTCGTCCCACAGCCATATCCTTGGTGGGGATGCAATACTTGCTGGCCTGGTTATTGGCCTACATGGGGCTGGCCTGGTTGGGGTCCCGGTGGTTTTGGTGGACCCGGTGGCTTCGGTGGACCTGGTGGTTTCGGTGGACCCGGCGGTTTCGGTGGACCCGGTGGTTTCGGTGGACCCGGTGGTTTCGGTGGACCCGGTGGTTTTTGAAGCCCTAATGGTTTTGGCTGAGGTTATTCGATCGCAAAACGAAAAGAGCCCTGACATCCAGGGCTCTTTTTTATGCTTCGGTTATTCTGATTCATTTTTAGGACTCACGCTTTGGTGTATTTGGTCCTGTTGGGACTTTATCGCGTTCGCGATTGGGTTTGAATTGATTGGGACGGCGCTCTCGTGAGTTGGAGTCCTTGCCATTTTTATCAGGGCGATCCTTTTGGAACTTTGGCTTCTCCCCACGTTCGTTTCTCCCTGCCCCATTGCGATCGGCGCCAGCATTGTTCTGGCGATCCTGTTTATTTTGACGCGGGTGATAACGTCTACGTTCTTTTCGTTCTACATAAGGCGAAGAGCCACCCTCTTCACGAGGAATGTCCTGACGAATATCAATGATGGCATCAAAACCAGCTTCGTCTTGCCCGCTTTGGTCATCACTGTTGCCAACGTTTGCTTTTACCTTGCGCAAAACGAAGTACGGACAACCAAAATTGCAGAACTCATGCAGGTACTCATCCAAAGCGGCGATCCGCTGCTCGAACGGTACTTTGCGATTAGCGTCAATATAAAACCCACGAAGACGAAGCTGACCATAGCCCCAGTCCCCTACAATATAATCGTACTTGTCGAGGATGTCGCTATAGCGCTCCTTGAACGCCTCAAGGTTCCAGCCGTCTCGATTTACTTCCATGACTTCATAAGTACCGGCTTGCGTGCGAATCAAACTCGCTTCCTCCTTACGCATGTATACTACGTCCATCTTATCATATTTCACGCAGCATGAGCTAAATTTCCCACGATAACTGACCTGTGCCTTTGGACATTCTATCGTGTAGGGGGTGTTACCATTGAAAAAGACATGGTTGTATCCTGCAATTGCAGGTATTGTGCTGTTGGCTTCTGGTTGTGCAAATAATGCTGCGCCTAATTACACGCATCCGAACAAGACGATGTCGAACCAGTCTGCTCCGCACGTCCGAAATTTTGATGGAGTGCACGTCCGTAACTACGATGGCATGCGCTCGACGAACATTGACGGGTATCATCATACCCGTAATTACACTGGTGCTGGCACCACTAGTCTCGACGGGCTCCACGTCCGCAACTACGACGGCACTCGTGATGGACTTCATGTTCGCAATGGCATGGGACTGACCAACAATGCTGGGAATAACTATGGTGCATATCCAAATGGTACTTACCCACATGTAAACAACTACAACGCCTACACGAGTGGAATGAGACCGTACAATGCCTTTACGGATCATAAAGCTGGTATGGGTACAACGGGTGTTTACAATGCGCCAACTGGTACAAACCATTCCATTTACCAGCAGCATGGTACAAACCGCGGTGGAGCAGGTGTCATGCAAACTGGAATGCCACACATGGGCTATGTGCAGACTGACCGTCAGCATATGAGAACTGCCAGTGTAACAAACGTCTATGTAGACCGTGAAGCATTGGCAAAAGCTGTAGGGAATGTCACTGCTAGCTGCCCTGGCGTACAGCGTTCTACCGTCTTGGTAACGGACAAAGAAGTTTTTGTAGGCTTGCATACACAAGGAGCAGATGCGCGCACAGCGAAAAAACAGGCAAGAATGAACGCCGAATCGGTTTCACCACGCTATTACAAAGTGTATGTCACCGATAATCCGAATGACATTCAAGAAATCGCTCGTGTAGCAAGTCGCTCCAGCAATGTGAGTACAGCGCGTACAGAAGATGCGAGAAGCATTGACACGCTCGTCAAGCGTATGGGTGGAACATCCCATAACGTGAAGACAACAACCAGCCGCTAAAAGCCTCTCCCCCAAGTAGTGAAAAACCCCCTCAACGCTCTAATGGGCGGTTGAGGGGGTTACTTATTATTGCGCTTTCGGCATGGATTCTTTCGCAATCGTTTCCTTCGCGGCACTCGCCTGCTCGTGAGCGTGATACGAACTGCGCACCAATGGCCCTGATTCTACGTGGCTAAAACCACGGTTCATGCCTTCATCCTTCAAGCGAGCAAATTCATCTGGATGGTAAAACTTTTCTACTTTCAAATGCTTCTTGGTCGGTTGCAAATACTGACCAATCGTCATGATGTTGACGTCGACAGAACGCAGGTCATCCATCGTTTCGATGATTTCCTCCATCGTCTCGCCTACACCAATCATCAGACTGGACTTCGTCGGAATGCTCGGCTGGAATTCCTTCGCCTTTTTCAACAGTTCCAGCGTCCGATCGTATTTGGCTCTTGCCCGTACACGATCTGACATCCGGCGAACCGCCTCAATGTTGTGGTTGAGTACGTCAGGCTTTGCGTCCATGACCACTTTTAACGCATCCCAGTTCCCCATAAAATCGGGAATCAATACTTCTACGGAAGCAAACGGCAGTCGACGACGAATCGCACGAATCGTATCGGCAAAAATCTGTGCGCCTCCATCTGCCAAATCATCACGAGCAACGGAAGTAACAACGACATGCTTCAAACGCATTTGTTCAGCTGCTTCTGCTACACGTTCCGGTTCAGCTGTATCCAGCTCCGTCGGTAACCCCGTTTTTACTGCACAAAACCGACAGGCACGGGTACATATATCACCCAAAATCATGAAAGTTGCTGTACCGCTTGCCCAGCATTCATGAATGTTGGGGCATTTTGCTTCTTCACAAACGGTATGTAGCGTCTTCGTGCGCATGGTTTGCTTAAGCTCTTTAAAGCTGGCTAGTTCTGATCCTGAAACAAGGTTGATCTTGAGCCACTCCGGCTTGCGTTGCGTCATAGGGCTCACTCCTCATGTGACATCATGGTACAAGACAATAACAATTTCCATTATAGAGGTTGGATTTCGGAGGGGCAACCTCTTTCCTGCCCCGGAAACAATTACCCGATTCGGTGAACGGCATGGCGCTCCTCTTGACGAAGCAATGGCGCAAGCATGCGCAGCTCTCGCTCATGACAGGTGAAGAGAAACACTTGATGTTCTTGTGCCAGCATGGTGACATAGTCAAGCGTTCGACGAAGCCGTTCTTCATCATAATGGACAAAATGATCATCGAAAAAGAGAGGCAATGGCTCCGCCTGCTTGGCATGATGCATCAAGGCTAAACGCTGGGCAAGGTAAAGCTGATCGATAGTCCCAGTAGAGCATTGGTCCTGCTCGAGTACTATTTGTTTGGTCGGCGCAAGCAAACGAACGGCAAATCCGTCACGGGGATCGAGTCTGACATCTCGATACGCTCCCCCTGTAATATGCTCGATGATCTCCGAAGCCTGCTGATTCACAGCGGGTGTGCTATCTCGCCGCCATTCCCCTACTGCCTCCTGCAGCATTTCCCGAGCCAGCTGAAGGGCATCTCGCTTATTTTGCAGCTGACGAAGTGCTGCCTGCGCTTCCTCAAGCTCATCCGTTGCGCGAGATAATGACAGGCTCTCGTGAACCGCCATCTCCCCACTTCCTCTTGCCATTTGTTCCCGCAGCTCCTGCAGCCTATCCTCAATCCCTGCCATCTCGATGCGTAATTTGCCTTGCTCGGTTTCAAGCGCGTTTTTTTCCTGATCCAGCAAGTTGCGAAGTGCCTCACCCCAGCTTGCAGACAGATCAGCTTCCTGCTTCGTTTTCGCCATTTCCGATAGAAGCTGCTCAGATTGTTGCTTGTTTGTGCTTTTCAGTAGCCCTTCCCGTCTTTCCAAAAATGTATCCCAATTACTCGCCCCCCATCTCTGAACGAGTGTGGTGACCTCAGCATCGATGGAAGCGATCTCTTCTTGTACCCTTTGACTATCCTGTACCGCATCTTGATCTGCTGTTTGTTTGACTCCGCCCGTACTCCCGCCTACTCGCAGCAAGAAAACCCCAAAACCAAACAGCAACAAAGCGACAGTCGCAGAAATCCCTCCCAGAATGGAATGTCCACTTACAAAGCCGATTAACCCGAGAACAGACAATATCCCTGCGCCGCCCCACATAAGGGCAGCTCCCCGTCTCCTTTTTGCCTGATTGCCTTGTCGGGTGCTGCGTGATGCTGATCTTCGCGGACTTGTAGAAAGGGCGGACACCGCCAATGTCGCCAAACGAATATGCAGTGCTTCTCGCTGTTTGAGCAATTGTGTTCCTTTTTCATAATCGTGCTGCAAGGGGATAAGCTGGTCATCCATCTGTTGTACGGCTACCGTCGGCATGTTTACTTGAGTGAGACCTCGTCTTGCCTCTTGATGAATGGCCAATTCACCCTCTGAATGAGCTGTTTGCTCCCACCACTCCCAGTCTTGTTGACTGACAGGAGCATGGCTTCGTTGCCAGCGTTCCTGCAACACTTTTGCTTGTCCAAACGAACGCTCCAGATGCTGCTGCAATCGGCTTTTCCGCAGTTCTAATTGCTGACATTCTTCTTTCGCTTCCGCTATTTGCAGCGTCAGTTGGCTGATTGTTCGCCAAGCTACCTTTGCGTTTTCTTTCTCCTGCTCTTTTTGCGCCACCTTTGTAGCGGCTTTTCCCAAAAGTGTATTTTCGGCCCGTTCTTTTTTACCGATGAGGGCAACCTCTCGATCCAGCTCCGCCAAAATTTGTTGGACAGCCGGATTGGCTTCTTCCGCAGTCGTAAAAGTCGGAATCAAATGCTCAGCCGCTTGAAGCGGTTCCCTTCTGATCCACGTCAAATCCGTAAATAGACTGCGTGTAAGGCCAGTATGTTTTTCGATAAAATTCCGTTCCTTGCGCCTGTCTTCCAAATAAAGCTCAGTCAGCTCCGTCCATTCGGGGTCCAAAAAGAGGCGTGCCTCCTCCCGTTCCTTCGTCAATTGACGGTGCAGACGATAGGTTTTGCCCGCTAATTTGTACGTAATAATCGTTTCATATGAGCCACTCTGCCACGGACGGTACTTTTCATATTCAGGCAAGTATCGCGCCGTTTTGACGTAATCGCGTTTCATTCCATACAAGGCAGCGAAAATACCTTGTAGGATGGTTGATTTTCCTGACTCATTGGGGGCATAAAACAGATTGATGCCTGGAGTAAAACGAAAGGAAGCATCCTGCCATTTTCCGAAGCTCCCCAGCACTAACTCCTCTATTTTCATCGAATGGTCCCTCCAATCCGCGCCAAAGCCTCTTGTTTGGCTAGCCTGACGATTTCTCGCTCGTCCTCATTTTGTGCACGGGACTCCGCCTCTGCCAGTTTGGAAAGCCATCTCCCCCAGACGCCACCATCTGCGATCAGCTTGTCCTCATCCACATCAGGCCAGGTCTGGTCTGTCAGCTGCAACAAAAAAAATCGGGAAAATCGCTGTTGAAGGACGGACAAGGGAGGTTGAAAATGGGCTGCTCGCTCCCCTATCAGCGTGATGTACATCATATCGGAATCGTTTTCCTCTATGAGTTGCTGCTCCATTCGATCAATGAGCTGCTCAGTTGTTTCGACTCCATTCGCTTTGATGTCCAGCTTTTGAATTTTGCGTGACTGGACAGGAATCGCCGTGAGCTGCAACCTACCATCATGATCCAGCTCTCCATACAAAACATGTCGTTCTCCCGCTTCTTTGCTCGTCAATCCTTCTGGAGAGCCTGGGTAAGCTGCGAACGGTTGTTTTTTGACAGGATGCATGAATGATTCCGGCTTGTGAATGTGTCCCATCGCAACATAATCCATGCCCGTCTGTACAAGCTGCTGCAAGGTGACAGGCGCATACGGATGATGCTCTCCTTCTCCTGAATTGGAAAGCACACTTGCATGTAGAACCATCAGATGATGGGTATACCCTTCCAATTTTCCTGGAAATGTATCGAGTGGCGACTCGTACACATGTGGCTGCCCGAAGCCCCAGCCGTAAATCACGCACGACTTTTCGGGAAATTCATAGACCCCCCACTCGGATGTAAACCAGTAGACGTTCCCCGGCCATTCCAATGTTTGATAAAACGAATCCGCTCTCCACGGATCGTGATTGCCAGGTGCGATCACGATAGGGATTGGTGCGATGCTAGCAAAAAGATCACGTAAAAACAAAGCAGTGGATCGTCTTCCCCCGTGGTATTCCAGCAAATCTCCAGCAATGAGCCAGAAGTCTGCTTCCTTTTCCTGAACGAGGTCACGGATTCTTTTCATCGTTTGACGAAAATCATCCTGACGCAGCTCGTAGCGCTCCCCCAACATTTGAAGCGGCGCATCCAGATGGACATCCGCTGTATGAATAAATGACAGCACGATTATTTCCACTCCTCACATGAAACAGACGAACATATTTTCCCTTTATGATACAGAGGAAAAGGCTGGATGAAAAGCATTGTCAGAACGAAAAAAACTTCCGCCAGCAATGACGGAAGTTTGGGGAACTGGTTGTTTACTTGAGCAAATGGAGGAATTCACGCATGAAGCCTGGCAAGTCTGGCCAAGCATGTCCGGAAACAAGATTACCATCGACATGGAGCGTTTCCGTTTGGTAGATCGCTCCACACGCTTCTACATCGGGTCTGCAAGCCTGGTACGCTGTGATTTCACGACCGGCTAAGTGCTCGCGAACAATCGTCAATACTTGGGAGCCATGGCAGATGGCTGCGACTGGCTTGTTCGTCTCGAAGAAGTGCGCGACAATCGGCTTCAAGTGTTCATTGAGCCTGATATGCTCTGGTGCTCGTCCTCCCGGAATAATCAAAGCGTCAAACGCCTCAGGATTAATGTCCGAAAAGGCAACATGGGCGGGAAGCTGATAAGCTGGCTTTTCTGTGTATGTCTCACTGTGTGCTTCGAAATCATGGCAAACGGTGTGCAGGGTTTTCACGCTGGGCGCTGCAATGACCGTTTCATACCCTTCTTCCAAGCAGCGGTAATACGGATAGAAAACCTCCAGTGCCTCTACAGCGTCGCCTGTTACAATCAACACTTTTTTGCTCATCACACAGCCTCCTCATGACGATTTTTAAGGAATACACTCCTCCAGATTTCAATTCTTTGACGATAGGGTGTGCTCCTGCCTCTTTTACCGCAAATTTACAAAACTTTCCTCGGTAACAACCAAAAGCCCTTCCAAAAGTATCTTGGATAATTCACTCCAACTGGCAGAAACTACAACAAAAGACTACGAGGCAGGAGGGAGACGGCATGCGAGTTTTCCGCCTAATCATTCAGATCAGCTTGTGCGTGGTTGCAGCTATTTCTCCACTAGAATCCGCCGCCGGAATCGCTCCGTCCGCCAAAGAGCAAGACCCGGTTCTTCAAGAACGCCTGCAAGTTTTTTTGCGCTTGGAATCGATGTATGGCATTCCGTGGAATTATTTAGCAGCAATTGATCAATACGAGCGTACCATGAAAATACGCCGAAAGAAGCAGGAGCAGGAAAACGTTTCGCGGCTAACAGCTGTGGACATCCCAAGTGATCGTTGGGCAGGAGCGTTCAATCCTGACGCGGAGGATACGAATCCGGTATCTATCCAATTTTTTCAAGGGATTGGCATGGATGGGGATGGCGATGGTGTCGCAGATCGTCACAACGATCTCGATGCACTCACTACTTTCATACATTACCTATCCCAGTACGGCTTCTCCCACGAAGATTGGCAAATCGGTCTCTGGTCGTACTATCAGCGGGATCGTTCCGTGAAGACGATCAGGCAGTTCGCGCAGGTGTATGCAAAGTATCAACACCTGGACCTAGATGAGCGGCATTTTCCTATCCCCGCCAGGTACGATTACAGCTACCGCAGTACATGGGGAGCGCCACGCGGCTGGGGTGGTCGTCGCATCCACGAGGGGACAGATATTTTTGCGAGTCACGGTACCCCTGTCCTCAGCACAGCGTACGGAGTCATCGAAGTAATCGGCTGGAATAGATTTGGCGGATGGCGAATCGGCATGCGTGACATGGGCAATGTGTATCATTACTTTGCACATCTGTCCTCGTTTAAAAAGGGGTTGAAGCCAGGTGACATCGTGGAGCCAGGAGAAGTCCTCGGATATATTGGCAGCTCTGGTTATGGGAAACCCGGTACTTCCGGCAAATTCCCTCCCCATCTGCATTACGGTATGTACCGGGAGACAGGTGGCGCAGATTGGTCATTTGATCCTTATCCGTATTTACGACGATGGGAACGGCAAAAGAAGCGGCAATGAAGCCGCTTCTTTTTTATGGGTTGCTCTTTTCATTGACAGACATCATCCGTAAAAATACAATAAAAACAGAAAAACTGGACAGTTGTCCAAAAAAGAGGTGAGAAAGTGACTACCCAGAAAAAAGCCGAAGCAAAACGGGCATTTTTGATTGAGCAAGCGACTGCTTGTTTGGCTGACAAAGGGTATGCCTCTGTTTCCTTGCGCGACATTGCCAAGGAATCTGGCGTCTCACTTGGCATTCTGCATTATTACTTTACAAGCAAAGAAGAGCTTTTGCTCGCTGTAATCTCTAGCTACAAAGGACGTTTTATGGAGGAGCTGGAACGCGAAGTACTCGCAGCTCCATCCGGAAAATGGTCAGCAGCTTTAGGCCGTGTTTTGTGCCGTAGTCTACAAGAAGATCGAAAGCTGCATCGGCTCTGGTATGACTTGCAGGTACAGGCCATGTACGTTCCAGTGTTTGGTGAACAGGTAAAAGTCATTCGATCCCGTCTGCATCAGCTCATCTCTCGTATGCTCGTACGATTGCAGCTCGAAGAACAAACTTCATTGACCATCGACGAAGACTCCGCAATCTCACTCATTTACTCTGCAATCGACGGATTCCTTTTTCATTTTTTACTCGATGAGTTACAGAGTCCGGAAGAAGCGATTGCCCGCTTTGAACAGACCTTTGCCCATTTGATGCATACACTCTTCTCATCTGAATCCTAATCTCCTGAATCGAGGTGAATCATGATGGCAGTCATGTCTATGCAAAATCCCGCCACTGGTGAGCAGCTTGGCTCTTTACAGGAAGCGACTCCAGCACAGGTAGAAGACGCGGTGGCACGTGCGCGGCTTGCCTTTCCAGCTTGGTCTACTACATCGTTGGCCAAGCGTCTGGACTATTTGACGCGGTTGCGGCACTATTTAGTCGATCATGGCGAAGAAATCGCCCGAAAAATTAGTGAGGCTACCGGAAAGGTTACGCTGGAAGCGTACATGACCGAAATTTTCGTCACCGTCGACACGATCCGTTTTTATGAAAAACATGCTTATCAGATGCTGGCCGATCAGCCGGTACCAACCTCTATCGTGCTGTGGCCGAAGAAATCGTATATCCACTACAAGCCAATGGGTGTCGTCGCGGTCATCTCTCCGTGGAATTATCCGTTTCAGCTTGCCATCATTCCTGTATTATCAGCCCTTGTAGCAGGCAATACCGTTATTTTAAAACCTTCCGAGGTGACTGCTTCTACCGGACTGCTCATTGAAGAGGTGTTTTCCGCTGTTTCAATGCCAGATGGAGTCGTGACCGTCCTTCATGGGGGACGCGAAGCTGGACAGGCGCTAGTGGCTGCTCGCCCAGATAAAATATTTTTTACAGGCTCTGTTGCGACAGGCAAAAAAATTATGGCTGCGGCGTCGGAGCATTTGATCCCTGTTGAATTGGAGCTGGGTGGCAAAGACCCGATGATCGTGTTCGAAGACGCTCATCTGGAGCGGGCAGCAAATGGCGCGGTGTGGGGGGCTTTTACGAACTCGGGACAGGTGTGTATGTCTGTCGAACGGCTTTTTGTCCATGAAAAGGTATATCCTGATTTTCTCAAGCTGGTCACCGAAAAGACAAAAGCATTGCGCCAAAGCTATCCGGATCAGGCCGAGGTCGGTTCGATGACGTCTTCCCAACAAATCGGAATTGTCCGTGAGCATGTGAACGAAGCACTGGCCGCTGGGGCGACTGCGGTCACCGGAGGGCTTCCTTCCTCTGACAGCATGTATATCGCGCCGACCATTCTCACAAGCGTGACATCTGACATGAAAATCATGCGGGAAGAGACCTTTGGTCCAGTGTTACCCATCATGACTTTTGCCACCGAAGAGGAGGCTGTTCGTCTGGCTAACAGCTCACCGTACGGGCTGAATGCCTCCGTCTGGTCAGGCGATAAAACAAAAGCGGATCGCGTAGCTCGTCAGCTCGACAGCGGCAATGTGTGCATCAACGACGTCATTATCAGCTACGCCAATCCCCATCTTCCTTTTGGAGGGGTCAAACAGAGTGGCATCGGTCGTTATCGCGGGCCTTCAGGATTGCAAGCCTTTACGCATAGCATTTCTGTCATCCATGATCCGGGCAAACGCAAGCGTGAGTTTAATTGGTATCCGTATACGAAAGATCAGGAGCTCACCTTTATTGGTTTGACGAATCTGCTGTACGGCAAGCTCCAAAATGTAAATCACCGGACTTTGGGTGCGATTTGGCGCGAATTCAAGCGTCTGTTCTAACCACAGCGGAATGCTGCTGCTCCTTATTTCAGTGTGCCAAACCCGACGATGTCCACATGAACTTTGATACTGAATTTTGCTTTTTTATATAGGGCGAGACCCGTTTCGCGTGTCCATTTGCCAACATATTTTTGGCGAATGCTCTCCTCGAGCTGCGACGGGTCAACCCCTTGCTTTTGAAAACGTACCAGCATTTCCATGCTTTCCTTACTGATCCGTTTCTCAAGCTCTTGAACCATGGTCCGAAATTGACCCCGCTTCTCCAAATCCTTGCTGCCTGAATAGCCCACCAGCATCCCTCTCACCCGAAGCTCGATGTGGATGACAGGCTTTTTCATGTTACCATTGCTTCTTACTTTCGTTTTTGCCCGTACAAAATCGAAGACGACCTTTTCCGTTTGTTTTTTACCTGTCTTCGCTTCGTGCTTGAACTCGAAGCTCATACGGGGCAAGCGCTTTCTACCCAGAAACCCCTGAACCAGCTTTCCCTCTCGCTGTGAGTACATTCCAATCATCTTGTCCACTCGAAAAAGGGCCACCTTGGTGATCTGAATCTCTCCGTCACTGCGGATAAGATAAGGGAGATTGGGGTCCATCGTGTTGCTGGTCATCATAAAAACAAAATCGTGAATGGTCGCAAAAGACGAAAAGGCCGTTTCCATTCGCGGACGGAGCAAGTTGTTCATATACGTGTTGATTTCCGGACTGTGGCTATAGGTTCCTTTGATAACATCTTTCGCTTTTCCTTTTACGATGGCAATGTATACATTTTCTCCGACAATCGGATTGCGATAGAGATCAAGGATGACTTTTCCGATCCCTACTTTGCGTGCGTATTCTTCCCCGAACAAAATCACGCGCAACTGCGAGAGCGACATTGTCCTCTCCGCTTTTGTCGCGAGATTCAGCATCGCCTCACTCGTCATCGAGGCATACGTAGCGTACACTTGCGTGGATTCTTTATTTTTGGAGGGAACCGGTACGGATACGGTGACATCTATCTTTTCACGATCCACATAATCGAAGCCCATAACCCCAATCATGGCCATGTCTTCCAGTGACGGCCGTTCAAGTTCGCCCCCACAACCGCAAAGGCTGAGCAAGAGGATAACCGTAACAAAGAACCTGCTCGCCCTCTTCATGATACCCGCTCTCCTCTACCGAACCTCAAGGAATGAAGCAATAACAAAAAAATCGGCCATAAGATCAATCCATAGGCCATATAAACAGAAACCTTGTCATAAATGTAGCGTTGTCTTTCTACAGATAATGGTCCCACAATGAATAGAAACGAAATGATTGTCGGTAAAAACAGATGCCACAGCTTCGTCTTGCCTGCCATTTCTTCCAGACCGGTACGGGCAACCCACAAATATCCCGTACTCGTGCTGAGAATGAGGAAGACCCAGAGACCAATCCCGAGATTTTCGATCCGCTCCAAAAAAGACAGCTCTACAGCCTTAAACAAATTCAATACAGGATAAATAAGATTGTCCATTTGCCATTCGGAAAAATAAGATACGCTTGTGATCAGAATCAGGACGTATAACAAAACCACGCTCCATACCCCAATCAGCACATGCTTCTGTGCCTTGTTCTTCTCTTGGATATATGGATAGAAAAACAGGACCAATTCATACCCCAGCATGCTCGCGGAAGAATTGTGTATGGTTTCGGCTATACTGCGCCAATCGGTATTAATAAGAGGAAAAATATGCGTGATTCCTCCCTTTTGAAATCCGTACTGCAAAAGAAAAACCATCCAGCCCGTAAAAAAGAAGGTTAGCAGACAAAAACGCGCGATCAATTTGATGCCGCCATTTGTAATGTAGACCATGACCAAAGTCAATCCGATCAAAGGTAATGTGACTGTCTGATTGTTCAGCATGGAGGTTTGCACCAGCCTAACATATCCTTCATTGGCGGTAGATACACTCAGAATGGCGTAGAGGATAATCAGCACATTGAAACAGCGTCCCAGCCATTTTCCCAACAGCTTTTCGTGAATCCGAAAAAGATTATCCTCTGGATAGCGACGACACAAGGCCATCATTGGAATTAACGTTAAGCTGACGATGCTTCCCAACAAAATCGGAGACCACCACAGATTGTAGCCTAGTTTGCTAGCAGAATGAGCCAATCCAAGTAAATTAACACCCACCATCGTATTCATAATCAATCCGATTACCAGGATCGGATTCAGGCTGGCAATTCTCCCTCTATCCATCCCCCTAGTCCTCCCCAACTGGCCGGACATGCTTTTGCTTTGCCCGGGACATGCGGTTGCGATTGACGATAAACCTCAATGGTGCACGTACGAGACCATTCATCAAATCCGTCCATTGACGCGGAACTCCCGGGGTCATGTACGGCGTACCGAGTGAAGTCAAATTGAGTAAATGCGCGAATAAAAACGCCAGTGTCAGCATCTGGCCGTACATGCCCAATACACCTGCCATCAGGATGAAACCATAGCGAACGAGCCGAATCGCATTACTCATCAAAAAATTGGGTGGCACAAAAGAAAGCAATGCCGATACAGAAACAAGGACGATCAGGATATTACTGGCTAACCCCGCTTGTACAGAGGCTGTCCCGATCACGATACCGCCAACGATACCGATTGTCTGACCGATTTTAGTCGGCATGCGTATCCCCGCTTCCCGCAAGATCTCGATGACGAGCTCAATAATGAGCACCTCGATCACGGGTGGAAAAGGCACCCGACTGCGCGATTCAGACAAAATCGTCAGCAAAGCGGGAGGAAGCATTTCCGGATGATACGTCAAGACAGAGACGTAGCTGGAGGTGAGCATAATGGTGATAAACAATCCGAAAAAACGAATCATCCGCAGCAAGCTCGCCGTAGACCATCGATTGTAAAAGTCTTCGGGGCTGCTAAACATCTCCAGAAAGGACGTCGGACAGATCGCGGCATCCGGGCTGCCATTCAGCATGATTACGATCCTGCCGTCCAACAAAGCTGCTGCTGCATTGTCAGGCCGACCCGTCAAGCCAAACTGCGGGAACGGAGAGTACGGCTTGTCCTCCAGCATTTGCTTTAGGACTGGCATCCCGACAAATCCATGGTAATTGACATTGTCGATCCTTTTTTTCACGCGCTCCACATTTTCCGCGTTCGCGATGTTCTCCAAATAAATCACGGCTACCTTGTTGTGCGCCTCAGTGCCGATCGTGTAGCTCGATACTTTCAGATGAGGTGTAGCGAGTCTTCTCCGAAGCAAGGACAAATTGATCTCCAGCATTTCAACAAAGGAGTCTTGCGGTCCAAGGACGGTCGCCTCCGTCTCGGATTTCGTAATGGAACGATGCGCGACCTGAAATGTATTTACATGAAGAATGAGATCCCTTTCCAGAAAAAACAAGATGGTATGACCGCGTAGCAAGTTACTCATCAACGTCTCCATATCGCCAAGAAGACATTCCTGTGAGAAAGGGAGCACCTCCATCGGATCTCTACCATCGGAACGCTGCAACGGAAGAAAGACATTCTCATAAATCTGGGACACATCCACCAGCGTATCGAGAAAAAAAACGTGTACCTCCTCGTCATTCATCTTCAATGACAAGCTGCTGAGGTCATCCACGTTTTGCATACGTTGTTTTACCATATCCGGTGTAATTTGTTCGCTTCGCCGCGCATGAACCGAACGGATGCGCTGCTTTGCTTGTATGGCCTCTACTTGCGCTCTCCACCAATCAGTCGGCTTCATGCTAGATCCCCCTTTTTTTCAGGAAAATCTTTCTTACTTTGACCTATCTGTGGTTACTTTATCCAAAAAAATAGAAAACGGGAGCCGAAGCCCCCGTTGAACTATCTCGCTACCCATATGAAATGATTAGGCGAACTGCTTAGATAAGTTAGCCATTTCGATCGCTGCCGTTGCTGCTTCCCAGCCTTTATTGCCTGCTTTGGTTCCTGCTCGCTCGATGGCTTGCTCGATATTGTCTGTCGTCAAAACACCAAAAATAACGGGTATCCCAGTCGATAGTGATAGAGACGCAACTCCTTTTGCGGTCTCATTGCAGACATAATCGAAGTGTGGAGTGGAGCCACGAATAACAGCTCCCAATGTAACCACCGCATCATAGCGACCGGATTCCGCCATTTTTTTGGCGATCAACGGAATTTCAAACGCTCCCGGTACCCATGCCACGTCTACCTGCTCATCCTCTACGCCGTGACGCTTCAGGGCATCGAGAGCCCCTCCGACCAGCTTACTAACGATTAATTCGTTAAAGCGTCCTGCCACAATCCCTACACGCAAGCCTGTTCCAACCAAATGTCCTTCGAATGTTCTCATCGTTTATTCCCTCTCCTTATCCGTTAAGTTGAAGCAGGTGACCCAGCTTCTCTTGTTTTGTTGATAGGTACTGTTTGTTGTGCATATGCTCCGGCGTTTGAAGCGGCACCCGTTCTTCTACTGCTAATCCGTAACCGGTAAGCCCGCGGATTTTTCGTGGGTTGTTGGTCAAAAGCCGCATGCGTTGCACGCCTAAATCCCGCAAAATTTGCGCACCGATACCGTAATCTCGCAGATCAGCGGCGAATCCTAGCTTTTCATTGGCCTCAACCGTATCCAAGCCTTCCTCCTGCAGCTTGTAGGCACGCAGCTTATTAATCAAGCCAATGCCTCTGCCCTCCTGGCGCATGTACAATAAAATGCCGCGTCCATTCGCTTCGATCTGTTCCAATGCTGCGTGCAGTTGTGGGCCGCAATCGCAACGATGAGAGCCGAAAATATCTCCTGTCAAGCACTCCGAATGCACGCGGACGAGAATGGGCTCATCCGGTCCGATCTCTCCCTTGATGAGAGCTACATGCTCTTTGCCATCCAGCTCATTCGTGTAAGCTGCAATCCGAAAATCACCGTAGGCGGTCGGAAGCTGCACTTCGATTTCCTTTTTCACCATGGATTCCGTCCGCATCCGATACGCGATCAAGTCTGCAATGGTAATCAGCTTGAGATCAAAGCGGCGTGCGATCTCTACCAATTGCGGCAGACGTGCCATAGAGCCATCTTCATTCATAATTTCGCAGATCACTCCCGCTGGAATGCCCCCCGCCAAGCGAGCCAAATCAACTGCCGCCTCTGTATGTCCCGCTCTGCGCAATACACCGCCAGCCTTCGCGATTAACGGAAAAATATGTCCCGGTCTGCGGAAATCGTCTGCGACCTTCTGCTCGTCAAGCATCGCCAAGACCGTCTGAGAGCGCTCATGAGCGGATATCCCTGTATGTGTACTCCCTTCATCGATAGACACGGTAAAAGCCGTTCCTTGCTTGTCTGTATTGGCATTCACCATCGGAGCCAGCTGCAAGCGAGTCGCGTGCTCTTCTGTCACTGGTACGCAAACGAGTCCCCTGCCATGTGTGATCATGAAGTTGATCATTTCAGGCGTAGCCGCTTCGGCCATGCAGACAAAATCTCCTTCGTTTTCCCGATCCTCATCGTCTACCACGATGACCGCCTTGCCCTGACGCAAATCTTCCAATGCTTCTTCTATGCTGTGAAACATGCTTTCTCCCTCCTATTCACGCGAAGCCGTTTTCCTGTAAAAAGTCTAGACTGAGCCCGCCAGATTTTTCTGTACTGCCATGGTTTTGATAACCTAACAAACGCTCCACATATTTGCCGATGACATCCGTTTCGAGATTTACCAAGTCCCCAGGGCGTCTGTCTGCAAGACTCGTATTCGCCAGCGTATGCGGAATGATCGAAACGGTAAAACCGCTATCGTTTACCTCCACCACAGTGAGACTGATGCCATCTATGCAAATCGATCCACGGGCAATAACGTACTTCAACAGCTGCAGTTTGGCCTCGATCCGAAACACGACAGCATTCGCATTCACCTCTCGTGAAGCAACCATTCCAGTCCCGTCTACATGTCCGGAGACGATATGACCGCCGAATCGGTCCCCCAGCCGCATCGCTCTCTCCAAATTCACTCGCTGCCCATTGCGTAATTGGCGCAAGCTCGTCTTGTTCATCGTCTCTGGCATCACATCGACGCTAAACTGGCGATTGGTATAAGAAGTAACGGTCAGGCAAATACCATTGACCGAGATGCTGTCACCGAGTTTCACCCCTTCGAGTACCTGGTGTGCGCGGATGACCAGTCGACTCGCCTGCTCGTTCCCTTGAATCGATTCCAACACGCCCACTTCTTCGACCAGTCCTGTGAACATGCTCTCTCCTCCTCACTCGCTACGTCTGATCCTCCCATTGTGGGTACCCGCTGATCTGTACATCGCTTTTCCCGATCGGCGTGATCGTGACATTTGCCAGCTGTACCGCTTCTCCCATCGTCGAAAAGCCTTGACCTCCGAATGGCGAAGGTGCACTGCTTCCCCCGATCAGCTTTAGCGCGATATGGCTCACGACCTTTTGAATCGCTCTCGCCTGCAAAAAGGAGCCATTGACCTCCTGCCCGCCTTCCACAAGCAGCGAGGTAATTCCCAGCTCTCCCAACGTATCCAGCACCTTTTCCACGCGAATTGGCCCTGCCGTTGAGATGACCTTTACTCCTCTTGCCGCAAGTAGCTCCTGCTTTTCCTTTGGGGCTGCATCTGTCGCAAAGATCCATGTCTTCGCATCTGCATTCTGGACCACACGGGCATCCAGCGGCGTCCGTAAATGGCTGTCCAAAATCACGCGAACTGGTTGGCTTCCAAAACGCTGCTCTTCCTGACGCGCCGTCAACAGTGGGTCATCCGCGAGAATCGTCCCAACCCCAACGAGGATCGCATCGTGCTGCCTGCGCAGTTCGTGCACCTCTGCCCGAGCCTCTGCACCAGTAATCCATCGACTGTGTCCCGTGAACGAAGCGATTTTTCCATCCAATGTACTGGCCGTCTTTACCGTCACAAATGGACGTCTGGTTTGGATGTAATGGAAAAAGACTTCATTGAGCGCCTTCGCTTCCTCTTCTCTCACGCCCACCGCTACTTCCACTCCTGCTGCCCGCAGCATCTCCACTCCTCTTCCCGCCACCAATGGATTCGGATCGAGCGTCGCTACAACGACACGACGTACATCAGCTGCGATCAACGCCTCTGCACACGGCGGTGTTTTCCCATAGTGACTGCAAGGCTCCAAGGTCACGTACACGGTCGCACCTTGCGCTTTTTCCCCAGCCATCCGCAGTGCGTGCACCTCAGCATGGGGCTCTCCTGCTCGCAGATGCGCTCCCATTCCGACGATGGTTCCATCTTTCACAATCACAGCTCCGACCATGGGATTCGGACTGGTTTGACCTCGTGCCGATCGTGCCAATTCCAGCGCCAGATCCATGTACTTGCTGTCCTGTTCCATACCGCACTCCTTTCTGTTCCATCATTCCAGCCAAACAACACAAAAAGCCCTTGAAACCTCAAAGCGTTTCAGGGCATAGGGAAAGAAGCTTTACCTCATCCGTTTTCCAAAAAAAACAAATGAAGAAAGCACATAATCTTCTTCCATCCGGACTGTACCGTCGGCTCTGGACTTTCACCAGATCAGTCGCTGCAAGTGTGGTCAGCGAGTCGCGGGCTCAGACGTACGTACGCCATTACCGCCGGTCAGGAATTTCACCTTGCCCTGAAGATTGTCGCTATGAAGTTTTGTGAAAAATAAAAACGCCCATGAATATTATGCTCAGGGCGTTCAGAAAGAAGCCTTGCTTCTACCGTTTTTTGAAAAAAACAGCGAAACAGGCCGTTCCAAATACCTTCTCCCATCCGGACTGTACCGTCGGCCTTGGATTTGCACCAAGTCAGTCGCTATCAACTGCTTACGATAGCGAGTCGCGGGCTCAGACGTGCGTTCGTCATTACCGCCGGTCGGGAATTGCACCCTACCCTGAAGGCTGGTATTCAGTTAGGCAAAGTATAGCATATTTTTCGCGATAGTCTGTAATCATTTATGGGAGAAGTGCACTTTACCCTTGCTCGCACATTTCGAGGACCGTCAGTAGTTCTTTTAAGTCCCTAATGTATGCCCTTGGCACAACACCATTTCGCTCCATGTCCTGCTCGTTCCCTTGATAGGCAATAAAAGCGACTTGTCCGTCGCATGCCGCCTTACCATCGATCCACGAATCCCCGATCATCGTCCAAGCTGAAACAGGCCAATCCGGCTTGCGGCTGCGAATATAGTGAATGCCCGATGGAGATGGCTTCAAGATCGTCATCTGCTCGCGGGCGACGATTTCGTCAAAGTAAGAGGCGATTCCCGTCTCGTTCAAAGCCTCCTCCGCAGCGGCATAAGCGTTGTTGGTCAGGATATACAGCTGATAGCGGTTCTTCAATTCTTCTAACACTTCTACCGCGTGCTGCTCCAGCACAGCTCCATGCATCCCTTCCTTCTCGATCGCGGTTACCGCATCCCACATCGCTTGCTCCAGCTCTCTCGTCATTTGCTCTGCTTTTCGCCCGATCTCAATGAGCTGTGATGCGGTATGCTTTTCCCACTCAAGTGTGGGAGAAACGATCCCATTGTCCACCCATAGCTGAAAGATGGCCCGCTTCATCTCTGCGAAGTTGATCCTGGATTGCAATAAGGTATTGTCCATATCGAAAATAATGCCTTTTTGAAAGATTTTACTCATTTTGGGTCTCCTTTTTTGATAATACGCGATGCTTGTCCAAGAATGACGGAATAATCTGGTGCGCTCCTCCCATTTTATCAAAAAGAGGACTACCCCTCCGTCATTTTATAACTTTTGGGACAGTCCCCTTTCTTGGGTTCGGTATTGAGTTCCTATTGCTTCTTCTTGGCGCTGTCTACTTCATACGGCACATCCTTTGGAACGCCTCCAGCTGGCCAGTCTTGTGCCTTTTTGGCAAAGTCCGGACGCGGCTTGGACAAAATATAGGCAGCTAGGTCCGCTGCTTCTTGATCGGTTAACGAGCCTTGCTTAATACCGCCCATTTCCCCTAGAGGCATATTGCGCTGAATGTAGCCAGCAGCTTTGGAAATACGGGCCATACCTGCACCAATATTGAAGGAGTTATCCCCCCATAGAGCTGGTCCAGAGTTTGGTCCTGTTCCTGAACCATCAGCTGCGTGGCATTGTAAACACGATTTTTGAAAGAGGGCTTCTCCATTTGCCACATTCGGTTGAGGTACGCTCTTCATATCATTTTTCTCTATCCACGGGCGCTCTTTAATGCCTACTGGTACATCTGTTGAGATATACGACAGATAGGCTACCATCGCTCTCATTTCATCGCTGTTATAAGGCAATGGCTTTCCGTTCATGCTTCGTTGAAAACAACCATTGATGCGATCTTCAATGGTAACCACTTTGCCAGACCTTGGAATGTACTGGGGATAGACTGCGGTGACACCCGTTAAAGGGGAGGTCGCATCCATTCCGGCATTACCGTGACAGCTAGAGCAGGAGAGCTTATTCCCTGTGTATTCAGGGATCACTGTGCTCGTTTCATTCATTAACTTATGTCCATACTTAATCGATTCTCCCAATGGCCCTTCTGGCACCTTGTCCATACTAGGCGGGGTGTAGGAATCTAGATTGATTGCTCCCGATGCCCCACTCGCTGTTTTATCTTTGGCCTCACTCGCTGTTGAGGTGGGTTGGGCGGTCTGCTGTGTAGCGCAGCCAGCAAAGACTAGCATCGCCACTACAACCATGGACAGCTTCTTCCAGCCTGTCTTCTCTTTTTTGATCATAGGTCTCACTCCTCCATGTTGATCGTGTATTCACTAGGGTAAGAGTAGCAAGAGGCGTGCCAAGCCATAAAAGCTGGAAAACGAACGACTTGGGGCTTCCAAAGAGCAAGAAAAAGAAAAGACCATGCCAAAATGTCATGGTCAGTTCGCGACAAAATGTCACGGTCGCAGCTCGTACTCTTCGATTTTTCGATACAGATTACGTACACTGATCCCCAGCTTCTCAGCTGTCTTGGTCTTGTTCCATTGGGAAACGTCCAGCACATGCTTGATATGTTCTCGCTCTACATTTTTCAGTAAAAATGCCTCTTCCTCGCCCGTTTCTGCTGATGAAAGGAGCTTCCGTTCTAATGGGTTGTGAGGTACTGGCTGTTCATGCGGAAAGAGATCCTTGTCGTCTATCTCCTCTCCTTTTGCCAAAACGACAGCGCGTTCGATCATATGAGCCAACTCCCGAACATTCCCCGGGAATGAGTAGGCCAAAAGAGCTGCCTGCGCTTTCACAGAAAGCGGTTTGACCGGATACTTACGCTTGAGGCGATTCAAAAAGAAAGCAGACAGTGGCAAAATGTCCTCTCTTCTCTGCGTGAGGGGTGGAATTGTTATATCCATGACATGCAGCCGGAAATAAAGATCGGATCGAAACGTTCCTTCTTCCACTTTCTTTTCCAGATCGGCATTGGTAGCAGCGATGATCCGCACATCCACCTTGTGCAGAATCGGGCTCCCTATTCGGCGAAATTCACCGGTTTCCAGAAAACGGAGTAGCTTGACCTGCAAAGGAAACGGCAAATCCCCTACTTCATCCAAAAAGAGCGTTCCTTGATGGGCAATCTCTACCAGTCCCTTTTTCTGAGCAGTTGCGCCTGTAAAGGCTCCCTTTTCATGCCCGAACAGTTCACTTTCCAGCATCGTTTCTGGTATTGCTCCCAAATTGATCGGTACGAATGCCTTTGATGCTCTCTCACTATACTCATATATGAGTCTCGCGATGACATCCTTCCCTGTCCCACTTTCCCCTTTCAAGAGAACGAGAAAATCCGTACTGGCTACTCGCTTGGCAGTAGCTAGGACCTCCTTTAGCTTCGGGCTTTCCGCAACGATTTGAAACGTCGTTTTCCCGTTTGTCGATAGCGCTTCTCTCAACTGTTGGTTTTCCTCGGTCAACTGCTGTTTTTCGACGGCCTTGGAAATCAAAACCTCCAATTCATTGAGGTTGTAAGGCTTTGTCAAATAATCATAAGCGCCGCGTTTCATTGCTTCGATCGCTGTTTCGATGGTTCCGTGTCCCGTCACAACAATGATTTGAATCGCAGGAGCGGTTTCCTTGCACCATTGCAAAAAGGAGAGACCGTCCATCCCGGGCATTTTCAAATCAAGCAGAATGACATGAATCGTTTCGCTGGTTACTAGCTTCTGTGCGCTGATTCCGTCAGATGCTTCCAGCGTGGTATATCCCTTTCTTTTCAATCGACTGGTTAATAGATGGCGGAAATCTGCTTCGTCATCAACAATGAGTATACGTGTGTCAGTGTGCATCTTTAGTTCATTCCCCCTTTGCCGACGGCAGGATGACCGTAACAGTCGTGCCTATGTTTGGCGTACTTTCGATCTCGATTTCTCCGCCTAAATTCGTCACAATCCCGTAGCAGACTGATAACCCGAGACCAGTCCCTTTTCCAGGAGGCTTGGTTGTATAAAAGGGCTCCAAAACGTGTGGCAAATCTGCTGCGGGTATTCCGCATCCATCATCTCTGATCCACAGACGGAGTCTATCAACCGATGGAGAATCCGTTGCTATCTCAATAGTTCCTCGCTCCTCGGTCGCGTACAACGCATTGGTTAACAGATTGAGCAAAATCTGCTGAAGCTGTCCAGGGGTAGCAAGAAGAAAAGGAGCAGAGGCCGACAGAGACTGGTTCACTGTTACCTGTTTGACACGTATTTCATGGGACAGAAGAATGAGAATGTCTGATAGGACTTGATGAATATCTACTTTTTCTACGATAACGGGTGATTTCCCCGAAAAGTGCAGCAATCGGGTCGTGATTTCCTTGCAGCGGTTAATTTGTTTGTCCATCGTGTCCAAGTATTGGGTAAGCTCTCCTGTGTCCTGTAACTCTCGAATATCCTCTTCCACCAGACGGTCTCGCAAGTCTTGTCCATACAACGACAGAATGCCTAATGGATTATTGATTTCATGAGCGATGCCCGACGCCAAGAGTCCAATAGCAGCGAGCTTGTCTGCTTGTGCGATTGCGGCTTCCAGCTCTCGTTTCTCCGTGATGTCCTCGATAACCTCTAGAAAAGCAGACGACTCTTTCTCCGGATACAGAGGGAAAACCTGATGGCGATAAGAGCGGACACGTCCATCTTGATCGACTCTAGACGAAATAAGGTCAGTCTGCTTTTCGTTTACCATTTGTCGCGTTCGGAGCATGCAACTATTGCATGAACTGAATTGCTGACCAATCGTCAGGTGGCAGTCTTTCCCTAGGAGATTCGCGGCATCCTGGAACCACGCCGACGCTGTTTGGTTAATCCAGCGAATGCGAAAAGATTCATCTACGAGAATCAGCCCCATCCCCATACCACTGACGACAAGATCAAGCCGTTTCTTTTCATCCAGAAGCTGATTGGTTTTCGTCTCCAGACTCTGTGCCATTTCATTGCAGGACGCTGCTAGTCTGCCAATTTCATCTGAGGTCGTCACTGGTATTCGCACGGATAAGTCGCCACCTGCGATTTTTTGCACAGCGGATTCGATCATTTCCATTAATCGGCTAAATGAGACAGAAAACACAATGCTAATCCCCAACACGATAAGTGCGATGAATAAGGTCGTAAAGAGCAGAGACTGTTCCAATTTTGAAAAGGCAGCAAACGCCGTTTGGCTCGACTGCTCCAGCATAATGACCCAATGTGTGACAAAGGAGCGCATGGCATAGTTGACCATGACATCTCCATTGGAGGCTTGATACGTACGGATAACAGGCTTGTCTGTTCGATCTGGTAGTGTCCAGGAGGGAGGAACCGCTTGTTCATAATAGGTCAAGGAGCCATCAGAAGGCTTGCCCAGCATAAACGGATCTGCAAACCGATCGCTTTTCCCATCTGTGACAAACAAATAGGCCTCGTTTTCATATCGGGCTCGCAGCGTGACTTGTTCCAGCAACTGCTTTACATTGAGCTTTGCGTACATGCCGCCTTTTACACCGTTGGCAGATACATGAGGGATCGCGACTGTTACCAGCAGCTTCCCTTCCGCTGATCGGACAATGCTTCCGATGTATGGCTTTCCTGACTGGATGGTGGGAAGAAGTTGGTTGTCCTGCTCCCTGGTTGTGTCCAGTCTTTGGTGCTTCCAGCGATTCAGCAAAAACTGCGGCTCTCCATCCTGATGAAACAGCGCGACCTCCTCCATGTAAGGGGAGGTTTTCAATAACGTATTCAACAAAAAATAAGCATCTTCATCGCTAGGGCGCTCATTGAGAAAACGCTGCTGAACCACCTGCATGGATTGGGAAGTGTGTAAAAAAAGCATATCCAACTGTGCCAACGTATTTTCCACGTAGATCTGATTGGCTCTGTCTACCTCTTCTCGAACCTTTTCTTTACTGGTATGCAGATTGATTGAACCAAGAATCAGAAAAGGGATGATGGACATGCATAGTCCAAACAGGAGCATCTTTGTCTTCAGTCGATTGATGCGCGGTAGTCTGCTCCTCCTCATTTGTCCTTCACTCCATACCATTCCTGTGCCAGTGACCACTGTTGATCGGTTACAGTAATCGGAAGCTTGGACAGGGAAGTCGCATTGACAACGAATCGCACGTCATCCGGCCATTCGATAGACAGAGCGGTAGGCGGCACTCCATCCAACACCCGCGCCACCATATGAGCAGCCTGCATGCCTTGTGCATGAAAAGAAACGCCGTAAGCGGCATACAAACCAGCCTTCACCTGCTCGGGGTAAGAGCCCATGACAAACAATTGCTTCTCGATCAAAAGAGGCAAGCAATCGGTAATCGCGTCTTCCAGAACATAGCTAGGTAAAGGAAGCATGGCGTCGTATTCTCCTGGAGAGAGCCTACTGAGCAATAGCTCTAAATCTCTTGGGGAAGCAACCTGCTCCACCTGCAAGTGAACACCGAGCAAAGAAGCAGCTGACCCTGCTTCTACGATGGCTTGCTCTGTCGTAGGAGCATGAGAATCGGCAATGACCAGAATGCGCTTGGCATCAGGCAACAAACGCGTTGTCAGCTCCAACCTTTTCCCAATCACATTCATTTGGCCATTGCTGATTCCACACGTAACCGTCCCCTCTGTCTCAACAAGTGGTAGCTCGACCAAGGAAGCGACACCAATAAAAACGATAGGAACCGTCGTTGTCTCCTGTTGAATCAAAAAGGTCTCGTGCGCCCCTGTCGTGACGACGACATTAGGCTTTTTGGAAATCAGGTCCTGGACAAGAGAGCGCTCCTCTTCAAGAGTTCGAGCCGTATTCAAATAAACAGGCACATACTGAACACGTACTCCTTCACCGAGACCTAACGATTGTAATCCCGCCTTTAATCCCGCTACTTTATCTTTTCGATCCTCATTGGCAATCACTATTCCTATCGTGTACAGATCGACGTCCTGTTTTTGCTGACTACTGGACCAATCGAGCAGAGTTCCTGCCACTAATATGAGGAGAAAGAGGATTTTCCTTTGTTTTTTCATAGGTATCACATCCATCTCTCATCATAGCGGCAAATGATTGCAGAAAATGTGAATAATTAACAAACCTTGGTCTAGAATACGGAGTGCTCCGAATCATATATTTTTTATATGTAATGGTTACATCCCAGTGAAAGAGAGGAATGAAAGAAAATGAGTTTGAAAGTTAAAAAAGTCATGCTAGGTCAAGTGGCACAGCATCCATATAACGTCTATATACAGTTCGTTAACGAAGAGAAAGCCGACATCGTATCTATCACATTGTTAGAATGGTCAACAATTGGGACTACCTGAGAAAATGCAAAATCGCCCCATTTCTGACTATCTCAGGAAGTGTCTCTGGGGCAACAGAAAGAGTATCCTCCCCCTTACCAGACCATGCCATCTCTGTTTTTCCCTGTCAAGGACGCTCTATGAAAAAGACGAGTATTCATGCAGGATATGCACCAGGAAAAAGCACGAAAAATAAGGTAGTTGATTATGTTAAAAGCAACTTAAGAGATACAGGTGGAGCTGTAACCTCAGTTGCCAAAAATTCTATTGGAAATGTATTGTTTGGAAAACAATACCATATAGAACTAACAACTAAGAGACGAGCAATGCTCGTCTCTTAGTTGTTTCTTAAAAGATTAATCTTATAATTGCGTGACCGATAATCCAAATAGCAACTACTAAAAGTTGTTGTTTCAAAGATAGCTTAATTTTTTGATAAAGTCGGAAATATAAGAATATAAATATATAGGCTCCAATTATATCGAATAAGATCAAGGTAGCTTCACCTAGTAATACAACCAATAAATCATTCATATTTTATTAAACACTCCATTCAAATCTTGAACTTTCACTAAGTAGATAAGAAAACTTTTTTAGTTTGAAAGTTTCTTTTTTGTAGCTGTACTCCGCTCCAACAGTTTCACACCAAGTTCTTCCTCAAGACTTTGAATTTGTTGAGTCAAAGGAGGTTGCGTCATATTCCATTTACTCGCAGCGCGATTGAAATGCAGTTCTTCTGCTACTGCAATAAAGTAGCGTAGTTTTTTCAAGTCCATAGACGCGATTTTCCTTTCTAATAAGTGATCTCGTCAATTCATAGATCCAACCATTTTTACTCGCTAATCGTATTCGTGTCAAACCCTCTCTTTTTCATGTTCCTTCACGACAAAAAGCGACAGCAGTGCACTGTCGCTTTTTCTATTCAGTCATTATGGTGAGCTTGTCGGCGGCTCTTAGCGTTCGATGCCCATTTCAAGCGATGATCAATCAGTAATTGAGCGCAAATATATTCCCTCCGTAGAACAAATCCTTTGGAGTAGCTCAGTGTATTTATCATCACCCGAATATAAAGGTAACGAAAAATCAAAATTTGACCATATACAAATCTTCATATCTTCAAAAATAAAAACGGTAGGGACTTTCTCACGAAGCCCTAATTCAAGGAATAATTCAAAATCATGCAGATTATTTATTTTCATACTCAAACTATCAGATGCTTTCAATTCCGAATGAATCTCTTTAACCCTTATTTTTTTATTCTCACTATCTAGAGCAACTGCTGCTATTTCCACGTTTACATTAGGTAATGTTGTTTCAATCCAAACAGAATTGTACGCCCAAAGTTTACGGAATACCTGTTTAAATTTCTCTTCTTCTCTTAGATAGGAATGAATTAAGGTAGGATTATCATGCGTCATATCAAAAAAGATATTTACCTGTTCAAAAACAGTTTGATTTTTTATTTGCAAGGGGAATCTATCCAGAGTAAAACTTTTTTGTGGGAACCGTTCCGCCACAAGATGGCTATGATCTAAGAGAGCCGTATCACACTCTATATCTTTTTCCTTATCCTCTGATGGAGACCATTTCTTTCCCCATATGCCCTCAACTATCTTAGTGATATTCATCAAATTTCCTCCTCAAGCTTATTCTCGAAGGATTTTACCTGTATCATCCAATGTAGCCTTTCGATTACCTTTACTATCTCTAAGTTTCCATGCACTTCCACCATGAGGCTTATTGCCCCGATCTTTTTGAATACTCCAACCGGTTTTTTCATTTTCTCTGGTTTTTCCATCTATTCTCTTATCAAACTGACCTAAATCAACACCATCACCTTTATCATTTAAAAGCCTTTTAGGAATATCATAGTAGTATATTATTCCTTTTATAGTTAAAAGCTTCTACAATTTCATCAGCCATCGCAGTAAATGAATCTTGAAATGCTTCTATTATTTCGTCAAACTTTGGCTCTATTTCATCCCAATAGTATCCGACAACTGCTCCAGCACCAACAGCAATTAGTACTCCAATAATATCTCCAATAGGTAATGGCCCATCAGCTGCGGCTGCTGCTATACCCCCACCAACTGCCATAAACGAATAGTAGACTGGTCTAGGTAATTTTAATCTATCAAGTTTAGTAGATAGAATATCCAACGGATCTGCTTTTAGCGCTGTTTTATTAGCCATTTTCCCCATTTCATTATTGACTTTCTCAACCTTTCCTATCACTTCCTCATGATAATCTAATAAACTGGAATCACCAGTCTCACTTTGTTTTACCATAAAATTCACAAATTTTTGTTGAGCTTCAGGAGTAAGACTATTAAACACTTTTTTAGCAAGCTCTTCCTCAGATAGTCCTTCTGCAGCTTCCATACTTTTATCTAATTTATATAAAGATTCTATCACATCATTTCTTTTTGCTGAGTTACTTACATCATGCATCGCCATAGTTGGTGTCAATACATTGAATAGTAAAGCAGTAGTTAAAGAGGATGCTACTAAGATATGCTTTTTCTTTTGCATAAAATTTCTCCTTTTAGTACTCCGGCAAAAGGGTGTAAGCTGCATTAACTTGTTCGATTCTATATGCCAGGTACATTTAATAATTTTCCAAATAAAGGTAACGTGTTTTATTTGTTATAATTTGTCATTTTATGCGTAATAGAAAAAGTTTATATATTCTGATTCTTCAAAACATAAAAATTATTCTAGATTAGTGTTGACAATCCATACTGAGTGCACAAAAAAGCGACAGCCATGAGCTGCCGCTTTTTCCTATTCAGCGATTACGGAGTGCTGTTCGGTGTATCACCAGGGATCCGCGGTACATCCGGCTTGCCTTCCGAGTTGTTATACAAATACGTCGGCACATCGCCAATGATCAAGGAATGGGTGATCGGGATTTTCGTCGTGACCGTCTGCTCCTCAGTCGCAAAAGGGATGACGATGCGCAAATCGACCTCCACGAAAATATAAACCGTCGCCAGCACCATGTTGATGCCTGCTTCCTTCAGCTCTGTCTCCAGCTTGGTCTTGACCGAGCCAATGGGCACGAAAGTCACTGGCAAATTCGGCCCCATCGATGCCAAAAAGGAGTTTCCTGTAGCCAAACCAAGCGGGATCGTGCGGTCTACTTTTTCTTGCTCGAACTCTTGGAGCTTGTTCTGGACTCTTGCTGTTGTTTCGCCCACGATTCTTGCATATTCCTTGAAGTTGAACTGATACGCCTGAATCTGCCCCTTGTTGTTCTTCTCGATTTTGACAATCTGATTGAAGTCGACGCCTTGCTGCGAAATCCGCTTGGTTACAGCATCTGTGATCGCTTCTTTAGCCAATTGCTCGGCTTTTTGCGTCGCCAGGATTATGAGAGTGGGCTCCAATCGATTTTGCAAAAACACAAGGGTCTGTATCGTCAAAACAAAAAAGATAACCAACGCGATCAAAAACGCTCTCGTACGTGAAAGCGGGTTTCTCCAACGCCGACGGGGTCGAAATACGGCCAATCCCGACACCTCCCAACTGGTACATCCTATGGTTAGAAGGTCGAAAAAAGACTACGTGTACAAAGAGTCCGATTTTCTATTTTTTGGAAAAATTAAGATACAAGCCAAATCCGATCATCCCTGCGACAAACATCAATTGGGCAAAGACCAGCATCCCAAATAAAGTGAAGGAACCCGCCAAGAATGGAGCCATGAGAAAACCAGCGAAGAACCCGCTTCGACTCAAGAGCCCCTGCACCCCCATCACCTTGCCGCGCAGCTCGTTTTGGGCTTGCTGCAAAAGTGTGCTCTCATAAACCTGTGCTGCCCCGGAAAAAAGACCCGCGAAAACCAAGAGCAGAAGCACAAACACAGCATGGTTTGCCGCGAATGCCCCTACAATCCCCACGGAACAAACAGCATAAGCGACGAGCATCCCATTCACCAGCTTTACCCGCAAACGAGCTGCCACATAGGAGCCAATCAATCCTCCGACACTCATCGCCGTCCACATTAATCCGTGCAGAGTAGCATCGCTACTACGCAATTGATCCGCCAAAAAAGGCAACCCGTAATTATACGCAGACGTACTGAGCGATACGAGAAAAGCTAACAGACTAATTGTCAGAAGCACGGGTGTTTCCCGCAAGTAGCGAAGGGTGACACGAAAGTCGCTCGATGCTTTTGACGCAGCTCGCGCATTGTCCCCCTTCTCCTCCCAACGAAGTTTCGCCAGAATCCATGCAGAGAAAAGAAAGCTGGCGGCATCCAAAACGATCACAATCGCATAGCCATAATGATCTGTCAGCCATCCTCCCAGCATGAAGCCTATGATGCCTACCAATGACTCCAGCCTGACCTTCAAGCCATTGACCTGAACCAGTTGCTCACTCCCAAAAATTTGCGGCATGGATGCCTGAAAGCTAATATGAAACAGCGTATACAGCATGCCATTGAGAAAAGCCGCTGCGATTAATACATACGGCGTCGGATAAAAAGCGATGGCCACAATAGCAAGACCTGCCCCCATGTCGCTTGCGATCATGGTACGCCTTCTGTCCATTCGATCGGCCAATATGCCTGCCAAGGGACTAAACAGCATCCCCCCTAGTTGTCTTGCCACAAAAAAAGCAGTCATCCAATAAGCACTATGTTCAAATGTAAAAACCAACGCGCTACACGCGATCAAATTCATCCGTGATCCCAAGGACGACAACGCATTGACATACAAATACCATTTGTGATTCATCTGCATCCAAACCTCCCGATCATGACAGGTGGTTTGAATCAACGCCCCCCTCTAGTGGGTGCGTACACTGATTATGGCAGTTGACATGCGCATGCCTCCTCTTGAAAGAAAATAAAAGACAGTCTCTTTTTTGCGAAACATTCTGACGGGGGCGCTTCCCCAAATCGTCCTGTACGATATGTACTACCGCACTTTCATGATAGTTGGTCTGTAGTTTTCTGTCGACACGAAAAAACGGCTGCCTTCGTGACAGCCGTTTCTACTTGTTCCATTAGTCATTTCGTGAACTTCAAAGAATCCACTACTTTTTGAATACGCTCTTCCATCGTTTTGGTTCTGGCGAACTCCGACAGCGACCAATACATAGTAAACGTCTTATTTCCTTTTTGAACGAAGTAAAGAGTCTTTTCAAAGCGTGTAACCCCATCCGTTCCCTGAATAAGCAACTTGTGTGCGGGGTTCCCTGCCAGCGTCGTCTCTTTGTTTTCTTTGAACGTATATTTAAGTGTCTTGTTATTCTCAATGGCCTTGATAAAGATATCCTTCACTTCATTCAGATTGCCTTGTCCAACCTGGAAATTAAAATCTCCACCATTAAATTGATAAGACCGTCCTCCATCCAATTCCCGTGTTTCCTGCCAATACTCCGGAAGTTCCAAGGAAAACGTGGCATCCTTGTCTTTGATGATTACCGTCTTATTCTTGTCGATTCGATCATCATCCATAATTTCACCGAGGGACGGATTCATTTTCGCTGTATCAATCGAAAGGGACTGCTTGATCGTCCGCATGAGGTCAGCTACTTCCTCTGATGGCTGGTCCTTCATATACACAATGGAAATCCAATATTTATAATTGCCTTTCACAAAAAACAGGTTTTGTTGTGTAAACCAGGTCTTTCCATCCAAGTAGCTGTTTTCCTGTTCCTTTGCTGCCTCACCAGCAATTGTGGAAGAACCCACCTCTGGGTTGACCTTTATATAATTTTCATTTACTTCTTCCCTGTTCCGCTTCTCATGGTCTTTGACCCAAGCATCGAGTGTAAGGTCTTTTTCCTTTGAGGTAATCTTGATCTGCATCCATTCCCTGCCTTCATCGCTTTCGAAATACATGTCATTGCTGTAATCCGGCGTCCACTCAGCAGGGACTTTTACTTTCAATGCAAAATCATCGTTGGTGTACCAGCGGTAGTTTCCTTCCACCGTAGACAAATCCTTCACTGACTTTTCATCAGTCGGGAAGTTCAAGGTGAAGCTGTCCAGCAAGCTTTTGTACGTGCCATACTTCACTGGATTGCGGAAATCGGCTTCTTTCATGCTAGACAGCGTCACGTAATAAATATTGCTCCCTTTTTGATAGGCTCGCTCTTCATTCATACTGCCATCAGAAGACTTCGTAGTCAGACGCGCAT
This sequence comes from Brevibacillus sp. RS1.1, assembly GCF_013284365.1. Lineage (NCBI taxonomy): Bacteria > Bacillati > Bacillota > Bacilli > Caryophanales > Paenibacillaceae > Brevibacillus > Brevibacillus sp. RS1.1. The sequence goes on from NZ_JABSVA010000005.1 coordinate 235,962, forward strand.
ACGGCTGTTTGTCATTCACAATATACTCTTTGGACAGGATGGAATTTTCCGTCATGTCAGTCAAACGAGCAAGGAGTCCATTACCAGACAGATTCTCCGGTTGGTTCGTCGCGATGTAAATATCGAGCAAATAGGACGCTTCCTTGGCATCCTTGAACAGGACGTAATTTCCCTGGAAGCTTTGATTTTCCTGAATCATCCCCGTAGGATATTTCATTGACCAGCGGTAGTAGCTGTCTCCAATCATGGTTTTGCCCACATCACTGTCAAGCGAGCTGTCTTTCTGGGGTGTATCTTCCTGCTTCGTACCCAGGATGCTTACGTCGTTCGTTTTGGCATCGATGGTAATCGTGAGACCCAATCCTTGCGTAATGAGCGTAAGCGGCACCATCGTTTTGCCGTTTTTCGTCTCAGGTGATGCAGTCAAGGTCACTGCCTTGCCATTGATCCACACTTCCTTCCTGCCGGCCTTAAGCTTCACACTCTTTGTTTTGTAAATGAGCTCAATCAACTGCGTCTCATTGTCATATTGCAGCGTAACTCCAAATGCAGAGGTCAACAAACTGAGTGGGACCATCGTCGTTCCTTGTGAGAAGTATGGCTCCTCTACTGGGGTATCCACACCATTCACCTTCGCACTGCTCGTGTTTACTTTAAGTTTGACCACTACGTTTTGCTCAGGTGGTGTGTTGGCCCATGCTACCTGAGTCCCTGCCAACGAGACAGTCAACGCTGTTATTGCACATATCATTTTCCAGTCTTTCTTGACCATTGCCTACTCCCCATTTCTTCATTTTTCCACATTTCTCTATGGTTGCTTGGTAAATTGCACTTTACGTTTAACCATATCGCCACCAGACTGCACCATGAGCTCTACGGTTTGTCCTGGCAAGTATTTTTTTAGCAGCTCATTGAATTCAACCAATGTACTGAACGGAGCTTGGTTGATGGAATAAATGACGTCCCCGACTTGAAAGCCTGCCTTTGCCGCCGGTGAGCCCGGCTCAATACGTGTAATGCGCAACGGCTCTTTCGTCGGAAGTCCGACCACAGCTGCCCAGCTCTCCTCCAATTCTGCACCCCAGTAAGGACGATTTACTTTGCCATATGTAAAAAAGTGGTTCATGACGTATTGCGCTGTATCTGCGGGGATCGCAAAGCTGAGATTATCGATTCCTACTGAAGCGAATTTCATCGAATTAATCCCGACGACCTCGCCCTTTACGTTGACGAGTGGTCCCCCACTATTGCCCGGATTGATGGAAGCATCTGTCTGAATCAAGCGATATGTCGAGCTGACCGACCGATTTGCCCCGCTGATAATACCCAGCGTGGCTGAATTGCGTAACGAAACAGAGATCGGTGTCCCAATCGCGATCACTGGCTCTCCTACACGGATCGCGTAATTGGATGCGAATTTTGCCGGCTGCAAGCCCGTTGCCTGAATCTTCACCAGAGCCAAGTCGCTCTCTTCATCCATATTCGTAACGGTTCCACCGTATTGCTTGCCGTCTACCGTAATGACTGTGAGATTGCGCATATCCTTTACGACATGGGCGTTCGTCAATATCCAGCCGTCCGCTTTTACAATGACACCCGTCCCATGAGCGAGATTAAAACGGTTATCTCTACCGCTCTCATTCCCCTCCGGTTTCCCAACTATCGCTACTACGCTCGCAGAAACACGCGCTACTACCCCCGGAATATCCGCTTCCACGATGGATGCGTACGAAGTCTTTGATACAACTGGGACGTTTCCTTGAGCATTTGCCCCTTGTGATGCTCCAACTGTGAACATGATCATGAGCATGCCTTTAGCTAGTAGCCCTTTCTTCCTCTCCATTTACAAATCCCCCAATGAAATCCAAGTCCATACAAAAAGAAAAGAGGCGCTCTTTATTCTAAAGCGTCCCCTGATCAAACAAACGACTCTTCATTTACAATGTGATAATAATAAATAATTCCCTGTGTCGAAACAAGCCAACCTTTTCGACAAACATCGACATAGGTTGTGAGTCAGCTAATTGTCAATAGCACAAAAAAGACGCTTTTTCTCTAAAAGCGCCTTAAACTCAAGTAGTCCTGTTGATTTACAATGCAATAATATTGGTAAAGAAATTCCTTTTGAACAAGCTCAGCCTATCACTACTCTTGAATTTTAATCATATGGTGTAGGTAGTATGACTTTCGTTTGGGAGGTTATTTATGAATCTGGAACGTCTGGAACAAGCATTTGGCTCCCTCGTTTCGCCTACTCCTGCCCAGCTTAGACACGCTCTCGTATCCCTGTCTCCTTGCATGGAACAACTCGGTCCATACATCCCGGAGCCGCTAAACCTCCCTTATGGGCGCAAAGTATTATTCTCCACGCCACATGTAGAAGTGGTCTTGATCCATCTGCCAACAGAACAAGAATCCATTCCGCATAATCACGGTGATTCTTTTGGATGGGAATTGGTAGTCTCAGGTACGTTAACGAATATGATTTATGTCCAAACGAATAATGAAAATGAAGTTCTACGAGCACAAACAACTCATGTCAGCACGGGTGAATACTATTTTGTTGAGCCTGGGGAGATTCATGCCATTCGCAACAACGGACAAAGTCCGGTTGTTTCCATAAACGTTTACAGTCCTCCATTGCGTAATTGTCGCCAATATTGCCCCTTTGAACCGACAACGTAATCCTGATCTTTGTTTTTCTACAGGTTTTCTGTTATTTCCGATAGCTCATCCGCAGAGCTGGCAACCTGTGCCACTGCTTGGTTCATATCTTCCATGACTTTGAAGAAGTTTTCCAGCTCCCGCTGAATTCGTGAGCTCTGTTCTTTACTGTCTGAGACAGCGCTCATGATTCCTTCAAAAAAGGCATTCGTCTCGTTTGCTACCGCAGTGCTCGATTGGACCAGCGCTTGAATTTCTACCACGACAGACGAGAGAACCACTGTCTGTTGGTTCGTCTTTTCGATCAGCTCACGCACACCAAATACTGACTTTTTCGTCTGTTCTGCCAACTTGCGTACCTCATCGGCTACGACAGCAAATCCGCGTCCCTGTTCGCCAGCCCGTGCTGCTTCAATGGCAGCATTTAAAGCCAAGAGATTCGTCTGCTCAGCAATCGCCGTCACGACCTCGACAATCCCTTGGATTTTTTCGGCGTTTTTCTCCATCGCGTTCATTTCTTCCGAGATTTGCTTGACGCTGCTCTGAATCAAGCACATTTGTTCCTGTTGTTTTTCCAGCTTTTCTTTGCCTTCACGGGACAGATCTTGTGCTTTCGTGGAAAAGCCCGTGCCATTTTCAGCAAAACGAAGCACTTCTCTCGACTGTTCTGTCAGTTGCACCACAGACGCGCTGTTTTCTTCTGATACCGCTGCCAGCTCATGTGCGGAATTGGTCAGGAGGATTCGCAGCTCGTCCTTTTTGTCTTGATCCGCTCGCCGTGCCTTTTCATGCTCGTTTTCATATTCCTCCAGCACAATTTGCTGTTCGATGCTGAGAATCTTCGTGACGGCCGTGATGGCTTGTACGAACTCGTCCTTGTCCGCGATGTTTTTTTGCAAGAGATCAATCAAGGAGACTAGCATGTTTTGGAATGCACTCAAGTACCATTTTGGTTCCAAGCCAATTCGCATATGAATAACCGCGATTCTACTGCGCTGTTCAATGTAGGCGCTGTCGATGCGTCCGCTAAACATTTCGCAGATATGGCGCTTCAACGTTAGTTTCAACCGTTCAATCGTGCTGTTTTGGTCTACAATTTTCATTAAAAGCGGTTCATTTTCAATACTGGCATAAAAGTAATCAATAATAGCCTCAATATTTTGAATGATAAGTGGTTGAAGTGCTTTCACAATGCTCAGTTCTTCTTCGGTCAGGTTGATCATTGCTAGTTGCTTCGCGAGTGTATTTTTCCCTACAATCTGCACTTCCCCCTTTTCCTTCACCCCCTGAAAAAAAGATTCACTTTTTCCTTTCCCTTTTAATCCAAAAAAGGTGGAAAACGGACATGTGCTCATAGCCTGAACTCCTTTTATCTGAGTACATATATCTCTGGAATATCCTTTCAATTATATACCTCTTTACAAACGGGTGTAAACCGCCCACCTTGACAATGGACGGTTGAATGCGCATTGCTAACGCCTACATTTCTGCTTTCCTCACGAATGCTCGTTGCAGCTTCCAGCTTGTCTTGTCCCATTTCCAGTACGACTCCACATATGCGATCGTATCGGCGTTGGCAACACCGCTGACTCTCTGCTCCCCTTGTAATTCACAGATGCCATCGCGGTTCTCATCGATGGGCTTGAGTACGCTGAAGGTGTTAGGCAATACCTCTACTGGAGAAACCAGCTTCCCGTTCTTGTAGACACCATTTTCTTCATAGATTTTTTTGCGGTCAGACAAATCGAGAACGACAGTCTCCCCCGTCTCCTTGATCGTCAACTTCACTTTGTAATGATCCTGATAGGAGCCCGAAATCGTCAAGGGTTGCGGAACAGGCAGAATCACCGGCTTATTGTTCTTGTCTGCGAACAAATAAAACTCAGACGTCCCTGCACTGCCCCCAGTCGGCGCCTGAAGCAAAATTTGTTGCACACCCCCTCCAGTAAAATCACAAAAGAACATCTCCGGCTGATAGGCGCCATACGGTGTTGTAAAAAAGGTTGTTTTTTTCGCAACGGGGTCTTGAACCATGATTTTTAAGTGTTCGAAGTAAGGACTGTCTGCTGCAAATCTCTTTCCTAGCAGCGTTATCAGATCTGGCTTACCATCGCCTGTCACATCCTGCCGTTTAATCTGGATTTCCTCAAACACAGTCGGAGGAGGCTGTACGTCTCTCGCCTCCAAGGCAAGAGCAGCTTGTGACCACCCAGCTCCTGTTAACATCCATACGATACAACCAATCATACCTGCCTTCTTGCTTGTCCACATGTCGATACATCCACCTTTTCATCTGCTCAGCTTATTTGTAGTATGCAAAAAATGGCTTTGGTCATACCGTCCTACACGGTAAAATAAGAGAGAGGGAATGTAGAAAGTGAGGAACACTATGGCAATAAAACGTGCGGAGGTTCGCATGAGTACGAATCAAAAGGAATTACCAGCACTAGCCGCAGCGGGAAAGCGGACGAGTTGACGTTCATACATATAGGATGAAGGCTTTCATCGAGGAGGCGAACTTGCATGACGACTCCCAAGCAAGAGCGCATATCAAAGGCTCCGCCCAGCCGCCGGGCACTTCGCTCTGCTTATGAACTGATTCTCACACAAATCTGGCCCCGTCTACCCGCCGCAACCGAATCCACTTGCAGGAGAATCGAACATGAAGATCAGACTCGTACAAAACGGAATCATCACTGAGATAGAAGACATCGAAGAGGCTGCTACTCCACCTGTGAACGGGTTTTACTGGATTCATGCCACGCCATTCGATTTGGATATTTTACAGCCGCTGTTCGGACTGCATCATCTGGCTGTGGAGGACTGTATCGACGAGGAAGAACAGCGGCCCAAGCTGCAAAACTACGAGGATCATTACTTTATGGTCATCAATGGCATTACCTTCCACAATCATGATATCTTCTTGCGTGAAATCAATATTTTTCTGGGTAGCAGCACCATCATCACCGTAACGAAGCAGGAGGCCCCTGAATTCACTACCATGCTTTCGATCATCCGGGAAAAGGAAGTCAATTGCCCCGATGCATTTCTCTACTACCTGGTCGATCAAATTGTCGATCTTTATTTTGATGTGACCGAGAAAATTGAAGACCTGCTTGAAGATCTGGAAGAACAAATTTTGATGCACACGAAAAAATCCCATCTGGATCAAATCATCGGGCTGCGCAGTGAAATCCTGTACGCCCGTAAAATGCTCGTTCCCCAGCGGGATTTGATTGACGCCCTACATAAAAAAGAACTCCCGCTCATTCAACCTTATCTGCGGAAGTACTTTGGCGATATTGTAGACGATGCCAGCAAAATTGTAGAGAGCTTTGAAGCCTTTCGCGAGCTCATCGGGAACTTGCGCGAAGCGTATCAAGCGGCGCTTGCTGGCAGAGCCAACGATATTATGCGTGTTTTTACCGCCTTGACAACGATTTTTATGCCGTTGACGATTGTGACCGGTATATACGGGATGAACTTTGATGTGATGCCTGAGCTGCGTTCACCCTACGGCTACTACATCGTACTGGGATGTATGGCGGTAATCGGCACGACGATGTTTATCATTTTTAAAAAGAAAGACTGGCTCTGATTATACCAAATCGCCACAGGCGATGATCATGACCGTCAGCATTTTGGACAAGTCACACTCATAGGGATGCTCGATATCCCGACCGTCCTCATCCACCAGAACTCTGACGATCGGACGGCTCGGCATTCCTTTGTTCGAATCGACAACGACACCAGACAGACCATTGTTCAGGGTGACGGTCAGACCAACAGGGTAGAGTGCAATCGTATTTCGCAAAGCCTCTACATAGAATTGGTCAAACAATTTGCCTGAACCGGAGTAGAGCACCTCCATCGCTTCGTGAGGAAGCATTCCGCGACGGTATACCCGATGCGATGTCAGGGCATCGAATACATCAGCCACAGCCATCAAGCGACCAAACGGATGAATCTCTTCTTTTTTCAGGTGCCGTGGATAACCTGTGCCATCCCAGCGCTCGTGATGCTGAAAAGCACAATGGGCTGCAAGCAACGGGATGTCGTCTTGACGACGTAGCATTTCAAAGCCGATCTCCGTGTGTCTTTTCATAATTTCAAATTCTTCTTGCGTCAGGCGGCCCGGCTTTTTCAAAATGTTGTCTGGGATATGCACTTTTCCGATGTCGTGGAGCATACCGCCAATACTAATCTCCAACACATCTTTTTCCGAACAGCCGGTATTGATGGCAAGAGCTGTGCTATACAAGGCAACGTTAAATGAGTGCGTGAATATGTAATTGTCGAAGGCGCAAGCATCTGCCAATAAATTTATGGCTGAATCACTGTTGTTCAATTCATCCGCAACGATTTGCATGACATCACGCAGCTTACGTCCCAAACCCTTGTCCGAAAAAAGCTGCTGCCATTTGTCCGGGACTTGATGAACAGTTCGGAATGTATCGTGAATCATGGACATTGCTTGTCTGCGAGTATTTTCGGAAATGACTGTCTCCACGATGATATCATCGGTGCGCTTGTCTTGGATGTAGAGACTGTTCACGTTTTTGGTTTTGAGTCGATCTATCATTCGTTGGGTTAGTTCTACTCCGGCCCCAACGAGAATCGTTCCATTCTCTGTATAGATGGAACGAGCCAGTTTATCACCCGGCTGGCATTTTTGAATGGATTTCAGTCGCATTTCCTTTCCTTCGCCTTTCCTCAGGGTATCCCTATTATAGCGTGATTCGACTTGATTCTACATGAAATTTTTTCTAGATTTCCATTTCATGTCTATCGAGGAAAGACGCTTGGGACGAGTTTGTCTGAAAGAATCCTTGTTTGTCAAGGGAGATGATCATATGCCGCTTATCGAAAAAGAATTAACGCAGCCTCTTTCATTATGTGACCAGGATGGCCGCTTGCTTCCCGAAGCGGTTGGCTGGTCCCGTTATCCGTTGCATGACTGCCAATTTAGCGGGCATTGGCTTCGCCGGAAAAAATGGAATTTTTGGTTTATCACCGCGCCTGAATGTGCGATGTCGATTGCGATGGTCAATCTGGATTACGCTGGCATTGTCTTTGTCCATTTTATTGATCTAACGACAGGGGAGACCGCGGACAGTGCCGTTACGGTTCCTTTTGGTGTAGGGATTCGGCTTGGTGCCACTGTAGATGATCCTTGCCATTTTGCGAGTCGCAAGCTCTCCGTCTCCTTTCACACAGAAGCCAGCGGAACGAGCGTACAAGCGACTGCCATTTGTCCCGGTGATAAGCCTCTCTCGCTCGACATCGTGATTGATCCGCCAGGCGAGTCCTTAAATGTCGTGATTCCGTGGAGTGCGGAGCGCTTTCAGTTCACATCGAAGCAAACGGCCCGGCCTGTGCACGGCACCATTGCCTATAACGGGAAAACCTATTTGCTCGATCGACAGAATGCTTTTGCCAGTTTGGATTTTGGACGTGGCGTTTGGCCGTATCACACTCGCTGGAACTGGACGACCTGCTCTTTTTGTCACGCGGAAGGTGTCGCAGGCTTTAACTTTGGCAAAGGCTGGACGGACGGAACAGGTATGACGGAAAATGGCTTGATGATGGACGGTGTCCTCTACAAGCTGAGTGAACAAATGCGTTTTTCCTACGATCCTGACAACCGGATGCTCCCTTGGACGCTTACGAGCGAAGAATCGTCTGCCGTACGCCTTACCTTTACACCACTCTTTGCTCGAACCGAGCACAAAAATTTTGCGTTGGTGCGGACCACTCTGCATCAAGTAATCGGCCGATATGACGGGACACTCTCAACACCTGATGGAAAAACGGTTGTGGTGCAAAACAAGATCGGGATCTGTGAAGAACAAAATGCCCGTTGGTAAAATAGGAGCGAGAAAACTAAAAAACCTTTGTCATCAGACAAAGGTTTTTCTATAGGCAAACCATTTGTTGTTTTACAACATTTTCACGACAGCATCCCGCCCAATCATCCCAGCAGTAATCCCCTTCTCCTCCGCCGTCGTCGTCACGGACTCCAGCGGTGCATCCAGCAATTCCTGTATGGTCTTGACCCCCACCGCACGACCAGCAAGAATTTCTCTCGCTGCTAGCCTTTCGTTTAATAGCCCTACATCCAGCGCCCCACACATGATGTAGCCATGATCGGTCGTTACAGCCAATAGCGTCGTCTTAGGCAAACGAACGGTGACAGCAATAGCCGTCCCCTCTGGAAAGTGGATTGGCACTACCTCGACCATCAAGATTCCTCCCTTTTCTCTCCTGTCTGTTAGCGTTACCATCCTATGACATTTAGCAGAGAAAGGTGAGGTTTCGATGAGGGAGCTCCCTGATCGAATTTTAATGCATGATGCTTGTCGGAAAGTGCTCATCCTCCATCGCGACTTTCCGTTTCATGACTTCAATCATATATGTTGCGAGCATGTGAAATAGCTCTTCTTCGTCCATTTCCTCGACCAAGTCCAACAAATCATCCCGAGACTGCTCAGCGAGAATGCCGACGACAACCGCTGTAATGTCCTCTTCATCGCCATTAAAATGTCCTCTGTACAGCTCGTATACCTCATCAATGAAGCGCATCGCTCGTCTCCTCCCGTTTTTCGATAGCATTCCCGAAAAAACGGTCTCTACGATTGGTTTTTTGACGCGGACGATATCTTTTCCCAACGAGGAAGAAACGCATTTTGCAGCATCTGCTGGTCTTTTATCGTGGTGGCGAGCACTTCACGTAGCATCTCGGGCAAGAAAAACGTAAGCTCTCTGCCGAGCAGCAACTCGGGAAACATGCGATTGTACATAAACATATCGATCGTCCCGACTCGATACAGACGCTCGCGATCAAGCGGTTGCCCGTTGACTTCAATCTGGATAATTTGCGGCTGGTCATCCTCACTGTAGCGGATGTGCAATCCGTCCACGCACATCCAGCCTTCTATTTTGCCGCGAAAACCGTACCCGCGCAGCTCCCGCTGAATCATTTCCGGTTGAATGGCTTGCTCCAGAACAGTTGTGAGCTGTGCGCCTGTAATCGTGACCGCACAGGGATTAATCGGGTGTGGCATACTGTGCAGCAAATCGGCAAAAGACAAGCTGCCCCGAGCCAAATCTGCAAGCAACAGCCCGCCATTTGCCATGCCGATCTCAGCGCCCGTCCATTTGCGAATGCTCGCTGCGATGAAGGAACCGTAGGGGGTCTCCTCCGTCCAGCCTATATGCAGGTCTTGCTCCAGTTGCGCAATCGGCTGAAACAAACGATTTTCTGCCCATACTTTTTCACTCTCAATGAACTGGCTCAATGATTCGTCTACCTGATACTGTTCTGTGTGAAAAAGCTCGGCGCGCACGTCTTTGATGCCATTTTGTGTCCTGTCCCAGACGAGCTCTACATGACCGACATACTCGCCAAATCGCCCAGCTTGTGTGATCAAGGTGCCTCCTATGCGTTCTCCATGAGGCAGCGCCCGGTGAGAGTGTCCACCCAAAATGATATCCAGTCCATCGACTTCACTAGCTAGCACACAATCTGTTTGATAGCCGAGATGCGAAAGCAAAATAACAACATCCACTGCCGAGCGCAGCGCCGCAATCTGCTCACGCAAAATCGGGATCGGTTCCTTGATCTCCCAGCCCATACTTTGATAAGAGGGTCCAAAGGGAATCGTCATTCCCAAGATCGCCAGCCGCAGCTCGCCTACGGTATGAATAGCGTATGGTACAGCCCAAGACGGGACAGAATTGGTTGTCGGTTCAAACAGATTGCCTGTAATGATCGTGAAGCGTGCATCTGTGTACAGTTCATTCAGCTTGTCTTTTGGGAGTGTGATGCCTTCGTTGTTTCCGATCGTCGCGTATTGAATCTCGCTTCGGTTCATGATCTGGACGTTTGTTTTCCCAAAGCTCGCTTCCGATCGGATATCCATTCGATCCATATGGTCTCCAATATCGACCGTCAGCACATGCTCCCCCCTGCCCTCCCACTCTTCTCGGTGTATGCTCAGGCAGGTTGCTATTCGCGGCATCGTATCAAAATGGCTGTGCAAGTCATTCGTGTGCAAAATATGTAAGGTACAGGTGTCAGCCACGGCTTTCCCCTCCCTCTCGTCTCATTATCCAAAAATCATCCAAAAATCGCTTCTCCGATCATTTGTATGGCAATTCCCAATATCAGAACACGCAAAAACAGCACGATGGTACGACCCTTCATTTTACTGGCAATAATCGCTCCGAGCTTTCCGCCCGCCCATGCTCCTGGTGCGAGCATCGCTGCATACAGCCAGTTTACGTTGTCGTGGAAGATATTCGTGATTGATCCAACCACCGCTGATAAAAAGATGACCAGCATAGACGTAGCCGTAGCAATGTGTGGCGGGAAGCGAAACAAAATCATCATGGCTGGAACCATCAGGATGCCGCCACCCACGCCAAATAGCGAAGAGGTAATCCCGACAAAGAAGGCAATCGTAATCACGGACCATTTGCTATACCCGTACACGTATTCATTTCCTTCGTTGTCAACGAAGTGGCGTTGGACTTCCCACTTAATGCTGCGTGGCTTGATTTTGTCTTTGACCATCAATACGACAAACATGCAGAGCTGAAACAAGCCAAACAGCAGCGAAAAGCCCTCCACTGCTAGTAATGTATTAAGATACACGCCCACAATAGCACCTGGGGCACTCCCAATAAAGAAGAGCAGAGCACTCTGCTTATCTACTTTTTTTTGCTTGAGATAAGAAAGAGAAGAAGAAAGGGCGGTTACCGCAATCACGATTAGCGAAGTCGCCGCTGCTACTTGCGGGTTCATCGATCCGGGCATGTACCAGTTCGCAAAATAAAGCAGAGCAGGTACGAAAAAAATCCCACCACCCAGACCCGCGATACTGCCAATGACACCAGCCACGACTCCAATGATGACAAACAAGATGGCAATTACTGCAAGCATGAAACTCCCCTTCTTTCTAGCTACGTGGAGAACAGGTCCATCTGACGAGGATTCAGACCAGAAGGTGCAAGGCCAAGCATCTCCGAAAACTGCTTCGCATTCGCCGCTGCATCTCCTCCAGAGTTATTGTTGAACAAAATGCAGACTTCATCCGCCTCCTGTTCGAGCAGTCTGATGTGTTCAACCCACTCTGCAAGCTCTGTCTCACTGTATCGATATAAATAACGGACATCTCGCCAATTTTGTCCCTCTCCGGGATCTCGCCAGCCCGCTCTGTTGCGCCCATGAAAGCGAACCAACGCCAAGGATGGCTTCGTCACGGCAGGAACAATCGGAACTGAGCCTTTTCCGACTTGCGGTTCATCACATACGACATGTGTCGCTTCGATCTTGCGCAAGAAATCAAGCGTTCGCTCCGAATAACGTGATTCAAACCAGCTTTGATGGCGAAACTCCACCGCAAACGGATACGCCTGCATGGCTTGGCGGCAAGCAGCCACATACTGGACATGCTCCCGGGTACAATCAAACCACGGCGGAAACTGAAACAACAATGCTTTGAGCTTGCCAGCCTCTACAACGGGCTGAATGCTCTCCTCAAACTGACGAAACAATTCCCGTCTGCTTCCCGAAGCGTCCCCTCGTTGATGTCCCGTCATCCCTTGATGAGGCTTGACAATAAAGCCAAATCGTTCAGGTGTATCCTTCACCCACGATTCGTAATTTCGCTGTGGTAAAATAGCGTAAAAAGAACTATCCACCTCTACAATTGGAAAGTGGCTGGCATATACAGACAGCTTGTCTCTATTGCGCACACCTTGTACGTACAATTCGTGCTGATCTCCCCAGCCGCAAACTCCCACTTGTATCGTAGTCATCGAATGCTAACCTCCAAATCATAGCCGAATAGAGAAGAAGGACGAAAGCCGAATGAAAAATCCCGCTTGGTTGGGTGACCCCTTTGCGATTAAGAATAACAAAATATTCCTGACGAAAAAAGTAGCGAAACGCCTCCTGGCCGAAGCACAAGAGGCGTTTCCTTATGAGTATTCTGCTTTGCTCGCAGGTCATGGAGCAACGATTACTGCCTATGTACCGATGCCAAGCTCACCTGACAAGCATGTGTTCGCTTGGGATGGGACAACGTTTCTTCAAGCCTTGCAGCACATCCGCAAGAACAATCTTCAATGGTTAGGTGTCTTGCATACACACCCCCATACACCGCCAATCCCTTCTGCACGCGACATAGCTGGCTGGCATTATCCTACGCTTAGCTATTGGATCGTGGGACTCGCATCCGCCCAGCCAGCATGGCGTGTTTATCAATGGGTACAGGATGGAAATAGCGGGTCATTTGAAGCACGTGACTACACACTGATAGAAGCGGCTTGTGACGATGAGGAAACCACTGGTTCTTCTCCCCCAAAAAACTCTTGATACAAAGCAATCACAGCACGGTCTGCCTCTTCGGCCTTCACCCCAAACATCATGCTTACTTCCGATGACCCCTGATTGATCATTTCCAAATTGATTTTCGCAGAAGCCAACGCCGTTGTGGCTCTCGCCGTTGTCCCCACAGATTGACGCATGCCCTCCCCGACAATCATGACGAGCGCAAGACTATGCTGAACAGCGACATCATCAGCGAACAGCTCCCGGCGGATGCGCTCTACAATCCGCTGTTCCTTCTCTTCCGTGAGATCGCGCTCGCGCAGAATGACGGAAATGTTATCAATCCCAGATGGGGTATGCTCATACGAAAGCTCTTCCTCCTCCAAAATTTGCAGCAGCTTGCGACCAAAGCCAATTTCGCGGTTCATCAAATACTTACTGACGTAAATGCTGCAAAAGCCGCCGTCACTTGCAATCCCCGACACTCCGTTTGTAGCAGCTCCTCGCTCGGCCACAATCATCGTACCAGGTGCAGACGGATTGTTCGTATTCTTGATGCATACGGGTATATCTGCTTGATACGCGGGAATCAACGCTTCCTCGTGGAATACACTAAAACCGGAATAGGACAGCTCCCTCATCTCTCGGTACGTAATCTCTGTCACTTTTTTCGGATTGGCAATGAGGTTTGGATTGACCACATAAACAGAGTCCACATCGGTAAAATTCTCGTAGACTTCTGCCTCAACTGCCGCAGCCAAAATCGAGCCCGTAATATCCGAGCCACCTCTTGAAAAAGTAACCAGATCACCTGCGCGCGAATAACCGAAGAAACCAGGGAAAATGACGATTCCCTCCCGCTCTCGCAATGTCGCCAATTTGGCATACGCTTCAGGGAGAATATGCGCATTGCTCGCTTCATCCGTAACCAGCATTCCTGCATCCTTTGGATTGATGTAGGTCGCCACCTCACCCAAGCTCTGCAAATAACGAGCAACAACCTTGGCGCATGTATCCTCTCCGGCAGCTTTGACTGCATCCATGAATCTTTCCGCGGACAAGCCCGCCTTGTTTGCGAGAACCTCCTCGAGCTCCGCTTCGATCGCTTGACCGATCTCGGCAGAAAGCCCGAGATCTGCTACGATCTCCCGATAGCGCAAGAAAATGGCTTGTTTCGCTTCCTCTGTCGGTTCCCCAGCCAAAGATCGCTCCGCATAGGCAATTAACAAATCAGTAACCTTCGTGTCTTCCTTGTTCCGTTTCCCAGGTGCCGATACAACAATCAATCGTCTATCCCGATCCGCCATAACAATTTGGCATACTTTTTTTATTTGCTCAGCATTCGCCAGAGAAGTTCCCCCGAATTTTGCCACCTTCATGATTGATTCCTCCACCCAACTCTCACGTCTTATGTTCTTACTAGCTTAATTTATCCACACAAAAAGAACAAGTGTCTTTTCCACAAAGACACACAGGAATATTCATCAAGATTTGTCGCATAGTAACGATGAGTACCTCATCACGTACAGCCACCTAGCACGAAAGTCTCTGCAACGAGGTGAACGAATGAAAAAGCATATCCTCTTTTTCCCCCTTTTGCTAGCTGTCATTCTGGCTCCTTCCTTCAACGAGACAGCCAATGCCATTCGGGGAAAAAATCGCGAGTATTACGAAACAAGAGGAGATATCGTTTGGGAAGTGCCGACAGAGAGCAAGGTGATTGCCCTTACCTTTGACGATGGCCCGGATGAGGTATACACTCCTCAGATCGCAGCGCTTTTGAAGCAGTATCAAGCGAAATCCACCTTTTTTGTCGTAGGCAATCGTGTGAGCGAGTACCCGGAAATTGTCAAATCTCTCGCGAATGATCAACATGAGATTGCCAATCACACTTACAGTCATCCAGATATTCGAAAGCTGTCCGCGAAGCGACTGTTAGAAGAGGTGCAAAAAACGCAGGAGACGATTTATTCGGCAACAGGGGTTCGTCCCACCCTCTTTCGTCCTCCGGGGGGATATTATGACGAGACCGTCGTCGATACAGCCAAGCAAGCCGGTTTTCTCGTGATCATGTGGTCCTGGCATCAAGATACACGTGATTGGAGCGATCCCGGTGTAAAAAAAATCGTCAACAAGGTTTTGAACAACGCTCGGAATGGAGACATCGTGCTATTTCATGATTACGGAGGCAATCGAAGACAGACCGTACAAGCCCTCGAGCAAATATTGCCTGAACTGAAAAATAGAGGGTATAAATTCGTCACGGTCAGTGAATTGTTGAGAGGATATGGACGTGCGAAGCAGGTAGACTATCCTTAATTTTTTCCAATGAAAAAGTGCCCCTAGCACTAAGGGGCACTTCTTCTCTAATCGATTTGATTATTTCGTTTCGTTCTCCATAATAGAATCCGTCTCTACCTGAACTTTTACGGGTACAGGCTGTTGCTTCGCAGGCACGGTATCATCCTTTTTCATAAAATCTGCGATCATTTTGTTCATATCCAATCCGGATACGTCTTTCAGCATCTCAGGAAGTTGGGCCATCAGCTTCGTAACATTCCCACTCAGACGATTGACGCCATCTCCCTGACCGCCTCCCGCATCCACGATCGTTACTTTGTCGATCGCCTTCATCGGCTCGGCAATTTTCTCAGCCAGCTCAGGGAGCATTTTCGCAATAATATCGAGAACAGCCGCATGACCGAATTTTTCAAATGCTTCAGCCAGCTTCTCTTTCCCTTCTGCTTCGGCTTCGAGCTTGAGTCGCGTGACTTCTGCCTCAGCGCTACCACGGGCTCTTTCAGCCTCGGCAATCGCCAAGCCTTCCAGGCGCTTCTGCTCGGCATTTGCTTTTGCCTCAGCTTCAATGCGGTACTTGATCGCGTCTGCTTCTCTCAGCTTCTTCGCTTTTTCCGCTTCTGCGGCCTGTTCCACTGAGTAGCGGTCAGCGTCCGCCTTTTTCTTCACTTCCGCATCATATTGCTTTTCGCGGCGAAGAATTTCTTTTTCCTCCAGCTCAATTTCCTTCTGCTTGCGGACGAGATCGACCTTCATCTCTTCTTCTGTCACCTGCTGCTTGGCGACAGCTTCTTGCAGCTTGTAGGCTTGGTCCGCACTCGCCTTCGCTTTGTCCTGCTCTTGCTTAAACGCCGCTACCTTCAGCTCTTTTTCCTTTTCAGCTTCCGCAATGTTCGTTTCCTTCAGCAGCTCTGCCTTGCGTGCCTCTTCCTCTGCCTGTGCCTGCTTGATCCGCGCTTCTTTGTCCGCATCTGCCTGTGAGATGGTCGCATCGCGCTTCACTGCAGCGATTTGCGGTATTCCAAGCGCAGCTAAGTAGCCGTTTTTGTCCCGGACATCCTTGATGGTGAAGCTGACAACGGACAGCCCCATTTTTTTCAAATCCTTTGTTGCTACAGCTTGCACCTCTTGTGCAAATCGCTCACGGTTTTTGTAAATTTCCTCCACCGTCATACTGCCGAGGATTGCCCGCAAATAGCCTTCGAGGACCTCCTGTGCTTCTCCGCGCAGCGCCTCGTCACTCTTGCCCATAAATTGCTCGGATGCGGTCGCGATATCTTCAATCGAGCCGCCTACCTTGATGATTGCAACGCCATCTGCCATGACAGGAACGCCCTGCTCGGTGTACACCTCAGGAGTCGATACGTCCAGCTTATGAGACAGAAGACTCAGAAAGTTTGCTTGTTGAAAAATAGGGAGGATAAATGCGCCGCCTCCGCGGACGATCTTCATTTTGCGCCCGGATTCGTCACTGAGTACGTTTTTCGAGCCGAGATAGCTACCCGTCACGATCATGGCTTCATCTGCACCCACTGTTTTGTAACGGGCCCAAAAAGCAATACCCAACACGAGAAAGACTGCGACGACAACACCTACTATGGTCAAAACGCCAGGATCTAACATCATTTCCCATCTCCTTCGCCAGATTCAGTGTAAAAGGGGATCACATACAAGACATGGTCACGGACCTCGACTACGACGACACGGGCTCCTTGCGGGATAACCTGGCCCTCAAGACTCGCTGCCATATGGTACGTGGTTCCACTAATCATCGGCAGCAGTACCTCTCCCAGTCCTTCTGCCGGGATCGTCGTCCCGACTTCGCCCAGCTTCCCTCCTAGTTGACTCATGGAATAGCTCGTGGAATTTTCCGCATGGCTCATCGGCTTTACCCACAGGAAGTAAGAAACAAGAGCTAAAGCGATACCAATGACAGCTGCCAGCATCAACACGACAAACGTACCGAGAGAAGTGTACCGAGATAACAGATACCCCGCTCCGCCAAAGGCAGTCATGCCGCTGACCAACAAAATAGGCTGTGCAAAAGGCAGATGCAGATGTCCCAGCCAATCCGAGAGCGCATCGCCAAACAACAGTGAGATGAGCGTGTAGAGTAGGCCAAGTACAAGGCAGACTATGTAGACGGTTTCAAGTACGCCCACGACTGTCCCCCCCTTTCTAAAATTGCCTCTATAGTGCATACGAGTGAGGTGGAAAATAGTTTCATAAATAAGGAATTAATCCCTTTTCTTATCGCTTTTTCTGCTGAAGAACTCTTTGGATGCGTCGAACTCCTTCCTCGATGTTCGCCGGGCACTCCCACGAATAGGTCAGGCGCAGCCACCCCGCTTCCGCTCCATAGACGCTGCCGGGTGTAAAAACAACGCCCTCTCTGATCGCATCATCCAGCAATTCTTTTTCGTCCCTGGGAGCAAGCAACCGACACCAAATATGATAGCTGCCACCCGGCTCATTCCATACCGCGTAATCGGAGAGATGCTTGTGCATAGCGCGTACCATCGTTTGTTGTTGCTCCAACAAGTAACGAGACATCCGCTCCTGCTGATTGTTCCAGCTCTTTCGCTCAACAAATCGCCGGGCGAATTGCTGGGAGACGCCGCTCGTGCCAAAATCCATTTGCTGCTTGGCATCGGCTAGTCTTTCTACGACAGATCTTGGTCCCACCAGCCAGCCAATTCGCAAGCCTGGCGCAATCGTTTTCGAAAGACTCCCGACGTACAGAACAGCCCCCGTCTTATCGATGGCTTTAATCGGCTTGGGCGGTTTAGGGCTTCCAGCCAGTGTAAGCGCCCCGTAAGCGTCGTCCTCTACGAGTGGCAGGCGCAGCTCCTGACAAATATTGAGCAGCTCGGATCGCCGTGCCTTGCTTAAAATCGTCCCGGTTGGATTATGATAGGTCGGGTTCACGAAAACCATGCGAATGCGATGCTCCCGATGCAATTCGTAGACAGCCTCGGGTACAATTCCGTTCTCATCCATCGGCAAGCGAAATAAACGCAGGCCAGCTGAACTGAATAAGGGCAAGGAATACGAATAAGAGGGTCCCTCCATTGCGATTGCATCTCCAGGATTCAAGAGACATAGTGTAATGAGATGCAATGCCTGCTGCGCCCCTGACGTCACCAAAATTTCGTCGGGGGAAGCGTGAATGCCGTAGTTTTCTTGCAGATGCACAGCCAGTGCCTCACGCAGACGTGGCTCCCCCTTTGGATGCGCGTAGCCCAGCTCAAGCCTGATCTCGTTTTCTTCCCCCGGCGTCGTTGGTATCAAAGACGGGATCATCGTCGTTGCCAATTCTGCCTTTGCCAGATTGATGATCGAGGTATCGAAGCATGCATCCTGAATGCGTTTCGCGAGTGGATAGGCTGGCAAGAATGCCCCGCCATTCGTGTAGGTGTACCAGTTTGGCATTTGTTTGACGCCCCACAGATCACGACTGACCCAAGTCCCGCTCCCTTGCCACGATTGTAAAATACCTTTTGCCCGCAATTCTTCGTACGCTGCCGATACCGTCCCACGATTGACGCCAAAGCGTCGTGCCAACACTCTTTCCGGCGGCAGAGATGTACCTGGGGACAGCACTCCTAGCACAATCTGTCGTTCCAGCTCTTTGGCGATTTGTATATAGATCGGAACTCCCGCATCTTTGTCCGGCTTCCATTCCATCCTGATCCGTCCTCCACACTTCCTGTTTTCATTTTCCTCCCTTTCGACAAATTGGCTTACTGCTCCTGCTGCCAATTGGCTCTACCTTTTATACTCGGTCGCCTCTAAGATGAAACAACACAAACTTTTAATCGACAAAGGATGGAATTCGGATGAGCACACAGCTTCCTATCGAGAAGCAAGTCCTACCAAAAGAGCAGCCAATCACTCCTGACCAGCTGCATACAGAGAAAATGGGCTTGCTATATGGCTTCATCGGGGTGCTTAGCTTCAGCTTGACCTTGCCTGTAACGAAGTTGGTTGTTACCGTACTCTCTCCCCTCTCGGCAGGGCTGGGACGAGCGTTGTTCGCGGCTGTACTGGCTGCTTTGGTGCTCCTACTAAAACGAGTTCCGTTTCCTACCTGGCAAGAGACCAAGAAACTGTTTCTCGTATCCGCCGGAGTAGTAGCAGGCTTCCCGTTTTTCTCGTCGTGGGCGATGGAGAGAGTACCCGCTACGCATGGCGCAGTCATCATCGCACTATTGCCATTGGCCACAGCTGGCGCAGCAATATTTTTTTCAGGAGAACGCCCCACCCGGAAGTATTGGACTTCTAGTGTGATCGCCTGTGTGACGATTATCGCCTACGCGATCAGCTCTGGCTTTGGTGCCCTCCAATGGGCGGATCTCGCCTTGCTCGGGGCGGTCATCAGTGCGGCTATCGGATACGCTGTCGGCGGTGAGCTCTCCAAGACAATGGGTGGCTGGCAGGTCATCAGTTGGTCGTTGATCTTTGCCTTTCCGTTTCTCGTCGTTCCGCTCACAGGTCCTCTGCTCACTGAATTAAAACAAGCGACTTGGCCTGTCTGGCTCGGTTTTGGCTATATTAGCGTTATTAGTATGTTCCTCGGTTTTTTCGCCTGGTATCACGGCCTGGCAATCGGCGGCGTCTCCAAGGTCAGTCAAATTCAATACCTTCAACCCTTTTTATCAATCATCGCAGCCTGGCTCCTCCTGTCAGAGCCATTGACACCCGGCGCTGTTCTCTCCGCTGTCATTGTCGTGTTGGCTGTCGCAAAAGGAAGAAAAGCTTCCGTACAGCAAAAAGCGTAAGAAAAAGAAACACCGCTCCTCTTCACTAGGAAAAGGGCGGTGTCTCTTGTTTTTATTCTGCTCGGCTCAGCATATTTCCCAAGTACATCGGTTGATAAGTGGGATCAGACAAGACTTGCTTGACTTGATCCGGGCGTGTTTTGTGGTCGTTCGGCAGTTGTTTCCACTCGTCTAGCGTGACCCAGCCAGCCCATTCGATCTCTTCATCGACAATACCACCTGGCGTTGGGTTTGTCTCTTCACCGACGAGCTTCGCCAGAACTCCTACTCCGACTGTATGCTTTCCGTTCCCTTCCTGATCGATCCGATCGTCTATCCAGATCAATCGCTCCATCTCCACGAGGAGTCCGGTCTCTTCCATCACTTCTCTTTTCGCCGCGTCTGGAATCGCCTCTAAATATTCTACGATTCCCCCTGGCAGGTTGTAAAAGATGCCTCGTTGTGTCTGCTCACGGATGAGGAGGACTTTCCCTTCGTGTTCAACTACTACGGTGACTCTCAAGCGAATCGCTGACATTTCGCTCGCTCCCTTCTCAGATGGCAGGCGTACGCGTAACATTCAGGGAATCGACACCGGAGTGCGCTAACCATTCCTGTAATGCTATAAGTCCATATTGTTCCAAAAACTTTGCTTCAGAATCCGCGATGGCATGAAGCATCATGAACCTGATTACGTCCTTGCCGTTTGTATAATATTCAAGTCCAGCCTCTTCATAATAGGCAGGGGTCAGTACCATATGATTCAAAACCGATTTTTCCACGATTGTATCCCCAAGCGAAAAGACGCTTCCAGACTCCAAGCGAGTAGATTGACTCTCCCACTGACGAATTACCTGGGCTGCTATTCTTGCCAAATGTGTGATCATTCTCTGCTCAAACTGATAGGAATAGGCGAGGTACTCTGTAGCCCCCATCTCGTGCAGCTCAAGTGTGGCGTACGTCCACCATCCTCGCTTGCGCGTAGCCGGATAGACGGCAACCAGGATATCCGCATCCTCGGATTGATACAGATCGCCTTGACTCCCAAAAAAGCGGTGGCAATGATCCATTAATTGCTTTACCACTATCATATGTGCAACCCCGCTCCAGTAAGTATGAAAACCTTTACAACTACCTATTCATAGAAGAGCAACAGCGCATTTGTAAAAGGTTTGTGCTCGCCCGAAAAAAGCATGCCTGGATACGTAGGCATACTTCGTTGATGGTAGGCAGCGTTATCTTGTATATACGAACATTTTATCATTGTGCGGGGTGAATGTACATGTTTGAACACGCACAAAAAAGCCCCCGGTTATCCCTGGAGTGCACCCCTTTTATTGAGTAACCAACATTCCCCATTTACGTAATAAAACGTGAAGGAGTGAATTCCGCATGACCGACTTCGTATCAATCCTATTGATAACACTCCCCCTGATTAGTTGGGGTTTTATCGTAAATTCCCAGTCACTTCGTAAAAGATGGCTGTATGTACTGTTCACATTCATCATTTTTTGGGGGATTGTCGGATTAGATTATTACTTTGACCCTCCATCCCCTCACTATGAGTAATCTATGAACTACGGTGCGATTTTCCCATAGTAATAGCGTCATAAAAAGTTTCAGGAATACACTTACATCGCAGTTATGTCCATTGCGTTTGTCATCGATTGGATAGCTTCATAAAAGGATTTCTTTTGCCCGATCTCATGGTCGGGTTTTCATTTTTTCCTCGCTGTGCTTGATCCACTATGTAATAAAAAATACGTATCTGAACGAATCAGACACGTATTTACACGTTACAAAATGACTATCTGATGGAACCTTCTATCTCGAACTTGCATGCTTCGATCAAATGTTTTCGTTCTTCAACGAGTTAACGATACTGTATTCTTTGTATTTTCTATTTGCATAAAAGATCGTCGTCCCCACAATAAAAAACACACCTATTCCTGCAATGATAAGATCCGCCCAAGGCACCGTAAAAGCGAATTCAAAATTACGGCTAAGGCTTTTGTAGATGAAAAACATTACGCATAAACTAATCGGTAAACCGTAAATAAGCGACTTCATTCCATAAAAGAATCCTTCGAAGCGTAGCATTTTCTTCATGCCCTTTGGCGTCATACCAATAGAAGCCAACATCGCAAATTCACGTTTTCTCAAGGCCATCCCTGTCGAGATCGTGTTGATAATATTTGCCATACAAATGAGTCCGATGAGAACCACAAACCCATAAAGGAATACGGATGTGACTGTGGCGCGATTCATTGCATCCTTACGCTCCTCAATCAGATTGTTCGTATAGACATGTACATCTGGATATTTGTTAATAATCGGGTTTATTTCATTTTCCAATGCCGCAGACTGCTCTGTTGTAAATTGAACTTCGCTGGTAACTTGCTCAGACAGCATAGCGTTACCTCGTTCTCGGAACTTGTCAAAGTCTCGTTCAGAAACAACAAATGTAACCGTAAAAGCATATTCCTGGTATCGTAGCATAAAAGGTGGATGTTTATCCGTGATAGAAGCAATTCGGACTTTAGCTCCTTCATTCAAAGTGAGAGGTAGTTCTGATCCCTCTTGGACTGTTAGTTGAGAGATATCTGTAAAATTATGTTCTTCTTTCAAGGTGAACCGATTGACAAGTATGGCAGAAATCTCGTCACCTTCCAATTTCTTTGCATCAATCCCCGCGGATTGCAGGTACGCTGCAAAAGAGGCCTCATCAAGAGAAACAATGTCAGCAGACATGAAGTATTTCCCATCAGGATTAAGAGTATGGCGACTGGAGATGTCTGTGGTAACCTCGTTTTCGTTGAGGATTAGATCAGCACCGATAAGTTGGGTCTTCACTTTTGTTGTTGCGTTCTTGACGGACATCAATTCATTTGTTAATGACCTTACTCTTTCCAGATCGGCTCCCCTTGCGTTTACTGACAAATCATATGGTAGCGGTGCTTGTGCCATATTATAGGACTTATCCATATACAACGAAAAAGAAGAAGCTGCTAGATACAGGATTACACTGATCGCAAGAGAAAAGACAGTTGAGCGATAGTGATGTTTATTCCTTTTCAGATTTTTTAATCCTAGTTCCGCTTCAAATCCAAACAACTTCCGGGTCATATTGGATGTACGAACATCTTTTCCTTTTATCTCGATATCCTTGGTCTGGCGGATCGCAGTTATCGGTGTAATTTTCGATGCCCTCACTGCTGGTAACCATGCAGAAATGAGCAATGTCAAAATGGAAAACAAAACGACCGCAATCATACTGTACGGCTCTATCACCAATCGTATCGGTTCACTAACAAAAAGCATTTTTTGAATGAATGGACTGAGCAAATGGAGAGTAACCCCAATGCCAATGGACCCAAAAAACAACCCAGCTGGAATCGCTATGACCCCGATCACAGCAGCTTCAAAAAATACGGAAGCCCTTTTTTGTTGTTTGGTTGCCCCTACGCTAGATAACATCCCTAAAGTGCGACTACGCTCTGAAAGCGAGATCGCAAACGCGTTGTAGATGAGTGAGACAGATCCAATCAGAATGATAATTCCAACGGAAAGAACTGCCAGGTACATCGTGTTAAGAAAGTGGGAATCGTTCGAAATCCCGGAATAAAGCAACAGGTCCCGATTGTACTTGATTTTTACTCCATTCGATTTAACTTGATCATTTACTCCGCTTACCTTACTAGCAATCGCGTCACTCGTTTCGTAAATGTCATTCCCTAAACCTTTAAAATCCTTATATTCAACGCTTACCGTGTAGGGAGAACCCTCCTCTAAATCACCTTCGGAAAGACCGCTAAATGCACGATATGCAGCCATTACTTCCTGCTCTTTATCTGGTGCTTGAACAATCCCGGTAATCGTGTATGTTTTCGTCTTTGTAGGCGTAAAGACTTCCTTTGATTGGTAGACATCATTTTTGCCCAACATCTCGCTCTGCCCATCTACATTCAAGCTACGATCACCAAAATTTAAAGTGACTACATCTCCAACCTTCAAGCTTACACCTGCGATTCGAAGATACTCCGATGAAAGTGCCAGTTCATTTTCATTCTGAGGCAACCGCCCATCAATTAGGCTCACCCCTACGACATCGTGATTACTGTGTCCCGTAATATACAAATAGGGCTTCACGCTGTTTGGAGAGTTAGAAAGTCGTGCAAATCCGAGCTTCTGGTCAATATCGTATCTTTCAATGGCTTCCGTATTTGTAATAACCGCAACATCTTCTCCTGTAACATTGAGAAAAGCTGCCTGCCATTTACCAGAGTAGGTAATCGCGTTTCTTTGCAACATATCCATGAAAGAACTACTAATCGAAAATACTGCTGTAAGCATTGCGACAGAAATGACAACCCCAATGATTGTCACAAGGGTACGGCTCTTATTCTTCTTCATATAACGTAAGGTGAGCTGATTTACGATATTCATCGCCGGATCACCTCATCTCTAGAAATCCTGCCATCCGAAATGCCAATGATACGGTCCGCTTGCAAGGCAATGTTTTCGTCATGTGTAATAACAATCAGAGTTTGATGCCGTTCTTTGTGTAATTTTTTCAAGAGCTTCACAATCTCAGCACTGTTTTTGCTGTCCAGATTCCCCGTAGGCTCGTCAGCCAATACAATGGCGGGACTACTAATCAAGGCACGGCCAATAGACGCACGCTGCTGCTGTCCCCCAGAAAGCTGGTTTGGCAGATGCTTTAATCGCTGTTGAAGGCCTAGAGTCTCTACGATACCGGAAAAGATATCTTGATTTACTTCTCTACCGTCCAACAGCAATGGCAGGGTAATATTTTCTTCCACAGTAAGGACAGGGATCAAATTGTAGAATTGATAGATAAGCCCAATCTGTCTGCGTCTGAAGATGGCCAATGCCGTTTCATCCATCGCGTACATATCAGTTTGGTCAACGATCACTTTACCGGATGTGGGCGTATCAACGCCCCCCAAAATATGCAAAAGGGTAGACTTACCTGAACCAGAGGGCCCAATAATCGCCACAAACTCCCCCTTTTGTACGGAAAATGAGATATCGTTCAGTGCAGTAACAGCTGTTTCGCCATCACCGTACGTTTTTGACAGGTTCTCTACTCGCAAAATCTCCATCATGATCCTCCCAGATAAGTTATTACGTTTAGAATAGCTGCCAAACATGTCTCGTCGGTGACATTCATTCTTACAATTTTGTCATCTAAATGATTTGCTTGTAAAATTTGATTTTGAATGTTGTGCCTACACCCATCTGGCTTTCCATAAACACATCGGCGTTTTGACTTTGCAGGATTGTTTTAGACATGGCTAGCCCTATTCCAATACTATCCGCTCCCGCATTCTTCCCTTTATAAAATCGTTCAAAAATGTGTGGAGCATCGTCAGGGCTAATCCCCTCGCCACTGTCGGAAATGACAATTTGTGTATACAAGGGTGTTTCCTCACACGAAATGGCAATACGTCCCCCAACTGGCGTATGCTCAATCCCGTTTTTCATTACGTTCAAAATGGCTTCTACCGTCCAGTTTTCATCTCCATACACGAAAAGGTCTTCTTTACAGGAAAAAGAGAGCTCCTGATTTTTTAATTCCATCGGGACAAGGAGCGGTTCTAATGCCTTGTTTATCATTTTTTTGACAGATACGAGTTCCTTCTTGAAAATAACGCTCTGCACTTCGATTTTAGAAAGCTTGAGCAATGAAGTCACGAGCCATTCAATACGCTTCAACTGATTGATAATCTTGCCCAAGAACTCCTCCCTCTTATCTTTTGGCAGACTCGGGTTGTTTAACAAATCAGCCATGACAAACATCGAGGTAAGTGGCGTTTTTAGTTGATGGGAGATGTTCGAAAGAGTATCTGCCAAGTACTGTTTTTCCTTTTTCAGATGAGTAGACTGCTCGGACAATGTTAATGTGACTTTATAAATATCATTTTTCAAAATGCTCAATTCACCCTCAACGTTATCCCTAATATCCATCGTAGGTTGGCCTGAATAGACAGAAGCCAAATAATAAGCGAGCTTACTGATGTCCTGATAACGTTTGCGGGTAAACACGAAAAAAGTGAAAAGGAGCAGAAATACCATAGCAACTCCCACAATCCCCGCTTTCCAGTCGATCATCCAAAGAATTGCGATCCCCATGATGGAAATAACCATGCTATACATACATAGCTTCTGTATTTCTTTATTTTTAAGCATGACTTCCACTCATTCGATAGCCAAGACCGCGAACGGTTTCTATCACTTTGGGATTCTGGCTATCATCCTCCAACTTTTCTCGAAGCCGCTTAATGTAAACCGAAAGAGTATTGTCATTGATAAAGTTACCATCTAGATCCCAAATACCCTCTAACAACTGATTTCTGGACAGAACTTGCCCTCTATTATTTATGAATGCCAACAGTAACCGGTATTCTAAAGCAGTCAGCATCACTTCCTCGGTTCCTTTGTACACTTTAGCCAGCTTTGTATTTACGACTACATTTCCAATCCTCACTTTGTCAGACAGGTTGGGCTCTTTTTGGTAATGTCGAAGGGATGATTTCATTCGGCTAATTAGCTCCCGGATACGAAACGGCTTTGTGATATAGTCGTCTGCTCCCATATCTAACCCCCGAACCACATTGATTTCATCATCACACGCCGTCAAGAAGATGACAGGGGCATCCTGATTTTCTTTTACATATTCGCAAATCTCATAGCCATTACCATCCGGCAAAGTCAGATCGAGTAAATATAAATCAAAACGTTGCTGTTTAATTGCTGCGAGTGCAGTTTGTTTTCCTTCGCAAAGAACTACTTCATAGCCCTCACTGGAAAGCGAATAGTGCAAGCCCTCTGCAATGGTCTTGTCATCTTCTACTACTAAAACCTTCATGGTTCATCCTCCCTCTATCAGCTATAACTATTGCGATCAGCAACACTCGTATTTCCTCGGTCATTATTATCGGTGTTTATTACGAACATGATTGGTATTAGCTTAATTTACTTAATTGGTAAGGTACTTTGCAAGGTGGACGAACGGAATAACATAAAAAATGATAACAAGCAAAAAAACCCGCCTTTCAATGGGAGGACGGGTGACCTTGATATCTAACAATTGTTATTGTTACTTTTTCTATCTCCTCTCGTCTTGTTTATTAGTAATTCCACTTTTTAGGAGGAACCAGGCACTTATGAAAAACAAGACAGCTTGTCTCGTCCTTTCTATTAGCCAAAGCATCTATGCCATTTTCTTATTGGCTTGGGCAATTTCCGTTTTTTTTACCATTGTGCTTTTACCTGAAGATGAATATGATACGGGAGCGCCAGGGGTGTTCTATACGATCCTATCGTATCCGCTTGTACTACTTGCCTCAGCGTTGGGCAGCTGGTACTACTATCACAAGTTGAAATTCAAAACGAGTTACGCACTCAATGCCATTCCTTTACTTTGGGTCATTCCGATGGGGTTATTTATGATCTTATTATGGAAATTCGGTTTGTCCTCGTAAAAATAGCCCTCTGGCGGATTACCGTCAGAGGACTTACCCATTTCTCCTCATAAAGCAAGGGCAAAAAAAATACGTGTCTGAACGAATCATACACGTATTTACACGTTATCGAAACGATTATCCGATAGAACCTTCCATCTCGACTTTGAATACTGATTAATTTTATAGCGTCTTATCGAATAAGGAAACATTGATTTGCGCTATCTCAGAGATGTTGACTCGTCAACACAATTTATTACTTTTCATCCGGAGTCGGCACAAAATCTGTACGTTAGAGAGTCTAGAAATTATGTTCTAGGGCTTTTCTTTTTTACTCCACCTTCACAAATTTTTCAATGTATTTTGCGAGTTCGTCCTTGGTGAAAAACTTGTCGACTACTTCATTGCGCCACTTGTCTTTATCAGCTTTTGTTTCAATTAGGTTAACCTTCAAATGCATATGTAAAAAATTGTATGATAAAGTCGATAAACAAACATTTACATAATTTGGTAATATTGGTATATTTTAGATCGCGCTGTCTCTATTATATTAAAAAGGAGAGTTACCATGAAATTGTTTAAGAAATCAATCTTGTTAACATCGTGTTTAGGAGCTTTTTTTGCATTGGGTTATGGTTTTGCAAAAGCAAGTAATGCTGATGTTGCATTTGCAAAGTGGGACCCTAATAAGGATTATGAATACACATTGGATAAATCTATCACTAAAAGTGAGAGAACTGCGATTATAACAGCTGATAACCAATGGAACAATGTTGATGATCCCGTATATTATCTAAAGGAAAGCCCTGCAAGAACAGATATTGCTTCTTCTAAAAATGATGAGATAAACATAATTTATACAGCCTCTCTTGGCACTACTGGTGGTATACTTGCCGAAACAAGAGCTTATATCAATGGTTTTGACTATGTTATCGAAGCAGATATAGTAGTCAACGAATCTTTTGCCTATTCAACCGGATCTAAACCTGATTCAAATACATACCACCTACGAACCATCATGACTCACGAAATGGGACATGCACTTGGGATTGGTCATTTAGCAGATAAGCCGGCTGTTATGTATGCAACATTAAATAAGGATCAAGTAAAAATTCCTCTCTCAAAATATGATAAAGACGCATATGTGATTAACCACTCTAAATAGCATCTAGGATTAAAAATAACAAGGAGGTAAAAATAATGAAAATGAACATGAAAAGCGGAATAATCGCTTCTTCTATGATTTTAGCTTTTGGGCTTGGTTATGTGGTTTACGACACATATAATGCAACCAAGTCAACAATTCGTATTGAAGGTACGTTAATCGAATTATCACCTGAGGAAATGGCTGCAGCAAGTTCCTTAATCATTGAGGGTAATATTAATGACATTTCACAGCCACAATGGAATACAGAGGATGGAAATGAGCCAGAAGTGATTGAGGATGCGGATGCAATTTATCGAGATATCACAATAAAAGTAAACAAAACGCATAAAGGTGAAGAATTAGACCAAGTCGTAGTTCGCGTTTACGGTGGAGAAACGGAAAAAGTAATTATGGATATGGAAAACGCACCAGAATTCACTGAAAACGAGAAAGTCCTCCTATTTCTAAATGTTGATGATTCACCAGCTAACAAAACAAACTCTACCGATCACTATGCAGTAGTGGGTTCCTACCAAGGTAAATTTAAAGTTAAGAATGATAAGGTTGACAATAAGAGGGAAAAAATCCAATTAAATAAGATGGTCGACATAATTGAAACGCATAAAGACGACGTAAACCCACTGCAACAATTATAACTTTTAAATAGGAGTAACTCTTTAGTCGAGAAAAACTAACTAGAGAGTTACTCTTTTTACAAAAGTTACTATCGACAGGTCATTCTTTTTTCTTTTTGAACTACTTATGTAGTCTTCCTCCCTATCCACGATGAAATTAAATATTGGCGCCAAAATCACCATGTCACGCCGGGGCAATTGTTTAGACAATGCCTCGATGGAGATCTTCTTTTCTCATTTGATTACCGAAGCTCTATTTGAAGATTGTATACATTTTTACAATGAGCGGCGTCTTCAACTAATACTAAAACTGACAGGCGGCCGGGGTCTTTCTAACTGTCTACGAGGTCTTGACCATACCGTCAGAGGGCTTATGCCTTTTCCCTCATAAAGCAAGGGCACAAAAAAACGTGTCTGAACGAATCAGACACGTTTTTACACGTTATCGAAACAATTATCCGATGGAGCCTTCCATCTCGAATTTTATGAGACGATTCATCTCTACCGCGTACTCCATCGGCAATTCTTTTGTGAATGGCTCGATGAAGCCCATTACGATCATCTCAGTTGCCTCTGCTTCTGACAAACCGCGGCTCATCAGGTAGAAGAGTTGATCCTCGGATACCTTGGATACAGTCGCCTCGTGCTCAAGCGTGATGCTGTCGTTCATGATCTCGTTGTACGGGATCGTGTCAGACGTGGACAGTTTATCCAGAATCAGCGTATCGCACTTGATGTTGGACTTGGAGCCTTCCGACTTGCGTCCAAACTGCGACAGACCACGGTAGGTTACTTTTCCGCCATCACGGGAAATCGACTTGGAAATGATCGTCGATGTGCAATCTGGCGCCAGGTGAATCATTTTCGCACCCGCGTCTTGGTGCTGTCCTTTTCCTGCTACTGCAATGGAAAGAACGGTACCTTTCGCGCGAGGTCCTTTCATGATAACAGCTGGGTATTTCATCGTCAGCTTGGAACCGATGTTACCATCGATCCATTCCATGTTCGCATCCGCGTATGCAACCGCACGTTTCGTAACGAGGTTGTATACGTTGTTGGACCAGTTTTGGATCGTGGTGTAACGGCAGCGAGCGCGTTCTTTTACAATGATTTCTACAACAGCGGAGTGCAAGGAATCCGTGCTGTAGATTGGAGCTGTACAGCCCTCTACATAGTGAACAAAGGAATCTTCATCAGCGATGATCAGCGTACGCTCGAATTGACCCATGTTCTCGGAGTTGATGCGGAAGTATGCTTGCAGTGGAGTTTCTACTTTTACGCCTTTTGGTACGTAAATGAAGGAACCACCGGACCATACTGCCGAGTTCAGTGCAGAAAACTTGTTGTCTGCTGGAGGAATCACTGTCGCGAAGTATTCTTTCACGATTTCTGGGTGAAGCTTCACCGCAGAATCCATGTCGCAGAAGAGAACGCCCAGTTTTTCCAGGTCTTCCTGCATGTTGTGGTAAACTACCTCAGATTCATACTGGGCAGATACACCTGCGAGGAACTTTTGCTCTGCTTCTGGAATACCCAGCTTGTCAAAGGTTGCCTTGATTTCTTCTGGCACCTCATCCCAGCTACGGCCTTGCTTTTCAGAAGGCTTTACGTAGTAGGTGATGCTGTCAAAATCGAGGTCGTCCAGATCGCCGCCCCATTTTGGCATCGGCATGCTGTTGAAGATGTCCAATGCTTTTAGACGGAATTCCAGCATCCATGCTGGCTCATCCTTGATCTTCGAAATTTCTTCGACGATCTCGCGAGTCAAACCCTTTTTGGTACGGAATACAGAAACGTCCTTATCGTGAAAGCCGTACTGATACTCCTGTATTTCTGGGCCCTTAACAGCCATCGTTGCTCACTCCTTCGTGTTCATGTCCCTTACCTATCCCTATTCCTGCTCCGCCTGTTTGACACCTTGCTCCAATGCTTTCCAAGCCAATGTCGCACACTTGATTCGCGCTGGGAACTTGGCTACGCCAGACAAAGCTTCGATATCACCAAGATCAATCGAGTCATCGATTTCTTTGCCTTGCATCATATCGGAGAATTTTTGCGACAGCTCCAGTGCTTCTGCTACTGGCTTGCCTTTGACAGCATCCGTCATCATGGATGCAGATGACATACTGATTGAGCAGCCTTCACCAAGAAACTTCGCGTCCACCACTTTGCCATCCTCCACTTTCAAGGAGAGCGAGATGCTGTCGCCACAGGTCGGGTTATTCAAATTCACAATGAGTCCGTCGGATTCTTCCAGCTTGCCGCGGTTGCGCGGTTTCTGGTAGTGATCCATAATGACGCGGCGGTATAAATCATCAAGAGAAGACATTGCCGAAATACTCCTTCGTCTTCTTCAAGCCCGCGATCAGCACATCTACTTCTTCTTCTGTGTTGTACAGGTAGAAGCTTGCCCGAGCGGTAGCCGTCACATTCAGCCAACGCATCAGCGGTTGTGCGCAGTGATGACCGGCACGAACTGCGATT
This sequence comes from Brevibacillus sp. RS1.1, assembly GCF_013284365.1. Taxonomy (NCBI): domain Bacteria; kingdom Bacillati; phylum Bacillota; class Bacilli; order Caryophanales; family Paenibacillaceae; genus Brevibacillus; species Brevibacillus sp. RS1.1. The sequence goes on from NZ_JABSVA010000005.1 coordinate 267,773, forward strand.
CCGTAACTGTCCAGCACCGTCGCCAGGTCATGCGGATGTACTGTATCCAGGTTGAATGTAATTAAACAGCTGCGGTCCTGCTGTGGGCCGTAAATCTTCAAACCTTCTATCTCGCGCATTTGTTCCATCGCGTACTTGACGAGATGTTTTTCATGACGCTCGATATTGTCCATACCGATCTCTTCCAAAAAGTCGATCGCTGCTCCCAATCCGATAGCTCCTGCGATGATCGGAGTTCCTCCTTCAAATTTCCAAGGAAGCTCCTTCCACGTGGAATCGTACATATCCACGTAGTCGATCATTTCTCCGCCGAACTCCATCGGCTCCACACGCTCTAGCACCTCACGCTTGCCGTACAGGACACCTACACCTGTCGGGCCAGCCATCTTGTGCGCCGAAAACGTATAAAAATCGCAATCCAAATCCTGGACGTCGATTTTCTTGTGTGGAGCACCCTGCGCGCCGTCAACAAACAAAAGTGCGCCATGCTGATGGGCGATTTGAGCAATTTCCTTGATTGGGGTAGTATCCCCCAATACGTTGGAAACATGGTGAATGGCAACGATCTTGGTATTGTCCGTAACCGTTTCCTTGACCGCTTCCAGAGTAACGGTTCCGTCCTCTGCCAGCGGAATGAACTTAAAGGTCGCTCCGGTCGCCTTGGCTGCCTGCTGCCAAGGAATGAAATTGGCGTGATGCTCCACCAATGTGGTCACGATTTCATCTCCCGGCTTGAGGAACATGCGAGCATAGCCGTACGCTACCGTATTACAAGCAGAGGTCGTACCACGCGTAAAGACGATTTCTGCGGCTTCACGGGCGTTGATGAAGGCGCGTACTTTTTCACGCGCGCCTTCGTACCCGTCTGTCGCTATGTTACCCAAGGTGTGCACGCCACGGTGCACATTGGAGTTATACTCCCTGTAGTATTTATCCATCGCCTCGATAACCTGAATCGGTTTTTGAGAGGTTGCACCATTATCCAAATAAACGAGCGGATGTCCGTTTACTTCTTGGTGTAGGATGGGAAAATATTTCCGAAGCTCCTTGGCGTTCATTAGCCTAACTTCCTTTCAAGCGCCTGACGGAGTCTGTTTTTCACTTCTTCTACTGGAATCTCAGCAACAACTGGCTCCAGGAAGCCGAGAATGATCAGACGTTCTGCGCCTTGACGGGAAATACCACGAGACATCAAGTAGAAGATAGACTCTTCACTAAAACGTCCTACCGAAGCTGCGTGACCCGCTTTAACGTCATCCTCATCGATCAACAGGATCGGGTTGGCATCACCGCGAGATTTATCGCTCAGCATCAGGATGTTTTCCGCCTGTACGCCGTTTGCCTTTTCAGCGCCTTTTTCGATTTTCGTGATACCGTTTAGGATACTCACTGCTTCATCCGTCATAACAGCCTTGCTCACCATGTCAGACTCTGTGTGCGTGCCGATATGCTGAACTTGGGAAGTGAGGTTTTGGCGTTGGGAACCAGTACCTACTGAAATGGATTTGGTCTCTGCAATCGAAGCAGTTCCCTTGAGGATAGTGGTGTTGTTAGCAACGGTGTTGCCATCGTTCATCTCACCCAAAACCCATTCCATTTTTCCATCGCGCTCAACAGTTGCACGACGGAAGCTGTAGTCGTGAACGTCTACAGAAAGTGAACGTACAGAAGCTACTTGCACAGATGCGCCCGCGCCTACATATACTTCAACTAGGCTGTTCGCAACCATGCTTTTGCCTTCGCCAGATACATAAGTATCCACGTAGGTTACTTTGCTGTTCGCTTCTGCCACGATCAAAACATGTGGAGCCAACAGAGCGTTGTCGCCTGCGATTTCATACACAGCTTGCAGGGGAACATCTACTTCCACGTTTTTCGGAACGTAGAGGAAAACGCCACCATTCACTACTGCCGTATGAAGCGCAGTCAGCTTGTGCTCATCAAGTGCGATCACGTTCAGCAAATACTTTTGCACGAGATCGCCATGTGTTTGCAGAGCATCAGCAAAGGTCGTGAAGATCACGCCTTGCGCCTTCAACTCATCGGATACTGCTTGAAAAACGGTAGAAGCATTTTTTTGTACCAACAGGTTTTTCACGCTGTCGACATCGATTTGTGCTTTTACCAAATCGCTGAGTTCATTCGCCGCTGCCACCTTTGTAGTGGTTTGGAACGGATCGAAATCAACGGTATTCCATTTATCAATCTTCGTTTTCTCCAAGGCAGGGAGCGCCAGCTCTCCCGCCGCCTTCAATCCAGCGAGGCGCTTTTCCAGGAACCAGGCAGGCTCCTGATTAGCTTTGGAGTACTGGGTGATCGCCTCGGAATCGAAGCGTAGCTGTACATCCACACTCATTTCACTGCTGCCTCCTTCATCCTACACGTTGGCGTTTACGGTTTCGTCCTCGATGCCGAGCTCTTCCTTGATCCAATCGTAGCCTTCTGCCTCCAGGCGTTCAGCCAGCTCAGGACCACCGGACTTCACGATACGACCTTGCATCATGACGTGTACGAAGTCAGGCTTTACATAGTTCAGCAAACGCTGGTAGTGCGTAATAATCAAGAATCCGCGGTCTGCGGAGCGCATTTCGTTTACACCGTTCGCTACGATTTTCAATGCGTCGATGTCCAAACCGGAGTCGATCTCATCCAAAATACAGATAGCTGGCTCCAAGAGCATCATTTGCAGAATCTCGTTACGCTTTTTCTCACCACCAGAGAAACCTTCGTTCAGGTAACGGTGGGAGAAAGACTCATCCATTTCCAGCGTGTTCATCTTTTTGTCCATCTCACGGATGAATTTCATCAGGGAGATTTCGTTTCCTTCACCACGGCGCGCGTTGATTGCGGAACGCAGGAAGTCAGAGTTGGTTACACCGCTGATTTCGGACGGGTATTGCATCGCCAGGAACAGACCTGCACGTGCGCGCTCGTCTACTGCCATTTCCAACAAGTCTTCGTCATTGATCAGCACTTCGCCATCGGTTACCTCATATTTTGGGTGACCCATCAGCGTGGATGCCAATGTCGATTTACCGGTACCATTTGGTCCCATGATCGCGTGCACTTCGCCGCCCTTGATCTCCAAATTCAGGCCTTTGAGGATCTCTTTGTCCTCGATCTTGGCGCGAAGGTTTTTTATTTGCAAATGCGGTACTGCTGTCATCTGAATTCCCTCCATACACGTCAAAAGTGAGTTGGTAAATTCTCAATCCATTCTCAATAACTATCTTATAATAAGAATAATTATAAATCAAGGAATGAAACATATCTGTATTTTTTATATCATTATATTTAGAAAGTCTGTTTTTGCGCATAAATCCTTCCTAAATATTCTTGCCTCCGCAGCATTTTTCCCTTTGTTACTTTTGGACATACATTTCCGTCTAAACTGCAGGTACTTTTTGTAAAAAAAACCAATGGATAACTCGAAATGGAAGGATCATTTTGAAAAAGAGTAACAAGAAACTTATGTATCGCTATCACTCTATGGAAGGGGTCCCTTCGGAAGCTTACCTGACTCTTTTCCGTCAGTCAAATGGAAAAGTTGTACCAATCCATACTTCGAAAGTATTCGATGGCAACAAGTAACGGATAAGCTCAAAACCGTCGGTCATACGCTGACGGTTTTTGCTGTTTTCACGAAGAAAAAACGGATAGACCTTATCGTCTACCCGTTTCTTTCCTGTTCGATTACTTTACTTTAGGACCTGCATTTGCAATATCTGCTGCATTCGGGAATTTCTTCTCGAAGTTCTCAATGAAGCGTGCAGCCAGATCAGCTGCTTGCTTGTCGTAATCTTCCTTGTTTGCCCATGTATTGCGTGGTTGCAGAACTTCAGCAGGAACGTTCGGGCAAGATGTCGGCACTTGCACCCCGAAAATCTCATCTGCTACATAGTCTACCTTTTCCAGCTCACCGTTCAATGCTGCTGTTACCATCGCACGCGTGTAGGACAGCTTCATACGTTGTCCAACACCTACCGGGCCACCAGTCCAACCAGTGTTCACCAGGTATACTTGAACCTTGCGCTCGTCAATCTTCTTACCGAGCATTTCTGCATATACGACAGGATGCAGTGGCAAGAATGGAGAACCGAAGCAAGTAGAAAACTCTGTTTGCGGAGCAGTTACGCCACGCTCTGTACCTGCCATTTTGCTAGTGTAGCCAGACAGGAAGTGGTACATAGCTTGCTCTTTATTCAGCTTGGAGATTGGAGGCAATACACCGAACGAATCGGCTGTCAAAAAGACGATAACATTTGGTTGCCCGCCCACGCCTGGAATCACAGCACCCGGAATTGCTTCCACTGGGTACGCAGCGCGTGTATTCTCTGTATATTTGGTGCTATCGTAGTCTGCTACACGAGTCGCTTCGTTTACGTCTACATTTTCAAGTACGGTACCGAACTGGATTGCTTTCCAGATTTGCGGTTCGCCTTCTTCAGACAGCTTGACGCATTTTGCATAGCATCCGCCTTCGATATTGAACACACCATTGTCAGACCAGCCATGCTCATCATCACCGATCAAGAAACGGTCCGGGTCAGCAGACAGCGTTGTTTTTCCAGTACCGGACAATCCGAAGAACAGGGCAACGTCTCCGTCTTTGCCTACGTTTGCAGAGCAGTGCATCGGGAGTACGTTGCGCTCTGGAAGCAGCATGTTCATTACGCTGAAGATCGACTTTTTCATTTCGCCAGCATACTCGGTGCCACCGATCAACACTGTCTTTTGCTCAAAGCTCAATACGATGAAAGTCTCGGAGTTCGTTCCGTGTACCGCAGGATTTGCCTTGAAATTAGGTGCATAGATAACCGTGAATTCTGATTCGTGCGCAGCCAGTTCTTCTTCGGACGGACGGATGAACAGCTGACGTGCAAACAGGTTATGCCATGCGAATTCGTTCACTACGCGGATTGGTAGGCGATAGGTTGTATCTGCCCCCGCAAAGCCATCGAAGACAAACAGTTCATCTTTGGATTGTAAGTATTGGAGCACGTCTTGTTGAAGTGCTTGGAATTTTTCAGTACTGATCGGTTGGTTAACCGGACCCCAGTTGATTTTATCGTGTACGGAAGCTTCGTCCACCACAAATTTGTCCTTTGGCGAACGGCCGGTAAACTTCCCTGTTAGCGCATTGAGCGCCCCCTTGTCGGTCAAAATCCCTTCGCCACGCTTTACTGCCATCTCAACAAGATTAGCTACAGGCAAGTTATGATACACTTTCGTAGCTCCAAGAATGTCAGTAAGCTTTTGAACCGTATTGGTTTCCATGTGTGAACGATCTCCTTCCCAAAATGTGTATCATTTATTGTGACTTTCTAATTGTCGCTCGATTTGTAATTAGTATATCACATTTAGCTAAATAAGCTACATAATTTTATAATCTCTCATGGAGAATGTGTGAATAACCCTCCTCATGCGTATTATTCCCCAACAGCAGTATTTTGTCCACAAACCAACCAGTCTATCGACTATTCGTGAGGTACGTAGAGACATTTGCCCACAAAAAGAGCAACACCAAGAGTTTACTCTCTTAGCGTTGCTCTCACAAGGCATAAAGATTTACGTATTTTCAAACGTTTTCACAACTGTCTGACACAAAATCGCCACACCCTTTTCCAATGCCGAGCGGTCAAAATGCATCAGCGGATGATGCAGCCCTGGTACCAAATCACATCCGAGAGCCAGCATCGTCGCCTTGATATGAGGACGCTCCACCGTATAGTAGTGGAAATCCTCCGCTCCCGGACTGACAGGCGCCGCTCGCAAATTTTCTTGACCGAGCACATCTATAATCGCCTGCTCCATAAATGCCTTCGCTTGCTCATCGACCTCTGCCGCTACCATGCGCGACCCGGCCTCTACCTCTATGCGTGCCTGAAAAGACATCGCGACTCCGTCGATCATTTGACGAACTCGATTCACCAGGTCATCCATCGCTTGATTCGTCTGCGCTCGCAGATCGAGGGCAAAACGTGCTTTGTCCGGAATAATGTTGTAGCTCTCTCCCCCGGCTTGCAGCATCGTCATTTTGACGGTGGTAGGCACCATCGGATTGATATGTACTTGACCGAGCCCTGAAATAATCGCTCCCGCTACTTCAATCGCATTGATCCCGAGATGTGGTCTCGCTCCGTGCGCAGCGACTCCTGTGATTTCCCCGTAGAGAAACATGGCTGCACCGTTGTAGATAGCGGGTCCTGCGGTTCCATTTGCCATCTCCTGAATCGGTCTTAAGTGAACACCGTACAAATAATCGATGTCATCGACGACACCCTTCTCCACCAGCTTCAATGCTCCCGTTCCTTTTTCTTCTGCTGGTTGGAACAAAATTTTTAACGTTCCCGGCGGTTGATATCCAGCGGCAACTAATGCTTCTACCGTTTCCACGATCAACGTCATATGAGCATCATGGCCGCAGGAATGATTCGCACGCCACTCACCGTTCACTTCCTGCCACAGAGCATCGATATCTGTGCGCAAGCCAACAACTGGCTTCCCTTCGCCCCATTCAGCCACTAAACCTGTACAATCGTCAAAAGTCGTAACACGCAGTCCCAAGGCGCGCATGCGCTCCGCCAAATAACGAGTCGTTTCTACTTCCTTCCAGCTAATCTCCGGATTCTCATGCAGATGACGGAATGTTTCGGCAATAGCATCTTTACGTGCGGCAACCGTCTGTTGTAACGACATAACAGTAGACATCAAAGCGCCTCCTCGAAAACCGTTTCTTCCTATTATATCACAATGCCCATTGGACAGTTCACCGACAGGTCAGTCGCAAAATGGCATCGAGCTTCAATTGGTCGCGCAATGGCCCTGCGATTTGCACCTTTTCTTTGGCTAGAACATAGACGAGCTCATCACCGCCAAACAGCATCCGCATTTGTTTCTCCGCTCCCCTGATAATCAGATCGGCAGGCTGCTCTTCTGTCCATACATCCCAGGATGCAACGCCTTTTGCTATCGTCAATTGCCACTGTGATGGTGAATCATCCACTACAATTCTGATCCTGCGCTCCCATCCTGCTGTAATGAATTGCAGGTGTGCTTTTCCTTGCAGTCTTTCACCCAGTTCAAAAAGCAGTCTGCCCATTCCGATCATCTGCACGCCACCCCTCTCTTCTCAATTGGGTTCGTGGCCTGTTTGGTCGAATCCTTTGGCGAGGCGTGAGAGTCACTGTCGGCTGTTGTCAGGGGAGCCATCTTTTTCTCGACATTGTTAGAAAGACTTTTTAGAGAATTAACTTTTGAGTCAACATTGTGGAGGAGAAGAAAAAGCACAGTTCTCTTCGACTCTGACACGCCCGCAAGGGGATTCACTGGCCGTCTCCACTTAAAAAAGGGGACCGTCGATCCAAAGCCTCCCTACGGGCGGAAGTTTCTCAGGGAAGAAGTGTTCGACAACCGGGTCCCCTTTTTTAAGTTCCGACTGGGGAGGCTTTGTCAAGGTCTGCGAGCTCTGTGCTTTTTCTTCTCACCAGCTTTGCTGTTCATTGGTACCTCTAAAACGTAAAAAAGCATCTGCTTTACGCAGATGCTTTTCGCAAATACTACTCATCAAACTCGTCTTTATCGAGTCGCACCTCAAGGTGGTGACCATCGGGTGTCTCAAAATACAAATTATAGCTGGTAGGCTGTGTAATGGGGCCACGATAGCAAATATTCTCTGCTTCCAGCTTATCAACCAGATAGTCCAGCTCAGCACGGCTTTGCACAGAGAAGGCGAGATGATCGACTTGCCCTACGCCGCCTTTCCCAGCTTCCCCGCCATGAGGATGAAGACCGATCCGTGTGTATGTGCCAATTTGAAAGTAGACAGGTGCTCCTTCCGTCATATTCTCTTCCGGGATAGGGACTTCCAAAATGTCCTTAAAAAAACGAGCTACCTTCACAACATCACTACAATTCAATGCGATGTGGTGAACGGCTTTCAAATGAAACATTCACACTGCCTCCCACGTCAACTCAGGTCATGCGCTCTTGTGCGACATTAGCTTTTCTTTTATTGTACTGCTTCAATCGCTCGCTTAACCGTCTCAAACGAATCATCAATGCTTCCCGCCAATCGTCATCCTGCAACTCCTTGGCGATCCCGAGCAGATCCAGCGAAATATCGATCTGCTGCTTTAACACTTCGGCGAAGCTGGCTGCTTCATCCGTCATGGTACAATTCTCAAACAACTCGGATGTATTGTCAACACTCACAAAATCAGCAAAATCCACTTCTGGAGCCTGATCTCCCTGAGCATATTCTACTAAAATTTCGTATTCTCCCTCAATACCAGGATGAACCTCAATTCTGTCACATACAGGACAAAACATGATCGGGACATTGTGTACAAGCGTTTTATAATGACGGACTGAGCCTACGGAACCTACCATTCCAGCACCACAACAAAAACTCATATAGTCTCCCTCCCTATTCACCAAATGAACACGTCCATGTCCGTTTTTTGGTCGAAACTTTTGTCTGTATCCGCATTGTAGCTTATATGCCCACTAACACTCCACCCGCAAATGCTACCAATAAATAAATCGAAGTAAGATTTGGTTTATCCATTTTACTCGATTTGCTTAGATTCATGCAACATTTTCTGATTAGTATGAATATTTTCCCTCATTTGCCTAAATCCATCATAAAAGCTAGTCTTAATCTATCCGATAATAAGGAATAATAATCATTTTAGTAAAATTCAAAAGGAGAGCGGTTTCATGCTTCGTTTCAAAAGTCTTCGTGCTCGAACCCTGACCATTACCCTGCCTGTCATTATCTTGACACTTTTGCTTGTCGTGGGCATCGGTTTCTGGTTCTCTGTCGACCAACTGAATCGGGAAATTGAAGACAAACTCAATAATCAACTAGATATGGTCGGCAGTAATGTAGAAAAGCAATTGGAAGCCCATAGCAAGGTAACGTTGAGTATGGCTCGCTTTATTGAAATGGGTCCTATTACAAATTCGCTGGAGCAGTTAAATTCCCTGCTGGCCAAGACTGTTCTCATTAATGATACGACGGTTGGAATGGGAATTTTCATGGAACCTTACGCTTTTGACCCGAACAAGAAACTCGTTGCTACTTACGGGGCTAAGACAGACGGCAAGGTTAACATTACAGGTGAGTACAGTAGTGATTCCTATAACTATCCAAATCAAGACTGGTACAAGGTTGGTATTTCAACCAAGAAGGAAACCGATTATTCCGAGCCGTACTTTGACGAGGTTTCCAAGGTCTCCATGGTGACGGTAGTCGCTCCTTTTTACACGCCGGATAAAAAGCTTCTGGGTGTGGCCACAGACGATATTACGCTCAGTGACGTGGAAAAGCTCGTCTCCAGTACAAAAGTGGGCGAAACAGGCTGGGCCTTTTTGGTGGATCAAAAAGGGAGATACCTCGCCCATCCTCAAGCAGACAAGCTAATGAATCATTCCGTTCAATCTGACGAGAATGCCTCCTTGGCAGCAATTGGTCCTTCTCTTCTAGAAGAGAAGTCAGGAATGAAGACGTTTACCGATGAAAACGGCACCAATCGTGTTTATTTTCAAGAGCTCGGAGATACAAACTGGACAATTGCTCTTGTGATGCCAGAAAAAGAAATTGCCGATCCACTCTATGATTTGTTCTTTGAGCTTTGTACGGTGAGCCTGATCGGTCTGTTGATTATGATTGCTGTCATTTATTACTTCAGCAAATACTTGACCAAACAAATCGATCGCGCCAACCAGCTGGCGCATGGCCTCTCCAATGGCGATTTTACCGCTTCCATGGATATTCAGACAGCCGATGAGATGGGGGTTATGGCAAACCGCTTCAACTCCATGACGGCAACCCTGCGCGAAACGCTAGGTCAAGTCAGCTTCAACGCTCAACAGGTTGCTGCTACGTCTGAACAATTGATGGCAAGTGCGGAACAGACGAGCAAAGCAACAGAGCAGATCGCTCAATCCGTTCAAGAAATTGCCTACGGTACGGAGCAGCAAGTGGACGCGACCGTTCAAGGCTATGAGGTTATCAACGAGATTGCCGTCCACATCGAAACGATGGAAAAAGGCATTGAGGATGTAAATCTCTCTACACAAGAAGCGAACCGTCAAGCCACAGATGGCAATCAGATGGCAACCAAAACGGTCGAGCACATGGATGTAATCCATAGCCAGATGGCCAAGACCTCCACCATTGTCAATTCGCTAGGCCAACGCTCCCAAGAGATTGGAGAAATGATCTCACTCATCACGACGATCGCCAATCAAACCAACCTCCTCGCTCTGAACGCCGCTATCGAAGCAGCGCGCGCCGGAGAACAAGGACGAGGCTTTGCGGTTGTAGCCGACGAGGTGCGCAAGCTGGCGGAACAGTCGAGCTCAGCCGCCGAGCAGGTCAGTCACATCGTCACGGTGATTCAGCAGGATACAGGCTCAGCAATTGCGGCAATGAATCATGGCGCTTCTATTTTGGGAGAAGGCATGACTCTCGTTCGCTCAACAGGAAATGCATTTGAGCAAATTACGGGCTCCACGTCGGAGTTGCTTGTCCGCATGAATGAAGTGACAACGGAAATGAGCAAGATCAGTCAGCAAATGCAGTCGATTGTATCCGCCATTACACACATTACACAAATCGCAGAGCAATCAGCCGGTAACTCTCAAACCGTTGCAGCAGCAGCGGAAGAGCAAACCGCTTCCATGGAGGAAATCTCTTCGGCTGCAACGATGCTCGCGAAAATGGCAGAAGAGCTTAATGATGCAGTACGAACATTCAAGTTGGAGTAGTTCGTCCATACACAAAGAAAAGCCGGAGCACAAAAGCCCCGGCTTTTTTGTTTCCTATTCTTTTACCATCGCTTCGTATTTGTCTGCATCCATCAGCTTGTCCAACTCAGCTGTATCAGACAATTCGACGACGATCATCCATGCTTGCTCGTATGGCGAAGAGTTAACCAGTTCAGGTGCGTCTTCCAGTTCGCCATTTACTTCTACTACTTTACCAGTTACAGGAGCGTACAGTTCAGAAACGGTTTTTACCGATTCCACGCTGCCAAACGGCTCATCCTGTTGGATTGTCGCGCCTACCTCAGGCAACTCGACAAACACGATGTCACCCAGCTCTGCTTGAGCAAAAGAAGTGATTCCGATGTACGCCTTGTTTCCTTCTACTCGCACCCACTCATGCTCTTCACTGTAACGTAGATTTTTCGGGAATTCCATCGTTTACATATCCTCCTATCGGGTACAATCCATTACACATACATAATTAGACGAACATTCTAGGATTCCTCTTTGATCCCCAAAATTCTAAACAAGCGTTTTTTTACCAGTTGAAGACCCTTCTCTCCTGCCTGAAAATGACGTAACTGAAGAGTCTGGTCAAACAAATAAAAAGCGGGGACGTATTCATTCTGGAATGCATCGGCTATCTTTCTATCATTATCGATTGCAATAGGGTGTGTCAAATGTTGTTCTGCAATCGCCTTCTTGATCATCTCGATATCTGTATCTTTTTCCGAATGAGGCGTATGAATTCCAATGACATTCAAACCGTTAGCAGCGTATTGGTCTCGCCATTCATTTATGCTTGGCATCGATTCCTTGCACATGTAACAACTGACGGACCAGATGTGCACCAAAACAGGATTTCCAGCCAAATCAGCTTTGGTTGCTTGCCCGTTGATCCACTCCGTAATCCCAGGAAAGTCAGGCATTTCTTCGCGCAAACGCATGAAAGCTCATCCCCTCTTTTTTGACTTCAACCGTTACACACTTGTTTTCATGCGAAGAATCCCGGATTGATCAATGGCTGCCACCGCCTCTAACAGGACCTCAGGAGGTTGGACGAGGGCAATTCGTACATACCCTTCTCCTTCTTCACCGAAGGCACTTCCCGGAACGACCACGACTCCGGCTTGCTCCAGTAAAGCGAAGGCAAACTCTCGTGACGTCCAGCCGTTCGGTACAGCTGCCCAGACGAACATGGTCGCCTTGGGAGATGGAATACTCCATCCTGCCTTTGCCAATGCCCCCAGCAGCACATCACGCCGTTCCTGGTAAACGGGCGCGACTGTGTTTTCCCCACCCGATTCCCGATCCTTTCGCAAAGCCTCAATGGCCATTTGCTGTACAGGCAAAAAGACGCCGTAATCGATATTCGATTTAACGATTGCAAGCGGCTTGATGATGTCTGCATTTCCTACAACGTAAGCAATCCGGCAGCCTGCCATGTTGAAGCTCTTGGAAAACGAATTAAATTCAATTCCCACTTCCTTCGCTCCCGGTACTTGCAGAAAGCTCGGCGCTTGGTAGCCGTCAAACACCATCTCCGAATAGGCCAAATCATGAACCACGATAATGTCAAAACGCTTGGCAAAAGCCACGACCTCTTCAAAAAAGGCAAGGGTAGCGACCGCGGAAACCGGATTATTCGGATAGTTCAGAATCATAAACGTTGCACGAGCCGCAATCTCCTCTGGAATGTCTGTCAGCTTTGGCAAAAATTCATTTTCTGCCCGCAGAGGCATCCGGTAAGGTACCGCTCCCGCCAAATGAACACTGCCTTCGTAGATCGGATACCCAGGATCAGGTACAAGAACGATATCACCAGGATCGGTCCATGCCAAAGCAAAGTGAGCCAAACCATCCTGTGAACCCATCAAGGAATGAACCTCCCCATCCGGCGCCAGCTCCACCCCAAAACGATATTGATACCAGCGGGCGACCTCTTCTCGGAAGGCCGCAGTCCCCTCGCTCAGCGGATAGCGAAAAGAGTTTGGTTGCCAGATAGCATGGATTAGCGTTTGCAGAAGCTTCTCGTCAGGCTGCTGATCAGGACTACCAATGCTCAAGTCGTATACCGTTCTTGTTTTGGCAACTTCCCTTTTGCGAGCATCCATTTCTGAAAAAATATCGGCGGAAAGATGGTTCAGTCTTTTGGAAGGTTGGCGCATCATGCCTTCCCTCCCCAAGCCTTCTCTAGTTCTTCTTCTTTGAAACCAAGCGTTACAGTGCGATCACTTGCGATAAGCGGCCGTTTGATCAGCTTGCCATTGGAAGCTAACAGCTCGAGCATTTCATCCTCTGACATCGTAGGAAGCTTGTCCTTCAAGCCCAGCTCGCGGTATTGGACACCACTCACATTGAAAAACTTGCGCAAATCGAGGCCGCTAGTCTGCCAAATTTGGCGTAGCTCTTCTTTGGACGGCGGTGCATCCACAATCGGAATTTCTTCGAAGCCAATATTTTGATCCGTGAGCCATTTTTTCGCTTTGCGGCATGTATCACATTTGTTGTATAGATAGGCTTTCATCGTCATACTCATTTCCTCGCTTTTGGTTTATGTCGTCGTTTCTTTCATTGTAAAAGAAGTACACCTAGCGGACAACGTTTACCGTATTGTAAAACGTCACGCCAGATTCTGCAGTTTCCGGCACTTCAATCAGCAAGTAATGATTAAGTATGGAACGATCTGCCCCTTCTCCAAATTCATACGTTTGATAATGGACGAGCATTTCCTCCATCCAGATTCTAATTCCCTCAATCTCCACCGAATCTGTTTCGCTCTGGGATGTTTTGATCAAGAGATAGGTTTTGCCGTTTAGAGCGGTGTTAAATGTATGGCCCTGACTGTTTTGAATAAGCGGCTTCGCCCACGCTTGGATTTGCAAATCAGCTTCGGCTAGCTCCATCACACGATAGGTTGGATACATATTTTTCGGCAGCAGGTCTTGCTCTTGCTCCACATCCGTCCTATACCCAGCTGTCATGTTGTACCCTTCTACCGTCCACATTTGATGATGCTTACTCCTTTTTTTCATCGTCACCTCGTACAGCATGCCGTCTGTCGTCGCTACAAGGATTCTCCTGGGATTTAATTGACTGCCTATCGTTTGAAAGCTCTCGATTTCCGTTTTCAACTCACTCTGTACAAAACGACGGAGAACTTTTTTGTAGTTATGGTTGTCCGGATCTTTTTGCATTTGTAACAGTTCGGCTTCGTTATACTCGAGGCCTACACCCTTGTCGTCTGTCCAATCAAACGCTTCAACAACGGCGTCACGGTCCACCAACTTCTGACTCGCTTGTGTAGAAATAACCGGCGTTTCAAGTGCTGCTTTTTTCGTATTCATATTTCCGATCTGCTTTGCCCCGATTCCGTACATCCCCCACATGCAACCGATTAGCACCATCGCTACCAAAAAAGAATGCAACCAGACTCGCATACGTCTGCCTCCTCACGTATTCACCGTGCTAAACAAAAACGACAGCCATCACGTTCTTCTGGCTGTCGTTCATAAGTAAGCTGCTATTGCGGCAAGTTGCTTTCATTGCTCCTGCGATCCGCAGTCTCTTCTTCATTGGTCTGAACATCAGGATTTACCTGCCACATTTGCGAAAGCGGCGAGAAGGGCACCCCTAGTTGCTTGACATCCTGGTCTTCCACGGCCTCAGCCAGTGTCCCGGTTAAAGGCATGGTGTACTCGATGTGCTCATCCATCTGCCATCCTCCTTCACATGTCCTAGTGTGAGGAGTTTGCAGGTCATTATGCAGACGTTTTTGCTTTGATCTCGACTTGGTAGCCAGCGTGCTTTCTTACCTGGAATACACCCGTTTCAAAAATCAAATACTGTGCTTTCACACCAATCAATCGTCCGCCGAGTTGTTCTTCTTTATCAAGCGTTTTGGAATTAATTTTATCCAGTGACTCCAAGATCGGATAAGCAATATCGACCCATTCGTCCTCGCGATATTGGAACGCTTTAAACTGTTCAGGAAAATGACCGTACACTTCGTCACGCATGGCGAGCAAGTCGATTTCCTTCACATCTCCCTTGAGCATTTTGCGCCAGTTGGTCTTGTCCGGCAAAAACTGACTCAAGTGGAATTCAAGCTCCCCAGCCATCCGACGAGTAGGAAGCTCTGCAATCGGAATCGCGCGAATTGCGCCTTGATCCACCCAGCGTCTTAATTCATTATGCTTGCGAGTCAATCCTACCTTTATATCACTCGACACTGCCAGATAGACAAAATGCGGAATCATGCAATATCTTTCGCCGAAGCTCTCGTCCCGGCAAGTCCCCAAGTCAAAATGACATTCATGTGGCTTGACGATGCATAAGTCATTTTCCGGCAGCTTGGTAAAACAGGGATAGCAATACCCGCTGTTAAACGTCTTGTTTGTTTTGCGGCCACAAGCAATGCAATTTTTTTCGCCTAAAAACGAAATCGTCAATTCACTGCCCAGCCATTCATTAAGCGGAAGGCGATCTTCACCGATATTCAAATAGTAGTCTACCGGCTTGTCCCCTCCATGGTACTCGTGTGTTAGTCCTTGCAAAATACCGCGGAGTTCCACCAAACTCTCTCCTCTCCTATGTACGGTTCTTCCATTTTAACATAACCGCCACCTACTCTGACCGCTGTTTTCTTTTGGTAGCATGTTTTCCCTGGTAGGAGGTGAACCTAATCACATCCCAAAAGAAGGAGGCGATTGTTCATGCGCAACTACATACGGTACGCCTTGCTACTCGTCTGCCTTCTTGGCTACGGCACCCTACCTGCTTTTGCCCAGCAAACACTGCCTTCGTATGAGCCAATCCACAGAATCGACACAGAGAAAAAGGTCGTCGCTCTCACTTTTGATGATGGGCCGGATGCTATCTATACGCCCAAAATTCTTGAGGTGTTGCATCAGTACAACGTTCGGGCTACGTTTTTTGTCCTTGGCTCCCAAGTGGACAAGCATCCAAAGGTCATGCAGTGGATTTACAAGGCTGGGCACGAAATCGGAAACCACGGCTACCACCATTTTGATCTAAACAAGCTGACCGAGCATGAAGTGTACGAAGAAATCAAGCATGCAGAGCGCTCTATTTTGAAGACGACCGGCATTTTGGCGCAATACTACCGTCCACCCTACGGCATCCTGACACATGACGTCATGAGTGCGGTTCAATCCAGTGGCTACGACATCATTCACTGGTCGATTGATCCTCGTGATTGGTCTTTGGCACGTACGGCTAATGTCATTGCCAAAAGCGTCAAGAGCAATGTCTCCTCCGGGGATATCATCCTGTTTCATGACGGGGGCTTAAACCAGCGGCAAACAGTCGCCGCTCTCCGGGAGCTTATCACGGATTTGCGTTCCCAAGGTTATCGATTTGTTACGGTCAGCCAATTGTTGGATGCAGCAAAATAATACGGCACCAGTGCCTCGTTTTCATGATAAGAAACGAAGCGCTGGTGCCTTTCTTTTTCACGCCAATACCTTGCCCAAGAATGAACGCAAGCGGTCGTTGATGTTATTGCCAAAAACCTCACTGGGTTGACCTTCTGCCATAATGATACCTTGATCCATAAAAATGATTCGGTCGCCCACTTCCTTGGCAAAATTCATTTCGTGCGTCACGATCACCATTGTCATGCCTTCTTTGGCTAAATTTTTGATGACGGCAAGGACCTCTCCTACCAGCTCTGGGTCTAAGGCGGATGTCGGCTCGTCAAACAGCATAACCTTTGGATTCATCGCGAGCGCCCTTGCGATTGCTACTCGTTGCATCTGCCCCCCAGAAAGCCGCTCGGGATACACATCGGCCTTGTCCTGAAGCCCTACCTTCTGCAAGAGAGCCAAGCCTTGCTTGCGGGCTTCTTCCTGAGACATCTTCTTTACTTTTACAGGGGCCAGCATGACGTTTTCCAGCACCGTTTTATGCGGAAAGAGATTAAAGCGCTGAAAGACCATCCCAACCTCTTCTCTTACTTTATTTATATCGGTCTTGGGGTCTGACAAATCATGTCCGTTGATGACAATCTTTCCGCTGCTCATTTCCTCCAGCTGATTCAAGCAACGTAAAAACGTGCTTTTGCCTGAGCCTGACGGACCAATGACACAGACTACTTCCTTTTCTGCTACCTGAGTCGTAATGCCCTTCAACACTTTCAGATCGCCGTAGTTCTTCGTCAAATTCGACACCTGTATAATCATTTGTCTGTCCCCCTATTGCGATAAAACAAGTTTGATTGTGGTTCATCCCCTTTCATTTTACTGCAATAGTCTAAAAATTGCATGAATTTACTATTCGGTGGGTGAATGCAAGCCTCATAGACGATCGACTCCATCCCATTTTTTCCAGTGCTTGTCGCATGCGTAACTATGCTCCCGGCGGCTCATGCTAAGTGTGAGGTGGTTTTCATGCATCGAAAAAAATGGGTCGCTCTTGTAATCGTACTGGCCGTTTTTCTATTAGGGCTTTTGGTGGAAGGTATTTACGGGACTTATACAGATCTCGTCGACCATCCTGGGTTCGCTTGGGAAGAAAATGTGGTATCCGGTTATGGCAACAGCAAAATTGTGCAGCTGTTTGTGAACGGCACTATTTCGGGGCAACAGAATAGTGCTGGGGTGCCTTCGATGACGGAGCTATTGACTGAACAGCTACGCCGAATTGAAGAGGATGAGCTGGTGAAAGCCGTGGTCCTTCGCATTGATAGTCCAGGTGGAGAGGTGGTCGCTACCGATGAACTACACAGACGCTTGCTACGGCTCAAGCAGGTTCGTAATCTTCCCATCGTTGTCAGCATGGGTTCCACAGCAGCCTCTGGCGGCTATTACTTGGCCACGACAGGCGATGCGATTTTTGCCAATCCCAACACACTAACTGGCAGTCTGGGCGTGATTTTCAATCTGTTTAACTATAGTGAGGCTGCGAACAAGCTGGGTGTGCATCAATACGCGATCAAAAGCGGACGCTTCAAAGACATCGGCAGTCCATCCCGGCCACTGACGGACCCAGAACGGCACATTTTCCAAACACTCGTCAACGAAAGCTATAACAATTTCGTCGATGTCATCGTCAAGGGCCGCAACCTCTCCCGTCAACGCGTACTGGAAATCGCTGACGGCCGTGTCTATTCCGGTGAGCAAGCAAAACGCCTGGGACTCATCGATGAATTCGGCGATTTGGAGGAAGCGACACGCTACGCGCTCTCTTTGTCTGGAGAAAAAGAAGTTATGGTCATCCGCTATGCAGACCAGCTCTCCATCAGCAAGCTATTATTCAGCATGAAGCAGTACTGGTCGAATCCTGATCCGCTTGGTCTCAATCGAATATGGGACCGCCAAAGCTCACCTCGCCTCCTGTATCAGTTCATGCCTTAGCCTGTTAAAAAGGAAAGGAGTGGCTTCTCATGAACCAGCTTCCCGACGATGAAAAAGCACATGATCCTGCATCCCATGAGTCCTATCATGAAGCCCATCCACAGCATTCGTATGCAGGCTTCTGGATTCGTGTCGTAGCCTCGCTCCTTGATTCGATGTTCTTGATCGGGATTAGCTACCTCGTTTTCAATCCGTTACGGCGTGTTTTTTCTGTTCCTTACGCCTCTTTTCACTTCATCGATTTGGTAGAGGTTTTGTTTGATCTCCTCTATATGATCTTGTTGACTTGGTGGACCGGACAAACCTTGGGAAAGCTGATCACAGGCATCCGTGTCATCAGTGCCAAGCAGGTGCGAGGCAATCTGACAGGCGGACAAGTATTTTTACGAGAAGTCATCGGCAAATTCGTTGCTTCACTTGTGTTCGGACTGGGCTATCTATGGGTTGCCTGGCACCCACGCAAGCAAGGCTGGCATGATCTGATCGCCAAAACGTATGTCATCCGGGATCGTCGCCCGTAACCTCCGCTCTATAGCGGGGGTTTTATTTTTGCTTCCTTGGTCCCTATTTTTGTAGAGGCTTCCTGCCGATACCATTACCAACAAGGCAGATTCTATCTCAACCGAGGAGGAAGATACATGCGTAAACACAAAGTAACCAGCATCCTCGCCTTGAGCCTTTCGCTGGCTCTACTCGGCCACGTTGCCCCTGTCCTTCCTGTTTCAGCTGCAACGGCTGCCCCTCAAGCAGCAGCCGTTAAAACCAATAACGTCTATAATCTTCAACTAGGAATGAGCACAGCGCAAGTCGAACAAACATTAGGCAAGCCTGCCCGCATTGATCCTAGTCATACGGATGTGGAATGGTGGATTTACAATCAGGATTTGAACAACTACATTCAAGTCGGCATGCAAAACGGCAAAGTTGTGACATTGTTTACCAATGGAGCCAAGCTGAATTTGAAAGGCATCACGATTGGATCTACTACTAAAGACCTACAAAATAGCTGGGGTGCACCGCAAGACACGCTGACGATCATGCCGAGTCTGCGTATCCAAAAGAATACCATTGCTCATCCGACCTATATCCAGAACAATCAAGCGATCACCTTCTCTATCGATCAGCTGGGTGGGAACAAGGTCGCAGGAGTACGCATCTCTACTCCTGAGCATTTTGCCACCATTGCGATTGGCTTGATGTATCCCATTTCCTATACGAAATTACCGGAACTGCCGAAACTGACAGACGCACAGATGAAGCAGGCAACGCTCGCATACGAGAAACAAAATTTGGACTTGCTCAACGTGGCGAGACAACGTGCCAAACTGCCTGTTATCACTTGGGATGAACAAGTGGCAGCAGTAGCTAGAGCACACAGCCAAGACATGGGCCAGCATAACTTTTTCAACCATACCTCCCCTTCTACGGGAAGTCCGTTTGATCGTTTGAAGCAAGCTGGCATTCGCTACAGCTCAGCTGGTGAAAATATTGCCTACGGACAGCTAGATGGGGTCGAAGCCCATATGAGCTGGATGAACTCCGCAGGCCATCGTCAAAACTTGCTCAATCCAAAATTCAAGCAACTCGGTGTCGGTATCGTTATGAAAGATGGCCGCCCGTATTTCACGCAAAATTTTGTTACTCGCTAAGTTTTGCGTGACTGCTTCAAAAGACGACCCTATCCTCAAATTTTTGGGGATAGGGTCGTCTTTTGTATGTTCCATTCAATACTCCTATCCAAGTACCTATAGATGCACGGTGCATTCGAGACTTTCTATCTATTGTTTGTCACTACTTCACATCCGATATCTCAATGTGTGGGTATTTTTCCCTTTATTTATATAGATTGGATATCAGTCATTCATCTTTCAACACAAGCATCTTCCATCTGTATAGGAATCTGCCTGAGAGGAGGAGACTGCATGCCCAATATTGAAGATATCACCGTCCAAAAATCGAATGCGGAACGCAAGAGTTACGTGGTTGTTGGTGCCATTCTATCATGTAGCAACGGCAGTAAGGTAAGTCGGTTAAAAATGCCGTTCAGTCATGGTGTTTTTGTAAAAGGGAAGCCCCAAATGAACATCATGGATTTTGTTCCCAATGTAAACATCATGCCTTTCGGAAAATGCAGTAGCTTAAAAAATCCCGTAGTCGCTTCTGCCACAGCAGCCAACAATGGTGTACTTACACCTATGCCGTGCACACCTCTGACGACAATGCCATGGATCGATGGCAAAGCGGACAAAGTGGTCGGGGAGACTATCCGGCATTGCTGAACAAATCAACCAATATGTGCTTCCATTGTGGACTGATCAAGATTGAAGATGATGGGCAGGATTTGGGTGGGGTGACGATAGGAGTTCAGTCGCTAGCACAAAGCGGGTCGACAGAATCCGGTTTTGGACAAGGACCAGCTTGCGAGAAGCCACAGGAAAAGCCAACTATGTGGGATAACTTCGTGAAAGGAATCTCCAAGTTGGGAGACGTTCCTGCTGCGATGCAAAAGGCGACAAGTGAGCTGCCGGGGGCTTTGGAGAAAGCCGCAAATGATTTGCCGAAGGGTTTGCAAAAGGCGGCAGAGGATTTGCCCAAGGGCGTCAATCTGTTTGTCCAAGAAGGCTTCATAGAACCAATACAGGAAGATTTAGATACGCTGCAGGATGAGGACATCAACCTTGAGGATGCGCTTGCAATCAGTGGGCTTGCCATGCAAGCTCTGACTTTGGGAAGAAGTAAATCCATTAAGGATTTAGTGAGTGCTTTGAGGAAGGGAAAGAAGGCAACGGGTAAACCTCCAGTTCCTACAAAAACCGGTGGGGGGAGCGATCCAAATAATTTTGTAAATGAGCATGCGAAAAAACATATATACGATCCTAGTAAACCTTCCACAAAGAATAGATCCCAGTATGGTAAGGATGTTGATGTAAAAGAGTTGAGAAGGGAAACCATGACCAATCCAGATAAAGCTTATACAAATTGGCCCAATCCTAATAATCCAAATCCAAATAAAATAACGAAATATTATAAGGAATTTGACGGGAATATAAGCACGCCTGACACACCGACAGGAAGTCACAGGGTCTTCGAAAATTTAGATAATCCGAAAAATAGTTCCCATTTTCCTCATGTTCCTAGAGATAAAGAATAGAAAGCAGGTACACAAATGACTATGTTTCTATATCATGCAATATTGCCTGAAGATCATGATCACCATGTTTCAATCGAAGAAATTATGGGTCGAGGAATAAACTATTTAACAAAATCTAATAACTGGTATGGGAATGGTGGGGAGATTAAGTCACAGATAGCTGATATGTTAAAACCTCTTAATGCTCCTATCTGGGTGAACTTTCAGACGGCTATAGGAGTAAACTTAGAGCCTCACAAGCCGAAATCGTTTTACTTTCCTATCTTTACTGATAAAATTTTAGTTTTTGATGGGAATATTACAATGAATATATATGACCAATCATTCTATGAAGATAATAAATTCACCTTTGAAGAGGCGTTGGATTTTGATACTGGTGAATCTCTTGAGCATTGGATCAAATTGTATTGGAATAGTATGATGACACTTGAAGAGTACTTGTTA
Source organism: Brevibacillus sp. RS1.1 (assembly GCF_013284365.1). Taxonomy (NCBI): domain Bacteria; kingdom Bacillati; phylum Bacillota; class Bacilli; order Caryophanales; family Paenibacillaceae; genus Brevibacillus; species Brevibacillus sp. RS1.1. The sequence goes on from NZ_JABSVA010000005.1 coordinate 289,520, forward strand.
AAAAAACCTTATCTAAAACCAGAAGTGTTGGTTTTTGAGTCAATACCTAAAGAGATCATAGGCGTATGTGAAAATTCGTAAATATGTGCACCTGCATGCTCTTCAAATCTATAGGAGTTTTGGAAAAAAGGCTTATCGAATACCAAATAAGCTCAATCGCATTTTTTGTAAAGAAAAAGGTACAGTCTCCTCATCTTTTGTGAGTGACTGTACCTTTCTCAGATCAACCGGTCTTTTTTTGTAGCCTCTTTGTCAGTTGCTATGGCTGCGAAGTTGCATTTGTAGTGGCAGGTGCAGGTGCAGACGGTTTCGGAGCCTGGCCGTCATCTGAGAAAAACGGGATGATTACCAGACTGAGCACGAAAAATAAGATCCAGGCAATGCCTCTTCTGAAAATGCATGGTGTCAGCATCGGGTAACCCCTTCCAATCATGCTGTTCTACTTACTATTCATACGCTTCCCTCCTTGATGCCCGTTTATGCTTTTTTGGGCAAAAAATAAAAGCCTCGCCAAAAACTTGGCGAAGCTTATCCTCCTTGTTTTTACCCCTGTTTTTGCAACGGCATTGAATACGTCTGTTCCTGGGTTGCTTTTTGCTTGAAAAACAGGCAAGCTGCCGCGAACACAATGAGCAGTGATCCCATCAGCCAAAAGATCGTCCACGGCTCCCACACGTCCATCAGCAGACCATTCACATTGGGAGCCAAAATACTGGCGACACCAAAATTGACGCCTGCGATAATTCCTGCGGTAGGAACCATCGAGGCTGGTAATATATCTGCCGAAAAAGCCAAGCCCAGCGAGTAAAAGGAACCGACAGCCGCTCCTGCTATGGCCAACAACAGCATCATCAGCCATACGTTTTCGCCTGCAAACGGGAACAGGAAGAAGGCCAATCCCCCTACAAGCGCACACACAAGCATGACCTGCTTGCGTCCGACTCGGTCACTCAATGCCCCCAGCGGCATCTGCAAGATAATACTTCCCACGACAAACGACGGAAGGATCAAGGAAACCCATTCAACGGACAAGCCGGTACGCAAGGCGTAAACGGGAAAACTGCCGTTGAGTGACGTCTCCATGAATCCGTACAAAAACGAAGGAATCAGCGCCAGCCAGGCAAGTCGCAATACAAATGCATATTTGTTTTGCTTCTTTTCCGTTTGTTCAATCTGTGCGGGGAATTCATTTTTGATCCGGGATAATAATAAGAAGGCAATCAGATACAGAACGAGCAAGCTGCCAAAAGGTACCCAAATCCCCAAATGCAGCACGCTTAAGCCTAGTGGACCAACACTAAAGCCCACTCCATAAGCCAACCCGTAAATGGAAAGATCACGTCCACGATTCTCAGGAGCTGCAATCTTCGTCACCCACATTTGGCTTGCATAATGTAAACCACTATCGCCCACACCCATCAGTAAGCGTAATACGAACCAGACTGCCAAATGACTGAACATCGGGATGAGCGCTGTTGCGATCGTCACCAACAGCAATCCCCATAATATCGTGGATCGGTATCCAATGCGCCGCAGTGGGATTTCCAAAAATGGATTGACCATGACCATCCCAATATACAAGGCAGCAGCATTGAGCCCGTTCATCACGGATGAAACCCCTTGTTTTTCCAATAAAACCGTCAGCATCGGGATCGTCAAGCCTTGGCTTACCCCCGCAATACCGACAGCCAAAATCAACACCCAAAAGGTGTAACGTGACTGTGACATGGTGTTGTTTCTCCTCCCTAGCCTCCTATTAAGCACTCTCTACGGAAGCACTCCCCTGCTGAAGCTGATACATTTTTTGATAAAGACCATTTTGCGCCATGAGTTCATCATGGGTACCTCTTTCCATGATTTCACCTCGGGACAAGACAAGAATCTGGTCCGCGTGTTGAATCGTCGACAAGCGGTGTGCAATGATGAATGTCGTCCTACCTTTTGATAGTACATGCAACGCTTCCTGAATGGCTAGCTCTGTTTCACTGTCAATGCTTGCCGTTGCTTCATCCAAGATCAGCATTGCAGGATCAGCCGCCAATGCACGTGCAAAAGAGATCAATTGACGTTGACCTGCGGATAGTGTCATGCCTCGCTCGACGACCGGTTCGTCATATGCGCCCGGCAGCTTGGAGATGAATTCGTCAGCACGTACCGCTTTTGCAGCCCGCTTCACTTCTTCATCCGTAATCGAATTCTTGTACATACGAATATTGAATCCAATGCTTCCCGTAAACAAGAACGGGTCCTGCAAAACGAGGCCGACATGACTGCGCAATGAGTGCGTATCAATCTGTCTCATATCTTGTCCGTCGATTAAAATGCTCCCTTTCGTCACCGGATAGAACCCGAGCAGTAAATTCATCAAAGAGCTTTTTCCCGATCCGGTGTGTCCAACCAGCGCAATCGTTTGACCAGGCTGCGCCGTAAAGGAGACGTTTTTCAAAACGTAATCGTCACCCTGATAAGCAAACGAAACGTTATCAAAGACAACCTCACCACGCGGGCGCTCAATTTGCGCACCAGCTTCTTTTTTCTCCGGCAGCTCATCCATAATTTCAAAGACGCGTCCCGCCGAAATAGTCGCCTGCTGCATTTGCGACAACCGATTCATGATCATGTTGATCGGTTCGAAAAAACGCCCCATATAATCGACAAATGCAAAAAGCGCACCGAAGGAAATCGCACTGTGGAAAGATGTAGAGCCGTAATACCAGACGATCAGGGTCAAGGAAATTTTCCAGATCAAATCTACCGCTGGGCGCAAAAGCAAGGATTCCAGATTGATTTCTTTCATCCGCACCTTGAAGTAGTCTTCGTTTACATCAGCAAACTCCTTTTGTACACCTTTCTCCCGACGAAAAGCCTGCACAATCGTCATGTTCTGGATCATTTCATTGATCGTTGTGTTCATATCACCAAGCTTCGCGCGAATCACTGCATAGTAGCGAGAGCTGTACCTTTGATACACGTAGACTAACAGTACGAGCACTGGCACCGTCAAAAAGCAGAAGAGGGCGAGCTCAGGCTGCAAGAGGTAGAGTGCGATCAAGATTCCAATCAAATAAAGACCGTTCTGTACAAATGTGGCGAGCACACTTACATACAGCTCACGGATGGCTTCTGTATCATTGCTCACACGGGAGACAAGCGCACCTACTGGCGTTTTGTCAAAAAAGGCAACCGGGAGCTTTTGCAAATGGATAAACAGCTTCATCCGCATTTGCTGAATGATGCGCTGTGCGATTTTTTGTAGCCACAAAATCTGGACGTAATTGAATCCAGCGGAGAGCAAGATCAGTGCCCCATAACCTACGGACAGCCAGACAATAGGCAGAACATCCCCTTGGTACATCGCCTTGACTTCCTCTGCGGTTAGCCGAATCCCTGTGGAGGACATCTTTTGACCTGATTGATCCTTCGTTGTTACCTCGCAGCGTTCCCTGCCGTTTTCTGGCGCAATCGGGGTAAATTTCTTCTCCGTATTTGGATTCACCTTGCCAGAAACCAAGTAATAAGTCGTACCTTCTGTCAGCACAGTTACTTCTTTTTGATTGCTCCTGTCCAAAGCAAGTCCTGTCTTTGCAGCGACATCTTCACGAATATAGTTCGTACCGTTCACTGAGGCGACTTGCCCCGCTGTTTGTGGTGGCACTTCGTCCAGCTGATACCAAGGCTTTTGGATCGCCAGGATGTGATTATCAATCATGACCTTGGCTAAAAAAGGCCCCGCCAGCTCTGCACTCGTTCCCAGCAAGAGCAGGAACAATGCGCCTAGTATTTGCTTCTGAAATGGCCTGGCGTACTCGGTCAAACGCCCCCATACATTTTGTTTGCTCATGAAACGTTTTCCCCCTCTCTCAACCAGCCACATCCTGCTCCATTTGCTGACGACGGTACTGCTCTGCATACCAGCCGTTGCGGTGCATCAGCTCGTCATGTGTCCCCTGCTCGACAATCCGCCCCTCATCCAGCACGAGAATCAGCTGTGCGTGCTGTACGGCAGACAGACGATGAGCAGTAATAATGGTCGTTTTATCCGCGCGCTCCTGTCGCAGATGACGAAGGATACTCTCCTCTGTCCGCGCGTCCACAGCCGATAGTGAATCGTCGAGAATCAAAATACCCGCATCCATTAAGAGAGCGCGTGCAATGGAAATGCGCTGTTTTTGCCCCCCAGAGAGGGTGACCCCCTTCTCCCCAACCATGGTTTGCAAGCGCTCTCTGAATTGGGCCAAATCTCTCTTCATCTCCGCAAGCTCCAGCGCATGCATCACTTCCTCGGTCGTCACTTGTGGTTTCCCGAATGCAACATTTTCGGCAATCGTCCGCGAGAACAGCAAATGCTCCTGAGGCACATAGCCGATTTTTTCCCGCAGCGTATCAAAAGCGAGTCCTTCGATCGGGATGCCCCCGATAAACAGGACTTGTTCCTTCATCTGATATTGATGCAACAAGGCACGACACAACGTCGACTTGCCGCTTCCCGTCCTCCCGACAATCCCAAGCGTCTCTCCTTCACCCAAACGAAACGAGATGTCGGTGAGTGCTGGCTTGTCAGTGCCCGGATACGTAAAAGAAAAATGGCGTGCTTCTAGGGTATTGGCGATTTGGCTCGTGACTGGATTCGCTGCTTCCGTCACATCTGGCTGCTCCACCATTAGCTCTGTAAAGCGTTTGTGGGATGCGCCACCGCGTTGCAACACATTAACCAGCCAACCAAAAGCGAACATCGGCCAAATTAAAAGTCCCAGGTACAAATTGAACGCAACCAAATCCCCTAAGGAGATAGCACTAGTGAACACCAAATACGTGCCATAGCCCAGCCCGATCAAAAAGCTGAAGCCAATAATAATCGCGATCGTCGGCTCAAACAGCGCGTCAATCCGTGAAACGCTCACATTTCGCTCCAACGTTTTTTCACTGACCCGGCGATATGCCTCGATATCGGCCTTTTCCTGAACAAATGCTCTCAATACCCGAACGCCCGATACGGATTGTTGAACATGATCATTCATCTCTCCGAAAGCTTCCTGTGCCAAATAAAAGCGATCATGCAACAGCTTTCCATAGTACGCCGTTGACCAAGCCAAAAACGGCATCGGGATCAGCGCAGCCAGTGTCAGCTTCCAATCAATCGCGGTCACCATGACGCCTAGCGTTAACACGGTCATGAACAACGCATCAACAAGCGTAAGCACCCCTGTACTCGCCGTTTGTTCAATGGCAGGAATGTCGTTGGTAGCCACGGCCATCAGATCACCACTGCGTTTGCGATGAAAAAACGACGGGGTCATTCTGGTCAAATGGGCAAACAATCGCTCACGTAGCGTTCTTTCCAGAATCAAGGCTCCCCCATTTAACAAGTACCGCCAAAGAAACCGCAACCCATACAAGCTCACACCCAATACGAGCAAGATGACCACTGTTTGCGTCAAGTCAGCGTCCGTCAGGGAGCTGTTGCGAATCGAATCCACCGTATCCCCGATTAATTTCGGCGGCCATAGCATGAGGACATCGATGACAAACAGCACAGAGATTCCAATGACGTATCGCTTCCAATAGGCACGAAAAAACCAAGATAATTGCCGAAGTGTCTGCATGTAAATCACCTCTATTTATTTAGACCTAACAGCACGACTAAAAAAGGGCTTGCGAATCACGCGCAGCCCTCTTGATCTGTCTTCACCATCGTAATTTACAGAATTTTCATTGTCAATCAATGCATAAAGTTCAATCTAAGATTTTTTATCGGTTTTCCAGTCAAGCCATTCCTCTTTTAGCAGGCTGTAAGTGGCATGATCCACGTAATGATCGTAAAGGAATTCATTCCGGCGAAGTATCCCTTCCAGTTGAAACCCTAATCGTTCCGGGATCGATCTGCTCTTGTGGTTTTCCGTAGCAGCCTGAATCGTTACTTTTTCCAAATCCCATGATCCAAAGATTAACACGTCCAAGTAGGTCGCCACTGCTTCTGTCATCAGGCCCTTTCCCTGAAATTGCGCACCCAGCCAATAGCCAATGGACGTCTTTTTGTTGATCCAATCCACTGTATGTACGCCGACTGTACCAGCCAGACGTCCTTGGTACCAAATACCGTAGTGGATGCCGCGATTATCGTTGTACTGATGAATCGTCGCTTGGATGAATTGGCGAGAATCCTCTACCTTCTTCGTATAATTCAGCCACGGCAGCCATTCCATAAGATTCTCCCGGTTCGAATCCGTAAGCAAAAATAACTGCTCAGCATCAGCTAATTCTAATTGTTTCAAGTACGTATCTTCATTGATGGCTATCTGTTGGATCGTTTGCATACGAATCTCCCCTTTTCTTGGATATTTTACTGGAAAACGCCAAAATGAGCAAAAAGCGCCCGCCAGCAACAATAGGCGAACGCATATAAAAATGTCTTTTATTTTTTGCTATTGCCGATCTCTTCCGGCTTGAAAATGCCTGTCTCGGTAACGATCGCAGTAATGTACTTCGCTGGCGTTACATCGAACGCAGGATTGTACACCTTGATATCGTCTGGAGCTACCTGTTTGCCCAAGCCATGGGTAATTTCCTCAGCTGGACGCTCTTCAATCGGAATATCTGCGCCTGTCGGTGTGTCCAAATCGACGGAGGACAAAGGAGCTGCCACGTAAAAAGGAATGCCGTGAGCTTTTGCCAATACCGCTACCCCATACGTACCGATTTTGTTGGCGACATCGCCGTTCGCTGCTACGCGGTCTGTCCCCACGATGACAGCCTCTACTTTTCCTTGGGACATGACCATCGCCGCCATGTTGTCGCAGATCAGCGTCACATCAATCCCTGCTTGCTGCAATTCGAATGCAGTAAGACGAGCGCCTTGTAGAACAGGACGGGTTTCATCCGCGTACACCTTCAGGTTCCAACCGCGTTCCTTTGCCAAATAAAAGGGAGCAGTAGCCGTACCGTACGCTGCTGTAGCCAATGCCCCTGGGTTACAGTGCGTGAGAATTCCCATACCGTCATGCAACAGAGTGAGCAGATGCTCCCCGATGGTCCGGCATACTTCTGCGTCTTCCTTTTGAATCGCCAATGCTTCATCGAGTACTGCCGCCTTCAACTCGGCAATCGACGCACCGCTTGCTTTTTCAACACGAGCCTTAATGCGATCCAATGCCCAGAACAGATTCACTGCTGTCGGACGGGACGAGCCCAGGTAGTCTGCCTGCTGGTTCAATTCCTGCCAAAACTCGTCGTAGTTACTCGCTTCACTGCCACGAATGCCCAGGTAGAGCCCGTAAGCTGCCGCCATGCCAATGGCTGGTGCGCCACGCACTTCCAAGCGTCGGATGGAACCCCATACTTGCTCGGAGGTGGTCAAGTTCAAATAGATTGTTTCTACTGGCAGACGCGTCTGGTCAAGCAGGACCAATGCGTCATTCTCCCACTTTACAGGTGCCAATTGAGTGCTGGTTGTCATACTGCTGTAGCCTCCTGGTAGTAGCGTTCAGTTATTGTGCGTACGATGTCCGTGATATCTGTCGATTCCTCGATGCCGCCGCGACCGAGAATCAGCGCTTCTCCAATCGAGAGAGCCAGACGCTCTGCTTCTGCGCGAGTCTGGTCGTCTTCGATGGCATTCAGGTCCGCTACGCCTGCCAAGCCAATGACACGACGCAAGATTTTGCATCCGGCATAGCCTGCTGTATCCTGAATCAGGCGCTTCACGTAGCTTTGCCACAGTCCTTCGACATGGGCGCTGCGCTCTTTGGCGTGCTTGTGCCAGAGTTGAACGAATTGTGAAACGAATTCATTCCAGACATCCTCGACTGTTTCCAGTAAGTATTCGCGGTACGCTTCCCGTTCTCCTTGATCTTTTTGCAGACCGTGCTGTCCTGCGTAGTTGAGCAGCAAATTGGCAATAATCGCCCCAATGTCAAAGCCGATTGGGCCATAGTAAGCGAACTCTGGATCGATTGCTTTTAGGCTGTTTTCCGTGATGAAAATACTTCCAGTATGCAAGTCACCATGCAGCAGCGCCTCCGATCGCGTAAGGAAATCGTATTTCAGCTTGGCGATTTCCAGCTTCAGCGGCCTATTGTTCCAGATCGCCTCGACTTCGCGGCGGATCAACGGGTTGAAGTCGTTGGTAGGCGCATTTTCATACGGATCGGTAAAGACGAGATCTTCTGTGATTTTGCATAATTCTGGATTTATGAATGTTCCGACTAGCGTTTTTTTATCGTATGGATGTGCGCCCAGATCGGATGTGAAGAATAACGTTTGCGCGAGAAAACGGCCAATCTGCTTCGCAAATAGCGGATACCGCTTTCCTTCGATCAACCCTTTACGCATGATGATGTGGTCCCCGACGTTTTCCATGACGGTCAACGCAAGTTCCCCATCGAAATGATACACCTGTGGCACCAGGTCTGGAACGTATTTGTGCTGAATCCGGAGTGCCTCGCTCTCGATGCGAGCCCGATCAATCGTAAGCGGCCAAGATTCCCCCACAACGCGGGCAAAAGGCAGTGCTTGCTTGACAATGACGCTCTTACCGGTTGCTGGCTCTTGAATGTCAAAAACCAGATTGAGGTTGCCATCCCCGATTTCTCGGCTGGTCAGCTCTGCTCCTTCGCTAAAAAGACCCGGTATTTCTTTTACGTACTCCACTGCTTCCTGTTCAGTCAATGCGCGATATGCCATGATTCCAAAACTCCCCTCTACGTATTTTTCCTCTATCTCTACTTGTTTTGTTTGTGTCATGAGAGCAAAAAAGACCTCTTTTCCCGAAGAAAAGAGGTCGCTGTCGTCACGTGTAAGAACCGTGTTGATGTCCCCCTTATCTTCCAGACCACTTTTGTTTCTGCAGGAATTAGCACCGTGCATGTCGCCTGTTAATCAGTCGCTTTCTCGCGTCTGAATGGCGTCATGTCGGTTGCCGGGTATCATCGGGCCAGTCCCTCCACCTTCTCTGGATAAGGTATCCAAAACGTATTCGGTTTTTGATTTAGTTTGAATCATACAACCAACGCTTCCACGATGTCAACACCCTTTTGTGCAAAAATTCGCACCTTGCTATCAATAGCTGTATTGTGTTCCGGATGCCGCAGGTCGCTCCCAATTCCACCAGTCTACCTTGCCTAAAAACGCTGCTGTTATCGACTTTTCTGCCTTGAGCTTCAGCAGTTCTTTCGTAGGTCCGGTGAGGACGGCTCCGTAAATGCGAACCCCGTATTTCTGTATGTGACTGTATCGCTCTGCAATCTGTATATCTCTGCCAGGGAGTAAGGATTTTCCGATATCACGAGCCAGTTCCTCTTGCTCTGACAAATAACTCATCTCCTCCAGATAGTTTGCGATTACTCTGTCCCCAGCCCCTTTTTTATATACACCACCGTAATCCATTTCTCGCTGGGCAAATCCCCACACTTCCCCGGAACCAAAAAGCACATCTCCGCTTTCAGCTTGCTTGAGCTCTACCCCTGTATCTATTGCAAGCCAGACTGTATCTTGACCTGAAGAGGTAACATGGCGGGTAACCAGCTTATAATACTCCTGGTACGTCAGAAAGTGGTCAAAAGATATCGCAAGCTGCGAAACCGTTCCTTCGGGCAGCTTCTCCATTGTCGTCCAGGCAGCTGAGGTGAGAGACATGGTATCCTCCGTTTCCTCCTCTGCCGGATAACGGAAAAACAACTTTTGCTCCCTGACCCCGTTCGTCCATTGCGGCTTGGCATTCACATTCCACAGCACATTCGTACTCTCAAAACGACCCGCATTCTTTTCCTCTCCCCCAACCCGCTCGCTTAGTTCCATGCTGATGTTTCCGTACAGCAATCCGACCTGTGAACCACTCCCCCCCACTCTCACACCTGGTTGAGTAAAATTGACCATCGACTTTGCAACGCGGAACAGATCTTCATGCATCAGCGACCCCACCCAGCCATTCAGAATCAGCAACACAACACCGGCCAGAAAGGGAAGCCCTATGGTGAATCCTGCGTTGGACAACCGATTTTTCCATTTCCCCCGGCGAACAATGGCACGCTGTTTTTCAGCTGACAGTGTTTCAGACTGTTTGGTTTTCGCGTTGTCCTCTTCTGTTTCTTCCCCCAACAAAAGCCTTTCCAATCGCTGTGCGTACTCTTCGTCAGCGGCTATTTCTTCCTCGAATTGTTTCGAATCCTCTGCCGTCATTTCTCCACGCAAATAAGCAAGCAGCCTTTGCTCACGTTGATTCTCGTCCGTGTTCATCACTTGCTTTCCTCCCTCCACAACTGCCGCATCTTTTGTCGTCCCCGAAACAAGGAGCGCTTGACGTCTGCCAGCTCGATTCCGAGTACCTCTGCCATTTCCGCGTAGGAAAACTGCATGGCGGACAATAAAATGACCTGTCTCTGCTTTTCCGGAAGTTGCTCCAAGTAGTCATGGGCCACTTCCCACAGCTCTTTGTTCACGACATGCTCTGCCGGATCAACCGCCGATTGATCACATCGCTCCGGCAGGGCTTCCACAAACGCAAAGCGTTGTTTTGTCTTCTTGCGATAAACATCCACGAAAGCGTGATAGGCCACCTTGAACAGCCAGGGCCGTACTTTTTCCCCACGGTAGTCGTCCAAGGAAGAGAAGGCGCGACAAAAGGTTTCCTGTGTCAAATCCTCTGCCAGCCTCTAATCTCGTGTCAGCCGGAAAAGATAGCGGTAAATATCGTTTACATGCAGCTGGTACACATCCTCCAGACCTACTTTCCCAAGCCGTTCACACCCTTTCACCCCTTACCACGAAGGAATTGTAAAAAAGTTTCATCTTCGTCTCATTTTTCTAATAATCTGCTGCACATTCTCTGCAAAAACAAGGATTGACTCCTGACAATGAACGTCATATCATGGGGGAAACGAATAACTCTTATCGCGAGCTGGCTGAGGGACTGGCCCTATGATGCCCGGCAACCGGCGCTATACCATGAATCGTACGCTCATCATGCGTACCTTGGATAGCGAAACGGTGCTAATTCCAACGGATAAGAGTCGAGATCGAGCAATTTTGGCTCGTTTCGGCTACTGACCCGAGAGATGAGAGGAGACGAGACGCTTTCATAGTCGACAACCGCCTCCCCGCTCAATGGGGAGGCTTTTTTTATTAATTCAAGGAGGATTAGGCGTACCATGAGTGAACAACGTATCCTCGTCACCTATCTCACCCAAGCAAAAGACTTGAACAAAAAAGCGCAAGCCATTGCTGTCGGCATGACAGTCGGTTCCTGGACAGACCTGCCGCTTGCCAAGCAAGCTGAGCTAGCGCCGTATCTCGGTGAAGCTGTGAGCGCGACACCGCTTGCGACACTGGAAAACGGTGAAACACGTGGTCTGATTACCGTTAGCTATCCGACTCGCAATTTTACAGCGGACATTCCATCCTTGTTAACCGGAATATTCGGCAAACTATCGATGGATGGCAAAATCAAGCTCATCGACATCGTTTTCCCTGAATCATTCCTACAGGCTTTCCCTGGACCGAAGTTCGGCATTGATGGTCTGCGCGAACGTTTAGGGGCACATAACCGTCCGCTCTTGATGAGCATTTTCAAATCGTGCCTGGGTCTCCCTTTCGACGATCTGAAGACGCAATTCCGAGCACAAGCCTTGGGCGGAGTCGATCTCGTGAAAGATGACGAAATCTTCTTTGCAGATGACCGCGCTCCTTTTATCGAACGGATCAAAGCGTTCAAGCAGATCGCACAGGAGACCGAAGCCGAAACTGGCAAGCCCGTCCTCTATGCAGCCAACCTGACTGGACCTGTGCATGAGCTGAACGAAAAAGCGAAGCGTGCGGTAGAGGCGGGGGCTGACTGCCTTTTGTTCAACGTGCTGGCCTTTGGCTTCGATGCCCTGCACCGTTTGGCAGCCGATCCTGATGTACACGTACCGATCATGGCGCATCCAGCATTGGCAGGCGCATACTATCCATCACCTGACTACGGCATCGCCACCCCGCTTTTACTCGGTACGTTGATGCGTGTAGCTGGGGCGGATTTGGTGCTTTTCCCATCCCCATATGGCAATGTCGCTCTGGACAAAACAGAAGCGTTGCAGCTCGCGAAGCATTTGACAGACCCACTGAATGGTGTACGCCGTTCTTTCCCGGTTCCGTCTGCCGGCATTCATCCGGGGCTGGTTCCACAGCTGTATCAAGACTTCGGACTCGATCAAATCGTCAATGCAGGAGGCGGAATCCACGGTCATCCCGGTGGAGCAACCGCAGGAGCGAAAGCATTCGTTGCTGCGATTGATGCAGTCACCGCAGGCCGAACATTGGAAGAAGCCTCCTCAGAATCACAAGAACTGGCGATCGCCCTGGAAAAGTGGGGTGGCGCACGATGAGTAAGAAGCTCGTCCTGTTCTGCGATTTCGACGGTACGATTACCGAAAAAGACAACATTGTAGCGATTGTCCGCAAGTTCGCTCCCCCTGAGTGGGAAGCCTTGACGGAGCAAATCCTTTCGCAAAAAATAAGCGTTCAGGAAGGGGTTGGCAAGCTGTTTCAGCTCTTGCCCTCCTCCTTGCGCCAGGACATTATTGATTTTATTGTCCATGAAGCGACCATTCGCCCGGGATTTGCTGAATTCGTGAGCTATTGCCGCGCAGAAGGCATCGAGCTGTTGATCACGAGTGGCGGCATCGACTTTTTCCTGGAGCCTATCCTAGCACCCTTCGATCTTGCCGATGTTCCGATCTACTGCAATGGCAGTGATTTCAGCGGAGAACGCATCACCATTACGTGGCCAAACGCTTGCGATGAACATTGCACGAACGGCTGCGGCATGTGCAAGACGACCATCATCCGCCGTTACGATCCAGCAACCCATTTCCGCATCGTCATCGGCGACTCCATCACTGATTTGGCTGGAGCCAAAATCGCTGATTATGTGATTGCCCGTTCCTTCCTTGCTGACAAGGCAGAAGAGCTGCAATTGCCGCATAGCAAGTTTGCCACGTTCCACGATGTGATTCGCATTTTACAGCAAGTCCAACAGGAGGTCGTCTAATTCATGACTGCAACACTCGAACAACGTCTGGATGCCTTTCGCCGTCTGGATGACGCCAAGCTGACATTTGCCCGCCGGGACTGGTTTCCCGGCACCAGTGGCAATCTCTCTATTAAAATACAAAACGATCCCTTGCAATTTGCTGTAACGGCAAGCGGCAAAGACAAAACCAAGCTGTCCCCCGAAGATTACCTGGTTGTGGATCAAGACTCTCGTCCGGTGGATGAAACTGCTCTCAAGCCGTCCGCAGAAACGCTCATCCACGCCGTCGTCTACAAAACGTTTCCGAAGGCAGGGGCTTGCTTCCACGTCCATACCGTATGGAATAATCTCATTTCCGAGCTGTACTTTGGACAACGAGCTTTCTCCATTCAAGGACAAGAGCTGATTAAGGGACTCGGAATCTGGGAAGAAAACGCGCGCATTACTGTTCCGATTGTTGAGAACTTTGCCGATATTCCGACCTTGGCTGCCGCCATTGAAAAAGTAATCACACCAGAAGTTCCCGGCGTACTCATCCGTAACCACGGTATCTACACGTGGGGCGGCAATGACTTCGAGGCCAAGCGCCATCTGGAAGCTTTTGAATTCCTATTCGAGTATCACGCCCGCTGGCTGCAATTGCGCCAAGCAGTCGTGTCCACTACAACCACCAATTAAGGAGGAATAAACGATGGCACAAATTCGTTTTCACGACAACAATGAGTACATCTCCGCACCCGAGGAAGTTGTCTCCTTCCTGGATACCCAAGAGATCATTTACGAAAAATGGGGCGTGGATCGCCTTGATCCCAAGCACCGTGATAACTACAGCCCGACAGACGAGGAAAAACAAGAGATTCTCGACACCTTTAAACCAGAAATCGATGCAATCAGCCAACGTCGCGGTTACTTGACAGCGGACATTATCGTTCTTTCTGACAAAACGCCTAACCTCGACGAGCTGTTGGTAAAATTCAAGGGCGAACATCACCACACAGACGATGAGTGCCGCTTCTGCGTTGATGGTCACGGTATCTTCGCCATCAAAGGGAAAGATGGTCGCTACTTCGACGTTGAGCTGGAGCCAGGCGATCTAATCTCCGTACCACCGAACTACCGCCACTACTTCACCCTGATGGACGACCGCAAAATCAAGGCGATTCGCCTGTTCGTCACTCCTGCAGGCTGGGAAGCTATCTATTAAATAACGAACCCCCTTGGCATTTACTGATTGCCAGGGGGTTTTGTCTTTCACCCTTCACTTTATGACGCCATTTCCCTTGATTGATACGTCTGGCTTGATTTCAACTATGGCATTGGAAAAAGCCTTCGTCCAATCATCCTCTACCTTTTTATATTCCTTATATTCATAGGCACGCGCATAGAGACCAAACCCAAACGGGTCTATACCGGTTTCCTGGCATTTCTTGATTAACTTCATGTAATCCTTCTGTAACTCGTCACTGATCATTCGCTCCATCTTTTTGTAGTCCTTTTCCATGTTGAACGGAAATATTCGCTCCGATATGGACACTCGCAACTTGAAATGAACGTCAAAATGAAATCGACCGTTCTGATAGGTTGTTTTTACTTTTTTTTGGACGCCCTTGATAAAAAAACTGATCCTGTCTTTCGAAATTTGTTTGTGATCGTTCGGTTCTTTAATCGGGATGGTGACGGACAGTTCCCCTTGTTTTCCATAGAGCAGCGTTTGCAAAAGAATCGAATCCCGCGGTTCTATCGAGCCTGCGTACGTTCCATTTTCTTTTAACAAAGTCGTCCCTGTTACCTTGACTGCCCGCTTTTCTTTCTTCAACCCAGTCAAGCTAGGTGTCATCCCTTTTTCAAACATTTGCCGATGGAGCTCCTGCACCCTCGTCTTTACCGTCAGATTTCTGGCATTGGCTGTGTCGATCAGCGTTGTTACATGCATGGACAGACGAGGCTTGTCCTTTGGTTTATAATCAAACAACTCATGCAATGGACCATCAAGCACAGCCATACGTGCGTTGACACTGAACTTTGCATCCCGAAAAACGACATCTAGCAACCGAAACCAGTCTGGGTGAGCCAGCAGCTTTTTCCCTATCACAAACACCTGAATTTTGCCTGCTTGGGTCAAGCCTGTCACTCGCTCATCAAAGCCCATTCTCGACTCTCTAATGGTAGATGACCGGATACCATATTCCTCAGACTTTTCCTTTGCCTCCCGACTGAACACCGGGCTTGAAATATACATGAGAAGCTCGTTTTTTTCATTCAAATCCATTCCGATCATCAGCGATAAAGTGGTATCTTCCAAATTGATTTGATCCCTGCAACCTGCCAACACGGTTACTAGCAAGCTCAATAACAGGACCTGAGCAAATGCCCTCATGCTTTTTTCCCCCCTTCTGCTCGTTTCGATAGCCTGATCGGCCCCCAAGCCAGTAAAGGAAGCGCATAAGCAAATCCCAAGCCTGCGTAGCTCCAAATTTCTGTCGATTTCTTCAGATCAACAAAGGATGGCGTATAAAACCATAGCACCCCTGGAACCAGAAGAAGGAACAGACGCAAATGCTTACGGTGATCCTTCATGCCGAATAACTGACTGGATGAAAAGACACAGAAATAGGTGTACGGCATTGCAGTCGTTGACAATATAAACAAATAAGAAGAGAGAAAAAGAATATCGACGCGTTCCAAAAAGCGGAACTCAATGGCTTTCCATAAATTGAGCGTAGGCCATGTATACTGCGTAATTTCATCGGGACTAAAGTAAGCGAAGGAAACGATGGTGACAGACAAATACACAAGTAACGTCATTGTATTCGCAATGACAATGCCGATGGACGCATATTGCTTTTTTTGAAGAAAAGGGTAAGCGAAATAACCAAACTCAAATCCAAGAAAGGAGAGTACCGTTGTTTTACTCGCTTCCCATATCGGGTGCCAGCCATCCTTGATTACTGGCAGTAAGTTTAACCAATGAACCTCTCGATAAGCCGTCGTGAGAACAAAAGGTATCCAAAGTGTAAGATAGAACACGAGCTCGGCGTACCTTCCAATAGCGCGAACCCCTCCCTGGAGGACGAGATAGGTCGGCAGCGCAAAAAGGAACACCACGACATATGCGGGTGTCTGAGACAGTAGCCACACATTAATGATTGCCGTGGCGTTTATCAGCAAAACGAACGCCGACATCCCACAATAAATGGACATCAAAGCAATAGCCGCACGCCCGAACCACTTGCCCAGGATCAATGGAAATATATCAATGATCGTCTTCTCCGGGTACTGCTTCATCATGTTCGTGATGACGAGACTAATTAGCGTTGCCGCAAGCCATCCGATCAAAAGCGATATCCACCCGTCAGTGCTCGCCTTCTCCGCCAATTCTCTGGGAATCGTCAATACTCCGATCCCTACTTGTGCCCCATGGATGAGGAGAATGTACTGGAGGACGCTCAATTGGTTGTACGTATACTTTTGCATCACCCATCCTCCCTCGGCCGATTATTTCCTTGTCTTTGGTCCTCAATCGTGTGGGCTGACAGGGGACGATCTTTCATTTTCCACAGTGGCAGGCGGATAAATAAATCTTTCCAGTCCCCGAAGCGCACAGGGGCAAGAGGACTTCCATAAGGAACACCTAATGATTCCAGCGTAATCAGATGGCCGATCAATGCCATCAACCCGACAATAATGCCAACAAAACCAAACATCGCTGCGAGGATCATCATGAGAAATCGAATAAGCCTAACTGCCGAGGCCATATCGTAGTTCGGGATAATAAAGGATGAGATCGCTGTAAATGCAACGACAATCACCATAATATTGCTCACAATCCCCGCTTGCACGACCGCTTGACCAATCACGATACCCCCTACGATACCAACTGTTTGTCCAATAGGAGCCGGCAAGCGAATTCCCGATTCCCGCAGCATTTCCAGTGTGAGCTCCATAATGAATGCTTCTAGCAAGGGAGGAAAGGGAACCTTCTCCCGGGATTCCCCTACCGATAAAATCAAATCCAGCGGGATGACTTCATAATTGAAAGAAATCAAAGCGATATAGATTGCAGGTAAAAAAGTAGCAATCAAAAATGCTAAATAGCGAAGCAAGCGAATAAACGTGGCAACAGGCCAGCGAGTACCATAATCGTCAACATTTTGAAAAAAGGAAGCGAAAGTAGCTGGACCGATCAATACACTTGGAGAGCGATCAACAACGACAGCAATCTTCCCTTGCAAGATGTGAGAGGAGACTGTATCCGGACGTTCCGAAAACAAAAACTGTGGAAACATAGAGTAAGGATTATCCTCGATATACTCCTCCAGTTCAGACGCATTGAGAATCGAATCAACCTTGACCATCTTGAGCCGATCCTCCAGCTCCTGTAATACTTCCGGATTCGCCACATCAGCCAAATAGATGATCGAGAGCTTTGCAAGGCCTCGTTCTCCCAACCACATTTCCTTTATTTTTAATTCGCGGTTGGGAATATAGCGGCGAATGAGAGCAATGTTCATCGAGTCCGTTTCGACAAACCCTTGGTGTGCTCCCTTTAACGCAGCCTCCAATTGCGGGTCTTCTATCGCCCGCTGTGGCCATCCATTCGTTTGAATCACAAGCACTTCTTTTCGACCCTCGATAAACAAAAGGCTGCTTCCAAGCAAAATCTCGGTTTCTACTTTCCGAAAGTCGTAGGCAACGGATACCTTTCCGACAGATAACAGATCCAAAATACTCGATGTCTCACCATCCGGTTGTGACAAAAGTGGACGAAGCACATTGTTGTTAATCGAGTTTTTGTCAACCAAGCCATTCAGGTAGACGAGGGTAACCATGCCCTCTATATGCTGGCACGCAAACGTCCGAATGACCAAATCGGGTGTCAGCGTAAATATTGCATTCAGCTCCGCAAGGTTATCACTTAATCGTTCACTGATCTCACGGACATGGATGGGCTCACTCGAGTGGCTCATCCTGTCTTTGACAGATGTCTTTTTTCTTCTCAGCCACCCTCTCATCGCCATCTTCTACAGCTCCCGCCCTTTTACGAAGTATGTTCCATTAGCGTTCGTGAGAGCTTCCCAAAATATGCATGCAACTTGGCACATTCTGCCGCTGAATCGAACAAGAATGGAAACGTGCGTAAAATGCAAAAGGAGCAAAGCTCAATGCTTTGCTCCTTTTCCTATCTACTGTTTGGAACTACACCACATATGCCCCCGCTTCGATCACGCGGTCTGCAATTGACCGTTTGAGTGCCACTGTGTTGATCGGCGTGCGGCGGGTCAGCTTTTTCAAGATCGACAGGCGCAGACGAAGCTCGTCGCCCTCTTCCATCGCCGCCAATGCTTCCTTGGCCCAGCCTTCGATACGATCGAATGCCTCATGTACATAGACAGCGGTCATTTCCAGCTTTTGCTGCTCGGCTTCGATGCCTTTTGCCGACACTGCTTTCTCTGTCCGCTTCACGATGCTATCCATTGCGTACAGCTCGATCAGCATGTCAGCCGCGAATGCCAAGAGCTCCTGTTCTTTGGACATTTCCTGTTGGTATTTCATCAACGCAGAGCCAGCCACCATCAAAATGATTTTGCGCGTGATGTTGATCAGATGCTTCTCCATAGCCAGGGGTGCATCCTCAATCTCTTCTGGATAATAGCTCATCAGATCTGCTTGCAGACTGCTTGCTGCTTGCAAGAGCGGCAATTCACCTTTCATCGCCTTTTTCACGAGCGTATCCGGGATGAGCATGCGATTGATTTCGTTCGTTCCTTCGAAAATGCGGTTAATCCGCGAGTCACGGTACATGTTCTCGATCTCATACTCGGACATAAAGCCGTATCCACCGTGGATTTGCACGCCTTCGTCCACGCAGTAATCCAAAACCTCAGTGGCAAATACTTTATTGATCGAGCATTCGATCGCATAATCCGCAATTGCCTTCGCAACCTCCGCGCCATCATCCGCTTTTTCACCCAAGCGAGTGAGCGCTGTATCGAACAGACCCACTGTGCGATAGACGGAGCTTTCAGCCGCATACGTTTTCACTGCCATGTTTGCCAGTTTGTTTTTGATTAAAGGAAAGTTGGCAATTGGCGTTTTAAACTGCTTGCGCTCTTTTGCGTAGTTGGTCGCGAGTTCCACCGCTTTTTTCGAGGAGCCAACTGCGCCCACCGCGAGCTTGTAACGACCTACGTTCAAGATGTTGAACGCGATCACGTGACCTCTTCCAGGCTCACCGAGCAGATTATTTACCGGCACAGGTACATCTTGCAAAATGACCGTGCGTGTCGAGGAGCATTTGATCCCCATCTTCTTCTCTTCCGGTCCAAACGAAACACCTGGGAATGTGCGCTCAACGATAAAGGCAGTAAATTTCTCGCCATCAATTTTCGCGTATACGATAAATACATCAGCAAAGCCAGCATTCGTGATCCATTGCTTCTCTCCGTTGAGAATATAGTGCGTGCCATCTGCGGAGAGAGTCGCTGTCGTTTTCGCACCCAGCGCATCTGAGCCAGAGCCTGGCTCAGTCAGGCAGTAAGCTGCGATTCGTTTTCCAGACGCCAGATCAGGCAGGTAGCGCTGTTTTTGCTCCTCGTTTCCAAAGTACACAATCGGCAGTGAACCGATACCGACATGGGCGCCGTAGCTGAGCGCAAAGCCGCGAGCCAGCGAGAACTTCTCTGTTACGAGTGCAGTGCTGACTTTATCCAGCCCCAGTCCCTCGTACTTTTCAGGAACGTCTCCAGCCAACAGACCGAGCTCCCCTGCTTCCTTCAACAGACGAACCGAAATATCAAATTGATGGTTTTCAAGCTCTTCCAGATGAGGACGAACTTCATTGTTGACGAAATCCTCTGTCGTCTTGGCAATCATCTTTTGCTCTTCGGTGTACTCTTCTGGCACGAATACATCATCAGCTGAACCTGCATCGATCAAAAAGCTTCCACCGCGGATCAAATCTTTTGTTTCTGCCATTATTATCCCTCTCCTTATTTTAAAATTAGATCATTTCAAAAACGCCAGCGGCTCCCATTCCACCACCGATACACATCGTAACGACTCCGTATTTGCCGCCTCTGCGCTTCATTTCATTCAAAAGCTGGACTGTCAGCTTGGCACCACTGCAACCGAGTGGATGCCCTAATGCGATTGCCCCACCATTTACATTGACCTTTTCTGGATCGAGTCCCAGCTCGCGAATGACGGCAATCGATTGGGAGGCAAACGCTTCGTTTAACTCAAACAGATCGACATCCTCCAAGCTGATTCCTGCCAGCTTCAATGCTTTTGGAATCGCAACAACCGGACCAATCCCCATGACATCAGGGTCTACGCCGCCAACCGTAAAGGAGCGGAACTTGGCAATCGGCTCGACACCCAGCTCGGCTGCCTTTTCGGCAGACATCACGAGAACTGCCGCCGCGCCATCGCTCGTTTGCGAGGAGTTTCCTGCCGTTACGCTGCCTTGCACATGAAAGACTGGTCTGAGCTTGGCGAGTGCCTCCATCGTCGTGTCCGAGCGCGCCCCTTCATCCTTGTCGAAAACACGTTCCTGGACGTGAACCTTGCCAGCTTCATCGACAAAATGCTGCTTGACTGTCAAAGGTACGATTTCATCCTGAAATTTCCCTGAAGCAATTGCGGCCGTCGCACGCTGATGGCTTTGCAAAGCAAAAGCATCCTGATCCTCACGAGAAATGTTGTACCTCTTCGCC
The DNA here is from genome assembly GCF_013284365.1 of Brevibacillus sp. RS1.1. Classification (NCBI taxonomy): domain Bacteria; kingdom Bacillati; phylum Bacillota; class Bacilli; order Caryophanales; family Paenibacillaceae; genus Brevibacillus; species Brevibacillus sp. RS1.1. The sequence continues at coordinate 310,238 of NZ_JABSVA010000005.1, forward strand.
ACTTCCTCAGCCGTATGCCCCATGCTCATGTACGCTTCCGGCTTCGTTTCTACCAGAGTCGGATTGAGTGCGATTTTGTGACCGAGCATTGGCACCAGACTCATGCTTTCCACCCCGCCAGCGACTACTACATCGGAGCTGCCGACCATGATTTGCTGAGCAGCGTAAGCAATCGTCTGCAAACCGGAGGAGCAAAAGCGATTGATCGTGATCCCCGATACATTTGTCGGCAATCCGGCGCGCAGGCCGATCAAGCGAGCCATATTCATGCCTTGCTCAGCTTCCGGTACAGCCGTCCCTATGATGATATCCTCGATATCAGCCGGATCGAGCTGTGGTACGCGGCGCAACAGGTCGCTTACAACTGCAGCTCCCATATCGACTGGGTGAAAATCCTTGAGACTTCCTTTTTTCGATTTACCGATAGCGGTGCGGGCGCCCGCGACAATAACTGCTTCTCTCATCGTTATCCCTCCCTCTCCCTAGTTACGCAAAGGCTTGTTCTTGGTCAGCATGTGCTGCATCCGTTGCTGGCTTTTCGGCGTCTTGATCAGTTCGAGGAACGCTTGCTTTTCCAGCTCCAGAATGTAGTTCTCTGTCACTTCTGTACCCGCTGGCACGTTACCACCGGACATAACATAGGCAACTTTGCTTGCGATCAGCTCATCATGCTCGGAAATATATCCACTCTTCTTCATGGCATAAATATTTTGGCGGAGGTTCGCATAACCCGTTTCACCGATGACGCGAATTTTGCGCGGCGCTGGCGGCGTGTAGCCTTCTTTATCCATCGTAAGCACGAGCTGCTTGGCATCGTATAGCTGATGATCAGCATTCACGCTGATCCGGTCAGTCGACCGCAGGTACCCCAGATTGATGGCTTCCTGACCACTCGTAGATACCTTTGCCATGGCAATGGCTTCAAACGCCTTCGCAACGAATGGGAACGGATCAACTGGCACGCTTCCTCCCTCTGGAACGTTTTCCATTGCTCGGAACAGCATCTCCTTCGTTCCTCCGCCACCTGGCAGAAGTCCTACCCCCACCTCTACCAGTCCGAGGTACGTCTCTGCCGATACCTGCACGCGATCCGCGAGATAGACCACCTCGACACCGCCACCCAGCGTCATGCCGAATGGTGCTGCTACCACTGGACGATGCATGTAGCGCAGTGCCCGTGCTGTTTTGTGGAAGTTCGTGACGAGCATGTCGAGCTCCAGCCAGTTCTCATCCTGCGCTTCCATCAATGCCATTGCGAGATTCATCCCGACGCAGAAGTTTTTGCCTTGATTACCGATGACCAGACCTGCGAAGTTCTTCTGCACTTCCTCTGCGGCCTGACTTGCCATGTGCAAGACATCCATCCCGAGTGCATTGTGCGGAGAGGTGAATTCCAGACATGCGACTCCATCGCCCAAATCAATCAAGGCGGCACCCGCATTTTTCTTGATTAGCTTGCCTTGTTCCTTAAGGGCTGCCAGGTTGATGTTTTCCTTGCTCTCTTCGACGTCCTTGTATGTGCCTCCGATGGAAAACACGCTGCGCTTCCCTTGCTCTTTTTGATAAAAGGAGGTTTTCCCACTCGCAAGTAGCTCTTCGACGAGGGCCGGAATCTTCTCGTTTTCCTCACGCATTTTTGCCACTGACTTTTCGAGACCGATGGCATCCCACGTTTCGAATGGCCCCATCTCCCAGCCGAAGCCCCACTTCATAGCCTGGTCAACAGAGACGATATCGTCAGCGATCTCATATGCCTTTTCAGCAGAGTACAGCAATACCTTTTTGAAGACACTCCAGACGAACTCACTGCCCTTGTCCTTGCCGTATGCGAGCGCTCTCAACTTCTCAGGCAGTGTCTTGGCTGTTTTGGCTGCTTCGAGGGAAGCAAACTTCGGCCTCACACTTGGACGGTATTCCAGCGTGTCAACCGACAGTGCCAAAATCTCTTTGCCTTTCTCCGTCTTCACCTGCTTGAAAAAGCCTTGCCCAGCTTTTTGCCCGATCCATCTTTTCTCCACCATTTGCAGAACGAACTCCGGCACTTCAAAAACAGAGCGCTCCTGCTCATCCGTGCTTTTATTCCTGACGTTACCCGCCACATGCACGTACGTATCCAGTCCCACGACATCGAGTGTGCGGAACGTCGCGCTCTTCGGACGGCCGATGACCGGACCTGTCAACGCATCTACCTCATCTACCCCAAGCCCCAGTCGCACCATTTCGTGGATCGACACCTGCAATCCATATGTACCGATCCGATTGGCGATGAAGTTCGGTGTATCCTTGCAAACGACCATTCCTTTTCCGAGCACATGCTCACCAAAATGCTTCATGAAAGAGATGACCTGCGGATCTGTATCAAGACCTGGAATCAGCTCCAACAGCTTCAAGTAGCGCGGTGGGTTAAAAAAGTGCGTGCCGAGGAAATGCTTGCGGAAGTCATCCGAGCGTCCCTCTGCCATTTCATTGATAGAAACCCCAGACGTATTGGAAGACACGATGGTCCCTGGCTTGCGATGCGCTTCTACCATAGCGAAGACGCTTTTCTTCACTTCGATGTTCTCGACAACTACCTCAATAATCCAATCGACCTCGCTCAAGCAAGAGAGATGATCCTCGAAGTTACCAACTGTAATCAAGTCGATGTTCTTTTTATCGTAGAGCGGCGCCGGCTTCTCCTTCAAAAGTCGGTCTCGGCCCGCTTGTGCTATCCGGTTTTTCACCACGCTATCAGACAAAGAAAGTCCTTTATTACTCTCATCTGCTGTCAATTCACGCGGCACGATGTCCAGTAAATAAGTGGGAATACCGACGTTGGCTAAATGTGCTGCGATCCCGGCGCCCATGACGCCTGAACCGAGAACTGCCGCCTTGCGAATTTTGCGTTCCATCTCCAAATCCTCCTTTTTAAAAAACCTAGTCATGACTGATTCATGGTCAAAAAGAATGGCCTCGCAACAGTGAATACCTAATATTCAGACTAGCAGAGTATTTTTAAAACTTCTACTTTCTCCATAGATATTCCTGTGTGCGTCAGCACATGTCTCGTATTGAATGAATGCTCATTCAGTATGTGGGTTAAAAAATGACATCCCACGTTTTGGCTGTTTTACACGCCCGGAGATGCTACGCTCCCACCAACTGAATCACCGTTCAGTTTTTATTGTAATCGAAAATTCTGTCAGTTGCAATCGTCACTTCATGAAAGAAAAGAAAAGGGGCACACTGTTGTCCGGTCCCCCTTTTCTGAGCTATTTTTGTGTGTAAATCAGCGCAGTGATCTTGCGTCCGTATGCGTTGGACGTGTCTTCTTCCAATCGGTATTCAATCTGGAAGTCTCCGTTTTTCGGGTCTAGATAATGAGCAATCACCCAAAGGATTTTCGAATTGTTTTCGTCTGCCTTGACTGATACTTTTACCGGCCCGTTGTACGTAGGCACTTGCTCCAGCTTTGCCATGCTTTTTATCGCATCGTCTGTAAAGAGTGCAGACAGTTGCTTCTGATTTTTTGTTTCGTACGCCAAATTCGCTGCTCGTAAATACACCTGCGCGATGTGCTTCTGATTCGCAGGTGAACCCCGGAACTGCGAAGCTACATCCATCCGGTAATAATCAATCAGTCGATCCATCACAACGATGTATTCTGCACGCGTCAGGATCTTGTTCGGAGAAAAGGTCTTCTCTGTGCGAAACAGATTGAATTCCCGGATCGCCAGTGGATATGGTGAATATGTATCTCGATAGAATCGGTCGCGCTTCCATTCGTAATAGCTGTTAAAGAAAGAGACTGTATCTTGTGGTTTAATATTGGCCGTACGGAATTTTTGTGGGGCCATCATATGAAACAATATCAAGCTGGCCTCTTCTCTCGTCAATGGCCACTGCATCCCGGCACTGGACATCCACCACTTCGGATTTTCCTTCTCTTGCTTTTTCATCAAGTGCCCGGTTTCAGCCAAATATAGATAGTACAGCATCCGGTCCCCTGGATCAAACTTGCCCAGATCGTCTGTTTCAATTTTCATCATGGTCTTTAGGTTGCTCAGCAGTTGATCTACTTCCCCCCGGAGTAGATAGCGCTGATCCAGGTTTGGCTTGCGTTCTGGCTTTTCTATCGGTCCGTATATTGTCTCAAATACGCGATTCAGCATAACCAGAGCTTCGCCTCGAGTAACTGGCTTGTTTGGGTAAAAAGGCTGATATCCCGTTCTTTTTACGATGCCGAGATCTGCCATTTTTTCGATCTGCTCACTTGCCCAATGTCCCTGTATGTCCGTATACATGCCAGGCGCAGACGCATTCGCATTCCCTGAAAAAACGCTTTGCACCACTAGCAGTGCCAAGAGAAAAACGATAGCAAAACGCTTTACCATGACTTACGATAACTCCTTTCTTTTCATGATCGTTTCCTTACTCCCTTTTTTTGGTAATTCTCCCCCGGTAGCATCCATTCCTGCCATATTGGTCTATTTTCCTGGGTCTGATCTCTCCCTTTCTTGTATCGGGATGAAAACGGAACTTTGTTATACTTTTTCAGAAGAAATGAAAAAGAGCCGCACTTTGTATGAGCGGCCCAATTATATTCTTTTTCTCTATGCGCTGACTATCCTTCAATCTGCTCTGACCAGCCTGGTCCCCTGGTCACAAGGGGTCCATATAAGAAAATGTTGATGAGGGTGAACAGGACGATAATCCCAAGAGCGGTCCCCAACATGGATGTCTCCAGCGAAAAACTGGCGAGGACGACTAGGCCTCCTGCCATAAGGCCTATAACCAGCGGGAATAGAAAAAGAGCCGTCGGTTATCCCAACGGCTCTCATGATTAGTTTTGTGGTACAAAGCTGCCATCACGAAGCATCGTCAACTCGCCCATCATGAATGCTAAATCTTCGTTTTCGTCAAACTTTCCACTTTCCTCCAAAGCTTCCAAACGACGCAGAAGCATGTTGGCAAAGTCTTGAATCTGTACCGGATGTCCCTCCGTATCGGCATCATCCAAAATGTCAAAACCAGTCAAGGCCTCCAAGTGGGTCACGATACGAAAACCGCCGATTTCCCCCAGTAACTCCGGCTTGTTCATTTTTGATTTCTCCAATTTTTGCAGCATGGACAAAATATCATTCGCTACCACGCTAGGGAAAGCAACCTGATAAAAGTTGCGATTTTTCGCTTCATCGGTTTTGATAATCAACACATCAATCCCGTCTGGTTTTTTTGCTTTTTTGCCAAACCCAAACATATATTCCACCTCAATCGTTCGATCTGTCCAACTCTCTCCATGATAGACATAATCCGAGAGTCAGACAACCCCTATCCATATATTAACTGGGCTATTTGTCTTTTTTGACACAAACGCTAACGTTAAACGACTGCTCTCAAGTGAGGTGCGCCATGAAAGTTAACTGGAAAAACTGGATGTTTATTCTCGTTCTCTCTTTGCTCGTCACAGGATGCATGACGCAAGTAAAGCAGGAGCATGCAAAAAACAAGGCCAAAACACAGAGTAAGCCTGCCGCGCAGTCTGCCATCCAAAAGCTTGGGGATAACAAAATGGATGTCGTCCTCTTTTTGAAACAAGCTGAGCATCAACTGGAAAATGTATATTACGCTGCCGCGGACAATGCCAAGGGCAAATCTGTAGTTGAGGATGGTCTCGTCTTTCGGGAATTGCCTAAGCGCTTCGACAGTAAAGACAAGATAACGGGGTACTTCAGTCGTTTTTGGAGCCGTCCACTGGCAGAAGCCATGTACGACAACATGACAACCAAGCTGGTGAAGGAAAAGGTATACGTAGCAATCCCACGCGTCGACTATCCGACTTTGATCTCGGTTCGAAACACGACTGTTCAAAAAAACAATGGGGAACTCAATGTGACCGTGGAAGATGTAACCGATTCCTCCTTTGCTTCTGACCGCACGCTGCGCTACCGACTCGTGCGCGATCAAAAGACGAAACGGTTCGAAATCAAATCACGGATGGGCGCTTATGGGAATGAACAATTTCAATAAGCCTCTTGACATTTCTTGCGGATCCAGCGAATAATAGTGAATTAATAAGCACATAGTGAGCGGCAATGACGGGGAATAGTAAAACCGCCCTTCAGGTCCAGAGAGCGAAATCCACCGGCTGAGAGGTTTCGTCCTTGAATCGGTTTGAACCCACCCCAGAGCATCCAGGGAAGACCTGGACAGGTTTCTTTCACCTGTTATCAAAGAAAGAGAGCCGGGCGTTTCTTGGCTGAAGTATGCCTTCAGTCCAAAACGTCAAATAAGGTGGTACCGCGTGAGGTTTTCAAGCCCTTTCGTCCTTATCAAAGAGACGAGAGGGCTTTTTTCTGTGAAAAACGTCTCGACGTTTTTCATAAAGGTGGATGCGACCGCTTGCGGTCAACAAAACGGTCATGACCGTTTTGTATGCAAGAAGGGGGTTTTGAACATGAAAAAGGGTAAATTGCGTTTGGTAGTAAAGGTGGGGAGCAGTTCGATTGCAGCAGCTACAGGCGGTGTTGATCCGGCGAAAATGTCGCTGCTCGTCTCCGCTATCAGCCAATTGCGCGAAGCGGGTCATCAGGTTGTCCTAGTCTCCTCAGGAGCTGTCGCCAGCGGGTATCAAAGTCTCGGCTATCAGCAGCGCCCCCGATCCTTGACAGCCAAGCAAGCAGCGGCAGCCATCGGGCAAAGCCTGTTGATGCAAACCTATACGCAAATGTTCGGCGCTCATAACTTCAGCGTGGCGCAAATCTTGCTCACACGCGGAGACTTTTCTCACAAGGAACGATATCAACACGCATTTTCTACGCTGTCACTGCTTTTAGATAAAAACATTTTGCCAATCATCAATGAAAACGACACAGTATCCGTAGCGGAATTGACCTTCGGAGACAATGATATGCTGGGCGCACTCGTTGCTGGTCTCATCCATGCCGATTTGTACATGATCCTGACTGATACGAATGGCCTGTATGACAAGGACCCGCGTTACCATGCTGATGCCAAACACATGGGCTGGCTCGAATGTGTGACGGACGAAATCGAGGCACTTGCAGGCGGAGCTTCCCAACTGGGAACAGGTGGTATGCGCTCCAAGCTGATCGCAGCAAAAACCGCCCAATCATTAGGAATTCCCAGCTTTATCGGAAAATTGACGAATCCCACTGATTTGCTCGATGTCCTTACTGGCAACGGGAATGGCACCTACGTCAGCTATCATCCAGAAGCATCTGCAACAAACAGCGTTCCTACTCGCAAGCAATGGATTGCGCTTCACTCCCCTATCCGTGGAAAAATAATGGTTGATAGCGGTGCAGCGGAAGCGATTTTGGAAAACAGCAAAAGCTTGCTCCTAGCAGGTGTCCGCGATGTATCCGGCATGTTCGAGCAAGGTGAGGTTATTGAGGTTTACTGTGAGGGGACGTTGATCGGTCGTGGTATCAGCAGATTTACCGCAGCACAGTTAAGTGATTTTCTTTCCCCTGATAACGTAACGCGACACAGCGGTACCGTTATACATCGAGATGAATGGGCGCCTGTCATCTAAACGAATCCATGTAGATAGAAAAAGGAGCTGGAGAAACCATGGAAAGCTTGAAGGAAAAAGTGCATACACAATTGAGCCTGGCCAAACAGGCTTCACGAAAAATGGCTATACTCTCTCGCAAACAAAAAGACGAGGTGCTCGTCGCAATCGGCAACCAGCTGCTGGCAGATGAGGCTGTTATTCTCTCCGAAAACGCCAAAGACATCGCCATCGCGAGAGCAGACGGTCAGCCTGCCTCCTATCTAGATCGTCTCTTGTTGACGCCGGAGCGAATAACACAACTCGTGGATAGTCTGGCGCAGCTGGTATCCCTCGATGATCCTGTCGGGGAACGGATCGACTCGTGGACACGACCAAACGGACTTTTCATCGAACAAATCCGCGTCCCTCTCGGCGTCATTGGAATGGTGTACGAAGCCAGACCGAACGTCACCGTTGACGCAGCAGCAATCGCCATCAAAACGGGCAATGCGATCGTTCTTCGTGGCAGCCACAGCGCTGTTCATAGCAATCTCGCGCTGGTGACTAGCATTCGTCAAGCGCTCAATGCGACCGGACTTGACGCGGAAGCGGTGCAGTACTTGCCTTTTGCCGAACATGCTTCTGTCGATTACTTGTGCACCGCCAATGGTCTCGTCGATGTCATCATCCCACGGGGTGGCGCAGGACTGATCCAGCGCGTTCTGCAAATCGCAAGCGTTCCTGTACTCGAAACAGGCGTTGGCAATTGCCACATTTATGTGGATGAAGCGGCTCACTATGACATGGCTGAAAGCATCGTGATCAATGCCAAAACAAGTCGTCCTGCCGTATGCAATGCTGCCGAAACACTACTCGTGCACCGCAGTTGGCCACAGGAAAATCAACGTACCTTGCTTCAAAAGCTCTTGGCGATGGGCGTTGAGCTCCGCGCTTGTGAGCGTACTATAGAGCTTCATACTGACCTCGCCGCACAACTGCACCAAGCAGCATCAGAAGATTGGGATACAGAATACTCTGCGCTGATTATGGCGGTTCGCACTGTCGATAGCCTGAGCGAGGCCATTGAACATATTACAGCGCATACTTCCGGCCATTCCGAGGCAATCGTAACGGAAGATGAAATCGCAGCCCGTCAGTTTTTGACTGCGATCGATGCCACAGCGGTTTATCACAACGCCTCTACCCGCTTTACCGATGGTGGAGAATTCGGCTTCGGTGCTGAGATCGGCATCAGCACGCAAAAATTACATGCTCGTGGGCCAATGGGCTTGCCAGCGCTCACTTCTTACAAGTATGTCGTACGCGGAAACGGCCAAATCCGATAGTCCAAGGGGAGGGAATCATCATGAGCAACCAAGCAACAGCGATTACAGAAGGGCGGATCGGTTTTCTCGGTGCAGGCTCGATCGTGGAGGCCATGCTTTCCGGTATCGGAAAGAAAGGGTTACTCCCTTCTGAGCGTATTTCCGTCACGAACCGTAACAATATGGAGCGTTTGGAGCAGTTGGCAAATGACTACGGAGTAACTGTTACTCAGGACAAATTTGACGTAGTCCGTTCTTCCGATATTTTGATTTTGGCTATCAAGCCGAAGGATGCCGCAGAGGCTTTGCTGGATTTGCGTGGGGTCGTTCGTTCCGACCAATTGATTATTTCGGTAATCGCTGGCGTCTCCACCAGCTTAATCGGCGAGTGGCTCGGCGCAGAGTGCCCGATTATCCGCACGATGCCCAATACATCGTCTGCGGTTGGTTTGTCTGCTACCGGACTATGCGCAAATCCGTTTGTCCAGAAAGAGCACCGCGAGTTGGCTACCAAGCTTTTCGAAGCAATTGGCACTGTATATGAAGTCGCCGAGGAAGAGCTGGACATCATTACTGGATTGTCTGGAAGCGGCCCTGCTTATATTTACTATTTGGTGGAGGCTATGATGGGGGCAGGTGCCAAAGCGGGACTGGATCGGGAAATGGCGCGCCAATTAACGCTGCAAACCGTGATTGGCGCGGCACATATGCTGCTCGATACACGCGAAGAGCCTTCGATTCTCCGCCAAAAAGTAACGAGTCCGGGCGGAACGACCCAGGCAGGGCTGGAAGTATTGGAAGCCTATCAGTTTCAGGAGGCTGTCACGGTAGCCATTCTGCGTGCTGCCGAAAGATCGAGGGAGATGGGGGCACAATACCAGTAAAGTCGTTTTGTCCCTCCTTCTTGTCATGTATAATAAAAATGATCAAGCATAGTCGAGAAAAATGACGAAGGAGGTCCCATGGAAATTTACGCCTTGTACGGCACCAGTGGAACAGGAAAAAGCACCAGTGCATTAGAACTTGCTCACCGAATGAACATCGACGCCATTATTGATGATGGCATCCTGATTTACCAGGGACGCAAGGTGGCTGGAACCTCTGCCAAATATGAGAAGACAAAAATTCAGGCGGTAAAACGAGCTATTTTTCATTATAAGGAGCACGCTGAAGAAGTACGGCGAAGTCTTGGCGAGATTCAACCAAGCCGACTACTCGTGTTAGGTACTTCGCAACGGATGATTGGTCGTATCGTTGAAGCGCTCCATTTGCCTTTTCAGGTGGACTTCATCCCGATTGAATCCATCAAGCCTCCGCAGGAAATCGAGGCTGCCCGCTACGTGCGGGAAACAATGGGCAAGCACACGATACCGATTCCGCGTGTGGAGGTAGAAAAAGATTTTCTCCAGCGTCTCATTTCTTCAGCCCAACAGATTTTTAGCTCGAAAAAAGAAGTCATTGGGGAAACAACCGTGGTTCATCCTCCATTTTCCGGTGGACGCATCATGATTCATCCTCATGTATTGCGAAAAATCGTGGAAGCGGCCTGCAACCAGTTTGACGAGGTCCAGCATGTTGTCAAGATCGTCTCCAGCTTTGAGGATTTACCCCGGTTTCAGGTTTCGATTGCTCTTCAACTGCCTTACATGACAAATATTCCAGCACTTATCTATGCCCTTCAATCTACGTTGTACAAAGAAGCTCACTATTGTCTCAATATCGCTCCTGCCAGCATCGACATCGTCGTTTCATCGCTGGAGCTAACCTAATCCGGTCCTTTGCGACCGGATTTTTTTTGGCTGCAATCCTCAGGGGTTACATCCTAACTTGTTGCTCATCCTATACATGATTCCATCTGAAAGGAGCAACCTTATGCCCTCCATCCTGTCTTCCAATCCCTTTGCTCAAGCTCCGATTCCCGAACCGCCTAAGGTCATTTCGACAAAGGACTTGAGCTATCTCAAGGATGCTTTGTCATGGGAACTGATCGCTTTCAAAAAGCTGCATGCTTTTGCACAGCAAGCTACTGATCCCCAGGTTAAGCAATGTCTGGAACAACAAGGACAAATGCACCAGCGACACTACCAAAAACTGCTGAGTCACCTGCAAAACAACAACACCGCAGTGATGGCGACCATTCCGCAGATGCAGTCCCAGCAACAGCAATCACAACAGCAACAACAAATGCAGTAAGGGAGGAATCGGGATGCCAAACCAAAACCAGATCGCCAATCCACAATCCGGTCAGCTGCCACAAGTAAAAGGTCCGCAAATGAACGATCGTGATTATCTCAACGATTGTTTAGCTACCTGCAAATACTTGACAGATAACTTTAACATCGCTGTTCGTGAAGCCAGCCACCAGCAGCTTTATGATGACATGCTGCAAATTTTGAATGAAACCCATCAATCAGCCCGCGATGCTTTCAATCTCATGTTCCAAAAGGGATGGTACAAGCTGGAGGCTGCCGAGCAACAAAAACTCCAGCAAGCTTATCAGCAGTTTAGCGGGTACTCCACACAGTTCCCTTATCATTGATATAGCAGAAGACACCTGACCCTAGCAGGTGTCTTCTTTTCGTTACCCCCTACCACGCAGGAGCTGCGCTATTACATATAACGCCTTTTCCATGTCGGCTTCTTCTGCGTACACGTAGGACAAACGAAGATGATGACTATCCGTCTGATCATAAACAAAGCCCGGATTTAACAGAACCCCTTTTGCCAGTGCTTCCGTAAAAAGCTTGCGCATCGAGACCGCCTGATGCAGACGCAGCCAAATGTAAAAACCGCCATGCGGAATATGCCAATCTGCCAAATCGTCAAACCAGCGAGCAAGGCATTCGCACATCCTGTCCCTTCTATGTCGCAGAGCTGCTCTAAGCTGATCCAGATGCCGGGAATATCTATCGCTTGTGAGCCATTCTCTCGCCACCCATTGGGAAATCGCACTCGCTCCGTAGTCCGTCTGCATTTTTACATCCGCGAGGCGTTCTATGACAGGCTCAGGACCTACAATCCAGCCGATCCGCAGCCCTGGACTGAGCGTTTTGGACAAGCTGCCCAAATATAAGACTAACCCGCTCTGATCCCTCGCCTTTAACGGCAATGGCCCCGGTTCGTCTAACCACAATTCTCCATAAACATCGTCTTCCAATACAGGCAGCCTCTCCCGCTCACATGCAGCCAGCACTTGATCCCTTCGGTTCTCTGACATACTAATTCCAGTCGGATTGTGGTAAGCCGAAATCGTATAGAGTAGTGCCGCGTTATGCGCCTGCTTTTGTCTTGTTAACACTTGGGGAGAGATTCCTTCCGCATCCATCGGTACACCAACCAGACGCATTCCCGATGATGGAAACAAAGGTAGAGAGAATAAATACGAAGGCTGCTCGAGCAAGATGGCAGATCCACGGTGAAGGATGCCAATCGATATCAACTGCAGGGCTTGAAGGGCTCCCGAAACGACCAAAATAGACGCTGGTGAAGCCTCGATCCCCCTGCTCCGCAAATGATCGCTGATCGCTTGGCGCAAAGATAACAGCCCTTTTGGCTCCGAATATCCGAGATGAGTCATTTTGCCCTGCAAGCTAGCCATGACCGCTTCCATCTCCGCAACAGGAATCAAGCTCGGCGACAGCTCACCAGTCCCTAAACGAATGTACCTCGGGTCTGGCTCATAACGATTGATATCCTGAATCGTCGGCGAATTGGGGAGATGCGCACCTGCTTGCACGTAGCCCAGCCAATTGGGTGGTGGCGCGGTCGTCAATAAGGACCACGTGTTGTTACTAACGACGGAGCCACTGCCTACGGTTGCTTCAATGAAACCATCCGCTTTTAGCTCTTCCAACGCCGTCACCACCGTACTGCGGTTTACCTCAAAGGCTTGCGCCAACGCTCGTTGTGTTGGCAATTTACTATTGATCGGCCATTCTCCACCTGCAATTTTCCCCTTCATATAAGCTACGATCTGCGCGTAGATCGGTATGTCAGATGATTTGTCAGGCTTCCAGTCTATCGTTAGCACAGGCACATTCCTCCTCGTCTGATCATTGTACAAATTGGTTGGTTTGGATGTAAACCAATTGGCTGGAGACAACAGATTCACAACCGTGAATAATGACAGTAATGCAAATGGCCTTTGCATCGAGAGAGAAACGGGGAGGAAACGATCATGCTGGAAGCGATTTTGCACGGTTTTGTGCTTGCTTTTGGACTTATTTTACCGCTCGGCGCACAAAATGTTTTCGTTTTTAATCAGGGGGCTCTACAACCTACATTACTTCGCGCCATGCCCGTCGTACTGACTGCGGCACTCTGCGATACCCTGCTCATTTTATTGGCAGTATTGGGAGTCTCTTTGGTTGTATTGACAGTCACATGGCTGAAAACGGTGCTGTATGTCGTCGGCTTCTTCTTTTTGGTGTACATGGGATATTTAACGTGGCGTAGCCGTCCAGATACTGAGGCTGGAGAGAAAGAGCGCTTTTCGGCCAAAAAGCAAATCATGTTTGCTGCCTCTGTCTCTTTGTTGAACCCGCATGCGATTCTCGACACGATCGGGGTCATCGGCACCAGCTCACTCAGCTATTCGGGAACAGAAAAGTGGGGCTTTACTGTTGCCTGCATCCTCGTATCCTGCTTCTGGTTTTTCAGCCTTTCTGTAGCTGGACGTACAGCAGGACGATTGGACCGGTCCGGAAAATTGCAGCGTGGCCTGAATATGGTTTCGGCTGTGATTATGTGGGGAGTGGCCTTCTATATGGCGGCCCAATTACTCATCTCGTAAAGAGTTCATGAAAAAGTGAATAATCCCCATCCCCTCCACTCAAAATACTCCTATTCGGGTTTTCGAAGTGGAGGTTTGTTTAATGCTTTTTACCAAATCGGATGCACTCTTGGATGACTTGTATGAGATTGCGAAAAATGTGCATCAGACGGCGATCTATTTTAATGAATACAAAATCACTTCATTAGAGACAGTCAAAACCTTTGCTACAGAGATGAAGGAGTACGAAACAAAGGGCGACAAACTCATCCATGAAATCATCGTGCAAATCAACAAGACATTTATTACCGCAATCGAGCGTGAGGACGTTCTGGACCTTGCCGTCAAGCTGGATGATGTGCTGGACGGATTGGAGTTTTGCGCTTCGCGACTCTATATGTACGATATCATGGAACCAGATCAAACGATGGTGCAATTCGGACAACTCATCGAAGAAGCTACCAAGCAAATTCTTCTCGCCATCGAACTGCTTCAAAAGCAAAAGTTGTCTGCTATGAAGGAGTACATCATCCGCATTAACGATTTGGAAAGCGAAGGGGATGAATTGGTGCGGAGCAGCATTCGGCAATTGTTCAAAAACTCAAGCGATCCCATTCACATTATGCAGCTCAAAGAGGTTTACGAAGTGCTCGAAGATGTCATGGATCATTGCGAGGATGTCGCGGATGCGATGGAATCCGTGATCATGGGCAACTCTTAAACAAGGAGACCTACTTTCATGTATACGAGCCTTCCTCTTGTGATTGCCGTTATCATTTTGGCTGTTTTCTTTGATTTCATCAACGGGTTTCACGACACTGCCAATGCCATCGCAACCACCGTATCCACCAAGGCTCTCCCGCCTAAGATTGCCATTTGCCTAGCGGCTATCATGAACTTTATCGGTGCCCTGACATTTACCGGGGTCGCCAAAACTATTGGTGGAGATATCGCCGATCCAACCAAGCTGGAATTCGGTGTGCTTGTGGTCATGGCTGCTCTCTTGGCTGCGATTCTTTGGAATTTGATTACGTGGTGGTACGGTATCCCCAGCAGTTCGTCTCACGCTCTCATCGGCTCACTCGTAGGGGCAGTCCTCGCTTCCGCCGGGAGTGCGCAAATCAACTGGATTGGTTTTTCAAAAATATTCGAGGCACTTATTGTGTCACCGGTTATTGCGCTCGTTGCCGCTTACCTCATGATGAATTTGGTTTATTTCATTTTTAGTCGGATCATGGTTCCTCCTTCCAAGGTCAACCGGGGATTTCGCTTCTTTCAGATTTTCACGGCGGCCCTGCAATCCTTTACACATGGAACGAATGACGCACAAAAAGCGATGGGCATTATCGTGTTCGCTCTCGTTGCCGCTGACCTGCATGCAGATACCAGCACGATTCCTTTCTGGGTGCAGTTCATTTGTGCCCTCGCGATGGGCTTGGGAACCTCTATCGGAGGCTGGAAAATCATCAAGACGGTCGGAGGCAAAATCACCAAGATTGAACCGATTAATGGAGCCACTGCCGATCTCACTTCGTCTTCGATCATTTTTACCTTTACGCAGTTAGGCTTGCCTGTGAGCTCTACCCATGTCATCTCTTCCGGGATCATGGGGGTCGGTGCAGCCAAACGGCTAAAAAGCGTCAATTGGGGCGTTGCCAAACGCATCGTGATCACCTGGTTTATTACGCTGCCGATTTCTGCCTTGCTCGCAGCGGCCATTTATTTGTTGTTACATGTATTTATCTAAAAGCAAAAGGGACGAGTAACAGGCTCGCCCCTTTTTTCTGTTATCCGAATGAAAAGCCCAAGTAAGACTTTTCATTTTGTATAGATAATCGCACATCGTCCAAATACTTACGTCTTTCCGCGCCGGTCCCGTTGGTACTGTCTTCGTCAACAACGATGCAAAATCCTCACCGAAAAGATGTCGGTCGTCTCGTCCTCGTAATGAATCTCAATCGTAAACTTCTTCGGGTGGAGCTGAAAGGTGTGCTTACGATCACTTAACGGTAGATGATTGAACATGACCAGATTCGAAGTAGCGCAAATAGGCAGCCCGGTCGTTTTATTGTTTCATCTGGTACACCAGATAGGGTGCTGGCGTCCGTTTTCCGTTTAATTCTGGCCAAACATAAAGCAGTTCCAGTGAGGGACTATTCCCCTTGTTAGGCTCTGTAGACGCTTTCCCTATTTCTGAAAAATTCCCTTCCAGGCCTACTACCTGTCTACTGGTGCTATCCACCCAAACCTTATACTTGTGACTCTCCGCTCTTGCTCCTTGTGTAATGGCAATGAAGTCTATCCTGATTGCTGAGTCTTCCACCACCGCGCCCTCCATTGCAAGCTGCGTGATTTGTCTTGGCAAATAGTACGCCAGTTTTTTGACACCGATTTGGGCTGCTTCTGCTTGAGACAGCTTCGGGGAAGTATGTGACTCCGTATTTGTTTTCATCTGATACGCCAGCAGTTGACCAGATTTCTTGGCAAACCTCGCAGTGAGATAAGTAGCATCTGTCATTTTCCACGTATATTCCATGTACGATTCGTGTTCTTCTCTTGATAATGGACGGTTATCCCCTTCGATACGTACACCGAACTCTTTCTGGATCAGAGTGGCTATCTCCTCATCTGAGTTGGCCATGAGCAGCTTACCTTGTGCCTGAATCGGGATGAGGCTATAGCTTCCAGTTGCTGCCACGCTCTGAAAGCGATGATCGAGGACTTCCCCGTTCAATGCGTTGATATAGCCTGCAAAAGCCGCTACTTCTTCTTGCTTCAAACTGGCTGTCAGCCTTTGTACTGCTTCCTCTTTGGAAATTGCTTTTTCTGGATTGGGAAATAGCGAGAGGTCTGCTTCTCCATCGAGATTCTCTTCCATGACCATACCCGCTGGTGTTCCATCTGACTTCAAGTGAACCTTCACGACACTGTCGGCGAACGGTATACCGTTAATGACGCGTAGAAAAACAGCCGTATCTTTTTCCAGATGGTTAGAAGCGAGTTGATATTGCTTACTTTTATCGCCTAATTTCTGCTTCATATATTGCTCGACAGACAGCGTTGGCGTATTGCTTGCCGTGGCTGCCGTTTTTGGCAGTGCTTGGCTTTTGGGGAGCGATTGTGATTGCGTAATGACACTCTGTTCTTTCTGTTTGGGCTGTTCTTTCACCTGGCTTATTTTCCGCTGCTCGGCAACAGGAGGAATACTCCTTTGCTCCGGTATGTCCTTCTCTTTTGCCAGTGAAGGCGCATTCTCTGCAGGCTGCTCCGTACGTACACTGCTAGTCCCATTTGGTGCTTCTTTTCCGTCAGGCACAGCTACCAAGAGAGCCAGTACGACAGTTGCAGCTGCACCTCCTGTCATCGACAAGATACGGCCCACTTTTTTCCTCTGCTTCATCTGCCTTGCCTGTTTAACCAGCGTCTGATCCAAATAGGTGACAAATTCCTGACGTGGGGGTGGGTCCTGCCTTCTTAACTCTCGCAGCTGGACCGTCAGCTTCTCATCCTCTAGCCCACTCATTTAGAAAGCCCCCTTCCTCCGTATCATCCATCATTTCTTTGACCAGCTTTAATGCCCGATGGGTGTTTACTTTCACCTTGGATTCCGATACACCCAGGATTTCTGCCGTCTCCTTGACGCTGTATTCCTCGATGCAACGCAAAATCAGAACCAGACGATAATGGGGCGCTAGCTTTTGGATCGCTTGCTTCAGCTCACGAACGTTTTCCCGCTTGGTCAGGACATTTTCCGGACTCCCTTCCTTGGTCGCCAGCTTCATCAGCCAGTTTTCTGAGAAAAAGGACTTGACCTTCTGCTTGCGATGCTGGTCAATCGCCGCATGCTTGGCAATGGAGAAGAGCCATGTTTTCAGAGTGACTCTGCCATCAAATCCGGCGAGCCCCTTTAACACTCTCGTAAAAACCTCCTGCGTCAAATCCTCGGCATCATTCTGGTTGCCCGTAAAATGGAGCAGAAAGTAGTAAACGTCCTGATAGTGAGCATGATAGATCGCGCTGATCCTCTGCTCGATATCCTCCTGCACGGGTTAGCCTCCTGTCTTAGTACGGACTTTTATGAAATTCAGCTGCAGTAGTAAATTTGCCGGTTAGGGCATCCATTTCTTGGTGGTCTAGAGATATGGCTGTTCTGTACACCAGAATGGGTTGATAACTTGGGTTATCCGACAAAATATCGGCATCCGATGTGAAATATTGCAGCTCCAGTGGACGCACTTTCAAGTATTCCTTTAGCGCCTGCTCATGTGATACAGCCTTTTTGGGGTCAGGCAGAATGAGTGGTTCCCAAGATACATCATACATATGCAGACCTTTCACCTCTCCCGTGATACGGTCTATTCTGATAGAAATCTCATCATCCAGAACGGGAATCCCTTCGTGCACATTTACAAACTTGAAACCCTGCTCAGCGCCTCTCTGTCGAAACTCTGCTGTCCCAATCGGCATCACTTCTTTTACATGCTTTGGTCCGTACTTTTCCAGCGCAGTAATAGCTAGTTTCATCGATTCTTCTGGCGTTAGCCATTTCTTTCCGTTTGGATCTTCTTCAGGGTATTCTCTTTCTTTCTTTTTCTTGTCAACCACACCGTAGCTCATGAATCGTCCTGTTTCTTCCTCCGTTACAATTATAGCCTCCAAGTCTTTATTGATTTCATGTGTATATTCCTTACCTTTCGTATCTTCAGAAATGCCTTCTTTTATTTTTTCAGCTTTGCTCTCGATCCCAAAAGCAGCGAACAAAGCTGCTGCTTCCTCTGTCGTCTTTACGGTTACTTCCTTACCGACAGGATTCACTCTGACAATGGGGTTATATGCACTCCCCGAACCATCATAATCAGGAACTTCCTCGCCTGTTTTGGCATCGATAAATTGCGAGAATTCCGATTTGTAGCGTAAGGTAGGAGAGCCATACAAGTATTCCTTCGTTTTCTCGTCCCATCTCTCTACTGGCTGTTTCAAATAAAAGAGCTTCAGGTGTTTGGCGAAAGCTTTTTCAGCCTGATCCTTGGATATGGCTTCCTTAGGATCAGCAAACTTCAAATCTTCGAGGGCTGGTGCATCATCGCCCCCGAGCCCGTATAAGCCTTCCCCTTTTGATATAACTTCCCCCTTGCTGTTTACGGTTAGATTAACATTCACATTCAAATATGGAAGACCGTTTACCTGTTTCGTAAACAAAGCTTCATTTTGATCCGAATAATTAGGGTTATATTTGAAGCCACCCATATCTGCTCCGTACCATTGCTTCATAAAATCTGTTGCTTTGCTGACTACCTTGTCATGCTCAATCTTCGGTCTGCCTTCTTCGGGAAATTCCTCGTTGTAGCGAAAAGTATTGGGATTCCCTTGTTTATCCAAACTGAATTCAAAAGACGGCTTCTTCTTCTCCTTGGACGTTTGCAAGATGATGGTTATACGATTCGTTCCATCATTTTTTTCTAAAATCTCAAGCGTACTGTAAGAAAAGTTGGCTAAATACGGCAGCCTTTCCTTTACCTTTTGGATTGCAAGCTCTACCTTCCCTTTCCATTCAGGTGCAAGCTCCTTTGCCTTGCTCTCCTCGGCCAGCACTTGACCATTATTCGTCAGATAGATTGGCGTAGTAGCAAGTAGAGTTGCAATTGTTAACGAAAAAATCACTTTATTCAGCTTTTTCATCATTTACATCCTCCCGTATTTTTTTCAACATTAATTAATCGTAAGAAATAGCAAAAGGTTACAAAAAAATACAAAATAAAAAAAGGCTGTTGAATCAATCATCAACAGTCTTTTTTATTTTGCATGACAGGGCTTCAGCTCACGAACGTGTTCCCTCTTGGTCAGGACGTTTTCCGGACTCCCTTCCTTGGTCGCCAGCTTCATCAGCCAGTTTTCTGAGAAAAAGAACTTGACCTTCTGCTTGCGATGCTGGTCAATCGCGTCAAATCCTCGGCATCATTCTGGTTGCCCGTAAAATGGAGCAGAAAGTAGTAAACGTCCTGATAGTGAGCATGATAGATCGCGCTGATCCGCTGCTCGATATCCTCCTGCACGGGTTAGCCTCCTGTCTTAGTACGGACTGTAATGAATTTCACCTGTAGTAGTAAATTTACCGGTTAGGGCATCAATTTCTCGGTGGTCTAGAGATATGGCTGTTCTGTACACTAGAATGGGTTGATAGTTTCGGTTATCCGACTCAATATCGACATTTGATGTGAAATATTGCAGCTCCAGTGGACGCACTTTCAAGTATTCCTTTAGCGCCTGCTCATGTGATACAGCCTTTTTGGGGTCAGGCAGAATGAGTGGTTCCCAAGATACATCCCCCATATGCAGACCTACCACCTCTCCCGTGATACGGTCTATTCTGATAAAAATCTCATCATCCAGAACGGGAATCCCTTCGTGCACATTTACAAACTTGAAGCCCAGCGCAGCGCCTCTCTGTTGAAACTCTGCTGTCCCAATCGGCATCACTTCTTTTAAATGCTTTGGTCCGTACTTTTCCAACGCAGCAATAGCTAGTTTCATCGATTCTTCTGGTGTTAGCCATTTCTTTCCATTCGGATCTTCTTTAGGGAATTTTATTTCTTTCTTTCTCTTATCAACCACACGGTAGCTCATGAATCGTCCTGTTTCTTCCTCCGTTTCAATTTCAGCATCAAAGTCTTTATTGATTTCATGTGTATATTTCTTACCTTTCGTATCTTCAGAAATGCCTTCATTTATTTTTTCAGCTTTGCTCTCGATCCCAAAAGCAGCGAACATAGCTGCTGCTTCCTCTGTCGTCTTTACGGTTACTTCCTTACCGACAGGATTCACTTTGACAATGGGATTATATGCACTCCCCGAACCGTCATAAGCAGGAACTTCCTTGCCTGTTTTGGCATCGATAAATTCCGAGAATTCCGATTTGTAGCGTAATGTAGGAGAGCCATACAAGTATTTCTTCGTTTTCTCGTCCCATCTCTCTACTGGCTGTTTCAAATAAAAGAGCTTCAGGTGTTTGGCGAAGGCTTTTTCAGCCTGCTCCTTGGATATGGCTTCCTTTGGATCAGCAAACTTCATATTTTCCAAGGCGGGTGCATCGTCTCCAAGATTATATTTATGTAAACCTGATCCTTTCGAAATAATTTCTCCTTTGCTGTTTACGGTTAGACGAACATTGATATTCAGATACGGAAGTCCGTTTACCAGTTTTGTAAAATGGGCCTCGTTGTCCTTTGAATAGTTAGGGTTATAGGCAAAGCCGCCCATATCTGGACCATACCATTGCTTCATAAAATCTGTTGCTTTGCTGACTACCTTCTCATGCTCAATCTTCGGCCTTCCTTCTTCGGGAAATTCCTCGTCGTAGCTAAACCTATCGGGATTCCCTTGTTTATCCAAACCAAATGCAAAAGACGGTTTCTTCTTCTCCTTGGACGTTTGCAAGATGATGGTTATATCATTCGTTCCATCATCTTTTTCTAAAATCTCAAGCGTACTGTAAGAAAAATCGGATAAATATGGCAACCTTTCCTTTACCTTTTGGATTGCAAGCTCTACCTTCACTTTCCATTCAGGTGCGAGCTCCTTTGCCTTGCTCTCCTCCGCCAGCACTTGACCATTATTCGTCAGATAGATTGGCGTAGTAGCAAGTAGAGTTGCAGTTGTTACCGAAAAAATCACTTTATTCAGCTTTTTCATCATTTACATCCTCCCGTATTTTTTCAATGTTAATTAATCGCAATAAGTGGCAAAAGGTTACAAAAAATACAAAATAAAAAGGCTGTTGAATCAAATCAATTATCAACAGTCTTTTTATTTTGCATGACAGGGAAAGATACGTTTTTCCACCCCTTCTTCAATCGAATAGGGAAAAAGTGTTTATCCCCCTCACTCCGGGGACAGGATAATAGTAACTTCCCATGCTATTGTCCTCAAAGGAGTTGAAAGCAAAATGTCTCGTCACTGGTATCGGCAGCTTCGTTATCCAATCATCGCTCTGGCTGTGACATTAACGCTACTTTGGACGCATCATTCCCATCGCCTACCCGCTTCGTACGCTATCGCGACGCGGACACATACCGTTACGATTTCTAGCGCTGGCTTTTTGCCCAATCAATTGACTGCACACGAAGGAGAGCGAGTCTCGTTGATGATCGTCAACACCGATACGCGCCCTCACAATCTATCCATTCGTGATCTGAACCTTACATCCACAGAATTGAAGCCGACTCAATCGACTCTCTTGCAGTTTTCAGCCGCCAAACGTGGTCGGTATCATTTCGTATCAGACGCACCTGGCTATCCGGAAACAGGCTTCCAAGGCATGCTCGTCATTGACTAGCTTGCACTTCTTCGTCTGGTGAGATTTGCTTCCACCGTCCGAATTTTATCATGAGCAGAGGAATGATCCCGATCGCGGTGATGATTCCAAAAAACAAATAAATGGCGAGCACCGAAAATGAATCTTTGATCCACCCTGCTACCAAATTACAAAACATCGATCCAAGCCCGCCTCCCACTGAAAAGAAGATGGCCAGCGCCGTCACCTGAAGGGATGCGGGTGTATTTTCGCGCACAAATTGGGCTGCCGTTGCCAAATAAAAGCCTACTGAAATCCCCTGCACAAAGAACATCGTAATCACGGCAGTCGTACTTGGAGCGGAGCTATACCAAAACCAGCGCATCGTGCAAAAAATCGCTGATAGCAAGAGCGTCAACTCTAGTCCCCACCTGCGAACAATATAACCGGCCAGCTTCATAAAAGGAGCCTCACTGCCTGCAAACAATAAGAAGGCAAGACCGATCCCGGCAATGGTCCCTCCGATATCCTGATAAAACAGGGAAAACCAAATATTATTGGCGTTTACAGAACCCATCATGCAGAACGATGAAATCAAAAACAACGCAAATCGCGGAATTCGTGCCAAATCCCTTATCCCCGCCAGCATACTGACGCGAAACCGCGATGCCTCTGTCACTTCTTCCGGAACCTTCCGAAGAAACAGAATAGCAATTAGAAACGCCAAGCAAAACGAGTAAAAAAGAAAATGTGGCCCCCACCGCTCAACGAGAAGACCTGTGATGAATGCCGCCAGTGCAAAGCCGATTGCTCCCCACAAGCGAATGTCGCCGAACTGCATGCCATGTCCCTTGGCATAACCGAGAGCCAAGCTATCTGAGATAGGAACGACGGCACTTTGAAAAAACGACAACAATATGTAGAGCAAGAAGACGTAGACAAAGGTGGAGACACCCGTAAAGAGAAGTCCCACCAATCCGGTGATGGTCAATGTCAGAATCAGCACAGTTTTGCGAATTTGATAGCGATCACAGATCATACCCCACATCGGCTGTGCCACGATGGAAACGATCGGCGCGACTGCACTGATGAGACCGATTTGGGTCCCAGTTAGATGAATGGATTCGTAGTATTGCGTAATAAGCGGAGCAAAAGCGCCAAACCCGTAGTAAATAAAAAGATAAAGGGCGCAAAGACTTACGTATCTGCCTTTTGCGCCCCCCAGCCCGAAACCGGAAAGTGATTCTGGCATATAACTCTCCTATTTTGAGGTTAATTAACCGTGTAAGGAAACATAACACAGAGCATGCCTACATGATTTATTTTACCGTTGGCAATATTTTCGCCATGTTAACGGTCCGTTTTTTCTCCCATGTAGCCGGGTTGAACTCATCGAACTGCTCCAGGAAGGAGATGACTTCCTTCGTCAATGGAGTCGGCGTCGAAGCGCCAGAAGTAACCGCCACATTTTTCTTTCCACGTAACCATTCAATGTCTAGCTCAGACAAATCAGCGATTCGATACGACGGAACATCCGCGATTTCTTCTGAGACCTGTGCCAAACGATTGGAGTTGTTGCTGCGCGGATCGCCTACGACGATACACAAATCTGCCTCTCCTACTTGCTCCGCTACAGCTTCCTGACGAACCTGCGTAGCGAGACAAATCTCATTATGCACTTCCACGCCAGGAAAACGCTTAAGAATGGCGTCCATCAGATGTTTGACATCCCACTGACTCATCGTCGTCTGGTTCGTAACGATCAGCTTGTCTGTTGGCAGATCGAGTGCGTCCAGCTCTTCCAGCTTTTGAACCAGATGTACGTGATCCGGCGCGATCCCCATAGCGCCCTCTGGCTCAGGATGTCCTTTTTTTCCAATGTAGAGCACATGATAGCCTTCCGCTACTTTTTCACGGATCAAATCATGTGTCTTCGTTACATCTGGGCAAGTCGCGTCGACAACGGTCAAGCCTTTATCGCGGGCTTTCTTGCGCACCTCAGGAGACACACCATGGGCCGTGAAGATGATCGTTCCCTCCTGAACCTGATCCAAGAGAGCGAGCCGATCCTCTCCATCCAATGTTTTTATCCCTTGTTTTTCAAACGCCTCGACGACGTGAGCATTGTGTACGATCATGCCCAAAATATGAATCGGGCGGGGCAAGTCAAAGTTTTGCGCTGTTCGCAGTGCCAATACCATGGCATCTACCACACCGTAGCAATATCCACGGGGGGAAATCTTGATGACTTCCATCTTTACCCCTCCTACTTTTTATAATGCGTAAGCGAAAGACATTTCACCCAATATTATACCTTATTTGTCTCCTGCACGCTTCTGTTCGTAAACCTTCAGATTATTGTAGACAACTTTTAAAAGCGGTGTGGACACGCCTTTTTGTTCTGCTCGCTCCAAGAGGTAGCCTTGAAGATGATCTGCTTCCACCGGAAGACCTTTTTCCATATCGCGCAGCATGGACGATTTCGTTTGAGGACGCTGATTTTGGAAAGTCTCCATTTGTTTGTCGACGATATCCGGCTTGATTGGTGCCTCCAAAGCGTTCATGACAGAAGCGATTTCGTCTGCGAGCTGACGTGTCAGCTCTACACCCCAAGCCGATTCCCGAATCGGTCCAACAGCGGAGTTCATCAGTGTGGTAATACCGGAAAACGTCGCAATAAACAAGTATTTGTGCCAGGCTTCTCGTTGAATATTTGTACTGGCACGCATCGTTCCATTGATCTTGGAAAAGGCTTGCTCCATTCGCTCTACACGCTCACTTTTGCCGCCTTCCCACTCACCGAAAACTGCATCATGAATCGGACTTGTCTGCACGACATCGCCACCAGCATTCAGAGTCGTCTCAATGAAACAAAGACCACCGAGCACGCGCTCCCGCCCAAAACGATCCCACAACACTTCCATATGCGCAATTCCGTTCAGCAGCGGAATGACGACTGTGTCCTCGCCTACGTACGGAGCGATGGCATCCACGCTATCTTCCAGCGTGTAGGCTTTGTTGGATAACAGCACAACATCAAATGGTCCTGCTTCCTCCCCTGCTTGAATCAGTTGTGGCTGCTCCAAAAGCAAATCTCCATGAACGCTCTGAATGCGCAAGCCTCGCTCCTGCAACTGTTTGTATCTACGCTCACGCACAAGAAACGTTACATCTACTCCCGATTCAACCAGCCTGCCACCAAAATAACCGCCAATGCCCCCTGCTCCCAGTACGAGAACCTTCATCTATACCGCCTCCGCGTTTATAAGTCTTGGTTTGTCTACATTTTATTAGAAAGTAACCATTTTCTAAACCCCACAATATAATGTTAGAAAACCTAACAAACAAAGTAAGAAAACCTCTTGACGAACAATAATAATTGTCGATATAATTCAAAATATAAAAACCAAGCAAAAACCGAACGTTGATAGTAAATTCATAACTTTAATTCGTGAATGGAGTGAATCTTGTTGGATATGAAAACAGTCCTGTCCACAATTGACGCGGAAAAAGTGGAATATGTAGATTTTCGAATCGTTGACCTGCTCGGCCGCCAGCACCATGTCACCGTTCCTGCCTACGCGGTAGATGAAGGAACATTCCGCAACGGCGTCGCATTTGACGGCTCCAGTCTAATCGGCTACAAGTCCATTGAAGAAAGCGACATGGTGGCAATGCCCGATCCAGCAACCGCCTTCATCGATCCTTTCGTAGAAGCCAAAACCATGAATATCATCTGCAACATCGTCAACCCAGACAACACCGTCTACACACGCGATCCTCGCGGCATTGCCCTCAAGGCTGAAACCTATCTGCAACAATCCGGCCTCGCTACCGCTGCTTACTTTGGCCCTGAATCCGAATTCTTCCTCTTTGACAACGTACGCTATGCCTCTGGTCCGTCTGGTTCCTTCTTCCACATCGATTCAGAAGAAGCTTTCTGGAACACAGGTAAAGAAGGACAAAACCTCGGCTACAAGGTACGCAACAAGGGCGGATACTTCCCTGTTCAACCGACCGATTCCCAAATGGATATCCGAAATGAAATGTGCACGCTGATGACAAAATGCGGCTTGCATGTCGAGCGCCATCACCATGAGGTGGCAACAGCCGGTCAAGGTGAGATTAATTTCCGCTTCGATACACTGACTCATACAGCAGATAATCTATTGCTATTCAAATACATCGTGCGAAACGTAGCTGCCAAACACGGCAAAACTGCTACCTTCATGCCAAAACCAATCGTTGGTGACAACGGATCTGGCATGCACGTTCACCAAAGCTTGTTTAACGGCGATACCCCATTGTTTTATGAGCAAGGCGGCTACGCAAACCTAAGTGAGACTGCGCTGCACTACATTGGTGGTATTTTGCACCACGCCCCTGCGTTAATCGCCCTGACTAACCCGAGCACCAACTCGTTTAAGCGGCTGGTTCCCGGCTACGAAGCACCAGTGAATCTGGTCTTCTCCAAAGGAAATCGCTCTGCTGCCGTTCGGATTCCGATTGCTGCCGTTACGCCAAAAGCGTCCCGCATTGAGTTCCGCACTCCGGACTCTACTGCTAACCCGTACTTGGCTTTTGCCGCTATGCTGATGGCTGGCCTCGATGGCATCAAGCGCAAGCTCAACCCGCGTGAACTGGGCTTTGGGCCAATGGATAAAAACATCTACGACTTGTCCGATGCGGAAAAGCACGAGATCAAGAGCGCTCCCGCCTCTCTCGCAGAAGCACTTGTCGCATTGGAACAAGACCATGATTTCTTGCTCGAAGGGAATGTTTTCACAAAAGAAGTAATAGAAGGCTGGATTGCACAAAAACGTGGTGAGATTGAACAAGTCGAGCGGACAGTGAATCCAAAAGAGTATGAGCTGTATTACGACCTATAAACAAAGAAACAGCCCTTCTCTGATGAGGAGGGCTTTCACTTTGTCCCGAATAAAATGCTGTTTCCATTCACAAATTAAAGTTGTACTGTGAAAAAAACAGATGATCGGATGAACATAGACAATGGTGAATCGAACGATAACCCTCTTGCTCATTTGTTTTGCTGCCATTCTTCTCTTAACTGTTAGCTTTCCAGTAGGAATTGAAATCGGTCAAAAAATTGTTTACGCCGAGCATTCGTTACCAATCATTAGCGACCAAGGGATTTTTACGATTGAAGTTTATCCCAGGAAACACAAGTTAATTGTCAAAAAGCATGGGAAAACAGTAAAAACGTATCCCGTTGCCGTTGGTAATCCTTCTACACCTACACCAGTTGGAGAATACAAAGTCATATACAAAGGAAAAGATTGGGGACCCTCATTCGGTCCACGATGGTTAGGCTTAAACGTCCCTTGGGGAATTTATGGCATCCACGGCACAAACAAACCATACTCCATCGGACAGCATTTGAGCCATGGTTGTATCCGCATGCGAAACAACGACGTCATCGAACTGTTCAAGATGATTCCACTCGGAACAAAAGTAACGATTTATGGTCATGTATTAGGGGACCCGAGCCACGATCCTAGAGATTTAGCCGAGGGTGACGTTGGTGGAGATGTACAGCTCATTCAATCTCGGTTGAAGAGCGCTGGTTATTATCACGGAATATGCGATGGCAAGTTTCGATCCTCGACAACTGCGGCTCTAAAGAAATTTCAACGGGATCGAAAATTAAAACCAAACGGTGTCGTGTCCATCAAGGTTTACCAAGAGCTGGGGTTGCTGGAATAGCTCCCAACAAGATTCATGATCACTACATAAACCTTCTAAACATACTTCCAAGCCCATTTGCACCTTGGAACGTTCTGAATACCTCGTTCGCTATACGTACACCATTTAAAATAGTACCCATATCAAGGTTTAGATTGGAAACCCTTGGCGGTCGAGACTCTTTTCTCGTCCTACGGCTTGTTTTTGCCCACTCTTGATAATACTGACCAAGGGATTCAGGATTTTTTTGCAGCTTTCTGACCGAAACCTTATTTGACTTGAGCCAGTCAGAGAACTCAGGGGTAAAACCATTGATTTTTCTAGCCAATTTTCCTCCTCACCTCCATTCGTAAATGAATAATGCAAAGGGATTGTATGTCCCTTTGCATTACTTTGTTACCCTAACAATCACAACCGACAATTACCAACAAAATGAAAAGGACCAGGATCAGAGCAAAGTCATCGAAGCCATCAAAGAAACCCATTCTGTCTCCCCCTTTCCTTAGACACACTACTCTATGCGCTTTTCTCATGATTTGCCTGTACCCTCACCTAATAGCAAAAGGACGCAAGCATTTGCCTGCGCCCTTTTTCATCCTATTGCAGTCCGATTTGCGACTTTACTTGCAGAATTCCGCCCTAATCCAAAATATGAGTACCAACAAGAATAATAGCTGACAATTCTCGACACAAAAAGAGCCTCGTACAAGGCTCCCTTTGCGTTGTTATTACTCTTTTACATAAAGCTGGTACATCTCGGTTTCTTCATCAGTTGCTTTTGCGATTCGAAAAGCTTCTTCCACGCTTTTCTTGTTTTGAATTACCTCGTAGAAAAAGCGCAGGGCGAACATCAGCGCAGAACTTCCGTCCGGGTAATCATCTGGCCCGATATACATATGGCAACCACTGTCCAGAAAGGCCTTCGCTAATTCGGGATCACCAAGCGAGCATCCGTTACCTAACACGATTTTTCCATCCAGCTTGGCAAACCGTCTAACCTCGTCAGGACCAAAATTATCCTTTGGTTCTCCTTCCTCGTAAACGTCCTCGCCCAGCTCTGGCATGATGAGACTTCCCTCATCGCCATGGAAATTCAGAATAATCATGTCGGTATTTGGGTAGAGGTCGCTGCCATTCAATACATCGATCAAATCGCTTGGTCGACCAATCCAGTACGTAAAGACTCGAGCTCCAAAATACTCAAGTGTATTTCGGATTGCTTGGCTATCCTGGTCCGTATCCGGACCGACTACTAGGGCAACATTCATTTCAGGTTTACTCATTGTGATATTCCTCCATTTGGTTGTAAGTGGTTTTTATTTATGGGTAAACAAAACCATTTACGTGGAGGGGGTCGGGCCAACTGGTGAATGGCAAGACGTTACTTCTTAATCATCAAGTAGGAAAACTCCTCTTCAATTGGAATATTTTATAAATTTTCAGTAGTATATCACCCAAAACTTGGCGTGTAAAGTTTCTCTAACTATGCAAATCCTTTTTTGATTTTGGACTTTATGTCACGATACAGCTCCCCGTATGTAATCGCATGCTCGATATGCGAATAGGAAAGCACGGAATCGCCATCCTTGCTCTCGCAGCAAGCAAAGAACAGGCTTTCCATCAGATTGTGATTTTCGATGGAATTGGTAATATGAACGCACTCCTCAATCAAATCCTGAGCGTCATGCTTGTAAAAAAGAAACGTCCCTTCTTTGAACGCTCCTTTTTTGTTGGCGTCTTTCCAAATGAGCATGCCTAAGGTAATAAAGTACCCTTCCTGGAAGCGGATCACGCCTGTAATGACCGAATTAATCGTAGTCGGAATGATCGCAATCGAGTCATTGAGCTGATTGACGTATTCATACAACACTTTATTGGATTCTCGAAGATCAGCGATTGGTACATGAAGAAGCTGCTTGTCTCTTAATTTTTCTACGAGTTGCTGAACGCATAGCGTCTTATTCAAAGTTGAAATCACAACCTCATCACTTCTCCCATTGTAAGTAAGTGCCTTCTTTACGTTATTCGTGATGAATGGACATATCCCTACAAAATTCGTACAAATCTTCTTACCTTTTCAGCGGAATATAAGTTTTCCCATATTTTATTTTTTTTACCACAACCAATCAAGCAAACAAGCGTATAAACTATCAGATTGGTTTAGGGGGTTACGGTTGTGAAACTCGCGGAAGCGTTAATCATTCGTGCCGATTATCAAAAGCGAATCGAACAGTTGGGGGACCGCTTGCACCGCAGCGCAAAGGTCCAGGAAGGTGAACAGCCTCCAGAAAATCCTGACGATCTCTTATCTGAGCTGTATCAGTTGTTTGACCAGCTCGAGCGTATTGTTCAGCAAATCAATCGAACCAATGCGTCTTGCCGCTTTAACGAAACAATGACGCTCTCCGATGCGTTAACCAAACGTGATGTTCTCGGTTCAAAACGCAATGAGCTGGCCGACCTGATCAAAGCAGCTACTGTCAAGCATGATCGCTACAGCCGTTCGGAGGTCAAGGTTTGCTCGACTGTTAATATTGCCCAGTTGCAAAAGCAAGTCGACGAGCTGTCCAAGCAGTACCGGGAACTGGATGCAAGCATTCAACAATTCAACTGGTTAACGGAGTTGCAAGAAACCTGACGTAAGAGACATGGAAGTCGGTAGTCTGTCTGCAAAAGGCGAACACGTCCCCATTCAACAGGGTTAATGTTGAAAACTCATTGGTCGGGTCGAGGGGCAACCCTGAGGGTTCAAATCCCTCTCTCACATAAGAAGCCCAGTAATGTGACATGAGTAATGCGTACTTGGTATTGTAACTACCGTGTGTTGATTTTGTCTGACAGACGAGGGTGGGTACGGGGATCATTCCATGTAAAAAAGCCCTTCACGCCTTTATGTGGCGAGAAGGGCTTCTTGGCGCAAATTTACGCCTTTCCTTTTAGGTAATCATCCTTTATCTTCTTTTCCTGTTCAGCGGTAGTCATGTCTTTCTCCAACACTTGATACATCAGTTCATCCTTCACTTGGCGAGGGATTCCTTTTTCCTGATGATTCGGGACAGATGAACTCGAGACAGAGTCATGTTCCATACTGCGTACCTCCATGGCTTTTTGGGGTTAGCTTACCCGAAAGCGCCCACTCCATTCACCATACCCGCTGAACACTTAGCATTTTTCGCAGCTCGTCGACCGAACGTGGAATACTTCCGCCCAACTCTCGCTTCCACTGCTCAGGCAGTGCCTCCCACACATCCACGAGCAACGGCATACCCAGATGAAGGCTTTCCAGCATGTCTCTGTTTTCCAATGCCTCCTGCGGATCTCCCGCGAACACAAGCCTGCCTTCATCCATGATGCAAATCCACTCGGCCCATTCAAACGCAATATCCATATCGTGTGTTGCCATCAAAACAGTCGTTCCTTGCCGGTGAATAGCATCGAGCTCCCGCAGCAAATTTTTGGTCTGGTAGCGATCCAGATACGCAGTTGGCTCGTCCAACAGCAAAAGCTCGGGCTCCATGACCATGACCCCCGCGAGTGCCAGTCTCCGTTTTTGTCCCAGGCTCAAATGATGAATTGGAGCTTCTGCCAGCTCTCTTAACCCGAATGCATCCAGCACCTTTTCTACCTTTGCCCGGATTACGTCCACAGGCAGCTTCTGATTGCATAAACCGTAGGATATATCTTCCGCGACTGTGCTTGCGATCAACTGATGCTCGGGATCTTGAAAGACCAAGCCTACCTTTTGCGTCATCTCTTGCAATGCGGCTCGTTTGTAGACAATGGGTTTCCCCTTCCACAGCACCTGTCCCTTCTGAGGCTCGATGATCCCGTTTCCATGCAAGAACAGGGTCGACTTCCCACAGCCATTCCGCCCCAAAAGAACACATTTTTTCCCCTCTGGAATCCATAAGGACAGCCCTGACAGGACTGGTCCCCGCCCTCCTGGATACGTGTACTGCAAATCGATGAACTCCAACAACCGTGATGTCATAACCGCCAACCTCCTGTCCACCACTCAAGCAGCACCAGCAGCATACAGCCTGCGATTGATTCCCACTCATAGCGGCGCGAGCGGGCATGGGAATGAAACGAGAGCACCTGCATGCTCTCCCCGAAACCTCTTGCCGCCATTCCTTTGTGCAGGGCTTCGTATTTGCGCATCGCTCTGACAAACAATTGCGCAACGAGAACCCCTGCATCCCGAAGTGTCGCCCGGAAGCCGCGATGACCTCCGCGCGAACGTTGGGCAATCCAGAGCTGGTGAGAAATCGTTACCAACACAAAAATAAACCGATACATGATCATTAATAAATCAGTCACAAGAACAGGCATATGAAGCCGGCGAAGCACCTGCAAGATTTCGGCAAACGGCACGGTAAACAAAAGGAAAGCAAAGCAAGATAAGCTCGCCATGGTCCGCCAAAATAAAATCCAAACTTTACTGAAGGAGGACATCGGCACATAGAGCACATACGTACCGAATTCCCATGCTGCCGCGACCTGTACCTGTACTCCTCCTGCTCTCACTCCTTCAATCAATAGAGCAGGGAGCCCCGCCGCGAAAAACGAGAGTGACACGATCATAAAGGCACAGTAGATTCGGACAGGAATACGGGCATACACCACTACCCATACCGTCATCCAAACCACGACCGCCATCTGCATCCATACATGTCCCACCAGGACGAGCAGTAGCATTGCACTCGCCAGCAATAGCTTATGAGCTGGCGGCAGATGTTTTAGCCTGTTTTGATAAGAGAGAGAATCAAGCTGCAACCCGTTCATTTTTTGCGTTTATCCAACCGACCTTTGTACAAGCCCACGGCGTAGCCAACCACTCCCGCTCCCAACGCCGCCTGCACCGCAAACAATAGACTCTCCGTCTCTCCCCCTGGCGGTTCTATTAGCGGTTGAAACCATGGTTCGTAGTTCGGAGCGATTTCCTTGATCGCTTCCTCCGCCACGCCGTCTGCGCCGCCAAATTCCGAGTCCTGCACCAGTAACAGCGGGACAGTAGCCAGTACGATTACCCCCAAGAGTAAAAGCCAGTTCCATCCTTTTTTCACAGCGATTCCTCCCGTTTGAGCAAACGAAGCTGTGTAAGCTCTTTTGCGTTATAAGATAACAACCAGTTCCAAACAAGAACGGTCAACAGACCTTCACTGATAGCGAGCGGTACTTGCGTGAACGCAAAAATTCCTGCGAATTTGGCAAACGAAGCCAACACTCCGCCAGATTCAGCTGGAAATGCGAGTGCCAGTTGAAGCGAAGTCACCACATAGGTAGCGAGATCAGCCAAAGCCGCCGCCGCAAAAACCGCCAGACGCTGACTTCCGGCCACTTTCATGATCAACCGATAGATTCCGTATGCCACCATGGGTCCTACTACTGCCATAGATACAGCATTTGCCCCTAGCGTAGTCAAACCTCCATGCGCCAAAAGCAAGGCTTGAAACAAGAGCACCATACTCCCTAACACAGACATCGCAAAAGGCCCAAACATAATGGCGCCAAGGCCCGTTCCAGTCGGGTGAGAGCTGCTGCCTGTAACCGAAGGGATTTTCAATGCAGATAAAACAAATGCAAATGCTCCTGCAACGCCAATAAGGAGCTTCATCTCGGGATGTTCTTTTACAATCTTGTTAATCGAGCGAATCCCAAGAATAAAGAATGGCAAGAACACAGCCCACCAAAATAAGGCCCAGGATAATGGCAAATACCCTTCCATGATGTGCATTGCATGTCCTGTCTCAGGTTCATTGAGCAAAAAATACAAGACAAAGCCCGCGATCATCAAACAAGTAGATACGAGACGAGATCGATTCATGTTTATCCTCCTTCACTGACTTTCATTCTTTCCTCCAAACAAAAAAATCCCATCCATCAGTGGACGAGATGTGCACACAAAACAACAGACTGACTAGACAGCCTCATTGCCTCGTATTCACCGCTCCTTTCCGCGAAGGTTCTGTGGGTGTGGCTACTAGGTAGGTCTCCTGGCTTCCAGATCCATGCGCTCCTTGTCCTTCCCCATACGAAGATGAGTGGTTTCCTTCTCAAAGAGAGCTCCCTGGTTACAGTGGCGGGACCGCTCGGGACTTTCACCCGATTCCCTGTTACCCTTTATGTGTCACATAAAGGCACCTAACGCCGACTATATGCAATTGACTGACAATTCATGTTTGTCCCACATCATTATACCGGATCACTACATAAATCGGAAGAATATAAGCAAAAACGCATAAGTCGATGACCCGCTACAAAGGAGCCATAGACCTATGCGTACTTGTTCTTTCTATTCTTTTGCGTCTACGCCAATTACTTCACTAATATGTTTAAAACCATCGCGTTGCATGAGCTTGAGCAGTTTTTTGTTGATTTGTTTGGCGATACCTGGGCCCTGATAAATCATCCCCGTATACACCTGAACAAGACTGGCTCCTGCCCGGATTTTCGCGTAGGCATCTTCGCCGTTATAAATACCGCCGACACCGATGATTGGTACCTTGTCTCCTACTTCTTGATAAATCTCCTTCACCCAAGCAGTGGAACGCTCTGTAAGAGGTCTTCCGCTCAATCCGCCCGCTTCCTCGGCAAATCGATGTCCGGAAACGGCCTCACGTGACAGTGTCGTATTGGTAGCGATAATTCCGGAAATGCCTTCTTCTACAGCAGCGTGAACAACATCGCGCATGTGCTCATCTGACATGTCTGGCGCTACTTTTAGCAAGATCGGCTTTTTCTTGATGGAACGCCCTTCCATTTCGGTTGCCTTTTCTCTTACTGCACGCACCAAATGACGCAAGCTCTCCGTTTCCTGCAAGTCACGAAGATTCGGGGTATTTGGAGAGCTGATGTTAATGACGAAATAGTGACCGTATGCATAGAGCATGTCCATACATTTGCTATAATCGACGGCCGCTTCTTCATTCGGCGTTACTTTGTTTTTCCCAATGTTAATCCCAATCGGAACATCTGAGTATGCGTAGTCGACCAAATGCTGGGAAGCCAGATAAGCACCGTGATTGTTGAAGCCCATTCGGTTAATGACAGCTTGATGTTCCGGCAATCGGAACAATCGGGGCTTTGGATTGCCTGGCTGCCCCTGCGGCGTCAATGTCCCGATTTCCACAAACCCAAAACCAAGAGCACCCAACGCATGATAAACTTCTGCATTTTTATCAAAACCGGCTGCAAGTCCGACTGGATTCGGAAACGTCATTCCCCACAGCTTGTTCTCCAATCGCTGGTCTTTTACCTGATAGATCATCTTCAGGATGCTTTTGCCTGGAGCAGAATCCTCCACCAGCCTTAAGGCACCAATTGTCTTTTCATGAATCTCTTCCGCATCTTGCTGGAACAGATATTTTCTTATGAGCTGATACATCGGCTGCACTCCTTACTCCGTTTCTACCTTTTTACCTCATAGTAGAATACCATACTTTTTCGGGAGTATGTAACCTTTATACGTGATACATATTTCCAAGTAAGCAGGCAAATCCTAACAGCACCACCACGCACAGGGGGATTAGTCTTTCATGAAAGTGGACGGAAAAATCGGGATTGGTCAAGCCATTATGGTGATGATGCTGACGATCGGCATTACGAACCACGTAACCGTCATCCCCCTCTTACTTAGTAAAGCAGGCAGAGATGCTTGGTTGAGTGTGTTGCTTTCAGGTATACCCTTTTCTCTCTGGGCGTATCTGCTGTTTGTGATTAATCGAAGTTTAGATCAACAATCTTTGTATGAATGGCTTTCACAACGTTCAGGAAAAATCGTCAGCAATTTCTTGCTCGTTCCAATCATGATTTGCTTGTACCTAATGGCGCTAACGAATTTGATCGATACGCAAACTTGGACAACCGTAAACTACTTGCCTCGAACACCCGAGTGGGTGACCGCTTTCGCCTTGATGGGGCTATGTGTACTTGCGTCTATTGGAGGTATGACGTCCGTTGGAATCACTGCTGGCGTCTTGCTCCCCATAGTCGTGTTGCTTGGATTTTTCGTCGCTTTTGGCAATATTCCCAAAAAGGATTATAGTCATTTGCTCCCGCTTTTCCAGAACGGTTTGCGTCCGCTGTTACATGGGATGCTTTACGTTGGCGGCGGTTTCACCGAGCTGTTTCTGCTCCTGTTGCTCCAGCATCACGTACGAAAACCGTTTCGACTCGTACACTTTTTTGTCATGCTCGGTATCACGCTGCTGTTGACACTCAGCCCACTGACAGGGGCAATTGCAGAATTTGGACCTGTAGAGTCCGCTCGTCAACGTTTTCCTGCATTTGAACAATGGCGGCTGCTCACGATCGGAAAAGACATCGAGAACATGGAGTTTTTCTCGATTTTCCAATGGCTTTCCGGTGCTTTTATTCGAATAACGCTTTGCTTGATTCTTTTAGGAGATTTGATCACGATACGAACCCGAAAGCAACGCAAATTCATGATGCTATTTTTCGGCGGAAGCATGATTGCCTTCACCAGCCTTCCTTACAGCGACATGCAATTCGTAGCCTTTTTATCGCGTGTATACTACCCACTTTACTTCGTCATTATGGTTGTTGTCTCACTCGCACTCATCCTGATATCCCTGCGAAAACCATCCAGACAGGAGGAGACCCCTTATGACCCTTGAAGAGGAGCTGCGGGAAAAATTCGCGCATTGTGCGGACATCATTTTTATTAGCACGGTCACAACCGAGGACCAGCCTGTATTGATGCTTTATTGCGAAGGACTTGCAGACGTTCGTCAATTACACGATACGGCATTGCCGCAATTGGAGCGATTCCTGGCTATTGGTGATTTGCGTTCCCTGCCTCTTTCCCCGCTCTTCGCGAATCCTGAGTTGTGGGTTGAGCGACTGTTTTCAGGAGATTTGCTGATTTTTATTGGAGACTCCCCGCCATTTGCCTGGGATATCTCCAATCGGCCAGAGCGTAGTACTGAGGAAGCCAATACAGAGATATCAATCAAAGGTCCCCGCGACGGCTTCGTCGAGGATCTCTCCACGAACGTGGCTCTCATTCGCAAGCGTATGCGAACCATTACCCTGGCCTATGAGCCTTTTATTCTCGGAACGCGCTCGCGTACGAGAGTTGCGATGATGTATATCACAGATGGAGTATCTTCGGATCTCGTGGAGATGATGCGTGAGAGACTCCTCAATTGTAGGACAAAAAAAATCTTAAATAGCGCTATCCTGGAGAAATTACTCAGTGACAACACTCATTCGCTGTTTCCGTTAGTTGATTATACGGGGCGTCCTGACTATGCGATTTACACGCTGCTGCAAGGGAAAGTAATCGTGTTGGTAGACGGCTCACCCTTGGCCATCGTGGCACCTGTTACCTTGCTCGAACTCATCAAATCTCCCGAAGATGATCAGTATCCGGTTACTTATGTATGGTTGGAACGCATTCTGCGCTTGGGTGGATTTTGGATCGCGATCTTTCTGCCTGGCTTTTGGATTGCCCTATCCGCCTATAATGTAGAGCAATTTCCTTTTCAATTGCTCGCTACCGTTACACAAGGCCGAAAAGGGCTGCCATTTTCCGCGCCGATGGAGCTATTCATCATCTTGTTTATCTTTGAATTTCTGCGAGAAGCAGGTGCCCGCTTGCCCAAAAACGTCGGTCAGACGCTGGCATTAGTCGGTGCACTGATTATCGGGGATGCTTCCATTCGTGCAGGACTGACATCGCCCTCGATGCTGTTTATCGGCTCCCTGACAGTTGTTGCCTCCTTCACGCTGGTCAACCAGGCATTAAGCGGAGCTGTTACCGTGGCTCGTTTCACTGTTTTCTTCCTTTCCGCAACCATCGGCATGTATGGCTTTATCCTCGGGATGATTGCCATCGTATACTACTTATCCACCTTGACCTCCTTTGGCAGATCGTATGTTTTGATGGATTCATCCAACTCATTGTCCACACTGTTAAATGTCATATTCAAACCCATGATCAGTTTTTTACGGACAAGATCGGCTAAGGGTGGCGATCCTAAATGAAATGCATGCGGATTGCTTCTGCTATGCTGCTGTTGGCAACGACTCTTCTTAGCGGCTGCTGGGACCAGAAATCCATCCAGGATCTTCGCTACTTATCTGCCATGGGCATTGATTACGTCAACAATGAGTATGTTTTATACGCCCAATCCACCGATCTGTCTACCGTCGCGAAGCAGGAGTCATCAACTACCCTTCAAGCACCACCTGCGACCATTTCGATCGGAAAAGGGAAAACACTTCAATCTGCCTTTGATAACCTTCAAAAAAACTCGCAGGTCCCCGTATTTCTTGGCTTTGTATCCTCCCTCGTATTTCATGAGCGTCTCTTGCAAAAGGGCATTATCACCTCCCATGATATTATGAATCGATACGGTCTGATTCGTTACACGAAATGGGTATTCGGAACGCGGGAGCCGATTGACAAAGTGTTAAGCTCTCATTCTTTGGTTGGCTTTTCTCCATTAGACTCTCTTTTGCATCAGCCAAAGGATGTTTACGAGCAGCGTTCGTTTATCGAGCCGATCCAATTTTTTCGGTTTATCTCGGACTTTTGGGAGCCAGCAAAAACCGTGTTATTGCCAAACATTACGCTGTACGAACGTTCCTGGAAAGAAAATAATCGTTTTATTTCTCGTCTTTCCATCGACGGCATCCACGCCATTCATCGTGGAAATTGGCAGGGTTACTTTCCCAATCGTGATTTAATGGGGATTCGATGGATGAATCCTGACACGAAATATGCTGACCTCGTTGTGAGGCAAAACAACATTCCCAAAGCAACCATGCGTATCGAGCACGTCAAATTGGACATCATTCCGATTACCACCGGAGAGCATCCTCGTTATCAGGTCAATGTTCGTCTAAAGGGGTTCGTTCGTGAAATGTTGAGTACGGTTACGCCTGCTTTCGTACAAAAAAGCTCCGAAGAACAGGTAGCCGAGCAAATTCGCGGGACGTTTCTAAAAGGAGTCAAAGCAGGGGTTGATCTATATAGCTTGGAGGAAAGTTTGTTTAAACAAGACTACCAGGCTTGGCGAAAGTACGAAATACGCAAGCGCAATAAGCTCACACCTGATTCCCTGACCCAAATCCAGGTGCATATACACTTAAGTGATTCCGGAAAAATGAAGATGGATTCGGTCAAATACCCTGACCCGCTTCGGCCGACTAAATAAAAGAAGAAACTGCTTGCCGTAACCTCGGACAAGCAGTTTCTTCTTTTCTATTTACCGTTGAAGCTAGTTTTTCACCAGCAAAACTTCTTCGATAGAAGCATACGGCAGGTTATGCGCATCAGCGACAGCCTTGTAAGCTACTTTTCCGTCGATGACGTTTACGCCTTTTGCCAATGCTTTGTTGTCGCGAATCGCTTGTGCGTAGCCTTTGTTCGCCAATTGTACCGCGTAAGGAACGGTTACGTTGGTCAGG
Source organism: Brevibacillus sp. RS1.1 (assembly GCF_013284365.1). Classification (NCBI taxonomy): domain Bacteria; kingdom Bacillati; phylum Bacillota; class Bacilli; order Caryophanales; family Paenibacillaceae; genus Brevibacillus; species Brevibacillus sp. RS1.1. Next base: position 349,264 of record NZ_JABSVA010000005.1, read on the forward strand.
GCCAATGTAGATGTACGAGCGACTGCACCAGGCATGTTCGCTACCGCGTAGTGAATCACACCGTGCTTCTCATAGGTTGGCTTGTCATGAGTCGTGATGCGGTCAACGGTTTCGATCGATCCGCCTTGGTCAATCGCAACGTCTACGATCACTGAACCAGGTGACATCTCTTTTACCATGTCTTCTGTTACCAGACGTGGAGCACGAGCACCTGGAATGAGCACAGCGCCTACCAGCAAATCTGCTTTTTTCACAGCGTTTGCGATGTTGAAGGAGTTGGACATCAGCGTCTGAACGCGGCCTTGGAACAGGTCATCCAGTTGGCGCAGACGGTCTGCGTTTACATCGATAATGGTTACATTTGCACCCAGTCCAAGCGCCATTTTCGCTGCGTTTGTTCCTACGATCCCGCCGCCGATTACGACTACCTCGCCTTTTGGCACGCCTGGTACGCCACCGAGCAGAACACCTTTTCCACCATATTGCTTTTCCAAGAATTGCGCACCGATTTGAACGGACATGCGACCTGCTACTTCAGACATCGGCATCAACAGAGGCAGAGCGCCATTGTCGAGCTGGATGGTTTCGTAAGCGATTGCAATCACTTTTTTATCGAGCAATTCACGAGTCAATTCAGGCTCTGGTGCGAGATGCAAATACGTGAACAGAATCAGACCCTCACGGAAATATCCGTATTCAGCAGGGAGTGGTTCTTTTACTTTCATGACCATGTCAGACGCCCATGCCTCTGCTGCTGTTTCTACGATCTCAGCGCCTACTGCCTTGTAATCTTCATTCGTAAAACCACTGCCTTGCCCTGCGCTTGTTTCTACACGAACGGAATGTCCGTTTTGCACCAGAGCAGCTACACCTGCTGGGGTAATGGCAACGCGGTTCTCATTATTTTTAATTTCTTTTGGAATTCCAACGATCATGATAAGTATGTCCTCCTTGGAAACGCCAATTTCTTTGCGGTTACTATTATTGTACAGCGTATCTTCGGGCATACTCCTTGGAGATTCCTTTAATTTTAGCATCTTTTCATTTGTGAAAATTCACAAACGAACTACCGTTCCCCATCTAATTTGGCTATTTTCAACTCTAAATATAAGGCAGCCCGCTGGTTCATATTGTCGAGATCGACACGCATGATCTCCTCAATTCGTCTCAGTCGGTAGCTCAATGTATTGATGTGGATATGCAGGCGCTCTGCTGTCTTGTTGACCTTGCCAGCGGCATCCAAAAAAGTCTCCAATGTCGTCATGAGTGTGGTCTGGTTGTCGCGATCGTACTGTCTGAGTTTTTCCAACCGTTCATTCTGATAGCCCTGCTCCTCTTCCCACTGCTTCAGTTGAAGTAAATAGCGATAAATCCCAAGCTCGTGGTACCCGTGAATCCCTTCATTTTCCTGAGGAAACAGCTTTTTGATCTTGAGTGCATGCAGCGCTTCCCTGTAGCTTTTCACAATATCCGTATAAGACTTGTAATCTCTCCCGTACCCGGCAATCACCTGGCGTCCTTCTGTGACATGTGCTTCGAGCTTGCCGAGCGAGTCTGCGAGGAACTGTTCCACCTTGCGAATGAGCACATCACTCTTCTCTTTTTTCGCATCGGACAGACCGATCAATAAGATGATTTGCGATCCGTCGACAACCCAGAGCAGCTTGTCACGCATTAACAACGGATACAAGTACTGGTCCAGACGGGCTCCTGCCGCTTCTATAATACAAATTAAATAAGAGGTCGGAAGCTGCATCTGCAAGGTGTCCGCTTTTTGGCGAATGCCAGCCTCACTGCTGTGATTCCCCAGCAACAGCTCCCACAGAAATTCCTTGCGTCGCTGTTCTTCCGCCTTGCGTTTTCCCTGCCGTTGGATGAGACGCGAGACAGCTACGCGTGCTGCCTGACGAAGAATTTCATCATCTTCCTGGGTAATTGGTCGATTCACCTCTTGTGCCCAAATGTAACCGAGCACGTCGCTCCCTCTGCGAATGGCAATTGCCACACGCTTCCCCAAGCCGATTTCGTCCTTGGCCGGGATGTGTACGGGGTTGTCGTGCGTTAACAGCTCCTGGAATACGCCGTCCTTCCAGAGGCGCGTCAGCACTTTTTCCGGTACCCGTCGCCCCATGATGGTAGACCAGCGCGCTTCATCTGTGCTTTCTCCGTGTGAGCTGTAAGCAATCAGTTTATGATCGGCATCTTCAACCGTAATCGGATTTTGCAAAAGTTCTCCAATGACATCAGCTAATTCGTCGATATCAGCATGCTGATACTGTTGAAAATAGTTAGGCTCTACGGGCACGCTTTCACCTCTTTACCGCTCTTTTCTACGTGTTCTTCTATTATAGTAGAAAACATGACTTCGCTACACGCTCTCACTCAATTAATAAGGAGCGGTCGGAATCATATCGCTGTCATGCGAATTGACACAAAGGAATCTGGTGACCTCGCCTGTACGGTTCACCCAGTTGTGTGGCACGGATGAATCCATGTGAATGCTGTCACCAGGGAACAAGTCATGCTCCTCTTCCCCCAGTAAAAGTGTCAGCACACCCTCCAGGACATAAACAAACTCTTGCCCCTGATGAACAAAAGGCGTGCCTTTCTCTCCATGCGGGGATAGCGTGACGAGAATCGGTACCAACGTCGGATTCACCAAATCACTGGACAGGTCCTCATACACAAAAGGCGCATGCAGAAGCCCAGATCGCTCCTTGCTCGCCCTGCGTACCTGCTCATTCCCTCCACTCGACTCGCCCGAAAAGAAATAGCCTGGGCTCACTCCCAAGGCTTCCGAAATTTTTTTCAATGACTCCAGCGTAATGGAAGACTTCCCACGCTCTACTTGGGACAAAAAGCTGATCGACAGCTGTGTTTTTTCCGCAATTTGTTTGAGTGTCTTCTTTTTGCCGACACGAAGCGATTTGATTAATACACCAATGGTGGGTTCCATTTGCATACCTCGCCGTAAAAAGGATAGGTCTATCATACTCTTTCCCGAAAAAAGTTGTAAAGTTAGCATAAGTATCAATTTTTACTATTGCTACCAATTGTGTTTCATTTTAAAATATTTATTATTATCTGATTTGTGATTGTTTTATTTTTGCAAATTGAAGTGTTACTTCACTTATAATTTGAAGTGACACTTCAATATCTACTGACAAAGGATCCCGATGAAAGGATGAATGTCATGCTCGTATTAAGCCGTGAAAACATTGAACGAATCTACACGATGAAAGATTGCTTGGAAGATGTGGAACACGTCTTCCGTGAGCATATGCTAGGAAATGTCACCACCCCTGTTCGTACTGCCATTGACCATCCGAAATACGGAGCAACCAGTCTATACATGCCGTCCTATTTGGAAACGGACGATTATGTAGCGGTAAAAATCATCAGCATTTTCCCGGAGAATCACCAGCACGAGATCAAAGCACTCCAAAGCGTCATCGTGTTGACGGAAGCAAAAACGGGACAGCATGTGGCGATGATGGACGCGAGCCTATTGACGATTATGCGCACAGGAGCAAGTAGTGGCGTTGCAACCAAATACTTGGCAAAAGAAACTGCGCAAAGCTGCGCTGTATTGGGCTGCGGGGCACAATCCATCGGACAGATTCAAGCCGTCATGGAGGTCCGTCCGCTGACAAACATTTATCTCTATAACCGCACACGTCAGAAAGCGGACGAAATGAAACATACACTACTCTTCCTCTATCCGGAGTGGCAAGGCGAAATCACGGTTATGGATGATGCCAATGAAGCGGTTGCGAATGCCGAAATCGTGATTTGCAGCACCAAGGCTACCAGCCCGTTATTTGATGGAGCACACTTGCGTCCCGGCACGCATATCAATGCCATCGGTGCTTTTCTTCCTCATATGCAGGAGGTCGACTCGACTACCGTACAAAACAGCAAAGTCGTGGTCGATACACTGGAGGGAGCCCGGCACGAAGCAGGCGATCTGCTCATTCCGGTTGAACGCGGGGAATGGAGCTTTGAACAAATGCACGCTGAGCTGGGAGACATTCTGATTGGGAAAAAGCCTGGCCGAGAAAACGAGGAAGAAATCACGCTGTACAAATCAGTGGGGGTTGCCTACCTGGACACAGCCGTAGCCAAAACGGTCTATGAACGGGCGAAAGCAAACGGCATTGGAACGGAAATCAGCTTGTAAAATCTTCTCTTAATAGAAAAACAGCCGCCTTCCCAACCGGGATTTGGCGGATGTTTGCTTTTTCCTGTTTACAAAAGCCGTGCGATTGCATCGAGAATCTGCTCTTTTTGAAAAGGCTTTACGACGAAATCACTCGCTCCTGTCCTCATCGCTTCCAGCACCTTCTGCCGGTGCCCGACTGCCGAGCAGATCAAAATTTTGGCATCACGGTCAAAATCCAAGATGTGACGCGTGGCTTCAATCCCGTGCATGTGCGGCATAGTAATATCCATGGTGACAATATCCGGCCTGAGCTCCTTGTACTTTTCAATTGCCTCCAAACCATTGCTCGCTTCTCCACAAACTTCATGTTGCTCGCCTAACATATCCGTCAGCACCCTTCTCGTGAAGGCTGCGTCATCTACTATCAGCAATCGGGCCATGCAATCTTATCCCCTCGCATCTCGCTTGCTATTCTACCTCCTACTTTTGCAGAAATCGCAAGCCTTGTCCACGAGAGAAAATGACTTCTTTTGTCGAATGGCGCGAAATCCGATCGGCTTTATGAAATAAAACCAATTCGCTCACTGCTCTCATTCGAAACGCTCTCGCTGGCGAGTTCGGCTGTGCCGCTCGACGCCAGAGGGCTTTCCGGTTTCGGGTGTGGAGTGGTCTCTCCAATCTCCGGTCGATCGACCTGTGTAACCTCATCAGGAATATGAATCTGGGGGATTTCCACCATATCGTTTTCCATCGCGTGCATGCCTCCCTTCTGTTCCCTCTTTGCAGGGGGATATGTTCTCCATATGCTTAGGCTGTCCGTATCCCTTTTTTCCATGCACAACCCTCAGAGAACCTATATAATAGGCATGACGTGTATCTATATTTTCAAGTGGATTATGCTTTTTTTCTATGGAGGAATCCCGCATGCCAAAGCTGCTGCCATTTCCCGTCTTATTTACTGGTTTGGTAGTCGGGCTGCTTCTGCTCATTACCAGTCAATTCGTTACAAGTATGAAGCATCTCGATAAAGTCATAAATAAAAGCAGCCATTCTTCTGACAAAGTGCGTGTCGCCCTATTGCTGGAGGGCCCCACATATGATCAGGGCTGGAACAGCAGTGCACTGGAGAGTATGACAGAACTGCAAAAAAGATTTAACTTTTCACTCGAAATCGCCAATAATATAAAACCGGAGCAGATCAGAAAGGTGGCTGAGAAATATGCAGCCAACGACTATGATCTCATACTCGGTCATGGCCTCATCTTCTCTGATCCTTTTACAGACGTAGCGCTTCGCTATCCGAAATCACACTTTGTTTCCTTTAACGGAGAGGCTCCGCATCCGAATCAGACGACGATTCGTTACGATATGAAGCCTGCCGGCAAGCTCGTCGGTATCCTTGCCGCCAAAATGACGAAATCGGATAAAGTCGGATACATCATGGTGGACAAGCCCACTGAGTTAACGCAAGTAGAAGGCTTTATCGAAGGAGTGAAAAAGGCATCACCCAACACTACTATCGTTATTGGAAAGGTACCTGATTTCAATGATAGTACCGGGGCCATTCGCACGACTCGCAACATGATTTCGCAAGGCGTGGATGTTATCTACACCACAGGCGACAGCTTCAATCTCGAAGTGATTACAGAAGCGCAGCGCGCAGGAGTATTTACCATCGGATATATTGCCGATCAAAGCTACATCGCTCCAGAATACGTGCTGGCCTCCATGATGCAGGATGTTCGTCAGTGCTACCGCATCATCATGGAACAGTTTATTCAAGGGGATCTCCCCAATGGAAAAGTCATGTACGGACTTGCAGAAGGGGTCAACCATCTCAGTCAATTCGGACACATGGTGCCAGAAAATGTACGTAAAGATTTAGAACGGGAACTGCAAAATCTCATTCCTTCCCGTGGCTCGTATGGAGGTTAATCAGCATGCCCCTTTTCAGCAATCTCGGATTTCAGAAAAAAATCATGCTCAGCTATCTCGTAATGATGCTTCTCATCGGTTGCGTAACGACCCTTTTCAGTTATCAAATGACCAAAGTCACCTCTGATGAAGTGTATTTAACGCAAAACCTCTTACCGCAAACGAGTGCCTTATTGGAAGTCAAAAACCAGATATACACCAAGACATATGCCTTGAACATGTATACATTGACACGCGACGAGTCTTACCTGGATCAGTACTATACAAATCTAATCGATACGGCGCGCTTTTCCTCGCTTCCCAAAACAGAAGCCAACAGTGGCTTGTTTACCATTATTGAATCGATATCAAAACTGGATTTTATTTTTCTGAACAAAATCAATCCGTTGCTGCAAGCAGGGAATGTTCCTGCCGTCAGCTATGTCCTTACCCATGAAGTACAGCCATTGCTCGATCGGTTTGAACGAGATCTGTCTTTTTCACTCAATCAGCTGGAGTATCAGACGAATAAAGAGTTTCAGGATTCGAATGAGAGCATCAAAGTTTCGTTGATTCTGACCTATACGGTTTCCGTAGCCTCTATCTTGTTTGGGCTATTCTGTACGTTTTACTTCCGCAATGAGCTGTTGCGCCCGATTCAGTCTCTCATGCAACAAGCCCGTGAAGTATCGAAAGGAACATTCGGTCAGCAAATCGTCTATACCCATCAAGATGAATTCCTTGAGTTGGCGCAGGAGTTCAATAAAATGTCGAGTAGTATCGCCAATCTATTCGCGCAAGATGAACGGCAACGGCAAATTTTGACCGAAGAAAAAAACATCCGGGAGCAAATCTTAAACTCCCTGCCTGTTGGGATTATTACACGCTCCCATGCGCCAGTCGGTCTTCATGTAAACAAGTTGGCGCAGCATTTAGTCAAGCTCGACGATCTCGGCTACCCGGTGTCTAAGGATTCCTTTGAAGCACCCACAAGCAATGAGCCGACTCCCTGGTTCGTCAATCGCAAAATGACCTTGTACAAAAAAGACGATACACCATTCATTGCTCTGGTCTCCTACATCCCTTTACACAATCATCACCACGATCAGGAAACCGGGTGGATGGTCGCCTTCTTGGACATTACGGAGCAGGAACAAATTCAAGAATACTTGAATCAATCTGAGAAGCTGGCCATGGTCGGTCAGCTAGCAGCGGGAGCCGCTCATGAAATTCGCAATCCGCTAACGGTCATCTACGGCTTTATTCAGCTATTAGAACAGCGTTTATCTGATCAAGAGCGCGATTTGTACTATTTGCCCTTAATCTTGCAGGAAATTGAACGGGTCAACCGCATCGTGACGGAGTTGTTGATGCTCTCCAAACCATCCAAGCCCGATTATCGCGAGGTTGCGCTAACCGGTGTCATTCATTCGATTCTTCCCTTGATGAATGCCGAGGCTATGCTGCATGGGATTGAAATCGTAGACCGCTGTGATCCGAGCATTCGCATTCACGTCGATGTCGAGCAATTAAAGCAAATCCTGTTAAATTTAATGAAAAACAGCATTGAAGCCATGAAAGACGGCGGCGTTCTCTCCATCGAAAGCCGCCTGGATGATCAAGCTGTCCATATTCATGTCAGAGACACGGGAGAAGGCATTCCCCAAGAATATCTGGTGCGTATATTCGATCCGTTCTTCTCCTTAAAAGAGGATGGGACTGGACTGGGGCTGCCAATTTCGCGGCGAATGGTGGAAAACCACGGTGGGGAGCTGCACGTGAACAGCAAGCTGGGGAAAGGAACGGAAATCATCATTACGCTGCCGCTTACACCAAAAGAAGATTAGGCTTGCGCATCCAGCCAAGCGAACATCTTGCGCGTGTACATCTCCATATCTTCCCCGACAAACAGATGGCTGGCCCCTTGCGCCAGCCATTTCTCATACGGTTTGCCTGCCAGCGTCAGCGCATCTGCCAATTTATGAGCATGCTCCACTCCCACATTCTCATCTTCCGTTCCATGTATGATTAGCACAGGACAAGAAATCTCGTCCATCCGGTACAAAGGTGTCCGATCGCGGTAAGCATCCTCCTGCTTACGTGGATGACCGATGATTCTGCGCAGCATTCTTCTCAGATCAACCCGCTCCTCATAGGTCAAAAACATGTCGCTGACGCCACTCCATACGACGCAAGACAGCACGCCCTTGCACTCTATTGCTGCAAACAAAGCCATGATACCACCGCGTGAAAAGCCGTAGACGCTGATTCGCTCCTTGTCTACCCTCTCCAGTCTACGGAGCAATTCAAATGCGGCAAACACATCATGCCTGTCTGCCCCACCGAATTCATCCCGGCCCTCTCCGCCTTCGTTGCCACGGTAATGAGGAGCGAGGATCACGTAGCCAAAAGCAGCCATCTGACTAATTCTCTCGGGTCTGACGCGTCCCACTCCTTTAATCCCACCTCGACAATACAGGAGAGCCGGCAGACATGCTCCCTCCTGAAAATACACCTCCGGCACAGCCAATGCAGCTTTTACCAGCAAGTCTTGACTGTAGTAGCTGACGGTGTAGAGACGCACTCCCGGATAGACTGTCTCCTCAGGTGTACATGCGACAAATGGTGAAATATCTTGCTGCATCCTGCTCACGATTCCTCTCTCTGTGATCTCGTAATCGTATCCACAAGCGTCACCATCGAAGGTGATAGCCATTTCTTTTTATGATAAACAAGCTGAATGGAAAACGGCGGCTTATCCGACTGAAACGGGATGGCTGTGAGCACCCCTTCTGCGAGCTCTCTCTGGACCGCCATAACAGGCAGCAATGCCACACCCAAGCCACAGCGTACACACTGCTTGATCGCTTCCGGATTGCTGAATTGGCAGGCGATTCGTTGGGTCATCCCAGCCTCACCAAAAGCCTCTAGCAGCATGCCCCGATACGTACAGCCTTCTTCGGTCAATACAAGCGGCTCCCCGCCCAAATCATGGACTGTGAGTACAGTTGCTGTTGTGAATCGATGGGTGGTTGGCATGACGACCACCAATTCTTCCTCGCGAATGACGTGGGTGACTAACTCAGGGTCTGTACAAGGGCGATCGAAAATGATCCCAAAATCGAGATAACCATCCCTGATCTGTTGCACGATTTCGGCTTCTCCAGCCGTCCGCAATACTAAATCAACCTGAGGATATTGCTGGCAAAAAGCCTGCAAATACGGTGGCAAAAAGAATGCCGCCAGTGTATCGATCGTTCCAATGGCAATGGGACCTGTCGTCTGTTGCTTGATCACTTCTTTAGATTCCCCATACAGACGAATCAATTCCCGTGCGTACGGCAGCAAGGCTTCACCTGCTTGGGTCAGTCGCAGCTTGCGTCCATATCTTTCAAATAGCGGGGCTCCATACGACTGCTCCAGCTTTTGCATTTGTGCCGTTACCGTCGGTTGAGCATAGCCCAGTTCTTCTGCTGCCCGTGTAAAGCTCCCATACCGGGCTACTTCGCGAAAAGTATGTAAATAGACCAGCTCCATCCCGCTTCCTCCCATAGAAATTAGTAATGATCCTCATTAAATAGTATAGATAACTGTGATGATTGGTTCAATGCTATGCTGTGTGCATCACCATCACATGTAACGAGGAGGATTTTGATATGTCCCTTGTTTTGCAAACACCCGCCGCGTCACCTGAAGTAGCCCGCACTCATTTTCTCGAGAAGCTTTCTCTTGAGACAGATGTCTCTGATGTATGGAGTGACATTCAGAACCGTGTGGAAGACTTCTACATCCTGGATGCTCGCAGCGAAAAAGCGTATAGGGATGGTCACGTTCCCGGTGCTCTGAATCTCCCCCATTCGCTCATTTCCACTGACACGACGGCTGCTCTGGACCCGACCAAGCTCCTGGTCGTCTACTGCTGGGGTCCCAACTGCAATGGTGCTGCAAAGGCTTGTGCGAAACTGGCCGCTCTCGGCTTTCGGGTAAAAGAGATGCTCGGCGGGATGGAATACTGGGAAAAAGAGGGGAATCCTATCGAATAGGAAACGCAAAAAAGGACGGGAGCTGATCCCGTCCTTCTTAGTTATCGCAAGGCTTAGTAGCCGCGTTTTGCGTTCTTTTTGTTGATTGTCGCAAGGTTCTCTTCGCTGTGCTTCATCCATTTTTTCATCTTGTCTTCGAAAGAAGCTCCGCTATCTCGTTTTGCATTCCCTCCGCGGTCGCCTCCACGATATCCACCGCCACGGCGTTCTTCACGTTCCGGACGCTCAGGCGCTGGGAGTGCTGCGCGAACCGAAAGCGAGATTTTACCTGCATCATCAATGGAGAGTACTTTTACCTTTACTGGTGCCCCCACGGTAAAGTGATCATTGATATCCTTAACAAAACCGTTTGCTACTTGGGAAATGTGGACCAGCCCCTGCTCCGTTTCGCTGACTGCTACAAACATCCCAAACGGTTTAATCGCTGTCACTTTTCCTTCGATGATGCTTCCCACTTGTACTGCCATCCAGTTTGCACTCCTTTTATTTTTTCAGAAAAATGGTGAGAACCTCAAACCAGAAGCCTCATTCTCTTAGTATAGCAGAGAAATTCCAATACTGAAAAGCCTATTCTTTCTAGGGACATACTCCAACCTAGTTATTGCCCAGTTCAAATGCATCCATTGCCATGACAAGTTCTTCATTTGTCGGGATGACCATGACTTTTACCGGGGAGTATTTCGTGCTGATGAATGCCTCACCTTTGCTGCTGCGGTTTGCCTCACGATCCAGGTTTACCCCGGCGAATTCCAAACCAGAGCACACCAAATCACGCACGGCAGCACTATTTTCTCCAACCCCTGCTGTAAAGATAATGCCGTCGACTCCATTCAAGCGAGCAAGGTACAGTCCCACATGCTTATGTAGAATAGTAGTAAATAATTCCAAAGCGAGCTTGCTGCGGAGATGTCCCTCTTCTGCTTTTTTCATAACGTCGCGCAAATCATTGGATACACCCGATACGCCCATGAGACCGCTCTTGTTATTCAGAATCTTGATAGCACCAGCCGTGTCGGTCCTTTCAATTTCCTCAATATACGGGATGATACCTGGGTCAATGTTTCCACTGCGCGTACCCATGGACAAACCTGCCAATGGTGTCATACCCATCGACGTATCATAAGATTCACCATTTCGGATCGCCGTAATACTTACCCCGCTTCCAATGTGGCAGCTGATCAGACGAAGCTGCTCCTTCTGGCGACCCATCATTTCTGCTGCACGGCCCATTACATAGCGGTGAGACGTTCCATGGAAACCGTATTTGCGAATGCCGTATTGTTCGTAGTATTCATAAGGCAGTGCGTACAAATACGAGGATGGTGGCATGGTTTGGTGAAATGCTGTGTCAAAAACAGCTACGTGAATCAAATCAGGAAACAGGCCTTGAGCAACTTCAATCCCGGTTAGGTTAATGGGGTTATGAAGCGGGGCGAAACGGGACAGGTTACGAATTTCTTCTTTTACTTGGTCATTGATAATAACGGACTGCTTAAATGCTTCTCCGCCGTGGACAACACGATGGGAAACGATATCTATCGAATATTGTTTGAGGGATTCAAACACTCCCCGAATCGTATCTTCATATTGGTCACGCTGGATTTGTTCCAAATAATCATGCGCAATCAATGTCTTGGAAGGCATTTCATAAAGCTTGTACTTCACCGAAGAACTTCCGCAGTTCAGCACAAGGACATTCTTTTTTTTTCCCACGATCTAATCCACTCTCCAATCGTTCATCACAGCCTTCTCTCCCATAGGATGGATAGGCTTCCTACATTTTATAACGATGTGCTCTTCGTGAATACAGGTAATTGAGAGCAATTATCAACAACATCGTGACAGATCCAGCTGCATCGAGCAGTACATCCTGCACCATTCCGGTTCGATCCGGTGTAAACGTCTGGTGCCATTCATCCAAAGCAGCCGTCATCACACTGCAAAAAGCGCTCCATGGCAGTGCTTGCCCAAACGAGAGATGATGCGAAAACACGCGATACCAGCTAAAAGCCAAGAGGGCAAAAACAGAGAAGTGTATCCCTTTCCGTAAAAAGAACTCTATAAAACCAGCCGCTCCCTTTTCTTCCAGGCTCACATCCTTGCCTCCGTAAGGAATGGATATGTCGCCTATACGGTTCTGTAAGCTCTGTTCGTCCACTAGCTTGTCTATCGTCCCTCGCATGTCTTGCTTGGCGTATGGCTGTGATGAAGAAATAAATAACCCGAGCAGAATCGCAATCAAAAGCAAGTAATCCCATACTTTTCGATATCGACGCACGTGTTGCTACCCCCTGCTTTCGATTCTCTTTCTATCTTACCATGACGCATACCTGGTACGTTGGTTACAGCTACGTGAACGATTGAAAATAAAAAACGCCAACCTATTTTAGCGGTTGGCGTCATGTGGAGAAGAAGAAAGAGGCAGGAAGTCCTCTTGTACAGGGACATAGTCCCGGGAATTGTGATTCGAGGCTTCGGCTTGCTCTGTTTTGGGTGAGCGGGCCTGTTCCTGTTTTCTTTCTTTGAAATCGCGGCGACGTACTTGGTTGTTTTCCCACCATATCCGCAAATGACGAGCGAGGATCGGCAAGGACATTTCAGAATGGGCAGCCTGTCTTTGCATAGCTGCATACTGCATACCGGGAAGAAGTGCCATGGTGACAAAAGCCCCCATTAGAATGCCAAACAACAATACGCTGGCAAAGGACGCAAACGAATCATTTCCTTCACCCAAGCCCCCAGCAAGTGGAAGGCTGGCTAACGCGATCGCGAAATATATCCCCGCTTGATTGGCCATGATTCTTTTGGCCCCCAGCTTGGTACTGTCCCAAACTCGCTCTTGTTCGGCTTGGGCCTTGTGCAGCTCATCCATCGTAAGAAGTGCCTGCAAAACGATGACGGCAATGGCAGCCACCATACCATAGAAGCTCATAATGTTCATAGGTCGATCCAACCACAGCAATCCCAGCGCAAAGCCTCCAGACAAGACTGGCAAGAGAACGAGGACAAATAATCCGTCGCGTGTTCTGCGTTGCAAAAGCAAGCTCATGATAAGTACGAGGGCAACCAGACTGCCAATCGTCAAGACCCGATTGCTCCAATCAACCTTATTGAGCTTTGTCTCCTCCAATTTCTTCAGTTCATCGTCGTTATATACCGTGTAGCCTTCGGGTATCTCCACCTTTTCTTGCATGGAAGAAGGGATGATATAAGACCACAGCTCAATTCGACTTGGGTCTGAGACGGCACTGCTTACCTTGAAGACATACAGTCCATCTTCCCGTTGATAAACGGGCGGTTCGCTGCCGATCGACCAATCTACCAGCTCAGATAATCGCACATTACCTTGTGATGTTCGAATCAAAATATGTTTCACCTGATCCGGATAGTCCATCCACCCGTCAGGAAATCGGACGTGGATAGGTACCTGACGCTCGTTCCAATAGACACTGCCAGCTGTTTTTTCTCCCAAATAGCTCTCCAGCTGTCTCTTGATCTCCTCCTGCGTAATCCGGTAGCGTGCCAGCATCTCTTGTTTCGGACGAATGTCGATTAAGGTCCCCTCTGCACCTGGCCCGATTCTTTCATCGGTTACAAGTTCTCGCCCCTCTTTATCCTTCGCAGTCTGCTTTTCCATGAATGCCAATACTTCATTGGCAATGTTCTGCGTCGTTTGCAAGGATGGTCCCATGATCGTCAACACGAGACGAGTTGCCTTATCTTTATTAATGACCAGCGCAAACGGATCTGTCTGAGGGATATCTCGCAGCTCTTTGTCCAGTACTTTTTCCAGCTCAGAGACTGATTGCGTCCAATCGTATTTATCCACGAGCTTTAGTTGAAAGCTCAGGTTTTCTTCGGAGGCAATCGTGTAGACATCTCGGACTTCGTCAATGGCGAGTAAACGCTCCTCAGCTATTTGTGCTGCCCGCATGGCCTCATCGATGCTGCTTCCCTGCACCATTGGCAATGAAAGCGTCTTGTTGCCATAATCAAGCTTTGCGTAGGGATCAACAAGAATAAACGACTTGAGCAAAAAGACAAAGACAAGCGAGGCAACCAGTGTGATTCCATAGGGCAAATACCCCTGTTCCACCAGTCGTTTCCAGCGATCTTGAAAATAACTTGTCACTTTATTGGAAGCCCGTGGCGTTTCCTCCTCTATTCGTACGGAAGCTTCTAGCCACGTTCCTGTCAGTACCGGCGTGATAAACCCATAGATAAGAATAAGAGCAAATGTCCCCAGCAAAAGTACTGGCCAGGCATCGTACAAGACAACCTTGTCTTCTGCCTTGAGGAAATCAGTGAAAACGACACCTGTCCAACAGGCTGCCACTACCACAACCGTAAGCAAAAACGGCTTCATCAACCCCCACGCCACTTGCAAACAACGAACAAACGAGTACGAGGGCAACCCTGAAAACCGATGAAACAACGCAGAGCCTGCTCCTGTGAACAATAGCGAAAACAACACAAGTGGCCCAAGTGTAGAGAGCGTCAATGGGATTCCCCAAAGCCACATGCCCCCAAGAACACTGCCGACCGCGAGAACGTTTGCCAAAAGCGCGAGTACAGCCCCTGCCCATTGTTTTCGGGTCAGGTACAAAAAGAGTGAACAGATGACAGCGGTTAGAGCCGCCAATATTCCAAGTTGTCTCAATGCAGCGGTGATTGTCTGCGCGTCGTCATGAAACAAATCGAGACGGTATTTTCCGCCTGAAGCCTGATTCAACTCACCAACTGCTTCCTTTACTTGCTTGCTGATAACAGGCAATTGCCCGACATCTGCTGCGTACACTGTGATTCCTAAGGCAGGCGAACCTCGATACATCCCGATTTGTTCGCCTTTGCTCCCGCGTCGATCACGAATGTCAGCCAACGTATGTAATGGCACGTATCCTTTATCGGTGGAGATCAAGTGCTTACCCAGATCTTGCAGCCCTTCCGATTTACTCGTCCATTGAATCCTGGTTCGATCCTTATCTGCTCCAACAGAGCCTACCTCTTCTCCAACCACATCTGTCGGCAGCTGGGACAGAACATCAGCAGGTGTGAGCCCGTAGGCGAGTAGCATGGACGGTCGGAAAATGATATCTACCTGCTCCTTCAAGGCTTGCTTGTCCATTTCGATGCGAGCGATTCCTGGCAGATTGATCAGTTTGTCGTAGACCGTATTTTGAGCAACGTCAGACAAGGCCTGCAAGTCCGTGCCGTACAGGACATAAAAACCAATTTTGTTATTTGCCAAATTGCTTTGACTGATGCTCCACTCCTGCACGGGTAGCTTCTTCGTGATCTCTCCCAGCTTCTTATCCAACCGTTCCTTGTAATCCGAACCGATTTGTTCTGATGTTTTTACAGTGATAACCGCCGATCCCGTCCGAGATTCCGTAGCAATCGTAAGCACACTGCCTAATGAACGTACTGATTCCTCTACTTTTCTCGCGACCGATTCATCTACTTCCGCAGAAGAGAGCTTGGGTGCCGAGAGACTGATTGTATATTCAGGCACAGACCGATCCGGAAAAGTCTTGATATCCAGCCCGAACCAAGCTCCTACCGCAAGTAGACAGCAAATGACCGCCAGAATGCGGGCAAAGGAGGGGACCGTCGCTAAAAATGTCTTGTTATTCATCCGCCACCTTCACCGCCTCACCATCCACTACATACGACAAACCTGCAGCGACAATCTGGTCACCAGGCTCAAGACCTTCCACTACCTCATAGAAGGTTCCTTGCAATGCTCCCACTTTGACAAACGTCTTTTCCACTGAATGTTCATTGATTTTCATGACGTAATATTCTTCATCAGAGACACCGATGCTGCTAACAGGAACGAGCGCAACGTCTGACGCTGGCAGCGGATACTGACAAGTAACAGTCATGCCACCCTTCCACGCTACTTTCTTGCCGTCTACGGTCACCTCGACGGGATAAGATCCCAAGCTGGTATCCATAACAGGTGAGACAAACGTCACTTTTCCTTCTGCTTCACTGCCGTCCGGAGCCTTCACCTTTACGACTTTCCCTGCCTGCCAATGGGCGATTTGCTCCCTTTCTATATGTAGCTTGACAAGCCATGAGCTCGTATCGACCATTCGAATGACCTCTGTTCCAGGTCCAGCTTGCTCCGACGCTGTCTTGGAGATCGCTGCAACCACACCTGTAAAAGGAGCTTTGATCACCGCATCAGCTGCTTCCTGCTTCGCTCGGCTCAATTGAACATTGGCCTGCTGGATACTTGCATTCGCTTCTTCGATATCCAGTGGATCGGCGCCCTTCAGCAGGTTGTTGTACGCCACTTGTTCTTCTTCCAGACTCAGCTCGGCCTGTCGCAGTGCAGAGGCCAGCTTGTCTTTGTCATCCTTCGAGATGGCTCCATTCGCATACAAAATCTCTGCTTTGGAGAGCTCTTCGCGAGCTTTTTGCATCTGTTCTCGCGCTTTTTCTACCTGTAGCTTCTTGGTTTGCACCTCATGACTCTCCGGTCCCTTGGCGGCCTTTTCCCGCTTAATCGCAGCACTTGCTACCTGTCCTTGGGCCGCATGAATTCCTTGCTGCAAGGCCGTTCCGTCTAATGTCGCCAATGTCTGTCCTGCCTTGACAATGGCTCCTTTTTCAACGAGAATGCCTGAGATTTTGCCTGAGGCGCCAAACGATAAAGCCAGCTCCTGACGCGGTGCCACTACACCTGCTACTTCCATCAGTCGCTCATCCTTGCCACTCTCCACGGTATACGCACTTACCGTTTTCAGCTTGATATCCGTTTCTTCTCTCGTCCGTTTCAGACTTGAGACATCCTCATTTAGCTTTTCGCACCCTACGAGCAGCAGGACCACAACCGTGAGACTTATCCATTTATTCGTATTTTTCATTCCTGCAACCCCACATTTCCCCTCGAGTCTTCCTATACTGACCAAAAAAACGACGAATATTGACAAAATATATTTTACAGAAAAAAATGGTATAGTTGTACTACTTTTCTGTCATTTTACATTATTTTTTATAATCCAAATGTCTCGTCACTTGTTTGTAACTCGCATCTAGTATGATAGAAGGGCAGGAAAACGGGGCACTGCATCGCCCTTATTGTTAACGCTTACAAAAATCCTTTATTTTTTCATGGTGGGAGTGATCGTCATGGCCAAAATTTACACTTCTTACACGGACATCGTGGCTGATATTCACGATGGTGCCACTTTATTAGTGGGCGGCTTCGGATTGGTAGGAATTCCGGAAAATCTGATTATCGCCCTGCGAGACAAAGCAGTGAAAAACTTGACAGTTGTCTCAAATAACTGTGGGGTAGATGAATGGGGACTCGGTCTCCTTTTACGTGAAAAGCAAATCAAAAAAATGGTTTCCTCTTATGTGGGTGAAAATAAGGAATTCGAGCGTCAATTTTTGTCCGGTGAGCTCGAAGTCGAGTTGACGCCACAAGGGACGCTGGCGGAAAGAATTCGTGCAGGTGGAGCTGGCATTCCGGCATTCTATACCCCAGCCGGAGTCGGCACACCTATCGCTGAAGGCCGAGAAACGCGCGATTTCGCAGGGAAAGAGTATCTGCTTGAGTATGGTATCACGGGGGATTTCGCACTGATCAAGGCGTGGAAGGCTGACAAGATGGGCAATCTCGTCTTCCGCAAAACAGCCCAAAACTTCAATCCGATGATGGCAGCAGCCGGAAAAATCACCATCGTCGAAGTAGAAGAAATCGTAGAGACAGGTGAACTAGACCCTGAGCATATTCACGCACCAAGTGTTTATGTGCAACGTGTGATACAGGCACCATCGTTCGAGAAACGCATCGAACGACGCACAGTCCGCTCATAGAGAGCAACAGAGAGAATTGGATTACATTCAAGGGAGGAAAACACAGATGTCGCTTACACGTGAGCAAATCGCCACTCGTGCCGCCGGGGAAATAGAAGATGGCTTTTACGTAAACTTGGGGATCGGAATGCCCACGCTCGTCGCCAACTACATCCCGGAAGGAAAAACGGTCGTTCTGCAATCGGAAAACGGCTTGCTCGGAATTGGCCCTTACCCGACGGAGGAAAACCTCGATCCTGATCTCATCAACGCCGGAAAAGAAACCGTTACCGCTATTCCAGGTGCTGCCTACTTCTCCAGTGCTGAATCGTTTGCGATGATTCGCGGCGGCCATATCGACCTCGCTATCTTGGGGGCGATGGAGGTTTCTGCTGCGGGTGATCTCGCAAACTGGATGATTCCTGGAAAAATGGTCAAGGGCATGGGCGGTGCCATGGATCTCGTCCACGGCGCGAAAAAAATCGTCGTCATCATGGATCATGTCAACAAGCATGGTGAAACAAAAATCCTGAATGAATGTGCTCTGCCCCTTACCGGCAAGAAGGTTGTCAACCGTATCATTACAGACAGAGCTGTCATGGACGTGACGCCAGACGGGCTCGTCCTCGTCGAAGTAGCAGAAGGCTATACAGTGGAAGATATCCAAGCCTGCACGCAACCTACGCTGCTTATCTCTCCAGAACTGAAAACAATTGGGCTGTAACCTTTTTTTCAGGGACAGAACCCCGTTAGTAAATAGCCGACTTCATCGCAGCTGCGTGGAGTCGCTTTTTCTTTCCTTTTTTGCTTGGTGTGGGAACACTTGCGTTGTCGCCTCCTTCTCACCTTTTCGTATATAATATGGATGATCCATCAAATTTCCCAGTATCTGAGAGGAAGAGATTCCATGTCAGGAACAGTCGGATGCTTACTCATCCATGGATTTGCCGGAGACATCAACGATATACTCCCACTCGCCAAAAAGCTCCGCGAGGCTGGCTATCAGGTGGAATGCCCTACCTTGGAGGGACATGGGACTACTCGTCGACACATGGCAAAAAGCACCCGCCACGACTGGCTTCGCTCGGCAGAAGAAGGCTACAAGCGACTGTCCATGCGCGCTGACACCATCGTGGTCATCGGATTTTCCATGGGGGGGCTGCTCGCCTTTCATTTAACGACGAAATACCCTGTAGCCCTGCTAATTACCATCAACACCCCTTATAAATATTGGGATGTCAAAGAGGCGGTGCACTATTTGCGTGAGGATTTCTCTACCCACTCCAAACGCTACATCCATGGCATCGGCAGAATCCCTATTAGCAGCATGCTGCAATTTCGCAGGCTGCTGGCAGAAACGAAGCCGCTTCTGCCTCAGATTACGACCCCTTACGTCCTGCTGCAAGCAAGGCGAGACGATACTGTACACGCCGTAAGCGCCCAAATACTCGCAACCAGTGTAGACGAATCTGCCTCCCCGCAAATCACCTGGTACGAGCATTCGAACCATATGCTGCTGCATGGTCCGGACAAGGAGGCGGCCATTGCTCACGTCATGACAACCATCAAGAAGCGCTTTCCATCTTGATCAGCTTTGGTCGCCACAGCCATACAAGACCAACCAGAAACAAGATCATCGCTATACCGATGTACACCAGACCAAGACCTACGAGTTCATCCAGCCAGAAAGCAAGGAGCGGCCCCAGCGCCGCCCCTAGATCGCTTACAACTGAATACTGTGTCATTACCCCTTGGCTGTTGGCCTGCCTCGCAGCTTCATCTGCCGCAAGAATATCCATCACGGTTGTGATAATTGTCGCAGTCAACTGGATGCAAAATAAAATTGCAAACCATAACACAAGCGAAGACGTTGCTTGCAACGTGGCAAACAAAACGGCAGCAACAAGCAACGTCCCTATGAATAGATTCGTCCGACCATGCCTGTCCGACAATTTGCCTACCAATGGGGCAGCCCATGGCTCCCACCCCCAGCGAATGCCTTGGATCACACTCGCAATCACTGCTGCCCCCAGCACGACTCCGCCAATCATGATGAGCGGTTCACGTACTTCGATCACTCTACTTAGCGTGGAGGTAAACACCCCCTGGTACACCATCGTGACGAGCAATCCCGTCATCAGCGTCAACAGCACCTGCGCCTGACTCCACAAGCGTTTTCCTGTATCCATCTGCTTCACGTCTTTCGGATGCTGACTGGTAAAGGAAGGACGTATATAGCGAAAAATAAGAATGAATGCTAACAAGGAAGGCATCGCAAGTGCGATGGAGGCAACAGAAAGCCCGTACCAAGAAGCTAGCAGCGCTCCGACCAGCATGCCGCCAAGACTGCCCAATCGATACAGTCCGTTGTACAAGCCCATGAGCTGCCCGCGATTATGCCTTTCGGAAACACCCACGATCAGGGAAAATGCACCCAATCTTAAAAATGTCCAAGCAACTCCCCACAAGCATCGCATCACAAGCCACAGCCAAAAGCCTTCCAAGCTGTACGAAAGTGTCGTCAGAAAAGCCAGCACCACTGCCACAATCAAACCCGCGCGTCCGCCCGAGCGCTCATACCATTTTCCAACAAGTGGGCCGAGTGGTACACGGATGAAACGGTTCACCGCAAGCAATACCCCCACTTCCCACAGCGATGTTAATCCTGCCTCCTTCCAGAAAAGAGGAAGCGCCACATACAGCATCGAATCCCCTATCATGCATAATGCTGTCACCAGTGCGACTGCCACGACTTGTGTCTTTCCACTGACTTCTCTCATTTCATGATCCTTCTCTCTACCCGTTTTTACATCTTTCTGAGTTATACCTTACGCGCAATCACTCATCATTTCTAATACATCTTTCTCTATTACTCATAAACAAAAGTTATGAATCGAGGTACAGGATGAACCTACATGCTCTCCGCATTTTCGTAGAAGTAGCGTCACGAGGCAGTGTCACCGAAGCAGCAATCGCACTCTCGATCAGCCAGCCTGCCGTAAGTGCCCAAATCCGCAAGCTTGAAAATGAATTGGACATGACCTTGCTCATCCCGGATGGTCGCGGCATTTCTCTTACCTATGAGGGGCGCTTTCTTTTTGAAAAAGCACGCCGCATTTACGACTGGGAACGCGAAATCGAATCACAGCTGACAGAAATCAAACAAGGAAAGAAAGGACGGCTAAGGATTTCTTCGACCTATCTCCCCTCCCATTATCTCGTGCCACAGTGGCTGGCTCAGTACAAGCGCGAATACGAAGGAGTCGATGTGGAAATTCGCACGCGTAATTCCATGCAATCCATTGAACTGCTTCTTAGCTGTGAGGTCGATGTGGCTGTTATTATCAAGGAATCGTGGGATGAGCTGCCTATTACGCGGATTCATTTGACGGATGTGTCCTATTGGTTTATTTTGCCTGCCCATCATCCGCTTGCAGGAAAAGAGATCCGTATGGAGCAGCTCGTGGAGGAACCGTTTTTGCTACGCGAGCAAGGCAGTTCTACCCGCGATTGGCTTTTTGCCCTCTGTCGCGAGCATGGTGTAAAACGTCCACAGGTCGGTATGCAGTATCACGGTCTGGTCGAGTCAATCCACTCCGTTCGCGCGGGATATGGGACGATGCTGGCTCCTGCTCTGGCCGTTAGGGAAATGGTAGAGCGTGGTGAGGTTGGTCGGGTAACTGTACCAGGGGTAGAGATCAAGCGTCCCTTGTATGTCTGCACGCGTGACGATGAGACAGATCAGCGGCCTGTTGTTGCTCAGTTTCTGGAGATGGTGAAGCGTGAGAAACTGACTTGAAACTATGGCGAAGCAAAACAAAAGAAGAGGCTTTTCCTCAAAAGGAAGGCCTCTTCTTATGCGCATTGCTTATGGGAACACAATCGTCTTGTTACCGTACACCAGCACCCGATCCTCCAGATGCCAACGAACTGCACGTGCCAGCACCGTACGCTCTACCTGACGCCCCAGCTGCTTCAGTGTCTCGACGTCTTCCTGATGCGATACACGTTGAACGTCTTGCTCGATAATCGGTCCTGCGTCCAGCTCTTCCGTGACGTAATGCGCAGTCGCTCCGATCAGCTTTACGCCGCGACGATACGCCTGCTCGTATGGCTTCGCTCCGACAAAAGCTGGGAGAAAGGAATGGTGGATATTGATAATCCGCATCGCGTAGTCCTCCAAAAAGCGCGGGGACAAAATCTGCATGTAGCGTGCCAGCACGATCAGATCGACGCCCTCTGCTGCTGCAATCTGCTCTTCTTCTGCCTGCGGCTTGTTATCCTTCGTGACTGGAATGCAACGATACGGAATACCGAAGGACTCGACAGTCTCCTGCATGTCAGGATGGTTGCTGACGACAACCGCGATATCCGCGAACAGCTCCCCGGACTTCCAGCGCCACAAGAGCTCCAAAAGACAGTGATCCTCTTTGGAAACAAACAACGCAACCTTTTTGCGCTTGTTTGCTTCGACCAACGACCAGTCCATGCCAAAGCTCTCGGCTACTGGGCTGAATGCTTGCTTGATCTCTTCGCAGCGCTCGTCCAGATTGATGAGATCGAATTCAATGCGCATAAAGAACCGGCCTGTTTCCGGATCGGTCGTGTACTGGTCAGATTGAACGATGTTGGCTCCTTGTTGGAACAAGAAGTTCGACACCGCCGCGACGATACCCGCGCGATCCGGGCAAGAAATCAGCATGCGCGCACGATCTTTGTTTTTCTCTCGATACGCGAGCCATTCTCTCTCTGATAACAATTGCATGGTTTACTCTCCTCCAAAAAACAGCAAAAAGTTGTTTGCAATTATACCATTCCCAGAAGGGATTTCTATACCCAAATAGAGAGAAAAATGTTCACTTATCGATAAAAATTTTTAGATAGAGTGATTTCCAATCCCGTTTAGCAAAATATCTACGGTCAGGGCGATTTGCTCGTCGTCGCTGAACTGCGTAAATTCATCGGTATCCAAAACTTGCCGGAACAAAACGAGCCCGATCATCGAGGACAGGATCGCCCGAAAGACAGCCTGTGTCGGGAGCGGACGCAATTCGCCGACCTCTACCTTTGCTTCGATCAGCTTGTTTGCCATCTCCTTCACACCCGTGAAAACGGTAGCGATCAGTGCTTCCCTGATTTCGTCATGGAAAAAAGCTTCTTGCAGCAAAATCCGAATATGCTTTTCATTCGCCAGCACCAAATCGATCCGGTTTCGGTACAGCTCTGTCACGATTTGGGAGAATGTTTTATGATTCTGCTCTTTGAAGATCTCACGGACATCTTTCAAGATAAACGGCGCCGCGAATTTGACCAATACAGGTGCAACGACGGCAAGTAAAATATCCTTTTTCGATTTATAGTGGCGAAAAATCGTTCCCTCTGCCACTCCTGCTTCTTTGGCAATTTCAGAGGTGGAGCTGGCATGGAAGCCTTTTTCAGCGAACAGCTTCACTGATGCACGCAAAATATTGCGCTGCTTCTCCGTCATCTCACTCTCATCTTTCAACTCTTCTACATATTGCAACAGGCCTTCTACAAATGTTGGCGGCTTGTTCATCACCCATTACGCTCCTCTTATTCGATCTTCTTGCGGAATCGCAGGATAGCGACGGTCAGGATCAAGAGACAAAAGCTGCTCATTCCGACGACATCCTTCCAGAGCGCATCGATGCCCACGCCCTTTAAGAAAATTCCCCGCAGGATTTCCAGAAAATAGGTCAACGGGACGAGCCCGCCTAACCATTGTATCACGAGCGGCATCGAATCGCGCGGGAACATAAAGCCGGAGAGAAGCACGCTAGGCAGGATAAAGGCGAATGCCATTTGCATCGCTTGAAGCTGGGTCTTTGCCACCGTAGAAATGAAAATGCCCAAGAGAAGCGTCGTCACCAAAAACAAGACAGACAAAGTCACCAAAAGCGAAATGCTGCCTTTGACCGGGACTCCGAACCAATACGTTCCAACCAATAGCACCAGACAAAACGAGAAGAGACCTACACCTACATAGGGGGTAATTTTGCCGAGCATCAGCTCCAATGGGCGTATCGGCGTCACGATTAACTGTTCCATCGTTCCCCGCTCCTTCTCTCGTACGAGGGAAAACGCCGTCAGAATCATCGTGACGTTTTGCATAATCAAACCGATCAAGCCGGGAATATTGAAGACGATACTCTCCATATTAGGGTTAAACAGCACGCGTGTATCCAACCCGAGTGGCTGTTCTAGCTCCCCCAAGCCTTGTTTTTGCAGCTTCATTTCCTGCAACGTGATCGCCTGATACTGGACGATCAACTGCGCTTGAGAGGTCGCAGTACGGGCAATATTCGGATCGGAGCCATTAATGAGCATTTGCACGTCTACTGGCTCGTTGCGATCACGCTTGCGGGTGTAGTCAGGTCCGATAATGAGCGCTACATTTACGGAGCCATCGTCTAGCATGGCTTCGATCTCCTTGTAGCTATTTACATGGGCTGCCACCTCGAATACATGCGTATGGACGAACTGATCTACCAGCTCTCGACTGGCAGCAGAAGGGCTTTGATTCCAGACGGCCATCTGGATGTCATTCACGTCTGTATTGACAGCATATCCGAACAAAAACAACAGCATCAGCGGCATGACCAGCGCAATCGCTAAACTGGGACGATCCCGTTTGATTTGGATGACTTCCTTTTTCACGACAGACCAGTAACGCTCCCAGACAAAATGCCTCATCGGACTCCCTCCTCCGCCGCCTGTCTGGCTTCCTCCCGCCTAACCAGCTCGATGAAGACATCCTCCAGATTGCCTGCTCCCATCCGATCGATCAACGCTTGTGGAGTGCCTTCCGCCAACAAATTGCCGAAAAAGATAAAGCCGATCCAATCGCAAGTCTGCGCCTCATCCATGTAGTGTGTAGTTACCAGCACGGTGATCCCCTGTCTCGCCAGCTCATGAATCACGTCCCAAAAAATCCGGCGGGAAACAGGATCGACTCCTGCTGTCGGTTCGTCCAAAATCAACAGCTCCGGCTTGTGCAAAAGAGCGCAGGAGAGCGCGAGGCGTTGCTTCCATCCCCCTGACAGCGATCCCGCAAGCTGCTTTTCCCTGCCTGTCAGGCCTGCCATCTCAATCAGTTCCGCTTTCCGCTCCTTGCGTTCTGCTGCACCTAATCGGTAAACCCCGGCATAAAAATCGAGATTCTCCTCCACCGTCAAATCTTCATACAGGCTGAACTTTTGGGACATATACCCGATCCGCTGCTTAATTTCCTCGCTCTGTGTCATGACATCGAAGCCAAGAACCGTCCCCTTTCCCGTCGTCGGGGTTAGCAAACCACAAAGCATCCGGATTGTGGTCGATTTCCCTGAGCCATTCGGACCCAAAAAACCGTAAATCGAACCTCGCGGAACTGTCAGCGTCAAGCTGTTCACAGCTACTCGATCTCCAAAACGCTTCGTCAACTGCTCGCATTGGATAGCGGCGTTCATTGACCTCCCTCCTCGTCTGCCAGCAGCACATCGGCAGGCATACCTGGTTTGATTTTGTCGAGTCCATCTGTGATGTGTATCGTAACTGCGAACACAAGCTTGGTGCGTTCATCAGGTGTTTGTACATTCTTCGGCGTGAATTCTGCTTTTTCCGAGATGCGACTGATCGTTCCTGTAAACGTCTCTTCCGGATAGGCATCCACCTTGATGCCAACCTTTTGCCCTTTTTTCACCCGATTCAATTGTGCTTCCGGGATGTACACGACGAGCTCAAGCTGATCTGACTTCATCATCGTAAACAAGGTGGCACCTGTTTTTGCTACTTCCCCCTGTTCGATAGAGGAGCGCAAGAGAGTACCGTCGTCGGTTGCCGTAATCTTGGACTTTTCCAACTGCAATAAGGCTTGATCCAGTTTCGCTTTCGCCTGCTGCTGGGCGGCGAGCAGTGCCCGAATCGCATAATCAGTACTTCCTTCCTTCACCTGGTCGAGATCTGCCTGCGCTGCGGCTTGCGCGGCTTGTGCTGTACCGATTTGGGCCACAGTAGCGGCGATGTCTTCTTGTGCAGAATGGTACTGTGCCTGTGTCTGCGCTACTTGTGCCGCCCATTGATCTGCCTGCGTTTTTGCCTGATTCACTGCTTCTTTTTGCGTGTCGAGGTCTTTGGCAGAGATCGCTCCTTTTTCAAAGAGCGCTGTTGCTTCCTCGAGTCGTTTTTGTTGATACAAAAGGGTCTGCTGCGCCCCCTGCCATTGCGATTCTGCCTGCGTCATCTGGTCAGCAGCACGTGCTTTTCCTGCTTCTGCCTGTTTTTTTCTCGCTTGGGCCAGTTGGATATTCGCATTTGCTTGCTGGACGTTGGCTATGCTTCTTTGGATTGTCGTATCGCGTGAACCCGCTCTCGCCTCTTCTAGTTTGGCTGTCGCTTGGTCCAATGCTGCCTGTGCTTCTGCCACAGTCATTTGGTAGCTTCGTTTATCGATTTGGGCCAGCACTTGTCCTTTTTTTACTGTATCTCCCTCTTCTGCCGTAACGTTTGTCACCAATCCGCCTACTTCAGCTACGATCGGCAGCTCGATGGCCTCGATTGTGCCAGACAGAGACGAATGATTTTCTGCTGTCCAATTGCAGCCTGACAAAGCCAGTAAGAGTCCTCCGATACAAATGGAGCGAACAACTGGTTTCATAAACGCTTCCCCCTACCTACGTAATGTAGTGAGTAATCACTTTCTTTTTATGAGTAAAAAAACAAGTCACAGAATCAGACTCGAGATGAGCTTTTTAGAATAGCGAGTGATTACTCACTTTTAATTGTGAGTATATGCTCCTCTTTTACGAAATGCAATTCCTTTTTCTACAATGCGCAATTGAAAAGAAATCCTGTCTGATTATTCATGTTAGGATGAAGACAAGCGAGACCACGTCCGTTAGCATCGGGTATCAGATACCGTCGCGATGGAAAGGATTAGGAGCATCGGGTTATAAACTACCATGTAGGGAGTGGAACATGTCTATGATGATTAGCAAAGTCGGTCAAATCATGTTGTATGTCAATAACCAGGATCAAGCAGTGAACTTTTGGACCGAAAAACTAGGGTTTCGTGTGGTTTCAGAAGAGAAGAACGGTGAAATGAGATGGATTGAAATTGCTCCCGCACAAGGTGCTGAAACAAGCATCGTTCTGCACAATAAGGAATTCGTAGCGAAAATGTCGCCCGGAATGAATCTTGGCACTCCTTCGCTCCTGTTCTTTTCGGAAAATATCGAGGAATTGCGTAACGACCTTATGAATAAAAATGTGAAGGTTGGAGACATTGTCACGATGCCTTCGGGCCGTGTTTTTAACTTCGCAGACGATGAAGAAAATTACTTCGCTATTCTGGAGAAAAAGTAAATAGAAGGAGGCGGCTGACTTGAATGGTCGGCCGCCTTTTGTTTCATGCCTATTTAGTCGAACTTTAATTTGGACAGTGCGTCTTTCAACGCTGAGTTGATTCCTTCGTCC
The DNA here is from genome assembly GCF_013284365.1 of Brevibacillus sp. RS1.1. Classification (NCBI taxonomy): domain Bacteria; kingdom Bacillati; phylum Bacillota; class Bacilli; order Caryophanales; family Paenibacillaceae; genus Brevibacillus; species Brevibacillus sp. RS1.1. The sequence continues at coordinate 376,669 of NZ_JABSVA010000005.1, forward strand.
TGCTCCTTGTCTTGCCCCTTTAAATACTTGGATACTTCTTTCTTCGAAACCTTGCTGCCCTTTTCCTTGTCGCGACGCTCCTGGAAGGTCTTCAGTTTTTCCTTGTGCCCACAACCGCAGACAAAGGTTTGCCCTTCCCCTTCTCCGCGCAGCTCCAATCTTTTGTGGCATTTTGGACATCTGGCATTGGTTTGCTTGGCAATGCTTTTGCGATAGCCGCATTCCCGATCCTGGCACACCTGCATTTTGCCGCGCTTTCCGTTTACCTCCAGCAAAAACTTATTGCACTCCGGGCACCTGCTTCTGGTCAGGTTGTCGTGCCGGAAAGTCTGATCGCTGTTCTTGATCTGCTGGACGACTTCTTTGGCGTACGTTTTCATCTCTTCGATAAACGCTCGCTTGTTCAAGCTTCCCTTGGCAATGGCACCGAGCTTTTGCTCCCATTGGGCGGTCAAGGTCGGCGATTGCATTTCATCTGGGACAAGCTCTAGCAATTGCTTGGCTTTTGCGGTGACAAAAATATGCTTGCCTCGCTTCTCTAGCAAAAAGCTGTTGAACAGCTTCTCAATCACATCTGCGCGGGTTGCTACCGTACCAAGTCCGCCTGTTTCCCCAATCGTTTTGATCAAATCCTTGCTCTCGTTTGCCATGTATTTCGCCGGGTTTTCCATCGCAGATAGCAGACTCGCTTCTGTGAAAGGCTCTGGCGGCTTCGTCTCGCCCTTGGTCTGGGATATTGACTGGATTTGCAAGCGATCTCCTTTGGCAAGAGAAGGAAGGATTTGTTCCTTTACGCCGTCCTTCGCATCGTCTTCTTCTACATCGTGGTCATACGCCTCTCTCCAGCCTTGGGAGAGCACGGTTTTTCCTTTTGCCAGGAATGTTTCATTCCCGATTTTCGCCTGGATGGTCGTTTGCTCGTATTCGAAGGCAGGCAGCAAAACGGCCAGGAAACGCTTCACGATGAGGTCGAAAATCTTGCGTTCCTTATCGCTCAAATCACCGAGAAAAACAGCTTGCTCTGTCGGGATAATCGCATGGTGGTCAGATACTTTGCTGTCATCCACGAACGATTTGTTCGCTTTGATCGGCGCACGCAGGATTCTTGCGGCGAGGGGCGCATATGGCTTCATCTGGACAGCCTTGATTCGATCCGGCAGCGTCTCGACGATATCAGCAGAGAGATAGCGCGAGTCCGTCCGTGGATAGGTCACTGCCTTGTGATGCTCATATAGCCCTTGCATGATGGACAATGTCTGCTTTGGCGAATAGCCAAACATCCGGTTGGCATCCCGTTGCAGCTCCGTCAAATCGTACAGCTGTGGAGCATACGTCTTTTTGTGCGCACGAGTAATCTCGATAACCTCTGCATTTTTCTCCTGTTTGAGAGCGGCTATTAGCTGATCAGCCTTTTCCTTGGAAAAGGTTTTGAAATCCCTCGTTTGCTGATCCTGCCATTGGAGCTGAATCGGACCTTGGGCCACCGCAGACAGTCCGTAAAATGGCTTGGGCGTAAAACGACGAATCTCCTCTTCTCGCGTTGCCACAATGGCGAGTGTTGGCGTCTGGACACGACCGCATGAAAGCTGGGCGTTATGCCTGCACGTCAAGGCCCGGGTAGCATTGATTCCAACGAGCCAGTCGGCTTCTGCACGAGCAGCCGCGGAGGCAAACAAGTTTTCATAGTTTTTGCCGTCCTTCAGATTGCGGAAGCCCTCACGGATTGCCTTATCTGTCACCGAGGAAATCCACAGACGCTTGATTGGTTTATTCACGTGAACCAGCTCGAGAATCCACCGGGCTACGAGCTCTCCTTCACGTCCTGCATCCGTCGCAATGACGATCTGCCCGACATCATTGCGTCTCAATTGTTGTTTGACGACCTGGAATTGCCTGTTGCTTTCCTTGATCACGACCAAGCGCAATGGGGACGGCATAATCGGCAAATCCTCGATTCGCCACGAGCTGAATTGCTGCCCGTACGCTTCAGGATCAGCGAGAGTGACCAAATGCCCCAGCGCCCACGTTACAATGTATTTATCTCCCTCAAAAAAGCCGTTTCCTTTTTTGTGACACTGCAATACTTTGGCAATGTCTCGTCCAACCGAAGGCTTTTCTGCCAGTACAACTGTTTTACTCATGTACGACATCCTTTCAAACCAATTCAACAATCTGTTATCCATTGTAAACAAAAAAGCAGGAAGAAGGGGCTTAGAAATTTTTCGAGATCATAAAGTTTTAGACTCTTAGGGTTATGAAACGCTAACGGGCAGGCTTAAGTTCCCTCTGGCAAAAAATTCATATGGGTCCTTGACCATTACGTAACGTAACGGTTTATAGTGAAATTACCGGTGAAACGCTAGCGATCAAGAAAGGGGCTGATCATGAAAAGTCATTGGAAAGTCGGAGAACTTGCGAAAATGGCGGGAATTACGATACGGACTTTACGTTTTTACGATCAGATAGGCTTGTTTTCGCCATCCGGCTATTCGCCATCCGGATACAGACTCTACACCGAAAAGGACATTTCACGCCTACAGCAAATTTTGTCCTTAAAGGAGTTGGGGCTATCGCTGGAGCAGATTAAAGCCGTTATGGCCGGAGACCAGCTCAGCCTGTCGGACATTGTTTCCATTCAAATAGACAGCCTGAAAGAAAGTATCCGCATGCAGCAGAAACTCTTGCATGAGCTTGAGAATGTGTCGAGTCGGATGCAAAGGAACGAACCGTTTACCGTTGAGCATTTCATGAACATCATACGAACGATGAGAATGAAGCATGAGAAATTTTTCGCCGAGAGAAAATCGAGTATGGATCGCCACCTCGACCGACTTGGTGAATATTTAGATGAGCATCCGGAAGAACCCGGATAAGGAGGTTTCGACTGTGAGTGAACGATCTGCCAAACATTCCACATTTGTCATTGAAAGGAACTATAAGCATTCCCCTGCTCGTGTATTCGCTGCATGGGCGGGTCAAGCAGCCAAAGCCAGTTGGTTTCCTAAAGCCGAAGAATTCGACTTCCGCGTCGGCGGCCGCGAATTCAATCGTGGTGGTCCGCCTGGGGGACCCGTTTACACATTCGATGCCTGCTATCAAGAAATCGTTCAGAATACGCGAATTGTATACTCTTACACGTTGGACATGGAAGACAAGCGGATGTCTGTCTCCGTGACGACGGTCGAATTCGATTCCGTAGACGGCGGCACACGCTTGGTCTATACCGAGCAGGGCGTTTTTCTGGACGGTCTCGATACGCCTGAACAGCGTGAGCACGGAACAAAGGTGATGTTGGATCGGCTCGGAGAGGTTCTCGACGCCCAATGAAGGCTGCTGCGCTTGAACCGAGTCACCAGGCCGGTTTGAACGAATGGATTGGACTTGCCGTGCTTTCCTTGCCTGCACTGCTCGTTTCAATCGACTTGTCGGTCATGATTCTCGCACTTCCTCACATAAGTATCTCTATCGGCGCTGACAGTACGGAACAGCTCTGGATCATGGACATATACGGCTTCATGCTCTCGGGGTTTCTGATCACGATGGGCTCGCTCGGAGATCGGCTCGGACGCCGTAAGCTGCTGATGTTCGGTGCAGCCGCATTCGGTTTGGCTTCGGTGTTGGCTGCTTACTCCAGCACCTCCGGGATGCTGATTGCAGCACGGGCGCTGCTTGGCATAGCCGGGGCAACGGTATCGCCTTCGTCCCTGGCATTGATCAGCAATATGTTCCGCGATCATAAGCAGCGTTCCCTCGCCATAGGCATATGGTTCATGTGCTCCATGGGAGGCATGGCGCTTGGCCCAGTAGTCGGCGGGATGATGCTGGAGCATTTTTCATGGGGTTCGATTTTTCTACTCGGCGTTCCAGTCATGGCGCTGCTGTTGTTGACTGCAACCCATCTTCTGCCCGAATATCGGGATCCCGCACCTGGTCATTTGGATATGACTAGCGTCATGCTGTCGATGTGCACCATTCTACCGACAATATACGGCCTAAAGGAAATCGCTAAGCAAGGTCTACATATCTTGCCGCTCATTGCCATCGTGGCTGGCGTTGTTTTCGGGACGTTATTCGTAAGACGGCAGCAACGATTGGACAGTCCGCTAATGGACTTGCGCCTATTCGCAAACCCCGCCTTCAGCACAGCACTGGGCGGCTTGTTCGGCATCACTTTGACAGGTGCTTCCATGTTCTTCATCGCACAGCATCTTCAATTCGTGGAAGGACTATCGCCGCTTGCGGCAGCGATGTGCATGCTTCCGGGAGTTGTTGCGTCGATGGCAGGCATGTTGTTGTCGCCGATCATCGCTCGGCGGGTCCGACCGTCGCTCCTTATCGGGGCAGGACTTGTTGTCTCGGCGACTGGTTGTATTTTACTGTCTCAAGTAGAGGTGGGATCCGGGCTCACAACCCTGATCATCGGTTATATCTTTTTTCATGTAGGAGCCGCCCCGTTTGCGAGCTTGTCCAGCGATATCATTATCGGCTCAGCCCCGCCTGCAAAAGCAGGTTCGGCAGCGTCCTTGCTGCAAACGAGCGGTGAATTCGCATTCGCACTGGGTATTGCTGTATTAGGCAGCATCGGAACATACGTGTACCGCACTCAAATTGCCAGCTTCATACCGGGAGATGTTACGATGTTAACCTCCGCAGCCTCCCGCGAAAGTCTTACTGGGGCAGTCACGACAGCTAAAGCTTTACCCGAACCTATTGGTTCAACACTTCTTCATGGCGCCCAGATAGCATCTACCGACAGCATGCATGCTGTTGTGGGCGTTAGCGGCGGGCTCATGATCGCTATCGCCATACTCACCGTGATCAAGCTTCGGCATATCCCCCCCATCGGGCAGAAAACGCCAGGTGAGATGTAATGATCCGTGGCAGTCTAGGACTTTATTTTCTCGTCCCAGACTGCCGCTGTCTCATGTATGCGAGACATCCTTTCAAACCTAGTCAAACATCCCTGTAACGATTGTAAACAAAGAAGTCGTAGGAGGGATTCAGGAATGAATGAAAAAAGGGCCGTCTCTGGAATAGAGACAACCCTTCTATCTTTAACATTTCACCCTATACACTTGTTGCCCTTTCCAGTAACAGTCGCAACAGAGGTGTCAGAAGAAGATGCTTTTTCTACTCAACCTCTGTTGAAAGGTCACCAAATTCTAGATCATCCCATCCACCAGATGGGGTGCCTGTTGAAAACAAGGAAAAATATTTATAGCTTTCATTCCCTGATGTATCCTTTACTGCTCCTTGGGCTACATCTATGTAGTACTCTACATTATTTTTTAAAGGCGCTTTCGGTTGGATCGTTACAGTGTCATTACTGACAGTAAAAGTTGCAGGAACCTTCGCACCATTGTCATTCATTAATAGGAATTTCTTTGTTCCACTTATCACTTCGCGATCATACTTAATTGTAATAACCGCATCTACATCCACTTTTGTTTCCTCTCCATACGGCTTTACATCGATTACTATAGGCGCTTCGTTGTTGCTGGTCACAAACTGTAATAAATACTTATCGATCGATTTAGTAGAATCAATGGTGCTTACAATTGCTCCTTTGTCAATCTCGATCGCATATTTCGTATTGGATTCCAAAGTCTTGTCAGGACGAATATAGAGTGTGTTATTTCTAATCTCCAATTTTCCGCTGACTGGTGATTTTCCTTCAACCTTATAGAGCGATACTACTGTTGACGGATCATTGTCAAAAGTAATTGGCACCGGGAATGTTAGCGCAGGTCGAATGTTTGTAGGAACATCTGTCTGCGCAATAATAGGATTAGAAACTGATACGAACACATCCCCAGGCTTTGGAAAACTGATTAGGTCGTCGGAATTATACGTGCTATCAAGTTGGTATTCACTTTTGAATTTCGCGTCATTTTCCACTAGCTGCTCATCATCAAGGAACTGATTCGGTACACCAAGCTCTTCTTTCTCCGATTTTGCTGATACGCTGTTGCTGGTTAGCGTTAAACTGAACATGAGTGTTACTGCGAGTAAGGATTGAACTAATCTCTTCATACTTCTCCTCCTACATGGTTTGTTTGTTCATAAAAATCGTATTTCATTTTTCAGGCGTAACATACAGTTTTTTACACGAAATAAAAATATGGTTATTTTGGACTAGGACAAGCTCCGAGCCTCCGACTCCACTCCAAAATGCGGTACGTCGACCAAAAAAAGAACGAAAGCGACAACCGCCTTCGTTCTTCCATACGTTTATGCAAAAAAATTCGGAAAGTCAAAGTCATCCCGTTTGCCCGACAAAATATTTCGTAATAAAAGATCAGCAGTCTCAGAAGCAAACTGATGATACTCGCTCGTGATAACGCCTTTTTTCAATGCCTCATCGAGCTCATCCTGATCAAGCAGATATACTTCTCCTGTCGGCAGTACCACGATGTCGAGGTACAAATCGTCATACCAGATATGTCCGTCCTCATCCTTGCCATGCCCCCGGCAAATATCAATATACCACTGCACGGTATTCCCTAACTCATCCATCATTTTCGTAACAGCATAGGCTTGGCCATGGGGAAAATACTGCAAGTACACATATCCTCTATCGCCCACACACAGTAGTTGATCCCCGACAGGCATGTAGGCAGGCTCACTTACTTCGTCCAGAGTCAGGCGGACAGTATACCCTGAGAAAGATAAAGATTCTACCCATTTTTGCTGGTAGCCCAATCGCTTCACGCGTCTCCAACCAGGTCGATCTGCTCGTTTTCGCTTCATAGCCTGCCCTCCCTCGTCGTTTAGGTTGTTTTTACTCTACCATGAATAGGATCGTTTTGTCAGATAGCAAACAAAGACATGCTCACGTTGAACATGCCTAAACGGATGACCTGCCATTTATGTTTGGGAGGAGTCGTCTTTTGTTGCCAATCGACTGTGTTTGCGCCCATAAAGAAAATAGACGATCGCTCCTACCGACAGCCAACCGAGAAATCCGAACTTGGTCAGCGTAGGCAGGTTGAAAACGAGATATCCGCAAAAGAGAACCGAGAGCAAGGGAAAAAGCGGAACAAGCGGGACGCGAAAAGCCCTCGGTAATTGCGGATGTGTACGACGCAGTACAACCACGCCAACCGAGACCAAAATAAAAGCAAACAGCGTTCCGATGTTGGTGAGCTGGGCCAAGCTGGAGAGGGGCAATAATCCACTGAAGGTTGCTACTAATACAGCTACGACAAGCGTGCTCTTTTGCGGTACCTGTGTGCGGGGATGTACGTGCGAGAATAGCTCAGGGAGCAAGCCATCTCGGCTCATTGCAAAAAACATCCGGGCTTGTCCGTACATCATGACTAACAAAACGGTCGTGATTCCGACGATGGCTCCCAACGAAATGAAGCCTGCTACCCAGTCCTGATTGACATAGCTGAGCGCAAACGCGACCGGATTTTTGACATTTAACAAATAGTACGGAACAATCCCTGTCAATGTCAGTGAAACAGCAATGTACAAAATTATGCATACGAGTAAGGACGAGATGATCCCAATTGGCATGTCGCGCTGGGGATTGCGCACTTCTTCGGCGGCAGAAGACACCGCATCAAATCCGATAAAAGCAAAAAACACCGTTGCGGCACCAGTCGCTACTCCCGCAAAACCAAACGGCATGAATGGACTCCAGTTTTCCGGCTTGACATACTTGACCCCAACGACGAGGAACAGGACCACTACCGCTACTTTTATTAACACCATGATGGTATTCAAGCTCGCTGACTCTTTCGTCCCTTTCATCAATAAAGCTGAAATGATGACAATGATGAGGACCGCAGGTAAATCAATGATTGTTCCTTTCGATGCATCAAACGCACTCGTGAGCGCATGCGGCAGGTGGATGTTAAACCCGGCTAGCAATCCCTGAGCATACCCCGACCATCCGCTTGCCACTGCAGCACAAGCCACTCCGTATTCTAGAATCAAGTCCCACCCGATCATCCATGCGACAAACTCACCAAATGCGGCATAGCTGTATGTATAGGCACTTCCTGACACCGGAACAGTCGACGCAAATTCTGCATAGCAGAGTGCGGCAAACACACAGGCAAGTGCCGCAATAACAAAAGACAAAACAAGTGCCGGTCCAGCGTGCAAGGCTGCGGCAACCCCCGTTAGCACAAAAATCCCTGTTCCCATGATCGCACCGATGCCCAGCATTGTCAGGTCAAAAGCACCTAATGACTTTTTGAGAGAGCTTTCTTTTTTATTCACCTGCTCCAGCATTTGCGCAACTGACTTTTTTCTCAGCAATTGATTTTTCCATGACATCATGTACGACCTCCCAAGCGGGTCATTCGCTTCCAACCGAGATTGAAAACAGTTGGAGTATGATCCGTTAAGAGGAAAATTATGCACAGGCGCAGCTTGGATCGAGGTTTGTTAGAGCTACCTGTGCGTTAATCCACGCCTAATGACATTGGCGGAAACAGGGGTAATCCCGAGCTCCGAGCTCTCTCGCCCAAACAGACAACTGTCCCATGTGATGAATCTCGTGGGCGATAACATGACGAAGCAGCTCCCCCTTCGTGTACACTTCATCATCCCAGGCGACCTTTACCGATTCGCGCTCCCTCTCGTCTGACCAACTCTCGATGAAATCACGCAATTCTGGGCGCCAGGCATCTGATAGCTCTTTTACTTTTTCTAGCGTCTTGTACGCTTCGAATGTCACCTGAACATCCGGCTTTCCCTGTATTCCCCGAAGCCAGCTATACTCTACGTCAGCAATGTGAAACAAGGTGTACAAAATCGTGCCAGCCCCAGCTGTACGCTCGCGCAGCAATTCTTCTGGTGGAAGCTGCTTGCACCATTCCATCCACTCGTCCCGTACCTGCCAGTTATATTGGAAAAGCATCTTCATTGAGTTCACTCCTTATCTATTTGAGTAGATGAGTAGGAAAATTCTAACTAATGATAGCACATACGTTCTTATTGTGTGAGATTTTTAGTGGTGGGCTTCTGACAGTAGTGGTCGGGAGAAGCCCTGCCACATGTTTTCGTAGGCTGTGATCTCTTTCGGCTCCTAAAACATAATGAGGAACAGTTCAAAGCAGCTTCTGTACACTGAAAATAAAGTATTAGACCGGAATCCCTTATGGTGCAAGGAGTTCCGGTCTTCTATATCACTAGATATTTGAGAATTAGTTCTAAACTCAACGTAAGAATAAAGTAATCAATGGCTCAATGATGTTTTAATGTTTCACAGGCTCGATGTTAACAATCATATCGTGAAACATTGCTCCCCTTGGCCCTTTTTTTACATTCCCTGTTTCAAAAACCACCTTAACGAATGCTCTTACAGTCTCTCCTGTATCATTTGTTTTCAGTAGAATGGCACGCCAATCTTTTGTTATTTTTATATATTCTTGGCTCGATTCTGGTACTTCTACCCATGAGACTCTGAAAGATACTTCTTTATTTGGTATCATACCATCCTTAAGTTGTACGATTCTGTCTGTAATGTCTTCCCCAACGGTCACTTCAGGAGTAATCGTTGCATCATCATTGTACTTTACCTTTTCTTTTCTGATTATATCAAATGCAATTTCGGAATCGATTATATCATCTAGTCTCTTTTGGACATCTTCCCTAGATTTAAAAGGTTCTTGCGCAACAGTTGCAATCGCTCTCCTATAGACAGAATTTTTTATATCATCTGTCAGTTGTTCAAAATCTTGAGGAAAATTAAGATACAACGCAGGAGAATTCAACGCTTCTCTCATCAATTGAACGGCGTTCATTAGTTCGCTTGAATCTTGCCAATCTTGCCAGTCTTGCACATGGATTGCATTAATTTTCGCCAAAGCCTTAGCAACGTCTTCATCAACAAGGTTTATTACTCTAACCGTAAGCGTAGTACTTTTTCCACCATAAGATATCGTAACATTCGTGCTTCCTTCTTTTACTCCCGTTACCTTCCCTTCGAACACAGTCAAGAGCGTTTTATCTTCTGGCGTATAATCTGCTACTGCTGAAACGACATTTTTCCTTTTGCCGTTATATATTGCCTCTACATATACGTACTCGCTTTTGCCGACTGGCACTTCAATTGATTTCTGTTGCAGTACCAATTTGGAAGGCTCTTTGCTTATGTGGACTTTTACAGACATACTGACAGTTTTTCCGCCATACCGCGCATTTACGCTTGTTGTTCCTGGCTCCATTGCGGTAATCAAACCTGCTTCTACAGAAACTTTTTTGTTCAATGAAGAAGTCCAGGTTGCTTTATCGGTGACGATTTCCGAGGTTCCATCGTTGTAAAACACTTTCAATTCCACTTGCTTATTTTTATACTGTTCCAACTCAATATTTTTACTATCCAATATTTCTAGTTTGCTAATTTCCTTCGTTTCTGTGACTTTTACACTTATTGTAGTAGATTTTTTTTGGTACTCAGCTTTTATAGTGGCAGTCCCCGGTGCTATCGCAACAATCTTACCATTCTCTACAGTTGCCACACTCCGTTTGCTGCTTGTCCACTCTGCCTTATCAGTTACCAATTCAGTTGTTTTATCTCTATAGACAGCATTTAAATCAAGCTGTTGTACCGTATCTTTTATCATTGATATTTTTTTGCTGCTTACGATCAGGGATTTTATCTTTTTTTCTAGACTTTCTTCTGCCGAAACATTGCTTATTGTTCCAAGTAATCCGGCTGTCTGTGCACCGAACATAAAGATGGTTACTGCTACGATAATGGCTAAAAACCGTTTCATCTTTAACTCTCCTAGAGGTGTAATAGTTTGGATTTCGTGTAAAAGAATTCTATCAAAGTGAACTATCTTATACAAGAAGATTAAACATCCTTAGACTAAGCGCCTTGAAACCTACCTCAGCAGTTCTAATAGAAAAAGACCACCAGAGCTATTAACCCTGACGGTCTAACATACTAATCCATGCTTTCATCCGAAAACGAAAGAGAGAATCCACCTGAGAGTAAATAAAGATAACTAGACACGTTCCCTTTTGGCTTGATGATCTGCTTGATCGCTCGGACGTATAGCCTGATCTGGCCTTCGTATCTTCGCTTCATCTCTTCAATGGCTTCGGCAGTCGCCTCTTTTGCCATCCAATCTGTCTTGAAATCGATCAGAACCAGGCTTCCATCCGGTTCCTCCAACAGGCAATCAATGACCCCTTGGACGACAACCTTCTCGTCGCTCTCTTCACCCAACTCCGCTTCTACTTCATAAGCAGGCAGCACGAGGGTAAATGGCAGTTCTCGATGCACGACCGCCGCCGACTTCATTCGCTGCCCCAAAGGATCAGCGAAGAATCGAGCGATCTGAGGAACGTCTACAGCTTGTACCTGCTCGTCAGTCAAAAAGCGGTGCGCCGCGAGTGCCGTCACCTGCTCCCGAATATCTGCTTCATCCAGCGGGCGCTTCAAATCGAGATGCTGGAACACTAAGTGCGTAATTGTCCCTTTTTCTGCTGCTGTCAGTCGATTGGATTTTTGCTCAGACAAAAACTTTGGTTTTTCCGTAATCGACGGAAGTGTAAGTGGCTGTCCGCCTTTGCTGACTTTGGCATGTCGCTTGAGTTCGCTGACACTCCATTTTGCAGCTACGCGAGGCGCAATTGGATGCGGGTCCTGCCATCCTAATCTCTTTTCGACAATCTCTCGCAAAATGTCATCAGACGGTCGTTCCGCGATCGCCTCTCGCCTGGTCATGCGCTCCCACAGTGACGCCTCGTCGTTGGCCGACTCTCCTTGGGCTCGAAGCTCATCTGCCTGATAGAAGTGAAACGACCAGACCGAATCATCCGGCACACTTCTGACTCTCACGACGTCTCCTGAGCCTTGCTGCTCTGGATATGCCCGCAGCAATCCTGCCCCAGGATGTCGCAGCATCGCACGCCCTACCCAGTCCAGGTATCCCTTTGCCTGAATCAAGTCTTCGTCACTGAGCCGCTCGCTGTCATCCTGTCTGCCCCAGTCTGTCACACTTTTTGCGAGATCCTTGGATGAACCGACAAGAATGAGCTTCTCGCGTGCACGCGTCAAAGCCACATAAAGCACACGCATTTCCTCCGCCAGCATATCCCGACGCAGTTTTTGCCGGATGCCCAGTGCAGCCAGACTCGGATAGCGCAGCTGCATGGAGGGCTCAACAGCCATCGGGCCAAAGCCCAGATCTTTATGCAACAAAAACTGGCTTTTCAAATCCATCGTATTAAACTGCTTGCCCATACCCGCCACAAATACAACAGGGAACTCCAGCCCCTTACTTTTGTGGATCGTCATGATACGTACGACATCCTCGTTTTCCCCGATGGTTCTTGCTTCGCCCATATCATTGCCCGCTTCTTGCAGGCGGTCGACAAAGCGCAAAAAGCGGAACAAACCACGATAGGAGCCAGCTTCGTATTGTCTCGCACGATCATAGAGCGCACGCAAGTTAGCCTGTCGCTGCTGACCGTTTTCCAGAGCCGCTACATAATCGAGATAACCTGTCTCCCGGTACAGCATCGTCAGCAGTTCTGATAAGGCACCTCTGCGAGCCTCTGTCCGCCATAGATCCAATCGGCCAAAGAACTGCCTCAGTCTTTTCTCCCACGACTCTTGGGGCGGGCGTTCTTCTGCATATTGGAGAACAGCTTGGTGAAACGGCCCTGTCGCGTAGTGAATGCGGATTTGAGCAAGTTGCTCCTCCCGCAAACCGACGATAGGTGATCGCAATACAGCTGCCAATGGAATGTCTTGAAGCGGGTTGTCAATGACACGCAGTAAGGAGAGCATCGTTTCTACCTCAGTCGCCGCAAAATAGCCCGCCGTCTGCTCTGCATACACAGGAATTCCTGCTGCGTGCAGCTCCTCTTGCATCGTCTGCCCCCAGCCTGAGGTCGCACGAAGCAAAATAACGATATCGCGATAGGCCAGCGGGCGCATTCCCCCAGCCTTTTTATCGAAAACGAGTAGCGGCTCTTCTCCCTCGCCCGGCTCCATCCAGCGGCGAATACGGCTGGCAATCAGGCGTGCTTCCAGCTGTGCCACACTCGCTTCCTCTGCGGAATCTCCATCGGGAATACCTGCTTCGCCCTCATCTGTCGCCTCTGCAACTACTGCCTGACCTTCGTCTGCTATCACTGTATTCCGGTCGATCAGATGCATCTCTGCCTGCAAACGGTTCGGCTGTGCTTCAGGATAAGACGCGCGGTTGATCAGCTCCGCCGAAGGATCATAACCGATCTCACCTACCCCGTGAGACATGATCTGACGAAACAAAAAGTTAACAGCATCTACGACTTCCCTTCTACTGCGGAAGTTCGCCGCTAGATCGATACGCCGTCCGATGCTCGCTTCGTCAACATCACCATCTTTTTGATAGGTCACATATTTTTCGAGAAACAGCTTCGGCTCTGCCAAGCGGAACCGATAAATACTCTGCTTCACGTCACCCACCATGAAGCGATTCGCTGGGTGACCATTCGCTCCGTCTCGGGAAACCATTTGCAAGATTGTCTCCTGCACGAGGTTAATATCCTGGTATTCGTCTACCAGTACTTCAGCGAACTGTTCGCGCAATTGAGTGGAGATAGACGAAGGAACAGTCTTCCCAGACTCATTCGTTTCGGTTAGAACACGCAGAGCCAGATGCTCCAAGTCGCCAAAGTCGACCAAGCCACGTGAGCGCTTCTCCAATTGAAAAGCATCCGAAAATGCTGTAACCAGCCTAGCCAATGTCTGCATGTGAGGAGCAATCCGCTGCAAGTCCGCGACGTACTGCTCGGCTGGCGTAGAAAAGTACTGCTCGATTTGCTCTGCCAGTTCCTTTTTCACACTGTTTCGCAGGTCTTGCACCTGTTCCTTCACGAGCGGATCTGTGCCTTTCACCGGAGGCAGCTTGGCAAAAACAACTCCTCGAATCGCTTCGACGGTCGCTTCCCAGCCATCTCTGCAAGCCGCTCCTGCACGGTGCAGGGCAGCGGCTTCCGCCTCAAGCAAAGGCAAATAGCCAGCAGGCCCTTCCGGTGAGCCAGCCAGAAAAACTGCCCTGCGCATCTTAGCGGTCATTCCACCGAGTGCCAGCTCCACAGAACGCAGCACGCTTCTACTCCACTCCAGCCCGTCCAGGCCGTTTTTATCCTGAACCGTAAACATTCCTGCCGCTTCCCCAAGCCATTGTTCTGGTGCCGGATGACTGCGCGAAAACTCATACAGCCTGAGCAGCAACAGGGTGAGGGCATGGTCATCCTGACCGTCCAGCATCACATCAGCTAATGCATGAAAATCCGCGTCATTCTCATACCATCTCTCCAGCTGTTCCTCCAAGACATCCTGACGCAAAAGCTCCCCTTCCATCTGATCGGCAATGCGAAAATCAGGATCAAGTTCTATCAGATAGTAATACTGGCGCAAAATCCCCAAGCAAAACGAGTGAAGTGTCGTAATCGTCGCCCGCTGGAGCAGTGCCAGTTGTCGGCGGAGATGAGAAGAGTGCGGGTCATCTTTCAATGCTTTTCGCAAGGCATCGCCAATCCGGTGACGCATCTCTGCCGCTGCCGCATTGGTAAAGGTCACCACCAACAGTCGATCGACTCCAACCGGATCCTTCTCGTCCATGATGCGTCGGATAATCCGCTCAACCAGGACTGAGGTTTTCCCAGAGCCAGCCGCAGCAGCCACCAGGAGATTATTCCCGCGCTGAATAATCGCTTGCCATTGCTCGTCCGTCCATTGCTCAGGCTTGGCCTGCAATTGTTGATCCACCATCGGTCATACCTCCTTCTCCTGCCATCTGCTGCTCTGCCAGCATGCTCCATATTTGCTTGTTGTTCCATTTGGCAAGCTGTCGGTGCTCATTCCCGCCCGCATCTCCATCAAACTTGCATACCGGCTTGTACGAACAGTAATCACAAGCGGTCATCGTCCCGTTCGTGTACGGTTCGATCTGAATTTCCCCGTTGGTCATGCGCGTACTGATTTGCTTCACAGTATCGCGAACATAGGAGGTCAAAGCTTGGAATTGCTCGACTGTTGCCACGGAGGATCGTGACGAAAGCGTTCCGTCCTTTTTGATTTCAAATGGCACCAGCTCTGACGCCCCTTGCTCTACATAGCCATCCATCATTCGTGCCAGCTCTGGGTCTGCGAGCATCAAGCCTTTCATGCGCAAACGCTTTGCCCGCTCCTTTGCCGCCTCGTCTGCCGTTAGCAAGCGTTTTGCCGTCACAAAAGGATCCGCTACCTGGTAGTAGAAAACGCCTCCCATTTCAGCTTTTTTCCCCAACCATTCCTCGGCATTTGCCACGACGACATCCAAATAGACGAGTAGTTGCAAATTCAGACCGTTCCATACATCCGAGAGAGATAACTGCTTGGGACTGGACTTGTAGTCAATCACGCGCAAATACGGGACCTCACTATCCAGTGATTGGTCAACACGGTCAATCCGTCCGATTAACTGAAGCTCCACGCCATTTTCAAGCGTTAAAGCCAATCCCGGCAAATCTGAATTTGGCCCAAACGAAACCTCCAGCCCTACTGGGGCAAAACGGCTGCGCTTCGCATGCTCCCCAAGTACGTAAATCGCACGTCCAACGGCTCGCTTCAGCTTGCCGGACAAATAACGATACCGGGCTGTCCGCGTCAAAATACTGCTGCGAGTCGCAGGAACCAGTTCTTCTACAACCACGTTTGCCAGCTGCATGCTATTGTCTTCCGTCAGCTTGCTCCACTCTAGATTGTCTTCGTTCATTTTTTCAACGGCTCGCTTGAGTGAAGCGTGGAACAGCTCTCCCACATCGAAACGCTCCAGCTTGTACATCGTTCTCTCCGCCAATCTGAGACCGTGGGAAGAAAAATGCGAGAACGGACATGACTGGAACCGCTCCAGACGAGATACGCTCATTTTTAGTTGTTTGCCGTACAAAGTCGTGCTCGTTTCCAAATCCAGCTCCTGAGGTCGGTTGAAATAGCGCAAGCCGGACAAAAGCCACTGCTCCCGTTTGACATCGGGAGAAGCGCGAATATACCAGTCGTATACCTCCCACCAGAAGTCAGGCAGCTCTCCTGTTTTCTTCATCGATCGCAATAGCGTCAAAAGGTGGCGAAACACACGTCTCGGATGTCCGAGCAGGAATGCATCTGTCTCGTACTGCCCCGTCGGTTCGTTATAAAACACCTGATGCAAAATATCCGGTAGCACTTCCCGGATGCGGGTGAACACAGAGGACGGCAGCAGTGCCTTGCCCTCTTCATCCGCCAACGCACAGCTCAGGATCAGCCTCTCCGACGGTCTCGTCATCGCCTGGTACAGCAGGTAAGGCTCAGCCATCAGCTTTTGCTTTGCACTCGGTGCCAGAGACATGCCCATTTCAGCCAGTCGCTCACGTTCCGCCTCATCCAAAATTCCTTCTTCTTTTGGACGCAACGGAATAATGCCCTCGTTTACACCAAGCAAAAACAGAGCTTTGACATCCGGTTGACGGGAGCGCTCCATGGCCCCGATCAGCACCTGATCCAGCGCCGGAGGAACGAGTCCCAACTCAATCGTCTCCAGACCGCTGTCGAGCACACGGGCAAATGTCGCCAGATCCATGCTCTCGTCACCCATGACCTCCACGACCTGATCCATCAGCTCGATCAATCCTGTCCATACTTGTCCGTGCACCTGTGCTGCATCGAGATCGCCGTCATTTTCCGCCTTTCGCTGCCAATGCTCCAGCTTGTTAGGCACATCCAGCGCGATCAAAAGGTTGTACAGGGCAAGAGTCATTTCCTGTACGTTTTGGCCCGTTGCTTGCTTCATCTCTTTTTCAAAGGACAGGAGCGGCGCTGCGTATTTGCGTCTCAACTCATCGATTTGCGCGTCTTCCTCAGCGCCTGCCTGCCCGCGGAAATGCCAAGGAGATTCTTCGGCCCATTGATAACCAAAGACACCATGAGCCAGCACGTAGTTTTCCAGCCGGTCGATTTCCTTCCGGGCTGTATGCTCATCGGTGATATCCAGCAGGAGCAGGTCTGTTTTCAAACAGCGGAAAACCGCGTCGTACCGCCACCTCGTAACAATGACCTCCAATGCCGATCGCACCAGCTCTACCAAGGGATGGTGCATGACGGAGCGCTTCTGGTCCAGGAAGTGCGGGATGCCGTATTCGGTAAACACAGCCGAAATCTCATCAGCGTACGTCCCAATTTCCCGAAGCAAAATCGCCATATCCTTCCAGCGATATCCCTCTTCTCTCGACAGAGTCAGGAGCTTCAAGGCCACAGCCTCTACCTCTGCCCGCCTGTTCACTGCTGAGAGCATTGTCACCTCGTCCGCTCGTCCGGGCTGATCCGGGATCGGTGGGTCTCCCCATTGGAAATACACTTGCTCGACTTGACGCAGCCACGGACTGCTCTCGAATCGTTGTGCCTCGGTCAATAAAAGCGGCTTGGCGATGGATACACCCGATTCACGCGCCATCAGTGTCAAGGCTTGATACGTTCGCAGCGTAGGGTGAAAAAGCCCCAGTTCATCCACAGAGGCGTCACGTTCATTCGGGTCAAGCGTCAGCGCAATCGTCACTTGCTTGGCGTGCTGCATCAACTGCTCGATCAAGCGCAGCTCTTGATTCGTAAACCCGGTAAAGCCATCGATAAATATTTCAGCCTGCTTGATGTACATGGAATCACGCACCATCGTGGCCACTCGGTTCAGGATGTCGTCCGCATCACAATACCCCTCTGACAAGTAAGCCTCGTACGCATTCATAATCAAGCGAAGGTCATTTATTTTTTGATTGAGATTGGCTCCTCCCCATTCCACATTCTCGGAATGGGTGAAGGATACCCCATACGATTTGCACTCGCTAATCAAGCGACCGAGCTGAGCAGCAAACCCAGGCTGTGTCGCCGAACGCCCGAATACGTTCAGCTCCTCCTTGTGCCGCTCCAAAAGCATGCGCAAAACCATATGCTTACCCAGATCGTCGACAGGCACGGTAGTCAGATCGCCCAGCTCCTGCATGAGCCTGTGAGCCAATCGACCGAAGCTGAGCACTTGCGTCCCTATCACACCGCCCAGCTCTGGCAGTGTAGCGAGCGCATACTCTTCCTGAAAGCTTGCCTGTTCCGGCACGAGCAGAATCATAGGCGAACCCAACGGCTTTTCCCGCAGCCGGGCTTGCATCTGCCGATGAATCGATTCTGTCTTCCCCGTCCCTGCCCGTCCCAGTATAAATTGGACTGCCATGATTTTTCCCCTTCCCTACTCCATTTCCAGATGCAGCATGCTTCCTTTTCCCATCGGTTCTGCTGGTGTCACGACCAGACGACGCGGCATGCGCACACGTATTTCCGGGACGTGGCTAATGACCCCGATGGTGAAATCGTCCATGCGCAGTCGCTCGAGCGCATCCATAACGACTTCCAAAAGCTCCGGATCGAGTGTTCCAAAGCCTTCGTCCAGGAAGAAAAACTCCAGGCGTCCGCCACGCATTTGAATCTCCATCGACAGGGCAAGAGCCAGCGACAAGGAGGTCAGGAATGTTTCCCCGCCAGACAATGTGCTTACTGGACGGCGCATTCCACCGGCTCCCTCATCCCGCAAAACAAATTCGCCCTCGTCGCCGATTTCCAGTCCGTAACGATTGGCGGTCATCCGCTTCAGGTGATAGGAAGCGTCTCTTGCGATTGATACCAGTTTTTCCTCCGCAATGAACTGGACAAACGCCTTAGCTTCAAACAATTTTTTCAACTCTTCCAAGCGGCTCTGTTCATCCTGCTGCTGTAACATCTCTTTGTGAAGCTCTTGCCATTTGTCATGATTTTTTTCCATGCGATCCACATGCTCTTTGGCGACAGCGACTTGCTTTTGAGCCTCCTGGAAGGCTTGCTCCCATTGATCCCACGCCTCTTTTGCGATGGTGAGCTCTTCCTGCGTAAACGAACGGCCTGCTATAGCTTGTTGCAGCCGTTCTTCCTCATAACGAAGCTGCCCTGCGATTCTCGTGTAAGCCTCGACTTGCTCCTGTGCCTGTGGCAATTGCTCGCGCTCTGCGTACCGTTCCCGTACATACTCGACAGTGCCGAGACCTGTTTCCTGCAAGCCTTGGTACAAGGTCTCGTGAGCTTCCGTGCGTTGCCGCGTGAGGATCGCCAGCGTCTCCGAATACTTGACCAAATTATTTTGCACCGTTTCCCGCGCTTCGGAGGTCTCTTTGCGCTTTGTCTCTGCCAGCGTGACTGCCTGACGTAAGCCGAGGAGAGAATGCTCTACCCGCATCAAACATTCCTGCGCAGTAAGTCCTCCCGTACGCTCCAGCCATTGAGCATGCTTTTGTTCCCACATGCGCTTTCTATCTTCCAGCTTTTCCTTCAGCGCCGCTTCCCGTGATTTTCCCTCTACCTTGCGCGACTTGGCGGCTTCTACCTGCATCATCAGCTTTCCGCGCAACGCTTCTTTCTCTGATCGCACCTGCTGCAATTCTGCCAAACGGCGATCTGATTTTCCGATTTCCTCGTACCGCAGTTCGATTTCCTCAATGGGAAGCTCATTGCGCTTCGCGTCCAGCTCTTCTCTGGATTGCTTTTCTTGCATGGATGCCGCGTCCAGACGCGCTTTATTGTCATGGATCGCCTTCTGTGCCTGTTCGAGCAACAGCGAGCTCCGCTCCATCAAGCGTTTCTTTTCCGCTTCTTCCTCACGCAGGGCCTCCAGCTGCTGCTGTAATTGCTCACGCTCTGCTTTTAGCCGCTCTCTTTCCGCTTGCTTGGCAATCAGTTCTTTTTCCTCGCGCTGATAGACAGCGATCAGCTCTTCAAAAGAATCCACGATCCAAGGCTGTCCGTAGCCGCTGCACTCTGCCTTGATCGCTTCCAAGCGCGCGTCCAGCTGCTCCTGTTCAGCCTTTACGCTTGCAAGGCGCTCATCAAAAGCAGCAAGCGCTCCCTTTGCTGCCAACCAAGCTTCCTTGATCTTGCCTGCTTCTTGTTCAGCCGCACGCAATGCCTCTTCTGACGCTTTGATTCGAGCACGCAGGGCATCACCCTCCGTTCCCGCTTCAGATGCTTTTGTATGGTTCTGGTGGCCGTGTGGGTGGTGTTCGGAACCACATACCGGGCACTCCTTGCCTTCCTCTAAACGTTCGCGCAAAAATCGCGCCATATTTTCCTGCTGCCAGCGTTCCCATTCCTGGCGCAGCTCATCTCGTTGGGCCAGTTGACTCTTCACAAGTGCTTCGCTTGCCTCTACCGCCCGAGTCAGCTCTTGATTGCGCTCCTCCAACTGCTTACGCTCCTGGACGATATGTTGCGACTTCTCCTGCCAGGCTGAGAAAGCCTGCAATACTTCCCGCCACTGGCGACCTACCTGCTTCATATCTGCCAGGACATTTCTTGCTTTCTCCCATTCAGCTTCGCTCATCAAAGCCGAGTCGGCTGGTGCTGCCAGCTCTTCTCTTTTTTGTGCCAAACGATTCGCACAAGCTTCCCAACTGCGTTTGTGCTCATCGGCAGTATGGGTTGCCGCCTGAATTTGCTGCTGTGCTGTGAGTTGTTCTTTTTCCAGCTCACGTGCCTTGGCATAGTCCCGCTCCCACTGCTGCTTCGCTTCTCTGGCTGCTCCTATTTGCGCTCGCTTTTCAGGAGAGATCGTGACCTTCTTCATCTGTTCTTGCAGATCCGCCCACGCAAGCTCCCAGTTTTTTAAGTCGGCCTCATCCTTTTCCAGCTGTTGTTCTATGTTGGTCAAGGCGACTGACACTTCGTTCCATTCACGTTCCAGACCTGTCCACTCTTCCCGGATCGCCTTTAGCTCCTCTTCCCACTCCTGTGCCTGTACCAGCCTGCCCTTTTGCTGAATCAGTAACGGCTCCTGTACAGCCAACTCGGCTTGAACCTTCTGATACGCTTGCTCTGCCTCCTCTACAGCCAAACGTGCGCTCTCCTGTTGCTCGCGGCTTCGTTCCAATCCCGCACCGGTTGCATGCCATTCCTGATCCAGGCGCTCATATTGCTGGAGTAATGGCCACAGTCGAATACTCGACTCCCACTCGCGAATCTTTGCAGTTAGAGCTGCCATTTCCGCTTCATTTGCTCCCTGCTGCTGTAGTTGCGCCTGGACGTGCACTAGCTCCTGATGCCATTGGTTAAGCTGCTCCAGCTCCTTGAGCTTCCCTGCCAGCTCCTGTTTTTGCTGGGTGAATTCCTGCTCTTTTTGCGCAGCTTCCTCCCACGTTTGTCTCGCCAGCTCCAAAGCTTCCGGACCTGCGTCACCCAGTGCTGCACTCGCCAGCTGCAAGCGATGCATCTGTTCCTTGACCTGCTCTAACGCGTGCCGTACGCGTTCACTCAGCTTTTCCCCATATATATGTAGGCGGAACATTCGTTGCAGCATTTCATTGCGTTCACTGCCCTTCAGCGTCAAGAAGCGAGAAAATTGACCTTGTGGCAAAACGACCGCCCGGGTAAAGTCCTGCAAAGTGAGACCAATCAGTGCCTCAATCGCGGCTGTTGCGGAAGTGGCTTTGGACTCCAATACGACATCCGGCTCTCCGTTCAAGGCTCCCGACTGAATCAGCCTCACTTCCGGTTGTCGCTTGTTCCCCTTTTTATCCAAGCCAAATTCCCGTTCCACCGTATATTGCTTGCGCTCATCGCCAGTACCCAGCTCAAAGGTAAAGGAAACGAAAACACGCTGCTCCAGCTGGTTCAGTACTTCTTTCGGATGGTTCCCCCCGCCCAGCCGGACGACCTGTCCGTACAACGCAAGCGTGAGGGCGTCCAGGATCGTCGATTTCCCGCTTCCAGTCGGGCCGAATATCCCAAACAGTCCCGCCTGACATAGCACTTCGAAATCGACCTCTTGCATTTCTCGGTAGCTGTGCATCCCTGCCAGCTTCAATCGTATCGGTCTCACTCTTCTTCCCCCTCTCCTCCGGTTTCTGCCAATAGACGCTGGAACAAGGCTACGAGCTGCTCATCCGGCTCTGCTCCCCGTCTTCGTTCATAGAAGCGCTTGAACAATTGATCGGACGAAAGCTCTGTCAGCTCGACCCGCTGTTCCTCTTCTTCCTCACGCTCTTCCCTCACGACAACACGCTGTATTTTCAAGAAATCATCCGATAGCTTGCGGACACGCTGAAATTCTGCCGGGTCGATCACACCAGACACATGCAGTTCCAAGTCAATCCACGCCCCTGCATCGCGTCCCTCTTCCAACCAGCGCTCTACTTGCTCGATTCCCTCTGTCGCCCTCCAACGTGCCAATGGCCGTGCGCTCGTCAAATAAATGATCTCCTCACGCACTTCTTGTCCCGGCTCCACCTCGACCAGTACAACCGCCTTGCTCTGTCCTGCTTCAGAAAAGCTGTACGAAATCGGTGAGCCGCTGTAACGCACCAACGGCTTGTCACTGAGCTTTTGCAGTCGATGAAGATGGCCGAGTGCCACATAATCAGCGTTCTTCGGAAAAGCCTGCGGCGATACAGTCAACGCTCCCCCAATTTGAATCGGTCGTTCGGAATCCGTTTCTTTACCGCCCATGACAAACAAGTGACTCGTGACCAGATTGACCGTATCCTCGCGAAAATGAACAGACAGATCGGCAAGCAATTGTGCAATGCGCTCGGAAAAAGCAAGCTGCATCTGCTCCTGGGTAAAGCTTTCGCTCAACAGCTCCTTTAATCGCGATTCAGAAGGATATGGCAATGCCAAAATGATCGCATTCGCAGAGCAACCAGGAATCTTCATTTCCAGCCAAGAAGGTCCTCCCTGCACAATTTGCACGCGATCAGCCGATGCTTCCTGTGTCAGCAATGGCGCTTCCTTCGGCAACCCCAACAAAACGATCCCGTGCTTTGTCGCAAGCGGCGCTGCTGCCCGCACCCGCTCAGGCTGGTCATGGTTCCCGGCGATCACGACAACACCTCGCCTGCCTTCCGAAGACAAGCGCTCCAATGCATCATAAAAAAGCTCTTCCGCCCAAGCAGGCGGATTGACCGAGTCGTACACATCCCCAGCAATGAGCACCAAGTCCACTTCCCGCTCATCCGCTATGTGACAAAGCTCGTCCACAAACGCCGCTTGCTCAATGCGGCGATCCCGCCCTTCCAGTTGCCGCCCGAAATGCCAATCGGCTGTATGTAATATCCGCATAGCTACTATCACTCTCCACGATCATGTGTTTGCTTTTCATTGTAACAAAAGACAGCGCTGTTCGCGGTTGAAATTTACTCCACTTTCCCGTAACTTTTGCTCCTGACTGCTCGTCTTCCAACTGAAAGGGTCATGATTGATCGATCTCATCCCGGAAAGGAGCTCGTTACCGTTGCGTAATTCCCGCCTGTTGCTCAACCTGACAGTAGGACTTGCCGCCTCCAGTCTCGTCCTCACTGCCCCCTCTTCCCTTGCCTCCAAGGCGCCTACCAAGACCCAAGTATTGGAGTGGATTAACAAGCAAGCCAAAGCGCCAGTTGTTACCGACAACTTTGATTTTCAGCTCGTCAATCTCGATGATGATCCAGAACCAGAAATTGTCGCTAAGCATAACGGCAGCGTACACATCGGTAACATTTACATTTTGGATCAGAAGCCAGATCGCACATATGCCCTTATCGCGGAAGAGAACTGGAACCCACCGCGCCTGCAATTGGACCATTGGGACTATACACATGAAGTAAATTCCTCTGAGATCGACAAGAACGCGGAAGATGAACCACGTCTGCTCGCAGGAAAACGGGTTTTTGAAACAGTCCAGCACACTGGCGGATCAGGTGTATCAGTATACGAGGCGAATCTGTGGTATTTGGACAAAGGTCGTCTGGTCAAAGCATGGGAAGGGCTGCTGCGGGAAACGGTTTCAGTGCCGGGTGGTCAACTTTTCCGGACTGTCGGCAGTTTTCAAATCGTACATAATGACGAAGCAAAACCATTGCTCTACCACTGGCAAACGAAGCAGGAGCTAAACCCGGATACAGGTGAACTACTGCCGGGCAAGCCCGAGACTACTTTGCAAATGTATCATTGGGAAAATGGTGTTTTTGTTCCACTGAATGTTGAAAAACCGTCTGGGCAATAGCCTGACGGTTCGGTTTTTAAATGCGTTGACTTCTATCCGTTGTAGTGGGGAGAAGTCCTGCCACATGTTCTCCAGTCGCCTTTTTCCTCTCTGCGTTCGGGCGGTCTCCTTCCGAACATGTGACAGGACTTCTAACAGCTGTGTATTTGAGCCGATGCTTTTACATCATTGTGAAAGTATGACAAGGAGCTTCTTCAAGTTATTCGCAAGGTGTTTAATAAAAAGTCGCGTAGGAAGAAGTGCATTTCCAGTCCAAGCGCCTCTGGAGCCCTACCCAGCGCAGAAATGAATGGCAGGGAATTTCAGCTTCACTTATGAGATCCTCCCTCGAAACTTCAACGTTTGAAGCGCTCCTGCCATTTATTTCTTAGCGGACAGTGAATCCCCCCTTGCGGGGCGTAGACCGAAGCGCAGACTGGAAATGCACTTCTTCCCCCCACCACAGCCACATCAAATAAAACAAAGCTGCCCTCCCACGAATTAGGAGCGCAGCTTTTCCTCTTATCTTCTCAGCTTTTCATTTGTCGGTGACTTCAACGTCTGCAAACACATGTAGCAGATGATCCCGAACAAAATCGTAATGATCATCGAGTGCGTCAGAGTAGCATACAGGTGAAGCTTGTAGATAATTACGAAGCCGCCGCTGAACACCTGCGCGATGCAAAGAATAAAGCTCAGGATACTTGCACCGTACAAGTCACGCCGTTTTTCCTTGAAATGGCGTATGCAGTAAATCATTGTCCCCAACAACAAGAATCCCAACACCAACGCAGCGATTCTGTGTGCAAAATGAATACCAGTCTGTCCGTACAACTCTGGGATGACCTGTCCCTGACACAGTGGCCAGTCACTGCATGCCATACTTGAACCCGTATGTCTGACATACGCTCCGAGATAAACGACCGCGTATGTATAAATAGCGACGAACCACATCCAGTTGCGGAAGCCTTTTGAGACGGTCGTTTTCACCAGGCTTTGCGTTTTTTCCCGCTGATAAACGAACACACTCAACAAGAACACACCTGTATAAGCAAGCAAAGAGAATCCAAAGTGTAGAGCCAAGACAGATGAGGACTGTGGCCAAATAACGGCAGAAGCGCCGAGAATGGACTCCACTACGATGAAAAACAAACCAAAAATAGCGAGATTGCGAACTTCTTGGTTGTTTTTGTAATAGCGCCAGCAAAGTACAGAGAAAATCGCGACAACAATACCGGCAACACCTGTAATCAGGCGATGAGAATATTCAATAATGGATGCCAACGTGTATTCCGGAACCCATTTACCGTTGCACAGCGGCCAGTCATTTCCACAGCCGAGTGCTGATTCTGTCTTTGTAACAAGCGAACCGGCTACCATCACGATAAACATGATCAAGGTAGCAAGAAAAGCTAATGGCTTCAGCCATTTTCCCATAGTAAGTCACCCTGTTTCTTGTGAGGATCAAACAACACCTCGTTCTATGTCCTCTTTTACGATAATGAAACATCCCCTGCTAAGCAAGGGATGTTCCGTGAACATTTAGTGAGTGTTTCGTGTCAATAATAGTTGACCATGGTACTAATGACGATCGCTGCACAAAACACTGTCAAATAAAGGATGGAGTAGCCGAACAGTTTGCGTGCCCAAGCAAGATCATCCTTGGTTTTGAACCCTTGGAAAAGCAGAACCATGTACACAATCCCCATCACACCCATGACGAGCAAATACACAAAGCCTAGGCTACCGTGGATGAAAAGCAGCAAAGAAGCCGGGAACAACACCGAACCCCACAGAACCATTTGTCGCTTCGTCTCGGCAAAGCCTTTTACTACAGGTAGCATCGGCAAATTACCTGCACGGTATTCTTCTGTTTTTAACATGGCCAACGCCAAAAAATGGGGAGGCTGCCACAAGAACAAAACCAGGAACAACAGCCAAGCAGTCATGTCCATGGTCTCTGTTACTGCTACCCACCCAATCACGGGAGGAGCTGCACCTGAAATACCGCCAATCACCGTATTGAGAGTTGTCACTCGTTTCAACGGCGTGTAAATCAGCACGTAAAAAATGTGGCCGATCAATCCCCAAACCGCCGCCAAGGGATTCGCATAAACAGCCAGCACAGTAACCCCTGCCAAGAGCAGGCCAATTCCTAAGAGGATTGCGTTACGTGCTGATATTCTTCCAGTCGCTACCCCCCGATGTTGCGTCCGCTTCATTTTTTTGTCCAGATCACGGTCGTAGAAATTGTTTAATGCCGCACCCGACATAATGACCAAAGCGGTTCCCAGCATGGTGAAAAAAGCCAGTTTCCAGTTCGGATAACCGTAGGACGCTAACCATAAAGCAGCAAAAGTAGTCATCAAGTTTGACAGAGTGATACCTGGCTTCGTCAGTTGTACGTAATCCCGAAAGGTAGCTGGCCCTACCGGCTGTGTCTGCAAAGAAGCATCGGCATCAAGCGATTCCTGCACGGTCATTTGCTGGTCCACGTTTTGTACCTCCTGTTTCCTTCTATCTGAACATCCGATTACTTACCAAAAATGACATCCAGCACGCCAGACGTCTCGCCACCTGGATAAATCCAGTACAGTAGCAGATAAACCGCAGCTCCCGTAATGGATGTGACAAACCAGACAATGGACGTCCAAGGACCGATCTTCCGATGTGAAGCATAATTTTTCGTGTAAGCGTACCTGAGTGTAATCAGACCCATCACACCACCGACTGTTGCCAGGACGATGTGGAAGAACAAGAACGTCTGATAGATTGGCTTGATGCTATCAGGTCCGCCAAAATGCGTGTTTCCGATAAAAGCCGTTCTGGAAACATAAGTGATAAAGAAGATCGTGGCACAGATTGCAGCCCATTTCATAATCTTCATATGCTTATCTACTTGCTTTTTTGCAATGGCATACCAGCCAATCGCAACGAGAATTCCGCTAATAACGATAAAAGTCGTACTTACCGTAGGCAAGATGAGCCCCATTTTTTCACCTCATTCAACAAACGTTTCTGCTATTCGCGTATATTTAAAAAGTCGGCTTTTCAGCACCGAAAGATTGATCCATCGGCAAGTCGTCCTGCTTCTCTGCCTTGTACCAATGGTAGAAGACATAGGCCAGCACACAGCCATAAACAAGCTCCTGTACCAGCTTCATAATGATTCCGCCAAGACGCTGATCGTTAAACGCATCGAGGCTCTGGAATAGCTGTGGAGCAGCTATATACGTAGCGTACAGCGGTTCCGAGGCAAAAATAATCAGCGCACAGGCTGGCGTAATCAAGACACCGTTTGCAAAAACGTACGACAGTTTTTTCAATCCGGCCAGTTGTCGCTTGTTATCAGACAACGGACTCACAATGGGCCACCACATTGCAAATGCGGCAATCACGAGAATGATATGATAAAACGTCATCCACTCATGGTTGATCGCAACGGCATCAAATATAAACGGAACATGGTAAAACGAAAACAGCGAGTTGAACAACAGCGCTGCCACTAACGGATGTGTCAAAGCGTTTAGGATAAGCTTCAGCGCTTTCGGACGGAAAATCCTGGCCAAAAGCCATTCAGGCATGGCCAGAAGCATGAGCGGTGGCAGAGCAAAGTACAAGATCGATTGTTGAAGCATGTGTAAACTAAACATGTAATGATGGCCGTAATAACTGATAGGGCTTCCTTGTGCAACGTAAAACAACACGATTGCCAACACGAAAAGCAATTTTTGCTTGCCAGTCGCCGGTGTAGCGTTTTCAAAACGTTTATGCATGGGACCTGTTAGAAGAAAGTAGACAGTAGTCACGAGCAACGACAAAAGCATCACATCCGGACTCCATAAATCCGAAAAGGTTGCTGATCCGGTAGCCGGTGACATCTCGTGCATTTGATGTGCATTTCCCAAGTTTATATCCTCCCTTCCGAATGTGAAATCTTGGACGTTGCCGCACTCGCTGGGCGTCGTCATATGTACATTTTGTTTCAATTTGAAATACCAATTTTTATCTATTAAATGTTGCCCTTGATCCAATCTCCATTATACCGTTTATTCCCTTTTTCTTTGAAGACAAAAATGAACAAAGTGTTGAACAATACAATTCGAAAAATTCACATAAAATCCATTGTGAATTGAGTCATCATGGTGGAGGAGAAGAAAAAGCACAGTTCTCTCCGACTCTGACACGCCCGCAAGAGGGATTTACTGTCCGTCTCCACTTCCAAAAGGGGACCGTCGAGCCAAAGCCACCCTACGGGCGGAAGTTTCTCAGGGAAGAAGTGTTCGACAAGCGTGGTCCTCTTTTGGAACTTCCGACTGGGGAGGCTTTGTCAAGTTCTACGAGCCCTGTGCTTTTTCTTCTCACCAGCTTTGTTTGTTCATCGGTACGTTTTAAAATCTTTCCCATATGAAAATAAAGAAGAGTCCAGATCTTGTCTGAACTCTTCTTCCTTTCTAATCTTATAGTCCAAAGGAAACGAACTTCGTCTCCAAATACTCATCCATTCCGTAGCGGCCACCCTCACGGCCGATTCCGCTTTCCTTGAAACCACCAAACGGCGCTTGTGTCTGGGTTGGCGATCCGTCATTGATCCCGACGATTCCGTATTCGAGGAGCTCAGCCATGCGGAAGCAACGCTGATTATCGCGGGTGTACACATAGGCAGCCAAGCCGTAACGTGTGTCGTTTGCCATCTGTACGACATCCGCTTCCTCGGTAAAACGCACGAGTGGAACGACAGGGCCGAATGTTTCCTCAAAGGAGATTTTCATATCCGTTGTAACGCCAGCAATCAAGGTCGGTTCGCAATAGAAGCCCTTCGCATAATCACCTTCAACCAAACGATTTCCGCCGTATACCACTTGCCCGCCTTTGTCCTTGGCATCCTCGATATGCTCGAGCACCTTGTTCAGGGCACGTTCGTTCACCAGTGGGCCGATCTCCGTCTCTTTCTGGCGACCATCCCCTACCTTCGCACGCTTCAAACGCTCTACCAGCTTTTCTGTAAACGCATCTGCGACATCCTCGTGGACGTACAGACGGTTCGTGCAAATGCACATTTGACCGGAGTTGCGGAACTTGCTCTCAAACAGACCTTTTACGGCTGCATCCAGATCGGCATCCGGGAAAACGATGAACGGTGCGTGACCACCAAGCTCCATGCTGACGCGCTTCACTTGCTTCGCCGCGCCTTCCATCAGCAGCTTGCCGACACGGGTGGAGCCTGTAAATCCGATTTTGGAGAGCTTCGGATTGTCGATAAACTCCTTCCCAATCGATTCCGGATTTCCAATGACGAGGTTTACGACGCCTTTTGGAAAGCCAGCCTGCTCAATCAGCTCAAACATGCGAATCGCAGACAACGGCGTGCTTTCTGCTGGCTTTAAAACCACCGTGCAGCCCGCAGCCAAAGCCGGAGCGATTTTACGTGCAACCATGTTCACCGGGAAATTCCATGGGGTAATCGCCCCTACCACTCCTACAGGCTGACGGAGCACCATGATGCGCTTATTCGCAACCGAGGATGGGATCGTTTCTCCATTGACACGCTTGGCCTCTTCTGCGTACCAAACAAAGTTATCAGCAGCACCCAGCACTTCGCCTTTTGCCTCGCCCAAAGGCTTGCCCATTTCAGCAGAAATGATGCCCGCCAGTTCATCCCGATTGTTTTTCACCAGCTCGGACAAGCTGTACAAATATTTGGCGCGCTCACGAGCAGTCAGTCGAGACCAACTGGCAAATGCTTGATGAGCAGCGTCGATGGCCTTGTTGGCATCACGCCCATCACCGAAGGTTACGGTGCCAACTGTTTCACCTGTAGCCGGATTCGTAATTTGAATGGACTCGCCACTCTCGGCATTCACCCATTCTCCATTAATAAACATTTGCTTGTACTCTCCCATGACATTCGCTCCTCTCAATCTCTCTCAATAGATTGGTTTTAGGGCCTCAAATGGATTTTTGCAGTGCCGGCAATACAAAATACTTCGACAAGCAGCAGGGCCAAACAAATTTTCCATTTGCGTATACGGGGAATCACAATAGGGACAGGCTACTTCCCATGTGTCTCCCGGTTTGAAGTCAAGCGGTGGCGGCGCGATGCCAAAGCTTTTCAGCTTATCGCGGGCATCCAAAGCGATACGATCAGATGTCCAGGCTGGATCATAGACGAACGCTACCTGAACCTGATTGATTCCTTCTGCCTCCACCAGCTTTTCTGTGATGTTTCTCTTCATGATCTCGAGTGCCGGACAGCCGACAAAGGTAGGGAGCACCTCGACGTGTACGACGTCTGCCTCGACGCGCACTTTGTGGATCATCCCCATCTCTACCATGCTAATCACCGGAATTTCGGGATCAGTTACTTGCTGCAGCAGTTCCCAGCATGTCGCTTCAAGCCCTTCATGCAGTTGCAGTTCTTCTTGCGCCATGAGAGAATCACCCCTTTTTTACCAGCCCGCAGCCGGATCAATGCGATACACTTCAGACAAGGTTGCCAAAGCTTGCACCAGATCAGCAGTATGTTCACCATGACGGCCGCGCTCTTGTGGCACTCCTGGCTCACCTGGCCAGTCAAGTCCTGCATTTTCAAAAATGTCTTTGGTCAGTGTCAGCCATTTTTGTTTCAGTTGCTCTTCTTCTGCAATCAGGCCAAATTGAACGATATCGACTTGGTTTGGTCCAAGCTGAGGCAACTCCCCGGCATCCTTCCAAACTTTTGCGATGGCTACCTCCAGCCTCTGACGGGCATCAGCCGTACTGTTTGCCAATTGCTTCAACCAAACTTGCCAGTGCATCAGATGGTAGCGATGCTCTGTCATCATTTTGCGACTGATCAGCGCGAGTGGTGCGTATGACGACTGCGTAAGAGCCTCCAAGCGAACCTGCTTGTATAAGCCGTACACATAGCTGCGAACAATCGCATAAGCCCAATCATAATGGGGATGATCATTGTATTCGCCGTCGCCGTTTTTACGCTCTACCAAGATCGCATTGGAAAACGCCTTCGCCTCGCGCAGCTGTGCGAGATCGTCTGCTTTGCCCACTCCTAGTTGCTCGAGCATGTCATAAAACATTACGGCATGGCCCATCATGTCCTGAGACATCGATGAAAAAGCCACATCTTCTTCAATATGCGGAGCCAGCCCAAGCCATTCCGATCCGCGATAAGCCAATATAAAATCGTCATCAGCAAGCTGGAACAACAGGTCGGTCAAGGCTTTTGCAAATGACGGATTTTGTTTTGCTGCTTCCACTGTTTCTACCTGTAAACGGTCGCCCATGATTGTATCCCTCCTGCTTAACTGCCGTTGCCTGCATGCTTCTGTTTTTCTTCGTACTGCTCACGATGGTGGCGCCATCTCGACTGCAAATCGCCGTATCCTTTGGTCTCTCGGTAGCTCTTGTTGTCGAGTCTTTCCAAGAAAGGACGCTCCTCTGGCGGGAGTCCAAAAATGTCGTCGCGCTTGACTACCCACAAATTAAAACAAGGCTCACGGCGCAGGAAATTCTCCCTCGCCATGCTCAAAGCAACTTCTTTATTGGGTGCCAACAAACTGAACTGTTGAACGAACGGAGCATTTACGCTTTTTTGGCTGAATACTTCGTATATGAAAAAGTTTTCGTTGCTCATCCACATTCACCTACCCTACTTGTCGGCCGTACGACATTATCGCATCGCGCACCCATTTGGTTTCCTCATAAGACATTACCCGAAGATTCAGACGATGAGCGGAGCGTGGTCCGTTCCCCTTGACGATTTGCTTGAACTCTTCCCAGTCAGGCTGTTGGTAGACCCATTTGCCTTCTGCCTCGTCGAAGTAAATCGTATCGTCTGGCACTGTGAAGCCAAGATGGAAAATACGTGGCACATACTTTTCCAGGAATACTTGGCGCAATTCTTCATTCGTCTGTGTACGAATCTTGTAGCGCATGTTGGCTTCCTGATTACTCGTAATGTTGCCGTTTTCCGGTGGTCCGAAAAACATCAAGAGGGAAGGCCACCAACGATGGATCGCATCTTGTAGCATTTGACGCTGTTCATCAGTGCCTTCTGCCAACTCCAAGACGATGCTCTCCCCGTGCTGGGCGTGGAACTTTTCTTCCGCACAGATCCGATGCAGAGCGCGGGCGTAAGGTGCATAAGATGTATCGAGGGACATCGATTGTGTAATGATAGCCGCTCCGTCAACTAGCCAGCCAATCACACCAGCATCAGCCCAGGTAGGCGCTTCCATGTGGAATACATTGTGAAATTTCAGTCTCTTTGAAAACAAATCATTCATGATATCCTCGCGCGTCTTGCCTAATGGCTCAAGCAAGTCTTCTGCGACGCGAAGGAGCAATTGACCATGCCCCATCTCGTCCTGGACCTTCGCCATAATCGCCAGCTTTCTGCGCAATGTTGGCGCCTTTGGTACCCATTCCTTTTCCGGCAAGGCACCCATGATCTCACTGATGCCATGCATCGAAATCAGCTTGATCAACTGGTTGCGATAGTCGTCTGGCATCCAATCGTCTGCCTCTATTTTTTCCCCGCGATCGATTCTCGCTAAAAACGCTTCCAACTTTTCGTTTTCAGTCAGATCGGCATGTTCGAGCCTCATTTGCATGGAGAACGCCCTCCTTTTATCAGATATGCATTATGATAAAATTATAATACGTTTTTATAACGCAATAATAACATATCGTCATACGTTTTTGCAATACGCTTACATGGAGACTCTCCTATTCTCCGCGCCCAGTTATATCTGCTGCCTTTTTCAACTGCTCGGCCATATGTCGCAGCTCTTGCATGACTGCATCCAGCTCCTGTATACGGGTCGACTGCTGTACACTGTGATTCATCGTCTTCTCCATTTCACTCGTTACCGTCCCGACGAGTGCATTCATTTCATCTAATAGACTGAAAATGCCTTTCGCTGAAGTAGCGGTCGTCTGGGAAAGCTGACGGATTTCCTCTGCAACGACGGAAAAGCCGCGACCAGCAGCCCCTGCACGAGCCGCTTCGAGGACGGCATTCAAGCCGAGTACATTGGAGCGCGTTGAGATATTGCGGATCAATTCGTTGATCTGGGTCGTTTCTGCAATTTTCAGCCCTAATTGACCGGCTGCATCACTCAGCGTGTGGCTCGCTTGTGCCAAATGGTCTGCGTCCGTTGCCAGACTTTCTGTGTGCTGCGCGATATTTTCTAGCGCGTCCGTCAAGTTTTGAGCCAAGCCGTGCAAGCGATCCTCTTGATCGGTCGTCACGCCTGTCGCCAAGCATCCGACTACCTGCCCGTTTTCAACAAGCGGATAACCGACTGCGATATATGGGACGCCGTATAGCTCTTTGGAAATCTTCTTCACGACCCGCTTCCCCTCTTTTACCGCCGTCGCATTGATACTCCCCGGGCGCAATTCATCTCCTACTCGAATCCCCAGGTTCAAGCCCTGTGCCGGATAATAGGCGAGAAACTTCTCTTTGTCAGTGACTCCTACCATACATTCGGACAAAAATGCCTTTTGTAAAATCGGTGCAACCATTAAGACGCTATTCAGCAATTGAGACATGCATGCTCCTCCTACCCTTGTGATGAAAACAACGATTCCCCCCGCATTCTTTTTCACAACGCGGAGGGAACGAACTTCTTTCACTTATTTAACGAGCTGGAATTTTCCATCCTTCACTTCAACCATGATCATGCTGTCTTCTGTCAGACCGTTATGATCATCAGCCGTGAACTTGAATTCTCCGGTTACCCCTACGTATTTCACCTTTTCCAATACTTCGCCTAGTTTGGATGTGTCGCCACCTGCTTGCTTCAAGCCTTCCACGAGCAAGTTCAAGCCGTCGTATCCGTATCCCGCGAATCCGTCTGGATGCGTATTGTAGGCGGCTTGATAGCCATCCACGAATTTTTTGATGATCGCAGATTGCGGATCGTCCGCCGCTACTTGTTCAGGAATGAGCAGTTTTCCAGCTACCATCAGGACACCCTCGCCGGCGTCTCCAATCAGTTCGAGGAATTTGCTGTTCGCAGAGCCATGGCTGCTAATAATCGGAATAGTGAGGTTCAGTTGCTTCGCTTCCTTCACAATTGTGGCTGGTCCAGGGTTCGTCCCTGCCACAATTAGCGCCTGTGCGTCCGTCCCTTTGATCTTGGTCAATTGAGAGCTCATGGACGGGTCTTTTGTGCCGTACTTTTCTTCCGCTACAATCGTGATGCCGTACTCTGGCGCATATTTTTGCAGCTGCGTCGTCCAGCCACTTCCATATGGATTGCTGTCATTGAGCGTAGCTATTTTGGTAATGCCTTTTTCCTTCAAATACTTGAAGATGCGCTTCGTTCCGTGTACGTCTGTGTGCGGTGTTTTGTAGATGTTGGCACGAACTGGATTGGTGATTTGGTCTGCTGCTGCCATCGAGATCAGCGGGAGCTTTTCTGATGCGGCATACTCAGCCATCCCGAGAGACGGACCACTGCCTGAGGAGCCGAGTACAGCTACGACCTTTTCTTTCGATGCGAGTTTTTTGATCGCTTTTACCGCTTCTGTATTGTCGGACTTGTCGTCTTCAAAAATGACTTCCAACGGTCGGCCATCCACTCCACCTGCGCCGTTGATTTCTTTTACCAACAGCTCTACCGCTTGCTTCTCCGGTACGCCGAGCGGACTGTTCGGACCCGTCAGCGAGAAAATAGCGCCGACCTTGATCGTGTCCTTGCTGGCGCCACCAGTGCCTGATTCTGCTGCTGGCGTAGCGCCGCCTCCACAGGCGCTCAAGAATACGAGCGAAGCGACTGCTGCTGGAAATAGCCATTTTTTGAATGTTCGTTTTTTCATGGGTGTACCCCCTCATGTATGTGATTATCTTTGTTAAACAGCTTCATGTGAGCTTCCCAAATAAGCAGATTGTACACGCGGGTCATTGCTTATCTCGTCTGCCTTCCCTTCCAGCATGACGGTACCCGTACTGAGTACGTAAGCTCGGTCGGAAATAGCGAGCGCTGCGCGAGCATTTTGCTCGACCAACAGCACCGTGGTGCCCCATTCCGAACGAATCTCCTGCACAATCGTCAGGATTTCCTTGGCAATGAGCGGAGCCAGTCCTAGTGAAGGCTCGTCCAACAAGAGAAGCTGCGGTCGAGACAAAAGCGCCCTGCCGATGGCGAGCATCTGCTGTTGCCCCCCGGAAAGCGTTCCTCCGAGCTGCCATTTCCGCTCTGCCAAAATGGGAAAACGTTCATACACCGTCTCCATTTCTTTGGCAATTTCCTTTTTGCTCGTCTTGGGCATCCGATGCGAGGCACCCAGCCATAAATTGTCCTCAACTGTCAGCGTGGAAAAAATTTGTCTGCGCTCCGGTACATGCGCCATGCCCCGAGGTACCACCAGCTCCGCAGGAACGCGCGTAATGTCCGCGTCTCGAAACCAAATCTTCCCCTCCTTGTCGCCGTGCAGACCGCAGATACAGTTCAAAAGTGTCGTTTTGCCTGCCCCATTTGCACCCAACAGGGAGACGATCTCGCCCTCGTTCACTTCTAGAGTAATGCCGTGTAGCACTTCCACCGGGCCGTAGCGAGCCCTGATGTTGTCTACTGTAAGGACTGTCTTCCCCATCATGTTCCACCTCTTTCGCGCTTCATTCTGCACCCAGATACGCCGCAATCACTCGTGGGTTCTCCTGAATCTCACGCGGGGTTCCTTCTGCGATTTTTGATCCTTGATCCAATACAACGATGCGGTCCGCAATCGTCATGATCATGTCCATGTCATGCTCCACTAGCAAAATAGCCGTTCCGTTGTCGCGAACCTCGCAAAACATGCGGCTCATCTCCGCCGTCTCGGTATGATTCAGACCCGCAGCAGGCTCGTCCAACAAGAGCAACCGCGGCTTGGCTACCATCGCGCGGGCAATCTCCATCAGCCGCAGCTTCCCGTACGGCAAGCTCCCAGCCAGCGAGGCCGCCAACTCTGCTAGCCCTACATTCTCGATCCACGTCCGTGCCTGCTCCTGCATTAGCTTCTCTTCCTTACGGGACTTTGCCAGATTCATGCCGCAGGAAAAGAGACTCGCACTTGTCTTGGTATGCATGCCGACCATCACGTTTTCCAAGACGGTCATATCGTCAAACGTCTGGAGGTTTTGAAAGGTTCGTGTGATGCCTAATCCGGCATATTCATAGCCTGGCACACGTGACAACGGCTGGCCGCTGAAGCGAATCTCACCTTCCGAAGGCGGGATCACACCCGACACCATGTTGAGTACCGTGCTTTTTCCAGCGCCATTCGGACCGATCAGCGCAAGGATTTCTCCTTCCCGCACTTGAAAATCTACTTGATTCACTGCCCGTACGCCGCCAAAATCACGAGAGAGCTTTTGCACATCCAAAAGTGTCGTCATGTTGTAGCCTTCCTTTCCACCTGCTGCTTTCGCTGTGCTTCCTCAGCCATGCCCCTCGCCTTTTTCGCCTGCCCTTTTTCGAAAGCAGTCCGGATACGCGGAACCAATCCTTCTGGCATGAACATGATGAACAGCACGAGAATCGCACCGAATACAATCGTGTCCACATCCCCCTGCAAGCCCGGCACCACCTCACTCAAAAGGACCAGCCCCTCACTGATAAAGCCAATCAGGATCGTCCCGACCAAAGCGCCCCAGATGCTTGTCATCCCGCCGATGACGACCATCGTGAGAAACTTGATCGACTCATGCAGTCCAAACGGCTGCGGATCGAGAATTCCCATGTAATGGGCGTACAGGCCGCCGGAAATACCAGCGAACATGCCGCTTACTACAAAGGCATTCAGCTTGAACTTGCGGACATCAATTCCCATCGAGGTCGCAGCAATCTCACTTTTGTGAATCGCCCGAAACGCTCTGCCGACCCGTGAATTTAAGAGATTGAGTGAGAAGAGCAGCACACAGGTGACGACTCCCCAAATCAGAAAGTACATGGACAGCTCGCTTCCACCGAAGAAAGTCATTTGTGGAATGCTGATCATCCCGTTTGCTCCCCCTGTGACCGGCTCCCATTCCGTAATCCCGATCTGGACGATGTAGCCAAATGCGAGCGTTGCCATCGCGAGGTAGTAGCCTTGCAGCCCCGCTATCGCCCGCCCGAGGATAAAGGCGAATAGCCCTGGAACAATCGCAGCAGCAATGAGACCGATAAATGGCGACAGACCGTACTTTGTCGTCAAAACTGCCGAGGTATAGGCACCTATCCCCCAAAACGCTGCTTGTCCCAGCGAAATTTGTCCAGCCAGCCCCATCACGAGGCATAGCCCGATGGTTACAATTGCTTGAAGACCGATAATAATTCCGACAGAACGATAGTATTCATCTGGCATCACGAATGGAAAAAGAATCATCAAGAACAGATAAATTCCTATGCTTTTGCCCCACTTATCGATGATCTGCTTCATCATAGCCCTCCTTTTCCAACACTGCGTTCTCCAAAGATGCCGGATGGCTTAATCAACAGCATGCCGATCAACACCAGAAAAGCGATCGCGTCCTTCATACCGGAACTGATGTAACCAGCTCCCAGTGACTCAACGATCCCGAGTAAAAAGGCGGCTACGGCTGCACCCAATGGATTTCCCAGTCCGCCAAGAATGGCTGCGGAAAAGCCTTTGATTCCGAGCAGCACGCCGACATCGTAGGACGTTACGGAAAGCGGCGCGATCACGATACCTGCAATCGCTCCGGTAGCTCCACTGATGGCGAAGGCCAGCATACTCATCTTTGTCGGGCTAATCCCCATCAGGCGAGCTGCCATCGGGTTGACCGAACAGGCATTAATTTTTTTGCCGAGAATCGTCTTGTCCATCAAGTACCAAAGTAGAAAAAGAATGATAAGAACAGCAGCCAAAATCCAGATACTTTGTTGTGCGATCATCACGCCACCGAACGAGATCGGCTCATTGCTCGTAATCGGTTCGAGGGCAAACGCATCCTTTCCCCAAATAAAGCTGGCAATGCCGCGAATCAGTGTGGATATCCCTATCGTCAAAATAATCAAACTAATCGGATTAGCCTTTTTTACGTAAGCGATTACATATTTCTGCATCAAAACACCGATCAAGGTGACCGTGAGGATCGCGAGCAATGCCGCCAACCCATACGGAAGATTCATGCCAATCAAGGCTACTGTAACCATTCCGCCCAGCATCAAAAATTCACCCTGCGCCAGATTAATCACCTTGCTTACGCTGTAAATCGTGATGAAACCAACCGCTACGATCGCGTAAATCCCGCCACTGACGAGTCCGTTTGCAACGTACTGCAGCAATTCCGTCATATTCGTGCTGTACCCCCTTTGTTTCTCGCCCACCAAATCATACCCAAGTAAAACGCTTACATTTTAAATAATGGAAAATTTATTGATGAAATAAAGACCCTAGACGTGCTAGGGCCTTTCCTTCGGAGCTTTCGCCTATGCGGATGGCGCAGCTTCATACACGGTCTCGAAGAATCGTACTGCCCCTGGATTCAATAGCTGGTAGTAATTTTGGAACAACTGATCCGCCTCTTTGCCCAACCACAGCTCTGGCAACAATTCCTGCGGCAAATCAGGATCGATGAACAAGAACTTGCGGTATTGGTGGACGAGCTTTGTCTTTTCCACGAAGCAATGGCTGTCTGGAACCTCTTCCCCATTGCTGAGTTTTGCTGAAAGCTGCTCATATTCCTCTCGGTAGGCATCGATGAAGGCCTTGTATTTTTCATTGATTTCATCGATGTCCCAGCATTTCTGCACGAGCTGCTTCGGATTGCTCCAACCCATATGCTCGGATGTAAAAATCTCGACATACTCTGTAATCTCGTGGGCTTCCGTCAGGTCCTTCACGCGATCACTGAGGTTATTCGGGCTGATCCATGTGCTTGTCGTCAGCATCCCGAAACCCATCCAGCCCAGCTCCTTGCGCAGTTGATCACGCAGCGCTCGACGCTCCTCGGGAATGTTGTAGCTGGCAATGCACCACTTGCCGTCCCACACATCTGTCTCGACCTTATAAATACGTGCCGCTGCCTCTTCCAGCCGCTTTTTGCCGCGGTCGGATACCGAGTAGAAGCTGCGGTTCCCTACTTTTCGCGATTCCAGCCAGCCTTGGCGAAGCATCCGGGAGATCGCTGCACGGACAGCAGGCTCCGACAGTCCGAATTCCCCCATCAGCTTGGTCAGACTACCAATCCAGATTTCGCTTCCATAATGGCGGACGTATTCACCGTAAATTGTAAAAAGCATGGATTGTGGCTTCACGTTTCTTCTACCCCCAAATCGATTCATACCTATTAGCTGTGTGAAATTGTACCATATTCTGTAGGAAGTGCGTGAATCGATCGAGAGTATATGACGATAAAATCGTATAACGTAATTTTAACGTAATTATAGTAAAACATTTTAAAAGAGTCAATTTATTCTGTCAAATTTATAATTCCCTACTTGCTTCCTGATTGATCTCTGCTTGCAAGGCCTCAAAGCGTTGCTTGATCTCGTCCTTTTTGAAGATGGCCTGGACGAACGTCCCGAGTCCGACACGATTACGTGTAGTGTCCGCCGTAACCTCGCACACTACGCGTTTTTCGGTAACCTGCACACAGGTAGCCCGGAACGTGACCTCCTGACCAATTACAGCTGGGCCGACATGCTTGATATCTACAGCAAATCCCGAGCCCTCTTCATCGGCTTCCAGGTACGGTAAAATAACACGTCTTCCCGCCCATTCCATGTAATAAATCATGCTGACTGTCGACATCACAGGATGCACGACTTGGCCTTCAAAAACAGGAAGCATGTCCTTTGTCACTGTCACAGTAAATTCTTCCGTCGTACCCGGCTGCAGTCTATCTATCAAGAGTACCTGCCTCCCTATCTGTCCAAGCTACACACGCTCGATAATCGTCGCAATTCCCTGTCCAACTCCAATGCACATCGCGGCCAATCCGTAACGGGCATCACGTCGCTCCATTTCATACAAAAGAGTAGTAAGGATGCGCGCTCCACTACACCCGAGCGGATGACCCAAAGCAATCGCTCCGCCATTTACGTTGACCAGATCAGGGTTGACTCCCAGCTCGCGTACGCTTGCCACTGCCTGCGCCGCAAAAGCCTCGTTGAATTCGAACAGATCAATCTGCGAAAGCGTCAAGCCTGCCTGCTTCAGTACTTTTCGCGTAGCAGGTACAGGTCCAATTCCCATCACGGATGGATCAACGCCTGCGACTGCGGATGCGACGATCCTTGCACGAGGCTTCAAACCGGCTGCAAGAGCCGCTTCCTGTTCCATGATGAGCAGAGCGCAGGCTCCATCATTTAGACCGCTGGAGTTGCCTGCTGTGACGCTGCCATCTGCTTGGAATGCTGGTTTCAGCTTTTGCAGCTGTTCGATAGTCGTCTCCGGACGTGCATGCTCATCGTGTTCAAACAGCGTAACCTCGCCTTTTCGCTCTTTCAGCTCTACCGGAACGATCTCTGCCTCCCACTTTCCTTTTGCCAAGGCATGTGCGTAATTTTGCTGACTGCGCAATGCAAACTCATCCTGCGCTTCGCGGCTAATGCCGTATTGCTCCGCTACCTTCTCCGCAGTTTCCCCCAAGCTGATCGGCGGATACATCTCTTTCATTTTTTCGTTGACCAATCGCCAGCCCAACGTCGTATCAACTAACTGCTGATTGCCGCGCTGAAAAGCCGTGCCAGGCTTCATCATCACCAGCGGAGAGCGTGTCATGCTCTCTGTCCCGCCCGCGATATAGACGTGACCTGCTCCGGCTTTGATTGCATTCGCGCTTTGGTTCACAGCCTCCAGACCTGAGCCACACAGGCGGTTCACAGTCACTCCCGGCACCTCGACAGGCAATCCCGCCAATAGAAGTGACATACGCGCGACATTGCGGTTGTCCTCCCCAGCCTGATTGGCACAGCCCATGATGACATCATCTATCATCTTCGGATCGATGGAATTGCGTTCCAGCAGCTTTTGAATCACCAATGCGCCCAGGTCATCCGGGCGCACATCCTTCAACGCACCACCAATGCGGCCGATTGGCGTGCGCACAGCATCTATGATGACAGGTGTACCCATTCTTCCACTCCTCCCATGCACAAGGGCTTTTTTCTATAGCGCTTCTACTAACGTGGCCAATCCTTGACCGCCGCCTATGCACAACGAAACGATTCCGTATTTCTTTTGGCGACGTCTCAGCTCGAAAAGAATCGTACCTGCCAGGCGGGCACCGCTCATTCCGAGTGGATGACCCAAGGCGATTGCCCCACCGTTCACATTGGTTTTCAGAGGGTCCAATCCCAGTTCTCTCATGCAGGCGAGTGACTGGGAAGCAAACGCTTCATTTAACTCAAACAGGTCGATTTGCTCTACCGTCATGTTCGTTTCTGCGAGCAGCTTGCGGATCGCAGCGACCGGACCAATGCCCATAATGCGCGGATCTACACCAGTGCTGACGAAATGAACAATCCGCCCCAAAGGAGCGACGCCTGCCTTTTGCAGCATTTCTTCATTCATCAAGAGCAAAGCCGCTGCGCCATCGTTGATACCCGAGGAATTGCCTGCTGTGACGCTACCATCTCTTCGGAA
Source organism: Brevibacillus sp. RS1.1 (assembly GCF_013284365.1). Classification (NCBI taxonomy): domain Bacteria; kingdom Bacillati; phylum Bacillota; class Bacilli; order Caryophanales; family Paenibacillaceae; genus Brevibacillus; species Brevibacillus sp. RS1.1. The sequence goes on from NZ_JABSVA010000005.1 coordinate 418,263, forward strand.
GGCAGGTCGCAACTTGGACAATGACTCCACACTAGAATCTCTTCTTGGGAATTCATCCGTATCAAACAGCGTCTCTTCCCCTTTTTTCCCTTTTAACGTGATGGGAATGATCTCATCGCGGAACAGACCTGCATCTATCGCGGTGATAGCCCGTGACTGGCTCTCTGCTGCAAAACGATCCTGATCGTCGCGACTGATACCGAATTGCTCTGCCACGTTTTCTGCGGTATCTCCCATGGTCAGATCGCCATAGATCGAAACAGGAGCAGAACGAGGTCCGCCAAAAGACTCGATCAGTGTCTGTCCGCCGCGTTGATACGGCTGCTCGAATTTTTCCATGATGTACGGTGAACGAGTCAAATTCTCTACACCGCCAGCCAGCATGACCTGACTATGTCCTGCCTGGATGGACTGCGCAGCCAAATTGACTGCCTCCAGCCCGGATGCACATACCCGATTCACAGTCAGTCCAGGTATGGTGTCAGGAAGCCCTGCTTTCAACAAACCAACGCGGGCAATGTTAATAAACGGTCCAGCCGAAATGACGTTACCCATGATGACCCCATCAACAATCTCACCGGATTGTCCTGCCTTCGCAAGCGCTCCATTCAAGACAATGGCTGTCAGGTCGTCGATGGGGGTGTTCTTCAGACTTCCGCCCAGCTTGCCGATTGGTGTACGTACGGCTGCTGCTACGTACACCTCCTTGTTAGTCAAGCTCATGCCTCTACACCCACTTTTTCTTCGTACGTGTAAAAGCCTTGCCCACTGCGTACGCCGACTCGCCCTGCCAGCACCAGCTTTCGTAATAGCGGCGCAGTGCGATAACGCTCCTCTGCCAGATCCCGTTGCAAGCCTCTCGATATCGCAAAAATCTCATCCAAGCCAACGCGATCTGCCCATTCGAGAGGACCGTATGGGTAGTTGGTGCCTTTTTTCATCGCGATATCAATATCAGTAGCCGTTGCTGTTTTTTCCATCAGAGTAAAGGCTGCCTCGTTGATAATGAGTGTTAAAATGCGCGGGAATACGAGACCTACCTCGTCGTTTACGGTTTCCGTCTCTTTCCCGAGCGATTGAAAGAAGCCTTCTGTTGCTTGAATCGTATCCAGCTCCGTTTGCAGAGCAGGGGCAATCTCGAACAGCTCCCGTTCGACCAAGGGTACGAGCGTTCCAAATCCGCAAACGCGTTCAGGATGCTGTGTCCAGGACGCTACTTCTGTCGCTGTAATCGCGAGCGAAGTCGTGATGATCGGTACGTTTGGTGGCAATAGGTCATCCAGCTCGCGTACCTGCCTCTTTTTCGCCTGCATATCCACGCTATTTACTTCCACAGCCAATTCAACCAGCTCAGGTTCCGCCATTGCTTCTGCAAGCGTAAGCACCTGGTAGCCTCTTTCCACCATCAATTGATTCAACTCTGCGTACAGCGGGCTTGTGCCCACGAGCAATACAGCCTTATTTGTTGTAGTCATAGAAGCCTTCCCCCGTCTTTCTGCCCAAGCTACCGGATTGAACCATTTGTTGCTGAATCCGGCTAGGCTTAAATCGTCCTTCATGGAAGAAGTCGGTATAGACCGATTTGGTGGTGGCAAAATTGATGTCGATGCCAATCATGTCTTGCAGCTCAAACGGTCCCATTTTGAATCCGCCAGCCAGCTTCATGATGCGGTCAATCTGCTCTACACCTGCCACATGATCGCCCAGGATGCGCAATGCTTCATTATAATAAGGACGCGCGATACGATTGACGATAAAGCCAGGGGTGTCCGTCACCAGAACAGGCACCTTGCCCAACTCTTGCGCAAATCGATACGCCATCTCCACATTTTCCTCGCTCGATTTTTTCCCGCGAATAACCTCAACCAAAGGCATGACGGGTGCAGGATTGAAAAAATGAAAGCCAAGAATGCGCTCGGGATGCGAAAGCCCTCCTGCAATCTCCGTAATCGAGATGGAGGAAGTATTCGTTAGTAAAAGGGCATCCTCTCTGCAAATCCCAGAAAGCTGGCTGAAAATGCTTTTTTTCAAATCAAGACGCTCTGGCACCGCTTCGATGACGATATCGCAGTCTGCTAACTGCTCCATTTCCGAAACGAGATGGACCAGCTCTAGCGTCTCTGTCATTTCTTGCTCGCTGATTTTGTTTTTCTCCACGTCTTTTGTCAGGATCGATTCCAAATAGACAAGGGCTTTGTCCAGCACCGCCTGATTTGCATCCAGCAGCATGACCTGATGTCCTTTGCGAGCGCAGACGAGAGCGATCCCCGCTCCCATCGTTCCCGCCCCAATGACGCCTACTGTTTTTATACTCACTTGGGCTTGCCTCCCTTCGCCTCTAACGGCCTGTAAAACGAGGCGCACGTTTTTCCATGAAAGCGGTGACCCCTTCTTTGTGATCCTCTGTGCTGCCAGCCGCCTCTTGTGCAAAAGCTTCATATTCCAAGGTCTCTTCCAACCCCATCTCAAGCCCTTTGTACATCGTGCGCTTGATCAAACCAATGCCCTTCGTCGGCAGTGACGCCAGCTTGCGCGCATACGCCAACGCATCCTCCATGAAGCTCTCCGCAGGGTACACCTGATTGACCAATCCAATTCGCAGTGCTTCCTCAGCAGTAACCTTTTCCCCCGTCATCGCCAGCTCCAACGCCTTGCCGATCCCGACGATGCGCGGCAAGAAGTAGCAGCCCCCTGAATCAGGAACGAGCCCGATGTTGACGAAGGCATTGACGAAGGATGCCTTTTCCGATGCCAGACGAATATCGCACGCCAGCGCAACACTCATGCCTGCACCTGCTGCTACACCATTAACCGCTGCGATGATTGGCTTCTCTGTTTTTTGAAACTGGAGGATCATTGGATTATAGCGATCCCGCAAGAAAGCCCCGTAATCCACGTCTCCTCCTCCAGCAACGTCACTGAGATCCTGACCCGCATTGAACGCCTTCCCTGCTCCGGTAAGAACGATGCAACGCACGTCCGCATCCTTCTGTGCTTGCTTCAACGCATCAGTGATTTCCTTGTTCATGACGGCTGTAAACGCATTGAATTTGTCCGGACGGTTCAAGGTCACTACTGCTATGCCTTCTGACACTTCATAAAGAATCGTTTCGTACATGGCCGCCTCCTAATGTCCCGTAAAACGGGGTTTGCGCTTCTCCAGAAATGCTTGCATGCCTTCTTTTCGATCTTCGCTTGCCAAAAGAAGATAAAAGCTGTTTCGCTCATAATCCATTCCCTCTTGAAGAGCGAGATCACCAGCTTTGTACACGGATTTTTTGATGACCTGTACCGCGAGCGGCGGCTGCTGGGCGATTTGCTTCGCCAGCTTGAGCGCTTCCTGATAGTACGCTTCTACTGGCACTACCCGATTGACCAATCCGTATTTCAACGCTTCTTTGGCCGAAATCGGTTCACCTGTGAGCAGCATCTCCAGTGCTTTTCGTTCACCTACCACACGCGTCAGACGCTGTGTACCACCAGCCCCAGGCATGACTCCCAGCTTGATTTCAGGTTGGCCAATGACGGCTGTCTCCGAAGCGATCACAATGTCGCAGTTCATCATTAATTCACAGCCACCACCGAGCACAAAGCCACTGACAGCACCAATAATCGGCTTGGAGATGAGTGAGATGCGATCCCAAACCGCAAACTGATTGCGCTTCATGATGTCGATGGCTGATGCTTCCGCCATTTCATTAATGTCGGCACCCGCTGCGAACGCCCTCGCGTTGCCAGTCAGGATGATCACCCGTATATCCGGGTCGCGGTCCATTTGCTCCAGCTGGTCAACCAATTCGTCGATGAGCTGCAAATTCAGCGCGTTTAGAATCTTCGGTCGATTCAACGTAATGATACCGACACCATCTTCACTGGCTACGCTAATATATTCATAGGCCATGAACTGTCACACCCTTTTTTTACAGGAGTTGGTTTAGATCGCTGCCTGTGATTTGTTTCGGTTATCTACGACTCGTATCGCTTTGCCTTCGCTACGCGTCAAGGAACTTGGCGGTTGCACCCGCAGCACCACGGACACACCTAACGTATTTTTGATGTGATGGCAAATTTCTTTCACCAATGACGAGAGAGCAGAGCTGTCATTTTCACTGAGCTCTTTTGCATATGCTGGTGTCAGCTCGCAGTGCACCTCAAAACGGTCGAGGGCACCGTCGCGCTCAATGACGACCTGGTAGTGTGGAGCCAATTGGTTGAACGTAAGAAGAACGGACTCGATCTCTGTCGGGAACACATTGACTCCGCGAATAATGAGCATGTCATCTACACGCCCTTTGATGCGCGACATCCGCATGGTTGTCCGTCCGCACTTACAGGGCTCAGGATTGAGGGACGCGATATCACCTGTACGATAGCGGACAACGGGGAATGCTTCTTTCGTCAGCGACGTAAATACGAGCTCGCCCTCTTGTCCGTATGGAAGCACTTCTCCGGTATTCGGATCGATAATTTCTGCGTAGAAATGGTCTTCTGCGATATGTAGGCCATCCTGCGCCTCCTGACATTCAATGGAAACGCCTGGCCCCATCACTTCGCTCAGACCGTAAATGTCCACGGCTTTAATGTCGAGCTCTTGCTCCAGCTGCACGCGCATTTCTTCCGACCATGGCTCCGCACCAAAAATCCCGTATTTGACACTTGTCTCACGTGGATCGATTCCTTGCTTTTTCATCTCTTCCACGATGTTGAGGACATAGGATGGCGTTGCTGCAATACCACGTGGCTTGAAGTCCTCGATCAACGTAATTTGACGGGAGGTATTGCCGCCGGATACTGGTACTGCAACTGCGCCCATATGCTCGATGCCATTGTGCAGACCCAAACCGCCCGTAAAAAGGCCGTAGCCATATGCGTTATGAAAAATGTCCCCTGGCTCTCCACCCGCACAGCAAATGGCGCGGGCCACGATCTCCGCCCAATTCTCCAAGTCTTTTTTGGTGTAGCCGACAACGGTCGGTTTTCCCTTTGTCCCGGAAGAACCATGAATGCGTGCTACTTCCTTCATTTCAACCGCAAACAGATTGAATGGGTAATTTTCTCGCAAATCAGTCTTTTTCATAAAGGGAAGCTTCTGTATGTCTTCGATCGATTGGATGTTTTCTGGTTTCACACCAGCCTCATTGAATGCTTTTGTGTGGAAAGGGACGCGCTCGTATACGCGTTTGACCGTTTCTTTCAAGCGTGCCAGTTGCAGTTCCGTCATTTTCTCTCTTGGTAGCGTTTCCATTTCTGTATTAAAGATCATGTCGCTTCCCTCATTCCCTTGCGTTATGACTCGGTAGGAGTGCTTATTTGAAAATGTTACTCGCCTTTAAAAACTGGTTTTCTCTTTTCGCGAAAGGCTTCCAATGCTTCCAGACGATCTGTCGTGGGAATAATCACTTCATAGCACATGGTTTCGATATCTAGCCCTGTCTGTAAATCAACACTGCTTCCGCGATCAATAGCTGACTTTGCCTGATAAACCGCCAACGGAGCATTTGCCAAAATCTCGTTTGCCAGCCCTATTGCCAGCTCACGCAGCTCCTCTGTATCTTTTGCAACAGCATTTACAAAACCGATATGGTACGCTTCCTGCGCTTGGATGCGCCTGGCAGTCAGGATCAGCTCCTTTGCCTTGGAAGGTCCGATCAAGCGAGACAACCGCTGCGTACCACCCGCACCAGGAATGATGCCCAAGCTCACCTCTGTCAGTCCCATTTTGGCATCTGCGACGGCATAGCGGAAATCACAGGCCAGCGCAAGCTCAAATCCCCCGCCAAAAGCAAATCCGTTGATCATGGCAATCGTCGGCTGCGGAAGCCTCTCCAACGCAGTAAATACATCGCGGATTTTGCGGACATTGCGGCGCACTTGCTGTTCCGTCAGTGTACGGCGCTCCTTCAAATCTGCCCCTGCACTAAATGCTCGCCCTTCTGCCTTCACGATAACCACGCGAATCTCTTTTGCATCCAAACGCACCTGCTCAATCAAGCTTCCCAGGCGCTCCAATGTATCGTAGTTCAGCGCATTCAGCTCATCTGGACGATTTAATGTAATCAGTCCTATATGTCCTTCACGTTCAAAGCGAACGCTCTCTTCCATCATCAACGTCCTCCTTGTGTAGGCGGGTTCACCCGTGCATACGTTCCGGTAGCAAAAGCCACAAGCTTGCCATCACAAGTCACGCGTGCTTCCATCACGATCAAGCTTTTTCCTTGTTTCAATACATGAGATTGTGCCTCGAGTACCTCACCGCGTGCAGGGTGGAGGTATTGAATCTTGCTCTCCACCGTCACACATTGCTGTACACCATCCACATGGGGTGCTGCCCCATGCCCCATCGCCACATCGGCTAATGTCGCCGTAACGCCTCCGTGTACGACACCTTCGATGCTATTGAACAGCTCGGGGCGAATTTTCAGTGCTACCTTACAGCCCTGTTCATCTCGGTGAACGACTTCTATGCCCAGGTAGTGGTTGAATCGATTACGGATCTCCACTGACATCTTTGCCCCCTTTCTCGTATCGTCTTGAAACAGTGAAAGGAGCCTAAGCACGTGGCTTTTGGCATCCTTTCTCCGTTTTATTTTCGCTGTCAGTTATTCGTTTCCGTCGATTTCGACGAAGTAATCACTTTTCCGGTACGCCAGTGCATCCAGTGTCGCTACCAAGCCATGCTCCGTTTCTACACGGATGCGGTACCAGGCTGTGCGATTGTTTTTCTTCTCTTCGGTCGCAGTTGCCACCAAACGATTTCCTTTCATGGCAGCAGCCAAAAATCCGATATTCATCGACAGTGCTACAGATGTTTTGCCATAGGAATTACAAGCCGCTGCAAAAACAAAGTCTGCCAGAGAGAAGATGATTGCGCCATGCGCGGTGCCGTGCGCATTCAGCATATGCTCGGCAACTGTGACTTCCGCAGTCGCCGTTCCTTCTCCCAGCTCAATCAGCTTGATGCCCAAAAATTGGGCAAATGGATCTTGCTTTAGCTTCTCGCAAATCTCTGCGTAGTGCTTCTGATGGAGCGCTTGTTCGTCTATCAATCTTTTCGTGGTCATGATTAAACTACTTCTGCAAAATGCATGGACACAATGGGTCCAGCGAAGCCACGGAGGTCTTTTCCTGCTGCGCGACCTTCAGAAGATGACAACGCTTCCGTCAAAGCTTCTTTTGATTCAAAGTACATTTCTGCCATCAGATGCAGATCAGATTCTCCCATTGGTGTTCCGTAGATTTTACTTACTTCCATTTTGATTAAGCCAGGCATTTTTTCTGCCAATGGGCCATGTACCTCGAAATAATGCTTATCAAAAGCATCGATATCTTCGGGCTTGCGATAAATTGCTACCAATTTCACCATCATGATCCCTGCTTTCCTCAGATTATAGTTGTTATGTGTGACGACTAATTCATATAACGTTATTTTAACGCATGTTAATATTTTTATTATATAAAGCCTTTGTGACAGGTGCAAGTATTTTTCAAAAAGCGCGAAAACTCCGTCTGCTCTTAATCCCCCCTTCTCTTCATGTTTATGACTGGCAAAAGGCTGACAGAATATGCTTCGATGGGGTGTCTTCCAACTTTTGTGGTCGTGGGAAGCCCTGCCACATGTTTTCCAGTCGCCTGTATCCTCACTTCGTTCGGGCGGTCTCCTTCCAAACATGTGACAGGACTTTCGAACAGCTGTGGTTGCCTTTGATTATTCAAAACATTTGTTGGGGAATTTCAGCTTCACCTATGAACTACTTCATTGAAACTTCTACGTTTGAAGCGCTCCCGCCATTTTTTCCCGAGCGGACAGTTCCACCCCTTGCAGGGCGAAGGCCGAAGCGTAGACTGGAAATTCGCTTCTTCCCTTCCACTACAGCTACTTACAAATCCACCACAAAACAAAAAAAGAGGACAGACCCAATGTCTGTCCTCTCTCGCATCGCTCCACTTCCTAGACCCAGACCCAGAAAATAAAGACGATGATCGCCATCATAATTACAAACAATCCTGCGAAAATACTGATCCGTGCAAACTCATGACCTTTTTGATCCATGTGCATCCAGACATACAGCTGGAAGAACGCTTGAACAAAGGCCAGTGCTACGATGAATGGTACGGTAAAACCTGATGGAATTGCTTCATACGCTACTGCAATGAATGCCAGTGCGGTCAATACGAGAGATCCGATGAAAGCAACAAGGTGTCTTTTCGGACCTTCGTGCTTCACTTTCGGTTTGCGTACCTCTTCATTATGAGCTTGTGCTCCCATAGATTATCCCACCTTTCCACCGATCATACCCATGAGATATACCACGGTAAAGATGAATACCCATACAACGTCGATAAAGTGCCAGTACAGACATGCCAGGTAGAACTTCGGCGCAGTTACTACCGTTAGGCCCTTTTTCGTCGCAGATAGTTGCAAAAGGGTGATCCAGCAAATCCCGAACGCTACGTGAGCTCCGTGGAATCCAACCAATGTATAGAAGGCAGATGAAAATGCACTCGTTGACATTTTCAGTCCTTCATTTACATAGTGTACAAACTCGTAAATCTCCAAAGCAAGGAAGCCGAGACCGAGTATTACTGTGATAGTCAGCCATAGCTGAATCTTCTTGAGGTCTTTCCTGTGAAGAGCCAGTGTAGCCATAACACTTGTCATCGAGCTGGTAAGCAAGAGAAGCGTGGCCACTGCAACGAGATTCATGTCAAACAACGCTTGGGACGTTGGTCCACCATTTGCTTGATCACGAAGAGCGATAAATGTTGCAAACAAGGAACCGAAGAGAACTGTCTCCCCACCGAGGAAGAGCCAGAAGCCAAGAACCTTATTCTTACCTTCAAGGGTGGCTTTTTCCGGTTCGTCAGGCAATACTGCATGTGCGTGATGGTTAGCCATTAAGCCTTTACCCCTTTCTCTTCGAGTTCATCTTCATGAATGTGATAACCTGGATCGTCTTTCACTGAACGGGTAAACATGCAAGCCAGTGTAGAGAGCACGCCAATGACTACAACCACATAGTTGTGGTAGATAAAGCCATAGCCTGCCACGAACAATCCGAGAGACATCAGGAATGGCAAGAACGATGGCGATGGCATATGAATGTCGCCAATAGGCTCCGCAGGCGTCATGCCTTTGTTACCAGCCATTTTTTCAACCCACAACGCATCCAAACCGCGAACGAGAGGCGTTTGAACGAAGTTGTACTCCGGCGGCGGCGAAGGAATCGCCCATTCGAGTGAACGTCCATCCCACGGATCTGCAGGAGCGCGTTTGGAGCTCTTCGCTGCAACGACTACGTTGATCACGAATAGGATGGTACCGATCGTCATACCAAATGCACCAATTGTACTAATAAAGTTCCCCATATCCAGGTTCTGATCTTTGAGGTATGTAAAGACGCGGCGCGGCATCCCCATCAGACCCAGGAAGTGTTGCGGGAAGAAGGTAAGGTGGAAACCAATGAAGAACGTCCAGAAGTTCCATTTACCAATTGTTTCGTTCAGCATTTTACCGAACATTTTCGGCCACCAATAGTAAAGACCAGAGAAGAGACCGAATACGAGACCCCCTACGATTACGTAGTGGAAGTGAGCAACTACGAAATAACTGTCATGGTATTGATAGTCAGCCGGCGGAACCGCAAGCATAACCCCTGTCATACCACCGATTGTAAACGTTGGGATAAATCCTACTGCAAACAGGTTTGCGGTAGGGAAGCGGATTTGACCGCCCCACATGGTCAAGAGCCAGTTAAAGATTTTGATCCCTGTAGGAACAGCAATCAACATGGTTGCAAGTCCAAACAGTGTATTGGCAATTGCGCCCAAACCTGTTGTGAACATGTGGTGAGCCCACACCATGAAGCCCAAGAAACCGATCAGCGCTGTTGCAAATACCATAGAGCTGTAACCAAACAGACGCTTTCTTGAGAATGTAGAAACTACTTCTGAAATGACACCGAATGCCGGGAGAATCAAAATGTATACTTCGGGGTGACCGAAGATCCAGAACAAGTGCTCCCAGATAACAACGTTACCACCTGCGTCAGGGTTAAAAAAGTTTCCGCCGAACAAACGGTCAAACATCAACAGAACCAAACCAACCGTAATCGCAGGGAATGCGAAGAGGATCAAACCGGATGTAATAAAGGACGTCCAGGTGAACATTGGCATACGCATGAATGTCATACCTGGAGCACGCATGTTGATGATCGTAACCAGGAAGTTAATACCACCAATCAGCGTTCCGAGACCGGCAATTTGCAAACCGAGTACGTAGAAGTCTACGCCTCTGCCACTGTATTGATTCAAAGCCAAGGTTGTATACGATGTCCAACCAGCATCAGGTGCGCCACCCAAGAACCAGCTTGTGTTCAGTAGCACTCCCCCGAAGAAAAATAGCCAGAATCCGAGAGCGTTAACAAACGGGAATGCTACGTCGCGTGCACCGATTTGAAGAGGGACAATCGCGTTCATCAAAGCAAAAATGATCGGCATAACCGCCAAGAAAATCATCGTAGTGCCGTGCATCGTAATTAATTCATTAAAAGTCTTGGCACCAACGAGTTCAATCTCCGGGTACATCAACTGCAAACGAATCAGCAGGGCTTCCAAACCACCGGCCAAGAAGAATATCCCACCAGCAATCAGATACAGGATCGCAATCTTCTTATGGTCCACTGTCGTAAGATAATCCCACAGCCCCGAGCGATTTGGTGCATGAGAAGCATGTGCAGACACGGGTTTACCTCCTTTTTAAGCGTCACTGCCTATGACGATTGTCAATGCAATAAGTTTTATGAGGTTTTACTTTACTTTTTCTCGCTTACGCTCAATGTCTCCATGTACTCTACAAGTGCTTTCACTTGGTTGTCATCGAGGTTGAGGTTAGGCATTTTGTTGCCTGGCTTGATTTTTTGCGGATCTTTCAGCCACTCTGCAATGTTTTCAGGCGTATGTGCTTTGATACCTGCTACACGTTCGCGATCTGCAAAGTTAGTCAGGTTTGGCCCCATCTTACCGCCTTTACCTGCCACAGCGTGACATCCCAAACAGCTCTTATCAAAGATTTGTTGACCTTCTGCAGCCAGTGGAGAAGTTGCCGTTACAGGTTCTTTTGCCTGAACGCCCTTCATGTTCGCTACCCAAGTGTCAAAATCTGCTTGTTCCTTTACTTCTACCTTGAAGTCCATCAAGGCATGGGAGGCTCCACAGAGCTCCGCACATTTACCGTAGTAAATGCCTGCTTTGTCTGCTTGCAGCCACATTTTGTTTTCTTGCCCTGGGTTCGTATCGATTTTACCGCCCAATGCAGGAATCCAGAATGCGTGCTTAACATCAGATGCTGATAATACGAATTGAACCTTTTTACCAACCGGCAATACCAAGTCTTGTGCAGTCGTTACTCCAAGATCAGGATACTCGAATTCCCACCAGAATTGGTGAGCGGTAACCTTTACTTGAACTGCTTCCTCTTTCGGGTACTCCTTGTGCAGTGCGAAACCGGTAGTAACAGTCGGAATCGCCATGATGATTAGGAGCAAGAAAGGAATTACCGTCCAAAGAATTTCAAGTGCATGATTTCCTTCGACCTGCTTAGGAATGCCTTGCTGTCCGGGACGCTTACGATAGCGGATAAGGACGTACGTAAAGATCGCCATAACGACAATGAAGACGCCGATCATGATAGCGGAGGACAGCTTCATCAGGTCAAACTGCATCGCAGCTACCGGACCAGAGGGCTTGAGCGCTGAGAGCTCATCCTTGCCACACCCGGTTAACACTAGCGCCAGCAGAGCAAACAGGGAAAACTGACGCCAATACTGTTGCCAACCCTTCATACCAATGAACCCCTCTTTCTTCGTGTTGGTAACGTTCTAGCCACGCCTACAACTAGAAGTTTTCGTACTTTTCTATCTGCTTAAAGAAATCGCATACAATACCATTTACGACTATAATACCCAAACGCGAAAAGTATTAGCAGCCATTCCAAAAACAAACAGCAAAGTAAGGGGCAGTATTGCACACTTCTACCCAAGCGTGGTAACCATTTAAGTATACATAAATTTTCCTTAATACAAAGGCTATTTGTTATGATTTTGTTAACAAATTTATGAACAATTTTGTGAACATTGCAGTTAAATTCTACCATACTATACATTTTAAAGGAGAATTCTATGCAAAAAAGACCAATTGCACTAGTCACTGGTACCTCAAGTGGCTTTGGTAAGCATGCATCGGTCGCTTTAGTCAAGGCTGGTTTTCAGGTAATTGCTGCTATGCGTGATCCAGCAAAAAGAGACCCTCTTGACAAATTGGCAAGCTTGCTTATAGATCCTGACCATCTGGAAGTCATTTCCCTTGATGTTACGAATTCGGAACAAATTCAGGAGGCGATCACCTCCATCATTGCAAAACATGGGCGCATTGATTTGTTGATAAACAATGCCGGCTACGCGTTGGGTGGCTTTGCTGAGGAGGTCTCTTCTGAAGAATGGCGCAAGCAGTTTGATGTAAATGTGTTTGGGCTGATCGACGTCACTCGGGCAGTCTTGCCTTATATGCGGCAGCAACAAGCTGGACGAATTATAAACGTAAGCAGCATCAGTGGGCGATTTGGTTTCCCCGGTCTCTCGCCGTATGCCGCATCCAAGCATGCAGTCGAAGGCTTCAGTGAATCGCTTCGCCTTGAAATGCTACCCTTTCAGGTTCAAGTCGTCCTTGTTGAGCCCGGCTCCTTTCGTACAGCCATCTGGGAGAAAGGAATGCAAGACCAACAGCTTGATGAAGACTCTCCTTACGCCTCCCAAATGAAGCAACTGATACGTCACGTAGAAGCAATCATAGAAAAGGCACCTTCCCCCGACGCAGTCATCTCGACGATTGTCCATGCAGCGACCACTCCCAAGCCGCGATTCCGCTACCCGGTTGGCCGAGGCGTGGCCCTTACGATCGCCGCAAAAAATTGGCTTCCGTGGTCATGGATTGAGCGAATCGTGACAAAGCGATCGTAATGGTTTTTCCATAAACAAAACACACCCCCAAGGAGTGTGTTTGCACGTTGAACAACTATACACTTTCCGTTCGTCCTGTGCGTATCAGCCAAACATGCTGGATATATTCTGCTACGCCAAAAAATATCGCAACAAACCCGGCCCCGATTGCAGCGATTTGAGCCGTCGGCAAAAACACAATGCTTCCATAAACGATCAAAAAGCCGATAATCAAGTCAAACATGGTCGTAAGCCAAAGACTCCCTGCTGTAAGGATCGCCCTATCCAAAAAATATCCGGCGATTGCCAAGACAAATCCGACTCCGACAGACTGATATAGATTAGGGAAATTCACTTCTGGAAAGAGAGCATCTGCCAAAACGACCAACAACGGACTAACGAGCAGCTTCATCAAAAGACCGTCCACGTCTATTTACTCTCCTTTACTGGGGGTGTACTCAGTATGCCCCTCGTTTACTTCAGCCATGTCATGAGGCCGTCGTATACGGGCTTGTAAACCATTTCCACCCAATAAACAGGATTGGGGACAACCCCTTTTTCAGCTCCTGCGTACAAGCCAACACTGATGACAAGCAACCCGAGAAAGACAACGATCTCTTTGCGCTGTCGCATCCGAATCAATCGGGGCAGCTCGTATGCACACACGATTATGGATACAACGATGACAGCAAATGTCGACATACAAACTCCCCCTGCCCCTGTTACACAATCACCTTTCTTCAAAGGCATTATTGATGGTTCCTAAACGTCTGATTTTCACATCAGCTTTGATATGTACAGGCAGCTTGGAAAATCCCTTTTCCCAATTACTCCCTATCTTCTTCCATACCATCGGGTATTGACGATGAATCGCTTCTCCGAATCCATATATGTCTACTCCATTTTTCTTGGCATTGGCAATGGCTTTTGTCACCAATGATTCCAGTGATTTTTCTGCCTCTTTTTCCAGCTCCTTAATCGTTCCCTCCTCTGTCAGATCGAGCTTGCATTGCACTTCGCCAATATCATTTTCCAAAGCGATGTGAACGATGACTTCAGGCGTCCCATTTTTCATGGTAGCCTCGATTTTCGCGTCGGCGTACATGACTTCCAGCGTCAAGAGTCCTCCCCCCTTGCAAGGCATACTTCCGACCGTGCTTTTTACTTTGCCTGTAATGTAACTATAGGCTTTGCTGTCCGCTTCACTCAGCCAGTTGATCATCTTGTCTCCCCGGAAAGTAGCCAATGTCGTGTATTGAAGAAGCACGGGGGTATCTATTTGCTCGACGTTATTTCGTTTGTCCCCCTCCCTTGCAGGTCCGGTTAGTCGCACGCCTGTCAAAACGGCTTCTTTCCCTTTGCTGGTAAAGTCAGTAATCAATTGATCCATTGTAACTGCTGCGGTAGGCGCCCATACTTTGGAGGATGTCTCTAAAGAAGCAAACATTTCTGTAGAAGGGATTTGTTCAAGCGGTGTGATCACTCTCAGGATGTTGCGTGCCGTCGTTCCTCTAGCGATGGCAATATAAAAGTCAGTCCGAAACTCATGGTCACGCGAGACAAAATCGATGACAGGAGCGATCCCTTCCCTCGCGACCTCCTCGCCAAATATGAGCATCCGCGTGTGGGCCATATAAATTTTCCGAGGAGAGATCGTGGTCATTTTCCGCACAGCCTCAAAAATCGTCGGAGCGTTCATCGTAAAGAGAGTAACAGGTGCACGTCCAGGCTTCCCCTTGTTGGCCGCGACCTCTGCAGGGTCGACTACTTGAACCGAAACCTGATAGCCTGTTTGCACTTTATCAATACCAATCCCGACCGCAATCGCCAAATCGTTCAGTTCTTTTCGATCCCAACAACCAGCTAGGATAATAACGAGCACGATGCAGAGAAGAACTTTTATCCCTTTCACTGGTGCCCACTCCTTTACATGCTGTGGAAAGCCTCTTACTTTTGCGGTGGTAATGGCTTTATCCCTTTAGATTGGCGTCGCAAATTGTTTTTGGTAATCGATTCAGGCCGTTTGTCCAAGGCCCAGCGAGGCAAGCGAAGGATCGTGTCTCTTTGCTCTTTCAAGGAAAACGGAGCAAATGATTCCATATACGGTACGCCAAACGAGCGCAGACTGCATAAATGCAGCACCAAGGCTAGCATCCCTACAATAATTCCGTATATACCAAAAGAAGCAGCCAGCACCATCAGGGGAAAACGAAGAATCCTCACGGTAATCGACATATTGCTCGCTGGGAAAATAAAGCTGGAGATTGCAGTAATCGAGACCACAATAACCATCGCTGCCGAAACAATCCCGGCTTCCACCGCTGCTTGTCCGATGACCAGTGTTCCCACGATGGAAATGGCTTGACCTACTGCACGCGGCATGCGGATTCCGGCCTCTCGCAATATCTCAAAAGCCACTTCCATCATGATCGCCTCAATAAAGGCTGGAAAGGGCACTCCTTCTCGCTGTGCCGCCAAGCTGATCAGAAGCTGTGTCGGGAGCATCTCTTGGTGGAAGGTCGTAATGGCGATATAGAGAGAGGGGGCCAGCAACGCTATAAAAAAACAGGCGAAGCGCAGCATGCGAATCAACGTACTAAAATCAAAGCGCTGGTAGTAGTCTTCCGCTGAATGGAAAAACTCAACAAAAAGAGAGGGCACGGTCAAAACAAAAGGAGTCCCATCTACAAGAATCGCTACGCGTCCCTCTAATAGATTCGCTGCCACTACATCCGGGCGCTCCGAGTTAGAAATGGTGGGGAAAGGTGTGTAGGCTTCGTCCTGGATCAGCTCCTCAATCATTCCGCTTTCCATGATGCCATCGATGCTGATTCGATCCAGTCTATTACGTACTTCTTCTACCACATCTTCTTCTACAATCCCTTTCATATACACAACCGCGACTTCTGTCTTGGTTTCCTCGCCGATTCTGTTGATTTCAATCCATAGCTTTTCACTGGAAATCCGTCTCCGCAGCAACGTAATATTGGTGCGAAGTGTCTCCGTGAAGCTCTCCCGTGGACCACGAATGACAGTTTGTGATGACGGCTCGGTGACTCCTCTATCCTTCCACTCCTGCAAACCAATATGAATTCCTTGCGAGCAGCCATCCACGAGAATGATGACACACCCAGACAGCAATGCTGTAAACAAGGTGGGAAAATCGTGTAAATCCCCCATATCCCCTACGGTCAAGATCGATTCTTTTAAAAAGGGAACGAACTCGTCCTCGCGTATCCCTTCCCATTCCTTCAAGCGCATTTTGTATAAGAGACTGTCGATTAAGACGGCTTGTACCAGATATGAATCAACCATGCCATCCGCATACATGACAGCTGCCCGAACAGGTTCTAGGCTATGTAGGACTACCTCTCGAATCACAATGTCATTGCTGTATCCGAGCGATTCTTTTATATAGTGAACGTTGTCGTCTAGGCTGCAACCAATCTGAGCCATTCGGATTGCTCCTCACATCGGCAATTATGAACACAGTTTCTCCGATTGCCCCCATTGCTAAACAAAACGTTCATGACCGTTTTCACAGAAAAAGACCTCGCACTCATGGAAGAGGACAAGGTCTTTGGGTATAAGTTCTACTTATGGAGCAGGTATTTGTTCTTCACCTGGCACTGATGGATCGTCAAAGGAAGGGTCGTTCCATTCTACTTTGTGTTTATCCTGAAGCGTATTTAACCAGGTACCGTAGTTCTGACTGCGATTTTGGTCAGTCAGCATCATCTTGATCTGATCTTTGACTTTATCAAACTCAGGTGCTGGTGAACCCAGCTGTGCTTTATTTGTATCATAGTAGGTTTTGATTTGCTCCTCGGTAACCGGGAATGCTTTATCCAACAACTTATCCCGTGTCATGAGCACGTTCAACTTATCCCGCAGTTGGGCCTCAGTCATTCCCATACTCTTCAAGTAGTTTTGGAATGCCTCAGGTGAACCTACCTGTTTTTTCATCGAATCAATCTCTTTATTCATATCTTCTTGCGTCACCGCGACGTTTTGCGCCTTGGCTTCCTGCTTGATTAACGCTTCCGCAACAAGTTCATGTATCGTTTGTTTTCCGTACGTTTTCTTCATTTCACCGTAAAGCTGATTTTGTGTAATCGAGGTATCGCCAGCTGTTACCAATACAGGGTCATTGCCTTTTGCCCATGATTGATAAAAACCTAAAACAGCTAACCCCGTTACTAATATGGCAACCGTAAGCATGGAAATATCAAACTTCTTCACTTGGATATCCTCTCTTTCTATAATCTGCCCTCCAAGTATAGAAAGAAGTTATGGTAGAAAAATGGAAAGCGTATTACACAACTTTTCCACATTTTAAACATATTATGCGCTACATAAAAAATCGGGTAAAAAAAGAGGAGAGAACGGAGGCGATAACAGGACCTAAAACTGCCCAAACCTGTAGAAAGCGTTCTTGTTTCCTGTCTTTTTCTACTTCCATAAACTGAGCAAGTGCTTCCTTGTCCCGATTTTCATTAGACAGCAATTGCAGGATAATATCTTTGTCTTTTTCCGTCTTCTCTGCTTTCGTTTCTAATTCAGTCTGCAGCTTGTTCAAAACTTGCAGTACATCGTAACGCACATCCTCCATGCGTCCCAATCGATGTTCAATTCGTTCCAACCACTTCGTGACGACTAACATTTGTCCCTCAAGCTGATCGATTCGTTCTTCGAATTTGTCTAATTTCAAATAGATACGTTGGATATGCTGATCTATATCTTTCTGATTTTCATACGGTCCTGCTGTCATAGATTCCACCTCCCCCGTCCGTCCTTTATACTACTTGTTTATGTATCGGTGAGGAGCATTGCCTGTACGGTTATCCCTCTCTGTTCAGTCTCGTGTAAAAAAGGCGGCAAACAAATGTATTTCCAAATCCTGAATTCAGCTAAAATAGAAAGAAGACTATCTAGCATTTCTCTCAAATAAACGGGGACAAAACCGTTTATCCATAAAGGAGGATACCATGACAACCTTGCTGGAGGTAAAAGGGGTAACGGGTGGGTACTCTTACAACCACGCTGTAATTAAAGATGTCTCCTTTCACATACGCGAAAAAGAAATTGTGGCCCTAATCGGGCTGAATGGCGCAGGCAAAAGCACGACAATCAAGCATATTCTAGGACTCTTGGAACCCATCGCAGGTGAAATCAGCATTGCGGGGAAAACTTTTCAATCCGATCCGGAAAACTATCGCTTGTCTTACGGGTATATTCCCGAGTCCCCCATTTATTACGAGGAGCTTACGCTGTGGGAGCATATCGAGTTAATGGCCATGAGCCACGGGTTGAACCGGGAAGTTTTTTATGAACGAGCACGTCCTCTCTTAAAAGAATTCCGCATGGAGGAAATGAAAGATCGATTTCCTCAGCAGTTTTCCAAAGGGATGCGACAAAAGCTCATGATCATGATGGCGTTGCTCGTACAACCGCCTCTGTACATCGTAGATGAACCGATCCTGGGTCTGGACCCGCTGGGGATTCGTTCTCTTCTCACGTGGTTGAACCGTTGCAAGGAGCAAGGGGCTGGCATTTTGATGTCCACACATATTTTGGCGACCGCCGAAAAGCATTGTGACCGATTCATCATTTTGCACAAAGGCGAGATCAAAGCCCAAGGAACGCTTGAGGAGCTTCGGCGTATGACAGGGCTACCAGATAGCTCTTTGGACGACATATACTTACATATCGTAGAGGATGACGGCCAGTGAAAATAGACGTTGATCAATTATTTCGCAAACGGTTCCATGCCTTTTCCGTAGAATTCATTCGGTATGCCCAGTACATGGCGAATGGCGGTTTAGCGTTTGTTGGGATCTTTTTGATGGGGTTGCTCGCTTTCTACTACCGCAGCATCATCGCGATGATTCCAGCCTGGTTCCCTTTGCCGTATGCGATGGCGCTCGTGATTGCAATCGTCGTGGTGAGAAGCCCCCTACGCACGTTTTTGCTGGAAGCAGATTTGCTTTTTTTGACTCCGCATGAAGTAAGACTGGATCGCTATTTCCGAAAGGCGCTCGTTTACAATTTTGCCATTCAGAGCATGGTGGTGTTTATCATCCTGCTCCTGCTCATGCCTATGTATACAGGGGTCGTAGGCGCACAAGGCGTGCAGCTGTGGGTGTACTGGTGCATTCCCCTTCTCTTGAAGGGCTGGAATATTTACAGCAATTGGACGTTCTTACGTTTGCCAGATCAGCAGAAGATCGGATCCTATACACTCGCTCGATTTGTCTTTTCGTACATCCTCCTCGCCTGGGTATTGAGTGAAGGCCAATTCTTGCGCTTGGGTAATGTCCCATTTGGTGTTCTGATCTGCGCTGCGCTCTTGATCTGGCTCCATTCGCGAATGTTGACTTATAAGAAAAGACATTCTCTACAATGGTATCGCCTGCTGGCCATCGAAAGCGGCTTGCGTCACCGCTTTTATCAGTTTGTGAACAACTTCCGGGATGTCCCTGCCATGCAGCACCAAGTGAAATCACGCTCGTGGCTCATTACCCTGACGAAGCTGCTGCCTTACCGTCAATCAATAGCAGGACATCATTTGTTTACCAAAAAATTTATTCGCTCCGGTGACTTTGCGGGCACTTATTTCAGACTGCTCCTGTTGTCAGCCTTCGTCGTTCTCATATTGCCCAGCCCATATGCGAAAATCATTGCCGGTCTGCTCTTTCTCTTCATGACTGCCAGCCAGATCAGCAGCCTCTGGCGACATCAGCAAAAGCGCAACGGGTATTCGATCTTTCCGATTAGGGATGGGCAGATGAGACAGGCTTTTAGCTGGCTGCGTATGGTTCTTTTGGGTTTTCAGGGTGCAGTTCTTGTGCTCATTGGAATTTTGTAGTGTAAGCTTGCCGTTACATGAAAAGCCGCGTGGAAGAAGCGCATTTCCAGTCCAAGCGCCTCTGGAGCCCGACAAAGCGGAGGTCTGAATGGAGGGAGTGATTTTAGCTTCAACTCTGCGAATTCCTCATCGAAACTTCTACTTTTGAAGCGGCTCCCGCCATTCAGACCGGAGCGGACAGTCTTCACCCCTTGCGGGGCGGAGGCCGAAGCGTAGACTGGAAATGCGCTTCTTCCCTCCACTACAGCTACAAAAAAACAGCTCTTCTTGGCAACATCCTGCCAGTAGAAGAGCTGTTTTTTATTTATTGATAAAGTAATTCATCTACAGTCGGAACGTATCCACCTTGCTGCGCAGCTCTTGAATGCTGTCTGTCACCTGCTCCGTTTCAGACACGAACTGATCAACGTTTCCACTGACCTCATGCATCGTAGCAGATACCTCTTCGGTGGCTGCTGCTGTTTGTTCCGAGATGGCAGTAACCGTCAACACGGATTCATTCACCTTGTTCTGACCTTGCTTCATCGTCTCTACACTTGCCATAACATTCGCAAGCGACGTCTTCAAGGTATGCGTCATATCAGACAGCGCCGTAATGCCTTGTGTAACGGAATCCAAACGCTCTGTACCTGCATTGTAGCGATCCAGTGTCGCATTTGTCTTTTCCGTAGCTTGTCTTACCTGATCTTGAATATCTTTGATGCTCTCCTGAATAACATGAGTTGCCGCACCTGTCTGTTCAGCCAGCTTGCGAACTTCTCCCGCTACCACAGCGAAGCCTCTGCCCGCTTCGCCAGCACGCGCACTCTCGATGGCTGCATTCAACGCCAACAGATTGGTTTGTCCAGCGATCTGCTGAATTGTTTCAATCACGTCGTTAATTCGGCTCGATTTTTCTTCGAGAATCGCCATTGTATTTTGCACTTCATGAAATTGTTTGTTCGTCTCTGTTCCATCTGCCAAAAACTCTTGCAATACTCTATAGCTACTCTCTCCGATATCAGACACGCGATTGGATACTGCATCCATCTCGTCAATCGCCGTATTCAATTCAGACAGCTCGCTCAAGAATTCTTGCACCGTTTGCACCGTCATCTCCATCGCAGTTGCTGTCTGCTCATTCCCTTGGGCAATCTCTTGGCTGGTGACCACGATATTTTTGTTTTGCTCGCGGACAGAGTTGGCACCTTCCCGAATGGAATTCGCCATGGTGTCGATATGCTCCGTAGTCTCTTTTACTCCGCCGATGATTTGACGCAGCTGAGCCGTCATCTCACCAAAAGCAACGACAATTCGGCCAATCTCGTCTTTTTTGTTGGAAACGGAAATCTCGGTAGACGTGAGATCACCAGAAGCAATACGCATAGACGCTTCTTGTACAACCTGCAGTGGACGAAGCAGCTTTTTGATCAAGAAGAATACAGCACCTAAAGCAATAATCGTTACGACAATCATAGCCATTATGATACGTGGCATGGTTTCATCCAAAACCTGATCATTAATCAGCTCCACTTTGTCTGCAGCAGTATCTACACCTAGTACAGCAATTACTTGACCAGATGGATCTTCAATCGGTGCGAATGCACTTAGGTAATCTCCGTAAACAGGGTCTTTGACGATCGGCGTACTGTTCGATCCCCCTGCCAGAACAGGAGCAATATCATCCATATCCGTAGAGGTTGTCTCTTGACCGATTGTAGCTGCCCCCTCTGCTCCTTTCGCCGTTCCATCCACCATAATCTTTACCTTTTCACCATCTGCATGAAGAATATAAATATAAAGGGCACCGGTTTTTTGCGTGTACTCAAGCAACGTATTTCGGATCGACCAGTAGTCGTCAGATTCTTTTGGCTGAGATATAAATGTTGCTATCTTCTCTGAGTCGAGCCCTTGGGAGATATGCAATGCCGTGTTGATGCTTGAGCGCGAGAGTGTTTTTTCAACAGTAGCTACGCTGTTTTCGTAAATCATGATAATATTGATTGCCATCATGACGGCAATGATCACTGCTACAAGAGCAACGACCCGTGTTGCCAAGCTCTTACTCATCCTGTTTCACTTCTCCTTCGCCGGTTGCGATATGTGTAATGCGGACCACCCACCCAGGAGCGGACGCTTTGTTGCGGGAGGGTTTGCCTTTTCGTAAAAGGATCAGCGTTGCTGTTCTCACACGGTGCTACTCGATAAAAAAAGCACCCAAAAAGGGTGCTTTTCCTAAACACTCCCTACCAGTCTTATCGACAATCGGTAGTGATTTAGTTAGGACTTTTGTTGGGCAATCACGAGAAAGCGATGGGTAGGAATATCGATATAACCAGCCGCTTCGATTTTCTGGTGCAGATCGAGCAAGGCTTGAGCGTACTTTTCAACAGTAAAGTCGCGAATCTGCCATTCGATAGCCTTCAGGTAGTAAACAATGGCACCTATGTCGTAAAAACGCGAAAAGCTCATTTCCTCTCTTTGCTCCACAATCATAAGACCAGCTTCCTCCAGTTCGTTCACTGCATAGGCTAGATTCCAGTGCAAGTAATCTGGCGGAATGGGAGCGTCCAGCAATCGATTCAGCTCGAGATTGTCTTGACCGCCTACTTGCTGGGTAACAAATGTGCCCCCTGGCTTCAACAGGCGCTTTATTTCAGACGGCAAATAAGCTTCATGTCGATTGATAATCAAGTCAAGTGACTGATCCTCGAAAGGCAATATTTCTTCCCCGTCTACCGGAAACACGCGAACACCCAGGGGCTCCAGATTGGCTTTTGCGACCGCTACATTCGGCTCATAGCCTTCTGTCGCATACGTTTCCAAAGGGAACGGCGCAAGCGTAGAAAACAGTTCTCCACCACCTGTTCCCATTTCCAGCATAGAGCTGATCCCTTGCATGTTCTTTTTCACGAGGTTTACATAGTTCCAGCCAAGTGGTGCATCCTGCATCCTGCCTGTCGCAGTCAATCTGGCAAAATCCCACCCAGCAAATGGTGCCTCTACTTCCTCTTGAAAGCTTTTGATCCAATCCTTCTTTTCCATGTCTGCCTCTCCTCTCGTTTATACCAGTCTGTTCACGTCCAAACCAGACGAGGCAGGAGGAGCTCGGGAGCGTTGTTACGTTTGTACAAAATCAAAGGACATGAGTAAAAGCCCCCTTCCCACTATTCTGATAAATCAAAAAACAATACCAAAATTGTAATGTATATCCTATATGTAGATCAAGTGCACTTCTCCGACTTAAGGCGGAGTGAAAATACTGCCCCAGTACGTTTGGTCCTCGGCCGTTTCTCTATATCATTAGTATCGAACTAGTAAACAGGAGGAACTGATCATGGCTGATTTTGAAGTGCTTGCCGGGATTCATCAAGGATTGTTTCTGGTCCTTCTCATCGTCATGCTGGTCCCTACAATCATGGCAAACCAGCTCGTTTTCCGTCCGACGAAACGGGCTTTCATAAGCAGTGCTCGCATCACTTTATGTTTTTTATGGTCGGCCCTTTTTGTCTTTGCAGGGCATTTGGTGATGACGTGGGTTTTGTTTGAATCCTTTGGCTGGCTTTACATAAAGGATAAGCTGCTTGGCTTTTTACCTTTTATTTTTGTTCCATTGCTTTTTTGCCTGCTCTCTACTTTTCCACGACTGTGGGAGTTGGCCGGAAAAGGAGGCAGAGATTCGAGACATTCACAAGTAGATACGGATTATACCCGAATTTTGTTACAAGAGAAAAATGTTCGACCTGTAAAAGCAAACTCCCCTGACCTAGACGACACATTAGATGCAGAGTGGCGAGGAGACGCATCTTGCCCCGAATTGCTCGTTCCGTTGCAAGCTACCGTCTTGGGTTGTCTAATTGCACTTTTCCTTCAAGTCTTTTTTCCTGCTGTTACGTTGGAACCGTCCATTTTATTTCTTGCTTGGGGTGTATTATTAGCTGGGGTCTCCCTGCTTTGGATTCAGCAATCGTGGCAGCATCAATACCACTCCACTGCGGAAAACTGGGTAAAACCGCGCCGTCTGCTCCGCTTCATCCGTTTTGCCATGCTTTTCCTGATGACCGCTTTACTTGCAACGATCTGGGGAAATCAAGCGATGATAGCGAGCCGCCTTCCCGACCATCCATCCTTGGGAGCTCAGAATCAGGACGATCACGCTCTCCCCGATTTCGTTTTCCCTGTAAGGGCAAGTGCCTATTCAATGCCTTCCACAGAGAAACCTAGAAGTATCGATGTATCAACAAAATCAAACCAAGAAAACCCTGATCGAACGTTTTCGCTGAACGCACAGAAAACAACCATCCGTCAGGCATCAGGCAAAACCGTAGAAGCATGGACCCTGAACGGACAATATCCAGGACCTGAGATGCGTATGAAGCAAGGTGAGCTCGTCGAAATCACCCTGCTGAACGAGGATATATCCGAAGGGATAGACATCCACTGGCATGGCATGCAGACTCCCGCTAGCAATGATCGCCTTGCAAAAGGAGAAAAATCTGTGTTGCGTTTTCGTGCAGAACAAGCAGGAACGTATTGGTACCATTCTCATCAGCAAATTACTGGGCAAGTAGTGAACGGGTTATTCGGTGCCCTTGTGATCGAGGCAGCCGATGCAATGACTACAGGCAAACCCATCCGCGACATCGCCATGATTCATCATAAGGATGAAAAGGCAGGCGCGACGTTAAACGGCTCAGATACGCAAAAAATCGAAACAGTTACTCCTGGCACAACAGTTCGCCTTCGCTTTATAAACGCCGAAAATGCTCCTGTCACCTATTTGCTGCAAGGAACTCCTTTTCAGGTAGTAGCGATAGACGGAACCGAGGTAAACGAACCGAATTTGATTGCCAATCAAGCCTTGCAACCGGGTGGAGGCGGTCGATACGACATTCAGTTTACGATGCCGAATCGTCCCGTGCTATTTGCTCCAGCTGCCAACCAGCATGACAAGGGGCTGCTCTTAAGTCCAGTCGGGTCCAAAGACGCTGTACCCTTCTTAAACGCAGAGCTTTCCGTCTTTGACCCGGCACGTTACGGTAATCCGACTGCCCTTCCTTTTGATCTCTCTTCCCATTTTGATCGGGAATATCAACTGCTCATTGATAGTCAGTATGGTTTTTATGACGGTAAATTCGAGCGATTGTCGACTGTAAATGGCGACTTGCTTCCTGATACCCGGATGATGCTTGAAGAGGGCGATCTCATAAAGCTAACCTTCGTCAACCGCAGCTTCCAGGATCAATCGCTGTATCTGCACGGCCATCACATGCTCATCTTGAGCCGGGACGGCAAAAAGGTTACAGGAAGTCCATGGTGGACGGACACTCTCCAGATAGCGCCGGGTGAAACCTATGAAGTTGCTTTCCGCGCTAATAATCCTGGTGTATCGATGAAAGAGAACCTTCCTAAAGATGAAACTGCTTTTGGTATCGCAGTCCCGCTCGTGTATGAAGAGCATCTCCAAAAAGAAAACAGCAGTCCGTAGCGATTCTTTCGCTAGGCTGCTGTTTTCTTTTTTATCTATTACTGAGACTTTTTCCGGTTCTTGGCCGCCAATAGTCTGTTTAGGGCTTCGTCAGGCTGTGTTTGCTTCTCTTGTTTCTCTTTTGCCTGCTCGTTCTTGACTGCCGCTGGCTTCACCCGATTTCCAGCCGTTCCTACCGGATGAATAAGGGGAGCAGATACGACTTTCTGGTCATCTGTCCGCTCTTCGCGTGTCCGTCTTGTTACAGAGCGCTTCTCGCCGAGGCGAGACAATACTGCCTGTTGTTCAGAATCGGCAGACGGGGACTTGCGCAATCTCCATAGACTGGAAAGCCTTGCCCACCATTGATCCGGCAACTGCAGACGACGAACGGCGATATCGATCGGCAGCAGCAACGCCGCCAACATCAGTAACCACTCACTGATTGACTGTGTGTCCCATTTATCGGGAAGCGTGCCACCAAAAGCTTCTTCCGGCTTGATGATCTGATTCCCTCCACCAGCACTTAGCCACTCTTGAAGACGCTTCTCACCATCGGCATGTATTCCGTATTCGGGTGAATAGGAAACGGTCAAGCCTGTCGTTTGGCTCGCCATGACTTGGCCTCGATTTTTTTGTGAGATTTGAATCATGTACGTGCCCGGATCAGCCGTCTCGAATTCACCCTCCATGACACCGGGAGCAACCGGCTTAAGCTTGATGACCTCTCGCTTCATCTCTTGGTTGAGAACGACTGCCTCCATCTCTTGAGGCATGCTTTTACCAGCTGGCATCGTAACCTTCACATTGCCTTTGGCGCCGTTCACGCTCGTGGTCGTCTTCCAAGCGCCTTCTGTAATCTGTGGGAAAGTCCATGCCACGATTTCGTTCCACAGACGGCTGTTTCCTCCCCAAGCCACCCAGTCCGGTGACCACTTCCCTTCCAGATCACTCGTCCAGGCGACAGAACGCCCCAGACCGTACTGCCAGCGGGAGAGAACCGGATCATCGTCAGCACTCATCAAGGATGATTCTGCTGTTTGCTTCGGTGTTGTTGCAATATACGCTCGCACCGGAGGCAATGCTTGCTTCAGCGTAGGCCAAGCTCCCAAGCCTGTATAGCCTGGTACTTGAGGCTTCTCCACAATAAACGTGCGGCTGGCTAAGGCTGTTTCTTTACTGAAGATTTTCGGGATGGATTCGGCATCATTTGCAAAATAGTATCTGCCTTTTCCTAACTCAGCAATCATCTCCAGCAGCCCCCTATCTGAATCATCCCCAAGCGCCACTGTTGAAACAGTAATATTTTCAGCCGTCATTTGTTGGAGCAGGCCCTCGTAATCGTCGTCGAGTGCAGACTGCCCATCTGTGAGCAAGATCACGTGCTTGCGCTGTGTGTTCATCGCCTTTACTCGTTCGTAGCCCAGCTGTAAGGCAGGGAAAATATCGGTCCCGCCATCCGCTTGAATTCTGCTGATCTGCTGTTGGATTTCATCCAGCTTCGTGACAGATTGTGGAGCTACGACATCCCATGGTGTGTCGTCAAATGCGATTACCCCGATGTAGTCCTGTGCATTCATCATGGTTGTCGCTCGTATCGCGGCTTCCCTAGCCAGTGCCATCTTATCCGCACCTCTGGCATCGGAGCTCATACTGCCCGACTTGTCGATGACCAGCTGAAGTCCGAGCGAAGGGAGCTGTTCCTTCCCTTTTAAATCCATGTGAACAGGTAATGCCTCTTCGATTGGTGTCTGGAACCAGCCACCCATACCAAAGCTATCTTTACCGCCTGTCATGATCAAACCAATGCCCAAATCACGTACAGCAGTCCGCATGCGTTCCATATCCGCATCAGTCATGCTCGTAGCGGGCACATCTGCCAGTACAATGGAGGCAAATTGCTTGTAGCCCTCAAGCTCCTTTGGCAGCAGTGCGAGATCGCGTAGCTCTACCTTGATATTGCCTGCTTCCAGCGCTTGAATGAGGTTGCTGGCGGCACCTGGATGCCCTTCGGCTACGAGTACAACTGGTGCCCCGGCTACCTGCGTATAGGCTGTTGCCTGATTGTTCGCCGCTACGGTATCTTGTCGTGGCTCGATTTCCACACGATAGCGATGGAAACCCTGCTGCATCGCTTTTTGCGAAAAAACGAAGCGATTGTTGCCTTTGCTAATCTGTACCGTTTGCTGGCCAGCCTCGCGATTGCCTTCATACAGGCGAAGGATAGCCTCGGTCGTTATCGTACTCTCCACATCAACGGTGATGCCGTATTCCTCTCCCGCATACAGTCTTTGTGGCACCTGTACAGATGTAAGAACGACCTCATCCCCGTTTGGCTGCTGCAAGGAAACAGCCTCTACAGCGATTCCTCGCTCCCTCGCCAGTCTCGTCTGCCGTGCCGCATCTCCGCTTGTTTCCAGACCATCTGTTAACAAAACGACTTTTCCTCTGGCATTGGTAGGGATCATGGCAGACGCCAATCGGATTCCCTCTGCCAAATTGGTTGCATTCCGGTTGACATCCACGCCCAATGGCTGTACCTCTTGGCGTATCGTCATCGGTTGATCGACCGCCGCCTCTGCACCTATTGCAATGACAGCATACTTATCCGCTGCCTGCTTTTGACCGACCGCCTCCCGCAAAAAGGAAAGAACTCGCGGATCGTCCTTCATGGAAGCCGATCGATCGACAACAAACACAATCGTTTTCGCCTGAACAGGTGTCAGCAGCTGTGTCCCTGCCAACGCCAAAACCAGAAGGAGGAACAAGAGCGAACGAATAGTAGCAATTGTTGCCTTTCTGCCGATTGGCATTTGCTTTTGATGTCGCCACCAGCTGATGATGACATACGCAACAGGAAGCAATAGCAACAGGAATAGCGGCTGTATAAAGTTAATACCCACGCTGATACACCCTCCATTCCACCAATAACACCAAGAGAGCAAAAGCTGCCAACCAATAGGTCAGCTCCTTCGTTCCCAGTGCTCCTGTTGTGTCAGTCGCTATTGCTTCCTCACTCTCCTTTTGCTCTTCGGTATTCTTCCGGGCAACGCTCAAGGACTTTGGTGTAATGTTCGATTCTCCCTCATTCATTTGGACAGGAAAATACGTACTTTTGGTGCCTGTATCTACCTCTTCATCAAGGCGATACAATCCGGTCAGCTCCGGTAGCTGCATCGTTTTGGACGTGGCGTCCTCCGTAAGAGACTGCTGATGTCCATTCGGATACGTCAAGGTACGTGCTGTCGCTCCCGGTGAGAGTGGGAGGGTCAAGACTTCTCCCGGATGTGCCGTAGGGATTGGGGCTGTCTGACCAGGTGACAGCCAGTTGACGACATTTTGCATGAAAATCGGAAAAGCAGGACGCAGCGGGAAGTCCGATGCATGCAAATCAAATCCGATAATGACTAGTCGTCGACCGTCTATGATCCCGGCTCTGACCAGATCGACATCACCTGCGCGTACCAATGGCTTCATACCAGGCATCTCGTCCAATGCGTATCCTTTGGCGATGTGCACATCTCGCCAATCAACGTGCTTGAGCAGCGGGTCATCTGGGGAAACTGGCCTTGGCTGTTGATCCAGTTCTTTTTCTCCGGCAAGCGGCAACCACTCTGTTTTCTTGTTCGGAGCAATCAACAAAAGGTTTCCTTTTGGTAGCTGGTCTGGCACGACTCCGTCAAAAACCCACAGGTCACGCGCATCAGCCGCAGCATCCGGTGCCTGCTGAATCGTTTCCACCTCAAGACTCCCGACTGTCTGCAATACTTGATGGAGAAAGCGGTTCCCCTCTGGCGAATACAATGCTGCTTTTCCCTTCCCGGCAGCGAATGGAACACTCCACATGACATTATCCTGGGAAAGTCCGTCCTGCTCCGGTTCGATGACTGCACGATAGACGCTAGACACCGCCAGCTTCTGAAACGAAAATGTCTGGGAGCTACCCGCCCCAATCGCAAAAGAATCGGTATCCAGCAGCTTGTCTTGCTCATCAAAAACCGTGACTTTTCCTTTTGCAGGCATACTGCCGTGATTGTCCACCCGCAGCAGTCCCTCTACCCCTTTTTCCGTAGGTTGGGTCACAAAAACACCGATTGACGTATTCTCCCGGGTGCTTCCCATCTGCATGAACTGAAAGCTCCCGGAAAAGGCAGGGACTGAGCCTCCATCCAGCTTGCGTTCCCCGCTTCCGTCCCCCATCCAAACCACTCCACTACCTGGTTCATTCTCTGCAATGGCTCCTGCCAAAGACAAGGCTGCGATTTGATCGGATGTCCCGGAAAAAGGCGCAAGCTTTTCGATGGCTTGCAAGAGCGGCTCTTTGTCTGCACTTTTGGAAACTAAAACATTTGGCTCACGCCCTGCCTCAATGAGGGTCATCGTCTGTCCGCTTCCCAGCTTCTCTACGAGTGCTTTTGCCTGTGAAACGGCTCGTTCCAGCCGCGTCTCGTTTCCTTCCTTTGCCATCATGCTCCCTGATGTATCCACGACCAAAATCGTATGATCCGATGTGATTCCCTCAGTGGGCACGGCCGGTCGGATCAAAGCCAGCACGAGCAAGCAGGCAGCGAGCAGTTGCAGCAGCAACAACAGGTTGCGCCGCAGCCTTTCCCACGGTTTCACCGCTTCCCAGTTTTGCAACGTGCGCTGCCACAGGAGTGTACTAGGTATGACACGATCCTCTACTTTTCGCTTGAGCAGGTAAAGGACGATGATGGCCGGGATTATCAGCGCAAACCACAAGTTGCCCAAACCCATCCACTGCATGTTGTCTCTCTCCTCTCTAGCGAATCAAGCCGGCCTGACGAAAGACATGGAAGACAATCGATTCCAGAGATTGTTCTGCCTCTACAGACATGAAGGCGATTCCTCTTCCATAAGCAAACGCGGACAGTTCTCGTTGATAATCTTGCAAGCTCTTGTGATACTCTTCCATCAAAAGGCTGGTCAAGGATGCTTCTTTTGCATGCCCGGTCTCTGAATCGATCAACCGCAGCTCTCCCGCATACTCGGGGGCAAGCTCTTCTTTGGAAAGCACCTGGACCAGCGTGACCTCTTGTCTGGCCGCCTGCAAATACGCGATGCCTTCCGTATAGCCTGACTCAAACAAAAAGTCCGACAGCACGATGGATGTGCCAGCTTTGCCCCTCACAGCCCCGGGCTGGCGCATTGCGTTTTGTATATCACCTGCTCCCCCTTCTTGCAAGGAGGAAAGGAAGCTGAGTAAGCGATGCGCCTGGCTCTTTCCTTGCAGCCCGGTAAGTGCTGCCGTAATGCGGCTGTCAAATGCATAGACTGACACATGATCGAGGTGACACAGGGATAAATAGCCAAGAGCCGCGGCAATCTCGACAGCACGGGTCAGTTTGTTCGGTTGCCCGTAGCTCATCGAACGACTGCAATCGATATACAAGTTCACATGAAGCTCGGTCTCATCCAAATACTTTTTCAAAAACAGCTTGCCTGAACGGGCATACGCATTCCAATCGAGCTGCCGCAAGTCATCGCCGGGAACATACGCCCGAAAGTCTGCGAACTCCATGGAGCTGCCCAGCTGTCTCGCCCTTCGCTTTCCTGCCTGGCTGCCGCCGACCGCTTTGCGACTAGCCATCTGCATTCGCTCCAGTCTGGCGAGCCATGACGGATCAAGCAGGTGTTGATTCATACCTTCTGCGTCCCCAGTTCGTCCAAGATATCCATAATGACGCGGTCTGGTCGGATGCCGTTTGCCTCTCCTTCAAAATTGAGGAAAATGCGGTGGCGCAACGCTGGCAAAGCAACTGCTGTCACGTCCTCGTACGCCAGATTGTATCGCCCAGCCAGTAATGCACGTACCTTTGCCAAGGAGACAATCGCCTGCACGCCACGCGGACCAGCACCGTTACGCACATATTTGTTCACCGAAGCAATTGCCAACTCCCCCGGATGCGTCGCTAAAAGCAGCTTCACGGCGTAATCTAGTACCGCATCAGCTACCAGCACTTCACGCGCTGCCTGCTGAATCTCAGCAATTTGCTCGGCTGAGGCCACTTTTTCCACGGTGATCACCTGGCTCGTGGTCGTTTGCCGCACGATCATTTTCAGTTCTTCTTCCGTCGGATACGGCACGTCGATCTTCAATAAAAAGCGATCCATTTGCGCTTCTGGCAACGGGTATGTCCCTTCCTGCTCCAGTGGGTTCTGGGTCGCGAGAACAAAGAACGGCTCCGGCAGCGGACGAGTCACTCCTCCAGCTGAAACGGTTCGCTCCTGCATGGCCTCCAATAGGGCGCTTTGCGTCTTTGGCGTCGCCCGGTTGATTTCGTCAGCCAGCACGACGTGAGCGAAGATCGGCCCATGTTGGAATTGGAAGGACTGTTGTCCCTTCTCGTCGACCAACAGGATGTTCGTTCCAGTAATGTCTGTCGGCATCAGGTCCGGAGTGAACTGAATCCGCTGAAACGACAGCTCGAAGGCTTGGGACAGTGTCCGAACAAGCAGCGTTTTACCCAATCCGGGTACGCCTTCCAAAAGCGCATGTCCTCCTGCAAACACGGCCCACAGAAGTTGCTCGACCACATCTTTTTGTCCTACCAATACCTTTCCAATTTCCTGCCTGACAAGCTCTACTCGCTGCAAGCAATCCTCAAGCGTTTGCTGCGCCATCGCCGTGTCTCCTTCCTGTTGTTGAATGATCTAAGGCTCTATTTTGCTGAAGTAATCCTTCACGATCTGTTGATAATCGCCGGGAATACTGCCTTTTTCCATACTCTCGCGGGCAAATTGCTCATACTGGCCGTAAACTTCCTCGTACGGCAGCGTTCCACCGGAGGTGACTTGTGTGTTTCCGCTTTGCTGTGACTGGGAAGGTCCTGACCCGAGTGAGCCTCCGACCGTATCAACGGGTCCTTTGTCTCCACCTATGCGATCTGCCGGGATGGTGACGAGCTCGTGTTTGCCTTTTCCTAACCCGGCGCCACCGCCTTGACCGCTTCCATTGCCATTTCCATTGCCATTGCCATTGCCATTGCCATTGCCATTACCGTTTCCATTTCCGTTGCCATTCCCATTCCCAGGCTGGTTTGCCGGGTTCGCCCCTTGATTTGGGGTGGTACCTGCTCCCGGTGTCGCCGCTGATGGCTGATTGCCAGGTGACCCAGATGCTGGAGTCGCCTGTCCTGTTGCTGCCGTTCCTGCCCCAGCTCCACTCGCCCCAGCATTTCCTGCTTGTGTGCCTGCACTGGCAAGCGTCATTTGCGACTGATTGAGCGAGGCCGCGGCATGTATAGCTGCGAGCATAGCCTGCTGAGATTGCTGGATGCCCGTCATGGCTTGCATCAAGCTGTTCTCGAGTGCGGTCATTGCTTGAGGCACTTGCCCTTGGGCTGTTTGCTGGGCTGCCTCTGCCAGTTGTTTGGCAATATCCTCCAGCTCCTTCGAGTCGGCAGACTCTGCCTCTTTTTTCAATTGCTCTGCTGCACTTGCGAGTTCACGGGCGATCTCTTCCCTCTCTTTTTGCGGCATGCTTTCCATGGCCTTTGCCATTTGTGCCAGAGCCTCGGTCATCGCTTGTCGATCTTTCGCTTCCATCGCACCAGCCAAGGCTTTTGTCCCTTCTTGATTACCCAGGCTGCGCTGGAGTGCTTGCAGTGCTTTTTCTTTGCGCTGCTCTGCATCTCTGACCTTCTCCAATTGTTTTTCCGCAGCGCGCAAGGCATTTTGACGTTCTGCCGGGTCGTCTGCTTTCGCCAAAGCCTTTTTTGCCTGCTCCAGCATTTCCTCCAGCTGCTTTTTCTGCGCGTCCGTTAAGTCTGTATTCTTTTTCACGTCCTGTTTGATTGCCTCTACTTCTTCCTCGACCTGCGCGATGGCTTTCTTCTCCTCTGCCATCTGGGCCAGTCGCAAGTCTTGAAGATTCGGCCAAAGAAACAGCACCAGGCACACTAATAGCAAGCTGCTTGTGACATACACCTTTCTTTGGATCAGCGACCAGATGCGGACGCTCTCCACGATTTGCGGCAAATTTTTACGCAGATGCTGCAACGCGTCTTCTCTCTGCATACCTGCTACCATCGACTGATTCTCTTGATTCTCCCATGCTGTGACGACTCGCTGGGCCAAACCATTACCGTCTGCCACTTGTGCACATTGGAGCCAGGTTGGACGCATCCAAAGCGCGCGCACCAGACCTATCATGACAACAAGCACTGGCAGCACAACCGCGATCCAATGGTAAAGCGGAATCGGCCAGATACGGGCAAGGAGGAGGAGGACCAGACTCACCCCTATTCCCCACAAACCATAAGCAGTTAGCTGCTGTATCCATACACGCAGGCCCAATTGCTTTCGAATGGGTGCAAGCAGTGACTTCAGCTCGTCGTTCGCTCTAGAGGTAAACATGGCTTATTGCTCCTCTTTTACTTTGCGCAATCTCGGTTTCACTGGCTGAATGAGATAAATGGAGAGTAACAGGCAGAACAATGTAATGGCCCCGAAAAACAGACAGTAAACTGCATACGGGTCCACATTCCCAATCCTGATCTGCGGCCCTTCTTCAAAAATGTTCAACATCGCAAACAATGGGTTAAAATTATGCATGAGATTGGGCCAGTCTGGCATAGTCGCGGATGGCAGGTTACCGGACCGACGCTGGTACCGAATGAACTCTTTGATAATTTCCGCCAGTATGCTCGACCCGATCGCAGATCCGAACACCACGGCATAAGTGACAACCGTAGAGATACCAGTCCGTTTGATCAGCGTGGACATAAGCACACCAATGCTGCCGATACCGAACATCGTAATGATGTAAAAGCCAAACACCTTGATTACTTGTGCAGGTGAAATTCCCCCATACAAAAAGACGATGGCATAGAGCGGGATGGTCGCAATGACCAGAAAGGTCATGAAGCTGAGCGATGCCAGCCATTTGCCTAAAATCAATCGTGTGGCGCTGACATTCGTCGTCAACAGCACACTCAACGTCTGACGTTCGCGTTCACCGGAAATCACACCTGCCGTCAGTCCCGGAACGACGAAGCCGATCATCCCAAGCTGAAACACAGACAGCATCATGAACAGCTCCCGTGTATCATTCGGGTTGTAATAACTGCCACCGTTTGTCATAAAGAAAATGATCGTGAGCGTCATTGCGCCCAAAACGAGTAAATATAACAGGATGATCCACGGTGACCGATTGGTCCGCATCCGCATTTTCCATTCATTGAACAAGACAGGGTTGTGAAATCGTCTCAAGTCGCTCATGAGCCCACCCCTTTCGTAATTTCCAGGAAGATTTCTTCCAAATCACCTACTGCCTCATTAAACGCGGCAACAGGATAGCCTGACACCGCAAGCTCCCGCAGCAGCTCAACCTGTTCTTCGTCATTGCCTGAAAAGCCTGCAACGACCCAGTTCCCTTCACGTGTCACCCTGGTAATGACGGGCATTTCACGCAGGCACGTCATTGCTTCCTCAACCCGATCTAAGAGGCGAATGCGCAATACCCGCTGCTCTTGCATTTTCGAGTAAATCTCATCGACTCGTCCAAAGGCAACCAGATTGCCTTCCTCCACAATCCCGATGACGTCGCACATCTCCGCCAGCTCAGGCAATATGTGCGAGCTAATGATAATCGTCTTGCCCATATCACGCAGTTCCTTCAAAATCTCCCGCAGCTCGATGCGTGCACGCGGGTCCAAGCCAGAAGCCGGTTCGTCCAAAATGAGTACCTCCGGATTGTGAACCAGCGAGCGGGCCAGTCCGAGGCGCTGCTTCATCCCCCGCGACAACGAGTCAACGTAGGCATCCCGCTTGTGCGTGAGATTCACCAGCTCTAATAACTGCGGAATGATTTGTTTGCGTTCGGCTGCCGGAATATCGTAGTTCGCAGCGTAAAAATCAAGGTACTCTTCTGCTGTCAAATTGTCGTAGACACCAAAAAAGTCTGGCATGTAGCCGATCAGCTTCCGCACTTCCTTTGGATGCTTGGTCACTTCGTAGCCGCCTACGTATGCTTTCCCACTGGTCGGCTCCAATAAAGTCGCCAAAATGGACATTGTCGTCGATTTTCCTGCCCCGTTCGGACCGACGAAACCAAAAACGGTACCCTTGTCAATTTCGAGCGAAAGTCCTTTTAACGCTTCCATTTTGCCGTAGCGCTTGCGCAAATTTTGGATCTGGATCACTTCTTGCTCACCTTCCCTTCCACACTGACACTTGGAACCCCAATGTGGCGTTCGTCCTCAAACTGGTGGGCAAATTTGATACGGACAATGCCGTCGCCCGAAACATAAGTAGTGGTCTTGTCGCTTGACATGACGTTGTTCATGAATGCTTTTTCAAATGGTTCGAAAGCTTTTGTCTTCCAGTTGTAAACCTCTTTTTCAAATGTCGTATTGTCCTCTGACCAGGTGTACAGATACAAATTGCTGATGGTAAGCTCCTGGCCTTCCTGATTCAGATTGATATCAAACGTAATATCCCCGGCAGGGAGTCGAAAGCCATCGCCGTAATCATCTACCGGAACAGAGCTGCCCGACATCGTCACATCAAATGATCCCGTCGGATAATAAATGTGTCCGTCCTTGGATGGATTTACATGCAGCGTCGAAGTAACCATCGCAATGCTGCTGTTATCCGTATTTTCGTTTGGTACGACAGCCTCAACAACTTGCTCATCGGTCCAGCCCACGAGTTTTACCACTTCAGACGGACCGTTTCGTCTGTCCAGCATGTCCAGCATTTCCACGATGAGTTGTTCACGCGTTTCTGTTTCATAGCCATTCGATTGCAGGTGCTGCGGCAGCGCATTCCCCATATTCATCCGATGTTTGTTCCGCCTTGCTTGATGTTGAGAGGCAAACGGCAAGTTCACTTCGATACTGCTGCCAGCCGCCAACTGCGGAAACTCTTGTACCGTTATACCTGTCGAGATCGTCACATCTCGCAGCGAGTACTTCGTATGGTTCGTCACAGTTCCTTTTAGTGCGCCGTTCTCATACGACAGATTCGATTCTATTTTTCCTACGTCTGATAAAGTTTGCTCCGTGGCAACCTTGCGCATCGACCAGAATTCTACATCTCGGAAATCAATATGAGTCTGATCTGGCTGTATGGAAATCCACGTTTTCGGAACTTGATCGGTATAATTTCTTTCAATGACGGGCTGGGTCATGCCCTCTCCCTTTAAAGTCAAACGATAGTCGTCATTACTCGGTACGAATAATGCGGTAACACTCACCGTATTCGCCTGTCCGTTGTTTTGCAGCTCAACATAACCTACCTGGTGCAGCTTTACACCTACACCCCGCTGGATGGCACCAATCGAGAAGATTCCGATTCCCGCCACCACCGAAAGGGCAGGGACGATAACCCACATGTAGCTTTGCTTGCGGCCTCTCCGCAAAATATAGAAAAGAACTGGCCCGACAACCAGGGCATAAATTCCGAAAAATACTGCGAACCAGCCAACCTCCGGAATTTTCAAGGATGGGACGCGATCAGCAGCATCCCGAAGCGGCCATACGTCCTCGATCATGCTCCTATTTGAAGCGTTGATGGAAGAACCAAAAGCCTTTACTAATGTATCTGCCCAAAAGCGGCTGTTTCCTGCCCAACTGGCTACTGGTTCCGCCGCCAAATCATAGGCGACGTACAATACTTTTCCTGCTCCCACGTTATGTACAGCCATCAGCGGAATATTTCCTTCGCTATACAGAACTTTCCCTGCCTTCAATGTCCCATTGCTTACAGTAAAGGGGGATGTCAGTGCGATCGGATTGGTCTTATCCACTTTTAAACTAGAAAGTGCCTGTACACTCGTCACTCCTGTCACTTCTACTGGTGACAAATCACCCAAAACGCCTCCGGATTTCTTGTACTGTGCTCCTCCAGCTAAAATCAGCATCCCGCCTGATTTTGTCCAGTCCCGAATCGCTTTGATCTGCTGTTCATTCAATGAATCCAATGCAAAATTGTTGATGACGAGCATATTCATCATCTGGAGCTGTGTACCTGTCACTGGCATATTGTCTGCCTTCATCGTCAAGAGCTGGACAGGGTTATGATTAGAGCCTTTCGGCAGTACACCAAGGAAGTTAGCTGTGTCTGGGTTTTCTGCCAACACACCGATCATCAGCGTATCTTCGCTGTATGAGCTCCCTGTTATTGGCGTTTGCGCGATCACTTTGTTATCTTGCATCAAGGCCACATAAGAACTGCTTTGCAGCTCTGATCCAGGAACGATAATCGTTGCCTGCTTGGTCACTCCGCTTGCAATGGAAACCGGCTGATAATTGGCAACTGCGAAGCGACTGTCTACCCGTTCTCCAGTGGCGACAAAAAGCTCCCCTTCGATATCCGCCCCTCCATTTTTCACCGTGACGACAACGGGAATCATCCCCGTTTGCCTGTACTTCCCTTCAATTCCGACTGTTACTCCTAGCTGAATGTTTCCCTCTGCCAAGGCTGTCCTCGTTAATCCTAAAGGAACACCTGCTACCAACAGGAGGAACGCACAGAAGGCCAGGAGCCATCGCTTACACTGTGCCGTTTTCATTCGTTCAAAACCTCCACGGACCATTCTTTTTTCTTCCTATCTTTTCTACTCATACAGTTATTGACGTTATTTCCAGACAAATAGCTACAATTTTTTTCAAAATGAAGTCTACGGTTTCATGGAATTTGCGAGATGATTTGCATGAATTTGATCACGGGGACTCACAGGCAAGACATAATGAAAAATAGAAAAAACGTCAGGATCATGCTCTGACGTTTTTTCGTAATCCTTCTATGACATGCCATACCCTACATCCTGAAGTCTAGCCGTATCAAACATATCGGCTATCGCCTGATGAACATGAGGGGGGTGCTCCGCCAGTCGATGACACAAGTACAAATACCACTCTGTCCCATATGTGAGGTACAAGCGCACTGGAACCCCTTTTTCTCGCAAAGCATGAGCCAGCTCAGGGCGAACCCCGTATAACAGCTCTACCTCTACATTCGGTCGATGCAAATAGTCTCGACCGTCTAGCTCGTCTACAATCGCTTGGTCGTGCGTGGCGAGTGAGCATTCACGCCCAGCTCGTACACACATATCGGCCAGCTCCAGATATCGTTCGTTCAACTCCACGGAACGCCCCAATGCGATTTCCTGAGGCTCCTTGAATGCGCCTTTGACCAAACGAATTTTCCCCGGGAGTCCGAGCACCCGTTTCACATCATCCAGCGAGCGGTGCAAATGTGCTTGAATCGTAATGCCCACATTTTCATGTCGCTGTGCCAAGCGCTCATACATGCTAATGATCGCCTCTGTTTTCGTCGATTCCTCCATGCTGATCATCAAATAGTGGCCGCTATGTCTCGCCCGCTCCGCCAACTCTTCTACGTGGGCAAACGCCAGCTCTTTATCCAGTAACAAGCCGAGATGGGACAGATCAAAGGAGATTCCGATTGGTGTATGTAGTTGGGAGCAATCCGCCGTTAGCGCAAGAAACTCCCGCTGCGCTTCATGTACAATCTGCGAATCCAGCGTATTTTCACCAATGTGTTCCATTGATAGACGGTAGCCCATTTTTTCCAAGCGTTGGGCTATTTTTATTGCATCCGCACGCGTTTCACCTGTCACATAACGTTTCGCAGCAGTCAAAAGCAACGGATATAGCAAGGGCGATGTTCTGACCGCTTCCTTGATTCGTTCATCACGGGCGATTGTACGCAAAATCTCTGCGGTTCTTCTCTCTTCTGGTGTCATCCTTCTCTCTCCTTTGGCAGTGGCATACCTCTTCTCTTCTATCACCCTACCATGGTACGCTTGTTTGGATTAGGTCCAGTTTCCCACAATTTCGAGAGGACCAGTTGCGTAAGGAGGCTCACACGGCTTGTTCTGGATAACCATTGACCGAGAGAAACCGATTCCGTTAATCAGACAAATTTATTCTGAATTGCGCACAAAGATTTTGAGTGGAGAACTGACGGCAGGCTTCAAGCTTCCGTCTACCCGAAAAGTAGCAAGCGAACTGCACCTCTCTCGCAATGTGGTACTAGAGGCGTACGAGCAGCTACTAGCCGAGGGCTACATCGAGAGCAGACGTGGCTCCGGGTATTTCATTGCCTCGGGCATTTATTTCGAGCAGCACGCCCGGATGACAGAGGCAGGGGCTGGGTTGCCGAAAGTGGATCAGCATTTCAACGAAGCCGAGAGCAAGCTAATCGATTTTCGTTCTGGTGTTCCTGCTCTGGAGCGCTTTCCTCGCAATCTCTGGGGCAAAACTGTCCAGCGTGTCTGTCAGGAAGCGCCGCTGTCAGTCTTTGATTATAATCGTCCCGAGGGACGCACGGAGCTACGCACG
Organism: Brevibacillus sp. RS1.1; assembly: GCF_013284365.1. NCBI lineage: Bacteria > Bacillati > Bacillota > Bacilli > Caryophanales > Paenibacillaceae > Brevibacillus > Brevibacillus sp. RS1.1. The sequence continues at coordinate 457,902 of NZ_JABSVA010000005.1, forward strand.
ATTTTGTGTCGCTATTTGTATCGAACGCGCGGCGTGCAATGCGACCCCGAGCAAATCATTATGACATCCGGGGCTACTCAGGCGCTCACCCTGATTGCCAATGTGCTTCTGCGTCCTGATAGTCACGTAGTCATCGAGGACCCGATCACGCACGATATCCAGAGTATTTTCACCAGGACGGGCGCTCGTTTACTGCCTGTTCCGACAGATGCCTACGGGATGGATATGGAACAGCTACCGTCATTATCTGCCCATCGCCCCCGCTTCGTATTTGTCACGCCTTCCCATCAGTTCCCGCTCGGCGGTACCATGCCCATCCAGAGAAGACTTCAACTCATTCGATATGCATGGGAAGCTGACTGCTACATTGTCGAGGATGATTACGACAGCGAGTTTCGTTACGAGACTGCTCCCATCAGCTCCATTCAGGGACTTGCCTCGGAGCGTGTTATCTACATCGGTTCCTTTAGCAAAATCCTTTCTCCCGGACTGCGCCAGGGGTACCTCGTCCTGCCAAAAGCATTGGTAGCTTCCTATCAGCAGGCAAAATGGCTATCCGATTTGCACGCCCCTTCGATTGATCAGCTTGCCCTCGGGGTTTTTATCGAGGAGGGGCATCTAGAGAAATACGTAAATCGCGTAAAAAAGCTGTACAAAAAACGCCGTCAATGCTTGATTGATGCTCTTCAACTGGCTTTTGGTGATAGTATTCGCATTTGGGGGGAGGCCGCTGGACTGCACATCGTAGCTGCTTTTCCCACGATTCACTTCACACCTGACGTCCTTGCTGCGCTGGAGCAAGTCGGAGTGCGTGTCTACCCGGTCGAGGAACACGCCATTGTCAAAGGCAATCATACAGATAAAATCATTCTCGGATACGGCAATACCAATGAGGCACAGATCGGAGAAGGGGTCGAGAGGATCAGGGCTGTTTTAACGAGAATGCTGGCATCTCTTGATTCTCCATGATTTCCACCCTCTTTCCTTCTCAATTGCCCAAAAGAAGAGCCAAATCTCTCGAATCCATCTCAAGATTTGGCTCTCATTCTACTACTTATCTGTTAACGAAAGCGTCCGCAGCAGCCAGGAGGGCACCAACGACAGTGATCCGGACATCTCCGTCTGCGGTCAAACTCCCAACTCCGGTAAGGTCTCTGCCATTCTCCTCCACGATCCCATCCTGGTGGACGTTCCCGATCTCTTTGCCAAGGGTAATAAGAAGAATGTCCTTCCCGCGAAGAATACGAGGATTGCCATTGAGAGCTTTGAAAATTCACGCAACCGCCTTCTTTCCTCTTATTTTTGCTGACTATATGTGTATATGCACGGTGACGTTCATCCGCATAGACTACTGACCGTTATCCAAATAAAAGGGTATCTACCTACCTCCTCTATCATCGTCATCTACCTATTTTCTTGTAGGACAAACACCAAAAAACCGGTATTCCTACGAACAGGAATGACCGGCTTTTGACTACCTTAATAGGCTCTTATAATTTCGTCCACAGCTCTTTGCGAGAAGTGGTTACAGATGTCGCACCTGCAAGAATAGCGCGATCGACATCTTCCATTGTACGAATAAATCCTCCAGCGATAACCGGAATCTTGGTTCGTACAGTGATTTCTTCGATCAGATGGGGAATGATTCCTGGCAAAACCTCGACGTAATCCGGCTTGGTTCTCTCCAGCTGGGTAAGGCTGCTATCCAATGCCATCGTATCAATGAGAAAAAGTCGTTGGATCGAAATGAGTCCTTTTTTCTTGGCAGCAAGAACGGCACTGTTCCGTGTGGTGATGATTCCTTCGGGCTGTGCTTCTTGCGCAAGAAACTCCATCGCATATTCATCAGACTTCAAGCCGTCTATGAGATCAGCATGGATCAGCAGTTTTTTCCCAAACGCTCTGGCCCGTTTCCCCAGTGGCTTTACTTGCGCTACATGAGCATTCAGCAAAATAATGCGCTCGTAGCTGCTTTCCATGAGTTCATCAAATTCTTTTAATGTCCGGGCTGCAGGAAGTATGACTTGATTGATCTGGTTTGCCAATCACGAATCACCCCTATTGAAATGTTTTCGCAAGATGATATTCCTCTTCAAACGCTTTTATTTCATGTTCTTTTCTCTCATCCGACCATTGCAGCTCATGAGCGAGCTCTTCTCCCACCATTCGATACACAGGCTCCAGTGTATCCCTCTCGAAGAATAGTCTGCCACTGCGACGAATCAGAAAATCGCTCATGGTCATGACCATTTCTTCTTCTACAGCGTAGCGCAGTTCTGCTTTCAACAGGGCTTCGATTGGTGATACATTTTGAGCATTTTGTGTCAAAATCTCCTGGCACATGGTTACGATTTGCTCACTGTTGCTTCCATATTTCCCAACCAGAACGCGGATTTGTTCCTCGGTGATTCCCCATTGGCGAAGTCGCTCTGCCTGTGCTTTCACAAATACAGGAATCTTGGCCGCGGATTCAAATTTTCCGCCAGCGAGGACGATTTTGTCTGTCTGGCAAGCTTTAAATGCTCTGCCTTCTTCTTCGGTCAACTGCTTGACCACCACATCGACAATGCGCTCGGCCATCTTGCGGAAGCCCGTCAATTTTCCGCCTGCGATCGTAATCAGCCCGCTCTTGGAATAAAAAATCTCGTCCTTGCGTGACAATTCGGATGGAGACTTGCCATCTTCGTGGATCAGCGGTCTGAGTCCTGCCCAGCTCGAGCTGACATCCTGTTCCGTCAGTTTCACAGAAGGGAACATCTCGTTCGCGGCATTCAACACATACTCCATGTCTTCTCTCGTCACCGTTGGTCGCTCCAGCACACCTTTGTAATTCGTGTCAGTGGTACCGATATACGTACTGTTATTGCGCGGAATGGCAAACAGCATGCGCCCATCGGATACATCGAAATAAACGGCCTGCTTCAGTGGAAGTCTGTTATATGGCACGACCAGATGGACACCTTTGGTCAGGTGGAGGCGCTTGCCGTACAGGGAGTGGTCTTTTTCTCGAAGCTGATCCACCCAAGGTCCTGCTGCGTTGACGATTTTTTTGGCATGGAGATTGTACTCCGTACCCGTAAGCAAATCCTTCACGCGAATTCCGATGACTTTGCCGTTTTCATAAATAAAGCCAATGGCTTCCGTGTAGTTCACGCAGAGCGCTCCGTGCGAGCTTGCTGTTTTCATGACCTCAACGGTAAGTCTAGCATCATCTGTCCGATATTCGAAATAGAGCCCGCCGCCCTTGAGAATATCGCGGCGCAAAAGCGGTTCTGCCTCCACGGTTTTCTGTTTGTTCAGCATGATGCGTCGTTCTTTTCTTTCGACTCCAGCCAGCACATCGTACACATACAAACCAACAGAGGTTGCCAGCTTGCCATAGGTACCATTTTTCACGATGGGCAAAATCATTTTTTCCGGGATGACGATATGTGGCGCATTGCGATACAAAATAGCTCGCTCCCGGCCTACTTCCCGCACCAGCTGCACATCGCCCTGCTTCAAATAGCGCAATCCTCCATGAACGAGCTTGGTAGAGCGACTGCTGGTGCCCGCAGCGAAGTCCTGTTTTTCCACGAGTCCAACGCTCAGACCTCTCGCGGCTGCGTCGAGGGCAATACCTGCTCCCGTCACCCCACCGCCAATTACCAAAAGATCGAGTTGTTTGTTTGCCATTTTATCCAGACAAGCCTGGCGTTGACTTGATGATAGTGCATGTTGATCGTTCATCGTTCTTCTCATCCTTTCTAAAAGAAAAAGACAGCCAATATCCAAAAGAAGCAATGCAATGTCATTGCTCTTCTGATACTGGCTGTCTCCGGAGTCTCCACAGCATGATTAACTTATCTTTAACTTTAGACCTCTTTTACGCAAAAATCAATGCCTAATCTTGTAACCCATCGTTGCCGTAACCGCTTGCTTCCAACCTGCGTACAGCCCCTGGCGCACTTCGTCTGCCATATCTGGTGAGAAGGAGCGCTCAACCACTTTATTATTTACAATATCTTCCTTACTCCCCCAATACCCGACGGCAAGCCCTGCCAGGTAAGCTGCTCCTAGCGCGGTCGTTTCATTGACACGCGGACGCTCTACCTCTGTATTCAGAATGTCGGACTGGAATTGCATCAAAAAGTTATTCGCCACGGCTCCACCGTCTACCGCCAGCTTTTGCAGCCGGATACCGGAGTCAGCCTCCATCGCTTCAAGCACATCCCGTGTCTGATAAGCCAAAGACTCCAGCGCTGCCCGAATCAAATGGTCTTCCGTCGTTCCACGGGTCAAGCCAAAGATCGCGCCTCTTGCTTCCATGTCCCAATACGGTGCTCCCAGTCCAACAAAGGCTGGAACCATATAAACACCATCTGTGGTGTCAACAGCGAGTGCGTGTTTTTCTGAATCCGAGGATTTTTCGATCAGCTTGAGTCCGTCACGCAGCCATTGAATCGCCGCACCAGCCACAAAAATACTGCCTTCCAGCGCGTACTCTACCTTGCCATCCACGCCCCAAGCAATGGTTGTCAACAGCCCGTTTTTGGATGCCACTGCCTTTTCTCCGGTATTCATCAGCATGAAGCAACCTGTTCCATATGTGTTTTTTGCCTGCCCTTCCGCAAAGCACGCCTGCCCAAACAAAGCGGCCTGCTGGTCTCCGGCAATCCCGGCAATTGGAATCTGGAATTCGAAGAGCTTCTCGTCTGTGTAGCCGTACATTTCGCTGGAAGGACGGACAGCTGGCAGCATGCTTTTCGGAATTTGCAGCATGTTCAACAGCTCATCGTCCCACTCCAGGGAATGAATATTAAACATCAACGTGCGCGAAGCATTGGAATAGTCGGTCACATGCACAAGACCATTGGTCAGCTTCCAAATCAGCCACGTATCAATGGTTCCAAACAAGAGGTCGCCTTTCTCGGCTCGCTCCCGTGCTCCCTCCACATGATCAAGCAGCCATTTTACCTTTGTGCCAGAAAAGTAAGCGTCAATCAACAAGCCTGTCTTTTCACGAACGGTTTGCTCATGGCCTTGCTCTTTCAACTGGTTGCAAATATCGATGGACTGTCTGCTTTGCCATACAATCGCATGGTGGATCGGCTTTCCTGTGTGCTTATCCCATACCACAGTGGTTTCCCGCTGATTGGTAATCCCGATTCCTGCGATTTCTTCCGGTTTCACATGATTCTCCAGTAAAACCGCTTTCAAAACCTCTAGCTGTGATTCCCAGATTTCCTCGGCATTGTGCTCCACCCAACCCGGCTTCGGATAGATTTGTGTGAATTCCTTCTGGGCAACCCCGATAATGGCACCTGATTTATCGAATAAAATAGCACGAGAGCTCGTGGTTCCTTGATCGAGGGAAAGCATATATTTATTTTCCATGATAACTGTTCCTCCTTCACTCATTTAGAATCGTCTTCATTCTTACCTTTATGTCTAGGAACGCGCACTTTCGGATGCGATTCGCTCCTTGCTGCCGATTGATTTTTTGGTTGTCATGCCGACCACGATGGCAATCACCATGAAAGCCGCTAATGCTATTACACCTGTCAGCGAATGGTCTGTAAACGTCCATTTGTAAAAAAACGCTCCACTTACTGCTCCAATGATAGGTCCAACAACTGGAATCCATGCGTAGCGCCAGTTGGACTTTCCTTTGCCGTGGATGGGCAAGAGAGCATGGGCGAGGCGAGGGCCAAGGTCACGGGCTGGATTGATCGCATAGCCGGTAGTACCACCAAGAGACAAACCGATTGCGACAATCAGGAAGCCAACGATAAACGGATTGAGTCCTTCTGCAAATTTATTCGCTCCGATCGCCAGTAGACCGAGCACTAAGAAAAACGTACCTAAAATTTCGCTGAAGAGATTGGCGACTGTATGAGGAATCGCGGGACCTGTTGCAAATACCCCCAATTTGGCTCCTGCATCATTCGTCTCACGCCAATGCGGGTAATAAAAGATCCAGACAAACGTCGCGCCCATAAATGCCCCTATCAGTTGAGCCGCTATATAGCCCGGCACATGCTCCCACGGAAATTGACCGATGCTGGCCAGTGCAATGGTAAGTGCCGGATTCAAATGCGCTCCGCTAATGCTTCCTACCGCATACGCTCCGCACGCAACTGCCAGTCCCCAGCCCAGCGTAATCACAATCCAACCGCCGTTTTGGGAATACGCCTTTTTCAAGTTCTGTCCGGCGCAAACACCTGCCCCCAAAATGATCAAGATCATTGTCCCGATCAATTCCCCTACATAAATAGACATGCCCCATCCTCCCCCTTTTTGGGAAAATTGTAAAACAACTCCCGTAAAGCGCTTACAATTCGCCAACTTCTTTGTGGTTTGACTGGCAAGAAAATAAAAAAGCTAATACTCGCAACTCAAGAGCGAATGCCCTCACTTTGCAAATATTAGCTGATCTCCCAATCTCCACAGCACTATTAACTTAAGACTTACTATATAGCCACGGCTCAAAATTTGTCAAGAATCCCTTTCCTTCACTTTTGCCAGTTCTCGCATCAAGCCCGGCAAAAAGAATAACGGGTAAATCAGCAGGTACAGGTTCGGAATCCACCAGGACCAATCAAAATCTGCCTTGAACGCCCAGAAAGCGATTGCCTGCAAACCCGAGCAGGACGTCAAAACAAGTGACAGCATGGCGAGTGGCTTCCAGATGTGCCGTCCTCTGCGGTAGGCGTACAGACTGGCAAAGCCTGTGATGGAAATGAAGATATCCAATGGAAAAAAGGACAGGTTCCATGCGAGCAAATGGGGATCGTAGTAATCCTGATACAAATATTCCACGGGGAGAAGCTCCAAAAATGTAATGAGCCAGTAGGCAACAAAAGCCACATCGGTGACCCAAAAGAACACGAGCATGGTCCTCACATTTTTCTCACTCATTTCGCCTCAGCTACCCCTGTATCTTTGGAAGGTTGCGCATGAGAAGTGTCTCCCAGATTCAACAGCACACAACCCACGATGATCAGTCCGACAGCAATTACTTTTTTGACAGTGAAGGCATCCTTAAAGATCACCACACCAATGACCGCGATGATTGCTGTGCCAAGACCCGACCAGATGGCATACGCAGTCCCGACCTCCATTTCCTTGAGCGCCAGGCTCAGCGACGAGAAGCACAAAATATAAAAGATAAACATCATCACACTGGGGACAGGCTTGCTCAGGCCGTCAGACAGCTTCATGGATGTTGTTCCAGCCACCTCTAGTAAAATGGCCATTAATAGATAGACCCAACTCATTATGTTCCTCCTACTTACTAGAATCTACGATGCCACCTAGTAAAATATCGATGACGGCATCCAGCGCTTCGCCAATCGTCACATGATGCTGGTTCGCTAACTGTTGATCAATTAGCTGGTTGAGCGTTCCGGTATACATCTGGATCAAGATCGGAAGCTGGATACGACGAAACACTCCTTCCTCTACCCCTTGCTCCAGAATGATCCGAACATGCTCCCACTCCTGTTGATTGAACGCGTCGATCAGCTTCCATTGCTCGGGATAGTAGCGCTTCAGCTCATACCACACGCGCAGGTCCGTTCGTGAGAAGTTGTTCGGGACCAGTGCTAGAAGCTGCCGCATCTTCTCTACCAAATCGAAGTCAGGATCATGCAAAATCTGATCTTCCGCTTTACGCAAATCCTCGATGTTTTCTTCAATGACCTTGGTAATCAAGGCTTCTTTCGATGGAAAGCTCGCATACAACGTCTTGGTGCTAACGCCTGCTCGCCGAGCTAAATCGGACATCGTAAAACGGACGCCCTTGGTCTCAATCTCATGATAGGCGCATTGTAGGATACGCTCCTGCATGCTCTTGCCCCCTTCCGAAAACAAGGAAAATATTTTGTTTTTTATATTTTCCAAAAGGTACTCTTAGCATAACGGCATACGCATGACTTGTCAACAATCGCCAAACCACGCTTGGCTCAGTGCCTCCATACCAGGATCGATTTTTTCCAAAGGAAGGCCCGCGAAGCCAAGGAAAAACTCTTTTGGCAAGGGATTGGGTGGCACCAGCCATGTAAACGATGCGGAGGAGGCTCTCACACCTGCCTGAATCGCCAGCTTTTTCAACTCCTCCTCGCTTCGCTCGCTGTTTACCCGAAGTAAGACGTGAAAGCCCGCATCCGCTCCGATGACTGTCGCTCTTTCGCCAAAATGCTTGTGCACAGCCAGCAGCAGCGCATCATGCTTTTTACGGTACAGCTTGCGCATTTTACGGACATGCTTTTCGAAGTATCCTTTTTCCATAAAGGCTTCCATCGTCCGCTGATGTAGTCGGGATGAAGATGGTTCCAGCAATGTTTCGCGCAGCAGGCTGTAGTACGTATCCAGCAGAGATTCTGGCAAGACCATGTACCAAATGCCTAGTGCAGGCGCCAATACCTGCGCAAAGCTCCCCATATATATGACATTCGCATGCGGAAGCAAGCCTTGCATAGACGGAATCGGTCTGCCATGGTAACGAAACTCTCCGTCATAATCGTCTTCGATGATGTACCCTCCCACGCTTTTGGCCCATTCGAGCAATTGCAGTCGCTTGGATATGGGCATGATCATCCCACGCGGGTATTGATGAGCCGAAGAAACGGCAGCCAACCGAACCTCTGAGTCATATAGCTCCCTGACATTAATTCCATCCTCTTTCAGTGAGATCGGCACCACATCGTAGCCGTGCTGGCGAAACGTATTGGCAAACAGCAAATACCCCGGATTTTCTACGCCGATGCGTTGGAACTGCGGCTTTACCATCAAACAGATCAAGGACAGCAAGCCAAATTGGTCCGCCCCAATCACCACTTGATTCGGTGAACAAGCAACGCCCCTGTACCTGCGCAAGTAGTCAGCGATTTGGCTCCTGAGTCCAGCCTCCCCTTGCGGATCCCCATAAAAAAGATTCTCCTGCTGCTCTATGTGAAGTGTCTCATTGTACAAACGCCGCCAAATCATGGTTGGAAATAACGAAAAATCATTGCGGGAGAGATGAAAGTCATAGACGTATTCCCGCTCGTCACGCAGCATGGGCCGCTGAATGGTTCGTATGCTCGGATCAGCACCCGGCTTCACCTCTGGATCAGGCAATTTCTCCACATAGTACCCACTGCGCGGTTTGCTCTGGATAAAACCTTCCGCAAGCAACTGCTGGTATGCCATTTCTACAGGTGTCGTGCTCAAGTCCAGCAGGTCAGCCAGCTTTCGAACAGATGGCAGCTTGCTACTCACCGCCAAGCGTCCTGCCACGATCTCCTTTTTCAAGTAGGCATATAGCTGTACGTATTGCGGATCGTTGTCGTTTTCCTGCCAATTTGGGGTCAAGAGCATCTCGATTTCCCCTTCCATCTGTCCTTTTCATTTTTACAAAACTGCACATTTTCAAGTATACACCTGTTCGTTATCCTAAGAAAAAGAAGTTTTGAACGAACAGGAGGACAACGATTATGTCTATGACACCCCACGAGAATGCAAGTGCAGCGGTTCGCTTTTTGGAAGGAGAACGTGTCTTTTTGCGACCGATTGGCACGGAAGATACCGAATTATACTTCCGCTCCTTGTTCAGCAAGGAAACGCGTATGCTGACTGGTACACAAAAACATTTCACGCGCGAGCAAATCCACCAGTACATAGAAAACAAAGGCCAAGACTCCTCCAGTGTCCTGTTATTGATCTGCCTGTGTGAAAATGAGCAGGTGATTGGCGACGTCCAGATTGGGGATATCGATCGGAATAATCGAAACGCCTTTATCCGAATTTCTATTGATCAAAATGCCTATCAAGGCAAAGGCTACGGAAGCGAAGCCCTTCTGCTGATGCTCGATTATGGTTTTGGCATCCTCAATCTGCACCGCATCGAGCTAAACGTATTCGCCTTTAACGAACGTGCCATCCACACGTATGAAAAGCTCGGCTTCCAACGGGAAGGCGTACAACGACAAGCGCTTTATTACAACTATGCCTATCACGACTCCATTCTCATGTCCATGCTGGCAGATGAGTATCGGGCGAAATATTTAAAATAGCAAATGGAAAACGCACCGGGAGATCGTCCAACCCAGGTGCGTTTTTACATGTTGGCTGGGACTCCACAGAATAGAATTCACTGTAGGTAAATAGGATCAAGAAGGAGTATAATTATGTAAATGGTAGGAAAATCCACTTGTTTCACAGTAATCCCTTCAAGAAAGAGAGATTGATATGAAAAGAAAACTCCTGATCACCCTAAGCTTGTTCATCGTGCTGAGTGTATTGACGGGTTTCCAATCTGCATCAGCCAGCACCTTGCAGCAGTCCTTGCAATCTACACTTGTCCCTGTTTCAAAAATGGAGCTTCCCGCAAAAACCATCATCGGGTTTGGAGAAGCTACGCATGGCAATAAGCAATTCACTACGCTTAAGTTAGATATTTTTAAGCATTTGGTAGAAAAACAAGGTTATCGCGTATTTGCCATCGAAGGTGATTTTGGCGGTGGACAAAAGGTCAATGAATACATCTTAGGCGGCAGCGGAAATGCGAAGGATGCCGCAAAAGCCATTGGATTTACGATTTACCATACAGAAGAAATGGCCGCCCTTCTCTCTTGGATGCGTACCTTTAATGAGCAACGGGATGCCAAAGATCAAGTTCATTTCTATGGCTTTGACATGCAACGCTATGACCATAACAAAAGCAGGCTATTCGCCTATTTGAAAAAAGTTGATCCGACACTCTCAACCAAGTATGAGAAGCTGCTTACGAATCTGAATGATCAGACGGTGTATGATCAAAAGATCGCCCTCGTACAGGAGGCGCTCACCCACATAAAAAGCTTGATGGAGCAGATGAAACAAAACCAATCCGCCTACATCGCCAAAAGCTCTGTGAAAGAATATGAGCTGGCTACTGCCTTCGCAGAATCCATCAAGCAAAACGCTACACTGCGCGGAACAAACACAAACTATGGCAACACCCGTGATCGCTATATGGCGGACAAAGTGATGTGGATTCTATCCTTTGAAAAGAAACATTACGGTCGCAATAACCTGTTCATCGCCGGACATAATGGACACATTGAAAAGACCTCCACTTCCGCAGGACTGACAACCTGCATGGGGGCACATCTCGCAAAAGCCTTGGGGGATCACTATTACGCAATCGGAAGTGAATTCTACGAAAGCACCTTCCTCGCAAAGGACGCCACTACCAATGAGCGCAAAGCATTTACTGTAAAAAATAGTGTCAAAGATCGGCTAGCTGTTTTGTTTGCACAGACAAACATGGCGGATGGATTCCTTGATTTTGGCAAGGCAAAGCAGCATCAGGATTTTTACACCTATCTGAATAAAGCGCAGTCTATCAGTGCAATTGGTGATGCTTTTAGTGGCTGGTATGGAAAAATGGAGAAGATGTATACGTTGCAGATGGTTCCAGCAAAAGCTTTTGATGCGATCATCTTCGTGCGAACGGCTACTCCTTCGGTTATGATAACGGATTAACGGGTGGACATTTTCCTGGTTAAAAATTACGGCAGCCAATGAAACTGGCTGCCGTTTTTTTGAGGGTATGCGATTATTGCTCCAATACCTTTTCAAGCTCGCCGCACCAATTGCTCCAGCCATACTTGGCTCCACCCAGTGCTTGAGCATTTGAGATTCCGGTTTGTTCGAGATGAAGGTTAACCTTTCCGTCCCCTAAATCCTGCAACGTCCAGGTGACCGTGTGCTCCTCTCCTCCACTGCACCAAGTATAGGACAGCCGGTGTGGTTCTTCCACGATTAGCACTTCACCGTTAACAATTCCATCCCAATATTCGGTCGGCTGAGTCCGAAACTGAAAGTGGTGTCCGATAACGGGCTTAAAATCATTTTCCATCGCCTGTCCGGTGTGGACGTTGACCATCCACTTAGTGAGCTTGTTTGCATCGGTTAAAGCGGACCATAGCTTCTCCATCGATGTCTTGTACTGAAAATCCAGGGATAATGTTAAACTCATTCTTCTTCCTCCTCTAAAAATTGGTTTAAGCGCAACATATTCGTACTCCAGAACTGCGTATAGAAAGCCAACCAATCTTGAATTTCTCTAAGTGGGGCGGCGTTTAGCCTAAATCGCGTTTCTCTGCCTACTTTTCGGTCAAGTACCAGTCCGGCCTCTTTCAGGATTGTCAAATGCTTGGATACCGCTGTACGCCCCATTTGAAACTGTGCCGTTAATTCATGAAGCGGCATCTCCTCTGCCTCTGCTAACAGGCGAATCAGTCGCCGCCTGGTTGGATCTGCAATCGCATCAAACACATCCCGTAACGGGTTATTCTCGCTCACAACACTCCCTCCAAAATCTGATTTTCTGTAGGATGGTGGGGACAACCGTTAATTTCTGCAACCTCCCTAAAGTTTGCGGCTCATCGGACGCAGCGCCCACGAGGCGATATTTAGCGCAGCGTATGTGCGTGAGATAAAGCCGCTCCAGTCATTAAAAAGAAGATACCAGCGTGAACCCATTCTTTAAGCCGAGGGAAACCTGGGATGACGAGAGCAATGGCTCCAAGCACTTTCCAGCTCCCGAGAATGGTTAAGATTTATAGCGGGTAACCAAGATTCGTCACTAACTCGATATTTCCCCCAAATTACATCAGCTGACCAATACCACTTAACAAAAGAGCTACTACGAGTAATAATGTGACTGACCAATAAGCAATCATTTTTCCTCGGGGCTTGGTTTATGCTTTCGCGATTGTTTCTGCACCGTTAATTTGACCTATTTGTTTCCCCCTCATAATGGTTTTACGTGAAACTTATTCATGTCCGAAACTTTCTAAATGACTAATCCCTAATTGGACACCGATTAGTGTCATTTTGATAATACGACACCTTTTGGTGTCCTGTCAACAAGGTCCTTTACTTTAGCATGACTGGAAAAATCAGTGTATTGTCCCTTGACTACATGCTAAAAAGCCTCGGCGCGTTCATGCCGAAGCTAGATGATTGTCAGTCGAATCTGAATAACTGCCTGTTAACGTAACCCTTGACTAAGTTCTACGATCCTATCCTTCACATTTCCATTGCTTAGTCCACCGTGGTAACAAACCACAGATGCAATGTCGAGGTCTACATACTTTTTCAACGAGAGTCTAGCTCTATTCATATCTGGTGTGGTCGGGGCATGAATGCCTTCGAGAAACCCGTTTACACTGTACAGCGAGTCCCCAGCAATGAGGATCTTGCTTTGCTTTTGATACAGGCTAATATGACCGGGAGTGTGCCCAGGAGTATGGATGACGCGAATCCCACCGCAAAACGGCAGTTCCTGACCGTCACTCACGGTATGATCCACTCTGCCCTTCGGAGGATTCTCAACGTGTCCGTCTTTTAAAAGTGGGATCTCCCCCTGAATATACGGCTTATCCAGTTCGTGTGAATAAACGTGAACCTGATCCCCGCACTCCTGCAAAATCTCTGGGAGACTGCCGATGTGATCCACATCCTGATGCGTCAAAATCACAGCTTTTAGTTTGTCGAGCGGCACCCCTGTCTTTTCCATGGCCACGCGTAAATCTTCCATTTGTCCAGGGAATCCGGTGTCTATTAAAACAGCCATGTCTTGATCCCACAACAGAATGGGATGAATGATATTCCCATGAAAATCCAGATCAAGCATTTCGAATCCCTTTGAAATTTCCATCAATCAGCCTCCATAAAATTTAATTTTTACGTAAGGTTATATTATTATGTTAGTTTCGTTGTTGTCAACATTGCATAAAAAAAGCCATTCCTTTAAGGAATGGCTTCTTCATTCATTCAAAACTGGATCTGCATGATCAG
>NZ_JABSVA010000006.1:0-310961 GCF_013284365.1 Brevibacillus sp. RS1.1
AATGGAGCTGTGGTGAAGTTGGAGTTCACGCCGGTCTGTCACACCGGAGGTCGCGGGTTCGAGTCCCGTCAGCTCCGCCATTTTTCTTAAAGAATGGCGAAGATCAATCATAAATGGCTCGGTAGCTCAGTCGGTAGAGCAGAGGACTGAAAATCCTCGTGTCGGCGGTTCGATTCCGTCCCGAGCCACCACTAATTAAATTTAACGGCGCCGGTATAGCTCAATTGGTAGAGCACCTGACTTGTAATCAGGGGGTTGTGGGTTCAAGTCCTATTGCCGGCACCACCATTGGGGTATAGCCAAGCGGTAAGGCAACGGACTTTGACTCCGTCATTCCTAGGTTCAAATCCTAGTACCCCAGCCATTTGCGAGCCATTAGCTCAGTTGGTAGAGCATCTGACTTTTAATCAGAGGGTCGAAGGTTCGAGTCCTTCATGGCTCACCAGTTTTTTTAGCTGAACAAGCAAAGCTGCGTGATAGTAATAGCAATGCCTTTTCTGTTCTAAGTAAAATGCGGGTGTGGCGGAATGGCAGACGCACCAGATTTAGGTTCTGGCGGGCAACCGTGGGGGTTCAAGTCCCTTCACCCGCACCATACTATGACAGAAAGCTTTGCCCATAGTACAAACTTTATAAAATGTAACATGCGGACGTAGCTCAATTGGTAGAGCGTCGCCTTGCCAAGGCGAAGGTCGAGGGTTCGAGACCCTTCGTCCGCTCCATTTATTTGTGCCCTTAGCTCAGCTGGATAGAGCGTTTGACTACGAATCAAAAGGTCGGGAGTTCGAATCTCTCAGGGCACGCCATATTTCATATGAAACCGAAGAGTAGGAATAGATCCTACTCTTTTTTTTATAATAACTTGTGTATTTTTTCAAATTTTAAGTATTTTTTCCTTGTATCTCCTATTTGCATCCATTACTTTAGAATTACACTGAAAGCATGGAGGAACAGCTGTTACAAACCTGCGGCAGAATATCATGGAACAGGAGTTGTATCAAGATGAACCCTATCAAATTGGAACAAGTAAATCCTGCAATAGCTAGTTTAATCGATAATATAGAAAAAGTACTGATTGGTAAACGCTCTGCGATTGAGCTGATGGTAGCGGCTGTTCTAGCGAATGGTCACGTTTTGCTCGAAGATGTACCAGGCGTTGGGAAGACCATGATGGTACGGGCATTGTCCAAATCCATCAGCGGTGATTTTAAACGTATTCAATTTACCCCTGATTTGTTGCCAACGGATGTGACAGGGGTTGCTATCTTTAATCAAAAAAGTTTGGAGTTTGAGTTCCGTCAAGGACCGATTTTTGCAAATGTCATTCTTGCAGACGAAATTAATCGGACTTCGCCGAAAACACAATCTGCACTCTTGGAAGCCATGGAAGAGCGCTCGGTAACAATTGATGGTGCTACGTATCGATTGGCAGAGCCGTTTTTTGTGATGGCTACACAAAACCCATTAGAGTATGAAGGGACTTTCCCATTACCTGAAGCTCAATTGGACCGATTTATCATGCAAGTAAGCTTGGGATATCCAACGGTAGAGGAAGAAATGCGGATGCTGTCTAGATTCTCGGCAGCGAATCCATTGGAAGAGCTTCAGCCGGTTATGACCACCGCCGAGCTTGCGGAACTCCAACGCCAGGTATCAGCGATCAAGGTATCGGAAGGAATAAAAGAATACATCGTGCGTCTATGTCATCGTACGCGTGAGCATCATCATATTTATCTAGGCGTGAGCCCGCGCGGTTCTCTTGCTCTTTTCCGGGCTGTTCAGGCGTTGGCCTTCGTCCGTGGACGTGACTATGTCATTCCAGATGACGTGAAGGAACTCGTTCCAGTAGTGTTTGCACACCGTATGATTGTGAAACCAGAAGCAAGACTGGAAGGAGCAACCGTAGATCGGGTGTTGGCTATGATCTTGTCTGAGACCCGTGTCCCGGTAAGCTAAGGCGGTGATTACAGATGAGACAGCAAAGGTGGGGTAAGCTCAAGGCGATTGCATTAGTTCTGGTCACTTATGTATTCGCAAAATTTCAAGGTGGCTTCTCAAGCTGGTTTCTTTTCTATAGTAGTTTGGTGTTTCTCCTGTATGAAATTGTCGCTTATGTACTCATGTTCACGAAGCTAGAAGTCGAGCGTGAACTAGATCGCAATCGTCTGCAGGATGGGGAAGATGTCATTGTAACGATACGTTTGCGCCGGAGGATTTGGTTTCCGCTGGGCTGGAATATGATTATGGAGCCTTTGCCGGCGAGGTTGGCTGGCGTGTATGAGCCGCATCGACAACTGATATTCCCGTGGTTCAAAAGGGAAGTCGAGTTTCGTTATGTCATACCTAATGTACCGAGGGGATACTATCGTCTCGATGAATGTGTAGTGAGCGGCGGGGATTTCTTTGGGTTTTTTGAGCGCCGCAAAGTTTATTCGATTTCTCAGGAGTTTCTCGTTTATCCAAAATACAAAGAATTGACCCATTGGGCCCTGGGTGACGGGAGCTTCAGTGGGACGGTGCATGTTTCCCATCGGCGCTCTGATGACGTTGCAGCAGTACGGGGCGTAAGAGACTATCATCGGGGCGATCGGTTGAGCCAAATTCATTGGCGAGCTTCTGCACGGGGGACGGGTCTAAAGACGAAGGAATTTGAGCATCAGGCAATGAATCAGGCTGTCTTTTTCCTTGATGTGGAGAAGGCGAGCTACCAAGGGAAGCCTGTGCACTTGTTCGAAACAGCGGTGAAGCTAGCGGCTAGTCTGATCGCTTACGCCAATCGGAATCAATACCATTATGGGCTCGTGTACAAACAAACAGATCGCATATCGATACCACCAGGTCTGTCCCATGCCCATTTCCTCAGAGTTTTTGATCAATTAGCTCGTGTCGCGCCAGAAGGACAAGAGTTATTTGCACGAATTGTGGGAAGAGAAGCATTGGAGCAGCCTCAAGGTGTCACTTTGATTATTATTACACCGCATGTAGAAAAAACGTTGATCAGTCGTTTGGTCACACTCGCTCAAAAAGGCAGACGGGTGCAGTTGTTTCTCATGCAGAACGAGTCAACGATTTCGCATGAACAAAAACAAGCGTTGCAGCTGCTTGGCGCAAACAAAGTAACATGTACGTCTATTCACATGGATGATCAAGAGTGGAAACGGATAGGAGGTGCATAGACTCATGAGCGTTTGGAGGCGTCCAACGATTTGGGAATGGGTCTTGGCCCTTTTTCTGTTCCTGATGTTACGAGAGTGGCTGATTCCTCTACAGACATTAACCGATACGGGCATTCTGTGGCCGTTTTATGCAATTGTGGGTGGAGTCATTATCATTGACCTGTTGATTCCTTATCGGTGGTTAACCCTGCCGATCAAGGCACTGGGGCTAATGGTGCTTTTGCATGCTACTTTATTTGACAAACCGTTTTTTGATTCGGAATGGATTGGTCAATTGTACGGGCAGATGATTCACGATCTTCCGTTAGCGTTTCAACAGGACTGGGCCAGCATGTCGATCTTGTCGCGGAATACAATGTTTGATCTCGTCCTGGTGCTTTTAGCGACGATGTTAACGTATCTCGTGCTGGAACAACGGCAAGGCTTATGGTTTGTCTTTTTGACGGAATTGTATTTGGCTGTATTGGATACCTTTCTCCCGTATGATGCCAGTGCAGGGGTTGTACGGACGCTGATTATTGGTTTCCTGATGCTGGCCATTAGCCATCTGATGAAGATGATGAACATGGCAACACTGGCAGGGAAGAGAAGCCGAATCATGCTCAACTCCCTCATGGCTTCGGTGTTGGTCATTATGGCTTGCATCAGCATCGGTTATGCTGCACCGAAGTCAGGACCGTCATGGCCTGATCCGATCGCCTTTTTAACAGGGAAAGGGAAAGATACCCCTGTTGGTGTGATGAAAAAAGTAGGATACGACAACAACGATGAACGGTTGGGCGGTCCTTTCCTGCAAGATAACACATTAGTGTTTATTGCAAAAACGAACGAGCACAGCTATTGGCGCGGTGACTCGAAGGACGTGTATACGGGAGTTGGCTGGGAAAAAGGCGATAGAGAGTATGAGTCAATCCTGGACCCGCAAACCTATACATGGGAGAATACGCTGTTCCAAGGGCTTGAAACAAAGAAGGTTCAAGCTACATTAGAATTTAAAGGCCCGCAGCAATTCCCGACTGTCTTTTATCAAGGTCAGCTGAAAAAGGTGAGCAATTATGCGCCACCAGAGGCAACCGTTGTTTATGACAAAATGAATCAGCAGCTCGAAGTACGGGCGGGAAAAATCAACTTGGTTCAGCTGAGTGAGAAAAACGGTCGGCCAGAGTACGGCCCCAATCCGCTTTTGCTCAAACTGAATCAATACAAGGTCGAGACAGAAGTACCGATTGTCAGTGAAAAGGCCGTGACGAATGCGGGGACGAATTATCCGGATGATATCAAAGAGCGCTACTTGCAAGTGCCAGCTTCGGTTCCTCCGCGAGTAAGAGAGCTCGCTGCAACGATTACCAAGGATGCGAAGACTCCTTATGACAAAGTGAGAGCGATCGAGAATTACTTGCGCTCAAGTGGAAAATATAAGTATGAAACGAAAGACGTTCCTGTCGCTCCAGAAGGTCAGGATTTTGTCGATCACTTCTTGTTTGACAGCCTTCGAGGGTACTGTGACCATTTTTCCACTTCGATGGCGATTATGCTTCGTACTCTGGATATCCCGACACGTTGGGTCAAGGGCTTCGCACCTGGTGAACGAGTGGGAACGGATGCGTTTAACTACGAGACTGTAGAAGTGCGCAACAAAGATGCTCACTCGTGGGTAGAGGTATACTTCCCGGGGGTCGGTTGGGTTCCGTTTGAAGCGACGAGTACATTCATGTCACCTGTTCGTTTTAATTATGATCTGGTCACTTCAAAGCCGGAGATCCCTGTTCCGTTGCCAAACCTGGCGAATCAAACGGACAGCGATCGTGGGAATGGACGTTTCAATGAACTGGAAGAGGGAGACAGCCCGGCAGGTAGTGGGATTAAAATTCCTTGGCAAGTGAACGCGGGATTGGCTGTAGTCGTTGTCGCGGCAGGAATTATCGTGTGGCGCCGCAAACAAGACATCCAGCTATGGTGGATGCGTAGGCAACTGAATCAAGAGCGAAGCAGTGAGTTCCCGGATCGGTACCATTTGCTAATGCGGATGATGGAGCGAGTCTACACACGCAGACAGCGAGGAGAAACGTTGCGGGAGTACGTGGGCAGGATGACCCTGCCGGCAGACAAGCGACAAGACCTGCGCTATTTGACGGAGCTGTACGAGCGTACCGTGTATGGCTATAAACAAATGGAACAAAATGCGAGAACAATAGCAGAGCAAATACTCGAACGGTTAATCCGTCAATTGAAGCCTTGAACAATGCCGTTCCATCTGCTAGAATGACGATCAATGAGACTCGTATAATGATCAGGAATAGGGCCTGAAAGTTTCTACCGCTAGACCGTAAATTTGGCGACTACGAGGAGAGCACATCGGATTTTTGTACATGCAAACCGCACATGTGTACACAAGCTGGGACGTTGCCTCCGTATTGTTTACCGGAGATAGCAGTCCCGGCTTTTTTGCAAATATGCGACAACTTCGCATGGCATGCCGACACTTGCACGTCCTGTATGTTACAGGAGAAGGGGGATATGATGGACAAGTCAATGGAAATGGTCGTCGTACTCGATTTCGGAGGCCAGTACAATCAGTTGATCGCGCGCCGTGTACGCGATCTGGGTGTTTATAGTGAACTGATTCCGTTCAATACACCTGTTGAAAAGATTAAAGAGATGAATCCAAAAGGGATTATTTTCTCTGGCGGACCTGCTAGCGTGTACGAAGAGGGAGCACCAACTGTAGACCCTGCAATTTTTGATCTGGGCCTGCCTGTATTGGGTATTTGCTACGGAATGCAGTTGATGAGCCATTTGACGGGCGGAAAAGTAGAACGCGCGGGTAAACGCGAGTACGGAAAAGCCGAACTGCGTATGCAGCAAAAACACGGCTTGTACGACAAATGGGATACAAGCGAAATCGTGTGGATGAGCCACTCTGACAAAGTAGTGGAGCTCCCAACCGGATTTGTCATTGATGCGGTAAGCGACAGCTGCCCGGTAGCTGCAATCAGCAACATTGAGCGCCAGCTGTACGGCGTACAGTTCCATCCAGAAGTAGTTCATACTCAAAAAGGTACAGAGTTCATCGGAAACTTCCTGTTCAACGTTTGTGGATGTGAAGCGACTTGGAGCATGACGACGTTCATCGAGGACGAGCTGGTTCGCATTCGTGAAACAGTCGGCAACAAGCAAGTACTGTGTGCGTTGAGCGGCGGTGTGGATTCTTCCGTAGTAGCAGCGCTGATTCACAAAGCGATTGGCGATCAATTGACGTGCATGTTCGTTGACCACGGTCTTCTGCGCCAAGGGGAAGCAGAAGGGGTAATGGAGACATTCGGTGAGAAATTCTCCATGAAAGTGATCAAGATCGATGCTCGCGAGCGTTTTATGAGCAAGCTCAAAGGTGTATCTGACCCAGAGCAAAAGCGCAAAATCATCGGTAACGAGTTCATTTATGTATTCGATGAGGAAGCTGCGAAGCTGACAGATATGGATTTCTTGGCACAAGGTACGCTGTACACCGATATCGTAGAGAGCGGAACAGCGACTGCACAAACGATCAAATCGCACCACAACGTAGGCGGTTTGCCAGAAGACATGAAGTTCACGTTGATTGAACCATTGAAAGCATTGTTCAAAGACGAAGTACGCAAACTGGGTACCGAGTTGGGCTTGCCAGATGAGATTGTTTGGCGTCAGCCATTCCCAGGACCAGGCCTCGGCATTCGTGTTTTGGGTGAAGTGACGGAAGAAAAACTGAAGATCGTTCGTGAATCCGATGCGATCTTGCGTGAGGAGATTGCCAAGGCAGGTCTTGATCGGGAAATCTGGCAGTACTTCACGGCTTTGCCAAACATGACGACCGTAGGTGTAATGGGAGATGTTCGTACGTATTCTTACACCGTAGGGATTCGTGCGGTAACGTCCATTGATGGTATGACTGCTGACTGGGCACGCATTCCGTGGGATGTATTGGAGAAAATCTCTGTGCGTATCGTGAATGAAGTAGACAATGTAAACCGCATTGTGTATGATGTAACGTCCAAACCACCAGCAACGATTGAGTGGGAATAGGAACAAAAAATGACTCTCTTTTATTTGCGTGATTTGCGAATAAAAGAGAGTTTTTTTATGATCAAGAATTATTTCGTTCCATACATCATGAGAAGTTTTCCATTTTCTTTTGCAAGAGCAATATAAATGACCCCGCCTAGCCATCCCGGAGGAAGCGTTCCTTCAATAATCCAAGCTTCTGCAATAGGGTTGTAGCTAATAGCGAAGGGAGTTTCCTCCAAAAACTGAGAATAGTGCTCCGATAAATAGGAGAAGATTGCCGTTGCAACTGCATGTTCATCTGTAAGCTCACCAAAAGCAAATTCATCTCCAAACCGATCTTGCTGGAGAAGAGTGTCACGATCAGCGAAATAGAGTTCAAACCTCCCAATTAAATTCTCATCATACAAATCACGTTCCACAAAGCCATATTCGATGACCTTTTCCTTTTGATGAACGTTGTGCTTGCTCTTTTTCATATCGTCGACCCGTACGGTGACTCGATTGACTCGAAGCCGGTCACGTTCTCGTTCCTGCTCCGCTATTATTTGCTCCCAAGCATCCATATAGCTCATTTTGGATCTCCTCCATCTAGTTATGAAGTATAACACAGGCCTTCTCGGGAAATATCCGGATATTAAACTCTTTTTAAAAATGAATGTTCGTATTTTCGTTGACATTCCCTATGTCACCTGATACACTTCTCAATGTGAGCAGGTAATATAGGAAGGTTCGTATATTCTTGAGATTATGGCTCAAGAGTTTCTACATGGTCGCCGTTAACGACCTGGCTACGAACAAAATGTCATCGGGATCTGATTTTGTTATTATATTTGGAATTATTCCCGAAGTGTTTTGTTTGACGGCCAGGCGCATGATAAGAGCGTCCGGGCCTTTTTTTTTGTGAAAAACGTCGACGTTTTTCGTTTACGGTCGGCAAAAAACAGTTAGACTATTTTTTGCAACAAGTTTAGTATGGGGGGACTTATAGGTGCGGAAGTATTTCGAGTTTGACAAGCTAGGCACCAATTACCGACGCGAAATCATCGCGGGTATCACTACTTTTTTGGCAATGGCATATATTTTGGCTGTCAATCCATTCATTCTCAGTGGTGCGGATCTGCCGCCAGATTTGAAAGCAAACTATCCTGCATTTGGGGCTGTCTTTACCGCAACGGCTTTGGCTGCTGCTCTCGGTACACTGTTAATGGGTATTTTTGGACGTTTGCCGATCGGTCAAGCTCCGGGAATGGGATTGAACGCATTTTTTACTTATACCGTCGTTCTGACGATGCAAATTCCTTGGCAACAGGCTTTGGCTGGCGTATTCCTTTCTTGTACGATCTTTTTGATTCTGTCCCTGACAGGGGTTCGTGAAGCGATCATCAAAGCGATTCCACAAAGCTTGAAGTACGCAGTTTCGGCAGGGATTGGACTTTTTATCGCGTTTATCGGTTTGAAAAACGCAGGTATCATCGTAGCCAATGATGCCACCTTCGTAGCGCTGGGACATCTGACCTTCTATCACGAGGGCATGAAGCCGGAAGCAATTTTGGCAGCGAAAAATGCATTGCTTGCTGTGTTTGGTCTGATCGTGACGGTCATTCTGCTTTCTCGCAAAGTCAATGCAGGTATCTTTATCGGGATGTTGATTACGGCGATTACCGGGATGTTTTTCGGACTGGTGAATTTGCCTGAGCAAGTCGTTTCTGCACCACCTAGCCTTGCTCCTACATTCGGTGCTGCGTTCCAATATCTCGGTAATCCATCCGCTTTGTTCACCGTGAACATGCTGATTGTTGTGTTGACATTCTTGTTTGTAGACTTTTTCGATGCCACAGGTACGCTCTTGGGTGTGGCGAGCCAAGCGGGGTTGCTCCGCGAAGACGGCAATTTGCCACGTCCAGGAAAAGCACTCGCTTCCGATGCAATTGCAGGTATGGCAGGTGCGGTACTCGGTACATCTACCACTACAGCTTACGTTGAGTCGACAGCAGGGGTAGCGGCAGGCGGGCGCTCTGGATTTACCGCAGTTGTAACAGGGATTATGTTCCTGCTGGCGTTGTTCTTCTCACCGCTTCTTGCGATTGTCACACCTGCGGTTACGGCACCAGCGCTCATTATCGTCGGTGTTCTGATGGCTTCTCACATTGCAAAAGTGGCTTGGGATGACCTGGATGAAGCATTCCCTGCATTCCTGACCATTTTGTTGATGCCATTGACTTACAGTATTGCAACAGGTATTGCGACAGGCTTCATCGTTTATCCGGTGATGAAGGTAATGAAGGGCAAGGCTCGCGAAGTGCATCCCGCGATGTATGTGCTGTTCTTCGTCTTCCTGGCGTACTTCATCTGGTTGCGCGAATAGGATTATTTGGGAATGAGGCTCTTCGTCTACTGGACGGGGAGCTTTTTTTGCGCTATGATAGGAAAAATCTTTTTTCACGGAAGGATGGACCGATTCCCATGACAGGTCTAAACATGTTCCTTCAACAGCATCACCACACGTAGAGCGTTTGTATCTTCGGAAATTTTTCCGCAGGTGCAAGCGCTTCTTGTGCTTCGTGCCTGCGGTGGTGCATTTAGGAAGCCATGCGGGCAAGAAGTTGCCTTGCATGGCTTTTTTGGTTTTCTCAATCTGATAAAAGAAAGGGTGTTATTCATGGAAAACGAAGTATTAAAAACGGTAAAAGGCACAAAAGATTTCATGCCGCAGGAGCAGATGCAACGAAACTGGATACGACGGACGCTCGAGGCTGTATTTG
This sequence comes from Brevibacillus sp. RS1.1, assembly GCF_013284365.1. NCBI lineage: Bacteria > Bacillati > Bacillota > Bacilli > Caryophanales > Paenibacillaceae > Brevibacillus > Brevibacillus sp. RS1.1. The sequence goes on from NZ_JABSVA010000006.1 coordinate 9,980, forward strand.
AGACATACGGCTGTAAGCCATTGGAGACGCCTATGTTGCAGCACTACGAATTGCTGGCATCCAAGTACGGCGGCGGGGATGAGATCTTGAAGGAAGTGTATCGTTTGAACGATCAAGGAGATAGAGAACTCGGCCTGCGGTATGATTTGACTGTACCGTTGACAAAGGTAGTGGGCATGAATCCTGAGATGCGGATGCCGTTCAAGCGGTATGAGATCGGAAAAGTATTTCGGGACGGCCCAGTAAAAACCGGACGTTTGCGCGAATTTATTCAATGCGATGTCGATATCGTGGGAACCACATCGGTGCTGGCTGAAGCAGAATTGCTCAGTATGGCTTTTGAGGCATTCAAGCGGTTGGGGCTCGACGTGTACATTGAGGTCAACAACCGCAAGCTGTTATCTGGGGTGCTTCAGGAGCTGGGAGTTCCCGTAGAGCAGGCCGGGGATGTCATGCTGTCGCTGGATAAGCTCGAGAAAATCGGCGTGGACGGAGTGCGTGATGACTTGCGGGAGCGAAACGTCGAGGAGTCACTCGTGTTGGCCACAACGTCTTTCCTGCAAGAAGGTGAGATTACGCTGGATCTGTTGACAGAGCGCTTTACATCCCCGCTAGTTCAGGAAGGGATTCGGGAGCTCCGTGAAATGCTTGCTTATGTAACAGGAGCGGGTGTGAAGGGTGAGCTTCGTTTCTCGCCATTTTTAGCAAGAGGTTTAGGGATCTACACAGGGATTGTGTATGAGATCTTTTTGCAGGATGGAAGTATGACGTCCAGTATCGGTAGTGGGGGACGTTACGATCAGATTATCGGTCGGCTTTTGGATGATGAAAGAGAGTATCCTGCTGTAGGGATTTCGTTTGGATTGGATGTCATTCTTGCAGCGCTGGCAAATCGCAACACGGAGGAGCAGAGAGCTGCCGATGTACTCGTCATTGCCCTCGGGACGGAAGCATCCAGTCTTGGCCTGGCCAATCGATTGCGCGAGAGCGGCATTAGAGTCGAGCTGGAGCTGACTGGTAGACGACTGAAAAAAGCACTCGATTATGCAAACAAGGAAGGCTTTGCTTTTGCCTTGATCTATGGGGAAAACGAAGTGAACAGTGGGCAGGTCGTCGTAAGAGATATGCGAGAGGGAACAGAACAGCCGGTTCCTTTGGAGTTGGTTGAAAAGTGGCTGTCCGACAAGCTATCAGGGTAAAGAGGAAAGATAGTCTTTTTCTTCCATTTTTTGTACAGTAGAGAAAAGGGGGAGATGGCGTGAAGAAATGGGTCTCACTGGTCGGTTGTAGCTTATTGTTTTTGACGTGGATGTTGCCTGTAAATGCTGAGGAGGGTACTGCGCTTACGCGTAAACCCCTCTATCAGGCGGATGTGCGAATTGATCCAATCAAGAAGGAAGTAGCAGGAACCGTAACGATTGCCTTTTGGCCAAAAGACCCTACTCGTGCCTATCTCCATCTTTACCCGAACGTATTTACAGAAGAGCATCAAGGCATGCTATGGGAGGAACTTTTAGGCAATGGCCCAACGCTTGGCACATACACTAATAAAAAGCTACTGGTCGATGGCATTGCGGTTGCCAGTAAACAGACGAAAGACCTGAACATATTCGAAGTGCCTCTAGAAGGACAGATGGGCCCACGAACGATCGTGATGGAGTTCGAGATGATTCTTCCGCGAAACGACGGCAGGATGTCGTACGATGACCACTCACTCTGGCTGGGGAACTGGCTCCCGGTTCTTGCGGTGTACGACAAGGAAGGCTGGCATCTCGATCCGTACGAGCCTGTCGGTGATCCATTTTATAGTGAGAACGCAGATTATGAGGTGAACGTAACGCTGCCAAAAGAGTATCAGCTGGCGAGCACAGCGCCTGATATGGCTGCGAAACAGGTTTCTACTCGTGAGGGAGAAAAGACGATACAGCTCGGTGCAGAAAATGTGAGGGATTTTGCCCTCGTCGTTATGGATGCCTCCTATCAGCGAACGGAAACAAAGGTGGGCGAAACAGTCGTTCGAACATGGTGGCGGAAAACAGATGATCCGGAAACTGCTGAGCAGATTCATGAAGCAGCAGCGAAGTCTCTGGCCTATTTTCATCATCAATTGGGCGCCTACCCCTATACCGAATACGATGTGGTAAGAACCGGTGGCGCAATAAATGGAATGGAGTACCCAGCATTGGTCTTTCTCGACGGGCGTCATTTCTTTTCAGGGGAAGAAACAGGTATTGTCACGGTTGTCCATGAGACGGCACATCAGTGGTTTTACGGATTACTCGGAAATAATCAGGTAAAGGAAGCATGGCTGGATGAGGGATTCACAGAGTACGTGACACTCTCATACTTATCTCAGCAAGACCCGCTGTTGGGAGCAGAACGGGTACGCAGACGGCTGGGGCAGGGCACCTCTGTTCAGTATTACGTGGCAGAGGAACAACGTCCTTGGCAAGCGCTGTCTGCATTTCCTAATAATCAAAGTTATAGCGATCTCGTTTATTCCCGTACGTCCTCGATGCTGTGGCTATTGCAGGGAGCGTGGGGGGAAGAAAGGGTACATGACGTTTTAAAGCAGTATGTCGAGAAGTATCGTTATCAGGTGGTGACCGGAAAGGAATGGGGAGCCTTTCTATCTGAGATGGCCGGAGAAGATGCGGGCGCTTTCTTGGACTATTGGTTGAAAGTAGACATGTCCCAGCAGGAACAGGCAGCTGCTTGGCTGGAGCGCCAACGACTCAAGCATCAGAAGAAGTAATCGAAGGCAGGGGATCACGATGTGGCGGAAGCATTGGGTGGTCATCGTCGCAGTAGGAGTCGTTTTGACTGTATTCTTGAACATCCGGCCTTGGACAGGGCAGGCTGGCGTAGATGCTCAGGAGATTGTGCCGATTGGTCACAAGCAGGCTGCAGTCACTTACAAGGCCGACGTACAAATCGATATGAACAAGCACGTGGTGAAAGGCATGCTGATGGCTCGTTTTGTCCCCCAAGATGACCAAGCTTTTTTTCATTTATATCCCAATGCTTTCTCTGCAAATGCTGCTCTCAGTGGAGAGAATTGGGAGGCTGTGCTGGGCAAACAGCGTGAGCCTGGCGGTATCAGGATAAACGAAGTACGAGTAAACGGAAAAAGTGTCGGCGTACAGTATGCAGGAAAGACCAATATGCTTTTACAAGTGCCCCTTCCTGCAAGAACTTCGAACGCTGAGACGGTGGTGGAGATGAATTTTCAGCTCGAGGTTCCTTTTAACAATGGGCGAATGTCTTACCATGATCATGCGATGTGGCTAGGCAATTGGCTGCCGATCCTGGCGGTCAAGGATGCAGGAGGCTGGCGGCTCGATCCTTATTCCGCGATAGGCGATCCTTTTTACTCGGAAGTGGCGAATTATCATTTACGTGTGCAGTTATCAGAGGGGTACCAGCTTGCTACGAGTGGATTGGAGAGCGTGGCTGTCATCACCGAGACGAGACCGCAACGGTTAAAAATCTATGAGGTGGACGCATGGAACGTTCGTGATTTTGCTCTTGTTGTCATGGACGATACGTACCAGCCTATATCTGGCAAGGTCGGAGAAACCATCGTACGTACATGGGTGCAGATAAGTGATGACCCGCAAAACGTAGAACGAATCCATGAGACTGCCAGGGAGTCTCTCGACTATTACGGAAAACAGTTCGGAGTGTATCCGTATAAGGAATACGATGTTGTCAAAACAGGCGGCTTCTTTGGAGGCATGGAATACCCGGGCCTCGTTTTTATTGCCCAGGAGTATTTTGACCGTAGAGATTCTATGGGGGAAGCGATCGTAGCGCATGAGACGGCACATCAGTGGTTTTACGGGTTGGTCGGAAACGACGAGGTGCGAGAGGCGTGGCTGGATGAGGGGCTGACAGATTATGCGACGATGGTATTTTTGCAGCAAAAGTCTCCCTCGCGTTCACAAGCGTATATTCAGATGCGGCTAGGCCAAGCACGTGCAGCGGAAGGATATGCGAACCAAGGAGTCAATGCAAAGTCGTCCGTGGAGGCTTTTCCAGACTGGAGGAGCTACAATGACCTCGTCTATGGGCGAGCGGGTGCCATGTGGTGGAACTTGAAAGAAAAATGGGGAGTCGAACGACTGCATCAGGTGTTGCGTCAATATGTACGAGATCATCAATACAAGCAGGCGAACGGGGAGCAAATCAACTTGCTATTGACCACAGCTGCCGGGGCGGATGCCAGTCCCTATTTGGATTATTGGCTTCAGGTCGAGCTAGAGAAAGCCGAAGCGGCCAACGATTGGGTAGAAAAAGGCAAACACGAATAATTTTTGATTTATCATTTTAAAATGTTCGGAAACGAGGTTGACAGGCAAACTTTCTCCCTGCTACACTGAATACGTTGAGAGAAAACGAGTTCGAATAGCCCAGGCGATGAGAGCGGCGCGAAAAGCCGTTAGTCGGTTGGGTTTTCTTCTGATGATACAAAACGTAGGGGGCGAATGGTTCATGCTACAGCCTTTGGTAGGAGTCATTATGGGCAGTACGTCAGACTGGGAAACAATGAAGGAAGCTTGCGCAATTTTGGACGAATTGCAGGTGCCGTACGAAAAGAAGGTCGTGTCTGCACACAGAACGCCAGACTTGATGTTTACGTATGCCGAGACCGCTAAAAGCCGCGGCTTGGAGGTCATTATTGCAGGTGCGGGCGGAGCAGCCCATTTGCCAGGCATGGTGGCTGCTAAGACAGAGTTGCCTGTCATTGGTGTACCGGTGAAATCATCCAACTTGAATGGTCTCGACTCGCTTTTGTCGATTGTGCAAATGCCAGGGGGCGTGCCTGTGGCGACGGTTGCGATCGGAAAAGCTGGAGCTATCAATGCAGGGTTATTGGCTGCGCAAATTTTGGGGATCAAATATCCAGACGTACAAGAGCGGTTCGTGCAAAGACGTGATGATGTACGCAATAAGGTGCTGGAGGCTAGTGAACTCGAATGACAACCAAAGACCGTAAGCAAATCAAACCAGGATCGACCCTAGGAATACTCGGCGGAGGACAGCTTGGACGGATGATTGCTCTTGCGGGACGAGCTATGGGCTACCGCTTTGTCACAATGGACCCAACAGCAGACGCACCATGCGGCCAAACGGCTGATCGGCAAATTGTTGCCAGCTACGATGATGTAGAAGCAGCGATGCAGCTTGCCTCGGTCAGTGATGTCATCTCTTATGAATTTGAAAATGTCGATGCACAGGTGGCTGAAGTATTGGAGAGCCGCGCTTATGTACCGCAGGGAAGCCGCCTTTTGCGTATCACCCAAAACCGGATTCGGGAAAAGACCGCTATTCGCGAGATCGGCATCCCGGTTGCCCCGTTTTGTGTCGTGAACAGCTTGGAGGATTTGCAGGAAGCTGTGCGTGAACTGGGGCTGCCTGCTGTTATGAAGACCGCAACCGGTGGCTATGACGGCAAAGGACAATGGGTATTGAGAAGCGAGGCTGAGCTGGCGGAGGCGTATGAAACGTTGTCCAAAGCAGGTGCAGAGCTCATCGTGGAACAATTTGTACCCTTCCAAATGGAGCTGTCCGTCGTTGCTGCACGCAATCCTGCGGGAGAACTGGCTGTTTTTCCTGTGTCAGAAAATATTCATCAGGAAAATATCCTGCACCTGAGCATCGTACCCGCTCGTATTTCGGCTGAAGTAGCCGCCCGCGCGGAAGAAATTGCTCGCACGATTGTAGAAAAGCTGGATGTGGTCGGACTCATTGCAGTTGAGCTGTTTTTGACTGAAGATGGTCAGCTGTATGTCAATGAATTGGCGCCGCGACCGCACAACTCCGGGCATTTTACCATGGATGCTTGTGTGACCTCGCAGTTTGAGCAGCATGTTCGGGCGGTTTGCAATCTGCCTTTGGGATCTACAGAGTTGCTCTCGAGCGTCGTGATGGTTAATATTTTGGGAGAGCATCTACAGCCTGTCATCGATCAGATCGACAAGCTGCCGCGTACAGCCAAGCTCCATTTGTACGGAAAAGCAGAGAGCAAGGCCAAGCGGAAAATGGGGCATATCAATGTGCTCGCCCCTACTGTAGAAGAAGCGCTCACCCTGATTGATGAGCTGAAAATCTGGACGAATACATCGGAGGTATTATCATGATCGAACGTTATTCCCGACCGGAAATGCGCGCCATTTGGACGGAAGAAAACAAATTCAAAGCGTGGCTGGAAGTAGAAATTCTCGCGTGTGAAGCATGGTCCAAGCTGGGCGTCATTCCTGAGGAAGACGTGAAAAAGCTGTGGGATAAAGCTACTTTTGACATCAACAGAATCTATGAGATCGAAGAAGAGACACGCCATGATGTGGTGGCGTTTACCCGTGCGGTATCGGAAACCTTGGGTGAAGAAAAGAAGTGGGTGCATTACGGACTGACTTCTACCGATGTGGTGGATACTGCTCTGTCTTACCTGCTGCGTCAGGCGAACGAAATTTTGGAAAAGGATATCCAAGACTTCATCGAGATTTTGGCAGACAAAGCTCGTGAGCACAAGGATACGGTTTGCATGGGCAGAACGCATGGCGTACATGCGGAGCCTACGACTTTTGGCTTGAAGCTGGCCCTGTGGTATGAAGAAATGAAGCGTAACCTGGCTCGTTTTCAGGCTGCGAAAAAAGAAGTGGCGTACGGCAAAATCTCTGGCGCAGTTGGCACATACGCAAACATCGATCCGTTCGTGGAAGCGTACGTGTGCGAGAAGCTGGGACTGTCTGCAGCGCCTATTTCTACTCAAACCTTGCAGCGTGATCGCCATGCCGAGTACATGGCGACATTGGCACTGATCGCAACTTCTTTGGAGAAATTCGCAACAGAGATTCGCGGTCTGCAAAAGAGCGAAATGCGCGAGGTGGAAGAAGCATTTGCCAAAGGCCAAAAAGGTTCTTCTGCAATGCCACACAAGCGCAACCCAATCGGAAGCGAAAATATTTGCGGACTGGCTCGTGTCATCCGCGGTCACATGCTCACTTCCTATGAAAATGTTTCCCTTTGGCATGAGCGGGATATTTCCCACTCCTCTGCGGAGCGCGTGATTTTGCCAGATGCGACGCAAGCATTGAACTACATGCTGCGCCGTTTCATGAACATCGTGAAAAACTTGACGGTGTTCCCTGAGAACATGAAGCGCAATATGGACCGTACCTTTGGATTGATCTACTCGCAGCAAGTGATGCTCAAGCTGATCGAAAAAGGCATGAGCCGCGAGCAAGCCTATGATACGGTACAGCCTCGTGCGATGCAGGCGTGGGAAGAGCAACGCTCCTTCCGTGCGATCGTCGATGAGGATGCGACTGTTAGCTCTACACTATCCAAGGAAGAGCTGGATGAGTGCTTTGACTACCGTTACCACTTGAAGCATGTGGATACGATTTTCCAACGTCTTGGATTGATTTAAATGCAAGTGCCCTCGAATTTTTCGGGGGCGTTTCTTTTTATATAGTAGCCTCGGTGGGGGAGAAGCTTTTTAAGAACCCTGAAAGTGAGTTCAAGACTACCTTCAATTGTCAATGAGCGGTCAAGCGGTTACTATTATTGGAAACTCATTCCGATATAAGGAGGACTACTATGAATCCACTACTTCTCTCTTTTCCGGAACAATTTGAAACTCAGCGATTATTGATTAGAGCACCGCAATGGGGTGATGGTCAATTTGTAAATGAAGCCATACGTGAAAGTGTAAATGAGATGCGCCCATGGCTTCCGTTTGTAAAAAACCTCCCATCTATTGACGATTCAGAAGCCTACGTACGTAAAGCCAGGATCAATTTTCTAGAGCGCACAGACTTAGTGCTACATATATTCGAAAAGAATACAGGGCAGTTTGTGGGCAGTAGTGGGCTCCATCGCTTTGATTGGAATGTACGAAAATTTGAAATTGGATATTGGCTACGCACATCGCGTACTGGTGAGGGTCTAATGACAGAGGCAGTAAAAGGTATCGTTGCCTTTGCCATTTATGAATTGGAAGCAAACCGCCTTGAAATTCGCTGTGATACTCGGAATAACGCAAGTATAGCTGTAGCTAAGAAGGTAGGTTTTACGTTGGAGGGTACTTTACGCAATGTTAACCTAAATGACTCAGGAGAACTGACTGATACCCATATCTTTTCATTAGCAAAAGGTTATGAATATCATTTATAACTGAGTTAACGTCTTCCCTCCACCAAAACGCTTTTAAAGACAACTTAAAAAATTTCTTAAGAAATTTTTTAAGATTTCTTTTGAAAGTTGTAACCGAAATGATACCCCTTTCGTACCTACTTGTGCGAGCTTACAACGAGCCCATAAGTACCTTACAAAAGTGTAAGCTTCCTGAAATATAACTCGATGGTTCCTGCTTCGTTTCGACCGTACAATGAAATCAATTCATACGGATCACGAAACGGGAGATCGATTATGACAACAGCAATCATGTATCCAAAATTAAATCACCAACAAATTTACGAAGATTACTCTGCTAAAATATATCGCTATTTCCGCTACCGGGTAAAAAATGTCTGGGATGTGGAAGACCTGACAACGACTGTGTTTATCAAGGTGTACTCCAAGCTTGAGCAGTACGATGGCCGCCATCCATTTGGCGCCTGGATTTTCCGAATTGCGCACAATGCTTTGATTGACTACATGCGCAAGAAGCGGGAGAGTCCGGTCGATCAGGACACATTTAGCAATATGGTCGCAACAGATAAGCTGCCAGAGGAGCATCTTCTGAATCAGGAGACAACCGAGGGCTTGTGGGATAAGGTGCACACGCTGACAAAGGATCAGCGCAACGTGATCGCTCTGCGCTATCTCGGAGATTTGCGAATGAATGAGATCGCGGAAATCTTGGGCAAGACAGAGGCTTCGGTGAAAATCCTGCACTTCCGCGGGATTAAGAAGCTGCAGCAATTGATGACAGAACAAGCATAAGGGGGGACAACAGTCCTTCCTTTTTTTGCTATGTGGCTGTAGTGGAGAGAAGAATATTTCCATGCTAGGCTCCAGGCTCCGTCCTGCTGGGGGTTAAGACTGTCCGCTCCGAAGGGATTCGCGGGGAAACGCAAAAGTGGTAGCCGCTACGCCGTATGGGCACGGTTGCGTTTCTGTTGCCCGCGAATCCCTTCTCCGCTTGGTAGGACTCCACAAGTCGCTACGCCTGGAAATATTCTTCTCTGTCGTTACTGATGGCATTCTTACATTCTTTTAAGGTATTTAAAAACCGATCAACATGGAAAGCTCGTAGAGGAAACAGGAGAAAACAGCGAAGATCTTAGGGACACCGACCGAGACGCAATGCAAAAAGCGAAACACGCCCTTAAGCGTCCACCTCTGAAACACATCCTGAAAGGACAACTTTGGACGCGGTTTCGCTTTTTGCATGGAGTCGTGCAGTCAATCCCCCAGGGGGTGGCCCTAGAAGCTAAGCGTTTTCTCCTGTTTCCTCCCCTCCACTACAGCAACATACAAGTCTTTTTTTCATTCGACTTCTAAATAAGAGAAATGCCAAACCTTGGCGTAGTCTAGTTTTCTAATGGTATAGTAAAGAATAAAATGGAGGAGACTCAAGACGAGAGGAGTATGAGTGATGTCCACAATTATGATTGTAGAAGACGACCCGAAAATCAACCAGCTGCTACAAGAGCAACTGGAAAAATACGGATTCCAGACAGTCAATGTTGAACATTTCGATAGAGTCATGGAGGTATTTACCCAATCGCGTCCTGATTTGGTTCTGTTGGATGTGAATCTACCGAAATTTGACGGATTTTATTGGTGCCGGCAAATGCGCCAGGAGTCCAACTGCCCGATCCTGTTCATCTCTGCACGAGAAAGTAAAATGGACCAGGTGATGGCCTTGGAAAATGGGGCTGATGACTATATCACAAAGCCATTTGACTACGATGTGGTTTTGGCCAAAATCCGCAGTCAGCTACGTCGGGCTTACGGACAATATGCTCCGCAAGAAGGGGAGCGTACAGTTGAAGTAGCGGGGCTCAAGCTGTTTTTGGAGCGAATGGAGCTGTCCATGTACGAGACCAAAATCGAGCTGAGCAAAAAGGAAGCGTTACTGCTCGAAGCCTTGATGAATCAACATCCACGTGTCGTCAGCCGTGAGCGTTTGCTAGAAAAGCTGTGGGATGAGCAGTTTGTCGATGAAAACACGCTGAATGTCTACATCACACGCGTGCGCGGCAAGCTGAAGGACCTAGGCTTAGAGGGAGCTGTCGAGACTGTTCGCGGTTCTGGTTATCGCTTGCGGGCGACTTGGGAGGAAGGGCAATGAAGCTGTTCCTTCGTGATCAATGGCCATTCGCAGCGTTTTTTCTCGTCCAATTGATCTTATTAATTATGATTTTTGCGCTGGATGGGTACTGGAATGAATCATTGATGATCTACGTCATGTTTTTATCTATTTTTTTCGCGGGGGCTTTTCTCGTCGTCCGTTATTTGTCTCACCGCACAATCTATCAGCGACTGAGCAAGCCGGTAGAGTCATTAGAGGAGCTGACCCAGACATACGGGAATTCACCGCTGTGCCGAGCGATGGATGACATCAGTCAGGAGCAGTACCGGCTCTACAAAGAACAGCTTCATGCCTATGAAAACAAGCAACGGGACCATACGACGTTTATTCAGCAATGGGTTCATCAGATGAAGACGCCGATTTCGGTTATTCATCTGTTGCTGCAAAATGAAGACGATCCAACAGCTGAGAGCGTTCGTGAAGAAGTGGACCGGATCAAGCGTGGACTAGAAACAGTACTGTACATAGCTCGCCTCGACCGATTTGAACAGGACTTCCTGATTGAGCCCGTAACACTGCGTTCCTTGGTGCAAAATGTGTTGGCTGAAAACAAGCGGCTGTTTATTCGCAACCAAGTGTATCCCGAGGTAAAAGTGGATGAAAATTGGCGAGTAGAATCGGACGATAAGTGGCTTGCTTTTGTCCTCAACCAATTGTTGACGAATGCCGTTCGTTATTCAGCAGGGAAAAGCAACAAGGTCACGATTCGTGCGTATGAACGCGGAGCACATGCCATACTGGAAGTGCAGGATTATGGAATCGGGATCCCCGCCGAAGATATTCACCGCGTATTCAAGCCGTATTTTACGGGAGAAAACGGGCGTAAATACCCTGAGTCCACCGGGATGGGACTGTACTTGGTGAAAGAAATTTGCGGTCGGCTCCATCATGGGGTGGAGATGGAATCAGAAGTGGGCGAGGGGACAACCGTACGTATTGTCTTGTCTGCCATCGTCCCAACCTTACAAGAAAGTAAGATAGCTGAAAGTTAATTCGATAGCTGGACTATGCGCACTTCCGTATAGTTGAATTTGGAAGTGCAAGAAAGGGGAATGGCGCATGGAAATGCTTGCTGTAAATAGCTTAAGTAAAATATACGGGGGCAAGGTAACCTACCGCGCGCTGACCGATATCGATTTTTCGATTCGCAAGGGCGAATTCGTCGGTATCATGGGCCCCTCAGGCAGTGGCAAGACTACGCTATTAAACATGATCTCCACCATTGATACACCAACCTCTGGTGCGGTTCTTTTGAACGGTACGAATCCGCATCATTTAAAAAAAGATAAACTGGCTCTGTTTCGTCGCCGTGAGCTCGGCTTTGTATTTCAAGATTTTAACCTCTTGGACACGTTGACGATTGGGGAAAATATCGTGTTACCGCTGACGCTGGACAATGAGAAAGTAGCGGTCATGGAAGAAAAGCTGCAAAGCGTTGCGGAGAAGCTAGGGATTCAGGACATATTGGAAAAGCGGACCTTCGAGGTATCTGGGGGGCAACGTCAACGGACGGCAATTGCTAGGGCGATCATTCATTCCCCGTCGCTTTTGCTCGCTGACGAGCCGACAGGAAATCTTGATTCCAAGTCTTCGCGCAATGTGATGGAGACACTGGAAGCGATCAATAAGAGAGATAATACCACCATGATGATGGTGACGCATGATGCTTTGGCGGCCAGCTATTGCCATCGGGTGATTTTTATTAAAGACGGCCAACTCCATAACGAGATGTATCGGGGTGAGAGTCGACAGGTATTCTTCCAGAAAATTATTGACTCATTGTCGTTTTTGGGAGGGAACACCTATGACCTTTCGACAATTCGCGTGTAATAACGTTCTACGAAATAAGCGTATGTACGCTGCATTTTTCATGAGTAGCGTTTTTTCTGTCCTCATTTTTTTCGTCTATGCGATGTTCATTTTTCATCCTGAAATTATCGGGCAGGAGATTCATGAATCCGTAGCCACTGGTATGATGGCGGCTGAGTACGTCATTTTTCTGTTCTCCTTCTTTTTTCTCTTTTATTGTGTCGGTGCTTTTCTGAAAAAGAGGGAGAAGGAGTTCGGCATCCTTTTTATCCAAGGGATGACACCGTTACAGCGGAACATGCTGATTTTTATGGAAAACATGCTGATTGGCATTGTTTCGATTGCCATCGGGATTGGGGTCGGGCTGGTTCTCGCCAAGCTGTTTTTTCAATTCGCGGGATTTTTGCTTGCTGTAAAAGCACTCGGGTTTTACTTCCCGTGGAAAGCGATCGGTTTGACAGTGGTGGCGTTTCTCATCTTGTATGCAGCCATTTCGCTATTTACGGTCCTCGTGCTGCGAAGCCGCAGTCTGTTGGATCTGTTGCAAGGAAGCGGTCGTCCTAAGCGCGAGCCGAGGGCGTCGCTAGTGCTGTCTCTGGTCGCGGTAGCTTTGTTAGGAATGAGCTATGCCTTAGCCCTCACTGCTGACGGCGTGAATGTGCTCGTGCTGATGCTTCCGGTCATTGCGCTGACGACTGTAGGAACGTACCTGTTGTTTACTCAGCTGAGCGTCATCTTCATCGATTTTCTAAAGAAGCGTCGAACTTTTTATTGGAAACGTACGAATCTCCTGACGCTCTCTGATCTGGCCTATCGAATGAAGGATAATGCCCGGATGTTCTTTTTGGTCAGCATCGTCTCTACCGTTGCTTTTTGTGCGATTGGCACGCTGGCAGCTTTGGCTGGGTCGATTCAGATTACGGTGATGAAAATCAATCCGTTCGCATTTGAATACCAGTCCAAACAAAGTGATGTGGAGAGGGCCAAGCATCTGTCGTTAATTGAAACGAGCTTGCAGCAGGGAGGCTTTTCCTTTGAAAAATATCAAGTAGCAATGCGGGTTTTGCCCGAACCGATTAATGAGGAAAAGATCGGAGTAGTCAAGCTGTCCGACTATAACAGGCTGGCGGTAGCGTCTCACTCGCCTGAGCTGCAAATGACGAATGACGAGGTGTTCGTCATGCTCAACTGGATTGGCGATTCGGTAGCGAGCAAGACTCTTCAGGTGGGAAATGCACAGCTGGCAGTCAAAACAGACACGAATATGACTCCGTTGATTAAGGGGCTCGAATTTGAGCGTTTGGCTGTCGTGCCGAATCAGGTGTACGACCAGCTTCCAAAAGCGAAGGAAGAACAGCGCTTTGTATACGAGGTGCCAAGATGGAAGGAAACCCAGGATCTTAGTCTCAAGCTTCAGGATGAGATTAGTCATTTCGACGAAAATTATTCGTTTTCAGCTCGTGCACCCTACTACCACACCATGAAACAAATGGCGAACATGGCACTCTTTATCGGGTTATTTGTAGGCGTGTTGTTCTTTGTAGCTGCAGCAAGCTTTCTCTATTTCCGTTTGTATACGGATCTGGAATACGACAAGAGGCATTATGGGTCGCTTTCCAAGATTGGACTCACGGATGCGGAGTTGACGCGGATCGTTACGACCCAGATTGCCCTGTTGTTCTTCGTGCCGATTGTGGTGGCCATTATTCACAGCATGGTGGCGTTCGTGTCCCTGCAAAGCTTGTTGAAGCTCATCCTTGTCGCGTCTGTGTTCAAGCCGACTGCGATTGTGTTATGCAGCTTCGTCGTTGTTCAAGGTGTGTATTTCTGGATCATTCGAAACCGTTACTTGTTCCATTTAAAGCAATCAATGAATCGCTAGTGAACTTTTCCAGCATGTCCAGATGAGCAGGGACATAGGATAAAGGAGAAGGGGATGCGAGGGGGCAAGCGGATGGAACGAGAGACGTGGATGGGGCAAGCTGTACAGATTGCGTTTGAAAATGTACGTGATAAAGTAGGCGGCCCGTTTGGAGCCCTTGTCGTGAAGGATGGGCAAGTAGTTGGACGTGGACGCAATGAAGTGACGACGAGCAATGACCCGACGGCACATGCCGAAATTCAAGCCATTCGGGAAGCGTGTCGTCGTCTCGAAACCTTTCAGTTAAACGATTGTGACCTGTATACGAGCTGTGAGCCGTGTCCGATGTGTCTGGGAGCCATCTATTGGGCCAGACCGAGAAATGTCTATTATGCTTGCACGAAAGAAGATGCGGCGCATGTCGGTTTTGACGATCAGTTTATTTATGAGCAGATTGTTCTCCCTCATGAAGAGCGAAGCATTCCGTTTCGGAGAATAGATCTTCCGAACAAACGGAGTCCATTTGAAGCATGGTCTCAATCTCTGGACCGTATCGAATATTAATAGAGAGCCTCTCCTAGCGGGGAAGGCTCTTTTTTCGTTTTCTTGAAATGCGTTCAAAATGAAATTTTCAGACGAAGTATTGCGCTGTGTCTAAGATCGTATTATAGTAGCAACAATCATTATGGAATTCGACCGAATTTTATAAAATTTAGCTGTGATGAGGCTGAAAATTGTTTAAAAAAGACGAATAAAGGTGTGTTTGTATGGAGGAAACTTTCCGAAGATCACTTTATCCTGATTTAGATGACATCGACTATGGGATCATTCGAGCCTTGCAAGGAAATGCGCGCTTGCCGTTTACTCAGATTGCAAAGGACCTCGGGGTTACAGAAAAGACGATTCGCATGCGCGTCCAGCAATTGCAGGACGAAGGAGCCTTGAGTCTGGTCGGTATTGTCAATCCGGTCAAGGCAGGGTTTCATGTACAAGCGATGATTCAAGTGGCTGTGGATGCGGAAAAGCTGGACGATGTGGTTGCTGCGTTGATGGAAACCGTAGAGATTAGGCTCATCGTACTCACTTCTGGTGAATATCAGCTTTTCACACAGGTGCTCGTAACAAGTAATGAAGAATTATCGCAATTTTTACTTAAGAAGCTGCACAAGATTCCTGGCATCTCCAAAACGAATGTGATTAACGAATTGAAAATATTGAAGTCCAAGTACAACTTTATCCGCTAGTTAGGCAAGGACGGAGGTACAGCTATGATTTACTGGCAATTATTTCTCGCCTTTTTCCGCATCGGAATCTTCGGATTTGGGGGAGGACCTACGATGGTTCCCCTCTTTTACACCGAATGCGTGAAAAAGTATAAATGGGTGACAGATGAGGATTTTTCCGACAATCTGGCGCTCGGCAACGCTCTTCCAGGGCCCATTGGGACCAAGCTGGCTGCATTTATCGGCTATCGGGTAAAAGGCTGGAAGGGTGCATTGGTGGCAAACATCGCAGTAGTGATGCCAATCGTGCTTGTGATGATCGGTTTGCTGCAAGTTATATATCAATGGAAGGATGCGCCGGGTGTATACGGCATGATTCAGGCAATCGGTCCGGTAATCGCAGTTATGACAGGCGTCCTTACGTGGGAATTCCTTTCAAAGGGGTGGAAGGGAGCGTCCAGCAAAGCAGGTGTGAGCCTTTCCCTCGCCCTCTCACTCGTAGCGTTACTCTTCCTTGATTGGCATCCGGGCATCGTCGTAGGAATTGCGCTGGCCGTTTCATTTGCTTATTCTACTTGGTCTGTCCGCAAGCGCAAGGACAAGGACGGCAAGGAGGGTGTAGCATGATCTACCTGCAATTATTTTGGGCTTTTTTCATCTCCAACATTTTGGGGTACGGGGGAGGACCACCCAGCATCCCTTTGATCCAAAATGAAGTGGTTGACCATTACCAGTGGATGAGTGTGCAGGAATTCGGAGAAGTGCTGGCAGTAGGAAATGCCCTGCCCAGCCCAATCGCGACCAAGCTCGCCGGATACATTGGCTATCAGGTAGCAGGTGTACCGGGTGCAGTCGTCGCTTTATTTGCAACGGTCGCGCCGACAGCGATCGCGATGGTCTTATTGATGGGTTTTATTAACCTATTCCGCAGTGCGCCACAGGTAAAAGCGATGACCCAATCGGTACGGCCAGTCGTTACTGTCTTGCTCGGAACGATGACGTATCAATTCCTAATGGGCGCAGTCGAGGGAATCGGCTGGATGCAAACGGGGATTTTGACAGTGGCATCCTACCTTCTGCTCGAAACATGGAAGGTCCATCCCGCTTTTGTCATCTTGGGAGCGATGGCGTACGGGTTTGTTTTCATTGGGTAGGATAAGCTGGTCAGAAGAAAAAGCACAGGGCTCGTAGACCTTGACAACGCCTCCCCAGTCGGAACTTAAAAAAGGGGACCACGTTTGTCGAACACTTCTTCCCTGAGAAACTTCCGCCCGTAGGGTGGCTTTGGCTCGACGGTACCCTTTTTTAAGTGGAGACGGACAGTGAATCCCCCCTGTTAGCGTGTCAGAGTCGAAGAGAACTGTGCTTTTTCTTCCCCTCCACTATGTTGACTCAAACCAGATGGATCTTCCCTGCTTAACTAACGGTCTTTCTTATCGGCTAAACGAACGATTTAGGAGGCAAAAACCATGGTTGATTATGACGCAATGGAATACCCATACGCATCGAAGCGTGTGACGACTTTTGCCAAGAACGGTATGGTAGCGACCTCGCAGCCACTAGCGGCACAAGCAGGTCTCGATATTTTGAAAAAGGGCGGAAATGCGGTGGATGCGGCGATTGCAACGGCTGCGTGCCTGACTGTAGTAGAACCGACCTCAAACGGCATCGGGGGTGACGCATTTGCCCTCGTGTGGATCAAAGACGAGCTGCACGGACTGAATGCAAGCGGTCCGGCTCCACAAGGAATCTCCATCGAGGCATTAAAAGCAAAAGGTCTGAAAGAAATGCCGACCTACGGCTGGACCCCTGTCACGGTCCCAGGCGCACCTGCTGCGTGGGCAGCCTTGTCCAAGCGTTTTGGACGCCTTCCGCTTACAGAGGTTTTGCAGCCAGCGATTGACTATGCGGAGAATGGCTATCCGGTATCGCCCACATTGGCGCATAATTGGGATGTAGCATATAGAAAGCTTTCTCAGCAATGCAAAGGGGAAGCGTTCGCGCATTGGTTCTCCACCTTTACGCCAGATGGCAAAGTACCAAAAGCGGGCGACATCTGGAAGTCACCGGGTCATGCGAAGACGCTACGTCAAATCGCGGAAACAAATGCGGAGAGCTTCTACCGTGGAGAGCTGGCAGACAAGATCGACGCGTTCTCGCGTGAGTGCGACGGTTATTTGCGAAAAGAAGACCTGGCTGCCTATGAGCCGGAATGGGTGAAGCCGATCGGAGTCAACTACCGCGGCTATGATGTGTGGGAGATCCCGCCGAATGGGCAAGGGATGATCGGCCTGATGGCTCTGAATATTCTGAAAGGCTTTGATTTTGATGCAAAGGACACAACAGAAACGTATCACAAGCAAATCGAAGCGATGAAGCTGGCATTTGTGGACGGATTGAAATACATCACAGAAGAGAGCAAAATGAAGGTTTCGAAGGAAGCCTTGTTGTCAGAGAAATACGCTGCTACTCGCCGTGCACTGATTGGTCATGAAGCCTTGACGCCAGAGCCGGGTCAGCCGAAAACGAGCGGTACGGTCTATTTAGCGACTGCTGACGGTGAGGGCAACATGGTTTCCTTTATCCAAAGCAACTACATGGGCTTTGGTTCCGGAGTAGTTGTGCCGGGGACAGGGATCGCCATGCAAAACCGGGGTCATACCTTCTCGCTGGACCCTGCTCATGACAATTGTTTGGAGCCAGGCAAAAGAACGTTCCACACCATTATCCCGGGCTTCTTGACGAAAGATGGAAAAGCAGTGGGGCCGTTCGGCGTAATGGGCGGCTTCATGCAGCCACAAGGACATGTGCAGGTGGTCATGAACACCATCGACTTCCATCTCAATCCGCAAGCTTCGCTCGATGCGCCGCGTTGGCAGTGGATGGAAGGCAAAACGGTGGAGCTGGAGCGTCATTTCCCGGAGCATTTGGCACTAGCTTTGGAGCGCAGGGGTCATACGATCAAGTGGGCGCAGCTCGGCAATTACTTTGGACGAGGTCAAATCATTTGGCGTGATGAAAATGGTGTGCTGAGCGGTGGTACGGATATGCGTGCAGACAGCAGCATTGCTGCTTGGTAAGGAAAATAGCAAAAGAGAACCGAATAATAGAGTGAGTTGAGCCGAAGCGGATGCTTCGGTTTTTTATTTCCCCGTAATGGAATGGATGACAAGAGGTTCTCTTGTTCAGAAGTTGTCTAGATGTTCCTAGTAGAATGTAGAAAATGATCAAATTATGTCGTTTTTGCATATAGTAAACCTCTTTATGATAGTTCGAAAATCGCGGTATAAAAGATGGGAGAAAACAATTTGAATGAATACCATTTTAATTGTTGATGATACAGCGTTTACGAGACTCGTGTTGCGTAACATGTTTGAGAAATTAGGTATTGAGGTAGTGGCGGAAGCTGATTCAGGGGAGGAGGCTGTTAGGAATTATTGTTTGTATCGACCGTCACTGGTTATTATGGATATTACGATGCCGGGCATGAACGGTTTGGTTGCTTCCCGAAAAATCATAGAGCTGGATAAGAATGCGAAGATCATCATTTGCTCCGCAGTTGCACGACGCGATACGGTCATCAAAGCGATTCAGGCTGGTGCGCGTGATTTTATCGCAAAGCCCTTACAGTTCGAGAGGATTGAATGGGCTGTTCAGCATTTGTTGGAAACAGATTCTAGGTGAAACAAAATGAAGGCGGAGTCATCTCTACCTTTTGAACGGATGGAATATAATTAGGAAGAAGAACAGGGATAAGCTGCCGTATAGGTAACTGTCCCTGTTCTTCTTTTTGTCTCTTGTTCAGAAATTGTTGAGATGATCCTAGTAGAATGGGTGAAGCTACGGAATAGAGGGGCTTTATGCCTATGAAAATGAAAGTATAGGAGGCGTTAGTTTTGGTTGGTATTGCCAACAGGAATATATTACTATAATAAAATAGTCCAAAAGATATAGATGGATAGGATGGGAGACAGCATTTTGGATGAATAGCATTCTGATTGTTGATGATACGGCGTTTACGAGACGTGTGCTGCGCAACATATTTGAGACGTTAGGACTGCATGTGGTTGCGGAAGCTGCTTCGGGAGAGGAGGCTGTTAGAAATTACTGCTTGTACAAACCATCACTCGTTACGATGGACATTACCATGCCCGGCATGAACGGTTTGACTGCTTCACGCAAAATCATGGAGTTGGACAAGGATGCCAAGATCATTATTTGCTCAGCAGTGTCTAGGAACGATACCGTCATCAAGGCGATTCAGGCAGGGGCGCGGGATTTCATTGCGAAGCCACTGCAGCTGGAGCGAATCGAATGGGCTGTCCAAAAATTGCTGGGAACAGGAGTAGATGATCGTTGTGGGGATCGACAGGAGAAACAAATAGCTGAGGTGTTAGCATGAAAGTCTTGATCACAGGTGGTTATGGGTTCATTGGTTCTTTTGTCGCGGAGAGATTTTATAAGGAAGGGTATAAGGTTTTCATCCTCGACAAGCTCAGCTCAGGCAATCAAAGGAACGTCACATTTCCGCATAAGGCATACGAGCTGGATGTAGCGGATAAAAAATGTGATGAAGTATTTAAGAGCAACAAGTTCGATGTCGTCATCCATTTAGCGGCCCAAGTAAGTGTTGCTGCATCCATGGAAGACCCCCTGCTGGATACGAATACGAACATTCTGGGACTCGTGAATATGCTAAAGCTATCGAGCAAATATGGCGTGTCCAAATTTATTTTTGCGTCATCAGCCGCCGTTTACGGCATGAATGAATGTACACCGTTACACGAAGATTCAGCGTGTGATCCGGTATCTGTTTATGGAATAAACAAGCACATCGGCGAAATGTATTGCCGCAAATGGACAGAAATGTACGGCTTGCAAACGGTAGCCTTTCGCTTGGCAAATGTGTATGGCCCCAGACAAAGTGCAGGAGGGGAAGGCGGTGTTATCTCTACTTTTTTAACCCAGATCAACCATGGGAAAGAAATAGTTCTGCACGGGGATGGTAGCCAAACGAGAGACTTCATTTATGTAGAGGATGTAGCTGATGCCATTTTCCGTTCCGTTACCACGGATGATACGGGTGTGATGAATTTGTCTACGAACCAGGAAAGCAGCATTAATGAGCTGATTGACATTCTCGGGGCTAACCAGCCTCTTCAAGGAATATCACGAAGGGAAAAACGCCCAGGAGACGTAGATAAGTCAGTTTTGGACAATACGTGGGCAAAGCGAAGACTAGATTGGATCCCGATGTATTCATTGGCGGAGGGGCTGGAAAAAACGGCGCAGTGGTATCAAGAGACCGTCGCAGAGAAGGAACAAGAGCAGGAGAGCGAAGCGAAGAAAGCGATCCATTGGCTCCGTTCATGGGATGCAAGGCCGTACATAGAGAACATTCTTGCGTTTCTTCTGGTGGTTTTCGCGACAGTTGGAACGGTTAATAGCGGTGTCTTTGATCTCAAGCTGATTTACATCGTGTTGATTGGCGCCATTTACGGAACGAAGCAATCCCTCTTGTCAGTTATCCTGGCTTGTGGACTTTTCATCGGAGAAAGCCTGCATAACGGGCGCGATGTTGTATCGCTCTTATATGACGCGAATGTTCTGTTTCATATCGCTGTCTATTTTATTATCGGGATTGCTGTGGGCTATTCGATCGACAAACGCAACAGGGACGTATTGTCCAAGGAGCTGCAAAAGCAAGCGCTGGAAGACAAGTATGATTTTTTAAAAGACATCTATAACGATGTTCTGATGGTAAAGCAAGAGTTGCAGCAGCAGATCGTAAATTCGGAAGACAGCTTTGGAAAAATCTACAACATCACCAAAGAGTTGGACAGCCTCGAGCCTGAACGCGTATTGCAGAAATCAGTCAAGGTACTGGAAAGAATCATGAAGTCCGATGAGATCGCCATTTATACGATGAATCAAAATGGCTCTTTCTTGCGATTGATGGCCAAATCGAATAAAGCGGGCTTTGATCTGCCACGCTCGCTGAAAATGAGTGAACATGCTTACCTTACTGAATTAATGACAATGAAAAAGATCATCGTGAATAAAGAGCTACGTCACGACATGCCCCTTATAGCAGCTCCTATTTTTGACAAGGGAAAAATGGTTGCGGTGGTCACATTGCAACAACTCGGTTTTGAAAACTTTACGATGTACACCCAAAACCTTTTTCAGGTTGCCGTTCAATTGATCTCATCCGCTTTGTCCCGTTCTCTTCGATACTTAAACTCCACACAAAAGGACCGTTACCTAGACGATACCCCTATCCTGATTCCTGCTTATTTTTCAGCAATGGTGAAGAACAAAAGGGACGCCAAGCAACAGTTAAACACTGACTTTACCCTCTTGGCAGTGGATTTTGCGCAAATGGATCATCATACACTTGCTACCTATATCGCCAGTTCTCTTCGCGAAGCAGATTATATGGGAATGGACGAAGCAGGAGATGTCTATATCATTCTCTCCAATTCCAACGAGCAAGAAGCCCGTATCGTGATTGATAGGCTTGGTAGACTCGGTATTGCATCGAGAATTGTGCAGGAAAAAGACCAGGATCGCTTCTCCTTGAAGGATGGCGCTTATGTTTAATCTAGTTCTCCTCCATGTCTTGGTGTCTGTTGGTTACAGTTGGATGCAAAGCCGCGGCAAAAACAAGCAGGTGCTGATTATGCGAATGCTTGTTACTGGCTTTCTCCCCATTTTTGGCCTCCTGTTATTGGGGATTACCGATGTGTACAAACGAACATCGAAAAAGAATGTGAATGAACTGATGCTTGAGAGCGATTTGCTGAAGCTAGCGGAGGGATCGAATATTTTCCGAAGAGCGGACATGGAAAAGGAAATGAACATCGTCCCTGTTGAGGACATTTTGTTTTTGAACGACACGAGCACGCGCCGAAAGATGCTGATCGATGTCTTGAAAGAGCAGACCATTTGGCAGATCGGCACATTGGAGACAGCCTTGCAAAACGAGGACTCAGAAACGGTTCACTACGCAGCAGCCGCTTTAACGGAAATGCGGCGCAACCTTCAGCTCCAACTGCAGGATTTATCAGTGAAATACGAGGAGAACAAGCAGGAGCTTGCAGTTCTACGCGCCTACGCAGACGTATTGAAGAAGTATCTGGACAGTTCACTCCTTGATCAACGCACCTATGTGAAGTACAGCTACACGTATTCGTTTGTTCTGGAGTCATTATTGGACATTTATCAGGAAGAAGAAAGCTATTTTGTGGACAAGATCAATTGTGAGCTGGGGAACCAGTCCTATGAAAAAGCGGAACAGTACTGTCAATTGTTTCATGAGTATCATCCGGAAAGCGAGCAGCCATATGTCATGTCGCTCAAGCGCTTCTTTTCGATCAGAGACTACGCAGGTTTTGTGGCAGAGATGAATCGGTTAAAAAGCTCGTCGGTTAAAATCTCCCACGCTACGTTGATGATGATTCGCTACTGGAACGATGAGCAAGACAGCAATTGGGCGGAAGTCGCTGTTACACAGGAAATAGGTACGAAACTGAAAGAGATGAGCGATACAAAATGAGAATGACTAGGTTCAGGAGAAGGAAAAGAGACAGGGAAAATGGCAGAGACTGGAGCAGATCGAGGTCCAACGATATTCCCGTGAAAAAAAACATCTACATCATTCTGATCTTTGTGGCGATTCTGGGGATCACTATTGAAGCTACCCGGTCTCAGTTCATCCTTCAGGTGAGCAGTAATAAGTCAGGAGGCTCGGGAAAAGAGGCTGACGAGCCGAAGCAAAACGCGATCAGTCAGGAGGAAATCGCCAAGCTGGTAAGGGAGAGATTCCTCATTCTGCATGATTCCAAGGATGAGAGCAGCATGGCAATCGCGAGGAATGTGGAGCAAGTGCTGCGGTATATGAAAAAGGAGTACGAGCTTGCTGACGTTAAGCAGTTCTCGAAGCCCGACCCCCAATACATGACGGTCATTGTCACCATAGAAAATCTGGACATGCTAGCCAATCTGGATGCGATGATGGAATATGCGCACAATGGTGGAAATGTGTTCTTTTCACGTACGCCTGAATACAATGACAGCTTGTACCGCATATACCGAAAACTAGGGATCAATTCGATCAATCTCCCTATCGTGACAAATGGCATTCAGATGACATCCAATCTCTTGATCAAAGGAGAAGATGCAAAAATCGGTGCAGATGCCATTGTGAATTCCTCGATTCCCGTAGAACTGAATAGGCAAGCAAAGGTTCACGCTGTTTCCGCCGACAATATGCCACTGCTATGGGAGACCCGGTATGGACAGGGGAAGCTCATGGTCTATAACGGGACGAATATGCAATCTGCCATGAACAGAGGACTGATTGCTGGTGGCATCAGTTTACTGAATCCAGATTTTATGTACCCCATTTTCAATATGAAAGTCATGTATATTGACGATTTTCCGGCCCCTTTTCGTCAGGGGATCGAGCCGAGTATTTACCGCGAGTACCGCAAAGATATTCCCAGCTTCTTTCGGGACGTGTGGTGGCCGGACATGATCAAGCTTGCTGCCGATTACGATGTGACCTACACGGGAGCTATTATCAATACCTACAATAACCGAGTTGCTCCGCCCTTCACTGATGAGGAAGGAACGGATTCGAACAATCTGATTACGTACGGCAGGGATTTGTTGAAAATGGGTGGCGAACTGGGCATCCACGGATACAATCATCAATCACTGGTTACCGATCAAGAGACGGCGAGCCATTACGAGTATAAGGCTTGGCCGGATGAAGCAAGTATGACCGAGTCACTTACGTATCTGGACAATTATATCAAGAAGGTCTTCTCGGCATATGACATACAGACGTATGTCCCGCCTTCCAACGTGTTGGGAGAGGAAGGGCGTCGAGCGCTGAAAAAGTCCTTTCCTGATCTGAGAATCATTGCCTCCTTGTATGCGGAATCAGACAGTACACACGAATACATCCAGGAGTTTTCCGTGGCTGAAGATGGCATTGTAGAGCTGCCGCGTATTACCTCCGGATACAGTCGCACAGACATTCAGGATTGGTACATAACGAATGCGATCACATCCATCGGTGTTTTTTCTCATTTTGTTCATCCTGACGATGTGTTGGACAAGGAGCGAAGCAATAACAAGTCGTGGTCGGAATTGGTGAAAGACTTTCAACTCATGCTGGAAGAGCTTTACGAGCAGTATCCATGGCTGCGTAGCCAGACTGCTTCCGAAGCTGCAACAAGCCTTGAGAGCTATTTACAGACGGATGTATATATCTCGCATACGGATAAAAAAGTGACAGGCTACATGAACAATTTCTCCGAAGACATGTATTACATCTTGCGGACAAATAAAAAAATGACGAGCTTGGTCAATTGCACGGTAGAAAAAATAGAGGAAGGCGTCTATCTCGTGCATGCAACGGGTGCAAAATTTGAAATAGGACTGGAAGAGTAAGCGATGAAAATTTGTCTGATTGCCGAAGGATCGTACCCTTATATTACAGGGGGAGTCTCTAGCTGGATTCATTCCTTAATCGCTAGCATGCCAGAGCATGAGTTCATCATTTATGCAATTGGTGCAGAAGAGAAAAATAGGGGGAAATACGTCTACCAGCTCCCCGAAAATGTGGTGGAAATCAAAGAGGTATTTCTAGATGCCTATCTGAAAGAAGAGGCTGCACCGGGCAAGCGTTTGGGTCTGACTGAGGATGAGCAGCAGGCGTTGCTTTCGTTGCTCGATGGCAGCAAAGGTGACTGGCATGCTCTGTTTTCCGTGTTGTCGGGGAGTAAGGTGCCATCCGTAGCCGAGTTGCTTACGAGCAAGGACTTTTTCGAGGTCATTCAACGGCTTTGCGAGCAAAAATATCCGCAAATTCCTTTTACCGAAATGATCTGGATGATTCGCTCGATGGTGTTGCCGCTATGTCAGATCATTCAAAACGGCATGCCGCAAGCGGATTTGTATCACAGTGTTTGTACGGGATATGGCGGTGTAGCAGGGAGTCTCGGGAAGTATCTGCATGCAAAGCCGTTTTTGCTGACGGAGCATGGAATTTATACCCGCGAGCGGGAAGAAGAAATTATCAAGGCAAGCTGGATCAAGGGTCACTTTAAGGATATCTGGATCGATTATTTTCATAATCTTTCTGCATGTGCCTATTCCTACGCGGATGAGGTAATCACGTTGTTTGAGCGGAACAAGGAAATTCAGATCGAGCTAGGCTGTGATCCTTCCAAAGTATCCGTGATCCCGAACGGTGTAAAAGTGAGTGATTATGCGGACATCGTGGAGGAAAAAAAGGACGACACAATCACCATTGGTGCTGTTGTCCGCGTGGTACCTATCAAAGATATAAAAACAATGCTTCATAGCTTTGGACTCGTCAAAGAACAAGTGCCACACGCACGCTTTGTTATCATGGGCCCGACGGATGAAGATGAGGAGTACTATACAGAATGCTTGCAATTGGTCGACAGCCTTCAGCTTGAGTCTGTTACGTTTACGGGTGCGGTTAATGTGAAAGAGTATCTCGGAAAAATGGACATGCTTGTTTTGACCAGCATCAGCGAAGGCCAACCGCTTGTTATTTTGGAAGGAATGGCATGCAGAAAGCCCTTCGTCACAACGGACGTGGGAAGCTGTCGGGAATTGTTGTACGGCAATGGTGACAGCTATGGCAGCGCAGGGATTACGGTACCTGTCATGCATTTTACTCAAATTGCCCAAGCGATCATTACATTGTGCCAAAACGAGCCATTGAGACGGCGGATGGGCAGATGCGGTTTCCAAAGAGTATCGGAGATTTACACACATGAGAACTTCTTGGCGGGATATCGCAAAATGTACCGGAAATACGAGGTGTAAGAAACATGGCGGGCATTGGCTTTGAACTGAAGAAAATGTTTCGGAATAAAGGGTATTTGTCCAGTGTGAAGGCGTATGCATTTTCTTCGCTGGTCACAGTCGGACCGATGCTGATTTGTATGGTCATGATCACGGTGCTACAGCAAGTTCTTCTTCAATTGAATGTCAGTTATTTGGAGAGGATGTCTTTTTTAGCAGCTGTTGTTTATGCGTTCGTGTTTTCACTATTGGTTACCTGTGGTTTTTCCATGGTCATTTCCCGCTATATAGCAGACAAAATTTACTTACGCGAGTATAACGACATCATTGCTTCTTTGTATGGAGTTATCGCTGTTTGCCTGGGCTTGGGGGGTATTCTCGGCGGTGCTTTTTACTGGCTCGCTCCTTTGCCATCTGGCTTTAAGCTTGTCGCTTACCTTCTTTTTGTGGAACTGATCGTCGTATGGCTTCAATCCGCCTATTTGTCGGCATTAAAGGATTATATGCGCATTATTCGCGGGTATTTGGCGGCTGTTTCCGTTACGCTTCTGGCTGCGTTTCTACTGTCTTATCTGACTGAATTGGAAAAAGGAATCGCCATGCTGATTTCTTTGGATCTGGGTTTTTTTATCATGATCGTTCTGTCTATGGTTCATCTGGAGAGCTATTTCCCGAAGCGGGAGAGGAACTACTTCGATTTCGTGCAGTACGTGAAGAAATACCCAAGTCTGCTGGGGGTGGGCCTCTTTTGCTCTCTCGGTTTTTATGTGCACCATTTTATTTACTGGCTGGGGAGTCCGCTTCAAGAGGTCGTGGCGGATACATACGTGATTGCGCCTTTTTATGATGTTCCTGCTTTCTATGCCTCCTTGAGCATATTGCCTACGATGGTCATGTTTGTTGTATCTGTAGAGACCGCTTTTTACGAGAAGTATCGAGCGTACTACGGAACAATATTGGGCACAGGCTCGGTGCAGGATATCAAGCGGGCAAAAACAGACATGGTCCAAACATTAATGCAAGAGCTCAGCTTCATGATGGAAGTGCAGCTGTTCTTTTCCTTCGTTGCATTGGCTCTGGGAATTACGTTGCTTCCGCACATCGGGTTTACGTCCGAGCAGATGGAGCGGTACAACATCCTGGTTATCGCGGGATACTTGTACGCTGTGATGTTTGTGGTCGTGCTGATGCTGCTCTATTTTGACGATCGGAAGGGAGCGCTTGCGGTGACGACCTTATTTCTCATCAGTACGGTTGTTATCACCATAGCGATGCTGCCCCTTCATAACTACGGCTTTTCATTTTTTATTGCTTCGTTTCTTGCACTGGTAGCCGGTCTCGGCAGGCTGATCTATTACCTGAAAAATATTGATTATTACACCTATTGCCTACAACCGCTCTTTGTCAAAGAAAAGCGAATGGAATAGATGGGGACTGATGGATTGGGGAGGACTTAGGTTGAAGAAAAAACGATTCATACTGAGCCTGCTCGTAGCATTCGGAGTTGTAACGACTGGTTGTACACAGGATGTACCTGAACAACCGGTGTCAGACAACCCGTCAGCAACGAGCCAGGTGGCGCCAACTCAGCAGCTGAACGAGGGGCTGATTGAGAATAGAAGCGTATACGATCAGGATGTGGATGGGAGCATCGTCCATTTATATGTGACGGTAGTCAACGAAGAAAATTCAAAACTGAAGACGACTACCTTTACGGAACTCAATCTAGCTCCTAGTGGACGGAATGAAAAGGGAGAAGATCTCCAGGCCAAAGTCATTATGCAGGAAGGGACGGCGGAGGGGCCTACTCAAGGCCACTTTGGTTTTGGCGAGACGAGAGCGAACGGAACGATTGAGCTGCGGGGGGAATCGAGCAGGAGAGCGGAACAAAAATCGTACAAAATCCGTTTGTTCGAAAGTGCCGGATACTGGCGGGATCAGCGCAACATCAACTTAAGCAAGCACAAGTCTGATATGACGCGTGTTCGGCAAAAGCTTAGCTTTGATTATTTCGAGCAGATGCCGAATATGACCAGCTTGCGGACGCAGTTCGTTCAAGTAAAAATCAAGGATTTGACCAAGAAAAATCCGGATCGGGACTTTGTTGATTACGGTTTGTTCACTCAAATTGAACAGCCAAACAAAACATTTTTGCAGGCGCACGGATTGGATCGGAACGGAAACTTGTACAAGGCAATTGATTTCGAGTTCCATCGCTACGAGGATCAGATCAAGCTGGCGACCGATCCTACCTACGACAAGAAAGCATTTGAGAAAATTTTGGAGATCAAAGGCAGCGAGAACCATGAAAAGCTCATTGCCATGCTGGAGGATCTCCACAATTCTGCAATGAATACGCAGGACTTTTTGGACAAGCATTTTGATCGGGATAACTACTATACATGGATGGCATCCAACCTGTTGATGGGAAATCACGACACGGCTGTTCACAATTTTTATTTATACAGCCCAAGTAACTCGAACAAATGGTATTTCCTCCCGTGGGACTATGACTCAACATGGGGATTTTTCGAAGAAGAGCTCAAACGCAGTCCAGAAAAAGGACTCGGTCCATGGCAGTTTGGCCTCTCCGAATACTGGGTGTCGAACCTGCATCGCCGCGTCTTCAAAGACCCGGAAAACATCAAGGCACTAAACGAAAAGGTTGAGGAAGTCAGCAAGATCATTACGAAAGAGCAAACGGAAAAATACTTGCAGAGCTATTATCCGATTGTGAGCAAATACGTGCTGCAACTACCAGATTTATATAATTTGCCGTTAGATGTCTCTTATTTTCACAAGGAGCAAGCACTTCTCTCCGGTGAACCGGAGCGTAACAAAAAGAGGTACTATGAACGCCAAGAGAATCCGATGCCCTTTTTTATGGGAGAGCCAAGAAAAGAAGGAGATAAACTCATTTTTGCTTGGGACCATTCCTATGATCTGCAAGGAGACGATCTGACCTACGATTTTGCTGTCAGCTACGATCCTGCGTTTACGAAGATACACGCGCAGGCAAAGGGGCTGACAGGAGTCCAATATACGATAAACGATCCGGGAAAAGGTCGCTTTTTCTGGCGGGTGATTGTACGGGATAGCAAAGGGAACGTACAGACGGCATTTGACAGAGTAGAGCCGGAGGATGCGATTTATCACGGGGTGAAGGAGTTCGTGTTGAAATGAAAGGAATCCAGAGCACGGGCATCCAGCTCGGCAACAAGCGATTGCGGCATGAGTTGAAGTATTATCTTCGGCTGAGTCATTACGAGCCGCTCCGGCAGAAATTGAGTCTGATCGCCACTCCTGACCCTCATTCTGTAAGTGAGGAAGGGTATCATATTCGCAGCCTGTATTTTGATGACTATCACGATACGGCTCTCTATGAAAAAAACTACGGGGTTTTTCAAAGAAAAAAGTATCGCATTCGCATTTACAACAAAAGTGATGCGGTCATCAAGATGGAGCGAAAGAGCAAGTTTGGCGGATACATTTGCAAAGAATCAGCGTCGATTACGCGGGATGAGTATGAACAGATTTTGGCAGGCGAGGTTGAGTTTCTACGTGAGACGGAAAGTGCTGTGCTGCGAGATTTTTATTTATCGTGCAAGAATCATCTGTTTCGGCCTCGCGTCATCACGGATTATGTTCGAGAGGCGTATTTGGTGAGAGAAGGGAACGTCCGGATTACGTTTGATAAGTACTTGAAGGCAAACGTCAATTCGCTTGATATCTTTGACGAACACATCATGATGGTCAGAGCGATTCATCAGCCCAAGATGATCATGGAAGTGAAGTACGATCAATTCCTGCCATTCAATATGAGACTTTTGCTACAAAACCTGAGTAATCAGCGGTCGGCTATCTCCAAATATGTCATTTGCAGAGAGGAAACCAAAAAGTACTATAATCTTTAGTGTGAGGAGAAGTCGAGAAATTATGGACACGACCAATACGATTACTTTTCAAGATATCATCAAAAAAAGCGTCTTAAAAATGGATCAATTCGCCAGCATCTCGATCATCGATACGGTCATAGGTCTTGTGTTGTCGGGAGTGCTTGGGTTGTTCATCTACTATATTTACAAGAAAACGTTTCGCGGCGTCGTCTATACGCACACCTTTAACATCACGCTGGTGGCCATGGCCATGCTTACTTGCCTGATTATCATGACGATTAGCACGAATATCGTGCTCTCTCTCGGGATGGTCGGCGCGTTGAGTATTGTGCGGTTCCGTACCGCCATCAAAGACCCGTTGGATATTGTCTTCATGTTTTGGTCGATCTCGGTCGGTATTGCGACGGGAGCAGGTGTGTACCCGGTTTCCGTTCTAGGATCTCTGGTAGTGGCAGGTGTCATTGTCGTATTATCCAAGCGGCAAATGAGAGATGTTGCTTATCTGCTCATTATTACCTATCAGGATCAAGCCAATGACGGAGTCAAATACCAGCTGAACAAGCTTAAATACACGCTGAAATCAAAGACAGTCAACAAAGAGATGGTGGAATTGATTGTTGAAGTAAAAATCAAAGGAGATAATACAGCATTTGTTCAAGATATTTCAGAGGTAGAAGGTGTGAAAAACGTATCATTGGTCAGCTACGATGGCGATTATGCACCATAAATGATTCTACAAAAAAATCCCTTTCTGACGACTCCTTTACAGGTTGTCAGGAAGGGATTTTTTCTTTGATGATCAGTCTCGTACTTGAACCTTGCCTAGTGTGTATCTTCCGTCCGCTCTTTTTCCTTCCATGGCAAATTGAATGCCCGGTTCTTCCGTATGCGGATCGAGGATAGCCACGCAGAGGGTGTATGTTCCTTCTGGTAAGTCATCTGGGATTTTCAAGCTTTGCTTGACGGTTTTCGTGCCAGGAAGCCATTTGCGGATGTCTTCGTCCGTTTTGGTCTTGGTTACGATCTCGCCATTTTCATCCGTGAGTGACAGCTCGAGAATCCATGGGAAATAAAAAGGAGCGACACCGCGATTTTGCCAATCCATCGTTATAGCGAGGCTTTCTCCGGGCTGGACTGCTTTGGCATGTGTCTCTTTCGTGATGGAGAAGCGGTAGCCAATCGTGTTTAAAAAGCGGTCCAGGTATTGTTGTTGTTCGCTATCTTTTTCGAACTGTGCAGGTGTATTGGGGCCAAGCCAGCTAATATGCGAAGCTTTGGCTTGTGAGATTACCTGGTTAATGGAGGAGCGATCAAAGTAGCTGTTTAACGAGTCGTATGGGGAGAACTCTCCACCGCTTGGTGCATACTTCCAAAAGTCAGGCATGGCGGGCATTGTCTCTTTGGTCAGCCAGGATACATAGCCCTTCTGTATCCAGGACAGGTAGCTGTCTGTATCCTCTTTGTTGCCGAACATGTCGTTAAACAGGCCCAGCTTGTACTCTTTGGCGACTGGATGAGGTCTTCGCATCAGTAGCATGGAATCAGGGAAGTTATCCAGATACGGTTGGACGTACTGATCCGTGACTTCTGTCGCAGGGAAAGGAATAGACGTATCGGTGTGCCATTCTCCCCAGTGACCGACGCTTCCCAGTTGAATGAAAGCAATGCGGGGATCGTCCTTGTAACGCTCTCCTAGTGCGTCAATCAACTGTTTGTGGTATTTGATGATCAATGGGTTGCTGTAGTTGGGACTATAGCCTTTGCCATAGTCGTTTCGATACCACTCGCCGTCTTCAAAGTTGTCATTGTCCCCGCCGATCTCGTTGTATAACCAATCCGGTATCTCCATGTCCGATTTGGTGTGAGGAATATCCATTACGATACGGAGGATGAACTTGACATCTTTTTCTGTCCATTCATCAAACCGGATCGCATCTTCGACCTCATCAAATGCATAATCCCCTTTAGTAGGCTCGAGCATCCTCCAGGTAAGATTGGCATAGACAAGCGTGTGTTCTTGCTCAAGATTGCTCGTCCCTGAGTCGGGAGCCAGTCCCATATACGGGTTTCGGAGCACGTCTTGGGTTTGTTTTGGTGAATAGGTCGCCGTTCCATAACTGGAGGCGGCGGCAGAGGATGGTAGAATGCAAAAAGTAGCGAGAAGTACGCTGTATAGAACACTTCTGAGCTTCATGAGTGCCCCCTAGATTTAGTGAGAGAGTAGCATTACTTTTGTTCGGTCTCTTGTTTCCATATGTGATACCACTTGGTGATATGTTCGTTTGCTGCTGACCCGAGTTCATTCTCCCATCGAGAGGTCAAGAGTTGATACTGTTCTTCTACAGCCGCATGATCGTCCAAGGAAGCGTACAGCTGCATCAAGATCATGTAGCTGTCTTCTTCAAGCGGGTGCAAATTCTGAATGCGTTGGTTGACGTTGATCGCCTCTCGTACTCTGCCGTGTCCCAAATAAAAGCTGCTCATTGTTTTGGCGAGCGAAAGCCACATTCTGCGGAGTCTTTCCCGCTCGTACTCTGCCCACAAATAGTCGTAGTCTCCGAAATAATCGCCTGTATACGCTGCGAGCAATTGCTCATACTCCTGCATATTGGCAAGAGAGAGGGGAGGGATTTGTTTGAGACGATTCTCCCATTCCTCCACATCGATCGTAGCCGAATCAATCGTCAGCTTATAGCCGCCTTCTAAATTACCTTTGTTGATCGATATCGTTAGGAGACCATAGCGTTTCAAGGTTTGCCGGATGAGGTAAATCGTCGTATATAGCTGGGTTACGCCTTTGCTACCATCATAGTCCGGCCACAAAAGCTCGATAAGCGAATCTTTGTCGATCATCTTGTTGCGGTGATGCAACAAATACGCAAACAGCTCGCGGGCTTTATTCGTGCGCCACTTGATCTCTTGCGGCTCCTGATTGGGCTGGTGAAACAAAATACTATTGAAGCATTGGATGGAGACGACTGACTCTTCTTTAACAGGCGCGGCTTCTTTCGCGGACTTGATTCTCTCACGAAGACGGTCCATTGTCTTTTGCAAGCGTTGAAGCTGTACGGGCTTCATGATGTAATCCAGCGCGCATAGCTCAAAAGCATCAACGGCGTACTTATCGTACCCTGTGACAAATACGATCTCCGGGGAGTTATCGATTCCTTGCAGACGTTCTCCGATCTCCAGTCCACTGATGCGCGGCATATTAATATCTAAAAATACGACATCTGGTTGAAGAGATATTGCTTGGTCGATCGCTTCGAGAGGATTGGTGTAGGCTCCGACTACCTTAACGCCGCCAACATCTTTTTCTAGCAATCGTTGCAGATGCATCAAGGGTAGTTGCTCGTCGTCTACCAATAAGGCTCTCATCCACTGTCTCTCCTTCAAAAAACGATAAAATGCAACAGATTGTCTTACGAATCTGATAAATCCATACTCTCTACTCTATCATCAAAAGAGAGGTTATCCAAACCTTTACAGTGATAGGAATTGTGAATTTTTAGCAAGCGATGGAGGTCAGAACTTGCCGAAATACTTCCTTTCTGTCCATAAACAGCAGGATCGACTTGTCGGATGATGTTCAATCTCTGCAAGTAGCTCAGTCAGTTCGAGATACTCCTGCACGACTTTGTATTCCCACCTTTTGTCGCCGTATTTTAGCGTTTTACGAAAAAATATACAAAAAAATTGGATATGATTGCAACAAATTTCCCTAATCTGCAGTCTGTAATGGTGAAATTTTCCTCAAAAAGCAGGAAGGAGGACATATGGTGTTATCTTGGTATGTCATCATTCCCATTCTTTTCGTAATGGCAGTCGCTATGTATACCGACCTACGCCGCCGTCTCATTTATGACTGGCTGACGCTTCCGGGAATTGTGTATTTTCTCGTTCTGCATGCGTACCTTCATCCAGAGAAATGGCTGACTTATGCGATAGGAGTTATTGTGCTGGGAGGAATTTCATTAGTCATGGCGGTGATCAGCAACGGTCAGATGGGCGGAGGGGATATTAAGCTGCTCGCTTTGGTCGGTGCAGCGGTTGGATGGCAAGCGGGGTTGGTCGTGCTCATGCTTACGTATTTGCTTGCGGGAGTCAGCGTGCTTCCCATGTGGGCCATCGCCAAAATGACAGGAAAGATGAAGCTCGTGCGAGAGATCCCGTTGGCCCCATTTATTGCGGGTGGGACCAGTCTCTTGCTGGTCATAGTTATGTATTCCTAGTGTCTTTCTCATGAGTTTTCTTATTCCCAATATTGGCAATAAAACGACAAAGAATAAACATGAATGGATTTTTCGAAAAAGAGAGGGAATCTTCTGATGTTGGAATCAAAACGTAGGGCAATCATTTTCCTTGTATTATCGTTCCTACTTGCTGCACTTGCGGGCTTTCTGTTTCTGCAAAAAATCAAGGATTTGAATGCGCAACTGGGCGAAATGGTGGAAATATACGAAGCAAATGCAGATATTCCATCTCGGGCACTAATTCAACCCGACCAATTGACGGTAAGGGAAATCCCCAAAAAGTACGCGGATGATTCGTACGTCATCGATAAAGCGAGTTTGAAGAATCAAGTCACGATCGTTCCCTTGTCAAAGGGAGACATCATCACGAAAAACATCATGAAGCCGGCCAATGTTGTACGGGATCAGAACAACAGGCTCGTGACAGTGTTTTCATCGAGCAATGTCGTCTTCGATCAGGAGCTGGAAGCGCTAGATCGGGTGGACATCATCATCTCGCATGAGGTGAACGGGAAGCCGGTGACAGAAGTGTTCATGAAAGACGTTCCAGTCGCCATGGTGGCCAAATCGGAGAACAGCTTCAAAGGGGTAGCTCTCGAGCTGCCGTTCGAGGAAGCGCCGAAATTCATTCACCAGCAGCATTACGCCCAGATGGTTCGCATTTTGAAAGCGAATGTGGGCAAAGGAGACTTGGGGATTCCCGATCCGTTTGTGGAACCCACGCCGGAACAGACCAAACCGCCTGGCAAACCTGCTGAAGCGAAGCCTGCGACACCGCCTGTTACACCACCACCAACAGCAGGGCAGCCGGCAGTTCAGACACCACCGACAGTTCCGGCCCAGCCTCCAACGAAACCAACTTCGGTACCACTGCAGCCAACTAATCAACCACCGAAAACCGGAGGGTAAGTCATGAACAAAGATATGAAGATTCTCGTCGTTGCGGATTACGAATCTGTAAAAGACATGCTGAGGGACATTTTGACTCCGTTTGAGCAAGTGCGCTACACGACTTCCATCGAAGTGAAAAAGGAAATTGACCGGATTGGACCCGATGTTGTTTTGCTTGTTCAGCCGGAAGACGGGGCAGGAGTAGAGCTGGTGCAGTACATACAAGGCGAGCTCCCGGAGGGCATCCTTATTTATCTCACGGAAAAACAGGACTTTGTCCTGCTGCGAGATGTCGTCCGCGCGGGTGCGGTGGAATACATCGTGATGCCTGATGAGCTCAACCTGTTGTCCGATCGTCTCGACAAAATATCAGATTTATCCTCGATCAAACAGCGAAAAAAGGGCACGGATGCATCCGGCAAAGCTTTCGTGCGAGGACGGGGAAAGGTGTACTCCTTTTACAGTGGAAAAGGGGGAAGCGGACGCACCCAGCTGGCAACGGGTTTTGCACAAGCGTTGAAGCTGGAATCGACAGCCAGTGTGCTGCTCATCGATCTCAATCTCCAATACGGTGGAATCGAAACCTTCTTGTCCTTTGACAACAACCGTACATTGGGCGATCTCATGCCGGTTATGGACGAAATCAATGAATTTCATATTCGCAATGTGGCCCAAAGAGAGAATCATTCCAAGCTGGAGGTGCTGGTCAGCCCGCGTGATGCCGAGACAGCGGAAAATATATCCGAGGCATTTGTCACCAGGTTAATCCGCGCTAGCCGCCGCAGCTATGACTTTGTGATTATCGACCTGCCCACGCATATGAACGAGCTTACTTTTGCTGCTTTGTCAGAGTCAGACATGATTTATTACGTGATGAATCTGGACACACCGTCCGTTCAAATTTACCGACTCGTGGAAGATTTGTTCCAACGTCTGCGAATTGATACCGCGGGCAGGCTCGAAGTGGTCGTCAACCAAGTGGGAAGGGATAACGAACTGAATGTGTCTGATTTGAAAGGATTATTCACCGCACCCATTACTGCTGAGATCAGCAGAGATCATCAAGGCGTGCAAGCGGCTGTCAATCAAGGCCGACCGTTGCAAAAGGAAGCGAATGAGAAGAAGCTCTCCCCGGCTGCGAAAGATATCCGAAAATGGGTACTCAAGAAACTGTCATAACGAGCAAGTTCAAAAAGGTGGGAGTTAGATGGCTTTATTCCGACGAAAGCAAGATCAGACAGCGCAAGGGGATGAGGCAAAGCAGACCACACTCGCCGCTACATTAGCAGCTCCTTCCTTCAATCCGTATATCGACGAGCTGGCTGAGCACTACAAGACCCGACTCTTGCGGGAAACCAATCTGGAGAGATTGACCAGCCTTCGTTCAGATGAGATGCGACTCGCAATTGAACGTCTCGTCTCCCAATACATGTCGGAAGAGAAAGTAGTCATTCCGCGAAATGAAAAGGATATCCTGCTGACTCGTTTGATCAATGAATCGGTGGGGCTTGGCCCGCTGGAACCGCTGCTTGCCGATCCGGAAATCACGGAAATCTCGATTAACGGACACAACCTGGTATACATCGAGAAACGAGGAAGGCTGGAATTAACCGATTTAAAATTTCGTGACGAGGAACACTTGCGGCATATCGTGGACCGGATTGTGGCACCGCTTGGCCGACGAATCGATGAAAGCTCGCCGATGGTTGACGCCCGTCTGAAGGATGGAAGCCGTGTGAATGCCGTCATCCCTCCGATCAGTCTCAATGGCACACTCGTTTCGATCCGCAAATTTCGCAAAGAGCCTTTCTTGATGGATGATCTGATGCAATTTGGTTCTTTCAGTGCAGCGATGTCTCAGTTCATTCAAGCCGTGGTGGAAGCCAAAATGAACGTGCTGATCTCCGGCGGGACCGGTAGTGGTAAGACAACGCTGCTGAATGCGACAGCAAAAGCGATTCCGCACTACGAACGTGTCATAACCATTGAGGATTCGGCCGAGTTGAAGCTGACTCACCCCAACTGTATTGGGATGGAGGCACGCCCGCCCAATATGGAGGGAACAGGGGAAGTCACCATCCGTCAGCTCGTGCGAAACTCCCTGCGGATGAGGCCAGACCGAATCATCGTCGGGGAGGTAAGGGGACCAGAGGCATTCGACATGCTGCAGGCCATGAATACCGGGCATGAAGGATCACTTACCACTGTCCACGCCAACTCACCACAGGATGCGTTTAACCGTTTGGAAGGGATGGTCGTTATGGCCGGGATGGATTTGCCCTCCACGATTGTCCGTGAATATATCGTCAGTGCGCTGGATATCATCGTGCAGGTCACACGCCTGTCAGATGGAACACGTAAAATCGTTTCGATTTCGGAAGTAGCGAAAACGGAAGACAAACGGGTGGAGGTCAACGAGATTTTTCGTTTCCAGCGGAAGGGGATTGGCGGGAAAGGGGAAGTGCTTGGCTACTTTACGGCAACGGGGGTAATCCCGCGGTGCTTGGAGAGGCTCCAAGTTTTTGGAATCAATCTGGATGAATCCATATTCAAGGCGGAAGGAGGGAAGCAGCGTGACCATGCCTATTCTGTTTAGTCTCGCGGTGTTGTTTGGCATCTGGGGGATCTACGAGTATCTCGGTTATCGGGTTAAGAAGACCGAATGGAAAAAGAAAGCGGAAGAATGGTTCGAGGTAAAGGGAAAACGAAAAAGCGTCGTCATCGTTTGGGGAGATAAATTTGACCAGACGCCCTATGCCAAGGAAATCCAAAAAAAGCTGATCAAAGCGAACTTCCCGCTTGCGCCCTCGGAGTTTTACGGAATTTTGATCGTAGGTACCATGGTGCTTGCCTTCTTGCTCAGTAACGTCGTGAATATTTCTTTTCCTTTTAACTTCATGATCGGGGCAGTGGTGATGTATCTCATACAGAACGTGCTGTTCTTCGTCCGGCGCAACAAGTACCAGGAGCGATTGAATGAACAGCTGTCCGAAGTGTGTCGCCTTTTAGCCAACTCGCTGCGTGCAGGTCTTACGCTCTCGCAGGGGATCTCACTGGTAGCCAAGGAGATGAATTATCCCGCTGGTGATGAGTTTAGCCGCATGGCACGTGAGCTGCAGCTAGGCGTCAGCTTTGACCGGGCGCTCTCTGACATGGAAAAACGAATACCGACGCGAGAATTCCGTATCTTTACTGCTACCCTGCTGATACAACGGCGCGCAGGGGGGAATTTGAGCCAGGTGCTGCAAGAAATGGCGGAGACATTGGAGGATCGCCGCATCGTGAATCAGGAAATCAAGACGATGACGGCAGAACAGCGATACGTCTCTATCTTGGTGCCGATCATGCCAGTTGCCCTGGTGCTGATGATGAACACGATGAACAAAGGCTTCATTGATCCGTTGTTTTCCGGATTTGGTCTTTTTCTTCTGGGGTTGTTTGTAATCGGAACTCTCCTGTCCTATATCCTCGTAAAGAAAGTGACCAACATAAAGGTGTGAAAACATGGATGCTCTCATAATTACTTGCGTGTTCTTGTTTCTTTTGCTGTTTGCCATCTGCCTAAAAGAGTGGTATCGCTACTCCATCGAGAAGCAAAAGCTGCTCGCACATGTCCATGAGATGAGCGGGCACAAAAACTACGGCGTGCGCAAGCAGGAAACCTCATCCGAGCGTCTGGTCAAACGATTGCTTCGGTATGGAGACGACTATGCTGTCATGGGACAGCGCATCAACTTTTTTAGTGAGTCGCATGAGGTTGAGGATTGGTTGCTCAAGGCTGGACGGCCACTAGATTTGACCGTGGCCCAATTTCAAGGGGTCAAAATTTTCATGGCTCTGCTCGGCATTATTGCTGGCACGCTGTTTTTCATTCTTCGCTTTCCTTTCTCGCATTTAGGATTGATCGCCTGGCCGTTGATTGGCTACTTTTTGCCCATCCTTTTGTTGAAGAAAAAAGCGCGCGATCGTCAACATCAGCTTCGCTATGACCTGCCTGAATTTCTCGACACCGTAAGCGTGACACTTCAGGCGGGGGTGAGTCTCGATCAGGCTTTGCGCGAAGTCATCAAGTTTTTTGATGGGCCGATTCGGGAAGAGTTTTCCCGATTCAATCAAGAGCTGGATCTCGGTGTGCAAAGGGAAAAGGCGTATGAACAATTGCTACGACGCAACGACAATCCGGAGTTTCAAATGCTGATCAAAGCGCTCATTCAGGGGATGCGCCTGGGGGTGCCGATTGCCGTCACGTTCAAGGCGCAGGCGGAAAATATGAGGAGAATCCGCAAAGAGCTAATCAAGGAAAAGGCGGCCAAGGCGTCGCCAAAAGTAACCCTGATCACTACGTTTATCGTGACTCCTACAGCGATTATCCTAATTGGCGGTTTGATGGTATTGAATATTTTGGATAACTTCAGTTTGTTCTCCGATATCATGCCATGATCCAGGGGTTCACTTTTAGGAGGTGATGCCCGTCAGCGAGATGGGAGTGTACAGTTCTTTATTTTTTCATTATCCAAATCATGAAGGGAGTAGATTTTATATGAAAAGCATGATGCTGAAATGGTATGTAAAAAGTCAGGGAGCTCTTAGAAACGAAAAAGGAGCACAGGCGATTGAGTGGATCGCGTTGGCAGGTGTAGTCATCGCTGTGTTTGGTGCGGTGATGGCCTACTTTGATAAGGACCCCACACTCGTTGGAGAATCCATTGGGGATACATTGAGCAATATCATCAAAAAATTAGACGGAAATTAATCAATCATTGAATGCTTTTTTGGTGATGAGCATATGGAAAAGAGGTGGTGAAGGAATGGTCCTTCACCACCTGAACCATATGACGCTTCATACATAGCAAGACGAAATCAAGCAGGAGGTAGCACTTTGATGAGACTCGTGAAGGGAATAATTGCAGTGATCCTCCTGTTGAGCCTGTTAACGGCGTGTTCGCAGGAGCCGGATACATCTCAGAACGCAGAGGGGCAAAATCCTTCTGCTCCACCAAGCACGGAAACACCGCCTACGCAAAGCCAACCGCCAGACCAAACAGGAGACCCAAACGCCGAGATGACGCAAGAAGAAAAGGTAAAAGCGTTGGAGGCCATGGCACAGGAAGGAATGCCGTTAAAGCGGGAAACGACAGAGGACTTCGTCAATTCGCCACCAGGACGTTTTTCCGGGGTTTCGTATGACAACAACAGGGAAGAAGTGTTGCCTGAACTGAAAAAGTTCCCTGCTGTTGAAAACCCGGACGAAGAAATGATGAACAAGTACTACCTTGCTTTGTTAGGGTTGTTTGCCCAGAGCTACCCCGATCCACAACAGATAATAGACGAACTGAAAATGGCCTCATTTGGGAATCCGGACATCGATGATCCGCGGTTCAAGTTTAAAGAAAGCTACAATGTTGAAATTATCTTGGATGCGAGTGGTAGCATGGCGGCAAAATCGAACGGCAAGACGAGGATGGATGCTGCCAAAGAAGCGATTCAAGCCTTTGCTGAATCTTTGCCGGAACAGGCGAATGTCGCTCTGCGCGTATACGGGCACAAGGGCAGCGGGAAAGAGTCGGATAAAACACTGTCTTGCGGAAGCAGTGAGCTGGTGTACGGGATGCAGACTTATAACAAAGAAAAACTGACGCAATCTTTAAATCAGTTCCAACCTACCGGATATACTCCGATTGCTTACTCTTTGCAGGAAGCAAAAAAGGATTTAAGCAAATTGCCTGGGGATAAGAACACCAATATGATCTTCCTCGTCAGTGACGGAATCGAGACGTGCGATGGTGACCCTGTCGAAGCTGCCAAACAGTTGGCCCAATCCGAGATTACGCCGATTATTAACGTGATTGGATTTGGTGTAGACGGTCCGGGGCAGCAGCAGTTGAAAGAAGTGGCAAAGGCAGCGGGAGGCCGCTATGTTCTGATTCAAGATCAGAAGGAGCTGCAGGACGAATTCAATCGTGGGAAAGAAATCGCGAACAAGTGGAAAGAGTGGAAAGCCAATGCATCCTACCAAGCCGTATCCACTCGCAGTTCCCGATCGATTGACATCAGTCACTTTGCTTTGAAATGGAGTCGTATCGCCAAACGGGAAAATCATGATCTAACATCTGCAATCATGACTATGGATGCAAGCAACATCATTTCCGATGAGTTCGCCGATCAACTGCGGAAGTTGAACGATGAGCAGCTGGAAATTGCACAGAAAAAGGCAGATGAGCTGGAGCAATTCCTGGATACCTTGAACGAGAAGTCCTATAAGGAAGCCGTGGATGCGATCAACCAGAAGTTTGCACAAAACACGAAAACAAACTAGAGACGAAATCTCCAAAAGGAGGTTTGTGAAGTGAGGAAATGGGTAAGAAGCCCAATGGCAGCGGCTACTTTCGCTGTTCTGATTCTTTTGATGAATCTGTTTCCGCTGGTGGGCTTGGCGGCTTCCATGCAGTATCAAGGGCTGCAATACGAGGCCCCGAAGTGGGATCAACCGAACCTGGAGTCTCCGCAATGGGAGCACAACCCACAAACGCCTCAGTGGGAAAAAATAAACCCGCAGACTCCTGATTGGGAAAAGCTGAACCCACAGGCGCCGAACTGGGATTGGACGAATCCGCAAGCACCAAATTGGGATCAGATAAATCCACAAGCACCCGATTTTCAGGGGCCAAACGTCAATTACTCGAACCCGCAAGCGCCAAAAGCAACCGTACCTGCACCGAATCTACAGATGCCTTCTTCTCAGCACCCCGGCATCGATCCAGATAGCTCGAAACCGATGACGGAGACGCTGGAATACGGTGCAGTCAAATGGACGTTCAAGGACGTCATGGGCGGTACGCTGGCATATAGCGCTGATTTGCTTATGAATGGCGAAGTAGACATGGCAGCGGGACTTCGTGGCAAAGGCATGTTCTTGGGAGATCTGGCGATAAAAGGCCTTGATCTTGCCTTCAAGAATACGCCGTATGTAAACACCGTAACTGGCTTGGGTGTCGATTCACTCGACGGGATGAGCGCGTGGGGCAACTATCAATTTGTGTTGGCACAATTACCGAATAACAGTTTTCGCGATATTTTCCAAGGTGGTCAGCTGACGAATTCGGCAAATCCGTCCGGCGTCAGAATGCCGGGAATCGTGAAAGGTTTAAATGTGGGTGTAGCAGCGATCAGCCTTCCATTTGACATCATGGATACGGTCGGAACCTTTGGCATGGCGTTCGATTCGAGCCAGAATGAAGCCACGCAAAATGAGAAATTTGTGGATGGCGTCGGTAACTTCGGCAGTGTGCTGATGGATGCAGGTGTCATTGCATCCGTCATACCAGGCGGGCAGGCGGTAGGTGGTGTCCTTGTTGTCACTGGTGCGGTTTTGTGGGGATTGAGCAAACTCGTGAAGTACGCTGACAAGCTAGCTGGAGGAGCGATTACCCGTGGAATCCGGGATGGGGTCGGAAAAGCTGTTGGCTGGGTGAAATCCTTATTTGCGTAACGGAGGTCCTTGCTTATGAAAGTCGTGAATACACCACAGGTTCAGGCTCAAATCGAGCGGAATAAGCGTTTTTTAGAGAGGACAGAGCTGTATAACTACCCAGCCTACGTAAACGGACAATATTACTACCATGTAGCGTACTGGAAATGGGGGAAAAAAGACGCTGTCGGGTACCTGGTGCTGCGACCGGATGGTGAAGTAGTTCGCCGCCATGAAGCAGAGCCTGTCGTAAAGCTGTTTTTGGTGCATGCACATGCGGGGCGCAAGATTAAGAACAATCTGGCCATGGATAAAGAGAAGCCGATCGAGATGTATGAGCAAAAATACCAGTATCTAAGGGAGCTTTTGCCCAGCTACCAGGATAAGATGGACACGGTGCTTCGGCAAGATGCAGAGAAGCTGATCGACGTTTGCATAACCATGATGGAAAGCCGGGACCAGCTGCGTGCCATTTATACTCGAGGGATGGATCTGCTCAATCAATTTTTCGCGCGCAACTACGTCATCGCTGGAGAAGAAGCAGCATTGCGGGATGTTTTGTTTGAATCCGACTACATTTTGTATGATCGCATTCGCAAACAGGTGCTGATCAAAGACTCGGTGGATCGGCTTTACCAGCTTTTCCAGTCCAATCGAGTAGAACTGGATCGGGTACAGGAGCAGAAACGAAAAAAGCTGAGCGACTTACTCTCCGTTTACAAAGACAAAACACTGCGAAATATTGCCGATGAATCCGTGAAAGGCTTTGAGACGCATACGACAGGGA
Source organism: Brevibacillus sp. RS1.1 (assembly GCF_013284365.1). Lineage (NCBI taxonomy): Bacteria > Bacillati > Bacillota > Bacilli > Caryophanales > Paenibacillaceae > Brevibacillus > Brevibacillus sp. RS1.1. The sequence goes on from NZ_JABSVA010000006.1 coordinate 53,346, forward strand.
AACATGAGTCTTTCCATTCGGTTGAACAGTTGCGGGAGGCCCACGAGAAGCTTAATATGACCATCTTGGAAAACGGGCTGATGGATAAACTGCGAAACCCATAACAGGAAAGGTGAGAGAAACCCATATGCATCCCTTCAAAGAAAGCATTCGTTTTTATGCACGGAACATCGAATCTTTGCTACTCTTGTCCGCTGTGCTCGTGGTTCCATTTTTTATCATCCACAATTTTACGCTGAACTACCTGAATTTGATTGCGGCGATCACGGGCGCCAAATTCGTCGCAAGCTTTTTCAATCTGTTTTTACTGCTTCTGTTTTTGCTGATCCTCCAGATTCCTTTTGCCCAGTATGTTCAAAGTGATCTGGACGGCGATGAGCGTCCGATTCGTAAGGCATTTCGGACTTTTTTTGAACACAGCTTTTCCGTATTCGTATTTGGGGTCGTGTTTAGCTTTCTTGTCTCTATAGGAATGATGATGTTCATGATACCTGGGTTGATTCTGATGGTCTTGTTCTATTTGACGCCGTTTTTTGTGGTGCTGAAAAAACAATCGGCATGGCGCTCTTGGCGAGCTGCCATGGAAATGGGCAAAAAGCATTTTTTCCAAATCTTTGGCCTGTTGCTACTGGTGAGCGTGGTGGAATGGCTAATCAGTATGGCGGGCTTGTTCCTTGTTACGTCTATTACGGCGACCTTCGGGGCGGTTATGTTTATTGAGTTGTTGCTCAATGTGATTGTTCTTCCGTTTTTTGCGGTCATGTTCATGATGTACGTCAATAAATGGAAGGACGAGGCGGCAAGAGCGGAAGCAACTGTGGCAGGGGGATTGCTGCTCGATGAAAGGTAGCTTGCAAATAAGTTCGAGAGGAGATGAGCGAAGAATGCGCCTGAAGAAGATCGTTTCCAATGAAAAGGGCTCGGTCACCATAGAGTTTATCGCCATACTGCCGTTCGTCTTTCTGATCATGCTGATTTGCTGGCAGTTTCTTGTGGGCGTCTACGGTGTAATTATCTCTCAGTCGGCGGCAAATGAGGCGGCGAAGGTGTACGCCATAACGGGGAACTCGGGTGAAGCCATGCAAGCTGCGAAGAACGTGGTGGATGCTGCTGGAGGCTACATCTCCTACAATGGAGGCGGTATCACATGGGATGGCAGCGGATATTTTACTGCCAAGGTCGGCGTGCAGATGGAGCTGGGGTTTCTTCCTGACTGGCTTTCTATCAAAAAGGAAGACCGATATATCTCTTTTGATCGGGAAATGAAGAGCAGGGTGATGAACTAGATGATACGTATACTGCGTCACTTGCAAAATGAGCGTGGAAATATGACGATCTTCACCCTGACGATTTACTGGTTTATGTTCATGCTGGTGTTTGTTGCGCTTTTCAACTTTTCGACCGTTTTTGTAGACAAGGAGCAGGCGTCGAACAGTGCGCAGCAGGCGAGTATTGCGGCGGTGAAGGATATTTATGAAGAGATGGAGTGGGCTATTGAAATACATGATGCGTCACCCCAGCGGTATTATGACCAAAATTATCTCACGCTCAAACTAGGAGCTGCCAAGAGCCAGATGAGAGCATCGCACGCCGATTGGTCTCAAAGTGAAATTGAATATGGCGCGATTGACTTGGTATTGAGCAACGAATTGCCAAGCAATGTTGAGTTGCAGACTTATGTCTACGCTGGCTTGCAAACGGCAACAGCAAAAATTACTGGGGTGGTTGCCAAAGTGCTATCAGACAACAATGCAACGCTCAGTGGCTCGTCCGTCCAATTGTTCAACAGTGACAATCGGATTGAAGTAACAACTTCTGTAAAGTACGAATCGGAATCGATGGGCTTTGACTTCATTCCTGCCTATTCCGAGCAAATCTACCAGACAGGGGAAAGCAGACGGATCGGTTTTATTGATGAAGTAAGCGGATGGGCGAATCTGCGTATCCCTATGTAGGAACGGCGAGCATTGGAGGAAATGGCATGACAAGCAAGCTACAAAAAATGCAGCGATTCTGGAATGTAGTGACGGTGATCATCTACGGCGTTTTCCTGCCGATGTCCTGTCTGTTCATGGCGTTGGGGGAAAAACTCCCGTATGCGCTGCTCTTTTTTATGTTTGCCCTTCCGTATATTGAACAGGCTGGCATGGAACATTTGCGTCGAAAAGAAATGAGTCGGTGATGATCAAGTGAACGAGAAGGAAGGTGTAAGCCATGTCCAGACAGGAACGAAGCTGGCAGCGCTTTTGGCGATACATGATGATTTACTTCTACGCATTGATCGTACCAGCTACGATCATCGGCTCATTTTATCGAGAAGAGTTCCCGTTGCAGCTGCTCATCCTCGCGATCGGTATGCCTTTTATCAAAAGAAATCATCTGGCGTTCATCCGAAAGAAAAACGCGGCGATCTAATCAGCAAGGCAACAAGGCAAGGAGGATATGACCGAATGCGTAACACAAAAATGCGGATGTCGCTCTTGTTCAACAGTATCTTGATCATGCTTCTGCTTACCGGCTGTTCACTGGGCGCAATCGGAGCGGGTACAGGGATTGGGCAAAATCAAGGACCGCAGACGACACAGGAATTGATTGCTTCACAGCCTGGACCGCTTGCTGGCACACAATTTTTCCACGCAGCTTATCCGTATCGAACGGAGATCATACAGATTTTGGATAAAATGCCTACCGTGGTCGACGGGATGAATGATGCTTACTTGGATTTGTACTGGAATCAACTGCTCACCCTGTTCGCGGAGGATTACCTCAGTCCCCAGATGGTTGTGGACCGCTGGAGAATGGCTTCGTATGGGAGTCCAGATATCGAGGACGCCCGTTTTCAGTTTCGGGAAAATTTCAACGTAGAAATCATTCTGGATGCGAGCGGCAGCATGGCCGGGAAAATTGGGGACAAAACGAAAATGCAGCTCGCCAAGGAAGCGATCCAGGAATTCGCGGAAGCACTGCCTGAAGAGGCGAGAATCTCGTTGCGCGTGTATGGTCATAAGGGGAGCAATGCTGATGAACATAAGCAGCTTTCCTGTGGCAGTAGTGAGATGGTCTATCCATTGCAAGCCTACGATGCGAAGAGACTTGAGCAAGCACTCGACATGTTTGAGCCGACGGGCTGGACATCCATTGCGCACTCCTTGCGTCTCGCCCAGGAGGATTTGGCGGGATTCGAAGCGGATAAAAACACGAATGTCATCTACCTGGTCAGTGATGGTATCGAGACTTGTGATGGAAATCCAGTGGCAGTAGCCAAGGAATTGTCCCAATCCAAAATAATGCCGTTGTTGAACGTCATCGGCTTTGACGTGAATGCAGAAGGGCAGAAGCAATTGAAAGAGATTGCCCACGCGTCAGAAGGTCTGTATGCAAATGTGACGAACCGTGAGCAGTTCAAGCAAGAGCTGGAACGTGCAAAAGAAATTGCCCAGAAGTGGGAGCAGTGGAAACGGGATGCTTTGACAGAGGCTGACGCTGTCTTGATCGACCGCAAGAAATGGGTGGATGCTTACGATCGGGATTGGTACGAGAAAAACTGGCGGGAGAGCCTGAACATCGGAATGGCGATCGAGTATTTATCTGCGAGCGGCAAGATTGGCAATGAGGCGAGGGAGTACCTTACTGGGAAAAGGCAAGAAAGAGAAGCGTTGGCTACACAGTCCAAGGAGGAGCTTACCAATTACTTGGTGAGTCTCACAACCGAGACCTATCAGGAAATGAGAGAGGAAATTGAGGATAAATACAGCGGAAACTAACAGCAATGGGTTCTCGCAACGGAGAACCCACTGTAAATGGAAAGGGTAAGGTTTAGGGTGCGTCAATCATACGTGAACGTAACGACCTGTTTCAGGCCTGGGTCCACTCCGATTGCCACGTCATTTAGGCCATCTGTGTAATAAAAGTAACGCTTGGCGTCATTGGAATGAGCGTCAGAAGCTTTCACCAATTGGAAGCTGTTTGCCACAAGCAGGTTTTTCGAGCGGATGAAATCAGATGCCGTCTTTTCCAAATCTGCTTCTGTCATCGTTTTTGTCGCTATTTCTCCGTTTATTCCAATAACGTCAATCGACAGGGAAAGGATTTGCTTTGACCTCGGTTCGATGATCGCGTGAAAGCCATGGACATCGCCGTTCACAGGCTCGCGCTTTAGTATGGCGTGAACAGGTACACCTCTGTATACCGAATTTGCTGGGTCCTCCAGCGTGATTTCCCGATCAGTCGTATCAACATCCACCTGGTAATATTGTCTAACAGCGGCGGCAGCGATCTGCCCCGCTTCTTCTTTTCCGAGCCCTTGCACTGTATCTGGTGAGCTGGAGGAGCATCCCATTAACAGAAAGACGAGAAGCACCGTGCCCAGCCATGCCAACTTTTTCATTGTGAACCCTCCAGCCATCCCAAGTAATACGTGTGTCTTCTTTTATCCTAACAGGGATCGTTTCGACTCCCTATCGATAAACCTTTCCATTACCTTACGATGTTGTAAGCTTGGAAAAAATGCAGGGAGTGACAGGACTTTGGGTGAAAAAGACGAAAGATTCCGAGTATAAGCGGTGAATGTGAAAAACGAGGGGGAGAATGGAATGAACGCCATCGAGCTGAATCAAGCACTTCAAATGTATGTGAGGACCGAGACCTTTCCTGTGGGAGTTAGCATCCAAAAAGAAGAAGCCACCCTGCCGTCAAAGGCAAAGCGACCTGTCCGTGATCTGGGTTATCCGATTACTATTTGCCAAGCTGTCGGTTTTTCCCGGCGTTATGGCTGGAGTATCGCGATGAATGGAGCCGATCTGTCCTGTCCGATCGCGCAGGTGGCTTTTGGGTATGAAGAGCAGCCGGCGTTTTATACAGAGGGTCATCTCGCCTGTGGGATGTATACAGATTCATTGGAAAATGGGGCGAAAAGCGAGCTGGATGTCCCGAAATTTTCAGCAGAAGAAAGCGGCTACTACGTATCGTTTCCGCTGGAGCGGGCACAGATTGAGCCAGATGTCGTCGTGATTTACGGCAATGCGGCACAGGTCATGCGATTGGTGGCGGGGATGCTGTACAAGCGCGGTGGATCGATTCCTTCTACCTTTTCTAGCCGGGCCGACTGTGCGGACATCGCGATCAAGCCGATCCAGACGGGACAGCCGCAAGTGATCGTACCGTGTTATGGTGATAGATTGTTTGCCCAGACACAAGATCATGAGATGGCCTTCAGCTTTCATTTTCGCGATGCCGCCGAGCTGGTGGAGGGATTAGTGGGAACGCAAAAAGGCGGAATCCGTTATCCGATCCCGTCCTTCTTGCGCTATCAAGCAGAGTTTCCGCCGACCTATCAAAAGCTTGCGGGGATGTTTGGAGAAAAAAACTAGCCCTTCAGTCGGTTGAGCTGGAGCAGGTGATGGCGATAGTGCATTTCTACCACAGCAAACCATTCCTTTGCGGTAAGCGAACCGAAGGCTGGGTGAGCCACCGTGTGATGCACAGGAATTTCGTCCAGAGTTGGTTCCAGCTCTTTCATTAGTGCGAGCACGCTGATGAGTCCATCATGCAATTGCTCCTTGCTTTCTGGTTGTGCAGGTGTGTACTCAGGAGAGGCAGGGACTTTCACGCGAACGGGAAGAAAGGAACCTTGAGCAAATATCGTCTGGCCGATCTCGGATTTTTGGGCACCTGCTTCTGTGACAGCAGGACCTCCTTGTCTACACTTCTCGACATTTCCCAGATGAAAATACCGGGCAGATTGGATCAAGTGAAGGTACATTTGACCGATCGACCATTCCTCTTCACTTGGCTTTTGCAAGAGTTGTTCCATGGTGAAGCCCTCTAATTCATGCAGATAGTGGTTTGTCACGTCTTCAAATTTGTTTACGATTTCTTTTGTATTCATGGGCGAATCAGCTCCTCTTGGTTTCTTGCTCTTATCATATTCGAACGCTACTGACAGCAGTATGTCAGTAGCGTTCGAATAATTTTTGGGCTTCTTCCCGTATTCGGCTACGCAAGGATTCAGGCGTAAGAACAACCGCATCTGCCCCTAACCCAAGTACCCAAGACAATATTTCTTCGATTTGTCTGACGCGCAATCTAACGAGAAAGCCGTCCGGATGCTCCGTAATCTCTTCGATAAAAAAATTGCCCGATTCTTTTACCCGATCAGCGATAGTTGGGCTGATGACGATCTGCACCTCCAAGTACCGATCGTCGAGAGGCTTGTAATCAGCAAAATGGAAATCGTCAGGGAGGATAAAGCGCTCTTCCAAAACGATCAGGCCGCTCATGCGGGACAGGCGGAATCGACGAATATCCTGTCGCAGATCGCAATGAGCGAGCAGTGTCCAAGAACCACGAACCAGCACGAGACCATATGGAGCAACATCACGAACTGTTTCACGATCGTCCCCCTCCCCAGGCGTGCCCCTCCGATAGCGGAACCGCACCTTCCGCTCACTAATGATCGCATCGTGGAGGAGCTGCGCATGCGCTTTTTCCTGTTCGCGCAGATTGTTTGCTTCGGGGCTTACGAGGCGAAAGGTTGAACGGATACGTCTGGCTTGTTCGCCTACATCCGCAGACAGGATCGCTTCTACTTTGCGTTGCACGGCTCTTGCACTATTTCCAAAGTTTTGGTCAAATGCTTGCTCGACCAAGTCTGCTCCGATCAAAAGTGCAACGGCTTCTTCTACCGAAAAGCTGACGGGTGGAAGAAAATACCCTTCCATTAACGAGTAGCCCTGACCCGGTGCCCCAACGATGGGGACGCCTGCTTCGCTCAATGCCTGCATATCACGATAAATCGTCCGGACGCTCGTCTCGAAAGTCGCGGCCAAATCTTCTGCGCGCAACGTACCTTTTCGCTGCAATTCCAGAACGATTGCCAACAGACGGTCTGTTTTGTTCATACTAGGCTACTGACCTCCTCTCTATCCAGCTAAGCAACTTTATAAAAATGATTGGACATCTTTAAAATTATTTTAGATTTACCCTACTTTTTATTTTAACAGTTTTCCCTATCCTAGATGTGTAAGTGAAGGAGGAAGCTGTGAATGAAAAAGAGGGTTTTTTGGCTTGTCATTTTATCGCTGTTTGGATATATCGTTTTCCGAAAAATAACAGAAGGCCCACCTAATGTTGGAGGACATATGGAAACAGTGAGCGAGGCTACAGGTGTGGAGTACCAATCGATACAAATAACAAAAGATCAAATTTATCAGGGAGACCTTCTCTTGGTCAATAAAGACTATCCGGTTCATGAGGCAGGGGTAAAAAACGATGTGATTCGGTTGTCTGAGCATGAAGAACTGTTACAAGGCTATACTTTGCTCGATCATAGACTCGAAGTGTCGGAGCGTGTAGCCAAAGTATTCTTGGAGATGGTCAAAGCTGCACAACAAGATAACGTGAGTCACTTTATCCTGAACAGCGGTTATCGAGGTAAGGAAGAACAAGAGAAGCTGTATGAAGAAATGGGGCCAGCGATCGCGATGCCAAGCGGTTATAGCGAACACAATGTAGGTTCCGCGCTGGATATTGGATCGACGCAAATGAAAATGGAGCACGCCCCTGAAGGCAAGTGGCTGGAAGATCATTCGTGGAAATACGGTTTTATTTTGCGCTACCCGAAAGATAAGGTAGCCATTACAGGAACGGTATTTGAGCCTTGGCATTTCCGATATGTCGGCTTGCCGCATAGCGCGATCATGAAGGAGAATAACTTTTCGCTGGAAGAATACTTGGACTATCTAAAAAACAAAAGAAGTATCTCCGTGACAAACGATGGGAAGATCTACGAAATTAACTACTACCCTGTCGATGAAGAGATGATGATCAAAGTACCGATTTCGAGCAACTACGAGATTTCGGGTGACAACATAGGCGGCGTGATTGTAACAAGCTACGTGAACTAAAGAAAAGGGGGAGTTTATCTAATGAAGAAATTGACTGTCGCAATTTTGTTTGGGGGATGTTCCTCTGAGTATGAAGTATCGCTAAAATCTACGAGTTCGGTGCTGGAGAGCTTGTGTCTGGAAAAGTACGAGGTGATTTTGCTAGGAATTACGAGGGAAGGGCAATGGCTACGATATACCGGCAACATCGAAAGCATTCGGAATGACAGTTGGCATCAAAGTGAGAAGTGTGTGCCAGCCTTTCTCTCTCCTTGCAGACAGGTGCGGGGAATTGTTACACAGGAGAACGGTGCCATGACGGTCACGAAGGTTGATGTGGTATTCCCGATTTTGCATGGCAAAAACGGAGAGGATGGAACGGTGCAAGGGCTGTTGGAGCTCGCCGGAATTCCTTTTGTCGGTTGTCACACGCTATCCTCTGCGATTTGTATGGATAAGGATATCGCCCACACGTTGGCGGAAAGCTCCGGTATCAAAACGCCAAGATCCGTTACCGTTTATCCAAATACGGATCTTGCAACTGTTCAAGCTGCCACCGAACCACTGGGATTTCCTTTGTATGTCAAACCGGCAAAGGCAGGGTCCTCCATTGGGATTACGAAAGCATACAGCCTATCAGAATTGTTCTTCGGGATAGAAAACGCCCTCCAGCATGATGACAAGGTAGTCATTGAAGAAAACATCGCAGGATTTGAGGTGGGCTGCGCGGTACTGGGAAATCGTGAGGTCATTGTGGGGGAAGTGGATGAGATCGAATTGCTCCAAGGCTTCTTCGATTATACTGAAAAGTATTCATTGGAGACTGCCCATATCCATGTCCCAGCAAGAATAGACGAAGAGCTCGCTCATAAAATCAAGCAAACAGCGACCCATCTTTATCAGGTTTTTGGCTGTCGTGGCTTCGCTCGCGTGGATACGTTTGTCACACCAGACGGGGATATCGTGTTTAACGAAGTGAATACGATCCCCGGCTTTACCTCGAAGAGCAGGTATCCAAGCATGCTGCGTGCTGCGGGGATTTCCTATAAGGAGCTTCTTGATACGTTGATTATGCTAGCGTTGGAGGAGGACTAACCGATGACACAACCTCACGTCTTTACGGTTACGTTGAACAGCGACAATCTGCATCACGGTCATCTGATCTTGGTGAATCGCCAGTATCCGATCCGCTGGCAAACAGACGAAGGTATCCTGCTGAACCGCATGCGGCTGATTGATGGAGCGCACAACAATATGATGCTGGAAAACACGGCTGCAAAGATGTTTGCCGAGCTGCTGAAAGCCTGCAACGCAGAGCATTCAATCGTGCCTGTCAGTGGTTTTCGCAGTAAGGCGGAACAAACGGATATTTATGATCAATCCTTGCTCGAAAATGGACAGGTGTTTACCAGTAAATTTGTAGCGCGTCCGAATGAAAGCGAGCATCAGACAGGGCTTGCGATAGATGTAGGGGAGAAAAAGGAAGTAATCGATTTTATTTGCCCTTCTTTTCCCGATCACGGCGTATGCCGAATGTTTCGACAGCGTGCTAGTCAATATGGGTTTATCAAACGCTACGACAAAGACAAAGAACAGCTAACAGGGATTTCGGATGAGCCCTGGCATTTTCGGTATGTGGGCTATCCGCATGCTGTGTTGATGGAAAAGCTTCAGCTTTGTCTGGAAGAGTATATCGAGTATGTGAAAAACTACCAATTCCATCAGGAGCATTTGCGAGTAGATGAGGAGAACATGGAAATCTACTATGTAAAAGCTACCGATACAGTTACGCACATCCCGGTTGTGGCTGGTGAGCGCTACGAAATATCGGGCAACAACGTGGATGGATTTATCATTACGGTATTTCATCAGGAGGCACGTAATGAACGTGGGTAGTGAAAATCAGTATGGCGGGCTGGATCGATTCGGAATCATTGCAGCGATTCTTGTTATCGCCATCCATACTTTTCCACTGCTATCCATAAGTGAATGGGCGGACTTCACACTGAGACAAACAATAGCCAGGGTGGCAGTTCCGTTTTTCTTTATGTGCACAGGATTTTTCTTCATGCAAAAGCTTGGCTCAGATCGCAACAGAAATGCGTCTATGCTAAAGCAGTTTTTATGGAAAGTAGGAAAGCTATATTTGCTTTCGATCCTTCTCTATCTTCCTGTGAATGTGTATGAGGATTTTACGGATGGATTTACTGTATTTACAGCAGTGAAAGACCTCTTGTTTAACGGGACCTTGTATCATCTGTGGTATTTCCCTGGCATCATGCTGGGAGTGTGTATCAGTACTTTTTTATATACGAGACTATCGATATGGAATACGTTTTGGGTGACTTTGCTGCTGTATGGCATCGGGCTATTGGGAGACAGCTACTTTGGCTTGGTGCATTTTACGCTGGTCACAGTACTGTCGTTTGTTCTTTCAGTGCTGGCGATGAAGGCGATCCAGCGCTTTCGAGGTGGGAAACCGGATCAAATCGAGCGAGCATGGGCTGATATCCATCTCCCGCATCTCCAACATAATGTCAGGGAAATCCAGCAGGTTCTCCCCAAGGATTGTGCGATGATGGCAGTCGTCAAGGCGCAGGCATATGGTCACGGCGGATGGCAAATCGCGAGGTTCTTAAACAAGCTTGGGATTGATCACTTCGCCGTGGCCACAATCGATGAAGGAATCGAGTTAAGGGAGAAGGGCGTAAAAGGGGAGATTCTGGTGCTTGGCTATACCGATGAGCGTCGGATACGCCAGATCGCCCGTTTCAAACTGACACAAACCGTAGTAGATGACGAATATGCCCAAACACTGAATGGCTACAACGTGAAAATCCCTGTTCATATCAAGATCGACACGGGGATGGGGAGACTCGGGGAGTCTTGGGAATACACGGAAAAAATCGCGTCCATGTATCGATATAAGCATTTGCAGGTATGCGGTACCTTTACGCATTTGAGTGTGGCTGACAGTTTGGAAGCTTCGGATATCGCATACACGAAAAATCAAATCGACCGTTTCCAAAACGTGATCGATCAGCTGAAAGAAAAGGGGATCGATCCACAGAAGCTGCACGTCCAAAGCAGTTACGGCGTGCTGAATTACGGGGAGCTGCAATACGATTATGCTCGAGTGGGGATCGCTCTCTACGGGATGTTGAGCAAGCAGGGAGACAAGGTAAAAACAAACGTCAACCTACGACCTGTGCTATCACTAAAAGCAAGAGTTGTGCAGGTGAAACAGGTGGAAAAAGGAGCACCCGTTGGCTACGGACGCGCCCACATAGCGCAGAAGGACAGTAAGATTGCCATCGTATCTATCGGATATGCAGATGGGGTTCCGCGCATGCTGTCACAAGTGGGGGCTACCTGCTTGATTAGAGGAAAAAGGCGACCGATTATTGGCTTTGTCTGCATGGATCAGCTCATTGTAGATATTTCAGATATGGAAGAGGTGCAAAGAGGGGAGGTTGTGACCTTTATTGGCAGAGATCAAGAGGAGGAGATCACTGCCGAAGAAATGGCCCAATCGTGTAAAACCATTACGAACGAGCTGGTAAGCCGTTTGGGAGAACGGGTTAAAAGAGTCTATCATGAGTGATCTTTGGACGAAAACGAGTATAGGAGTGGTTCATTTTTTCCATGGCGAAGGGGAGACATAGCTTTCGTTTCAAAATGCTTGGGCTTCTTGGGTTTGGCATGCTTCTGGCCGCTATCGTAACCTATCTGCTCTATAAAGTGCTCCAGTTTTACTATCGGGTGGGGGTTAAGTACGAAGATCCACTCACCCAGGTTCGCTATTTCATCAAGGAGATGGGGGATATCAATTTCTTTTTGATTGTCTTTGCTCCCATTGCGATCTTGTTTTTCTATCTCCTGACCAAACGGTATGCTGGCTACTTTCGGGAGATTTCTACGGGCATTCATTATCTCGCGAGTGGAGACTTTACACGGCATGTCCATATTCCATCCAATGATGAGTTTGCAGAAATCGCCAAGGATATCAATCTAGCAAGCGAAATGCTGCAAAAGGCGGTAGAAAGAGGAGATTTCGCCGAAAGCAGCAAGGATCAGCTTGTTTTGAATCTGGCGCATGATTTGCGTACACCACTGACATCTGTTCTGGGTTATCTGGATCTCATTTTGCAAGATGAGCAGATAACACAAGAACAGATGCGGCATTATGCGACGATTGCTCTTACCAAATCGCATCGATTGGAAAAGCTGATTGATGAGCTCTTCGAAATTACGAGAATGAATTACGGCATGGTTACCATCGAGCAAAAGGCCATTGATTTGAGTGAATTGCTTGTCCAGTTAAATGAGGAGATGTATCCTTCCTTTGAGAAAAATGAGCTCGTCGCGCGGTGTACGGTTGCTGCCCAATTAGTGATCGTGGGAGATGGGGAGCTTTTGGCGCGCGTATTTGAGAATATCCTGACCAACGCGATACGCTACGGGGGAGATGGCCAGTTTATCGATTTGAACGCTTATCGTGAGGGCGATGAAGTGGTTGTGCAAATCATGAATTACGGCGACCAGATACCTGAGGAGGCGCTGCCGCATATTTTTGAAATGTTTTTTACAGGCGACAAAGCGCGAACGCATCAAGGGGGAGGAACAGGACTCGGCTTGTTTATTGCAAAAAATATCGTCGAGAAGCATCGGGGAACGATTTCTGTCCAAAGTGATTTGATTCGTACGTGTTTTGAGGTCAGGCTGCCGTATGGATGAAATGATGGCAAAAATAAAAAATGGAGACGCTTCAATGTCTCCATTTTTTTATTGCATAATTCATTGAGATTTGAAAAATTGGTATAATATTCCTGTATCGAAATGAATTAACTTTGGGGGAGTTATGAATAAATACACATGGACATTGATAGGTGCGGTAATTGTTGCTGGAATATCATTGGCTACTTGGGCTGGGGCCATTAACCAAGGGGATAAGGAAGCACTACAGGCATATAAAAAGATGGAACAGGCACGTAACAAAGAGAACCACCCCTTAAGCAAATCGAGTAGGAATGTAGCCCTGTCGAACTTTTCGATTCAGGGAGCTGTTTTACCAGAAGCGGATAAAATACGTAAATACAACGATACGAATATGCAAGGACTACTATCTTCAACGGATGAAAAACTTTCCTTCATTATGGAAGGGGATGAAGTAAAAGGTATAGTTTTAGCAACAGATACAGAGCCAATCATGGCTGGTGGTGAAAAAACTGGTCCTGAATTGTTTGACCTTTACGAGAACATGAAAAATACACTCGGGGAAGATGTAAACATTACGTACTTTAGTTATTCAGGTGGGTTTATCTTCGTTGCAACTGATAGGGAAGGTGAGGAAAGCTTGTGGCTCGATCGACGTGCTTCTACTTTTTTAGAACTTCCTTCGCACAAGCAACTCAAATCTGAAGAAGTTGTAGAAAAAATTCGAGAAGGTGCGGAATCGGTGGATGAAGAAAAGACAAACGAGCTAGAAATGGGAAGTAAATCTGAATAAAGCGTATAAAGCTAGCTGTTGGCTTTTCACGGAGATAGATGTTCAAGGGCCACTCCAGACAAGGCAGGGAAAAAATAAGAAAGCCGGGTCCCCGCTAGAGGACTCGGCATTTATATCTAAATTCATTATCCGATGAATTCTTGTACCCAGTATCCATTCACAAAGCCTACACCGATTTTGGTGAAGGAAGGATTCATGATGTTTTGACGGTGTCCTTCACTGTTCATCCATTGGTTCATGACTTCCTCAGCGGTGCGTTGACCCATGGCGATGTTCTCACCCGCGGTCCTAGAAGATACAACGAATTGTTTCATCATGTCAAATGGAGAGCCATACGTAGGGCTTGTATGGTCAAAGTAGTTGTTGTTGGACATATCAGCCGCTTTTGCTTGTGCAACTTTGTTCAGGGAAGCATCCAGTTCCACTGGCTTCAGACCTGCTTTTGCACGCTCTTGGTTTACCAAATCAGTTACTTGCTTCCCAACAGAGGAAGCATCCACTTGTTGGTTAGCTTGTTTTACTGGCTGTTGAGCTGGCTGCTGTTGATTCGCTGGTGCTGCGTAAGGTGCTTGCATTTGCGGTTGGACAGGTTGCATATATGGTTGATACCCGTATTGCGGACATGTGGTAGCGGCAGAAGCTGTGTTAGAAAAGCCGGAAAGAACAAATCCCAATCCCAATGTCGCGATTGCAATAGTACCAAGGCGTTTCATATTCACATCGTCTCCTTTTTTTGGCCTACGAGGTTAGTTGACGGATTCGGATTGAGGAAACAACCCTACGCACTTTGGCGATTCACCCCATGCAGATCTCTCATCTGCAAGTAAAAAAGCTCCCCCGCACTTCCATTCGAGAGGAAGTTTCGGCTGTTTTGTTTGGCATGACCTAGAATAACAGAGATTCACCGGTGAAAGAAACCCGTAAAATTTGGTAGGATTAATAAGAATATCTCTTGTTTTATTGAGAGGGTGGAGTTCGACACTCACCAATCCCGCTTACAGTGTCGCCTGTAAAATAGGCCAGTCTAACACTTTATTTTCTCTGAACAATAGAAAAGGGGCTAGGGAACTCATTCCCTAACCCTTTTTTTCATTCATTTCGTTTAAATCAAATTCTCCGGGTTCAAGCCTTCCAGCTCTGGCAACACAAAGCGCCCATCTTTTCTAATAAGCACATCGTCAAACCAGATTTCGCCGCCGCCGTATTCAGGGCGTTGGATTTGGACCAAGTCCCAGTGAACGGAGGAGCGGTTGCCGTTGTCTGCTACTGTGTAAGCATTCCCTGGCGTGAAGTGGAAGCTGCCCGCGATTTTTTCGTCAAACAGGATGTCCAGCATCGGGTGGAGGATGTGCGGGTTGAAGCCGATCGCGAATTCTCCGATATAACGTGCGCCCTCGTCCGTGTCGAGGATGTCGTTCAATGCTTTAGTATTGGAGCTGGTCGCTTCCACGATTTTGCCTTCTTTGAAAGTGAACTGAACATCATTGAAGGTAATGCCGTTGTAGATTGATGCCGCGTTGTAGAAAATCGTTCCTTCCACGGAATCGCGTACAGGAGCGGTGTATACTTCGCCATCCGGGATATTGCGTTTACCGTCACACTTGATGGCATTGATTCCTTTTATGGAGAAGCGCAGGTCCGTTTTTGGACCGACGATGCGTACGCGATCGGTGCGCTCCATCAGCTCTTTCAACGGAGTCATGGCAGCTGACATTTTCGCGTAGTCCAGATTGCAGACGGAGAAGTAGAAGTCCTCAAAGCTCTCGAGACTCATTTTGGACAGCTGTGCCATCGACTTGTTTGGGTAGCGCAGTACAACCCAGCGTTTGTTCGGAACGCGCTCGTTCGTATGTACAGGTTGATACAGGACACGAGCGTAAATGCCCATTTTGTCGTCCGGTACGTCGGCATACTCGTTGATGTTGTCGTAGGCGCGAATGGCGATGTAAGCGTCCATGTCCTTCATCCGGTCATACTCGTATTTTGCCATCAGAGCCATATGTTCTTCGCTCGTGCCTTGATAGAGTGCACGCATGACTTCCTGGTCTTTTAAGGTGACCAAAGGCAGAGCCCCAACTGCAAATGATTCACGCACAAGTGCACGAACGAGTTCAGGTTGCAGGCCTGTATTTTCGATCAGAACTTTTTCGCCTTTTTGCAAATGGAGTGAGTAACGGACGAGACGGCTTGCCAGTTCATTAATGCGTGGATCTGCCATGGTGGTAACCTCCGTAGTAAAATAATTTTGATTAATGATTAATTTGTATTATTACATAACTGAGCGTAGGCTCGCCAGTGTGTTTGATGCTTCCATTACAGGCAAGCCTCGTAGATCGCGATTACATCGGATTCATTCAATTTTCGTGAGCTAGGCAGATACCCGATTCCGCGTCCGCCGATGCGAACCGCTTCCTCAGCCATTTGGACCAGTGATTGTTTGGTCACACCGAAGTCAGACAGACGTTCTGTGATTCCCATACGCTCATACCAACGGCGAACGGCATCAATCGTTGCTCGTGCTGCTTCGCTCTCATTCTCCACCATAACGCCAAAACAATGACGTCCCATACGGGCTAGTCTCTCGGGACGGTCTTGCAATATCACTTGTTCGAAATAAGGAAGGGACAGGATCGCCAGTCCACGACCGTGAGCCATATCGTAGATTCCGCTCAGCGGATGTTCAATTCCGTGCAACGGCATGCCAGCACCGCGACCGCCAGCAGCGAAGGGACTGATGCCCAATGTGCTCGCCCATAAAAGGGTGGATCGTGCTTCAGCGTTGTCTGGTTGCTGGAACGCTGTGATGGAGTGCTCGACGACGAGGCGAATGAGTGTTTCGGAAATCCCGTCCTGAACGTGGGTTCCTTCCGCGCTGATCAAATAGTTTTCAAACAGATGGGAAAAGATATCGGCGCAAGACTCTGCTGTGACGCGAGCCGGAACGGTAAAGGTGACAGACGGATCGAGAATGGCAATCTTCGGGTAAAGTGCTGGACCGTTGATCGAAGATTTTTCATGCGTGTCCCAATGAGTCAGGACGCTGATATGGTTTGCTTCCGAACCAGTAGCGGCTACTGTCGGGACGGTCATGATCGGCAGTGCTTCCTGAACGGGTACCAGTAATTGACCAGAACCGCTCGGATTTCCCCGCATGTAATCGTAAATCGGGCGTCCGGAAACGGCTGCTGCCGCAATCGCTTTGGAGGCATCCATTACGGAGCCGCCACCGATAGCCAGAATGAAGTCACACTGATGCTCACGCGCAAGCGCAGCTCCGGCATCAACCGTTGCCGTACGCGGATTCGGTTCGATTTTGTCAAAAACAAGATACGCCACTTGAGCTTCCTGCAACAGAGCCTTGGCGCGGTCCAAAAGTCCTGTACGTTTGGCAGCATTGCCGCCTGTAACGAGCAATGCTTTTTGGCCTAATGATTTTGCTTCTTGGCCCAAACGTTCCAGTTCGCCTATGCCAAAGTAAATTTTGGTAGGAAAAGACACTTCAAATGGAAACATCTGAAATTCCTTCTTTCACGTATTGGTTATACCACTGACAAGTTTATCTTGAACACTCCCTCCACCTACGCTACTGCTTGGAGGTGGGGGATTCTTGGGTAGTCACTTCTACCGAAGTGAAATGCGCCAAGCTATCCCTGTCGTCCCGACAGTTAAGTTGTGAGACACAACAAACGAAGTCCTTCTCGCTCAATATTGATCGCGGCATTCTCGTCACGGTCATGCTGTGTCCCGCAGTTCGAACATGTCCATTCTCGCAAGTTCAGATTCTTGACATCTTTACTGCGGTTCCCGCAGTTTGGTGTGGAGCAAAGTTGGCTGGAAGGAAATTGTTTACCGACAAAGGAGAGTGTTCGTCCATACCATTCGGCTTTGTATGTCAGCATGGCGCGAAAAGTGGACCATGACGCATCGGCAATACTTTTGGCCAGCTTTTGATTTTTGATCAGGTGGTTTACTTGCAAATCCTCCAAACAGATCACTTTGTTTTCGTGAATCAGTCGGGTGGACAGTTTATGCAGGAAGTCGTTTCGGGTGTTGGCTACTTTTTCATGCAAGATGGCTACTTTTCTTCTCGCTTTTTCGTAATTCTTCCCGCCTTTTTGCCTATGTGAAAGTTTCCTTTGCCATTGGTTCAGTTTCTTTTCATACAGAAGAAAGTACTTGGGATTCCTGATCTTTTCCACAGTGGAAAACGTAGCAAAATCTTTGAGACCCAGGTCAATACCAATGGTTTTCTCTTTTCCAACAGGAATATACGGAGAGTAAGGTACCTCACAAAGCACCGAAACAGAATATTTCCCGCTTGGATTCCGTCTAACCGTTGCATTTAGAATCCGCCCTTCTACCTCTCTGGATTTTGCAAATGTCACCCAGCCAAGCTTCGGCAGTTTGATTTGATTACCGTCGATTCTGATGTTTCCATTCGTATGTTTCGTAGTGTATGACTGGACTCTATTCTTCTTACTTTTAAAACGTGGGACATCATTTTGTTTCTTGAAAAATCGTGAGAAAGCATCTGCGAGGTTGTCGAGGGAAGATTGAAGGGCTGTGCTGTCTACTTCTTGGAGCCAAGGCTGTTCCTTTTTTAACTGCGGTAGTTGAGCAGAACAAGAATGGTAGGTTAACCCCTTGCCTGTTTGTTTGTAGGTTTCGTTCCAACGTGCCAGAAATCGATTGAACACAAACCGACTGCAACCCAATGTTTTCTCGATGAGTACTGCTTGTTCATGATTGGGAAAAATGCGAAACTGAAACGATTTTTTACGTAGCATCATGATTCACCTCCTCCCATGAAAAGTTTACCACAAAAGGAACGTACGTTCTACGAAAGATTGGGGAACAACCAAAAAGCAGAGGTCCTTCCTTCGTAGCGCCGATTCATCCCCCACTTTCGCCAAGCTATGCAAGGCTTAGAAGTGGGAGTCTTCTCGGCTGTTATAATAAAGCTAGTATGAAGGGTATGTAAACGAATGTTAAAGAATGTAGGTGTGAAAATATAATGTAAATCCCGAACGTTTGTCGAAGTCTATTCCAGCATTTTTCGTTGATAAATGCGTATGTTTGTGTTTTAATGTAGTTGAAACGTTCGTGAATTAACCAAAACTCAACCTTTTTGACTGGGAAGGTGACTCCTACGGTGGAAAAACAGGAACAACTCTACGAAGGTAAGGCGAAACGTATTTATCGGACATCTTTGCCTGATCAGTACTGGGTAGAGTACAAAGACGACGCAACAGCATTTAATGGAGAGAAACGGGCGCAAATCACCGGAAAAGGTGAGCTGAACAACCGCATTACGGCAATCTTTTTCACCATGCTGAAGGAGCGGGGCATCGACAACCATTTTGTCCGTCTGCTGTCCGCCACAGAGCAAGTTGTTCGCAAAGTGGAGATTATCCCTTTGGAGGTAGTCGTTCGCAATATCGCAGCAGGCTCATTGGCCAAGCGTCTTGGCATGGAAGAAGGAACAGTGCTTCCGCAGCCCGTTGTCGAGTTTTACTACAAGGATGACGCACTGGGAGATCCATTGGTGAATGCCTCCCATATCAAAGTGTTGGGGATTGCAAGCGAGAGTGACCAGGCGACATTGGAGCGCATGGGTCTTGCTGTAAACGAGGTCCTCGTGCCTTACCTGCGCGAGCGCAACATTACCTTGGTCGATTTCAAACTGGAATTCGGAAAAACAGCGGACGGGGAGATTCTCCTCGCCGATGAAATATCCCCGGATACATGCCGTTTCTGGGATTCAGTAACGAATGAAAAGCTCGACAAAGACCGCTTCCGCCGCGATTTGGGTAATGTGGAGGAAGCTTACAAAGAAATGCTTACGAGACTAGGAGGAGACGTACATGTTTAAAGCTGTTGTTTATGTAACATTGCGCGAGAGTGTTTTGGACCCGCAAGGACACGCTGTAAAAGGTGCTCTGCACACCTTGGGTTTTGATGAAGTAAACAATGCACGCATCGGGAAGTACATGGAGCTGGAATTGAACACTTCTGACCGTGCGCAAGCCGAAGAGCGTGTACGTGAAATGTGCGAAAAGCTGTTGGCCAATACGGTGGTAGAAGACTATCGCTTTGATATCGTGGAGGGCTAAGGATATGCGAGTAGCCGTTATCGTCTTTCCAGGCTCGAACGCCGACGTTGATTTGTTTAACGCAGTTGAAGACGTAATGGGAGTGCCTGTGGATTACGTATGGCATTCCGATACGGATCTTTCTAAATATGATGCGATTCTCTTGCCAGGCGGATTCTCTTATGGAGATTATCTGCGCTGTGGTGCGGTCGCTCGTTTTTCACCCGTCATGGAGCAAGTGGTGAAGGCAGCAGAAGAAGGCAAGCTGATCATGGGAATCTGCAATGGCTTCCAGATTCTGACCGAAGTTGGACTGTTGCCAGGAGCACTCTTGCGTAACCGTTCACTGAAATTCCGTTGCAAGCTATCCGAATTGCGTGTGGAAAACAACGATACCTCCTTTACCCGTGATTTCGCGGCAGGGGAAGTCATCCAAATTCCGATCGCGCATGGCGAAGGAAACTACTACTGTGATGAGGAAACGCTGGCGAAGCTAAAAGCGAACAAACAGATCGTTTTCCGCTATCATGGCGAGAATCCGAATGGTTCTCTGGAAGACATCGCGGGCATTTGCAACGAACGTGGAAACGTACTTGGCATGATGCCTCACCCGGAGCGTGCCGTCCACTCTTGGATGACTTCCGATGACGGACGCCGCATGTTTACCTCGATCCTGAAGACTTGGAGGGAGCAGAACAGTGTCACAACTCACGCATAAAGAACCGACAGCCGAACAAATTGCCGATCAAAAACTGTACAAAGAAATCGGTCTGACTGACGAAGAATATCAGCGTGTCGTAGAAATTCTCGGCCGCAAGCCGAACTGGACGGAGACAGGTCTGTACAGCGTTATGTGGTCGGAGCACTGCTCCTACAAAAACTCCAAGCCTGTCCTGCGTCGTTTCCCGACAAAAGGACCTCGCGTTTTGCAAGGACCTGGGGAAGGTGCGGGTATTGTCGACATCGGAGACAATCAGGCGGTTGTTTTCAAAATCGAAAGCCATAACCACCCATCAGCGATCGAGCCTTATCAAGGGGCTGCGACTGGCGTGGGCGGTATCATCCGTGACGTATTCTCGATGGGCGCACGTCCGATTGCACTGCTCAATTCGCTTCGATTCGGGGAGCTCAAGTCTCCACGCGTCAAATATTTGTTTGAAAATGTAGTAGCTGGTATCGCAGGCTACGGGAACTGCATCGGGATTCCGACTGTGGGTGGCGAAGTGAATTTCGACCCTACGTATGAAGGCAATCCGCTTGTCAACGCCATGTGTGTCGGCTTGATCGACCACGAAAAGATTCAAAAAGGGGTAGCGTCCGGTATCGGCAACCCTGTTATCTACGTTGGTGCAAGCACGGGGCGCGACGGTATTCACGGGGCGACCTTTGCATCCGAGGAGCTCACAGAAGAGTCGGAGAAAAAACGCCCGGCCGTACAAGTCGGCGATCCATTCATGGAAAAGCTCCTGCTGGAAGCGTGCCTGGAGCTGATCGACACGGGTATCGTCGTCGGGATTCAGGACATGGGGGCGGCTGGCTTGACGAGCTCCAGCTCCGAGATGGCATCCAAGGCAGGGAACGGAATCGAAATGAATCTGGACCTCGTGCCACAGCGCGAAGCTGGCATGTCTGCATATGAAATGATGCTGTCTGAGTCTCAGGAGCGTATGCTCGTCGTCGTGGAAAAAGGCAAAGAGGCAGAAGCGATTGCGATTTTTGACAAATGGGGTTTGGCGTCCGCTGTCGTGGGCAAAGTAACCGAAGACAGCAAGCTGCGCTTGTTGCACCAAGGTGAGGTAGTAGCAGAGGTGCCAGTAGACAGCTTGGCTGACGACGCGCCTGTGTACCATCGTCCATCTGCGGTGCCTGCTTACTACGAAGCAAACGCGAATGTAGATGTGTTGGCAGCCATCCAAGAACCGAAAGAACTGAATGGTACGCTGAAAAGCTTGCTGGCTCAGCCAACAGTGGCGAATAAAGCGTGGGTATATGAGCAATACGATCACATCGTGCGTGCAAACACAGCTGTAAAGCCTGGTTCTGACGCTGCTGTTGTCATGGTGCGCGGTACTCGCAAGGCCCTTGCTATGAGTACAGACTGCAACGGTCGCTATGTGTACCTCGATCCAAAAGTGGGCGGTGCCATTGCGGTTGCAGAATCTGCGCGCAACGTCGTCTGCTCCGGTGCAGAGCCGCTGGCGATTACGGACTGCCTGAACTTCGGAAGTCCGGAAAAGCCTGAGGTGTTCTGGCAATTTGAAAAGTCGTGCGAGGGCATGAGCGAAGCGTGCGTAGCACTCGATGCTCCGGTCATCGGCGGAAACGTATCTTTTTACAATGAACGCAGCGGTGACGCGATCTATCCAACCCCAACGGTGGGAATGGTCGGCTTGATCACTGATGTTGACCATATTACGACCCAGGATTTCAAAAACGAAGGCGACGCGATCATCTTGTTGGGCGAGACCTTTGCTGAGCTGGGCGGTAGTGAGTATCAAAAGATGGCTACGGGCAGCATTTCCGGACGTCCTCCACAAATCGATCTGACTAAGGAAGCGGCCGTACAAAAGCTGGTTCTCACAGCGATTCGCCAAGGTCTGGTGAACTCCGCACACGATCTGTCCGAAGGTGGTCTCGGTGTCGCTCTGGCTGAATCTTGCTTCGGCAAAGGCGTCGGTGCGCAGGTGACTCTTACGTCTGAGCTGCGTACTGATGCGCTCTTGTTCAGTGAATCTCAATCTCGCATCTTGCTCAGTGCTTCTGGGGAGCAAGCGGCGGCGATTCTCGCATTGGCAGGTGAACTTGGCGTACCTGCTGAAAACATCGGTACGGTCGGCGGCGATCGTCTGGTAGTGAACGTGAACGGTACAGAAGCGATCAACGCTTCGACTCAAGAGGTGAAAGCAGCCTGGAAGGATGCGATTCCATGTTTGATCGGTTAATCTGGGACAAATTGAATGAAGAATGCGGCGTTTTTGGCATCTACAACCACAAAGAAGCATCCCAATTGACCTATCTGGGTCTGCACGCCCTTCAGCATCGCGGTCAGGAGAGCGCAGGTATCTGCGCCTCCGACGGCGAGAAGTGGTATAAGCACCGCGGAATGGGCCTCGTGTCAGAGGCTTTTGGCAAGGGCGATCTGGAGAAGTTCAGTGGTCATATCGCAATTGGTCATACCCGTTATACGACTGCTGGTTCGAGTAAGATTGAAAACGCCCAACCGCTCTTTTTCCGCTATGCACAAGGCAGCATGGCAGTTGCCCACAACGGGAATCTCGTAAATGCCGCTGTGCTTAGAAAAGAACTGGAAGCAAAGGGCTCCATTTTTCAGACGACCAGCGACACTGAGGTGATCGCACACCTGATCGCCCGCTCTGAGTGCAAGGATTTGCCAGGAGCGGTAAAGGACGCCCTGCAATACATCAAGGGAGCGTATGCGCTTCTCGTCATGAACGAAAAACAGCTCGTGATCGCCCTCGATCCGAATGGCTTGCGTCCGCTGTCACTGGGACGTCTCGGAGATGCGATCACTGTCGCGTCCGAGACTTGTGCGTTCGATATCATTGGCGCGCAGTACTGGCGTGACGTGCAACCGGGCGAGTTGATCGTCATCGACAAGAATGGCATTACCGAAAGCAAGCATACCGAAACGACACAGCGTTCGATTTGTACGTTTGAATACATTTATTTTGCCCGACCAGACAGTGACATCGACGGAATCAACGTCCATATGGCGCGCAAACGTCTGGGTAAGCAGCTAGCATTGGAATCCGCGATTGATGCTGATGTCGTCACAGGTGTACCGGATTCGAGTATCTCTGCTGCTATCGGATTTGCGGAAGCGACTGGAATTCCGTACGAAATCGGCTTGATCAAAAACCGCTATGTCGGACGTACCTTCATTCAGCCGAGTCAGGAGCTGCGTGAGCGCGCTGTCTATCTCAAGCTGTCTGCGGTTCGCAAAGTAGTGGAAGGCAAACGCGTCGTGATGATTGACGACTCCATTGTTCGTGGTACGACGAGTAATCGGATCGTCCGCATGCTGCGTGAGGCTGGCGCCAAAGAAGTGCATGTGCGCATCAGCTCTCCGCCTGTTATGAATTCTTGCTTTTACGGCATAGACACCTCGTCGCGTGAGGAACTGATTGCGTCAACCAAATCCGTTGAGGAAATTCGTCAAATCATTGAGGCTGATTCGCTGTCGTTCTTGTCTATTGAAGGAATGATCGATGCAATTGGCCGCACCGATTCGGCTCCTAATAGAGGACACTGCCTCGCATGCTTTAACGGAGAATATCCGACAGAGATTGAGTTCGAAGAAGCGCTACCTGCGCTCAAATGCTAACCGTGCTACTTATGAACAACCGCTAATACAAGCACCTCTTGCTAGGGGGAGAAACGATGAGTGAAGCATATAAACAAGCTGGCGTAGACATCGATGCGGGCAATGAAGCCGTCGAGCGCATGAAAAAGCACGTTAAAAGAACATTCCGCCCCGAAGTTATGACTGATTTGGGCGGGTTCGGAGCGCTGTTTCGCCTGGATACCAAAAAATACGAGAAACCGATTCTCGTTTCTGGCACAGACGGGGTAGGAACCAAGCTGAAGCTCGCTTTTGCCATGGATAAACACGATACAATCGGCATCGATGCTGTCGCTATGTGCGTCAATGACGTAGTGGTTCAAGGCGCAGAGCCGCTCTTTTTCCTCGATTATCTGGCTGTAGACAAGGTCATTCCGGAAAAAATCGAAGCGATTGTCAAAGGGATCGCGGAAGGCTGCTCCCAGTCCGGCTGCTCGCTGATTGGCGGGGAGACTGCCGAGATGCCTGGCATGTACGCAGAAGGCGAATACGACATCGCAGGCTTTACCGTAGGTGTCGTGGACGAGAGCAAAATGATTACGGGAGCTTCTGTGGCGGCAGGCGATGTACTGATCGGTCTGGCTTCCAGCGGCGTGCACAGCAATGGCTTCTCGCTCGTTCGCAAGGTTCTTTTGGCAGACAAAGGCATGTCCCTGCATGATCATGTTGACGTATTGGGCAAAAAGCTCGGCGAAGAGCTGCTGACGCCGACCCGCATTTATGTGAAGCAAGTGCTATCCGTTCTTGCGTCACATGAAGTGAAAGCTCTGGCCCACATCACAGGCGGCGGCTTTACTGAAAACATTCCACGCGTGCTTCCAGAAGGAATGCAGGCTGTGATCAACGTTGGTTCCTGGCCTGTGCTGCCAATTTTCGAGCTGGTACAAGGGGCGGGGAACATCTCTTACCCGGATATGTACAAAACGTTCAACATGGGCATTGGCATGATGCTTGTCGTGAAGCCGGAAGACGCAGTGAGTGTGATGGAAAAGCTGCAAGAGCTGGGAGAACAGGCATATTTGATCGGAAATATTCAAGCGGGAGAGCGCAAAGTCGTATACAACGGGGTGGAATGGTGAGAAAGCTGGCCATTTTCGCCTCTGGCAGCGGCTCCAACTTTGAAGCGATCGTGCAGGCTGTACAGGACGGCAGGCTTGCAGGTGTAGAAGTTGCCTTACTCGTGTGCGACAAGCCTGGCGCCAAGGTTTTGGAACGGGCAGAGCGTTTAGGAATCGACGCTTTTGTATTTCAACCGAAGGAGTATGCAGACAAGGCTGCTTTTGAGCAGGAAATAGTGGCACAGCTCCAAAAACGCGATATATCGCTGGTTGTGCTGGCAGGCTACATGCGGTTGGTGGGTGACACTCTTTTGTCATCCTACGAAGGAAAAATCATCAATCTGCATCCGTCACTTTTGCCTGCTTTCCCTGGAAAAGACGCGGTTGGTCAGGCACTCGCATACGGGGTAAAGATAACGGGGGTAACGGTACATTTGGTTGATGCCGGCCTGGATACAGGGCCGATCATTGCCCAGATTCCCGTAGCAGTGCAAGAAGCAGATACGGCTGAGACTTTGGCGGCTCGCATCCATGCTGTGGAGCATGAGCTTTTGGTGAAGGTCATTGGCTACTTAGCAGAAGAGAGAGTGAAGCTGGAAGGAAGGCTTGTCCAGCTGACGTGAATCGAGAGAGAAAGCAGT
Organism: Brevibacillus sp. RS1.1; assembly: GCF_013284365.1. Taxonomy (NCBI): domain Bacteria; kingdom Bacillati; phylum Bacillota; class Bacilli; order Caryophanales; family Paenibacillaceae; genus Brevibacillus; species Brevibacillus sp. RS1.1. The sequence continues at coordinate 78,892 of NZ_JABSVA010000006.1, forward strand.
AACCGACATCCTTTTACGATGTCGGTTTTTTGGTCATCCGTTTTAAAAATACTTCTTTCTCCAAAACAGGAGGGCTGTTACGGACGTAATGGCGGTGGACATGATCATAATGATCGTGAATGCGTGCGGATGATCCTGAAAAGGAAGCCCGACGTTCATCCCGTAAAAGGTGCCAATCACCATAGGTAACGTGATGACAATAGTAATGGCGGTCAACAGCTTCAATACGCGATTCAGATTATTGGAGATGACGGAGCCAAAGCCATTCATGATGTTCCCTAAAATGGCGGTATAGATTTCCGTCATTTTGATGGCCTGCTTGGTTTCGATTTTTACTTCTTCCAGCAGCGCCTTATCTTCTTCGTACATTTTCAAATAACTGCCGCTCCGAAGAAGGGAGATCAACAGACTGTTCGTTTCCAGGGACGTCGAAAAATAGACGAGACTTTTCTGCAATTCAAGCAAGGTAAGCAGTTCATTGTTTTTCGTCGATTGCCGCAACGATTTTTCCAGCGTTTCTGTCTGCTTGTTGATTTTTTTCAAGTAATGCAAATAATCATGCGACGTATTCGATAAAATTTGCAGGACGAACCGGTTTCGCATGTGCGTGTGAAAGCTTTTCACTTTTCCTTGGACGAACTCATTCATGACAGCCGTTTCTACCAGACAAACCGTTAAGATATAATCTTCCGTCACCATGATTCCCAATGGAACCGTCGTATAGTTGTCTTTCGTCGCTTCTTTCGTGGAGATCGGAATGTCCACATAGAGCTTCACGCGGTTCCCTTCCTTGTCGATCCGTCCGATTTCTTCGTCATCAAGGGCATCCTGTAAAAAATGAAGGTCAATCGACAACTCCCTGACGACTTGTTGCTTTTCTTGCTCAGAAGGATCGGTCAGATGAATCCAGCAGCCTTTTTCAAATTGTTGCAGTTCTTCTATTTTTCCGAGGGTATTCGTTTTGTAAATGTTCAACATGGTTTTCTCATCCTTTCGCAAAGAAGGATCGGAGGGATACGACCATGTTACGCAAGCATGTCTGCATATAGATACTTACATACACTCGTCCCATAAAAAGGGAGAATGATAAATAAGGTATGGGGAGCATGCCGCAGCGCCACAAGGCCGGAAAATTCTCCGTACACAATCTTGATTGCAGTTATTCATTCCGCAACTTGGACTACTGTCCATTAAAACGTTCCCCCCCCTTTCGAAAATAAAAACCATCTTACTTTCTCGTCCTTCATGCATGTTATTCATGTCCTTTCAGACGGTGTCGGCTTCTAACATGACCGACTCATCCTATTTTGCTACTATTCATCCTCCGCGAATCATGACAAACCAAATCAACTCTTGTGACATACAGTAATAAAGAAGGATATTCCCACAAAGGGAGGGGCCGACTTGAGCGGAGATTTTGTTTCGAACTTGCTCGATAAGCTAAGCCAAAAAACAGGGCGGCAATGGACGCTTAACGATATTATGAAGCTCGCGGAAAAAATGCCGAAGGGCGGAGCCAATGTAGATGCGCTGCTCGATGAGCTGGGAAATATGGGATTCGAAGTGCCAGAGGAGACGAAAGAGCGCGTCAGGGATCGTGTAAAGGACGGCAATTCCATCTCCATGGAAGAGCTAGGGGACTTAATGCCCAAAGAAGTAAAGGCGAAAAGCCGCAAGTCGAAGAAGCCAATCAAGCCAATCAGGGCGACTGCCAAAGGCAAATCAGTCTCTCTGACAGATCGCATCAAAAGGTTATCAGGCAAAGGCAAGAAAAAACGATAATTTCATCAAAGCAAATACAGGTGATGCAGTCGCAAGTGCCGAACAGGCATGGGCGGCTGTGTTTGTTTTCCTGACGAAGTTGTTGATAATAGCGTACAATTATTTTATAATATATAAGTATTGTTCGTGTTTTGGTCGATAGTTACTCATGTTTTCACTAAAATTCAGGAGGTTCTATCCGTGAGTGTGAAAAAAGCGTTGATCAGCGTTTCTGACAAGACAGGATTGATTCCGTTTGCCCGTCGATTGGTAGCCGCCGGGGTACAGATCATATCTACCGGGGGTACGGCTTCTCTTTTAAAAGCAGAGGGAGTTCCCGTCATTGGCATTTCTGAAGTGACTGGATTTCCAGAAATTTTGGACGGTCGCGTCAAAACGTTGCATCCCAATATCCACAGCGGCCTCTTGGCTGTAAGGGACAGTGAAGCACATGTGCAGCAACTAAAAGACCTTGGGATTGAGACCATTGATCTGGTTGTCGTGAACCTTTATCCTTTCAAGGAAACAATAGCGAAGCCAGACGTGACATATGAAGATGCCATTGAGAATATTGATATTGGTGGACCAACAATGCTGCGTTCTGCTGCGAAAAATCACGCGTTTGTCAGTGTAGTGGTCGATGCAGCCGATTATGAAAAAGTAGCAGAAGAAATTGAAGCAAATGGCGATACTACGCTAGAAACCCGTCGTAAGCTGGCAGCAAAAGTTTTCCGTCATACAGCTGCCTATGATGCCTTGATCTCTCGCTATTTGAGTGAGCAGGTGGGTGAACTGCTGCCTGAGAGCTACACCGTGACTTACGAGAAAGCACAGGATTTACGCTATGGGGAAAATCCACACCAACGTGCGGCATTTTACCGTGAGCCGTTATCGGATCAGTTGAGCATCGGGAATGCGAGTCAACTGCAGGGAAAAGAGCTTTCCTATAACAACATCAATGACGCAGACGCAGCGTTGGCGATTGTACGCGAATTCGCTGAACCTGCTGTCGTTGCGATCAAGCACTCCAACCCGTGTGGAGTAGGGATCGGTACTGATATTCGCGCCGCTTACCAAAAAGCGTACGAAGCAGACCCTGTCTCTATTTATGGTGGGATCGTTGCAGCAAATCGCCCGATTGACCGTGACACCGCACTCGCGATGAAAGAGATTTTCTTGGAAATTATTATCGCACCAGACTTCACCGAAGAGGCGTTGGCTGTTCTGGCTGAGAAAAAGAACCTGCGTCTCTTGCGTATTTCTGCGCTGAATGAACCAGCCAAAAAAGTGGACAATCTGTTCCGCGTGGCTCCTGTTGCAGGCGGGGCACTCATTCAAGACTTCGACTACAAGCAGCTCGAAGAAAACGAGATTCAAGTGGTTACAGACCGCAAGCCTTCGGAAGAGGAACTGGCACAGCTGAAATTCGCGTGGAAGGTCGTCAAGCACGTCAAATCGAATGCGATTCTCTTGGCAAAAGACAATATGACGATCGGCGTGGGCGCAGGACAGATGAACCGCGTTGGGGCAGCGAAAATCGCCATCGAGCAAGCAGGTGCATTGGCAAGTGGCTCGGTTATGGCCTCAGATGCGTTTTTCCCGATGGGAGATACCGTGGAAGCGGCAGCCAAAGCAGGGATTACCGCTATCATCCAGCCAGGCGGCTCCATTCGCGACCAAGAATCGATTGATGCTTGCAACCGAGCAGGCATTGCGATGATCTTTACCGGCACGCGTCATTTCAAGCACTAAAAGAGGCTATTCGGGAGTAACTTTCGCTTTTTTAACACGTATGAAAGAGTGGATTACCTCTCACACAGGAGGAAATACGATGAAAATATTAGTGGTCGGTGGCGGCGGTCGAGAACACACGATTGCCTGGAAGCTGTTGCAAAGCTCTAAAGTGACAAAGGTATACTGTGCGCCAGGAAATGGTGGCACCGCCCAAATCTCTCAAAACGTACCGATCGGTGTCCATGATTTTGCTGCACTGGTTCAATTCGTCAAGGATGAGGGAATCGATCTGACTGTCGTTGGCCCAGAAGATCCTTTGCTGGCGGGGATTGTAGACTTTTTCCAGGAGCGCAATCTGCCGATCTATGGCCCGAACCAAAAAGCGGCAATGATCGAGGGAAGCAAGTCTTTTGCGAAAAGTTTAATGAAACGCTACGAGATTCCGACGTCTGCCTATGAATCATTTCTGGATTACGAATCGGCGAGTGCGTATGTGAGAGAGCAGGGCGCTCCTATCGTTGTCAAAGCGGACGGCTTGGCAGCGGGGAAAGGGGTCGTTGTCGCAGAAACGGTGGAGGAAGCGGAAGAGGCACTTCGTCAGATTATGCAAGAAAGCGTCTTTGGTGAAGCGGGAGCGCGCGTGGTCATTGAGGAGTGCATGTTCGGCGAAGAGCTGTCACTGTTGTCTTTCGTCGACGGAGAGACGGTTAAGCCGATGATTACTTCTCAGGATCATAAGCGAATTTTCAATGATGACCGCGGCCCGAATACAGGCGGCATGGGAACGTACGCCCCGGTACCGCAAATGTCTGCTGAGCTGGTGGACGAGATCGTCAAAACGATTGTCCAGCCGATGGCGTCAGGGATGGCCAAGGATGGCATTCCGTTCAAAGGCATTCTCTACACAGGTCTGATGATTACGGAGCAAGGCCCGAAAGTCGTGGAGTTCAATGCGCGTTTTGGCGATCCAGAGACACAAGTGCTCTTGCCGTTGCTCGAAACAGATTTGCTCGATATTTTTGTCGGAACGATCAATGGTGAGCTCGATGCAGTCGATGTGACATGGCAAAAAGGAAGTGCTGTCTGTGTCGTCATGGCAGCGCCGGGTTATCCGGGAGAATATCCAAAGGGTGCGCTGATTCACGGACTGGGTCAGGCAAACGAGGGAGCTACGGTGTTTCACGCAGGTACGAAGGAAACCGAGGAAGGTATCGTTACGAGCGGTGGCCGTGTGCTTGGCGTCGTGGCAACAGGAGCGGATTTGGCGCAAGCGCGTGAGACGGCGTACGCGAAGGTGCAGGGGATCTCGTTTGATGGGGCACAGTATCGCACGGATATTGCGGCACGAGCGATGAAGTATCAGCAAAAGGGATAAAAAAAGATAAGCTGTTCCTTCTGTAGAGATTTCTACTTGGGGAACAGCTTTTTTTAGTTATCACATGCCCACGTTTTCACCCGCGATGGCCGCTTTTTTCGCTTTAGCCGCAGCCACCTGTGAGAGGAAATAAACGATGAGGAACAGCAGCAGGCACGCCGCCGACCAGCGGTACATGACAGAGTAGCTCGAATGTGTCGCGATGACGCCGAGAAGCATAGAGCCGACCGCAATCCCCAGATCGATGGAATTAAAGAACAGTCCATTCGCCATGCCACGTTGCTCAGGTGTGACGACCTTCACCATCCACGCCTGGATAGATGGCTGAATCATGCCATAGCCAAGGCCATAGAAGGCAGCAGAGACGAGAAGCAAGGACTCTGTCGTTGTCAGGGACAGGAGCAAGAGGCTGATCCCGACGAAAATCGCACCGGGAGGCAGGACGGCAATATGCCCTTTGCGATCATAAAGCTTGCCGGAAAACGGACGAATCAGCACCATCGCCAGTGCATTCGTAAGGAAAAACCAGCCGACATTCTCGATGTGGGCTTCTTTTCCATACAAGGCCAAAAAGCTGAGAATCCCGCCATACGTAATGGATAAACAAAAGTTCAGTCCAGCTGGAAGCAGCAGCTTTTTATCATAAAATCGACGAATGCCTGTGACCGTTTGTGTGTTCCCGGACGACACTGGAAGCTGATTGTAGGCACGGATAAAATGCATCAACGGAAAAATAATAGCAACTAACATCACAAGAACCATGAGCATCGATCCGAATCCAAACCCATTCAACACTCCAAGTCCAATCAACGGGCCGAGTGCCATAGCCAAGCTGGTCGATAAGCCGAAATAACCCATGCCTTCGCCGATTCTTCTGGCAGGAATCACATTGGAGACAATCGTCGGAAAGGTCGTGCTGCCCATCCCAAAGCCGATTCCGACCAGGATTCGCAACAGAAGAAAGAACACAATGCTTCCCGCCCAGTAATAGCCTGCGCTAAAAATCGCGACGAATCCAAGTGCTACGATTGCCAAAAGCTTACTGCTTTTCGTTTTCAAAGCTTCCCCGGTAAATACCCTTGCGATCACTGCTGCAAGTGAAAACAAGCTAATTACCAAGCTGACAACAAAATCATTGGCCTGATAAGTTTCCTTCACATAGGCAGGGAATGTTGGGGTCTGCATTTGAACGGTGAGAAACAACAACAAATTGCATACAGTTAACAGGACGAAATCTCTCGTCCACAGTCTCTCTCTACTCTCTCCCAATGCTGTCACTCCTAGTCTGTCGTTTTTCTATTGATGTTCTCGTTAATCTCCAGCAAGATTTCCCGTAAGAAGGCCAGCTTTTCAGGAGAGATCCCTTCCAATATGTCCGCAACGGCCTGAGCCTCTACAGGAATCGCCTGCTCCAGCCATTCCCGTCCTTTCGGGGAAAGGGTAATGATGTAAGCGCGGCGGTCTTGTTCGCTCAATGTCTTTTCGATAAAGCCTTTTTTGGCGAGTGTGTCTAAAATGCGTGTCATGGAAGGCTGATCCTTCGCAGAGCGCTGAGCCAGCTCTTTTTGATTGATACCCTCTTCCTCTCGTAGCCGATAAAGGACGGCAAACTGCTCCGTGGTCAAATCAAACTCCTTTAAAAAAAGGGAAACATAATGAATCATTCTCCGGTATGTATTTCCAATGAGAAATCCAACCGGTTCTTTTTGCCAATGATCGATCAGGGGAATAACCCTCTTTCGTTCAAAAATACTTGCAATGACAATTATATGTACAACAATTAGTTTTGTAAATGGAAAAAACCGCCCAATGACAGGCGGTTGGTGGCTTCTCCTTTACTGACGATATCTCCCTCTCTTTCGCGAGGTGCGAAAGAAGTAATAGCCCATTACGCCGATGACGCCAATGATCGTGGCAATAACAAAGAAGTTATGGGACATCCATTCATACATCTGGGAGCCGACAAGCATATGCAGTGCCTCCTCTCCTTATGTGTACGTGGGGTAACGAGTGCTACTGTTGTTATTTTCTTGGGAGCGAAATGAAATGATCTCTCTTGCCGCTTTTTCGAGAAGTTGATCCTCGGGAGTAAGCTTCGTGTTTTGCTGATTGTTGATGGAGTGTTTTTCCTGGTTCTTCGATAATTGTGGGCTTGTGGAATACTGTATGTTTGCCTTATTCGTTGTCGCTGGCGTGTTGCTCTCATCATCTTTGCTGGTGTTCGAGTCTTTGATGGGCGCAATATTCATGGAGCGGGTAAATTGGTTGACTGCCATCTGCACGCCTTTTTTCTTGAGCTGATCCATCATGCCTTGCATGCCATTCCCTTTTTTCGTATTGATGCCCATCGCTGCGTACATCGGACAAAAGCGAGTAGCTCCTTCTGCTACTTTCATAGCTGAAAAAGCCATGAGCAGCCATGGAGTTTTGGATGGGCGACGACTCATTTTTCCGATGCCGTACGCCAAGCCCAACAGACCGCCAGTTATACGAATCATGGCATCAGTTCTACCTACGTTTTTATGCATGAGAGTTGTCCTCCTGTCGCAATTACGTCTATTCCCTAGTGTGTAATAAAGGGCGACAAGACACCCGTGGGAATTGTTACTACCATTACCAAGCTTGCAGGGGAATGAATGATGGGCGGAGAAGCTGTAGTGGCGATGAACGATCGTTCATTTTGTAAAACATCGGGAGACCAGCGAGGAGAGAAAAAATGATGCGCGTACGAGCCATATCAGATCGTGATTACTTGAACATGATTCGCGTGAGCAGACGTCAGGCACCGGCAAGCCTCTGGATAAAAGGCGCAAGCGTTCTGAATGTGTACACAAAAGAATGGCAAGAGCATCACGTCGCAGTGGCAGGAGAACGTATTGCTTATGTAGGAGAAAAAGAGCCGTTGGTCGATGACCAGACTGTAATCATAGAGGCGGCTGGGCAATATCTCGTGCCGGGTTACATCGAGCCTCACGCGCATCCGTTTCAATGGTATAACCCTTATACGTTGGCTGACTTTGCTTTGCAAACGGGAACGACTGGTATGGTGTCGGACACGTTAATGCTCATGCAACTGCCTTTTTCGCAAACGGCAGCGATCATGGATTCTTTGGCAGCACATCCCGTGAAGCAATTTTTCTGGGGCAGACTCGATCCGCAGACAGGGAAAGCTCATCCGTCGTTCACGAAGGAAAATTTGGCGCGAATGCTGGAACATCCACGCGTGATCCAGGGCGGGGAGTTGACGAATTGGGGCGGTGTTTTACAAGAGGATGAGACGCTGCTTTTTGGTCTGAAGTATACGAGGGACTTGGGCAAAAGGATGGAAGGGCATCATCCGGGGGCGTCATACGAGACATTGAACATTGCCGCAGCAGCCGGCATAACAGCTTGTCATGAAGCTATCCAGGCTGCTGATTTGCTCTCGCGCATCCGTTTAGGCATGTATGCGACACTGCGCCATTCTTCTATTCGCCCTGATCTGCCTGAGCTGGTGAAGGGCTGGCTGGAGTTGGGGGTGCCGTGGTCTTCACGGATGATGCTGACATCGGATGGAAGCACGCCGCCGATGCATCGTGACGGGTTCATGGATAGTACGCTCCGTGTTGCTATGGAAGCGGGAATGCCGCCAGAAGAAGCGTATGTCATGGCGACGCTGAACCCGGCTGTCTATTATGGGCTGGACGCGGAGATCGGAGGAATTGCGCCGGGCCGAATCGCCGATATGCTGCTGTTGACGGCAAAGGATCAACCGACTCCATCCATCGTGATTGCGAATGGACAACGGGTGGCAGAAAAAGGAACCCTGCTCGTTCCAACCGTTCAGCCACAATGGGAGGAAGCTTCGTTACGATTGGCAGATCCATTGAAAAAACAGGCACATCCTGATTGGTTCCGCCTGCGGCCAGATGCGGACGGCAAGACCCCTGTGCTACAAATGCTGAATGCCGTTATCACGCGGCTGTCGCTAGAGGACATGCCTGTTGATCAGGATGGATACGTATCCTTGCAGCATGATCCGCAGTTGGCATTGATCGCCATTATTGATGCAACTGGAGGCAACCGAACAATGGCAGTGCTTCACGGCTTCGGTGAGCATCTCGAAGGGCTAGCCAGCACTTATTCAGCTTCTGGCGATTGGATCGTAATCGGACGCGATCCCCAAGCGATGGCGCAAGCACTGGAGCGTATTCGGGAAATAAAAGGTGGAGTCGTCCTAATCGATGAAGGAAAAATCATTTGCGAATGCCCATTGCCTCTTGCTGGAAAATTCGCGTCCGCACCGATGGAGGAAGTGATCAGCATGGGTGAAAATTTGGTAAATCAACTCCGTTCCAAAGGACATGTCCATCTCGATCCGATTTATTCGCTTTTGTTTTTTACGGCTACCCATTTGCCGTATGCACGTCTAACGGCAACAGGTATTGTCGACGTGAAGAGTGGGCAAATCGTCGTTCCGGCACTTCCTCTACCTTGAGGGAGTGTTTTTTTGCGGTCACACAAACGCCCGTGATCGTTTGTGAATCAATGATATATGTATATAAAATATATTTTACTTCTTGTAAATTATCAGATTTATTTTAAAATAAAAACAACCAAGCCTATCTATCTTTATCCCCGAAGAGTATCGTTTTTGAAAGTCGCAACCTGGCTAACATGGTGGATGGATTGGGTAACAAGAACAAAGAATGATAGAAGGGGGATTCATTCTGAATGAAAAAGCGTTCTTATGTGGGGGTTTTATCTGCGGTATTGGCTGCGAGTATGGCATTAACAGGTTGCGCAGGAAACAGCAATTCAAGCGGAGGAAGTAACGCAAGCGGCGGGCAAAGTCAGCCAGCTCCGGGTAACAGTGGTGGAGGAACAACCGAGGGTGGTCTCATCAAAATTGCCACACAATCTCCTCTGTCCGGGAGCAATTCTGCTATCGGAGATGCGATTAAGACAGGCGCTGGTTACGCTCTCGAAAAGCGCAAGGAAGAATTTAAAGCACTTGGATTTGATCTCCAGCTTTTCCCTCAGGATGATCAAGGCGACCCGAAAATTGGGGTATCAAATGCGGAGATGCTCATCTCTGATCCCGATGTGTACGGTGTAGTGGGGCATTATAACACAGGGGTTGCCATTCCATCGTCTGTGAAGTACGACGAAGGCAAGCTGGTCATGGTATCCCCGGCAAATACAGGGGTGAAGCTCACGGAAGAAGGCAAGAAAACCGTCCATCGAATCTGTGCTCGCGATGACGCACAAGGACCAAAGGCTGCTCTTTATGCGAAAAATACACTTGGTGTAAAAACGGCCTATATTATCCATGATAAGACAGCATACGGCCAAGGTCTGAGCGATCAAGTGAAGATGCAATTCGAAAAGGACGGGGTCCAAATCCTTGGCTTCGAGGGAATCACCCAGGGCGAAAAGGACTACAGCGCGGTACTTAACCAGGTAACGGTGAAAAACCCGGACATCATCTTTTTCGGGGGCCTGTATCCAGAAGGTGGAATTTTGATCAAACAAGCTCGTGAAAAAGGATTTAAGGGTTATTTTATGGGTGGCGATGGCTTGGATTCTTCTGATATGATAAAAATAGCCGGTAATGCTGTCGAAGGGGTAGTCTTTACGTCAGTAGCAGGGGACGTAACGCAAACCGAAGAGGGCAAAAAATGGGCTGAAGAGTACAAGAAAACCACAAACAAGCCTCTGGAAACCTATTCCGTCTATGGTTTCGACTCCATGAACGTCATCCTCAATGGTGTCTTGGAAGCTGCCAAAGCGAACGGAGGCAAAAAACCAACCCGGGAGCAAGTCCTCGATGCAGTCCACAAAACCAAAGATTTTCAGGGTCAATTCACCAAGGTTACCTTTGATGAAAAAGGTGACAACACAAATGCAGACGTATTCATTTACAAGTTTGACAAGGACAAATCCATTTTCGTAGGCAAGGCCGAGTAATCACACCACACAACGCGCACACACTCCCATGCCTCATACCAGGATAGGGGGCTGCACGCCAGTGTTGGCCCCTTTTCCACGAGAAAACAAGTCCAGTCAACGAAACGAATGCAGAAAATTTGTACAAGTCTACAAGGGAAATGAGGGATGGGAAAGCATGATCAATATTTTGCCTCAGGTGTTGGTTGACGGATTGACACTTGGATTTATGTACGCAGTCGTGGCTTTAGGCTACACAATGGTTTACGGGATTTTGGAAATTATCAACTTTGCCCATGGAGACATTTTCATGGTCGGAGCCTTTATCGGTACAGAGGTATTGTTGATCTCTGATGCGCTAGGGGCACTTGAAGGTATGAATTCATTTGTCGCACTTTTCATAACACTCATAATTGCCATGGTATTAACTGGTGCCTTGGGGGTAGGAATTGAGAGGATTGCCTATCGACCATTGCGTGGAGCACCTCGTCTTGTGCCGTTGATTTCGGCGATAGGTGTATCGTTTTTGCTGCAAGACCTCGTACGTTTTACAGAAGCACTGGCTCGCAATGAGTTTTATCTAAACAGTCCCGCTCTTTTTACGGGCTCGATTCCATTAGGAAGTATCGCTACGATTCCAACAAAAGGTTTGATCGTAATTGTAATTGCGATCATCATGATGATTGCGTTGACGTTGTTTGTGAATAAAACAAAGTGGGGAATCGCCATGCGCGCCGTCGCACAGGACCAGAGTACGGCTTCGCTGATGACCATAAATGTAAACAAAGTAATCATGCTTACGTTCTTGATTGGCTCCAGCCTGGGTGGCGCGACAGGCGTTCTGTTTGCGCAAAACTACGGGACGATCGATCCATATATCGGTTTTATTCTCGGTCTAAAAGCATTTACAGCTGCCGTACTCGGCGGGATTGGGAACCTGCGTGGTGCGATGATCGGTGGCGTACTCCTCGGTCTTCTGGAATCCTTGTCCGGTGCCTTTATGGGGCCGTTGACCAACGGAGCCTTTGGTGCAGAGTACAAAGACGTGTTCGCGTTCAGTATTTTAATTCTCGTGCTTCTCTTCAAGCCAGAAGGACTGTTTGGCGAAGCTGTAAAAGAGAAAGTGTAGGTGAAATAAATGGCAAATCTCGCTTGGAAATCGTTCAAAGGTATTCCGCTCGTATTCACGTTGATCTGGATTGTAGGCTTTTCTGCCGCATTGTACCTGATGGATAAATCAGTGATCGCGTTTCTCGGCATTCTTTCTTCCATTGTGCTTGTCTATTACACGAATACCACCAAGTCGATCAAAATGGCGATTGGCGCTATTGTTCTCCTCCTGATCATTCCATTGGTAGCCGGCGAAAACCGTTACTACATGGAGGTAGCCTCACAGGTAGGAATTTACGTAGCGATGGCTTTGGGCTTGAATATCGTAGTAGGCTTTGCTGGTTTGCTTGACTTGGGTTACGTCGCGTTTTTTGCTGCTGGGGCGTATGCGTACGCGATTTTCTCGACCTCGCAAGCGAATGAGTTTATTGCAGGGAATCTGTTCCCGCTCTCCGGTGAGTGGTTTTGGCCATTTCTCATAGTCGGCTTGATTGTGGCTGCTGTTTTCGGAATATTGCTAGGATTGCCAGTTCTCAGAGTAAAAGGCGATTACCTCGCGATTGTGACCTTGGGCTTCGGTGAAATCATTCGCATTGTCTTCAACAACCTGGACAAGCCCATCAACATCACCAACGGTCCGCAGGGAATCACGCCGATTCCGTCTCCTGAGCTGTTTGGGATCAAAATGGGGACGCCGTTTTACTTTTACTTCATCGTATTGTTTGTGATTGCCTTTATCGTATTGGCGAATATACGCTTTGAGCATTCCCGTTTGGGACGTGCATGGATTGCGGTACGTGAGGATGAGCTGGCTGCCCAGTCCATGGGGATTTCCTTGTTGAATACCAAGCTGGCTGCATTTGCATTGGGTGCTTCCTTCGCAGGTGTTGTGGGGGTCATCTTTGCGGCCAAGCAGACGTTTATCGATCCGACTTCCTTTACGCTGATGGAATCCATCGGGATACTGGTGATGGTTATTCTGGGTGGTAGCGGCAGCATTCCAGGCGTTGTGCTTGGAGCCGCATTTGTGACAATCTTGCAGGTACAGCTGTTAAAAGAATTCTCCAACTTCCTGCACAGTCTGCAAAATTCGGGGATCATCAGTTTGCCGAACCAGCTGGACCCATCCAAGTTCCAGCGCCTCATTTTCGGAATCATGCTCATTCTCGTAGCCTTGTATCGCCCTAACGGATTGATTCCGGCCAAACGGAAGAAAAACGATCTCGATGCAATCAAAAAGAGCGAGTTTGGCAAAGAAAAGCTGGGGATTCTCGGCAGACTGTCCCAATTGACTTCTGGAAAACAGTCATAGCGGACGAGGAGGGAAATGAGCATGGCATTGTTAGAGGCAAAAAATTTGACGAAGCGCTTTGGTGGCTTGGTAGCCAATCAAGACGTTTCGATTGACATCGAAAAAGGAACCATTACGGCGGTAATCGGGCCGAATGGAGCCGGAAAAACGACTTTTTTCAATATGATTACCGGATTTTACGAGCCAGACGAGGGAGAAATCCTGCTGAATGGCAAAAGCATCAAGAAGCTTCGTCCCGATCAGATCGCGAGTCGCGGTATCACCCGTACCTTTCAAAACATTCGTCTGTTCAAGGAAATGACGGCTTTGGAAAATGTCATGGTGGGTGTGCATAGCCGCTTATCGGCTGGAATTCTTGGAATCTTGTTCAACTCCAAACGTGTACGCCAAGAGGAAGAGCGGACGCGCGTGGAGGCTTATCAGCTCATGGAGTATGTCGGGATCGCGCATATTGCCAATGAAGCGGCAGGGAGTCTGCCTTACGGGTTGCAACGACGCTTGGAAATCGCCCGGGCGATGGCGACCAATCCGCAAATTATTTTGCTCGATGAGCCAGCGGCAGGGATGAACCCTCGCGAAACGGTTGAGATGACGGATTTTATTCGTCGGCTGAAAAAAGAGCTCGATTTGACGATTATCTTGATTGAGCATGACATGAAGCTGGTCATGGGACTGAGCGAATACATTCACGTGCTGGATTACGGGAGAAAAATTGCAGAAGGAACACCTGAACAAATCCGCAACAACCCTAACGTCATTGAGGCCTATCTCGGAAAAAGTGCGTCGGACGTGTCGTAGAAGGAGGAAAATCGATGGCATTGCTAGAGCTGACTAACGTTCATACGTATTACGGCGGCATCCACGCATTAAAAGGATTGAGCATAACGGTAAACGAAGGCGAAGTGGTGACGCTGATCGGTTCCAACGGGGCAGGTAAATCGACCACGCTGAAAACGATATGTGCGCAGACCCGTGCCAAAGAAGGAAAAGTCATCTTTAATGGCAAGGACATTACGCAGATGCGTACACATGATATTGCCTTAGCAGGAATCGCCCACGTTCCGGAAGGCCGCCGTATTTTTCCAAAGCTGACCGTACGCGAAAATTTGGAGATGGGTGCCTTCAGTGTATCCGACAAAAAGGTAATTGAAGAAGGCATCGAGCGCGCCTTTGCTTACTTTCCACGCCTGAAGGAACGGGTCAATCAAAAAGGCGGCACGATGTCCGGTGGAGAGCAGCAAATGCTGGCGATTGCTCGTGGACTCATGATGAAGCCAAAAATTCTCATGCTCGATGAACCGTCGATGGGATTGGCGCCGATTCTTGTGGAGCAGATTTTTGACATCGTTACGGAGCTGAACAAGGAAGGCATGACGATTCTCTTGGTCGAGCAAAATGCGAATCAGGCGCTGTCTGTCGCCCATCGCGGTTATGTGATTCAGACAGGCGAAATTATTTTGCAAGACGATGCCCAGACATTATTGATGAATCCGCAGGTAAGAGAGGCGTATTTGGCGTAATAGTGGTGTAATAGAAACGTGAGTACCGATGGGGATTTTTGCTCCCGTCGGTTTTTCATTTATTCAGCGAGGAGGATGTGGCTTGCTAGATATTAGTCCCCGCTTTGTAGAAGGGAGCGAGCCTCTCTATCTACAGCTTTATCGCTATTTTTGTACAGAAATCCAAGGGAGGCGCTTGATCTCCGGGACGCGTCTGCCTTCTGTTCGAGCCTTGAGCGGATTTTTGCAAGTGAGTAAAACGACTGTCGAGAGTGCCTATCACCAGCTCATGGCAGAAGGCTACATCGAGAGTCGGGAGCGCAGCGGATTTTATGTGGTCGATGTGGATTGGGATGGGCCAGTGCCTGTACCTACAGGGAAAGGGCAGCAACCAGCTAAAACGGCTTACGTCCAAATAACTCCATCTACGCCCTCAGCAGTTCCGATCCAATATGATTTTCACCAAGCGCGCGTTGATGCCGAGCATTTTCCTTTTGACCGTTGGCGCAAGTACACCAACCAATGCATGCAGGAAGAAAACAAGCATGTGCTCTACTACGGCGACCGACAAGGAGAGCCGCAGCTGCGGGAGGAGCTCGCACGCTATCTCGGACGAGCTCGGGGTGTGCAAGCTACGCCGGAACAAATTGTGATCGGTGCGGGGACGCAGGTGATCATCAGCTTATTGGGGTTCCTATTCGGGACACGGGGACAGGCTGTAGCGATGGAGGAGCCGGGCTATCACGGTGTTCGTACCGTATTTTCCCATTTGGGCTATGATGTGCGCCCGATCAGACTGACAGAGGATGGGATTGATGTGGAAGCGCTCAGTGAGAGTGGAGCGCGGCTGGTTTATATCACCCCCTCTCATCAGGACCCTTCCGGAATTGTCATGCCGTATGCCAAACGGCTAAAGCTGCTACATTGGGCGAATCAGACGGGGAGCTACATCATAGAGGACGACTACGATGGGGAGTTTCGCTATCATGGCAAGCCGATTCCTTCCCTTCAGGGGCTAGATACGCAAGGACGCGTTATCTATTTGGGGACGTTTTCCAAGGCGTTGCTGCCTTCGATTCGGATGAGCTATATGGTTTTGCCGCAAGCATTATTGGCGGTGTTTCAGGAGAAATTGGCGGATTTTGACCAGTCGGCATCGCGTATTCATCAGGAGACGCTGGCCCTGTTCATGAAAAATGGCGATTGGGAGCGGCATATTCGCAAGATGCGGACGCTTTACCGCAAAAAGCATGGGGTGTTGCTGCAGTGCTTGCAGGAACAGCTGGGGGCGTACATCCGGATCAAGGGTCAGGATGCCGGACTGTCTGTGACGGTAGAATTGAAAAGTGAGAGTACTCCGCAACAGTTGACCCAATTTGCGGCTGCATCAGGTGTACGTGTCTATCCAACCGCACATAAATGGATTCATCCACAGGAAAATGGACTGCCGGCTTTCCAGTTCGGCTTCGGGGGGCAGACCATCGAGGAGATTGAGGATGGCATTCGTCTGTTGAAACGTGCATGGGAGCCTTATTTACAAATAGAAGGGGAAAATAAAAACCCAATCCAGGGGATCGGGTGAAGGAACGCTGAGAAAAAATGAAAAGCAGCATCCCAAAAAGGGAGTGCTGCTCATAATTAAGGGACGTACTGTTCTGTAACTTTTGTGATGATGCCATTCTTTACTTCAACGTGGAATGGTATCTGATAAGGAATTCCCTTGGATAGTACAAACTTTTTAAAAGTATCGGTGTTTACTGCTTCATTCCAATGGAAATTCCCATCTTTTTGTGTAGAGTTGGTTTGAAGAGTAAAGGAAGCCTTTGGAGAAACTTCAAACGTTCTAATTTTAGGACTGCTATTACGAATGTAATATGGCATCGGATAGTCCTCTTTTTCCGATGGATGATCTTGACGATAAGCTTTTACTGCTGCCTCACCGAAAAACCATTGAACATAGTCAAGTGAGACGAGGAGCTTTCCATTTTTCACTTGTAACGTTTTCACATAGGCCATTGATTTTTCAAGGGTATTTCCTTGTTTATCCTTGCTACTTGTTGGAACAATTACTTGGGGAGGAACAGGCGCAACCGTTCCTTGCTGTGAAGCTGCATGAGCGTCAGTAACAAACAATGAACAGAATAACAAAGAAGAAAGCAGCAAATATGTTTTTCTCATAGGGTGTCATTTCCTTTCTGTACACGAAATACTATTCACAAGTAGTAGACGAAAAAATAACAAAACCGTTTCGCCTCAAGAAGAAAAATTTAACATAACTATATCGAGTGAAATAAAAGTGAACGAATTGAGCCGTTATCATTAGCAAAACAAGTGAGTCAGCATGAAGAGCAGCCTCCTGTCATCAGAGCAGACTGATGAACAGGAGGTTTTTTCATGGCATCTTAACGGATTTCAAGACATTCGATACCCTAATTGAGCTGACATCGCACGTACCGTCGCTAGCGTTTCTTGTAAAATCTCTTCTTGTTTCGGCATCACGCGGTCGGAGGGACCGATGACACTGACAGATGCAGTTACGTGCCCAGTTGAATCAAAAATAGGGGCAGCGATTCCGGTCACGCCTGTATTGCGTCGATTCGAGCTGATTTCATAGCCTCGCCGGCGGATCGTCACCAAGTCCTCTTTAATTTGCTCAACCGACGTGTACGAATGAGGCGTGTAGCTTTTCAGCGGATGTTCCTGCAAAATCTCATCTTGAAACTCTTCTGGCTGATAGGCCAGCAAAACCCTTGCAGCGGAGGTAGAGTAAAGAGGAAAACGCCGAAAGGATTCTACGGTAAAGCGAACAGGATGAAGCGAATCCTCTTTGGCTACATAGATCGCGTCCTTTGAATCTTGTACACATAAGACCGCTAATTCGTTTGTCCGTGAGACAAGCTGGTCTAAGAACGGTTTGGAAAAATCAACGATATCGTGATTCGTGAGCACCTTCGTGCCCAGTTCCAAAAGCGTGTAGCCAAGCGTATACTGCTTGGTTTTTTCATTTTGGCGGATAAAGCCTTCAGACTCCAGCGTGGACAGGAGCTTGTGAACGGCTCCCTTGGACAGCTGGAGTTTTTTGCTGAGCTCCGTTACCCCGAGTTCCTTTGGCGAATCGAGAAATATTTTTAACAGCCGACAGCCATTTCGAACAGAAGACAATACTTGGTCCATACAAAGGTCTCCTTTAACGTACAGTAGCTCTTCTATCAAAGAAGAGTCTCGATTGAAGTAATTTTACCATTAGAAAGAATGCTGACAAGCCTGTAATTGGGGCAATGGTGCTTCTAGTACGACTACCTTGAATAGTCAGTATCTTTATGCTAGTATAGCATTATCGTTCTCGAATAGGAAACGTTGTTCTCTATTCGTGAACAATATAGACAATCGGGGGTCGAACTTACATGAAGAAAAAGGCATTATCCGTCCTGTCCATTTTCGCTTTGACTGGTTCCTTGCTGGCTGGATGTGGCTCCTCCACGCCGCAAACATCTGCTCCTGCACCGGCTGCTGGCAACAATAGCGGCACCGAAGCACAAGCTCAGCTGGAAGACACACTGGTAGTAGCAGGAAACGGCGCGACCGTTGAAAAGATGATGAAGGATGAAGTCTTCAAGAAGTTTAACGAGAAGTATCCGAATGTAAAGCTGACCTATGTTTCTGGTGTTTCCACGGAGATTGTAGCGAAGGTTAAGGCACAGAAAAATGCACCGCAAATCGACCTGACAATCGTTGAAGGCGGCGAACAAGAGAAGGGACGTCAAGAAGGCTTGTGGGAAACTGTATCCGCAACAGATATCCCGAACATGAAAAACGTGCCAGAAGATTTGCGTGTGACGGAGGATAGCGGTATAGTTGTAAACTTCACGCCGATGGGGATTTCCTATAATGCGGATCTGGTAAAAGAAAAAGGCTTGCCTGTACCGAAGTCCTGGAATGACCTAGCGAAGCCTGAAGTGAAAGGCTACATCACGATGACAGACGTAGCGAGCAACTTTGGACGCTCAACGATGATCATGCTGGCGTACGCAAATGGCGGGTCTGAGAAAGACATCGAACAAGGCTTTAAGAAAATGGAAACGATTGCAGGATACATGCCGACCTTTGCGAAGAGTGCTGCACAGCTTCAGCAAAATCTGCAAAACAAAAGCTCAGCGTACACCACTTGGACAATGGCGCGTAGCTTGACACAAAAAGAAGCAGGCGTACCATTGGAGTTCGTTTTCCCTGAAGAGGGCGGAAACATCGTACCGAACGTAGCTACGCTGGTAAAAGGTTCGAAGAGTCCAAAAGCGGCAAAAGCATTCGTCGATTTCCTTTTGACAGATGAAATTCAAACGATGTACGCAACGAAGCTGTACTACAATCCGGCAACCTCTGTGAAGCTGCCAGACGATGTAGCGAAAACATTGGAATTCGATCGTACAAAGGTTGTCAACTTCGACTATAGCGTAGTGAGCAAGGAAACATCTGCGTGGCTGGATCGCTTTAACAAAGAAATCGCACCTAAAACAGGAAAGTAGGTATTTTACGTGACCAAGGTGATTGATGTTGAACTGCGCGGCATCATGAAAAAATTTCAAAGCAATGTCGTGGTTCAAAACTTCAACCTGCAGGTGGAGCAAGGCGAATTCATTTCATTCCTCGGCCCATCTGGTTGCGGTAAGACCACGACCTTGAATATGATTGCCGGTTTTTTGGACCCGGATGGCGGGGACCTTTTGATCAAAGGGCAGCGAATGAATGGCGTGCCTCCGTACAAACGGGAGCTGGGCATGGTTTTTCAGACGTACTCGTTGTTCCCTCATATGACTGTGGCGGAAAACATCGCCTACGGCTTGAAATTACGCAAAGTGAACAAGCAAGAAATGCAAGAGCGTGTGAATCGTGTACTCGGGCTGGTCAAGCTGCCAAACGTAGCAGATCGCTATCCGAAACAACTTTCCGGCGGACAACGCCAGCGGATTGCGATTGCACGGGCGCTTGTTATTGAGCCGTCGCTTCTGCTGTTGGATGAACCGCTTAGTAACTTGGATGCCAAACTTCGGGAAGAGCTTCGCGATGAGTTAAAGCGCTTACATCACGAAATCGGCGTTACGACTATTTTCGTTACCCATGACCAAGAAGAGGCGCTAGCGCTTTCTGATCGCATCGTGGTCATGAATCACGGATTCGTGGAGCAAATCGGGACACCTCTGGAGATTTACAATCAGCCCGCTTCTGAATTCGTACATACCTTCATCGGTAAGACGAACCGTTTGGAAGGGGAAGTCATCGGAATGGACGGGGATGTACTCACGCTGCGGACGACTGGTGGAATGCTCGTGAAGGCGGCAAAGCAACAGCGAACCGTGGCACTCCATGAAAAAGTGATCATTTTTATCCGACCAGAGAAAATCAAGCTGACCGATACAGCAGTCAGTGAGGAAGCGAATCGGGTAAAAGGACATTTGCAGCTTGCCTCCTTCCTGGGCTCGTACACAGAATGTGAGGTCAAGGTCGGGGAGCATACGCTCTCGGCAAAAGTCCAAATGACCGATAGTTCGGTGGACCGCCAAGAAGGTCAAACGGTTTACTGTCAATGGAACGCGGACGACGTACTGGTCATGCCCGCAGGAAGGGGATGACGGATGAGCAAGCGTCTCTCGGTTACATTGTTGACAGCACCTGCGATGATTTTGCTGCTTGGCGTATTCATCCTCCCGATGCTGATGATGCTTTTGCTCAGCTTTCAGGATGAGAATCAGGCGTTCTCTTTGCACAATTATTCATTATTTATACAAGATCCGTACTACTTGGAGATTCTTTGGCGGACGATTCGCGTGAGTCTCTGGACGGTACTGGTAAGCCTCTTGCTCGGATTTCCTGTAGCGATGTACATGGCGCAGGCTACAGGGAAAATGCGTGGAATCGTCACGATGCTGATCCTGGCCCCTCACCTCATCAGTGTTGTTATTCGCAACTTCGGTTGGGTAGTGGTTTTGGGGGAAAAAGGGTGGATCAATGAGACGTTGATCAGTCTGGGTCTGATCGATCAACCGTTGCGGCTGTTGTACAACGAGCTCGGTATTGTGATCGGTCTGACGGATTCCTTTGTTGCCTACATGGTTCTGGCGATTGCAACCAGCTTGTATGCCATCGATCCGTCCCTGAATAAGGCGGCATCGATTTTGGGGGCTTCCCGCGTACGTACGTTTTTCAGTGTGACATTACCCTTGTGTTTGCCGGGGATTATTGCAGGTACGACACTGGTGTTCAGCTTGTCGATGAGTGCCTTTGTGACACCAGCCTTAATGGGCGGCACTTCCGTGAAGGTCTTGCCTGTCATTGCCTATGAGCAAATCATGGCGACATTGAACTGGCCTTTGGGCGCGGCACTTGCCTTCCTGCTCTTGAGTAGCACGATTCTATTGGTGACTTTGTATACAAAGCTGATTGAAACCAAGCGGTATAAAGAGGTGTTTGCGTCATGAAAAAAATAAACGTACTCGGACTCATCACGTTCTTTGTGCTTGTTTTGGTCAATCTGCCGTTTCTGGTCATTATCCCGAGCTCCTTTACGGCAGCCGGATACCTCGCTTTTCCGCCCGAAGGATTTTCGTGGCAGTGGTATGAAATGATTTTGGATCGGCCGGAGTTCATCGATTCGCTGTGGATCAGTCTAAAGCTAGCTACGGTAACGGCGATTTTGGCGACTTTCTTAGGGACATTGGCTGCATTCGCGCTGTCCAAATACAAGTTTCGTGGGAGCGGCATCATCAACGCACTAATGCTTTCACCGCTTACCGTTCCTTCGCTCATTATTGGGATTTCCGCGTTGTTGTTTTTCACGCGAATTGGTATCGCGGGGACGTTTACAGGACTTTTGCTGGCGCACATGCTGATCTCGATTCCGTATGTCGTTAGGCTGGTGCTCACAGGGCTTAGCTCGTTCGATTATACGCTGGAAAAAGCGGGATACATGCTGGGGGCCCATCCGTTTCGGGTGTTCTGGGATATTACGTTGCCACTGTTGCGTCCGGCCATCGTGTCGGGGATGATCTTTTCGTTCTTGACGTCGTTTGACAATGTCACGGTTTCCTTATTCTTGGTGGCACCGGATACGACGACGCTGCCACTCGCGATTTTCACCTATATGCAGGAGACACTTGACCCGTTGGTGGCTTCGATTTCCTCCGTGGTCATCCTGCTGAGTCTGGTGTTCATCGTCTTGTTGGAAAAAGTGTACGGACTAGAGCGCCTGTTCGGACTCAATTCACAATCTCATTAAGGAAGAGGCACTATGTCAATCCACACTTATGTACAAGAGAATATGCCCCACTATCTTCAGTTACTCGAAGAGTCAGTTAACATGGACTCGCCTTCTCGTGACAAACAGTTGGGTGACCGCATGGCGGGCTGGTTCGCCCTGCAGTTTCAACGGCTGACAGGGGGAGTAGCTGAGCTGATCCCGAATAAGACGTATGGCGATCAGGTGCGTTGTACGCTGGGCAACGGGGAAAAACAAATCCTCATCATCGGCCATTACGATACCGTATGGCTAGAAGGAGAGGCGGCTCGCCGACCGTTTGCGATCCGGGATGAAAAAGCGTACGGGCCGGGCGTATACGATATGAAAGCGGGCGTTTTGCAAGCAATGTTTGCCATGCGGGCATTGGTAAAGCTGGATCGCCTGCCAGCAGATAAAAAAATCGTACTCCTATTAAACAGTGACGAGGAGATCGGCAGCCCGACTTCTCGCCGACTGGTAGAAGAAGAAGCCGCGCGTTCGGTGGCGAGCTTTGTGTTGGAGCCGCCAACCGAACCAAGCGGCGCACTCAAAACATGGCGGAAGGGAAGCGCCCATTTTACCTTGGCAGTCAGCGGAATTTCCTCACACGCGGGCGTCGATCATCAAAAAGGTGTCTCTGCTATTGAAGAGCTGGCGAGACAGGTGCAATTTCTACATGCCTTGACCGATTACGAGAAAGGGACAACCGTCAATGTGGGCGTCATCAAGGGCGGGATTGGCTCCAATGTCGTGGCGGATTCGGCAGAAGCTGAAATTGACGTGAGATTTATCTCGATGGAAGAGGCCCTACGCATTGAGAAGGTAATGAGCGAACTCACGCCAGTGCTCGCCGGTACAAACATCAGCGTAAAGGGAGGCATTCGCCGACCGCCGATGGAGCGAACTGAAGAGACAGGCAAATTATTTTCCCTTGCACAATCGATTAGCATCAATGAACTAGGGATGGCTTTGGAAGAGTCGGGTACAGGTGGAGTCAGCGATGGCAATTTCGCGGCCGCTTGCGGAGTCCCGACGCTGGATGGACTTGGTGTAAAAGGTGGTTACGCCCACTCGCCGGATGAATGGATCGAACTGGGAGAAATATCGACGCGTGCTACCTTGTTGGCGCGGTTGATAGAGGAAGTATAGAGAGAAGCAAGAGAAAAAGAGAAGAAGCACCTGCCTGATGCGTAAGATGGTTGCATCAGGGCAGGTGCCTTTTTGTGTGGAAAAAGAGAGGCTATTGTTTCGAGGATGTATTTAGCTTTTTCACAAAGCTATTAAGGTAGTTCGCTCCGCGGCTGGTGAGGATACCAGCTAGCACGGCAGAAACGTAGTAGCCGCTGCCCTCAAGACCAAAGGGGTTGACTTGAAAAGCGAGGGAGAGCGAAATGCCAATGAGGATAGAGAGGATATAAGTGAAGCGGTCTTTTAGTACGGGGAAGGCATTCTTTAAAATTTCGGTAACGGCTTCAATCAAGATTGCCATAAAAGTAAGCAGACTCAGGCTGTGAATGAATGGGTCCATGTCAATCAAAGGTTGTTCCTCCTTTTGCTAGTAGAGCGGGGCGTACTTCGGGGAAAACATCCAGTCGTCATTCATTTGGGAGGGAGTTAATTCGCGAGGCGAGATTTCGCCCCAAGGCAGGTAGATGTCACCTTTGTGGATGACTTCTTGTGGAGCAGGTCGGCCGGATCGGCAACATCTAGGAAATCCTCGCTTGCATGTACGTTTTTAGTTCGGTCTCTAGCTCTTTGACACGGTACTCTAGCTGTTGTCTTTCTACGACCAGCGTCGTGTATTTATCTCGCCACTCCTGCACGATGGTTTCAAGCTCCATGCAACGGTTGCGCCAAACATGGAGTTCTTCTCGAAGCTTGTCCATTTCCTGACGAAGCTCCTGGCGAATTTGCTGGTTTTCTTGTGAGATTTGCTGCCTGTCTGTTATCATCAACTCTTTCTTGTTGTTGTGGCGTGCAACCAGATAAGTGACGATTGCCGTCAGTACACTGGATACTACCAAGGGGAGAGTGGAAGAGTTGAGTAGTGTTTGGATCATCCGTTTATTCACCTGCTTTCTCTTGTGAGGTCTATATATAGAGTAGACAGTTTGGGGAATTTTTCACGGTGTTTTGAGTGAAAATGCTACCATAACTGCTTGATTTGGAAGTAAGAATAGGTGGGGGTGGCTTCTATGACGCCATTGGCAGAAAAAGAGTAACCAAAAAGCTCTACGTAGTCGCCGGGTTGTAAACGGACGATGCTTGAGCCGTTTAAGCACCAGGCATGGTTGGAATAAGAGACAATACTGTTGAGGACTTTATGGAGTTGACCGTTGATTCGGACGTCTAGATGCAGACCGTTTGGGGAGGTTGTTGGGCTTTTGATGCGAGCTGAGCCAACAATTAGGTAGTCGCCAGGTGTCTTTGCAATAAAGCGATTTAGTTTTTTATCGAATTGTTGAAGTTCGTCGTGGGTGGTTGTGTTGAAATTGATTTTGGTAAAGGTGTCGGGGGCAGTTAGGGTTTGATCGGCGGACATGGTGGCTGTTAGGTTGGTTCCTGTTTTGGCTGGGGTGAGCAATAGGTTGGAGCTGGTAAGGGTGTAACCAGAGATGGAAGGGGATTTCACGGAGCCAGAAGGCGAGGTAATGACTGCTTTTACCCGTAAATCTGCATAAAGAGGGTTTTTAAAGGAATGTTTGCGTCCTAAGACAGTGGATTCCCATGTAGAGCCGCCGTCGTTAGACAGGTACCAGTTTACAGAGCCATCTTGCAGTGTTTGGTCCGCTGTAATCGAGGCATAAGCAACGGGAGAGACAGAAGGAAGCTTAGTGCTTACAAACTCTTGGATGACCTCCCCTGAGAGACTACCTGTAATTACACGATAACCATACAGTTCAGGAGAAAGGTTTTCAGTAGGTGAGTCTAATCTGGCTCGTAAAAGTAGCGAGGTAGAGGGAGTTTGGAATGTAATCTCTTCGCCGGGAAAAGCATTTCTCCACTCTAGTCCGTTGTTGTTTGTTACTTCTAAAGTAACGGTAGCTTTGGATGCTCCAAAACTATATTCGTCAATGGCTTGGTTGGCTTCATATCTAGTAGTCAAAGAGAGTGTTCGGAGGACTCCATTGCTATCCTTGAAGGGATAATGTTTGCCGGCAAATGGCGAGACCGTGACTGAAGTATCGATCATTGATAAATCGGAAGCTTTAAATGTGGCAAGATAGTATTTATTTAGCTCAGTATCTGATGAGTAAACAAAGTGGTAATTAGAGCCGTCAACAACTAGCCTAGAGACCCAATTTGCTTTGACGTTTACCACTGAAGCGGTCTGAACAAGTGTTTCTGGGTGAAGGGAATAAAGCTTAACTGAGTAGGAATTAGTACTGCCCGTATAAATTGTTTGTATGGCGATGTACTTATCTAAGACGGGGTCATACATCATATCGATGGAGATGTCTTTACCTCCATTTGCTAGTTGTATATTTCGAACACTCTGAAATGAACTGTCGAAAAGAAATACTTTGAAATAATTTCCGTTTACCATGCCTAGAGTAACTTGGTTTCTTACTGGGTCATAGGCTGAGCGCAAGTAATCGGATGGACCGGATGTAAGAATATTAGTCAAATCCTTAACTATAAGACCATCACTACTAAAAACATGAAGTCGCGTATAAGATGCAACTGAGTGAAAGACCCATACCCTATTCTGATTATCTAGAGTCATCGATGTTGCTATCACTGTTCCTGCTCCTAAATATAGGGTATACCAATCTTTGTAAGTGGTGCCATCGCTATTAACAGCACCAACTACCCCACCGAGTGATGAATTTGAAATAGAGAACCAGACACGATTGTTGTAGTCCACAACATAGTCGACCGTTTGAAAAGGAAGAGTATGGGTATTGCCCTTGAATGGCAAGATCGTTCCTTCAAACGACAGGCTGCCATCAGGATTTGTTACCTTTGCATAAATCCCTGTGCCGTTTACTAGAGCCACCTTCCAGGTACGATTCGTGCGATCTGTAAAACCCATAGGCTGCGAAAAAACACTTCCGGAATAAGAAAAGCGAGTGGCTTCTGAGAAAGCGTATGCGCTAGGTTCGTTGGATACAGCGTTTATAGTTACTTTGTCAGTACTCGGGACGGTAATTGGTTTGGTATAAAAAATACCATTTTTTATACCGGCTGTGTTCTTGATGAGACGGTTGGTTGTGTTAACAGTAACTCCCATTGAATTTGACTCGTCAAAGTAGTTCGTAGTGCTGAAGTCTTCAGTAAAATCAGGGGTAACGGTAGGAGCTACTCTTCCTCCTACAATTCCAGCTGTTGTCTTTTCGGAGTCGACAAAAGCCAATGTATTAAATTCTTCGGAGTAGGTGTTGACGACGGTACTTCTGTGCATTTCAAGCTCTTCTACTCGATTTGCAAGAGTGGGATCAGATGCTGCGATTGGGACTACACTTTCACCTGTTCCGACAAAAAGTTCATGGGTATCCGTAGTAAAAAGAGGCTCCCCCGCTGAAGCAGCGGAGGGGAGATTCGCTTTTAAACCGCGTTTTAGTTTGATTGGTAGTGTCATTAGAATGTACCTCCATCTACTTCGGTGATCGTGGAGCCACTGCTACCGCCTACTGTATCGGTATAAGTGGGGAGAGTGTCTTTGTCATACCAAATACAGCCAATGCTATAGAGGACTGCTTTTTCACTAAGGTTGGCGCGCATGACTAGGGATGTACCTGGTAGGAAAGTGCTTAAATCAACTAGTTGATTCAATGGAACACCAGCTGTGAACGTGGTTCCTCCATCGAGTGACAAATCAATGCCGATACTGCCCTCGTACTCTGCATCCAGAACAAGATGGGTCGGAGCTTTTGCCAATGGAATCGGTTTGGAAACCATGACAGGATTTTTTTCAGATGCCTGTAATATTTGTACCTCAGTAACGGTCATATATGAGCTTTTATTCCAGACAGTTACTTTGACTTCATTAACGAGATGGTCTAGGTTGATGGGGTAGTGCCATGAACCGTCACCATGTACTCCTTTATCGGTCTTAGAAGCGAGATTAATCCTTGGAGTAACTGCTTCCCATTTAGCCGTTGATGGATTTTTGACAAAAATTTGATGGTCGCAATAATCGTGTCCGTTTTGTCCTAAACTGCCATTCATCCAAAGAATGATTCTATATATTTCTACAGGTGTTACCCATTTCATGAATAAGTCAGCACTTGTACCGCCTTGAAGCCAGTAATCAGAATATCCACCTGGTGTTGCAATAGCATTATCGTCAGCGATTTTTTCAACGGCATAGGTTGGGGTCGTACCATTTGATTTGTAAGGTCTAAAACTGGTGCTATTATTATTCCAATCTCCAAGAGATGAAGCGGTTTGGACGCCCAGGTCCTTCCAAGAGAAAGGTACTCCAGCAGCTTTGGTAAACTTTCCATTTTGGATTTGAAATGCTTCTGATTTAGATAAATCGACCCCAGATAAATCTACAAAAGCATCAGCATACAAATTATGCCGAACCGATGCTCCCTGATTCGCGCCTTCCAAAGTACGATAAGCATTCCGCAAAATATTAGTAGCGGCAACAACGTCAACTAACGGTTTGGTGGTGCTACGATCGTTGCCTCCCCCTTCATTACCGGGCATCTCAACAAGCATACTGTCGTCATACCAAGTAAATCCTAAAGATTTTAAACTGCCTGTAGACGGTATGTTAGCTCGTAATTGGAGGTTTGTACCTTTTAGTGAAGAGGTATCGATTAGCTTGTTTAATTCGATGTTGTTTACCCAAGTTGTTCCATCGAGGGTCAGGTCGAAGGTGACTGTGTCAGTATACTCCGCAGTTGTAATAATCTTCTTTGGAGAGCGTCCAACGTTAACTGCCTTAGTCACGAGAGTAACAGCGTCAATAATTTCATAGAATTTAATCTCGTGCCAACCGGTATAAATTACCGTGTTTGCACTACGATAACTGCGAAGCTTGGCCAGACGGTAATAGCGGTATGCAGAGGTATTCGTAAAGCTGTGTTCTAACTCTGAACCTGTGTTTGCATGAGATCCTACGTATAAATCTGTCCAATTCGTATTGTCTTGTGAACCTTGCAGAGTAAACGTGGCAAGACCGTACTGTCCAGCCGAGATTCCAATAGCTCGTATTGCGACCTTCGTAATAATTTTGGGGACGAAAAAGTCAATTTGCCACCAATGACCTTCTGCCGGAGGAGTCGCTCCATCTGTATAAAAGGAATCAGTTAAATTTCCGTTGATTCCCATCCATCCAGGGTAACCAGATGTTTCACTAGACGAGGTTACGTGATAAGGGGCGGGTTCAGTTGGACTGGACATGATGATGTTTGTATCGTAAAGCCCGGGTGAGACAGTACCATTTATAATGGCAAAAGAAGATGACTTCTCGATATCAATTCCTGAGGAATCGCTAAATACATCTACATACATGTTGTTTTGACGATAGGCTGATCTGTTATGTGTCTCCGCATCACGGAAGGTATTCAGCAAAATATTGATAGGGGTCTGTAAATCAAAGGAGCTGCTCGAGGCTCCCCCATTATTTCCCCCGCCACCGCCTGTACCAATCTTCCCCTGCAAATCATCCAACCGAGCTTTCAGACTGGGAAAGGTCTTCCCATCCCGATCCCGGCGTGCAGCGACCACCTCGGCGTTCGGGTTAGAGGATACATCGCTTTGCAGCTTTAAAATGGCTTGGTCTTGCTGTGCGTTTTTTTGTTCGACTTGTGACAGACGGAGATCTTGCGTCTGATTTTTCGCTTCTGCCGCACTGACCGCTGACGATAACGTATTCAGACCCGTTTGAAAGGTAGAAACAGCACCTTTCACGGCATCAAGCTGACGATCCTGTTCAGCGTCTTTGTCTTTTAGCTCACGGAATTTATCCTGTAAGCTCGGTTTATCTTCTCTAGCGTCATCCAGCTCCTGGAGGTAGGAGTCGATTTCGGCGTGGGTACGTTTTCCCTTGTTGGCCAACTCATTATGATCGAGGACGACTTCGGTGCCTGTTCGGGTGATTCTGACCGACATACGTTCAGCTCCTTTTCGATTTATTTGGTATAAACGGCGGACAAATTGAGCCCAAAATGGACATGCGTCGTTTTATCTACGAGGGATGGATCAGTCTCACGGGAAATCCGTGTCCAGAAAACTTGTTCATTTCCTGCGGCAGTATCTGGCAGGGTGAAGGCGTCGCCCCACGTACCAGGCACTCCGTTTTTGTCTGTAGCGACATCTACTAGCCGCTTGTATTGATCGGTACCTGCATAGGAGGTGAGAACCCCTTGGATACCTGTAAAAGTCCCATGATGCATCGTATTTCGGGCGATCATTTTCACTTCCCTATACTGGCCTTGGAGCATATGACCGAGAAACTCCTCCGTGTTGTCTTGCAGGTGGACTTCCCTTCCTTCGCCATCGATAAAAAAGAGGGTGAGAGAGGGGGAAAAGTCGTATTCGTCTCCGCCCCACATTTCGATCTGGTCGCTGGAGCTAATGGTTGTTTTTCCGTCTGCTTCTGCAAAACGGAGGGAGCCAGTGAAAGGAATAGGATGCTGAGTCATATCAAAGTGAATGGATGTTTGGCTTGTCCGACACGTTTTAGAGTCGACAGCGGCTCCAGTGGAATCGAGCAGCTCCACGCGGATGCCAGGAGAGAGGTTTGAGACTGTGAGAGTGGGGAGGGAGAAAACGCGGACGTGTTCCATGTCCAGATAGTCGTCTGTAGCGCTGCTGTTGAGAAACATACCGATTTTGGGAGCAAGGCGGTTAAATTCCTCCGAACCAATGATGTGCCAGATGGCTCCGTCCTCGGACCAATACGCGGTGTAGGTATTGTAATCGCGTATTAATCGAAGCCAGGGGAAGGTTTTCGCAGTGCCTTGTGATGCATCGTA
Organism: Brevibacillus sp. RS1.1; assembly: GCF_013284365.1. Classification (NCBI taxonomy): domain Bacteria; kingdom Bacillati; phylum Bacillota; class Bacilli; order Caryophanales; family Paenibacillaceae; genus Brevibacillus; species Brevibacillus sp. RS1.1. The sequence continues at coordinate 108,815 of NZ_JABSVA010000006.1, forward strand.
ATACTCTTCGACGTGGAAAAAATCATTGTGGTTTATGAAGACAGTCAATCCGCCTGTGCTTCCGGAAGCTTTCGGATTGTATGAATTTTTCATATCGAGGACGAATTGTTTCATGGGGGTAAGTGTTTCTAAAAAGAGTTGAAGCGGCTCGGCTCCGCCTTTTAAACGGAGCGAGCCTGGTGCGTCTGATAGCGACCACCTTGAAGAGTCATTTGGTGTCATGTTCCACTTGGAATCGAGGGTAAGAGAATCGAAAGAATCCTCGAAGAGAAACCCCGATTTACGCCGAGAAACTACACTCATAGAAGTACCTCCTTACGTAAATAGCCATATTCGTTTGCCAATCACACATGCCTCAGGGCGTTGTTTCCAGATCGCGAGCAAGCATTTGATCAGTGCTTCGACGCATTTGTCTCCGCTGCCGGGATCGCAGTAGGGGGTGACGAGGACCTTGTCGCAGATCCAATTACTGAGTCTAATGAAGTCAATTTCACAATAATCCCAAACATCTTCGGTGCCGTTTGTCGTAAAGACCCATCTGTATGTGTGTCTACCCTTGGAGACAGGAAATACGGGTACTCCATGTTGGTTAGTATATGAGCCAGCAAGTGTACCATCTATATAAAAATCTAGTCTGCTATTAAACGGAGCGGCTTTAAGACTCCAGTTTTCAGTAGCATTGAACGAGCGCACCCGAAAAAGAGAAAAGTACTTTTTTCCTGTCCACGTGCTTATCTGACCACGTTGTTCCGTTTTTATTTCGACTCTTACTTTGGAATTTCGTTGTTTTACTAGATTTGAAAAAGAGAAGCTATAAAAGTCTGAAACTGCTAAAGTGTTGGATTGAAGTAAATGATCATTTTCGTCATACATGTTCACATGTAATTTACTTCCATTACATCCTCCCATCCAAATAGGCACATTTGCCGTTGTTTTAAAGGCATAAATAAAGGCGCTTGAAGGTTTGAGCGGGAACTTATCTTGAAATGTATACTGACCATTACTTAGACGTGCTTCAACATCACAGTCAGAATCAAATTTGATTTTTATCGAATAGTTTTTCCCTTCTAAACTATCATTTTTTATACGTGCGCGTATTGACTGGATATCATCAAAGTCGTTGTAAGTTCTTTCTGATATTAGCTGATTATCGTCATCATCATATATTCTGACCCTTACACGAGCGTCGCGGCACGGTTTCTTTTTTCCTTCACGAATTGCAATGGTATCAATCCAACACCAAGAATCATCAGGGATAATTTCGTCAAAAGAAGGAGGTGTATTAGGTTCATAGGGGGACTTATTTTTGGGGTAGAAGTGATTTAATTTGTCTGAACAATAGTCAACCCAGGTCTCTACCATGTTTCCGTTACTGACAATAAACATCCCACCATCGTCATATTTTCCTCCGCGATTGCTTTCACCCTTTAAGAGGCGGTATTGGACAGAATACGTTTTATCTTGAGGGACATCAACTGTAATAATGTGTTCAACACTTTCTTTACCTTCTGTAGAATAGATTTTTCTTGAAATAGTCTTTCCGTCAAATCTACGCATAACGAATACTTCGACTGCTGTATTATCATATTCCTCTGTTAACTTATGAGGCTTATTAGAAGTTATTTTTAAATCTTTGATCGCCATGTAGAAAGGCCAGTTATTTTTACCGAGTCCGGAATCTTCTCTAAAAATATCATAAAATCTGAATGCAATAGCATAGGTACCTCGATCTTTAATGTACAGAGGATTCATCTTATATGGTTTGGAACTTCCCCAATCTTTTATTTGGAGAGGATTTTGAATCGAACCGATATTATCTTTTTTAGTAAGCTGACCCAATGTTTCTGAGGTTATTAATTTCCCTTCCTCAAATTTTCCTAAGTAACCCCATCCTTCCATACGTCTGACATAGGTTTGTTTCCCGCCACTTGAATTATTTTGTCCATTATCAAGTTCGTAAACATAGTATTGATAATCAAAATTAATGGTTATTTTTTCATCACCAACACTTTTAAAGATGACATACCAAGCAGTAGGTACAGAACCCGCACTGTCTTTATACGGTGCTACCTGTTGTGAAGTAATAACGTAAGTAGACTTGTAATGAATTGGGGTTTTTATTTTTGCATTTTTATGTGGGCTAAATTGCCATGTTACAGGAACATTATAGGAGTCTTGAACAACTGTACCTTTCCCAGCTAAAATCTTAAGCGTTTCCGTATATTTCGCTGTTCCAACGGAAGATGCACAGATTGCTCTGTATACACTCATCTTATCCTTTGAAATAGCATGGCCAATTGGGGTAGAACCTTCAGAATAAATTCTGCCAGAACGTGAATATAGGTGTGCCTTTCGAGGAGTATATATATAGTGCTTGTGAGCAGTTGGTTCTGAGTAATCTATTGGTACTGTCTGACTTCCTTTAGGATAGCATTTCTCGCCAGCTACTACAGGATCTGGTCTTGTAGGCGGTTTATAATCTCGCTCAGGAATTTTCACCTTATCGTGATCCTCAAATTGCCACTTTAACGTTTGCTTGCCAGAAGGAAGCGGAACAATAACCGTTGTCCCCAAAGGATCGGAGGTGCTTTCTCTACCCGACCAGATTAGCGTTCCATTACGATACAGCTTTAGCTTCTCATACTTTGAAAAAGAACCACCATACTCAAATTTCACGTATCCATCTTCGGCTAAGTCGATGTCCTCAACATATAATCGATTTGTTGTCCCATCTTTATTTTCAACCTTAAGCACACCGTCACCACCATGACCAGGGCCGTTATAGCGGGTTACAATATCTTCCCATTCCCAGTGGTCTTCCACTCGGATTTCTTTAGCGTAATGATCTTGGGAGTTAAAGTCTTCAGAAAAGATCTCAGTATATTCATTTTCATGAGCAGATTCATCCACCAAGCTTCTTAATGCTAAGTCCTCTGTAAGTTCAAAAGTAGTACCAGGATTTAGGTAAACCTTGTAGACATTTTCATCTCCATCGTTGTCCGTATAGCTAGAATCACCATCCGTCCGCCAGTCACGGTCTACTTCGATATAGCTCCCCATCGGTGTGCGGTGTTTTCCACGAGAGGAGCCATATGAAAATTCCCCCGTATATTCATTTTCTAGGGGTTCTTCCGTGGAAGTATCATGAATTCGGAAGGTAACAGTATTGGTTCCTTGGGAAAGGGGGACTCGTACGTTTTTCGCAGATTCATTTTCAAGGGAGCTAAGAACTTCTTCTCCGTTAACGATCACAGAAAAGGTTTCAGATGGACGCAGTCTGTGAAAAAAGCTAAACTCCATCCAGCCATCCGCTTCTAAATGTATGACTCGTGTGACATCTCCAGTTCCTGTTACAATGGGGTCCTCCATGTGGAACCCTGTGCCCACACCTCCAATTGTTTTCCAAGTCCATTTGTTTTCACCAGAAAGCGAGAATCCATCTGGTTCTCTCAAATAAGTTGAGCGTTCTTCATAATGGTCAATCTCAAGTGGAGGGCAAATCATTTGAATATCACCAGTCAAATCTACGGTGCAATCGTCTCCGACAGTTACAGTATAAGTAATAACTGCATTATCTTCGTCTGTAGATGATTGTCTTCCATCCAAAGACCACTGCCAGCCATGTGTCGAATGAACTGTACTCCCCTTTTTACCGGAGCCAGACTGGTTGGTGGATGTAAAAGTGTCGTCGAAAAACATGAGAGACTCTTCTGTATAGGGGAGGTCATTTGTCCCCATTCGGTATTCGAAGCTAAAATCCCCTGCACAGTCGCTATCCATTACTCGTTGGACTCTTCTCGAACTTGTTCCAACAATTCCTGAGAAAAAGGTGGACATTTTACTCGAATCGGAATAGGTTAACCATTCCCACCCAGGAATGTTATAAGCTGCATCCCCCAACGTATCCACATCCGGAGGCGTCTGCTCATCCAAGCTCTGCACCACCTCAACACACTCCACATCTTTAACATAAACGGCATTCTTCCCAAACCGCCGATCACTCATCCGCCGAACAAACCAATCAAACTTATAAGTCTGCCCCGGCTTGACGTGAAATTTCCCTTCCTGCCAGCTGTTGTTCTGATTCCATTCCCCGCCAACCTGATTGTTGTTGATAAAAAACAGCAACCCATCGCCAGGAGCGGTGCTAGCCATGTATTTAAAACGAATAAAGCCTTGCTTTTTAAAGCGCCACTGAAAAGTCACTTTGCTGGAATTACCGTGCTTGAGAGTGGTCACATCCAGTTTCATGATATTTTCATTCCCCGCCATCTCACTGGAACCGACAGAGTGAACCATCTTCCATTCCTGATCTTCCGTCGAGGAGACATAACGGAAAAGGCCGTGAAACTTATCTGACAGCGGGAGAGTCCGCATATCAAATGTAGGGACTTCTTTATCGATGGCATCGTAATGATTGAGATAGTAACCGCTAAAGTGATGATAGTAAGGAGCTGGACAAACTGGCAGCGAAACATTTTGATGGGTTCCATCCGGCTGCTCGGCGTTTTTTAGGATTTTGTAAATGCAATCGCGTACCATGAGCAAGGCACGCTGGTAGTCGTTTTTTTGCGGATCGATTTGCTGGTTGACCCACCATTCCAGGCGACGATACATGTTCCAAAGCGCTTCGCGGCAACGAACTTTGGCGTACCAATTTTTGTCCCGGACAAATTGCTCTATCATCTGATCGATTACGCTTTCGAGAGAGTCGAGATTGACCGTCTGCCAACGACCAATCTGACCTTTGCCGGGATCGCCCAAAAGCGGATTCTGATACCCGGCATAACGATCCTCTGCACGAGGACGATTGGGGCTGTCCGGATTGTCCGGATGATTCGGGTGGAATGCGCCCTCTACCAATGAGGAGCGCATTTTTCCGAATGTGACGTTGCCCACTGATTTAGAAAAAATGCCAAACGTATGACCCAAAATGATCACCTCTAATCCGTAAAATCGTATTGCAGGTTATGATCTACCCAGACGCGGATGCGGTTACCCGTAACCCAAACACGCAGCGTGTACCATTTCTCTTTTTCCCAGGCAAACGGGTTCATCGGGGTAGAGTACATGGTTGATCTGCCATTCTCTACCTTAAAAAGCTGCATGGGTCGCGGCATACCGCTTGCGCTTCCGTCACTGACGACGAACATCCAGTAGTTCTGGTCGTTGTGATATTTGAACACGATACCGGCGCTGTCTCCATCTGCGGGTTCATCTACTTTGAAATCGACCTCAAACTGATAGTCTGTATAGGTAAAGTCGTTTCGAATGAAGCCACTCATGCCACTGGAGCCTTTTGGGTGGGTAAAAGTGCCTTGGTCGCGATTATGCTCCCAACTGCCAGAGCCAAAACGAGTCCAGTTGTCTTGCCCCATCGCGAGTGCATTCATATCCGTCGTCCATGGATAGTACGCATTGAATGGATCGTGGGGATCGTACGCTTCTGGAACAGAAAAACCACCTGACCAATGCTCGGGATCGTGCTCAGCCTCGAGTACATCGTTGGAGTAGTCGTAGACCAAACCTTGTCCTATTTCTTCTATACGATCTGCCCATGCTTTCTTGTAGTCGCGAACAGAAAGTAATGGTTTCTCGATATGCCCTTTTCTATGATCCAATTGACCAGCCAAGTATTCCAGGATGACGGCATCTGCGAGTTCTTTTTTACCCATGATTTGGGTGAGCAACGAGGTAGCGCGCTCTTGGTTGGAAGCGACCCAATCCGCGTTGATAACTGCTTGATCTGGTAGCTTGTAACTGAGGATGGATTCGAACAAATGAGCAGCTGCTTCCGGCTGATAGGCAATTAGTTGCTCATGCAATACCGTTTGTTCCAACGCGAGCTTGGCATACTTTTGCCATTCATCGTCTTGTAGTTCTCCATCACGCGCGCTTTTTTCTGCCTCATCGTATAAATCGACGAGGTAACTGGCTCGTTCATGCGGGGAGGTAGCGAAGAGATAGCCGCTGCACAATTCCGTGATTCTGCTGCGCAACAGTGCGGTGACCGGCAACTCGTCAAGGTCGCTGGCGTGAGCGGATTTACGGGCTGTATGCTCGTCGAACAAAAAGGACGGATCGGGTTCCATGTAACCAAAAGGATTCTCAATTTGCAGCTCGGCTGGACGGAATACATCTTCGCCGACTAGTGCTTCTGTAAGGGATGAAGGAGCTGCCTCCATTTGGCTGGTGATTTCCACCTCTTCAACCGTTGAAGGGAGCCATACTTCCCGTTTTCCTGCAACCCCATCTTCCTCCAGATGGGAGAGAATCTCATTCTGACGGGTGGACTCCCATGTCTCAAAGGAAAGAATGCCGGCCCTGTCTTGCAACGCTTTACTGAAAATGACCTCAGATTCGATCAATGCCTGAACCCGTGTCCGCACACCCTCCAAAAATTCCTCATCCACGTAAGCATCGAAAGTTTTGTTGGTCAGCGCCCATTCCATCAGTGCTTCCAGAATGCTTTGGCCGTCTGTCAGGCGCGAGGCAAAAATCATGTCGTCCATCAGGTGGGAAGGAAATTCTTTGGAACCAAGGATGTCTTCCAAAAGATGAGCGGGCAGTAAGCGTAAGATGGTTGCGAAGATCATTTCTTCTGTCAGGAGACTTGGGCGTACATTTTCCAGATTGGCGAAAATGTCATCCTCATCCTGATAAAAGGATGGCTTAGGTGCTTTGCCCCCACTAAGATCGATGGCGCGTTCCTTTTCCCAAAGATGAGCAGCATGTACGAGCTTGCGATCTGCGCGAAGGTCATCCTTGATGATTGAAGTGGGACGAGAAAGATCTTTCTTTCCGAGTTCGAAGTGCTGGGGAATCCAGAGCGGATTGGTTTTCTCTCGAAGGGAATCATTGATGGGATTGGGAACGAACAAGAGGGGACTGTTGTGTCGGGAGCTTTGTTCCAGATAGGTCATGAGCGAAGCATCTGTTTGAATCGTTCGGGTTCCCGTAATCTGTGATAGGAAAATAGCGAGCTCTGAAACTACGTCTCGATTACCAAGAGCATATTCCGTGATGAGTGTGCCTAGGGATTGAGAGGGACGAGTAGCATATAGTCGAGACCGATTGATGAACAGGTCATTTTGGTATGGTCGGAAGGCTGTTGGTGAAAAGGAATCGAGAGAGAGAAGACGCGTAAAATCTCGATAGCCCCAGTCGCGATTCTGTAAAAGGGAACCACCTTGGAGCATGGTTCGAAAACCTGTAGAAGCCCGATGGATCGCTAAATCTTGCGTAGCGAGCCTGCTGGCACGGTGAAGGAAGTGCAGCAAGGCGTCATACTGACGGGCTTTGAGGTAAGCCCAGTCCATGTCGCGAAGCACTTTCGTCGGCTTTGTTTTCATCCGGAGGAAGGCTTGCACGAAGTGTCGGGTCATCTGGAAGGAAGTATGTCGCTCGCCAATGGAACGAGACCAATCCGTAAACATGGTATGTCTGTTGTTGCGGTTGGAAAGAGGTAGGCTGTTCTCAATAGATAGGTGTTGAGTGATCGATCTGGTTGCGTATTCTCTTTCCATCTGCACAAACAGAGAAGCCCAAAACTTTCGCTCAGCCAAGCTTCTTTCGGTATTGACGAATAAATCGAACGTGGAGGTACGCTCTCCCGTGAACCACTCGTCTATCTTTTTTCCGGCGAAACGTTCGGTTCGTGTTGCTCCAGGTTGTTCTTTCCTGACGACAGCTTCTGACGATATGGAACGACTTGCCGATGCTGGCGGTAAATCAATATGCAGCTCATCTTTATGCACACGTACGGACATTTGGGCTGGATTGAGCTTTGCCATTCCTGCTGCTTTAATCCGATCTGAGAAATGAACACGACGAATGACTTGTAGCGGTTGCTTAATGATTCGGTCAGCATCCAAGGTCTCGTCTTGGAGCAAGCTCTCTTTCAGCGGCGAGCGATCGGATACTACGACCAGCTCCATGGGATTGGCCATGCTAGTATCATTCCGGATCATATCCTGCAAGGAGTCTTGAAGGTCAGCGGCAAACGATTTCCGATTCGCGAGCAAATAATCTAGCATGACCATACTGGCACTTTGTCCGTAGGGAATATAGACGAAGGAATACTTACGGGAGGGCGAAGTCGTGAAAGTTACTTTTCCGATATAGTTGCGAATAGAAGCGTAGTGATCTGCAAGTCTGAATTGATAGGCTGCTAGAGAAGAAATCCCGGTCAAATGGTTCACCTCCCAAAAAGAAGGGGGAACACCAGAGATGCGTTCTAGTTTTCCCCCTTTTGCTAGCTATACGGTTTTAGAGGGACTTCTTTTAGTAGCGAACTTCCTTCAGGAAAGCGACCCCCATTTTTACGTTAGCGGAGTAGTTCATGAAATTCTGTTCGGTATTATGGTCGAAATAGCGGTACACTTCCTGCTTGTGTTTCTTGGTCGTGTCGCTTGGATCGACATCAATGATCAATTCATCCAAGTGGAGAATGTTGTTTTTCGAAACAGCAATGCATGCATCCAAGCTGCCGCGGTATCCATCATATCCGTGTACGACATAAATCGGGCTCAAATGGTAACGACGTGTCCAAGCAGATGCGTTAAAGCCTTGAGGCTCTAGAAGAAGACCGGTATCGCCGAGCTTGCTATCGGAATATGCTTTGCCCGGCTGTGGAGCTTGGGTAATGAAGGCAGGGTAGTGTTTTTGGAAGCGAATGCCTGATTTTGTCGCCAGCATTTGCAAGGTGTTGTTGCCAAAAGAGGTGTATTGACCATAATCGTGTGGGGCGATTGGAGCAGTAGGCTCAGTAGCGACAGCTCCAGCCGTCAGCATGATGTTTCCAACCACATCATCCATGTTGTACTTGAACGGCTTAAGCGCGCCGACATAGAGGAAGCTCTTGCGATAATCTTCAAAGTGAACAGCCGGATCGCCAACGGCAACCAGAGAAAGGCGGTTGTTCATCACGTTCATGTACAGGTAGACAGGTTTATCAATCGTACGATCTGTCGGTTTGCCATTCACGACGAATTTCTCGTCAGCCCATTCGAAATTAACCGGATGTCCTTCTGTTGCGAAGGTTTTGGCTGTGGCATTGTAGTCTGTCAATACTTGAACCGTCAAAGAGCTGTGTTCCTTCGGGTTGGTGAAGCCTGGATTGACGAATTTAACATAAAACTCTTTGGTCTCAGTGTTAATTTTGGAGATGCCCTTTAGGACAAGCTCGGAGGTTTTGCCAGAACCGGAATCTTTTTTGGTGAGATCTGTCATAACTGTCCAGGTTGATTTTTCTTGTGTCTCTCCGGCAGCTGGGTTAAAGGTATAGTTCGTAAGCTGTTCGATTTCAGATTTAATCGTATCCAGGAGTTCTTTAGAAGTGGTGATTTTTTCAATGTATTTAAAATTGGCCATGTGAAAATCCTCCTTTAATATACTTCTTTTAAGATGGCGATGGTGCAATCGGTAGGGTTAGGGGAGTACTTGAAGAAATTAACAGGGGTATTAATTCGGAAGAACTTGTATACCTCTGTCCAAGTTCCGGCAGCAGGGTTCTTCGGATCTTTTGGTTCCTCTGTATCGACGACGAGCTCGTCCTTGTTGATCAGATTATGGTCCTCGATTGCTACGACACTATCGAGGTAGCCACGATAGCCTTCGAACTGGTGTACCAGATAGATCGGCGATGCATGATATTTCTTCGTCCATTTCGAGCTTTGGAAGCCGTTTGCTTCGAGTACCATTTTGGAGAGCTCAGGAGGGAGCGTGCCCACTCCATCGTATTTGGGGAGCTGGGTAATGAAGGCAGGGTAGTACGCCTGGAAGTAGACGGAGCTTCGGGTTTGCAGCATGGAGAAGGAGTACATACCATTGGAGGTATAGCGTCCCCAGCCCGAATAGTTAGGATTGGTGTCCTGCTTGATGTCGGCAGGAAGGAAGCTTGATTTTTCTTTTGTCAAATCACCCATGCCGACTGTGATGCCAAAATTGCCTTTGTGGTCATAGTCAGCAAAAGGAATCGTTTTTCCGATATAAGCAAAGCTGCTGTAGTAAGCATCCATATCAGGCGAAGGGTCGCCTTCAATTACGATTGCTACACGATCATTACTGACGGATAGGTTGTATTCCACCCAATAGTCTGGGCGACGCTTCTTGTTTGGTACCCAGGAGACGACAGAGTCGGCGCCGTAGAAAAAGTGGGAGGAAGGGCTTTTGATTTCCACTTTGTCATCGTAATCGAGTGCCCATGCTTCCTGAGGTGGAGTGTATTTGTCGGTATCATCAGGATTGTTCCATTTGTTGTATTGAAGTTCGGCTTGTTTTTGATCGAGGACGACCGGGACTTTGCCGGGGATGACGGTGCTATTATCGCAGGCTAGCAGGTAGGTATCGGCAGATTTGCCAACTGGGTTTTTGCCTTTGAAGCCTTTTCCGTAGGACACATCCAAGTAGTTGTATTGATTAATAGGATGTTTTAGCATAACAAAATAGTCGTTAGGGGCTTGGCCGGAAGGAATGTCAGGAACGGCTTTTAGGACGACAGTTCGGTCGTAGTGATGGACGGGGTTGGCAATGTATTTGACCATTCCGAATTTGTAGAAAGGGGGAATGATATTAGTCCAGGTACCGCCAGATGTATAGTAAGCAGTCCACTTTCCTTTTGCCAAAACATCATTCCAGTCAGATGGAACTTGTGTGATCACTTGATATTCGTCCCATTCATTTCCAGCTGTAAAGGTTTGACCATCTAATTCATACTTTCCCTGTTGAAGGGCGAGGCATTTCTTGCCAACTATATTGGTAGGATCAGGATCATCTACATTAATTACTAAGAGCCCAGGAATAGAGAGGGTATTATTTTTTCCTGTATCATCCTTGTAGGTAAACTGCATGACCTGAATTTTTTTACCTGATTTTGTATTGTTGTAATTAATCGTTTCATAGACATATCCGTCTGCATCGACGAGTCGAACACCATCATTAGCAGTCAACTCCCGCAAATCTGGTAACTTATAAACCGGATAAGTCTTCCCGTCCGTATGCTTGTACGTTCCTGGCGTATTCGCAACAGTCGTCTTCGTATACGTGACCCACTTATCTTCATTGACTTCGAACACCTTTTCCCAGCGGTTCTTCGTATCGGGGATTTTGGCATTGACGATTTCATCAGCCAGCTTGTTGATGAGCAAATCGGCTGTAACCTCGCCCTCGATCCAAGCTACTTGTTTACTAGGCATCCATACGCCTCCTTTACAGTTTCTTGCGTAAAAATTTCACATTGTACCAAACTTTCTTTTCCGTACCTGAAATGTTGTGGAAGTCAAAGCGGATCTGCGCATTTGGCTTTAGCGGATAGACGATCCCAAAGCTGTTACCCATCGAGACGGACTCCGGTAGCTCTTTGGTATAAATCGTTTCACAGACCTTCACGCCGTCCAGACTCAGCTCCCAGTAATCGCCGACGCAGTAATTATTGGTGGCAAACGCCACGGATAAAAATTCTGTCGGGTAGGGAAGGGCATAGGTATCGGAAAAGACTTGCTTGGACGCAGTGACATCAATCATGCGTCCGCGAATGAAGGGCTCAGTAAATTTGGAAAAGTGCGGGTAGGGGAGCTCTCGTACCTTGTCGATCACGCCCCCGCCCGAATAAACAACGGAGAAGCCCACTTGTACTCACCTCTCTTTCTCTATACGAAGGACATCGGTGCCAGTTAAGAGGCCCCTCGTATCATAGAGTAGACGGATCAGATAAGATCCTACCGTTTTTCCGTCAGGTGCGTAGCCCGCAGCGGTAACCGAGGTTAATCGCCATAGAGAATAGTACTCCCAGTCTGGATGGAGCTGATCGACCTCAAGCGGGAAGGTGGTCGTGTCTGTAGAGCCAAATGTGAGGGAAATATCCAGCATATAGCCAGACTCGTAGAATAGCTTTGCACCCGTGACCTTTTCCGGATCGAGGGGATGCTCCCGGATTAGACGTACGGAGGGTTCCTCGACGAACGGGTCTGCTGTTACTGTCTTGGTACGGTGGACTTCATCGCGGATCAGATCGAGGATTGGATAAATCAAATAATCATTCGCAATCCCGGCCATTACACAATCGCCCCCTCGTTGTTGCTCCAAAATAAATCGAGGATTTGCATATAGCCGTTCTGCGCATCGAACATCGAGCGGATTCCTTTGATGGTATACGCTTCGCGAGTGGTTGTATTGGAGTCGATAATGTAAATACGATCGAGGACATCCAAGGCAGGGTTACCGGGGATGGAAATTTGCAGCGTACGGCACAAGCGTTTTATATCAAAAAATGTTCGTCGCGCGGCCAGTCGCTTCAATTCGTCTGTCTTCGCAGAAGGAACGTGCCTCACGCCTGTGCGGACTTCGCCTTTTAGCTCCATCAAAATCTCGGTATCTACGAAATGACCAGCCTTATTTTCTTCGTCCAAAATGACTAGATGGCTCCTGCCACGGGAAAAGTCGATCGTCTTATGAATCGTGATCAAATTGTCGTGCTCCGTATAAGTAGCTACAATCGGTCGATTCATATCAATCTCTTCCAAGCGATACGTACCGTAACGGTCACAATAGGAACGGAATTCTGTATCTTTCATGATTTCCGCGATGGCTTCTCCCACTTTGTATTGATACGATTCGAATTTGCGTCCGGGCGGCTCAATAAAAGGATTTTTCCAACCTTTTGGGGTCAAAATGGATTCGGCATCGACTTCTACGAATTCGCCTTCTTTATCGGGTACAGCCTTGAAAACCTTGCCTGTCGCTTGCGTCGCGTGGGTATAGCTTGTCTCTTGTACAATGGCATAGGGGTAGTAAATGTCTTGCGGATTGCTGCGCCAACTATACATTCCTGCATGGGCGATCAAGTCTTGTACGATGGCAGATTTGAGATAGGCGGCTTTAGCGGTTGGTTCGGTTGGGACAGGTGCAGTACCCTCCCACTCGGGGATTTGATCAAACTCCGTGCTGGAACGGAATTTTTGATAGATTTGCCACACACTGTTATACCAATTCGTATCGCTTGCCCATTGGTAAGCCCCCTTATCTCCTCCTTGCCAAAAATATTTGACGTCGTCGACAGATTGGAAGCGCCAGCCTTTGCTCGCCATGGCTTCCCGATAGCGAACGGCTCCGCGATAGAGCTGTCGTTCGATTCCTTGGTATTGCGGATCGCATTTTTCACCGGTATAGCATCCATATCCGAGAATGAAGTCTCCTGGGGGCAGCCCTTTCCCGAGCGTCCCCATTTTTGTCTCATGCTCGGCGATGGCTAGCAGAAATTTATAATCGAGCTCTGGGCCCTGCTGCTTGGCCTGCTTTTTAGCCATCGAGATGATTTTGTCCCGACGAGTCATCGAGGAAAAAACATTGGTATCATGTGCAGCAGAATGTCCGACATCTGAGGGATATTGCTTGTCCTCGGTAATGACCTTGTTCAAAATTTTCTTGTACATATCGCGGCAGTAAATGGTCATGGTCGATTCCTCGCCATTCAAATCGAGCTTGTCGATCAGACCAGTAAACACCCGCATCAAATTCAGACCATAACCCATGTAGATCCGGACAGGAGTATTTTCGGAGAGAACACCAACATGGAATCCATTCACAAAATAAGACCAAGGGGTTTCCTTGTAGGTTTCGGGAAAGTAAAACGGATTATAGTCCGGGCTGTAGTAGCCGCCCGGGTTTGAAATCGTGATCCGTGCCTCACGTGAATCCATTTCAAACTGGTCGTCCATTTCGATGTGGTTAATATTGTCCAGAGTTAGGGTGTCCATATAGACGAACTTTCCGACCTGGAGCGATACTTTTCGCGGCTGATCAGGCATGAAGGTGCTCGTAATTTCCCGTTCCTCAAAAAACTCCTGCTGTATCGTCGGATCGACTTTGTCTTTGTTCCCGTACAGATCGGGGCGCCCTTGCAATTCCTTGATCTGAATGTACTGGAGGGAAAAGCGATTGACTTGTTTTCCATTCCAAAATAGCTCGAAACGGATTTCCATTTCGCCATTGGGAAAGGGGATATCACGAATCTCTACGTTTTCTGTCCCAGAGAATTTGTTGACCTTGATTTGCATTTTTCCATTGAAAAAAACGCGCAGCTCGCCGGCACCTTCACCGAAGTTGGTGGAGAACCCCATGCTGAAAATGCCGGGGTGAACGGAGGTCAGCTTGAGATTCATACCTGTCGTAACGGTAGGGGAGGGGAAGAGAGTCTTGTACATTTTGGGATCAAAAGTAAAGGTGAGGTTGCTATGCTCCGTCGAGCTTCTCTCGATCATGGATAGCTTTTTGGCCAGCTCGTCTACTTTGTAGACAGATTTTGTGTGCCACGTATTATTGGTAAAGCGTTCGTCAAAAAGAGTTGCTCCTGGCGTTCCAACATAGGTGGCATCGGTTGTGACTCCTGCGCCGTTATTGGAGGAGGCAGCGAACAGATGCTTCGAGCCATTCATATAAGGAAAAGGATCAATGACGGCTTGTCCGTTCCAGACTTCAAAGTGCAGATGAGCGCCTCTTCCTTTGGAGCGGGGGGAATTGGGATCGTCATAAGTGCCCATGGTCTTAACTCCAGCAGAGCGGACATCGCCTGTATTGCCACTTTTTCCGATTGTGGTGCCCTGTGTAACATAATCCCCTGCTTTGACGTGGATTTCGCTCATATGGGCGTAGCGGGTCCACATGCCATCTTCATGCTGAATTTCTACAAGAAAACCGTAGCTTCTATATTTATCAGACACACTCACTTTTTTTACCTTGCCAGCCCAGGCAGCTTTGATGGGCGTACCGACCGGACAAGCGATATCAATCCCTTTGTGGTTGCGGTTGTCGCCCATATAGGCTGTAATATCCCGGATGCTTTTGCCCTCGACAGGAAAGACAAAAGAAATCTTGGATAGAGCAGTTCCGCCCTCTTTTGAACTATCTTGAATGATGGTGCGGGTCAATGTTTTCTCTTCCCGCCGATCACTCATAATGAAATCGAGTTCTTCGGTACGGCCCGGCACGAAGATGAGTCGATCTATCTCGACGCGGCACGCGGGCTTCGATAATTCTCCCAGTTTAAGTCTTTCGGAGAGAATTCTGCGCAGCTCATTGGACATCGTTTGCATGAAAGCACCTCCTATTTAAACCGTTCCAGGGACCATTTTCGAAAGCGATTCAAAAAAGAGACGGCCTGTGCCCGGGTGAGCAGCGAGTAAGGCATAAACCATTTTTCTTTCTCTTCCGCGTTGGATGACGATACTTCGTACATATGGTTAACGACAGCGGCTCCATCGGCGAAATTGTTGATCGCAATCCCTTCGACCAGGTAATCACCGTTGCCAAATCGCTCGTCTTCCATAGAAAGGACGGATGGTGCCCACCATGAAGGCTTGCTGCCTGTCATCCCGCCGTTTAGCGCGATTTTTTCCCCGGTGTTGCTGTTGTACATATACTTTTCGCGCCCGACATCTTCAAAGCGGGTGCTCGTCTCTTTGACATAGAAGAAATGAACGTTTTTGCCCGCCTCAAGCGGCATGTTGAACAGTACCGTATGATCATCAAATTCTTGATAGTCGGAACTGTTCACCACTTTTTCATCCACTTTGACGGCAAGCAGCTTTTTACCCGCAGGATAGGTACCGTTCAGACGAAAAACACGTTGCCCCTCGTATGCCGTATGGGATTCATCCAACCGTTGAGTGGGAGGTTGTGAATCCGTAAAGCGTTGGTAAAAAGAACGTCGAAGCCGGTCAATGAGCAGAAAAGCCTCTGCCCGATTGATGTAGGCATTGGGAAAGAAGCGGTCATTTCTCCAAACGCCAGGGCTTTTCACTGAGAAATACCCGCCTCGCATAAACAGAGCGCCGTTTTCGTAGCTGTTGTAGATGAAGCGCACCTGTACGCCGTTTAGATTGTAGGGGAGATAAATCGTTGCACCCGGAGCAGGACTGACCATGTAGACGTCTTGCTTGAGTCCGATATATTTTTTGGCGAGGTCTTGGGCAGGTGTCGATTTCCATTCCTCTTCTGGCACATCCATTCGCTTCAAGGAGCGACCATATGCGTACAAATACTCGTTGAATTGGCGGCTAAACGGATTGTAGAAATACGTGTCTCCGTTATCGAGGCGTTTGTTCGGGTAAGCAAAGGAAGAGGAGTTGGGGGGAATCGGTTTGCCAAAACGGTCCAAGGCAGGCTTGCCGAAGCTGGTAAAAGCGACAACTGAGTTGGCAGATGGTGCGTAATACAGCTCGACGTCCGTTTTGTTCGGGTCTGTTTGATTCGGCCGAATTTCTTTGAAAAGGGTTTGCGTGCCGTCAATATAGACAAAGAGGGGGTTGTCTGCACCCGGTGTCAATTTGGCTGCGAGCGTAAAAACTTTTTGTCCGGTGGAGCCCTTGTACTCCTCATGCAAGTAAGGAGCATTGCTTTCAAAGGAGCCATAAGCAATTCCTTGAATGAACGGTTCTCCGTCAGCCATCAAATAATTGCTGGCCTCCATTACTTCATTAAAAAACCAGTCTTTTTCATTCACATCAGCCCAGCTGATCATTTTCATCACCTCCTATATAGAGTAGACAGAAACCCGGAATAGCCTCAGCTATTCCCGAATCATCCGTTCTACCAGCCGCCTTGTCCGATTCAAAAAAGCAATAAACTCGGCGCGCGTCACGAAATCATTGGGACGGAAGTAAATGACAGGCTTCCCGTCTCGGGTAATGACTGTGATGAGCCCGAGATCGGCCATTTCCTCAATGTTTTTTTGTGCCCAATGCCCTTCAATATCTTGAAACTGAAAGCGTGATTCACGCTCAATTGAGTCTTTTTTGATGAGGATCAGATCGACGGTTACGCTGTAGCGCCGTCCTGCCTCAAGGACTTGGGGGGTAATAGATTCTGCGCTTCCGAGAAAAATGCTTCCCTTTTCATCGTAAAACTTGTGGGTCCAGCCTGCGTAGCTCAAGTAATCGTTATACGATTCCTTGTCTGGAAAAAGCAAGGTCAATGAACATTGGTAGCTGCTAAAACCGGAGTGGTGGATGTGCGAGGGAGCGTTAATGATTTTGATTTCGCGCAAGGAAGGCTGGGGGCTTGGCGGAGAATACGGCTCGATGAGTCGGGCGTTTACTTCCATGAAATCAAAGCCAGTATCAAGGAACAGCTTTTTTTTGTAGCGCTGATTGGCAGTGCCAAAGGCGTATTGTTGGGTCATTTCTGTACCTCCTTACAATCTCGTGTAGCTCGTGGCGATTCCAGAGCGGACTTGTTGGCTTAATTCGGTGGAAAGGCTTGCTTGTGTATTACGAACGGCTTCGCTGACGGTCGAGCCGAGGCGTTGGAGGTCAGCCTCCGTTCCGCTCATATTGGAGATGGTAATGTTCACATTGCTGTCGCCGCCATAGGTAAAGTCGTAGGTGCTATGTGTTCCATTGGCCGTTTGCATGCCCCAGTAGGTCAGTGGCTGCAAGCCGTCGGGCATGTTGAAGGTTCCTTTGGTGGGCTGCTTGGACATGTGCAGAGATACGAGATTGTCGTATTTGGCTTTCTCGAGACCTTTTTTAAAGTCCTCGATGCTTTTCTTATATGTTTCGTTGTTTTGGTACTCAGCCAAAAGACGATCCATGTCAGAATTCCCTGCATCTAACGACTCAATCGTACTGCGTAAATATTTTTCCTCGAGATTCTTCATGAATTCAGAATTGGAACTGTGACCAGCTAAGACTGCTTCCTTTCGGTCAATGTAATACTGATGCTCTTTATTTTCCAGGTCAGAGCTCACTTTGCTCATCGCAGATTTAATTTTGGTGCCGGCGGTATGGTTGATTTTATCGAGGTTAATTTGTTCATAAGAAGCGTCTAAGCCCGTAAGTGTAAATTGTCCTACTTGTTTGGCGTCGCTATTGTCAGGAATATTCTTTATGAGGCCTTCCAGAAAAAACCGAGCTGTTCTGTTATTTGCTCTTTTACCATCTTGGTACCTTGCAAATAAGTCTTGCATTTCTTGGGAATCTTCTGTTTTGCCCTCAGACAAAAGTTTGCTCTTTTCTAATTCGTAATTGGCTGTAAGAATTTTGTCATTATAGTCGAGTTTTTCCAGGTGATAACCAACTACTTCCTTGCCAAGGTCAAGTGATTTGACTTCATCCCACGAAGGAACGGCGGTATCGTTCAGCTTGGAGCCGTCTCCATTAATATCAATAAACCGAGAGTACTTTTCTTTTTCATCGTCTTTTTTATATTCTGCTTTGAGTTTTTCGAGTGCGAGGTCAGCTTCCTTCTCCTTTAATTGGAAGGTATTATTTAACTCATTTGCGAGGTCTTTTCCATCATATTTGTAAGCAGCTTCGTAAGCGGTATAGTAATCGCTAAATGAAGGAGTAGTGCCACCCAGTAAGTTGATCAAACTATCTGAAATACCTGTCATGGCGGTATCTACAAAAAAAAGATGCTTTAAACCAGGAGGCATTTTGTCGATACTCGTGATTTTGTCCACGAGGCCTTTTTGATTTTCCAACACTCTGCTTTGCCGCTGGGTATCGGACATAAACATAGGTTGCACCCAATCTGTGTTTAAGCCATCCAAAAATTCTGCCGCTGTCATGGCAACGCGTGCGAGGGCAAAACCTTTTAACAATGTCCCGGCTTTTTTTAATCCTTTTTTCCATAGTGGTTCGTTTGGATTGGGTGGGGGAGGGGGAGGGGGTGGATTTCTGTCTGCGCTCCCTCTCGGTGGGGTATCCTGCGTGGAGCTTGACTCATCCGTATCGTCCTCCGTATCGTCCGATTCTTTCTTGTCCTCCTTCTTTTTGAGCTTTTCCTGTATCTTCGTCTTGAGATCACCTGAGAACTCCTCAAAAAGGAGAGCAGCAGCAACTGGGGGGAGTTTGCTTGCGGTAGAGGATGAACTGCTGGCGGCGGGAGCTGAGGGAGCAGCCTGAGGACCCGCTGCGGCACTCGGAGGTTTGGGTACAGCCGTGGACAGTGCTTCTGTCAATTCCCTCAAGGCTTCCCGTGTTTTCTGGAGCTGTTTTTCCTGCTGCTTTAAGTCACTGGTCATGTTCTTGATTTGCTCATCAGTAGCAACGGACGTATCAGAGAGAGCACGCAGTCTCTCGTCCAGCGAGGTGACGGCAGGAATCAAGGTGGTAATCGTGTTTTGCAAACCACCGAATGCCCGCTGGGTCAAATGAATTCGGCTGGCGAGCAAATGTGCCTGACGCTCTACATCGCGCATCTTCAGCCAGAGCAGATGCAACTGTTTCAGCAGCTTTTTCTCTTCTGCAATCAGTGCTTTTAACAATCTGTCATTGTGCGGATACAGCTCTTGGACCTTTTTCTGTTCGAGCCTGTTCCGAATCAATCGAGTGCGGGCTGCCTGATAGGAAGACAGATTTTGCAATTGCCAGGACTGGATCTCCAGCGCTTCTTGTGTAAAGGGAGAAGAGGATTGACCAAGCAGTGCGGTAACACGCTCTTTTCTTCGGTGCTCACTTCCTTCATGAAGATTGCGCCGGGCTTTGACGTAGGCGGCTTTTCCTCCGTATTGATCCGCAGTATTTTTCAACAGACGAACAGCGAGCGATAATTGGCTCTGACTTTCCCTCATGCGCTGAAGCAGGTGCAACAAAAGCGCGGGAAAGCTACGGGGCTGATTTTTAAAAATATCGAATGCTTCAAGGGAGGCTGCCTGCCAGATGGTTTGCATCCGGGTTTGGGGAGCAAGAGGGTCATTTGGTAACATGGCTGCCTTCTCCCGAATATTGGCTACCGTTACATGCGGATCATTTGATCGGCGAGAAGACGTATAGTAGGCTCTAGTTACTTCTTCAAGGTTGACGGCATGTGTTAGCGCGATATCCCGCAGGTCTTGTTTGACTCCTGATCGCAAGTATTCGCGCAAGCCATATGCTTCTTCTTCCACTTGTTTTTGATTCGTCGTGCGTCCTGAAACGCGTGCCTGAGCCAAATCCATCATGTTTGTATCCTTGAACAAAAAATTGCGCTCTGCTCTTTTTATCAGGCGGTTCAAAGATTTCGCTGACTCCCAATTTTCGCTATCCATCGAGGCGATAAGCGTATGAAGGCCGTTGCTCATCATGTTTTGCAACACATCTACGGCAGCCTCTTCCCATGCTTTTGGGTAAAGGGTGCTTCTTTTGCCGTAGGACTTTTCCGTTCTTTTAACGGGAGCATTAGGGACAGTAGCAAACCGGAACGGGGAAATGGCTCCTGTACTTACCGACAGCCGGGAAGCAGGAGCAGCCTGGGAAACTGGCTGAGACTCGTACTTACGGGAAAAGCTGAGTGGCTTCGACTCGATGTCGCGTATCATCTGGCGTAATTCATACAGTTGCTGATTCATTGCTTGAAAAAATGGGATAGCTTGCTCGGCTCGAAATGGGGATGCCGACTGCTCTACAGAACTCCGTGCAGCATTCGTTATAGAGCGGAGGGCATCGGTCAAACGTTGAGTTTCCATGAATATCACCTTCCTCAAAAGAAAAATCCCGTTCTGGTCTTAGAATAGACAGAAACGGGTTATAGACCACCTAACACTTTGCCAAGTACGGCAATATCGTCTTCGGAAATTTCCTGATAGTCTTGCGAACTAGATGCATGGGGAGAACTGGCAGCAGAATTCGTACCCTTTCTTCTCAAAAAAGGAAAACCCATGCGTGTCTCTACCTCAAATTGAATGTATTTGTTCACTCTTTTCATTAATTCTGCTACTTGGGGAAGGGTGTACTCCCAAATATCCCATTTCTTCAAACCACAGTCCTTGTGGAGATGAAAAAATAGATCGCCCCAATCAAGTGGCTCACCAGATTCCGTATCGCGAATGGCGGAACTGTCACCCTCGCCACTCTCTACTTTTTTAAGCCGTTTAGACCAATGAGAATGTTAATAAGCTTTTTGGCCGTCTCCAAATCACAATGTTCATCCAAGTACTCACGAGTAACCGTAGGGTAGTTGCGAAAGCCCAGAAGCAGGATATCGAACAAGTCTTCTTCCTTGTTTTCGTACGGGAGAAAATTAAGGATAATCGCGTCGATATGAACGGTTCCTAGCTTTTTCATCAGGATGCGGGCGTCTTTTAAGGTCACAGGCGGAATCCGGTAGGTTTTGCCGTCACGCAGCCTGATTTCACTATCATCTTCAAAGAAAATAGCCTCTACCAGATCAGCCTCCTGCTGTTTTTTGATCCGCTCTACAGCTTCCTGGTTCATCATCTCTGCGTGTTTTTTTTCCAAATCTTCTTGTTGGTTTAGCACGGAAGAATCCCTCCTAGAACAATGCTAGATTGTATTTGTTAAATATATCTACTTGCTAAAATGCGTTGTCGTTCGCTATGATTCGTTGTAAGTTATTCCCTTTGAAAAAATACAAGGCAAGAGCGAAGAGCACGGAGCTCTCCACTCAGCCTGATTACCCTCGAAAGAGTTACACTTTTTTGTTAGACACGAAGCGTTTCACACTGCCTAGCTTGCCATCTGCTCGCTCTGGATCAATAACGGACAAGGAAATAGCGGAAGTGCTGGCTGTGGAGCGTGCCGCATCGATCGAGAAGCTGCCTTTTGCCATGCAGGAGAACAGCTCTGTTTCAATGCCTGCATAGGTTCCATCCTTTTGCAGGAAGGAGCCGTGATGGACGACATGAACCGGGAATGGCACTTCATCCATCAAAATGTCGACCACGTCTACGGTTTCGATTCGCTGATAGTTGAAGACCACATCTTCATTGAGCAGGGCAGGAGAGAAGATGAGACGAGTTTTGGTATCGCTGCCGTCATTGAAAGTATCCACCATGAACTCATCAGCTTGTGGCGCAGCAGACGTGCTCAACTTCACTTGTTTCAAAAGGCGATTACTATTTTTTAGACGAACAGCAAATCCGCCACCGTTGAAGAGCTTTTCGCCAAACTCGACTTCACATACACCAGCGTCACCTGTGGATGCGGTGCGATTCAGGCTACCAGCAGTGACTGCTTTTTGCTCACCCAGTACATATACATAGTCGCTCTTTTGCTCTTGCAGCTTGGAGCCCATCATCAGCTCGAGAGCCGCCAAATCAAATTTGGCATCCGTTGCGGTAATCTCAATGCTTTTCGATTTGACGAGAGTGTCAATGGCGAAGAGTCCATCGCCGCCAAAGATATCCTCCATTTCAACATTCATGTCAATTTTCAGGTCCTGCATATTACCAAGCGTAATGACTTCGACGCCATTTCCATCCTTGGAAGCGCGTTTGGCAAGAAATTGACCGACACCTTTGATAATCATTTTTTTAGACAATGAAAGTCACTCCTTCTAGATAGGGGATTTGTGTGCTGTTGCTGAATCGTGTGAAAAGGGAATCGCGATCAGCTTGTCATAGGATAGACGGGGTTTTGAAATGTCTAACAAACTTGCAAAGTAAACTTCGTGACTAGTGTGAAGCAGTACGCAGAGGAATGACCCGTATCGGATTCCTGCTGCGAGACAACATACATGTCCAAACCTTCTATCCCATTCATCGATAAGCTTTTGCCGTCTAAGAGATGGAAAAGGTGGTTCGCGATTTGATGCGCTAGCTCGATATTGCCAGGCGTGATCACATCTAATCGGAAAAAGCTGGTGAGAAGGAGCGGATTACCGGTGTCGCGCTTTCCGGAGGTTGCGTAGAAGGAAAGGAGCGGCTTCGCAACATCAGATAGCGGAGCCAGCTTTCTGCGCTTGATAATCTGCTTGGATAGGGAGTCCTTGTCTTCTGGAGCAATTCCGAGTAATGCGAGTAACTGACTATCCGTAGAAAGTAGTTCATAGAGATGGTGGTAGAGGTCGACAACCATGAATGATTCACCCCCTTTTACTAGGGAATTTTGGAACAATATTTGCTCCTTCTACGTTCATAGGTTAGACAGAAGGGGAAGAAGTCTCCCTTGGAATACATAATTGGTCGTATAGAAGCCAGGAGGTCATAACATTGCGAAGTGATGGAATACAAATCATCATTAAACAAACGAAGGAAAAAGTTTCTGCGAAGGCGCTCGAAGATCATGAAGCCGTTGTTGGGATTATGGCGATGGCCAAGAACTTCATGCTGAATGAAGAAAGTGTGCGTCACATTATCCACGAGGTTTTTGATGGAGATAAGGAGCGAATGGCAAAGGCATTGACAGTAGCCAGCCATTTGATTGATGAAAGTTTGATTCAAAAAATCATTGCAGATGTAAAGTAAGCCCGTCCACAGCGGGCTTTTTCTTTTGAAAGGGAGATAACTCATTCCAAACTGTCTATTCTATTTCCAACGAATAAGAATGGAGGGGATAAGAATGAGAGATTCCAAAAAAGCCGTATTGTATGTCGTAATTGTTGCTGCATTAGCTGAATTTCTACTAGGAGAGGATATCGATCGCGAAGGCTGGGAGGAGCTCAGTGACGCTCTTGGCATGTTGGGAATGGATCTGAACGAGGTTTTCGCAGAAAATGATTCCTTGCTGTTTGGACTTCAAAAAGTTTGTCAGGAATTTGGGAAGATGAATATCACAGAGGAAATGATAGAGGAATTATATGTAGAGGACCAGCTGGAATAAACGGCTGGTTTTTTTGTTTTTAAATTCCGCTTAATTCATCCCAAAGCGCTTCGTATAGATTCAACAAGAAGCAAAAGGAGGGGAGAAACCATGTACTATCAGATTAGTTTTTCGGCAGATGGAGAGCAGGTCCAGGTCATGAAATATACGTCGACCCAAGACACCCCCATAGCCGTTTTGGAAGAGTTCTTTCGCGAGCATGTTCAAGTGAATCCTGCGTCCCTAAAAGGAATTGGGATCGTCAGGATCGGTGAGTAGCATGGCCTGTCAGGGATGTGATTATGAAAAAGCCTGCCAAAAGAAAATGACAGTCAACGACACCTTGATTTCAGCAAAGGAACAGGATGTCGTGCCCATGACTTGTCGTTGTGTGGTTCATGACATTTGCCGCGATTGCCAATGGTACATCAAGCGTCAGTGTGCTTCCTGGAAGATTTTGAATGGAAAAGTATTCACGGCTGGTACCTTGCAAACTTGTCCAAAAAAAATTTTGAAAGCTGGTTGCTAAAACCCTCCTCCCATTACCTAGTGTGATAGAGCAACTATGAATAGGAGCATGAGGAGGGGATGAAGTTCATGACAGATCAACTTCACCAAATGGACGAGTTATTTTTCGCAGGGAAAGTCGATGATTTTTTGCAGAAGGCCAAGGAAAACTGTGAAGCCAAGCTGACAGGGATGACGTTTGCTGGAATGACTCATGATGATGTCGTCCAGGAGGTTCTCTTAAAGGTGTATCGCACGATGAAGGATTACGATCAGGAAAAAGCCAGAGTGACTACCTTTGTCGATCATGTGATTACGAATAAAATTCGCGACTGCTTGCGAAAAGCCGGCACGCAAAAAAACCTGACAAACAGTAATGCAGTTCTAGTCTCTAGCGGAGATGAGAATGAAGAGGAAACGATGATCAGCCGTATTGCCGCTCCGAGTGAGGAGTTTCGATATGAGGAAGTAGAGATGATGCTCGACATCATGGAGTATATGAAGCTGTCCACGCGAGACAAGCTGATTCTCCAGATGAGAAGCGAAGGCTATTACCATGAGGAAATTGGCCAGAGATTCAATATCAGCAAGGAAAGAGTGTGTCAAATCATTAAGGCAATTTTGAAGCAGTACGGTGAGCTGTAGACATACACAAATAATCGATGAAAAGGAATGATCCAGTATGGCAGTTTTGTTGAAAAAGATGAATGAGGAATTAACTGAGGAGCTCTCCCATCAGGTCATTGGAAAATATGTACACGTTCCGACCAATATGCATACAACACCTACAGCCGAAGGTGGGGAAGAAGAGGTAAATATCTGGTTCGGCGGTTGCGTAGCGGGCATTGAAAAAGCAGTCATTGCTTTCGATTACGAAAAGCAGGAGTTTCGTGAGGAGCCGTTGACCTACACAAACTTTTTACTGACCGACGGTATGGGATACACGGTAAACCCACTCGACTCCGAGATTTTTGAGATTACAAAGGAAGAATTCGAGCAAATGCTAGCAGATCATCTGGCTACTCAGGCTGCTGAGCTTGAAGCAGAGAAGAAGCTTCGTGAAGCAGCAGAGGAAATCTCGACAAATGAGGAGACGGAGTAGTGCCATGAGACAGCCCACGATTGTCGCTTTCGAAGGAATTGATGCCAATGCGAAGGAAGCCCAAGCGGCGTTGCTGGAAGAAAATTTGAGATGCCTCGGATATAAAGTGAAAAGAGTATCATTTCCGCGTTTAGATACCCCGATCGGAGCGGTCATTGGCATGTGGCTTCGCTGCGAAATTGAGCTGGATGAGAAAGCGGTAGGAAAGCTTTTTGAAGCGGACTTTCTGGACTATCAGCGAGAAATGGCGAGGCTTTCGAAGGAGAACGTTGATTTTATCATCATTGATCATTATGAACTGTCCAATTACTACTACTTCTATATAAAAGATACTCCCCTTTCCTGGTATGCCACGATGAGTGATTTGACGGAGCGACCTGATGCAACCTTTTTTCTGCGAACCGAAGTAGATGCGAATCATGCCATGCTGCTAAAGGTGCAGGAAGCCTATCTTTCCCTTGCCCATGCTTCGCGCCGATCGGTACATACACTGGATACGGCAATCGGCGTGGAGAGAATGCAGAAAAACATTCTGCAAGCGGTCCATCAGCTACATCTGAAAAAGCGAGTTACGTGCTAACAAAGCTTATCGGCATTGTTGCCGCAGTGTTCATTCCCGCAAATGCTGTACTGCCAGCCGTAGAAAAGGGACTGTCGGAAGTTCATCCTGTGGTGAAGCTGGCCGGGGACATAGATAGGCAGTGGCATAGAAAAAAGGAGCTTTCCAACGTAATCACACAGGTTGCACCGAGACTTGATAAAGCTACAGTCGAGCTTTATACAGAAACGATTTTTAGATTATCCGAGCAATACGAAATAGATCCGCTTTTGATCATGGCGATGATCTGGCAGGAAAGCCGTTTTCAGCACGACGCGATCTCCGGCAAGGGGGCAAGAGGATTGTTACAAATCATGCCGCGTACAGGAAGCTGGCTGGGAGTTCACCCTGATGACCTATTTGATCCCGTGATCAATCTACAAACGGGTATCAAGTATGTAGATCTCTTGCAAAAGAAATATGGAAACCTTCGTTTAAGTATCATCGCCTATAACCAAGGCGAGGGAAATGTAGATCGAAATCGTTATCACGATGGCTACTATACAAAAGTCATGGCCCACTACAAAAAAATGAGCGGCTTATTAAGAGGATCATAAAGATAGGCTGGGAGGAGGTATTATGAGTGAGCATGCTGTGTTCGTAAATCAGAGATTGGGCAAGAAAAAAGAACAATACTCCTTGTATAACATGGAGAATATTCGTCGCTGCAAGGAAGACAGTGAGTATCTTGGTGAAGTTATACTCGCAAATGAAGAGCTCATTTGGCATTCTGTGCACAAATATATCGGAAAGCCGGAGACATTAGTGAAGCAATATTGTTTGGAAAAAGCGGATATTTTGCAATTGGGGAGAATGGGAATCATCAAGGCAATCAAAGCCTTTGATATAGCAAGAGGCGTGAAGTTTTCGTCCTTTGCAGTCATAACGATTGTGAGGGAGATCAACTGCTTTTTGCGAGATAGCGGAAATATTGTACGGCCGACTAGAACGGCAACAACGATTCTCCATCACATCAGTAAAATCGAAGCAGACCTAGGATATCTCCCTACCATAGAAGAATTGTCCCAATTACTGGGTGAAAATGTGGAACAGATCAAAAAAGCGCTTGATGTCGGGAGACCTGTGAAGTATTTACAAGAGCCGTTTTTGAAGGCATCCGCTTCTAGCCATGAAGCTGCCACCGCTATGGATGTCTTGAAGGACGAAGGACGAGACGTGGAAGAGTACGTGCTGGACAAGCTATATGTTACTGCTTTGCTTGCGCAACTGCAAAATCAAATTTCATTAAAAGAGTGGCAAGTCCTGCAACTAAGGATGGCAGGCTACAATCAGACACAAACAGCAGAATTTTTAAATGTATCCCAAATGTGTGTATCAAGAACTATGAAAAAAATACAGAATATTTCGAAAAATAAACTTTCCTAATCTTATTTTTCAATCCCCACCCAAATAGGAGATAATAGAGGAGCACTCCTATTATGAAAAGAGGTCGATCACAATATGAAATACTACCGACTCGGTGGCAGTGGATTGAAGGTATCGGCATTGGGATTAGGTACGAACTCATTCGGAGGGCGTGCGGATGAGCAAACGTCTGTAAACATCATTCATACCGCAATCGAAAACGGGATAACCTTTATTGATACGGCAAATATTTACACGCAAACAGAATCGGAGCGAATCATTGGGCTGGCTCTTGAAGGGAAGCGGCACGAGGTCGTTTTGGCGACGAAGGCTGGTTTGGTAAAAGGCGAAGGACCAAATCAGAGAGGCTCATCGCGATACCACCTGATGCTGGAGCTGGAGAACAGCTTGAAGCGTTTGCGCACCGACTATGTGGACTTATATCAAATTCATACGTTTGATCCAGAGACGCCTTTGGAGGAAACACTCCGCGCACTAGATGACATGGTTCGATCCGGGAAAGTGCGTTACATCGGGGCTTCCAACTATGCGGCCTGGGAATTGATGAAGGCAATTGGCATCAGTCAGCGGGAAGGGCTGAATCGATACATATCGACGCAGGTGAGCTACTCATTGGCAGATCGGACACCGGAGCGTGAACTCGTACCGCTTTGTCTTGATCAGGGGGTGGGAATCATTCCGTACTTCCCGCTTGCTGGCGGAATTTTGACAGGCAAATATACCTCCGCAGAACAGGCTCCGGCTGGTTCGCGGGCGGACAAGGAGCCGCGTTTCGTCCGGCTGTTAAGTGAAGACAAGCTGGAGTTTGGACGTAAAATTAGTCGGATAGCGGCGGAGCTAGGTGTATCCTCCAGTGTGCTGTCTCTGGCTTGGCTTATGCACAAGCCGGCTGTCTCTTCGGTGATCGTGGGTGCGACCAGTGTAGGGCAGCTTACGGATAATTTGCAAAGTACCGCGTTGGCGTTGGATGAAGCGACCTTGGCAGAGCTAGACCGATTGAGCGATACGTATCGAAATGGGGAACCATTTGCCGTATATCGTTTGCCATAACAATGATGACTAACATGTTCAGTCCCACAGCCTCCTTGAACAGGGGGCTTTTTTGCGTTCAGCATAGACCCCACAGCCATGAGGGATAGTAAACATATCCCGAACTGGAAAAAGAGTGATTCGAAATGATGGATACAAAAAAACAATCCGCGCCTTTTCATTGCTCGTTGGACGAAAATCTGGAAAAGGTGAAAAAAGAGCTGGGTAACAGCACGGATCTCGTGACGAGGCAAGTACGTCTGGAAGCAGTTGATCAGATTGTGGTAGGGATTTTGTACACCGAGGGTCTGGTCGATAAAAATATGATTAGCAGCCTCATGGAGTCTCTGATGCTCCATGCAAAAAAAGCGCACATCCCGGCGGAAGCCGAGTGCGAAGAAAGATCATTGATACTAATGAAGGATTTCCTGCTGACGATCGGTGGAGTGGAAGAGGTCTATGACTTTGACCATTTGTATGATGCGCTATTGACGGGGGATACCGTTATTTTGGTAGATGGATATTCCAACGGATTTATCGCAAATACGAAGCAGTGGGAAGATCGTGGTGTTCAGGAGACTTCCGTGCAAACGGTGGTTCGGGGTTCCAGAGAAGCGTTTTCGGAAAACCTCCGAACCAATACGGCTTTGGTGCGCAGGCGGATCAATAATCGCAATCTTTGGTTGGAGACCGTGCAGATCGGGGACATGACACAGACCAAAGTCGCCATGATGTATATAAAAGGAGTCGTGCAGGACAGCGTAGTGGCAGAAGTAAAAGAGCGGCTGGGAAAGATTGAGATCGACGGAATTTTGGAGAGCGGGAACATTGAAGAAATGATTCAGGACCATACCTTCACGCCGTTTCCGACCATCTACAATACAGAGCGTCCAGACTCGGTGGCAGCCGGGCTGCTGGAAGGGCGCGTCGCCATTCTGGTGGACGGTACACCGATTGTTTTGTTGGTACCAGCCGTCTTTGTCCAATTCTTCCAGTCTCCAGAGGACTATTACATGCGTGCAGATTTTGGGATCCTGCGTATTTTGCGGTTTATTTCTTTTTTTATCGCGTTGCTTGGTCCATCCATTTATGTTGCTATTACCACCTTTCATCAGGAAATGTTGCAAACGAACCTGCTCATGAGCATAGCAGCCCAGCGTGAAGGAGTGCCATTCCCTGCTGCTGTCGAGGCGCTGTTGATGGAGTTTACCTTTGAAATGCTGCGAGAGGCAGGAGTGCGCATGCCGAGGGCGGTTGGATCAGCAATATCCATCGTGGGAGCACTTGTGCTGGGGGAAGCGGCTGTGCAGGCAGGATTGGTTTCACCCGCTACAGTCATCGTCGTTTCCATTACGGCAATCACCAGCTTTGTCTTCCCTTCCTTTTCCATGTCCATTCCAATTCGACTGTTGCGGTTTGGCTTGATAGCACTTGCCGCCAGCTTTGGTTTTATCGGCATATTTGTGGGGATGATCGCCTTGTGCATTCACCTATGCACCTTGCGCTCATTTGGTGTCCCGTATATGGCTCCGCTGGCCCCTGTGAATCTGGCCGATCAAAAGGATACGCTGCTTCGGATTCCCATCTGGATGATGCATACGCGTCCCCATTTTTTGCGCCAGAAAAACAGCGTCAGAGAACGAAAAAGTAAAATATAGCGCAAGTATCGTGCCGAGGTGATGAAAAATGATGAACCGAGGTGGAGACGGCATGAAACGAAAAGGGGTGTTCCTACTGACCCTGGCTCTTCTTGTTTTGTTGACAGGCTGCTGGAACCGTAGAGAATTGAATGATTTGGCGATCGTCATGGGAACAGGTATCGACAAGATTGACGGAGAGTACGTGATATCCACCCAAATCGTCAATCCGGGAGGGGTAGCGTCAAAGGAGGGCGGGGGGATGAACCAATCATCTGTTGCGACTTACAGCATGCGGGCATCCAGCATTTTTGAGGGAATCCGGAAAATGACAACGGTAACCCCGAGAAGGCTTTACTTTTCCCATATCCAGGTGCTGGTTTTGGGGGAACAGATAGCAAAAGAAGGGGCAAAGGAAGTGCTGGATTTGTTATTTCGCGATCATGAGGTCCGGCCTGATTTTTATGTCATTCTAGCCAAGGACGCGACAGCACTACAAATTCTCAGCATGATCGATCCACTGGAAAAAATCCCGGCGACGAAGCTCTATAAAAGCTTGGAAACAGCAGAGAGTGCCTGGGGATCGATTGTCTCCATTCAATTGGATGAATTTATTGCGGATTTGCTACGGGACGGGATCGAGCCAGTGTTGGTAGGCGTTAATTCGAAAGGGAAGGTACATATGGGGACTTCTGGGGGCAATTCCCAAAAGGAAAGCCAGTCATCGCTGTTGAGGTACCACGAAATCGGTGTCTTCAAAGGAGACAAGCTACGTGGGTGGTTTAACGAAGAGGAAAGCATCGGATTCAGCTACATCACAGACAGGGTGGACAGTACAGTAGAAGAAATTCCTTGTGATAAAAACAATAAAATTGTCATTGAGATCATCCGAAGCAAAACAACTGTCAATGGCAAGGTGGAAAAAGGCAAACCACAAGTGGAAGTGAGCATTTTCGCAGAAGGCAATGTGGGCGAGGTAGCATGCAGCAACGATTTGTCCGATCCCAAAACGATCTACAAATTGGAAGCTGACGTAGAAAAGCAGATCCGAGGAAAAATCGTAAGCGCCATCCATAAAGCGCAAAAGCAATACCGATCGGATGTTTTTGGATTTGGCCAGTCGATCTACAAAAATGACCCCAAAGGGTGGGAAAAGGTGAAAGAGAATTGGGATTCTCAATTCCCCAACCTGAAAGTGAAAATCAAAACAGACGTGAAGATCAGGCGAACAGGAAAAGTGGGCAATTCGTTTATTCCTTTCATGAAAAAGGAGTAGAGCATAACTTTTTCCATCCATGGAAATGGTAAAGGTAATCCTGCAAAAAAAAGTAGGTGCACTGCACAGCATGTGGACCATCATATTAATTTTGCTGATCAGTCTACTCATTGCCCTCTTTGAGGTGCCTTATTTGAGAAGGAACGCGATGAAAAAGGAAATGCTGGTTTTCTTCATTTTGCTTGTAGTTGGGACGGGACTTGGGATAGCCGAATCGCTTAAGGTGAATATTCCCAACCCGTTGGACTGGATCACATTTGTCTATAAACCATTCAGCGACTTCATTTTGGGAACTGTGGAATGAAGCAGTAGCCAGCAGCGAGGCGGGGGAGCGAGAGGAATTGATAGACAACGGTCATATTAGCGCAAGGCAATTCATGATACTCGTGGCGCTCTTCGGGATTGGTGATGCGATTTTGTACGTACCATCCCTTACTGCTACCGCTGCCAAACAGGACGCCTGGATCTCCGCCTTCATGGGGTGGGGGGAAGGCTTTCTTTTAACTTACCTGTACGTTTCGCTGAGTATGCGGTATCCGAACAAGTCGATCTTTCAGTACAGCGAGGAAATATTAGGAAAGTGGATGGGGAAAGCGGTGGCTGTTTTGTTCATCACCTACTTCTTCATCGACGCTTCGCTCATGCTGATGGAGATTGGCGATTTTGTCACGACGCAGATTATGCAGGAGACCCCCATTGAAATTATTCTTGTCCTTTTTTTGGTGATCATCGTTATGGGGGTCCGCAGTGGACCAGAAGCCTTTTCTCGAGTGGGTGAGCTGTTGTTTCCGTATTTTCTGTTGCTTTTTTTTGTCTTGATCGCATTTATTTCCCCCCAGATCAAAATAGAAAATGTGAAGCCTGTGGTTGCGCATGGAATCGCTCCTGTTATCGGGGGGAACTTCCGATACGTGGGTTATTTGCTGGAAACGGTCATTCTGATCGTGATGTTTCCCTTGGTAAAAAGACCAGCGCGTGCTGCCAAAGCTTATATCTGGGGCATTCTTTTCGCGAATTTTTGCCTGACGATGATTACTTCTGTGGCAATCTTGGTTTTAGGCGCCGATATTACAGTATTACTCGCCTACCCAAGCTACACACTTGCCCAAAAAATCAGTATCGGCAATTTTTTGGAGCGAATAGAAGTGTTGATGGCCGTCATCTGGTTTATCACACTCTTTGTTAAAATTACCATTTGCTATTATGCGACGAGCTGTGGAATCGCGTATACAATGGGGTTGCGAGATTACCGCCAATTGACACTGCCACTGGGAATGATCATGATTGTGGTGGCATTGGCGACGATGCCTAACCGCTCTTATTTTGATACTTTCGTTTCAGAAATTTGGATGCCTTATTCCTTGACGTACGGTTTGTTCTTGCCCGTTCTCTTGCTGAGTGTGGGGGCCTTAAGAAAAAAACCAGTCTGCTAGCACTGTGAGCTGCAGACTGGTTTTTTGTGATTACGCGCCGATTGTCTTACTCAGCAGCCATGCTGCTTTCTTTCAAGATAACGTCATGTGCGCCGCCTTCTACCAAGCTGGTAGCAGAGATGACGGTGATTCGCGCTTTTTGCTGAAGCTCTGAGATGGAGAGCGACCCGCAATTGCACATGGTCGATTTGATTTTGCTCAAGGTACGGTCTATGTTCTCGCGCAGGCTTCCTGCGTATGGTACGTAGGAGTCTACGCCTTCTTCAAAGACGAGACTGCTTTTGCCGCCAGTGTCATAGCGTTGCCAGTTGCGAGCGCGGTTGGAGCCTTCTCCCCAGTATTCTTTCACGAAGTTGTTGCCGATCTTCACTTTTTTGGTCGGGCTTTCGTCGAAGCGAGCGAAGTAACGTCCCAGCATGACAAAGTCTGCACCCATAGCCAAAGCCAGTGTCACGTGGTAGTCGTGTACGATTCCGCCGTCGGAGCAGAGCGGAACGTAAATGCCAGTTTCCTTGAAGTACTCGTCGCGAGCTGCTGCCACTTCAATGAGGGAAGAGGCTTGACCGCGTCCGATTCCTTTTTGCTCACGGGTGATGCAGATGGAACCGCCGCCGATCCCTACTTTAATGAAATCTGCGCCCGATTCCACGAGATAGCGGAAGCCTTCCTTATCGACGACGTTACCTGCACCGATCGGAACGTTGAAGTTTTCTTTTACAAATTGAACCGTCTCGCGCTGCCATTCGCTGAAGCCATCGGAGGAGTCGATGACCAGGATATCAACGCCTGCTTCCACTAACGCAGGAACGCGCTCCTTGTAGTCCTTTGTATTGATACCGGCACCTACAATATAGCTCTTGTTCGCGTCCAAAAGGGACAGCGGATTGTTTTTGCGGGAATCGTAGTCCTTGCGGAAAACGAGGAAGTCGAGATTTTGATTTTCATCTACGATTGGCAAGCAGTTGAGCTTGTGCTCCCAGATCAGGTCGTTGGCTTCGGAGAGCGTGATGCCGGATTTGCCATAGATCAGCTTCGAGAATGGTGTCATGATGTCGCTGACGAGCTTGTCTTGAGAGTCACGGCTGATGCGATAATCGCGACCGGTTACGATTCCGAGCAACTTGCCTTTTGCCGTACCATCTTCCGTAATGGCAACGGTGGAGTGGCCTGTCGCCTCTTTCAATTCCAAAATGTCTTTCAGCGTATGGCTTGGCGTCAGATTGGAACGGCTCACGACGAAACCAGCCTTGTAGCCTTTTGCTTTGCGAACCATGGTTGCTTGGCTCTCGATGGACTGGGAGCCAAAAATAAACGAAATACCGCCACATCTAGCCAATGCGACCGCCATATGATGGTCGGAAACTGCTTGCATGACTGCGGATGAGAACGGTATGTTTAGTGAGATGGCAGGCTTTTCACCTTTTTTATACTTGGTAATCGGAGTGGATAAGTCCACATTGTTCGGTGTGCATTCTTTTGTGGTGAGATTTGGCAACAGCAAAAACTCATTAAACGTCCGAGATGGTTCTGTGTAATAAAAAGCCACGATTCTCTCCTCCTAGGTGAAATTGATTTTTGAACTGCTTCTTTAATAGAGAAATTTTTACCATGTTAACCGTGAAGTACGACAACGTCAATAGGGAATCGTTAGAAGGAGTGATTTCTTTCCTGAAATTGCGAACAGGTCATGAACACGTGTGTATGAGAAGCTCGGATTTGTCACGGTATCTTTCTCCTTTAGAATAGAAACAGAGAGGACAAGTGTCCCCTCTATCAACTTAATCGGCCTTTGAATTCAATGGGTACGATCATCGTAAAACAAGGTCCATCTGCATCGTTGCGGGCATCGATCGTCCCTTTATGTGCTTCCAAGACGGCGCGGGCAATCGCGAGTCCGAGCCCATGCTTGCCCGACTTTCCTTTGCGGAAACGCTGGAACAAATGCGGCAGCAGCGCTTCCTCAATGGGGGGACCATCATTGGAAATCGTGACGACGACGCTTTTGCCCGCTTGTCTCCCTGAGATCGTAAGTCGGCTGTTGGCGTAGCGCAGTTGATTCTCCATGATATTGACGAATGCAGTGCTCAATTGCTCGCCGTCTCCCTCCACGATCAGGTCGTCTGCCAGATTTAACTCCCACTCGATTTGCGGATTGAGCACGGAGAGCCGCTGTTTTAACAGGTGCATCATCTCTGATAGGTCGACACGGTCGACTTGCATCATTTGCGAGACAGACTCGATCTTCGTGATATACAAGAGCTGCCCGACAACCTTTTCGAGACGCTTGCTCTCCTCCATGATGATGGAAAGCCCTTTTTCAGCCTGAGGGCCCTGGAAGACGCCTTCTATGAGTCCTTGCGTGTATCCTTGAATCGCCATGATCGGTGTTTTGAGCTCATGGGAAATATTTTGGACAAAATGCTGCTGCGACTCGTCGTATTCCTTCAGTTGGTTTTTCATCATATCGAATGAGCGGGCGAGCTGTCCGATCTCATCCCCGCGATCCATCGCTAGCGGGATATCGAACTGACGACGAGCGATCTTTTTGCACAGCTCTTCAAGTGTGCGTAGCGGTCTGCTCAAATACCCGCTAAACCACACGGCCAAAAGCCAGCTTACCAGCAGCAGCAGACCAAAAACGAGCAAAAACTGACGAGTCAAAATCGAATTGATCTGGTTTAGCTCCTGTTCCTTGGAGAACAGCACCATGTAGTAAGGGAAGCCGTGGTAGTCCATTTTTTTGCTGACGAACAAATAGCTCTCGTCTCCACGGTCCAGCGAACCATGCTGCAGCTTTTGACTTGGGTATGTGGCTGCTTTTAGGAACAGCTCCTTGGAATCCTCATACGGTATGCGGCCGTTGCTATTGCTTCGGCTGCCCAGCTCTTGACCGTTCTCGGCATAGACAATCATATCAAAGGAGTACTCATAGCGTTGGAGCAAGAGCTGTAAAAAGTATGGGGCAGCAGCCGGTACAGGCAGGAGCTCATTATGCTCATTGAAGGAGATATGCTGAGATAATGTGTAAAACTCTTCTTCCAAGAGCGAGTAAGTGTTGGATACCAGATACTGTTTGACAGCCAGTGGATACCCGATGCCAAGGCCAACCCCGAGGACGCTTGTCAGGATCATGAACAAAATGAGGATTTGCCTGGAAATCGGCAGGTTTTTCAGCCGGAATTTGCTCATATACGCGTCATTCGGTAGCCGAAGCCATAGACCGTCTCCAATGGAAACTTAGGCATTTTTTTGCGGATGCGCTTCACCAAGTCATCGACAGCTCTATCTGAGCCGATGTAGTCTTCCCCCCAGATGGAGGTTAGAATCTGCTCACGATTCAAGGCCAGACCTTGATTGTGCAAAAGGTAGATAATGAGCTCGAATTCTTTGGTGGTTAAATCAATAAGCTCGTCGCCTTCTTTTACTTGTCTGCCTTTTTCTGAGATGATATAAGGATCGATCGTTACCCAATCTTGGAAAGTCTGGGTAGAGGAAGCAGCGGCACCAGGCTTCTCATAGGTGCGCTGGAGCAGCTTTTTCGCACGGATGACCAGTTCCCGAGGGAGAAATGGCTTCGCCAAGTAGTCGTCGCTGCCTAGTTCCAGTCCGATGATTTTATCGACATCCTGATCGCGAGCGGAGATGAAGATGATGGGGACATTCGACTTTTCGCGGATAAGACGCAAGAGCTCATAGCCGTCGATGTCGGGCATCATGATGTCCAAAATCCACAAATGTGGTTGTGTTTCTTCATCAAGTAACGGCAAGACGTCCTTGCCGCTAGAAAACGCTTTCACTTGCAATCCGGCATTTTGCAAATAGGATTGCAGCAAGTCCAACAGGTTCGTTTCATCGTCCACCAGATAGACGAGGTAGGGGGTATTCATAGATTTCGGCCTCGCTTTGCATCTGTTTTATATCCGTATTGTAGCATAGCCCAAAACCAGATGTGTGGTACGGACGTATGAGAATCGTGGAAAACGTGTGGAAGCAGGATTCCCCTGTATCCTTCTGGAAAAAGAAACAGGGAAAAAAAGACAACGAGAGATGGAAAGGAGCGATTCATATGAAACGAACAGTCAAATCGTCTCTCATGGTACTAGCCTTCATGCTCTTAACGACGGCTTGCGGTCAAAAGCCAGTGGACACCCAACCTAGTCCGCAGTTACCTGATCCGCTTGTGCAAACGCCACCGGAAACGAATCAGCCCATCGAATATGCGTATAAGGCGCCGATGACAGGAATTGGAAGTCAAGAAAACCTGGGGAGCAAACGCCCGATCATGGTGATGATCAACAACGCTCCGCCAGCACGGCCACAAACAGGCATCAACAAAGCGGACATGATTTATGAGGTATTGTCAGAAGGGGAAATGACCCGTTTTCTGGCGATATTCCAAAGCCAAAAGCCGGAAGTAATTGGACCTGTCCGCAGTATCCGCCCTTATTTTATCCAGATCGGGACTGGTTTCGATGCAGTCCTCGTCCACGCGGGAGGCAGTCCGGATGCGCTGGAAACCTTGGCGCGAAAAGACCTCAGTCATCTGGATGAAATCCCGAACGGTAAATACTTTTGGCGGGAAAAATTCCGCAAAATGCCACATAACCTGTACACCAAGCCAGAGCTTTTGGAAAAAGCGATGCAGGATAAAGGGATGCGTCAAACGGCAGAGGTGCCTCGCTTCACGTTCCTGCCGGAGGATACCGAGATCAAGGAAGGCGAGCCTGCTACACAGGTAGATTTGACGTTCCACTCATTGAATAAAGCGGCTTTTACATATGATGCCGAGCAAAAGAAATACATGCGCTTTACGGCAGGCAAGCCACATTTGGACTTGAGCGACAAGAAACAGTTGTCCACGACCAATCTATTGGTCATCTCTGCCAAACACCGCGTGCTGGATAAAGAAGGGCGTCTATCGGTCGATGTAATCGGTCCGGGGGACGGTTATTTGTTCCAGCAAGGAAAAGCTCGCAAGATCAAATGGAAGCGCAGCAATGGTGTCATCCGTGCCTATGAGGACGCGGCTTTGACGCAAGAAGCACCACTTTTACCTGGAAATACCTGGATTTCTATATTGCCGAACTCACCGGGTCTGTCGAAGTCCCTCAAGTTCCAGTAAGGATTAGGGGTTGCGGATGAAGGCGGTTTCTTCTAAGATAATTGGTGAAGCTTTAGTGCTTAAAAATTGTACAGTGAGAAATCGCTCGATAGACGGATATATAACAGAGGTGACAGACATGCAATTGGAAAAATTAAAAGGAAAAGGGCTCGAACAGTTGTTTGAAGCTGTTCTTTCCCTGGAAACGATGGAAGAGTGCTATCAATTTTTTGACGATCTGTGCACAGTGAACGAAATGCAGTCACTCGCACAGCGCCTGGAAGTGGCGAGAATGCTCCGCAAAGGCTTTACTTACAATCAGATTGAAGCAGAGACCGGGGCAAGTACGGCGACGATTTCCCGCGTCAAACGCTGTTTGAACTATGGAAATGACGGATACCAGATGGCACTTGAGCGGATCGGAAAATAGCTAGGAGGCAGGCAACGTTGATTGACTATCGTGGCTGGCGCCATACATTTAAACTAGACCCGGATAAAACAATCGATGACGAGGCCTTGGAGGCGATTTGCGAGTCCGGAACAGATGCGATCATTGTGGGCGGCACGTACGGTGTGACCTATGACAATACCCTCGAATTGATGTCGCGATTGCGTCGTTACGCAGTACCGGCTGTCCTGGAGATTTCCTCGCTGGATGCAGTTGTGCCGGGATTTGATTCGTATTTGATCCCGCTCGTCTTGAACGCTGGCGATCCAGACTGGATTTTTGCTCCCCATGTATCAGGGCTTCAAGCGTTTGGTGCTTATATTCATTGGGATGAGATCATTACAGAAGGATATATCATCGCCAATCCAGAAGCGGGCGTAGCACAGCTGACAAAAGCACGGCCGATTGCGGATGCCACGCAGGCCAAAGCGTACGCGCAGGTAGCGACGAACATTTGTCGTTTGCCGATTGTCTACATGGAGTACAGTGGTACATACGGCGATCCGACAATCGTAAAGGCTGCCAAGACAGGCGCGGGCGAAGCCCACCTCTTTTATGGCGGCGGGATTCGTAACCCGGAGCAAGCGGCAGAAATGGCTGCGATTGCTGATACGGTTGTTGTAGGGAATGTCATTTATGATGATCTCGATGCTGCGCTCGCTACTGTGAAGGCTGTAAAAGGAACCCAATACTAAAAAAAGACCACCACTCCCATGAGCTGTTACAGTCTCGTTGGGAGTGGTGGTTTTATTTTTGCGCTAGTTCTTCAGTGGAAGTGCTACGCTCCAATTCATATCTTTTGCTTTGTTCACTTGTTCCTCGATCGTAAGCGTCAGTTCTTTCGGGATAACGTCCATCTCATCTACGAGTGTACCTTTCATGATAAAATTTCCTTTTTCATCTTTTGTTGTGGAGCCCATGAAATTAAAATCGTATTCTTTTCCCTTGTCATCAGCACCCTGCCAGGAGTCTAAAAAGATCAAACCCGGTGCCAAAGTTGCCTCTAGCTGTAATGTATTACGCAGCCTTTTGATTTTTTCAGAAGTGATTGGGTTTGTTTTCGTTATCTCTTCTGAAGCAAAGTTTGAGAAGGTTAGTGTGCTTCCTTCATGCTTTATCGTTACAGGAGTGGTTTTTAGTGTCTCAATGGACAGCTTTTGCTTAAAATTCGAAGGAACCTGATCGTAATTATCACCGACTCTAAAGGTTAGATTTTTATCCGTTGGCAAGGAATGAAAGCTGATGAAGTGAATATTTTTGTCATCGGTTGCACGAACGAAATATTCTCTGCTTACATTTTTGAAAAATGGATTCGGCTCTTCCCCAAATTCACTCACTAGGTCCAGAGTGCTCCAAGCTGCGAGTACAGCCCCCTTGTCGTCCACTACTTCATAAGTTAAGGATGGGGAACTACCGCTTCCTTCCGTATTCTCGATAACGAATTCAGTTTGGCCAGGTGTCACCATCACTTGCTTTAGATTAATCACTTCGCCATTGGGAGCGGTAAAATGCTCGTTAATGGGAACAATTCTCGTTTCCTTTTTGGCTTTGGAAATATCAACAGGGATGGTTACGCTCCAATTTCCGTCAACTTTGTCCAGCTTCTTGATGCGAAGCTCGATGTTTAGTTTGTCAGGAATCTTGCTGACATCTGTAAAATATCGGCTAATCGGTCGGCTGACCATCAAGTACTCCTCTTTTTCGCCGATGCTTTCCTTCTTGTTATATTTAAGATGGTACTTATCAATTGTTTCAAGAACGTTTCCGTCCTCGTCTGTGATTTTTATTTCATAGGTTTCGTTCAGTTTATCTTCATCCCCCACTGGCAAATTCCGGAACAACTTTTCAAGCTGCTTGCCATTCTTATCCTTGAAGCCGAAAATAATCCGGACATCCCTCGTATCTGCCATAACTTCTTTTACTTCCAGCGTCATTCCGTTGTCGACGGCTTTCAAATCAAGCTTCTTGTTATATCCTCTTTCAAGTCCACGCTGGATGAGGGCGTCCTCGGGCGCTTCTGCTGCAAACAAGCTACTCTCTGTCTGCTGCGGATCTGATTTTATGGTAGAGGCATACAAGTTATTTACATAAGTCGCAAAGGATGGTGAAGTCAGTGTTCCAAAATAGACTACCGCTGCCATTCCTGCTACGGCGATGGTTGCTTTTTTCACGATATCCAGGCTCCTTTTTTTCCAATCGAATTTCTTCTGTATCTTTTGTCTTTCTGATCGTTTCAGGACGTGAATGGGGTAAGGGGGGAGATTCGCCATAATGTCATGGATGACAGCATCGGATGGCTCATCTGTCGCTAGTGATTCTTCCAGGTCTTCCAGCTCGTCCAGCTCCTGCTTCAACTTCATCTGGCAATGACGGCACTCTTCCAAATGGGCTGCTATGACCTCGGCTTCCTCTGGCTCAAGAAGGTCGTATAGATACAAAGCAATTTGTCCTTTATCTAAACATTTCATAGATGAAAGTCCCCCCCTTGCCCTGCATGTCCGATAGCTTCCCTTAGCTTGTCTTTTCCACGAGACAGGCGCGTCCGCACAGTACTCGATGGAATCGACAGTCGATGGCTGATTTCCTCACAACTCAATGATTCGAAGTAGCGCATTTCGAGGACGATCCGATACTTTTCTTCGACGGACATCATCCTTTGACGCAACAAGCGCTGCCCCTCCTTATTCAAAAAGGCAACCTCCGGCGTGTGGCTATCCACTGGCTCTATTTCTTCATTCGAGCTGAGCGTAAGCTTGCGTTTACGTTTACGCAGCTCGTCCAGACAATGGTTGGCAGCAATCCGGTACAACCATGCAGAAAAATCGTAGTTTGCCTTATATTCTGGTAAATGGTAGTACGTCTTAATGAAAATTTCCTGCACGATATCCTGTGCATCCGGTGTATGTCCCAACATCTTGCGAAGAATGGAACTTACTTTTCCGTGGTATCTGGCAATGATCTCGGAGTAGGCGTCTTTGTTCCCTTGCAAGACCCGCCCGATGATCACTCGATCTTCCTCCATTTGTGCTCCCCCTAGGCAAAAAAGGCTCGCTGCGCAGCTTTTCCTTTTTTGATCAAACAAAAGTGATCTTGGTGAAATTTTCTCGTTACATCCTAGTACTACGAATCCTAAAAGGAAAGCGTCCCAAAATAAGGGGTATTTTCCAAAGAGAATCAAAAGTTTTTTCCTAAAAGAAGGAGTTCTGAGATTTTTAATAGAAAATGGAAGGAAAATACTATTGCATACGAAATAAATAGTCGAATATTACCAAAATATATAAAACTTTGCTAATATTTGTAGATTTCTGTAAATTTATGAAATATAATCAACTTGTCTTTATTTTTGAATCAGAGAGAGGAGGAACTATCCATGAAAATCCAAGCGAAAAAAGTTGAAAGCGTTCGCACTACTGCAGTAGCAGCTTAATTCTCTTAAGGAGAGGGGGGAATAGCACAAGAGCTATTCCCTTTTTTCATCTAAATTGAGCCGGGTTAGCGAACCTACTATTGGGAGGTGTTTTTATGGAACGTCGTCCTCTATTTAAACCAGTGCATCCCGTCTATGAAGTGACAGAGCAGATGCTCCGCTTGGGAGAGGCTCCTGGCTATACATTCGAATTGGAAGACGAGAATGGGTCCATCCGCAAGATGATCAAACTGATGGATGGCACTCGTACTATCGGTGAAATACATACATTATTGGTTGTCGATTACCCCGAAATTACGTATGAAGAAATAGTGGAAGCAGTGGAATCACTGAGTGGTTTGGGTTTCCTAATGGATCAGGCGAAGGAAGAGGCTTCCGTTTTGACTTCGGAACAAAAGGAAAGATATAAAGCGAATATTCGCTACTTCTCCTTGTTTACCGATCTCAATCAAAGTCCAAGCGAGCTACAGGAACAGATGAGTAGAAAAAAAGTGACGATCTTAGGAATGGGTGCTTTTGGCTCTACGCTACTGGTCAATCTGGTAGGAGCGGGTATCCAGCATATCAAGCTCGTGGATTTTGATAGAGTAGAGCTTAGCAATTTGAACAGACAAATGGTCTTTAACGAGCATGATATTGGTCGCCTGAAGGTAGAAGCGGCACGTGATTTCATCGGAAGGCTTCATTCTGAGGTCTTGATTGAAACGGAGACAATGCAAATCAAGTCCAGCGAAGACGTGGAGCGGGTTATTGCGGGAAGTGGCCTCGTGATGCTCGCAGCCGATCAGCCCTTTTTCTTTTTGCAGAGATGGGTGAATCATGCCTGCACCAAACTGCAAATCCCGTTCATTGCCGGGGGATTCAACCTTATCGAA
The DNA here is from genome assembly GCF_013284365.1 of Brevibacillus sp. RS1.1. Classification (NCBI taxonomy): domain Bacteria; kingdom Bacillati; phylum Bacillota; class Bacilli; order Caryophanales; family Paenibacillaceae; genus Brevibacillus; species Brevibacillus sp. RS1.1. The sequence continues at coordinate 151,150 of NZ_JABSVA010000006.1, forward strand.
GGACAGTTCTTCATGGTAGAACCGGGCAAGACAGGCTGTATCGACTGCATGCATTTGCATCGTTCTACACAGATCGAGGACTATCCGCAGCTGATCCAAAGGCTGCTCGATACCAACTTTATTCTGCCTACTGCCACCATTGCACCCAACACCATGATGATTACAGGAATGATGGCTTCCGATGCAATCAGGTATTTGACTGGAATTGCTCCTGTACAATCGGCGGGCAAATTTATCATTTTCGATTTCAATACGTTGGAAAAGAGCGTGTTTTTTGAGTGGGAGCGAAATGAAGCCGAATGCCCGACTTGTGGAAGCGGCAGCGGAACGGAGCCGATTTTTCATATCAAGAGAAATGAAGTGCTCGCAAAGTAAGGAATCGTTCCTGTAAGAGAGGAAGGTGTTTGACAAGTGAATATCTCGGGAGATAGCATTCTCAAGATGCACCCGCTTGCGCGTCGGGCGGAAAACGAGGAAGAGATCCTCATTGGACGAACGGATATCAGCAATTTCATTGTGCTTCCGGCCATTGGTGTCGAGATCATCGATATGCTGGATGAAGGGAAGAGCATTCATGAAGTCGCGACGATCATGGAAGAACGGTTGGGCGAACCGGTAGATGTGCTTGACTTTGCGCAGGATTTAATTGCTTCCTATCAATTTGTCCACATGGTAGATGGAGAGGTTGTCAACGAGCCAGTGCCGGTTGTAGATCATTTCTCTTGGATCAAGCAGAGTACGGGGCAGTTTTTCTTTAATCGCGTTGCCTTTGGATTATACGGTATCTTCTTTTTCACGGGTCTTTTCATTTGTTTGTTTACGGGCAAGTATATCCCGGTCTATTCCGATATTTTTGTTTCTTCTTCCGTGACGGTTTCGGTAGTGGTTTCATTCGTGGCCACTTGGGTTTTTCTGTTTTTCCATGAGATGGCCCACTTGATGGCGGCCCGCTCATTGGGGATCGGCAGTCGTATCGGTCTGGGGCATCGACTTGTTTTTGCCGTAGCAGAGACGAATATGTCCAATATTGTTCTCGTTGAGCCACAGCGCAGATACAGGGCATTTTTGGCGGGAATGTCGTGGGATGCGATGTTTATGGGTATCGGTGTGATTTTGTTGTTTGCCAATGATCAAGGCTGGCTGACGCTTTTGCCCTTCATGGAAGCATTCATTCGCATGCTGAATGTCATTCTTCTCATGGCTTTGGCCTTTCAGTTCATGGTTTTCATGCAGACCGACTTGTACTACGTGTTAGCAACCAAGTTCCAATGCTCCAATCTGATGGTGAATACACGTATGTTTTTGAAAGGGAAATTCCGTTCCTTGACGCAGGAGGAGCAGGAGGAATGGGAGTACGTAGCTGACCATGAGAAGAGAGTCATCCGCTGGTATAGCTGGGTCTATTTGATTGGATCAGTGTGGGGAATTTGGTTCTTTGTCCAGTATCAGCTGCGCATGGCGGTTGATTTCATCTGGATCATTGCTGACGACATGAAAAACGCTCCGCTTCACTCGTGGGAGTTTTGGGACGGCATCCTATTGATCCTGTTGGTGCTAGTTCCGTTTCTCATCTTGGGCTGGTCGTGGATGAGAGCCTATCGACAACGGAGAAGCGAAAGAGAGCGGACAAAATCCTTGCAAGGCACATAACTAATTTGTGTATTCACCTTGCCAAGCTACCCTGTTACGCTAGGGGGAAGAGAGATACCCAGGCAAAGGAAGTGCTCACATGAACCCGATGATCCAAAAAATCATTCATCTGCGAAAAGAAGGGCATCTGGACGAAGCGATCCAGCTTGCCCTTCAGCTCGTCAGTCAATCTCCGACTGATCCTGTCGCCCATTATCAGTGTGCTTGGTGCCACGACGCAGCCGGATTGGAGAGGGAAGCTGTTCCCTTTTACGAAAAAGCAATTGAGCTCGGACTGTCTGTCGAAGAAGACCTGCAAGGGGCATTACTCGGTCTGGGCAGTACGTATCGCACGCTGGGACAATACGAGCAGGCAGCAGCTACGCTCGCGATGGGGATGCAACAGTTCCCCAGCGACCGTTCCTTTCCGATTTTTCTTTCCATGGCGTATTACAATCTCGGGAAGCATCACGAAGCCATGAATCTCCTCCTGAAAAACCTCGCAGAAGCCTCAAGCGATCCTACGATTTTGGCCTATCAAAAAGCGATTCTGTTCTATGCAGATGATCTGAATAAGACATGGTAGCGTCATACTAATTCCATTTGCAGGAAAACAATCGCCTCCCGTTGTACAAGTACAACAGCGGGAGGTGCCTATGTATAAGCTGATATTGGTAGATGACGAAGAAGATGTAAGAGAAGGGGTTAGTCAAGAAATTGACTGGCATAGACACGGGTACGAGGTGGTTGCCAAAGCAGAAAACGGCAGAGAGGCATTGGAGCTGGTTGAGAGGCTGCGACCGGACGTCGTCGTAACCGACATCAAGATGCCCTTTATGAACGGACTTCAGCTGGCGGAGTCCATCGGGCGCGATTACCCTGCCATCCGCATCATTATCTTGACTGGGTTTGATGAGTTCGAGTACGCGCAAAAGGCCGTGAAGCTGCAAATTGACGAATATGTGCTCAAGCCGTTTTCCGCGAGTGAGCTGATGGAAGCGCTGGACAAGGTCAAGCGACGGATGGACGAAGAGGCGGCCCATCGGGAAAACGTTCAGCTGCTGCGCGATAGCTATCGAAAAAGCTTGCCGGTGTTGCGGGAGGTTTTTTTATCATCTTTGCTGAGTCGTCAACTCGTACAGCACGATGTTTTTTCAAAAGCCTGCGAATACGGGATTGAGCTCAGGAGTCCCGAATATCTCGTGGCGGTCATCTGTGTAGACCAGCCCAAGCAGGAGGAGCAGCAGTTGTTTCTTTTTGCTGTGAAAAATATCGCAGAAGAGCAGCTAAACGCAGGCAAACAGGCGGGTATTGTTTTTCTCCATGAAGATCAGGTTGTGCTGCTCATGCGAACAAAAGCAGACGACACGCAGCGAATCGAAGTGCGAGCACAACATATTGCAGAAGAAATCAGGCGAACGATTGAAAAATATATGAGCATTACGGTAACGATCGGAATCGGCAACGCTGTGGCTGATATAACAGCACTCGCTTATTCGTATGAGGACGCCATGCAGGCACTCGATTACAAAAGCATCCTCGGCTGCAACAGGATGATTGTGATCAATGACGTGGAAAAGCAAGCGAGTGAACAGATACGCCTCGATGAGAGAAGGGAGCATGAATTGGTTCGGTGCATCAAAATGGGGACGAGTGCGGAGCTTCGGAACGTGATTGATGAATTGTTTGCTCAAGTGGCGGGTGTACCCGTATCCATTGAGGACTACCGAATTTATTTGTTGGAGATTATGACGACCGTTTTGAAGACTGCCCATCGTGCCGAAGTTGACATGGATCAACTATTTGGCGGGCAACGTTATCTGTTGCAGGTCATGACGACTTTTACTGGTATGGAGGATGCCCGAGAACAGATCACAGATATTTGTGAGCGCCTCATGGCGAGTATCGCAAGCGGACGGCAAACGACGTACAGGCGATTGATCACACAGGCATTGGACTACACCCACGCACATTATCATTCTCCCGACATATCCATCCACAAGGTGTGCGAGCAACTGCACATCAGCCTCGGTTATTTTAGCGGTATTTTCAAGAAAGAGACGAAAACCACCTTTGTGTCCTATCTCCTGTCATTGCGCATGGAAAAGGCCAAGGAGCTTTTGCGGACGACCGATTTGAAGTCCTTTGAAATCGCGGAGAAAGTAGGATATACCGATCCCAATTACTTTAGCTTCAGCTTTCGCAAGTATACAGGCATGTCCGCTAAAGAGTACCGAAGTCAGAGCGAGCAGGAAGGTTAACCGATGAAACGATTGCTTACGGTGATCAAGGTCAAAGGCATTCAATTTATCATTACCACTTCCTTTACACTCGTGACTGTACTCGTCATGCTGTTTGTCGGGGTGATGCTGTACGGAAAATTTGCGCAGACGGCAGAGCAAAACGCCTATCTGCACACACAGCAAATCCTGGAGCAGGTGAAATACAATCTGGACAGCTATTTGAATGGGATGACGCAAATTTTCGAGCTCGTCGATGACAAGATCAGAAGAAGCAAGGGACTCACGGCTGACAAGCTGAGCGAACAGCTGGAGACAATCGTAGAAACGAGAAAGGACATCGTCTCCATCGCGGTTTTTACACGAGACGGAACGTTATTGGCCACAACTCCTTCCAAAGTACTGAGGAAAAACACTCGTTTGACGGAACAGAGCTGGTTCCAAAAGGCGATTGAGGACCCGACGAATCTGAACTTTTCGCTCCCGCATATCCAGAACTTGTTTAAAGGAGAGTACACCTGGGTCGTCTCGATGAGTCGGGAAATTCTTCTCCACGGACCTGATGGAGAAATACCTGCCGTACTTTTAGTCGATGTGAATTTCAAAGAGATCGATGACCTATGCCAGAGAGTGGGCTTGGGGAAAAAGGGGTACGTCTACATCATCGATTTGGTCGGGAACATCGTCTACCATCCGCAGCAGCAGTTGATTTACGCCGGATTGAAAAATGAAAACCGTTCCTTGCCGCTGAAGCATTCCTACGGCAGCTATGTAGAAGAGACGCAGGACGAAACGCGTTTGATCACGATCAAGACCATCGATCAGCTAGGCTGGAAAATCATTGGGGTTTCCTACATGGACGAGATTGTGACGACCAAAAAAGAAATCAGTCGCTTCATTTTTTGGTTGCTCATCTTTGTGATTGTCATGGTGTTGTTCGTGCTGCACTATCTCTCTGCAAAAATATCTCGACCGATCAAGCTGCTGGAGCGGTCCATGGAAAAGGTGGAGCAGGGAGATTTTTCAGAGAGTGAACCGATCCGGGGAAGCCATGAGGTCGAACAGCTTTCCTTGCGTTTTCATCTGATGGTCGCGAAGGTCAGGGAATTGATGCACCAGATCATTCGGGAACAGGAAGCCAAACGAAAAAGCGAGCTGGAGGTGCTACAGGCACAGATCAATCCGCATTTTCTGTACAATACGCTGAACTCTGTGGTCAGAATGGTCGGCAACGGAAAAAACGAGGATGTCATCACCACGATTACTTCGTTGTCAAAGCTGTTTCGGATTAGCCTGAGTAGCGGCAAGAACATTATCACGGTGCGCGAAGAGCTGGAGCATGTGCGACATTATCTCATTATTCAAAAAATGAGGTACAAGCAAAAATTTGAGTACGAGATCGTGGTCGAAAATGAGGATGAGGTACTCAACTGTCTGACGCTGAAGTTACTGCTCCAACCGATTGTGGAAAACGCTATCTACCACGGGATTGAGCATTTGGCTGATCCGGGCCGGATTCGCATATTTGCAGCGCTCATCGACGGTAAGGTGTTACTTCAGGTAAGCGACAATGGCTTGGGCATGTCCCCAGATGTTCTTGCACAAGTAAAGGCTGGCTTTTACAAAAGCGAGGAAGGCTCGGGCGTTGGAATTCAAAACGTGCAAGAGCGCATCCGACTGACCTTTGGCGAACAGTACGGATTGGAAATCGCAAGCGAACAGGAAGAGGGGACCGTTGTGCGTGTATGGATTCCGCGGCAGATTGCAGAGGAGCGAGATCGTTTATGAAGACAGCAGCGGTGAAACGTTTTAGCGGATACGGACTGGTCTTTTTGGTAGCGGTGACGCTTTTTTACTCGTGCAGTGCTTCGCTAACGAATGTGGAAGTAGACAAGAAAAAGACAGTGGCGCTAATCGTCCGTATGAAGCACGGCGATTATTGGCGAACGGTCAAGCTCGGCGCGGAGATGGCTGCCAAGGAATATGAGCGAAACTTGAATTTTTACGCACCGGACTATGAGGAGGATGCTCAGAGGCAAATGGAGCTGGTGCAGCAAGCAATCGCAGATGGCTCCGAGACAATCGTGGTGGCACCTAGTGACGAACAAGTTTTGCGAGAAGCCATCAAGCTGACAAGGGAGCGGGCCATCCCGATCCTTGTACTCGACACAGTCGGAAATGATTCAGCCGTCAAGAGCTACATTGGGACGGATAACTACGATATGGGCAGGAAGGCCTTCGAAAAAATGGTGTACCTGATTGAAAAAAAGGGACAAATCGCATTGCTCGGTACAGATCGGATAAAGGCAAATGCCAAACGAAGAGAACAGGGCGTCCTCGATTTGCTCCCACGGGAAATGCAGGTTGAACTGGTTGCCAACGAAAATGTTCCCTCGGATAAAAAGCAGATCGGTGAGTGGACGCACGAACTGATCCGCAAGCATCCGCAGTTGAAAGGAGTGATTGCACTCGATTCCAGTACAGCGATCGGTGTGGCTGAGGAAATGGAAAACAGTGGATTGCGGGACAAAGTCAAAATCGTCGCTATCGACAGTCCGCCAGAAGTGCTGGAGTATTTGCAGGAAGGAATCATTTCCGCGACGATCATCCAAAAGCCGCTATCGATGGGATATCTAGGCGTCAAGTACGCGGTCGAAGCGAGCAATGGAGAAGCAGTGCCCAGTCTGGTCGACACCGGAACAAAAGTAATCGATCGGGAGAATATGTTCTGGTCGGAGAATCAAAAGCTCCTCTTCCCCTTTGTTAAATAGGCCTCCGAAAAACAGATGAGAATTTTGATAGAAATGCGCAGGATTTTCGATGGAACACATTCTGGAAAACGCTTACATTTGGTGTATATCAGATGTAAATATAGGGGATAAAGGGGGATTATCGAATGAGAAAGCTGATTGCCACTACACTGGTGGCCGCTGTTACGCTCTCGGTGGTTGGATGCTCACAGTCAGGTGGATCGCAGCCAGCAGCGTCGGGGGGTGGATCGGCTCCTGCGGGGAATCCCAAAATTGGGGTCGCCATTTACAAGTTCGATGATACGTTCATGACGGGAGTACGCAATGCGATTTCAAAAGCAGCGGAGGGCAAAGCGGAAGTGGACATTGTAGACAGCCAAAATGCCCAGCCTACGCAAAATGACAAAGTGGATTTGTTCATTAACAAAAAGGTGAATGCCCTCGCCATCAATCCGGTGGATCGCACAGCTGCTGGCGTCCTTATCGACAAGGCGAAGCAGGCCAATATCCCTGTCGTCTTCTTCAACCGTGAGCCGATGCCAGAGGATATGCAGAAGTGGGATAAGGTCTATTACGTGGGAGCAAAAGCGGAGGAATCCGGCACGATCTCGGGGCAGTTGATCGTCGATTACTGGAAGGCAAACCCGGAAGCAGATAAAAACAAGGATGGTGTCCTCCAATACGTCATGTTAAAAGGCGAGCCAGGGCATCAGGATGCTGAGCTGCGGACGAAGTTTTCGGTGAAGGCGATTGAAGACGCAGGGATTAAAGTAGAGAAGGTCGCGGAAGATACGGCCATGTGGGATCGCGTAAAAGGGCAGGAAAAAATGGCAGCCTTCCTCGCAGCTTCCGGTGACAAGATCGAAGCCGTTCTTGCCAACAATGACGATATGGCACTGGGGGCAATTGAAGCGCTGAAGGCATCTGGCTATTTCGCGAATGGTAAGTACATGCCCGTTGTTGGCGTGGATGCCACAGCGCCTGCATTGAAGGAGCTGGAAGCGGGAACCTTGCTCGGAACGGTTCTCAACGATGCGAATAACCAGGGAAAAGCAACGCTTAGCATCGCGGCGTCTTTGGCCAAAGGGGAAACGCCAACAAAAGATTCCACAGGCTTTGACATTACGGACGGCAAGTACGTGTGGGTGCCCTACAAAAAAATCACCAAGGAGAACATGAACGACGCGAAATAAGAAGCAGGAGAGTCGGTGAAGAGACGAATCCGACTCTCCTGTTTCGATGATGGGGATGATTTTGCACAGAGGAGGGCATTCCATGGCCCAGCAGGTGTTTTTGTTGGAAATGAACCACATTCATAAAGAATTTCCAGGGGTCAAGGCACTCGATGATGTCACGCTAAAAGTCCGTCCGGGAACAGTCCATGCACTGATGGGAGAGAATGGAGCAGGCAAATCGACCCTGATGAAGTGTCTCTTCGGAATTTATCGGCCAGATGCGGGAGAAATCGTCTTAAACAATGAGCAGGTGACGATGAGCAGCTCAAAGGACGCGCTGGCACACGGCATCTCCATGATTCATCAAGAGCTGCATCCGGTGCCCTTTCGCAATGTCATGGAAAACATATGGCTAGGACGTTTTCCGGTCAAAAGAATTGGTCCTTTTCCGTTTGTGGATGAGAAAAAAATGCTTTCGGATACGGAGAAGCTGTTTGCTGATCTGGGAATGGACCTGAATCCGCACGCTGTAGTCCGTGACTTGTCTGTATCCAAGGTACAGTCGCTTGAAATTGCGAAAGCGGTCTCCTACCGATCCAAAGTGATTATTATGGACGAACCGACGTCTTCACTGACGGGAAACGAGGTGGAGCAGCTATTTGCGATCATCCGTGAACTGAAGAGCAGAGGTGTCGCTATCATCTATATTTCACACAAGATGGAAGAAATTTTACGGATTGCGGATGACGTGACGATCATGCGCGACGGCAAGCTCATCGGTACATGGCGGGCAGCTGAACTGACGACAGACCTGATCATCTCCAAAATGGTCGGACGGGACCTGACGCAGCGTTTCCCGAGTCGATCCAATACACCCGGGGAACCAATTTTGAAGGTAGAGGGATTGACCTCCCCGTTTTCCCAGTCTTTTCAGCACGTGTCGTTTGAATTGCGCAAAGGTGAAATCTTAGGCGTAGGCGGCCTCGTGGGCGCACAACGAACAGAGCTGATTGAGGCATTGTTTGGACTGCGTGCAGTGTCGGCAGGAAAAGTGTCGATCAACGGTCAGGAGGTACGGATCAAATCACCGAAGGATGCGAAGAAGTACAAAATGGCGCTCTTGACGGAGGAGCGGCGAGTCACCGGCATCATTCCTGTCTTATCGATTCTGGAAAATACGGTCATCGCGAATTTGGCCAGTTACCAAACACCTTTTCTGCTCCTCAATGAGCGCAAGCGTAGGTCAGATGTCAGCCGAAGCATCGAGATGCTCCGCGTCAAGACTCCCTCTATGAAAGCAATGATCAAAAACCTGTCAGGAGGAAATCAGCAAAAGGTTCTGCTAGCGCGGTGGCTTTTGACTGATCCGGATATTTTATTGCTGGACGAACCTACTCGTGGAGTCGATGTCGGCGCCAAATACGAAATCTACACCATCATCGCGAAGCTGGCGAGTCAGGGAAAAGGCATCATCATGATTTCTTCGGAAATGCCGGAGTTGCTTGGCATGTCAGATCGAATCATGGTCATGTGCGAGGGGAAGCTCTCCGGTTTTTTGTCAGGGACAACGGCAACCGAAGAAGAGATCATGCGGCTAGCTACCAAGCATCTAGCATGAGAAAGGAGGGGAACAGGCATGTCTTCGTTGTCTGCTAAACAGGTGCAAGGCTTTGTGACGCAAAATGCCATCTATATCGTTCTGGTTTTGTTGATAGCTGGAATTGCGATTTACGATCCCAATTTTCTTTCCATTACAACGCTTCGGGATATTTTGATGCAATCCTCCACTCGCGCCATTATTGCCTTGGGTGCTGCGTTTGTTCTCATTACAGGCGGAACGGATCTTTCTGCGGGGCGAGTGGTCGGATTGACGGCTGTCATCTCCGCCTCGATGCTGCAAACTCAAGACTACCCGCGGAGGTTTTTCCCGGATTTACCCGATTTGCCGTTGCTTATCCCCATTCTCATTGCAATCGCTGCGGGCTTGCTGGTTGGTCTGATCAACGGCATCATAGTGTCTCGTTTTAGTGTGCCACCTTTTATCGCCACGCTGGGCATGATGGTCATTGTATACGGGTTCAACTCCATCTATTTTGACAGGGAGCCCAATCAATCTCAGCCAATAGCTGGACTGCGGAGTGACTTCAATCAGCTTGGGACAGGGTACATCGGCCCGAGTGGCCCGTATTCGATTCCGTATATCGTCATCATTGCGATCGTGGTTGCGTTCATCGTCTGGGTGATTTTCAACAAAACACGGCTTGGTAAAAACATGTACGCCATCGGAGGCAACATGCAGGCCGCCACTGTTTCCGGGATCAACGTCGCTTTCAACATCATGATGATCTATGCCATTGCGGGTGCCCTGTATGGACTCGGTGGTGTTTTGGAGGCAGCCCGGACAGGTGGGGCGACGAACAACTACGGTAACATGTACGAGCTGGACGCTATTGCCGCCTGTGTGGTAGGTGGAGTCTCGACGTCTGGCGGAATTGGTACCGTTCCAGGTGTGCTTGCGGGTGTCCTTATTTTTGGCGTCATCAACTACGGTCTTACGTTTATTGGAGTCAGCCCGTATTGGCAGCTCATTATCAAAGGACTCATCATTGTGGCAGCCGTTGCTTTTGACATTCGTAAATACTTGGCGAAAAAATAAGAAAACCTTTTTCGAGGCTTGCTCATGGATGAGCGACCGCGTATTGTCGGAATGTTTTCCGTAATATCGGGAGGAAACCCGAAGATGTTTACACTTTCCGATATTATAAAAACGAGACCCCGGATCAGCTGTCAACCAAGGCAGCTTTTTCTGGGGTCTCTGATTGTTTATTTTCGCAACGGTGTGATTTTCATATACGTAAATAATCGCCATACCCACTCAAGTGGCCCCATGCGGAAGACAGACAGCCAGAGTACGCTTACTACCATTTGCACCACGTAGATACCGAGGCAGATCAGGGTCGTTTGCAGATAGCCGAGATTGCCAAACCAATCGAACACATAGCCTCCCACAAGGATCAATACGGTTTGTCCGACGTAGTTTGTCAATGCCATGCGCCCATAGCTGGTCAGCGGAGAGAGGATGGTCTGGACGGTTTTATTTTGCAGCAGCCGAATCAGAGTCGTCGTGTAAAAGGCAGCCATGACAAGACCAGTGGAGGTCAAGGCAATCGTGTAGTTCATCAACTGCTGGAGGGTTTCTTCTGACACGGTATCGTCTACAACCAGATTCACGCCACTCATTGCCAGATCAGCTGGAGTGAGTCGGTATTGGATAAACAAGCCGATTAACGAAAGGACGAAGGTCACGCCCTGCACTTTTTTAATCACGGGTAAAAATTTAGGAATATCTTGAAAGACCCCGTATTGCCCGACAGCGAGTCCCAAAATAAATAAGGGAAGCACCAAAAGCGCTTTAAAGCCAATAGAGCAGACAAGGATAGACAGAATAAGGCCGATGATCAGATTGGTTCGCGCCTTCAATCGATAAAAGGGCAGTAAGATGAAGCCGAAAATAGCGTAGATGAAAAGTGCTTCACCAGGGTGAAACATTTTATGCACAAAGCCAAGAGCGAGTAGGGCAATCAGACGCCGAATGAACAAAACGGTGCTATTGGCCCCTTTTTCTTTTGCTCGACTGATGAAAATATAGAAGCCTACGCCAAACAAGAAGGAGAAGATCACGAAGAAGCGAGATTCCACAAAGAAATTGAAAAACTGGAACAGCCAGTGGTCTACACTTCCTAGCTCAGGTGTTTGCGCATACAGCAATGCCACGATGTTAACGAGGAGAATGCCCATTAAGGCGAAGCCCCGTACAGTATCTAATGTATCAATTCGTTGGTTCAACGTAGGTGCGTTTTCTTTCAATCCCATCACTTCCTTCTCTTGTTGTTCGTCGCCTGATCGCGCACTTCTCCTATCCTAGCTCAACCGGGGATGGAGGGACATGGCATTTGCTTACGTCTCGCTTACAAAAGTGTAAGAAGTGAGGGGGGCTCCCGTATTCGACCGCAACTTCATCTCAAATTCCTGCGTCTATTGTAATAATCAGGAAGTTGGGGTGCGCAATGAAACCAATCGCACGGGGAAAGTGGCGTCTGGCAGCGGGTATGGCCTATTTTCGTTGGAAAAGGTATGTACAATGGACATTTGGTCGAACGAGGTTCGCTCATGAGAAAAGAAGCGAATGGTTGCGCTATGTCCATTATTCTCATCAAACGATTTTGTTACGCCCATTGCAGAACGTGGAAATGTGGATGCAGCATAACAAAGTGATCAATTTGCGGCTGGCCATTGCACGACTGAACGGATTGATCATCCATCCGGGGGAAACCTTTTCGTATTGGAAGCAGATTGGTAAGCCGACCCGAAGCAAAGGCTATGTAGAGGGAATGCTGCTCTCGCAGGGACGCGTCACGGCCGGAGTTGGCGGAGGGCTTTGTCAGCTCTCGAATCTGCTGTACTGGATGACCCTGCATACACCGTTGACAGTGACGGAACGACATCGTCATAGCTTCGATGTTTTTCCTGATTCGCATCGGACACAGCCGTTCGGGAGTGGAGCGACTTGTTTCTATAACTATCTGGATTTGCAAATCGCCAACCAGACGCAACAGCCCTTTCAACTGCATGTCTACCTGACCGATACACATTTGGTAGGGGAATGGCGTTCCGACATGCCACCGACACGGACGTATGTCATTATTGAGAAAGAACATGAGATCCTTCCTTCGATTTGGGGAGGGTATGAACGGAAAAATGAATTGTATCGAGATGTCTACACGCTGGAAGGAGAACGGGTGGAGCAAGAATGGCTGACGGAGAATCGGGCTTATTTGATGTACGAGCCATTGCTACCGAGAGGATGATGTTTCCTGTTCGGGATACGAACTGGAACTCCACTGCGATCTGTGCGAAAATAGGAACATATGCTTTCGTCTAGGGAACGTGGAAAGGTGGATTTATACATATGTCTTTTGCAGATCGTATCACAGCTGGACTAAACCCCGAGCAGCGGGAAGCAGTCCTTACAACAGAAGGTCCCGTCTTGATTTTGGCCGGTGCGGGTAGCGGCAAGACTAAGGTACTGACACAGCGTATCGCATACCTGATTAGTGCCAAGCAGGTAGCGCCTTGGAGCATTTTGGCGATCACCTTCACCAACAAAGCAGCGCGGGAGATGCAAAACCGTGTGGCTGCCATTATTGGCGGAGCGGCAGCGCAGGATGCATGGCTGTCGACGTTTCACTCCTTGTGTGTGCGGATTTTGCGCAGAGATATCGACCGACTCGGCATCAATCGCAGCTTTTCCATTTTGGATGCGGGTGACCAGTTGTCTGTCGTCAAGCAATGTTTAAAAGAGTTGAACATCGATCCGAAGCAGTATGAGCCGCGTTCGATTTTGGCTGCGATCAGCGGAGCGAAAAACGAGCTGACCGATCCAGAAACCTATACGCGTCTTGCGGGCGATCCATTTGCACAAGTGGCAGCAAAGGTTTACACGGCCTATCAGAAAAAGCTGAGAAACAACCAATCGTTGGACTTCGACGATCTGATCATGACGACAGTTCGTCTGTTTAAAGAAGTGCCGGAAGTATTGGAGTTTTATCAAAAGAAATTCCGCTATATACACGTTGACGAGTATCAGGATACAAACCGGGCGCAATACCTTTTGATTTCCATGCTGGCAGACAAGCACCGAAATGTTTGCTGCGTGGGGGATGCTGACCAAAGTATTTATAAATGGCGCGGTGCCGATATCTCGATCATTTTAAACTTTGAAAAAGACTATCCCGAAGCCAAGCTCATCAAGCTCGAGCAAAACTATCGCTCCACCAAAACGATTTTGCAGGCAGCAAACCAGGTTATTGCCAACAACAAGCTGCGCAAAGAAAAGAAACTCTGGACCGAGAATCCGGGCGGCGACAAGATCATGTGCTTCCAGGGTGATTCCGAGCACGACGAGGCGTACTTTATCGTCGATACGATTCGCAAGCAGATGGCACAGTACAAGAGCTACGACAAATTCGCGATCCTGTATCGGACGAATGCCCAGTCTCGTGTGGTCGAGGAAGTTTTCATCAAATCGAACATGCCGTACACCATCGTCGGCGGAACCAAGTTCTACGATCGCAAAGAGATCAAGGACATCTTGGCTTATTTGCGTCTCATCTCCAATCCGGATGACGATATCAGCTTGCAGCGCATTATCAACGTACCGAAGCGAAATATCGGGGATACGACAGTAGACAAGCTGCAAGCGTATGCGAACGCAAATGGTCAGTCCCTTTTCCAAGCGATTCAGGAGACGGCTTACATGGGGCTGCCTTCGCGCACGACGAATGCGATCCTGTCCTTTAATGATCTTATCTCGAATTTGATGCAAATGACCGATTACTTGAGTGTGACAGAGCTGGTGGAAGAAGTGCTGAAGCGTTCTGGATACCGCGATTCTTTAAAAGAAGAGAAAACGCTGGAAGCACAGGCACGTCTGGAGAATATCGAGGAGTTCCTGTCTGTAACCCAGGAGTTCGAGCGCAAAAATGAAGACAAGAGCTTGCTTGCGTTCCTGACAGACCTCGCGCTGGTAGCAGACATCGATTCCTTGGGAGATGACGGTGCCCAGGAGGAAGTATCGGCAGAGGGACAGGTTGTATTAATGACCTTGCACAGCGCCAAGGGACTGGAGTTCCCTGTGGTGTTTCTGGTAGGTTGCGAGGAAGGTGTCTTCCCGCATAGCCGCTCTTTGTTTGACGATGCCGAGATGGAGGAAGAACGCCGTCTGGCTTACGTGGGAATTACACGGGCGGAGGAACGTCTTTACATGACATGTGCCCGTATGCGGACGTTGTTTGGACGGACGAATGTGAATGCACCATCTCGCTTCCTGCAAGAAATTCCGGCTGAGCTGTTGGAAGGAAATCCAGCGACAGCGGACCGAGGCTTCTCCGGCGGTGGACGCAGTAGTGCATTTGGACAGCGGGATGGCAGTGCATTCGGACGTGACACGGGAGCGAGACCGTTTGGAGCGTCCTCCTCACAAGCCGGCTCTGCTCCGAAATTTGGCACGGGTCAACGGACCGCAAGCAGCACACCTGCTACGTTTACTCGTCCGGCGGGTGAAAAACTGCCTGGACACGGTCAAGGAGCAAGTGTTGATTGGAAGGTTGGCGATAGAGTGGCACATGGCAAATGGGGCAACGGTACAGTCGTCAAAGTAAAAGGAACAGGCGACGACATGGAGCTCGACATTGCTTTCCCAAGCCCGACTGGCATTAAAAAGCTTTTAGCGAAGTTCGCCCCTATTCAAAAAGGATAATGTGCAAATACAGCCAATCGCAAAAAGGTAGTTCAAAAAGTCGTCTTTTGATCACGAAGCAATCCGGGAAGCTTATTCGCATCGATAATGGCGTTCACCTTCGAAGTCCGGTGCTCATGTAGGTACCTACACTCCGCTCCTCCTTCGTGCGGTTCTCGCCATTATCTCGGTGCTGAAAAGCCAACTTTTTGAACAGGTATGAGTATGAAAGGATGAACGAAATGGATCGATTGACGGCGGAAACAAAAATTAAAGAATTAGCGAAACGAATTGAGCGGCATAATCGTCTTTACCATGAAGAGGATCGACCTGAGATTTCTGACCAGGAATACGATCAATTGATGCGGGAGCTAAGGGAGCTTGAAACCAGCTTTCCTGATTTGCAGTCACCTGATTCTCCTTCCTTGCGTGTAGGGGGAGAGCCGCTGCCCTTTTTTGAAAAGGTCGTTCATAAGACACCGATGCTCAGTCTCGGCAACGCTTTTAATGAGGAGGACATCAGGGATTTTGACCGCCGGGTGCGTCAGGCCGTTGGCAGTCAGGCTGTCCGATATGTAGCTGAACTAAAAATCGATGGTCTGGCCGTGTCGCTTCATTATGAAAATGGGCTGTTCGTCCGCGGGGCTACTCGTGGAGACGGAACAACAGGCGAAGACATCACACAAAACCTGAAAACGATTCGTTCCATTCCTTTGCGGCTGACGAAGCCGTTAACCCTTGAGGTTCGCGGTGAAGCTTACATGTCCAAGGGCGCATTTGAAAAGCTGAACAAAGAGCGCGAGGAGCGTGGAGAAGCGCTATTTGCCAACCCGCGCAATTCCGCTGCAGGCTCGCTCCGTCAGCTTGATCCAAAAATTGCCGCATCCCGTCAACTCGATACGTTTATTTACGGCATTGGCGATTTGCAAGGGGAGACAGTGGAATCGCACAGTGAAGGGCTTGATTTGCTGGAGACGCTCGGCTTCATGGTGAATCAGGAGCGACGTGTATTTGACGACGTCGATGAACTGCTCGCTTTTATTGCGGGCTGGACAGAAAAGCGTCCTCATTTGCCTTATGAAATCGATGGCATGGTGATCAAGGTCGACAGTTACGCTCAGCAGGAGGAGCTTGGTTTTACTGCGAAAAGTCCGCGTTGGGCTATCGCATACAAGTTCCCTGCCGAAGAAGCGGTTACGATTCTAGAAGGGATTGAAGTATCTGTGGGGCGTACAGGGAATGTCACCCCGACTGCTTTATTGAAGCCAGTCAGCTTGGCAGGTACGACCGTGAAGCGCGCTTCCTTGCACAACGAAGACATTATTCGGGAAAAAGGCCTCCTTATCGGCGATCATGTTGTCGTCAAAAAAGCGGGGGACATTATCCCGGAAATTATCGCAGTCTTGCCAGAGCGTCGTACTGGAAATGAAGTGCCATTTGCCATGCCAACGCATTGTCCTGAATGCGGGAGTGAGCTGGTACGCTTGGAGGAAGAAGTGGCTCTGCGTTGCATTAATCCAATGTGTCCGGCCCTAATCCGTGAAGGCATGATTCATTTCGTGTCCCGTACGGCTATGAACATTGACGGCTTGGGAGAAAAGGTCGTGGCCCAGCTGTATCGCGACGGTATCATCCACAGTGTCGCTGACTTGTATTATTTGCACCAGCAGCGCGATGCTCTATTGGGCATGGAGCGCATGGGTGAAAAGTCCGTAGATAATTTGCTTGCGGCTATTGAAGCGAGCAAGGAGAACTCGCTGGAGCGCGTATTGTTCGGTCTTGGCATTCGTTTGGTCGGAGCCAAGGCGGCACGTGTTCTCGCGGAGCATTTTGGCAATATCGATACCATTATGCAGGCTTCTGAAGAAGAGATTACGCAAATCGATGAGATCGGGCCGAAAATGGCTGCGAGTCTTGTGAACTACTTCGCACAGCCGCAGGCTCAGGCAGTTATTGAGAGACTGCGAGCGGCCGGAGTAAACATGGAGTACAAAGGAATCCGCATTGAGAGTGGCGCAGACCTCCCATTCTCAGGCAAAACAATTGTTTTGACCGGTACCTTGACGCAAATGTCGCGGCAGGAGGCAGAGGAAGCGATTGCGCGCTTGGGTGGCAAGGTAACAGGCAGCGTCAGCAAAAAGACAGACCTGGTGATTGCAGGTGAAAAAGCCGGCTCCAAGCTGGAGAAGGCAGAAAAACTAGGCGTGGCTGTTATGGACGAAGCAGGCTTCCTGCAAGTATTGGAGAGCAACGCCTAAGAAAACGGTGGCGACAACGGATGAGTAAGGGAAGGGACGTGAAGAGCATGAATAGCTTCCTGAAATGGGGAATCGGTGTAGTAGCCATGCTGCAATTGGTTGGCTGTGGAAATAACAGCAGTACTGGCAGTAAAGAAATCAATGCGAATCCTCCGACAGTTACAGCTGCTGCTCTACAAGGGAACTTGACCTATCAGGACGTATTGGAACTGGGAGCAACCATTCACAATCTGATGATGACCGATGACGCTCGTCAAGTATGGGTTGGTACGAATGCAGGGTTGTATAGCTCAACTGGCGGTGGAACGTGGGGATCTCTCTCGACAGATTTAGAGCAGTATGCGATTGAAGGATGGTTTGTGGACCCGGATGATCCGAAGCGAATATTTGTCGGTGGAATTGATGGGGTTCTTCATTCAACAGATGGTGGTAAAAAGTGGACTTCAGTCAACAAGGGGTTACCAGAGCCAGCGAATATCACCAGCTTTGTGGGGAATCGCCGAGGAGACGAAGTACGTCTGTTTGCCTTTGTCTCGGGTGAAGGCATTTATCAATCGACAGACGGGGCCCAATCTTGGAGTCTGTGGCAGCCAATGGACCAGGAAGTATTTGCCATGGACTTTGATCCCGAACAAGACCGACTCTATGTAGCGGCCCAATTCAGCTTGCTCTATAATGAAGAGGGGCAGTGGAAGACAGAGGAGATTCCCGGAGCACAGCAGATCTATTCGCTCGCTATTAACAGACGAACCGGTACTCTCGCTGTCGCAACCGAAAAAGGTATCTATGAGAAAATCAAGGGCGAATGGCGTTTGCTGGATGCTCGTTCACCAGAAAAGCTGATTGTCATTGCTTCAGGTGGCGAGGATACAAAATGGGTGGGAATTGGCGAATCGGCATTGATCTACAAGCTCGAAGACAATCGATGGATCAAGTGGAACGAATGATTTGTACATCGCCCACCTTTGGATACGAAAAGGAGTAATCTATGAAAGTGAAGTTTTTGGCAGGATGCAGGTTCTTGACAGCTGTACTTCTTGTGATGGCATTGACTGGATGCTCGCTGATACCTGGGGGCAAGGACAAAGCTCCTGAGCCTACTACACCGTCCTTGTCGGAGGTAGTGGAAGTATCCGAGGATTACTACGGAAGCATTACCCCGTACAAGCAAAACCAGACACGAGGAATGCTTGCTGATACGAAATATCGCGTCGATTTCAGTCACCTTGAATTAGGCTTGATGGAGTTTGCCCGGGAGACATACCCGACGTCCGATTATTATTTCCAAGAAGGTCAAGTGATAAAAAAAGAGCAAGTTACCCAGTGGATTGCACAGGAAAAGACGGCTGGGGCCAACGGGAAAAAGAAAAACGGAATTCTCGTGCACGTATTGGAGCATGATTATCTGAGCAAGAAGGATAAGAGCCTTGCTGGCATGGTGTTGGGCTTGTCGCTTTCGCCGAATTATCAGGATGCAACCG
Source organism: Brevibacillus sp. RS1.1 (assembly GCF_013284365.1). NCBI lineage: Bacteria > Bacillati > Bacillota > Bacilli > Caryophanales > Paenibacillaceae > Brevibacillus > Brevibacillus sp. RS1.1. The sequence continues at coordinate 169,980 of NZ_JABSVA010000006.1, forward strand.
GTCAGGACAAGGTGTACACGGCACAAGAACTACAAGCAAAAGGTCAGCAGGTTGCAGCTCGTATCGTGCAGTCTGTACGTGCAACAAATCCGGAAGTTCCGATCCTGATTTTGATGTATCAAGTACCGGAAGTGAATTCTACTCTGGTGCCGGGGCACTTCATCATGTCAGGAACAGTAGGGGCGAATGAAGCAACGATATCCAAGTGGCTGCCGATCGAAGAGGAATATTTCCTGTTCCCGAGTTCAGAGGTTGAACAGAAATACCCAGAGCAGTCGTTGCAGTACGACAAGCTCATGCGTCAATCCAAGGGCTATTTCCCTGAATATATCGGAATGACTGGTCTGGGACGTTTCATGGACGGCAAGCTCACTGAGATTACGATTACCGCCACTGCAGAGTATGACTCCAGAACAGAGGCATTGCAGTTTACGCAATTTGCTGCAGGAAGCATCAATCAGCTCTTCGACAAAAGCGTTCACGTCAACCTGTATGTACAGTCGATGAACAAACCATTGTCGATCTACATTCGACCGACAAGTGGAGAGCCGTATATGCATATTTACAGACAATAAGGAAAAGCATAAAACACCCGAATGATCAGGTCGGGTGTTTTTTTGTACACAAAAAATAACGAGTTGAACAAATGTGTGAAATGTTGAACGATGTGTGAACAAAAGTGTTCGAGATACTTCTTGAATCTTGTCGGTGATTTTTCTGCAAAAATGCAAACACTAATAGAGTCGAGCCTTAAATGGTTTTGTTGGTATGATCCTTGCATATGTTTTATGAGTGATCCGAACATGGAAGATATCGATAAGGAGGCGTCACAAGATGCAAGTGGAATTCAAAAACGAGGCGTTTACCAATTTTAGTCTGCCAGAAAATAAAAAGGCATTTGAAGAAGCTCTCGCTAAGGTAGAAAGTGAGCTTGGCCTTGAGTATCCGCTTATCATCGGCGGAGAACGCATCACAACTGAAAAGAAATCCAACTCCTTCAACCCTTCTAATAAAGAACAAGTAGTGGGCGTTGTTTCCCAGGCTGACCAAGCACTGGCTGAGAAAGCGATCCAAACAGCTGCTAGCACATTCGAAACATGGAAAAAGGTGCCTGCACAAGCACGTTCCCGCTATCTGTATAAAGCAGCAGCAATCATGCGTCGCCGTAAGCATGAGTTCTCTGCTTGGCTCGTAAAAGAAGCAGGAAAAAGCTGGGCAGAGGCTGACGCTGACACAGCAGAAGCAATCGACTTCATGGAATACTATGGCCGTCAAATGGATAAGCTGTCCCAGCGCCATGATCTGCCTCGTATCCCTGATGAAGACAACGAATTGTACTACGTTCCACTCGGTGTAGGTATCGTTATCCCGCCTTGGAACTTCCCTCTTGCGATCATGGTTGGTATGACGACAGCAGCTCTCGTAGCGGGTAACACTGTCGTATTGAAGCCTGCTTCTACCACTCCAGTAATCGCTGCGAAATTCATGGAGATTCTCGAAGACGCTGGCGTACCAGCTGGTGTTGTAAACTTCGTACCAGGTTCCGGTAGCCAAATCGGAGATTACCTCGTAGAGCACAACCTGACTCGTTTCATCAGCTTCACAGGTTCCCGTGACGTAGGTCTTCGTATCAATGAACTGGCTGCGAAACATCGTCCAGGTCAAAAATGGATGAAGCGTCTGGTTGCTGAAATGGGCGGTAAAGACTCCATCGTTGTTGATAACGACTGCGATATCGAGTTGGCTGCACAGTCCATCGTGGCTTCTGCATTCGGTTTCTCCGGTCAAAAATGTTCCGCGTGCTCCCGTGCTATCGTTCACCAAGACGTGTACGACCAAGTACTTGGCCGCGTAGTAGAGCTGACCAAACAACTGACTGTGGGTGACATCAGAACCAACGATTTCTACACAGGTCCTGTGGTTGACGAGAAAGCATACAACAAAATCCTCGAGTACATCGAGATTGGTAAAACAGAAGGCAAACTGGTTGCAGGTGGCGAAAAAGGTCCAGAATCCGGCTACTTCATCATGCCAACTGTCTTTGCAGATGTAGATCCACAAGCTCGTATCATGCAAGAAGAGATCTTTGGCCCAGTGGTAGCATTCTGCAAAGCCAACGATTTCGATCATGCAATGGAAATTGCGAACAACACTGAGTACGGCTTGACTGGCGCTGTCATCAGCCGCAACCGTGAGAACCTGGAGCGCGCTCGCGAAGAGTTCCACGTAGGTAACCTGTACTTCAACCGCAAGTGCACAGGCGCTTTGGTAGGTGTACATCCATTCGGAGGCTTCAACATGTCCGGTACAGACTCCAAAGCGGGTGGACCAGACTACCTCCTGCTCTTCACACAAGCAAAAATGGTTTCCGAAAAACTGTAAGCTACACAATAAAAAAGCTGCCTCTTTTACAGGGGTGGCTTTTTTGTTCCTATTTTGTCCACACTAAAGACAAAATGATGGGCAAAGCAGGTGAGGGTAGCTGTTTACTTATATCGTGTCAGGACTCTCCTCGTTTTTTGTTGTGTATTTGTTGATGCCGGCAGCAAATTGGCTGGCTTGGAAAACAAAGCTGCTGGATATGCCAAAGGGGAGAAAGGGACATAGCAGGCCGATCCCATTATCTGGTGGTTTGGCGATGTTTGTCGGTCTCTTGTTGGTGTCAACTTTTTTTGCAGGGGCGCAAAAAACCGTTGCAGTTTTGGCAGTTGGAGGGGCCGTGTTGGTGGCCATTGGATGGATAGACGACACGTACAAGTCGCAGAAAAAAGAATTTCCGGCACTGCCGAAACTAATGGTGCAGTTACTGGTAGCAATGATGACATTCCTCATGGATATTCGCTTTCGGGGAATCAATTTGATGTGGCTGGGGGGAGAGGAAGGGACGTACATTTCATTTCCAATCCTTGTTTCCCTGCTGATGACCGTGCTGTGGATCGTCGGCTTGATCAATATGGTGAATTTTTTGGATGGAGTCGACGGGCTTGCTGCTGGTGCTACCGCGATCTCAGCAGTGACCTTGTTCTTTTTGTCGATGCTCAAAGGTCAAGAATTAACAGCATTATTGGCAGTTGCACTGGCAGGTGCTGCACTCGCTTTTCTACGCTTCAATTTCTATCCGGCGAAAATTTTTATGGGTGATGCGGGATCGATGTTTTTGGGATTCGCTCTCGGCGTGATCTCGTTGGAAGGAACAATGAAAGGGGCTACGATCATTTCATTAGTCGTGACTGTCCTGGCAGTAGGCTTGCCCGTCGTAGACACCGTGCAGGTCATCATCAGTAGGCTTTTGGCAGGCTCCCCCATGTACCAAGCGGATCGCCGACATGTTCATCATCGGCTCATGTCCCGGGGGTTGTCAACGAAGCAGACGGTCATCATTTTGTATATGGTGAGCTTGCTGTTCTCCGTCATGGCAGTGTTTTTGTTTTACAGTCAATAATCAAATGGGGTCAAAGAAAAAGAAACGATTACGCCCTGTCTTTTTGGCCTGATAAAGTGCTTTGTCTGCATTGCTCAATAGTTGTTCAGCTTCGCTTGCAGATGCCGGATAGAGGGCAATGCCTATGCTTGTCGAAAACGGTATAGTCCGGTCCTCGATCACCCACGGCTCTTGCGTCGCCAGCAGGATACGATTCGCAATTTTTTCAACCTGACGTTCAGAGTGAATGCCGGTCAGGACGATGACAAACTCGTCTCCACCCAGACGTGCGACGATATCGCCATCTCGAACAGATGACTTGAGGCGTGTAGCGAGCATTTGCAAAAACAAATCGCCTGTGTCGTGACCCCATGTATCGTTGATTTCTTTAAAGCGGTCACAGTCCAAATAGAGGGCAGCGACCATCTCCTCTTTTGATTGGGCAGCACGTAGAGCTTGCTGGAGCTTTTCGGAGAGGAGGCGCCTGTTCGGCAATCCCGTAAGCACATCATGATACGCCATGTAGGCCAGCTGTGACTCCAGGTTTGTGCGCTCAGTAACATCGCGGGTAATGGAAAAGACATGCGTGCATACACCATTGCTATCGTAGACAGGAGAAAGAATAGATTCGCCAATGATGTCGCCATTTGCAGTAAAATGGATCGGACTCCCGCTTTTTACTGCTTGTGTGTACATGTGCTGTAATAAGCTGGCTTTTTCATGAGGATACACGTCGTCAAACGTTTTTCCGTAAGCTTCCTCGCTCAATAGGGCGACGTGCATAGCGGATGGATTCATCAAAACATAGCGAAACAGATACTCCCCGTCCGCATCTTGTTCGACAGCCATGAGAAAGAACATGTCCGACATATGATCGAATAGACTGGTTAGGATATCACCATGCTGACTGATAAGTGTAGTAATATCGAATTTCTTCACCATAACCGATATCTCCTGATAAGTGGCTTCTAAGAATGATTATAGTATAGCAAGACTGCCGAAGAAAATGATGAACCTCTGGTAATAGTGCGGGGTTTACTGGCTGTTAGCAGAAGTGGTAAAGTAAGGGTATTGTTGTTTTACGAAGGAGCATATTTTCTTATGGGCAAAAAGCTGCTCCCAGGTCTCATCCATCGCTTGCCACAAAACGCGATGTCACGGACTATGGGCAAAATTACCGCTACTCCCTTTAGTCGATTAGCCATTCAACGATACATAAAGCACTATCAAATTGATACGTCGATCATAGAAAAGCCGGCGTCAGAATACCGTACGCTGAAGGAGTTCTTCTCCCGACGCCTGAAGCCCGCAGCCAGACCGATTGCACCTGGCCCAGATACCATCGTCAGCCCGGTAGATGGAACCGTTTCGCAGCTGGGGGATATTTGCGAAGGTACCTTGATTCAAGCAAAGGGAAAAGATTTCAGTGTGAGTGAGCTGTTGGGCGGTTCGGAGGAAGAGGCCAAGCGTTACTACGGTGGTAAATTTATCACCATTTATTTGAGTCCAAGGGATTACCACCGGATTCATATGCCAGTAACGGGCGATTTGAGCAGTTACTGCTATTTGCCTGGCAGACTCTATCCCGTCAACAAGCTCGGGATTGAAAACGTAGACCGTTTGTTTGCTCGCAATGAACGCTTGGTAACTCACATCAAAACAGATAGCTTGGGCGATATGGCTTTGGTAAAAGTAGGAGCCTTGTTTGTAGGCAGCGTGAAGGTCTGCTACAACACAGCTACGACGAACATCAAGCACGGTCGCCAAACCCACGAGAAGATTGCTGGGACACCTCGTTATGAAAAAGGCTCAGAGCTGGGCTGGTTCGAATTTGGATCCACCGTCATTTTGCTGTTGGAGTCCAACGAGCTCGAATGGGCAACAGGCGTTGAAAAAGGGAAGTCTCTCCTGATGGGGCAGGCGCTCGCGACAAAGAAGGCGGAATAACGTACGAGAAGAAGAGTTCACAGTCCAGGGCAAATGCCTTGGACTTTTTTTCTTAGTTTTCTAATAGATGTAGCTGCGGTGGGGAGAAGAATATTTCCAGTCTAGGCTCAGTGCTCCGTCCCTCTGAGGGATGGGACTGTCCGCTCCGAAGGGATTCGCGGGGAAACGCAAAAGTGGTAGCCGCTACGTCGTATGGGCACGGTTGCGTTTCTTTTGCCCGCGAATCCCTTCTCCGCTCGGTAGGACTCCACAAGTCGCTACGTCTGGAAATATTCTTCTCTGGCGTAACTTCTTACATTCTTCAATCTTTTAAGTCGTGAACTGGAAAGCTCGTAGAGGAAACAGGAGAAAACAGCGAAGATCTTAGGGACACCGCCCGAGGCGCAATGAAAAAAGAGAAACAAGCCCTTAGCGTCCACCTCTGAGATCCCCCTTGAAAGGACGACTTTGGACGCGGGTTTCGCTTTTTTTCATGGAGCCGGGCAGTCAATCCCCAGCGGGTGGCCCTAGAAGCTGAGCGTTTTCTCCTGTTTCCTCCCCAGCACTACAGCAACAGCTCAAGCTCTCTAAATATGTAGCTGCGGTGGGGAGAAGAATATTTCCAGTCTAGGCTCAGTGCTCCGTCCCGCTGAGGGATGGGACTGGCCGCTCCGAAGGAATTCGCGGGGAAACGCAAAAGTGGTAGCCGCTACGTCGCATGGGCACGGTTGCGTTTCTTTTGCCCGCGAATCCCTTCTCCGCTTGGTAGGACTCCACAAGTCGCTACGTCTGGAAATATTCTTCTCTGGCGTAACTACTCACATTCTTTCATCTTTATAAAGCATTAAAAATAAAGCTTTAAAAAATCGAATTACAAGGAAAGCTCGTAGAGGAAACAGGAGAAAACAGCGAAGATCTTAGGGACACCGCCCGAGGCGCAATGAAAAAAAGAGAAACAAGCCCTTAGCGTTCACCTCTGAGATACCCCTTGAATAGACGACTTTGGACGCGTGTTTCGCTTTTTTTCATGGAGCCGGGCAGTCAATCCCCCAGCGGGTGGACCTAGAAGCTAAGCGTTTTCTCCTGTTTCCTCCCCAGCACTACAGCAAGACAAAGTCTTTCTTGGCGAATAATCGATCAATATTTTTTTGCCGAAAACATTATTTGTTTTTCCTGACGAAATCCTCGTGAAAATTGACTGAACCCGCTCTTTTCAAGTAAGATCAAAGTTATGTGATACGATTCGGAGGTGGAAAGAATGAGTGCCATTACTCGCAAAGAAGTGGAACACGTAGCTAATTTGGCCCGTTTGCAGCTCACTGAGGAAGAAGCGGAGCGGTACACAAAAGACCTGAATGCCATTCTCGATTTTGCAGCCAAGCTGAATGAGCTCGATACATCCAATATTGAGCCAACCAGCCATGCGACAGACGTGAAAAACGTCATGCGCGAAGACGTAAACAGACCGTCCCTGCCGCGTGAGGACGTGCTGAAAAACGCACCGGATCACGAAGACGGACAGTTTAAAGTACCGGCTGTATTCGAATAACCTACTGGATAACGAGAAGGGAGGAACCCACTGTGTCGCTGTTTGACAAGCGATTGTCTGAGATACATAGCGCTCTGCGCGCAAAAGAGATTTCGGTAACGGATCTGGTGCAGGCTTCCATCGCTAGCATCAAGGAGCATGACGGAGAAATCAAATCCGTCCTGCATGTAGATGAAGAGGGAGCCTTGGCTCATGCCCGTCAATTGGACGAGCGTCTGGTTAAGGGAAATGAGGAGCTGGGTCTTCTCTACGGCTTGCCAGCCGGACTGAAAGACAACCTGGTTACAAAAGACATTCGCACGACTTGCGCGAGTAAATTTTTGGCGAACTACGATCCTGTCCATGACGGGACGGTTTCCAAAAAGGTGAAGGATGCCGACTCGGTTATCGTTGCGAAGCTGAACATGGACGAGTTTGCGATGGGCGGCTCCAACGAAAATTCCGGCTTTTTCCCAGCGAAAAACCCGTGGAACACCGACTACGTTCCGGGGGGCTCTTCTGGTGGCTCAGCGGCGGCAATGGCTGCACGTCATTTTTACTACACACTTGGCTCTGATACAGGTGGCTCCATCCGTCAGCCAGCTGCTTTTTGTGGCGTTGTCGGCTTGAAGCCTACATATGGACGCGTCTCCCGTTTCGGGCTGGTTGCGTTTGCGTCCTCGCTGGATCAAATCGGGCCTGTGACGAAAAACGTTGAGGATTCCGCCTATGTGCTGCAAGCGATTGCGGGACATGATGAATACGACTCTACCTCTGCCAATGTGGACGTACCGAATTACTTGTCCGCATTGACTGGAGATGTAAAAGGTCTGCGTATCGGGGTACCGAAAGAGTTGATCGGAGAAGGGATTGACCCTGAGGTTCGCGATGCTGTTTTGGCAGCATTGAAGCAGCTGGAGAGCATGGGTGCTACATGGAGCGAGGTTTCCATGCCGCACACGGAATATGCAGTGCCAGCTTACTACCTCTTGTCTTCTTCTGAAGCTTCGTCCAACCTGGCTCGTTTTGACGGCGTTCGATATGGTGTGCGTGCAGACAATGCGGCTAACCTGATCGAGCTGTACAAGGAATCCCGCAGCCAAGGTTTTGGCTCAGAAGTGAAGCGTCGCATCATGCTCGGAACCTACGCGCTCTCGTCTGGTTATTACGATGCTTACTACAAAAAGGCGCAGCAGGTGCGTACCCTGATCATCCAGGACTTCAACAGCATTTTTGCTGACTACGATGTCATCCTGCACCCAACGACGCCTTCTACGGCTTTCAAAGTAGGCGAAAACGTAGATGATCCGGTGAAAATGTATCTGGAGGATATTTGTACCGTTCCTGTAAACCTGGCTGGTTTGCCAGCTATCAGTGTGCCGTGCGGATTCTCCAAAAACGGTTTGCCAATCGGTTTGCAGATCGTAGGTCGTGCATTTGACGAATCCACCGTATTGCGCGTAGCCCATGCGTATGAGCAAACCGCAGGCTTCTACGGACGCAAACCGGAATGGGTGAGGGGGTAAGAGCATGAGCAAATACGAAACCGTCATCGGCTTGGAGGTTCACGCCGAGCTATCGACCAACAGTAAAATCTTTTGCGGCTGCCCGACTGAGTTTGGTGCACCGCCGAATACACATACATGCCCGATCTGCTTGGGACATCCAGGTGTACTGCCTGTAACGAACAAGCAAGCGGTAGAGTTCGCGATGAAAGCAGCTCTCGCCCTCAACTGCGAGATTTCCCGCGAGACCAAGTTCGACCGCAAGAACTACTTTTATCCGGATTCCCCAAAAGCGTACCAAATCTCGCAGTTTGACCAGCCGATCGGCTACAATGGCTGGATCGACATCGAAGTAAACGGTGAGACGAAGCGCATTGGGATCACTCGTCTGCATCTGGAAGAGGATGCGGGCAAGCTGACGCACAGTGATTTTGGCGGAGAATCTCTCGTAGACTTCAACCGCGTCGGGGTACCGCTCGTCGAGATCGTTTCCGAGCCAGACATCCGCACACCGGAGGAAGCTCGTGCGTATTTGGAAAAGCTGAAAGCGATCATCCAGTACACCGAAGTATCTGACGTTCGCATGGAACAAGGCTCCCTGCGCTGCGACGCCAACGTATCGATTCGTCCGTATGGTCAAGAAGAATTCGGAACCAAGGCCGAGCTGAAAAACATGAACTCCTTCCGCAACGTGCAAATGGGCTTGGAGTACGAGGTACTACGTCAAACAGAGGTAGTTTCTTCCGGTGGCAAGGTCGTTCAGGAAACGCGACGTTGGGATGAAGCGAACAAGAAGACGTTGACGATGCGTTCCAAAGAGGAAGCGCACGACTATCGTTACTTCCCAGACCCGGATCTGGTTCGCATGCAGATTTCCGAGGAGTGGATTGAAGCGGTTCGCGCAACCATTCCAGAGCTGCCAGATGCTCGTCAGGCACGCTATGTGAACGAGTTTGGTTTGTCTAAGGATGATGCAGGAGTCATTACGATCTCCAAGGAGACGGCTGATTTCTTTGATGAGACTGTGAAAACAGGAGCAGAGCCGAAGTCAGTAGCAAACTGGCTGATGGTTGACCTGTTGGCACACCTCAACGCCAACAATCTGGTGTTTGCTGATGTGAAAATGACACCAAAAGGCTTGGGTGAGATGATCAAGCTGATCGAGGACGGAACCATTTCCTCCAAAATCGCCAAAACCGTCTTCAAAGAGATGGTGGAGACCGGCAAAGAGCCGAAGCAGATCGTCGAAGAAAAAGGACTCGTCCAAATCAGCGATGAAGGCGCTCTGCGTCAAGTCGTCGTCGATGCGGTCAATTCCAACCCACAAGCCGTGGCAGACTTCAAGTCCGGAAACGAAAAAGCAGCTGCTTTCTTCGTTGGACAGGTCATGAAGCAAACCAAAGGGAAGGCAAACCCGGGAATGGTTAACAAGTTGATTCAGGAAGTATTGAACAGCCTGTAGGGCAAAACATACGACAGCACTTTCTCTGTAAGGGGAGGGTGCTGTTTTTTTGTGTTTTGATCTATGCTAAATAGTGGGAAAAAAGTAAGATAGAATGCATAGCTATCATCATAATTGATTAGGAGAAATGTTCATGACACAAAAATGGAAAAGTGCGACGGCTGCTTTTGCAGTGACAACCATGCTGTTGGGAATAGGTTCCCAGGCTTTTGCTGCAAGTCCGGAAATGATTTTGAAAAATGCTGAAAACCCATCCAAAGAACAAGTCAAGCTGCCTGCTCGTGCGGTAGAGATTGTCGCTGCACTGGAGAAGCTGGAGCCTGCTTTAAAAGCTCTGACGCTCCGAGAGGTCGTTATTTCTGATTACGATGAAAATCAAGTGGATTTGTATATAAGCCATCCTGACGATACCGAAATGAGTGCATATCTGCTTTTTGATCGCCAGAGCGGTGAATTACTTGGTTACGAGGCTTCCCCATTCATTTGGGAAGAGAATGAAAAAGTAACGGACGAAGCAATCGTGCAAAAAGCTGAGAAAGCTGTGCAAGAGTTGTTCGGAGAAAAGAAGCGAAAAATGACAGATGCGCCTCAATTGTCGAAAACGGTATACGATGAAGAAGAGTTGTTTATATACCCGAATGTGTACTTTCCGATTCTGCTAAATGGTCTGGAAATAGACGAAGCGCGCTACGGTATCGAGGTGGAAATGGATTCAGGCGGGCATTTGTTGGGCCTATCTTTTCAACCGCTAGATTTGACGGGGATACAGGTGGCTGATCCGAAAAAAGCTGTTACAAAAGAAGAGATTCGGAAGCAAATATTTACGCCCGAACGCCTTCGTTATGGCTATGTATGGGAAGGAACAGATGGGAAACCCGGTATCGAATATACCATGAGAACGGCGCCTGTATTTGATGCATTGACGGGAAAGCAGATCGAAATGGAATGGGGAGCAGATGAAGGGGATGGAAAACTCCATACATCTGATATCAAGGACATTTCCTTGAAACCCCAAGGGAAACCATTCATTGCAAAAGACGCAACCGATCAGCAGATTTTAGAGAATTTGTTTGAGGTTGATACCAAGAAGCTGTATACAACCTATCGAAAAGACGAACAGCAGGGTGAAATCACTTATGACTGGTCGAACCCTATCGATTTTAATCGGGCCTCTATTATGGTGAACAAAGTGACTGGCGATATCGGTGGATACGTAAATTTGGCACATATCGAAAATCTCTCAGTGCCTCTAACAAAAGAGCAATCCTTGCAAAAGGCGATTACGTTCCTTGAGCCTCATGCTAAAAAAGCCGAGTGGCAAGTCGAAATGTATGAGGAAATCAAGAAAGAGGACAAGAAATCCGTCGAGCAGTATGGCTTTTTATTTTTCGAAAAACAAAATGGGATACCGCTCATGGAATATTCCTACGGAGTAGCAATTGATCCAAATAAGGGACAAGTCGTTGAATTCGTGGCATCAGTTCCAGCAGAGGATCGTAAATATCCTGTGCTCAAACCATCTGTAACAGCCCAACAGGCAGCAGATATTGTTTCCAAACAGGTACCGGTCAAGTTGACCTATATCTGGCCGAGGTCAGGAGAGAAGAATGCACCCATTCTCGTTTACAAACTCGATACCAGCAAAGGCTGGCCAACTGTAGATGCTGTAAACGGATCGTTTAAATGGGGAGAGTACGAGGATTAAGAAAGAAGGAGGAGATTTTATGAAACGAAATGGAAAACGCACAGCAATCGCATTGACAATAGCAATGATGTTGCCAGGAACAAGTGGAACAGCCCTGGCTGCAAGTCCTGAAATCCATCCTAGCCACATTGCAATTGTTACAAAAAGCGAGGAAAAGCTCCCAGAGCGGGCCACTCAGATCGTAGCTGCTTTAGAAAAACTGGAGCCTGCATTGAAAACGTTGACGAAACGAACGATTGTGAAAAGTGAGATGGATGAAAATCTGTTAAACCTCAATCTGGAAAGTCCCGAATCCAATGACATGAGTGCCATTGTTGTCTTTGACAGAAAAACAGGTGAGTTGATCATGTACAGCGCCAGTTTGCATATTTGGAAGCAAGGGGAAATTGCGACAGACGAGATTATTTTGCAACGGGCAGAAAAAGCAGTGCTCGAGTTATTAGGGGCAGACAAAAGAAAACAAGCAGGCTCGCCTACATTATCCAAAGCTGTTAACAAGGAAGACCCTGAAGATTTAACTGATAACTCCAGAATATACCGCTCCGTTTATTATCCAGTTGAACTAAATGGGCTGGAGATATTGGGGAATAGGATGGGCATATATGTGTCGACGGATTATGCTGGTCATATCTTGGGTGTATCCAGTGAGCTACTTGATTTGAAAGAGACCAAGGTCCCAGATCCGAAAACGGCACTGACACCAGAAGCTGTCAAAAAGCAGTTTTTCACTCCTGATCGTCTTGAATTGGGCTATGTGCTGGAAGGGAAAGATGCCAAGCCGGGCATGCAATACTTATGGATGAATAACGCTTACATCGATGCCGTGACAGGAAAGCAGATTGACTTCACTCATGGAACTGAATTAGCCGGGAATGGAAAAAGAAATCCTGACAACCTGAAGAATATTACGCTATCGCCAAAAGGAGAGCCGCTTATTGTCAAAAGCAGGGCAGATGGAGAAAAAGTCGTCGCGGGCTTGTTTGACGTGGATACGAAGGTGATGTTCACAGAATACTACACAGGAGAAGTTGATGGTGAGATCATATATTCCTGGAGCGATGAGTTTGGGTATGGAGACGTGTCCATTTCGGTGGATGCTTCTACGGGAGCGGTCACTAGTGCGGATATTTTTATGGAAACAAAAAGCTTGCCTGTTCCCTTATCGAAAGAAGAAGCCTTGAAAAAAGCAATTTCCTTCATCGAGCCATATGCCGCTAAATCCTCTACTGAATGGCAGGTTGAGATATTTGATCCATATAAACAGCCGAAATTGGCTGATTGGATGATCGCCTTGAATGAAGGAGAGGGTGAAGAGGAGGAGGACACAGGAACAGGAACGTATACCTTCATTTTTTATGAATTGCACGATGGGTTGCCTGTGTTCGACCGTTACTATTGGATGAAGGTTGATATAGAGAGTGGACAAGTATTTAGTTTCATTGTGAATTTGCCGGAAAAAGAGGGTACTCTTCCCATCCTGAAGCCATCCGTAACGCAGCAACAAGCTGCTGAAATCGTAGCCAAAAATCTCCCTGTAAAGCTGTCCTACTTCTGGCCAACCTACAAAGGCAAACAAGCTCCTTTTCTCACCCTTGTCTATACGGTTGACAAGAGCAAGAGCTGGCCTTACGTAGATGCTGTAAAAGGCACACTTGAATGGGGCGAATACGAGGAATAATTCGAACGAAAAAGAACGCAGCTTTTCTGACTGCGTTCTTTTTTCTATCCCTTTTATGTGGATGCCTGATTTGCAGTGAGTCCCGCCTGTATTTGTTCCAGTACCGATACGGCAGCACGTTCATTTCGCTCAATCGCCTGCAACAACGCAATAGCCTGCTTGCCCTTCTCCGCATCATTCGGCTCGCCCCCAGCCGGGAATGGGAAGAGCTTGCTTAACGTGTCAAAGCCATCGGCAATCGCCCCGTACAAGCCAGCTGCTTCTTTCATCAGCGGACGAACCTCATCAAATACAGAATCTGTCCACGTATCGGCGATTTCGGTCCAGAAAAGAGAGGCGTAGCGACGTGCATCCCCGTTCACCACGGTCGTATACGCGTTGCCATTTGGCTCTACCGTTCCCTTTTCATAGGCCTCCTGCCAAGCAGCATAGGCGGCTAGACCATTGACACAGCTCGGGTCCTGCGGCTCTTCTCCACGATAATGAACGAGTGAAGATTGGAGAGCATTTGCGAGCATAGTACGTTGATCGATCGGAATCGCACGGTCGATGGCAAGGACAAATAACTCCTCGACGATACCCCGCCCCAAGTTTTCATAGGGAATGGTACTGTCGTTTCGGCAGTTGTCCCCTGCGTAAAACACTCTTTTTTCATCATCATAGCCGTAGATCAATCCGAACTCCGGCATGAACAGATCCCAAGCAAGCACAGGATGCCCTTTGTCGATGGAGCGGTGAACCAGCTCCAATGCTTCTGGCAAGAGGACAGACAGCTGGCGCTTCTGGCGTGCTTCCTGACTGAGTAGCGAAGGTTCTACTTGATTGGCATTCATGCTTGGTTCGCAGGAAAGGTGATAAGAGGTGACGGCACGAGATTCAAAGCCCATGTTTTTCAAACCCTGCTGCAAGACTCGCTGGAAGTGAAACATCGTCGGGCCAGCAATATGAATATTTTCAGGAACGATCGTCAAGCGAAAGGCATGGCCGCTCAGGCCAAGTATCATCGGCAAAGACATTTTTCGTTCGGTCGATTCTACCATTCCGTATAGTGCCGCTGCGCAAGTAACCCAAGTAGGCATCGTGAATGCTTCTGGTTTATTCAATACTGCTTGTTTCATACTCCCCGCAACCTTTCTCGTCTTCATGTATTGATCAACAACGACACGAGTTTTTTCCTGAATCAGTTTTTTGCGAGAACGCGATAGCACTTGGTAGACATTCGCCTGGGACATCTGGAACATGTGGGCGATCTCATGAGGGGCCAAATGATCAAAAAAATGAGATTCCACAATGCGTCTCTCCCGAGGATTGAGGCAGTACAGCAGGCTCCTGATCGTCTCAAACAGCTCACGCCGCACCATGACCTCTTCGGGATTGGTGTTCTGCGCAGAGTGTGACCAAGACCGTCCCAGCCTGTGCAGAATACTGTCGAGGTCCTCCCAGTCAGTCGGTTCCTGCTCATGCGTTTGTTTGCCCATACTCGAGAAGACTGTTTCCCTTTTTTGCGGCCCCTTCGAAAGCCGTGTGTACGCCTGATTGCGCACAATCCGATGTAGCCAAGGAAGGAAACGTCGGCTGTCCACAAGCGTTCCCAGGTGCAAAAAAGCGCGAATGAGAGCATCCTGAACGATGTCTTCGGCGAGAAAGGCTTCTTGTGTGTACGACCGAGCATAGCCGTATACTTTGGAGCGATGACGCCTGACCAGCTCGCTAAACGCCTCCTGATCTCCGGCTTTTGCCTGCTCTACCAGAGTCTCGTCTTCTATCTGGGGGTGTTCCTCATGAGTCTTGGGCCTGATTATCAAGTGATCCATCGCAAAAACTCCTCGTGATTTGTTGATTTACTGTGTAGACTTCGGGTTCACGGATTTTCTGACACGGGATGCGAAAAAATTTCGGAGTTTTTTAAATCGTTCTGTCTAGTGTATCAGACAAATAAAGGCAGTGGTTTTTCCAATGGCAGATGACAAAGCAATTTGTAACAATTTCCACTCTCCCCTATAATGAACGTACAGGAAGAAAAAGGAGGATGGGAGTACATGAAGCTCATTTCTGTTGCAGGAGAAAGCGTGGCACCTGGAAAGGGTGGTTCACCGTCTGATACATTTGATCGTTCCATTGCTACGTGGCAAGAAAACGGTCAAGAAAAAACAATAACAGTCACCTACGTACGTTATTTTGGCAAAGTGCTCGCTGAACGGGGCATTTACGATCAAGAGGCAGAAGGTGTTCCTGTCAGCCATTTGGTAGCGACGCTGTTTTTAGAAAAGCACCCTGAGGCAAAAGAAACTCGTCATTATATTAACGATACGGAGGCTTTCGTCGCGCTGTTTGAAGGCTTTTCCCTGACCAAGTGGAAAGAGCGTTATCCTCTGTAGGATACGAGAGTTACCGTTTTTAAAGTCGAAAGATTCTGATTCGCCTAAGACACATACGGGTAACTTTTGAAAGGGCATGCTAAGGGCAACCAATTATTGGAGGGAATTAGCATGTTTTCTATTTGGTTGCCACTGGTGATGACGTCTTCTGCACTTGTGTTTGGTGCAATACCTTCGCATGTCCCTGCGACTATGATTTCCTCTGCGGCGTGGATGGTTGCTGTGCAGGAGTTTGACGCGTTTTTGCAGGACTGGAAAAAAGGGCAGACGCTTGCGAACCTGCGTCACCCGCTTTTTGACCTCACGGGAGTGTCAGCGGTGTCAGGAATGATGGAGATCATCCGTTTTTCGGGAGAGGCCCACGGGCAAAAGGGAGAAATCACTCTTTCGTTTTACACACTGGAAGGCGACAAGGTCTTTTCGCCCCCAGGCTCCGTGTCTGTCGCGCGAGTCGATGAGAAGCGGCGGGAATTTCAGGTCACTGGCGCCATCCCCCGGGTTTTGCGCGGGCGGACGGGTGTCGTACAGGTGACGTTTGCAGGAGAAAAGCGGGCGTCGTACTTACTGAAGGTACGATTCTAGTGAAAATACGGGAGAGGAGGGGCTGCTGTTGATTGAGGTCAAGGATGTTAGCAAGCGATTTAAGGAAATCGCAGCGGTCCAGCATGTATCGTTTCGGGTCGAGGCAGGCGAGGTTTACGGACTTCTCGGCGAAAACGGTGCGGGTAAGACAACGACGATGCGCATGATGGCGACGGTTTTGAGCCCGACCGAGGGAGATATCGAGATTAGCGGGTTTTCCGTTCGGCAGCAACCGCTTGAAGTGCGCCGCAGAATCGGCATTTTGTTCGGGGGAGATGTGGGTCTCTACAGCCGTTTGACAGCGCGGGAAAATATCGCGTATTTTGGTCGTCTATACGGTTTGGAGCAAGCGAGGCTTGAGGAGCGGATTGGGAGTCTGAGCCGGATGCTTGAGATGGACGCTTTTTTAGACAGGCGAGTGGGTGCCTTTTCTCGGGGAATGAAGCAAAAGGTAGCGATTGCCCGGACGCTCGTTCACGATCCCGATGTCATTTTGTTGGATGAACCGACGACAGGACTGGATGTAACGGCTGCCACAATCTTTCGAAGAATGGTCGGAAAGCTGCAAGAAGAGGGGAAGACGATTCTGTTTTCCAGTCACAACATGGGCGAGATTAACAAGCTGTGCAAAAGAGTTGCGCTCATGCACAAGGGCAAGCTGCGGTTCGCTGGGGGCTTGGATGCTTTACGTGAGGAGTTTGGGACAAAGGATCTGGACGACATTTTCATGGCTGTCGTGGAAGGGAGCGAGGGCTGATGGGCTGGCATGTCGTTTGGACCGTATTGAAAAAAGAGCTGATGGACTTGTTTCGCGATCGCAAGGCGTGGATGGGGACGCTCCTGGTGCCATTGCTCGTCATTCCGTTCGTCTTCTTTTTACTGGGGACGTCGTATAGCAATGTAGAAAAAGAAGCGAGGGAGTACATCCCGTTAGCCGTTCAAGGATCATCTTCGTTGATTACTGTTTTGCAAAAGAATCCTGCCGTTCAAATCCTGGAGCCGTCCGATCCGAAACAAGCACTGCAAGCAGGTCAGCTGCGCGCTATTTTGACGATTCCGGCTGGCTTCGATGAAGAGATCGCGGCGGGAAAAACAGCACAGTTATCGGTTGCTTATGACTCGACCAATCAAAAATCTGTCTATGCCCGTACGCTGATCGAGCAGACAGTAGAGGCTTACAGCAAGGAAGTCGTAGCGAAAAGGTTGAACCAAGCTGGCTTGTCTGAGCAGACGATTCAGCCGATTGTCTCCACCTTTCAAAATACAGCCTCTGAGGAAAGGAAGTCAGGAGGGATGCTGGCTGGCATTATTCCGTTGATGTTGGTAGTCTCACTCGCATCCGCAGGAATGGCCGCAGCGAATGATCTCGTCGCTGGTGAGAAAGAGCGGGGAACGCTCGAATCGCTGTTGACGGCGCCGATTGCAGCCCAGCACATCCTCACGGCAAAGCTGTTGGCTGTCATGACGATGAGTACCATGGGGGCAGTAGCATCGCTAATTTCTGTCACCTTGGCCATGCGTCTGGGACCGATGGCGACGGAAGGAGAGCATTTTACACTCGCGTTCTTCTCGCCTGTCACTTTGTTGGTGCTGATCGTGACTATTTTGTTGTTGGCGGCGCTTTTTGCAGGGTTGGAGCTAGTTTTGAGTACGATTGCCAAGTCTTTTAAAGAAGGACAGACGTACATGAGTGCTGTCCTGTTTTTGGCGATGGTTCCCTCGTACATGCTGATGCCAGTCAGTCCGGTCGACATCCCTGCACATTATTACGTGATGCCTGTGTTCAACGGCGTCGCATTGTCCAAGGAAGTGTTTTACGGCAAGGTCGACCCGATGCATGCGCTTCTGGGGATTGGCTCCCTGCTT
The DNA here is from genome assembly GCF_013284365.1 of Brevibacillus sp. RS1.1. NCBI lineage: Bacteria > Bacillati > Bacillota > Bacilli > Caryophanales > Paenibacillaceae > Brevibacillus > Brevibacillus sp. RS1.1. The sequence goes on from NZ_JABSVA010000006.1 coordinate 188,031, forward strand.
GTCTATGTCGTTTTTACTATTTTTCTCGCGTCGCGCATATTCCGCAGAGAAGGAGCGGGGTTAAAGCACTGAACACGGAAATGAACCTGTCCTGTTGCTTCTTTTGTCGCTGTCATTTCGAGAAAGCTGGTGAAATGTTGTGAATCCGCGGTATGTCGGTGTGTTATATATTTTCGGATCGGCGGCTGGCTTTGGCGTCATGTCTATTTTTGCTGTGTACGCCTACGAAGCGGGTGTGTCAGTTTCTACGCTCTTGTTTTTGCGGTTTTTATTGGCGACTGCCCTGTTTTTTGGTTTGTTGCTCTGGCGCAAGGAGTCACTTCGCTTGGACAAAAGACAGGTGCTCGCGATGTTTTGTCTCGGCGGGATTTTGTACACGCTGCAATCCCTTAGCTTTTTCTCGGCGGTACAGTACATCCCGACCTCAATGGCTGCCTTGCTGCTGTATACATTTCCGGTGTTTGTTGCCATATTGAGCTACTTCGTCGAGAAAGAGCGGCTGACGAAAAAGACTGTCATCGCCATGCTGATTACACTTGTCGGACTTGGACTGGTGCTCGGCTTGTCATTTGGCGGGATTCAGCCGATTGGCGTATCGTTGGCTCTTGCTGCGGCGCTGTTTTATTCCGTTTATATTGTGGTGGGGAATCGGGTGGTAAAAGGTGTTTCGTCCTATGTAACATCTGCGTACATCGCCCTGTTTGCTACCATTTCTACCTTTTTCATTGCGCTAAAAGACGGAGGGGTCGATCTGACTTTTGCGGTGCAAGGGTGGTGGGCGCTTTTGGGGATCGTCGTTTTTTCCACGGTAGTCGCCATCAGTTTTTTCTTCCGCGGCTTGCAACTGATCGGGTCAACCAAAGCGTCCGTGCTAAGCACGCTGGAGCCTGTTGTCACGTTTGGGTTTTCGGCGTTGTTGTTTGGCGAATCGTTTAGCTTGCTTCAATTGTTGGGGGGATGTGCAGTGCTTGTCGGTGCTGCGCTGATTGTTTCGGGGAAAGGCGGGGAGCCAGAGCTGGCACCCAGGCAGGCTTCTTCATAAAGCTATACCAAAAAGACGCTCTTGCTGTGAGGCTTCACGTGCAGGAGCGTCTATTCATTTTATGTGACCCGATCAGGATTCGTGCAGCTGTGAGCGGATTAACCAGCCCGCACCGTACACACCCGCATCATTGCCGAGTTTGGCCGGAACGACCTCTGTGGACTCGACGACATAGCTGAATGGAACGAAGCGTTTGAATGATTCGCGGATTCGGGAAAAGAGGAAGTCACCTGCTGCAGCCACGCCTCCACCGATCATAAACTTCGCCGGATTGAGAACATTCGCCAAATGAGAGAGCGCGAGACCGAGATAGAGCGCCACTTGATCGATAATCGCGAGAGCTGCTGTGTCTCCTGCTACGGCTGCCTCGAGGACATCCTTGGCGGCAATTTTTCCTTTGGCGGCTAGTACAGCGGCAAGCGCCGGGCTTGATCCATTGGTAGCCGCAAAGTGCCCTTCACGAATGATGGCAGTCGCCGACGTATATGTTTCGAGACAACCTGTTTTGCCGCAATTGCAAGGGGCGCCGCTATCTGGAGTCATCGTGATGTGACCGATTTCGCCGCCCACACCATTGATGCCATGGATGACCTTTCCATTCAAAATGACGCCTCCACCTACACCAGTGCCGAGTGTAATGAGAACGAGGTCTTGTGCACCTTGGCCTGCACCTTGCCACATTTCCCCGAGGGCTGCGACATTGGCATCGTTGTCTACCGCGACTGGCAGACCTGTAAGGGCTTCCAATTTTTCCTTCAATAAAACGGGTTGGCGCCAGTGAAGATTCACCGCTTGGAAGACGATTCCCTTCTTGCCATCGACGGGTCCGGGTACGCCTACACCGATTCCGCAGACTTGTGAAAGAGAATAGGCATGCTGCGTAAGAAGATCATGAGACATGTCTACGATTTTTTGCAAAATGCCATCCTCGCCGTCCGCAACTGGCGTCGGTTCTTGCATTTTTGTAACCAGCTCGCCGTCTGGCGTAATCAAAGCCATCTTGATTGCAGTGCCACCCACATCTACTCCCACGATGATCTTCTTCACAAGCGTCTCCCCTATCCCTTGTTTTCCATCTTTTTCTATCTTATCACGCTATATGGAGCATAGCGATTCCCAAAAATGGCTATACAGGATATGATGGAAGAGAGTACCCCCGTGAGCGAGGGAAGGAAGAAGGGATCTGCCTTGAAACGAGCCAGATTAATCTACAATCCAAGCTCCGGCCGGGAGATCGTGCGTCGGCGATTGCCGGAAATCCTCGATTTAATGGAGTCGGCCGGATATGAAACTTCATGCTATGCGACCAAAGGGGAAGATGATGCGACAGAAGAAGCTGCTCGTGCAGTAGCTCGCGGTTTTGACGTCATCCTGGCCGCTGGTGGAGATGGAACCATATATGAAGTAGTCAATGGGATGGCAGAGCATAAAGCACGCCCATCTCTTGGAATAATCCCCTGCGGAACGAGCAACGATTTTGCCCGGGCGGTCGGTATACCGAAATCGATCACGCGTGCAACAGAGATTGTCGCCAAGGGCAAGAAGAAACGCATTGACCTAGGACGAATTAATAACCGCTATTTTATGAATATCGCAGGTGGCGGCTCGCTGACGAATTTGACCTACGAGGTCCCAAGCAAGCTGAAAACGCTAATCGGCCAAATGGCGTATTACGTCAAAGGTTTGGAGAAGCTGCCGTCGCTGCACCCGATCCGTGTTCGTTTGGAGAGCCGCAGAGAGGTGCTGTTGGATGAAGAAATCATGGTGTTCCTCATCGCCAATAGCCGATCCGTAGGCGGCTTCGACAGGCTCGCCCCAGATGCGGACTTGTCAGACGGCAAGCTGGATGTCATCGTCGTGAAAAAGATGAATATTGCGGAGTTTATCCGTCTGGCGACACAGGCAGTTCGCGGCGAGCACTTAAAGGACCCGAACATCCTGTATTTCCAGGCAGATTATATCAAAGCCACCTCGCCGGGCGGAGAGAAGGTTCAGCTCAATCTGGACGGTGAGCTGGGCGGACAGCTGCCTTGCGTGGTGGAAGCATTGCCGGGGCATATCGAGTTGTTCGTCCCGTAAGAAGATAGTAAAATGAATAGCAATAGCCGTGGGGGATGCCGCTTTTCGCTGTGCATCCCTGCATGTTTCCAGGAGCGAAAACGAAAACCTATAGAGCAAGATAAAAGGAGCAATAGATAGTGGCGAAGACAACAAAGAAGCGGCGCGGTCCGCACCCGACAGCCAAAGTGGAGCTGGACGTCCCTGTACGTGTCGGACAAACCGTGGAAGTGGAGATAACCGGACTGAACCACGAAGGAGCAGGAGTCGGCCGGATTGAAGGATATACGCTGTTCGTGGATGGCGCACTTGCAGGAGAGCGAGTTCATGCGCGTGTCGATCATGTGAAGAAAAACTTCGGCTTTGCCAAGATGACAGAAGTAGTAGAAGCAAGTACCCATCGCTTCCAGCCGCCCTGCCCGCTGTACGACCGTTGCGGAGGCTGTTCGTTGCAGCATCTCGCATACGAGGAGCAGCTGCGACACAAGCAGCAAATCGTGCGGGACAACCTGCGGCGCATTGGCGGTTTCCAAGTTGAAGGGGAAGGGGCCATTACCGTACATCCAACACTCGGCATGAGCGATCCATGGCGCTACCGCAACAAAGCACAGGTACCAATCGGCGAGGAAAACGGGGCGTTGGTCGGCGGTTTTTACGCGGAGAAATCCCACTCGATCATCGACATGAACGAATGTCTCATCCAGCATCAGGTGAATGATGAAGCAGTGGCAGTCGTGAAGCAGTCGGCGACCAAGCTGAATATCACGGCCTATGACGAGGTGCGCCATTCAGGTTTGCTGCGTCATGTGGTTGTAAAGGTTGGCGTCAAGACGGGGGAAGTCATGGTCGTGCTCGTAACGACGGAGGAGCAGATTCCGCAACGAGATGAGCTGGTGGAAGCGATTCGTGCACAAGTCGCAGGCGTGACGAGTATCGTGCAGAACATCAACCCGGACAAGACCAATGTTATTTTTGGCAAAAAGACCGTGACGCTATGGGGCAGCGATGTGATTTACGATTATATCGGCCCGATCAAGTTTGCCATTTCGGCGCGTTCGTTTTATCAGGTGAATCCTGCTCAGACCGAGGTACTGTACAACAAGACGTTGGAGTACGCGGGTGCGACTGGTACGGAGACGGTGATTGATGCGTATTGCGGTATCGGGACGATTTCGCTGTTTTTGGCGCAGAAGTCCAAGCATGTGTATGGGGTAGAGATTGTGCCGGAAGCGATTGCGGATGCGAATCGGAATGCGCAGTTGAATGGCGTGGAGAATGCGACGTTTGAGGCAGGGCCTGCGGAGGTTGTCATTCCTGCTTGGAAAGAGAAGGGCATACGGGCGGATGTGATTGTCGTCGACCCGCCGCGCAAAGGCTGTGATGAGGCGTTGTTGACGACGATTTTGGAGATGCAGCCGGAGAGAGTGGTTTATGTTTCTTGTAATCCTTCTACGTTGGCGAGGGATTTGAAGGTGCTTTCTGAAAAGTACGAGGTGAAGGAAGTGCAGCCGGTGGATATGTTTCCGCATACGGGGCACGTTGAAAGCGTTGCGTTGTTGGTATATAAGGGTTTTTAGAGGATGAAATACTCAATTGGGGACGCAGTGGGGACGAAAAAACGGCACTTTGGATAATCCAGGTGTCGTTCTTTTTATGCGTTCGCCTTTCGATTTTTAAAGGGTATGATGTTATCGTATTTGTTAGCGGCTTCTTTATCAGCTGATTGTAGTGCGTGACCATATACGTTCATCGTTGTGGTAATACTAGCGTGCCCAAGACGTTCGGATATGATTTTGGCATGAACGCCTTGACTTATTAGCAAAGTAGCAGCCGTATGTCTAAGGTCGTGGAAACGGATATAGCGAAGGCCATGCTTTTTCAGGAATGATCGAAAGTGTAGATAAGGTGTTTCTGGATAGAAAGGTTTTCCGTCTGGGTTGCAAAACACAAAGAAGTGATTCCCACCTTTCCAGGCGTCCCCTATTTTATCTAATTGATCGTGTATGTGCTTCTTGTACTCTTTTAATTCCTCAACCATAGAGTCGGATAGCGAAAGTGTTCGCTTGGACTTTTCTGTTTTCGGTTCGGTAATGATAGGTTCGCCATTCTTGAACATAGAAATAGTCTGTTCAACTTTTAGTGTACCTTTGTCAAGGTTGATATGCTTCCATTCAAGACCTACAAGTTCACCACGTCGTAGCCCGGTCGTTATTGCTAGGGTAATCATAATACGCCAGTGGATTGGCTCATTTTCCAGTGCTTGAAATAGCGTATTAATTTCTTCTGTTTCGTAAACTTCTATTTCCTTATGCTTTACTTTTGGTTTTGTAACATCGTTAAACGGATTATCTTTTTTACTAATTAGTTTCATCTTTACGGCATAGGATATGACATTTTTTAATACTCGGTATAAATAGTACACTGTACCAGAAGAAAGGCGGCCCTCTTTTCCATCGTGACGCCGCCCTTCTTCACTTATGTCATGAAGGAAATTTTCGATATGGTACGTTGTTATTTGATCAAGACGCATATGCCCAAATACAGGTAGGATACGGTTTTTCAGAAATCGCAGGTAGATATCTAAAGTTCGCGGGCTAATTGTCTTTGATCCATGTTTCTTTCGCCACTCCTCTACAAAATCTTCGAATTTCATCTTCTCCGGTGATATATATTCTCCAACTTCTACCTCAGTTTGAAACTCTGCAAGTAGCTTTCTAGCCTCCCTTATCCCCTCAGCCTTCACAGTTTTCGTCTTCTTAATTCGCTTGCCGCTGGCGTCGTAACCCGCTTCTACAATTAGTCGGTAAGAGTTTTTTCCACGTTTCTCAATACTCGCCATTTATTGTGGCCTCCTTTGAAATGATGTTATTTGTAATCTGGAAACATAATCGCAAGCATGTCTAGTATGCGCTGCCGCTCCTTATCGGTTAGTGCTTTTTCTTTGTAGGTGATGAATGGGAAATTTAGAAAGTCAATTAAATCAAGAGGTGGGTTTTGTCCAAAGTCTTCTAATGCTTTTAATTCATGTTCAGCTTGTTCCAATTCATTTGTTGCTTTTTCGTATGCATCGTTTGCAGCCAAAAGATTATGGCTAGCTTTTTCATACTCCGAATACGTAGCCTTTATTTCGTCCATTGTTTTAGCTGTTTCCTCCAGTTCAGAAGGAAGAATTCCGGCTTGTTTCAACAATTGCGGATAACCCACACCTAATGGTTCGGCCATCTTTTTTAGTAATTCTGGGGACGGGATTCCTTTCTTGCCATTTTCAATTTGAGACAAATATGGGTTGGAATAACCAATTATTTCTCCTAGTTGTGAGAGGGTCAGTTCCTGGGCAGTTCTTAATGATTTCAGATATGAACCAAATTCAGCAGCGTTCAATAAAAACACTCTCCTTTCTTGCAGATATTATATACATACTTGCTAATAGCAAACAAGATAGAAATATTTACTTGCTAACAGCAAGAATAGAGTGTAAAGTTTGCTTATAGCAAGAGAAGCAAAAAAGAGGGGTGCCTACGTGAAAATCAAGATAAAGGACTATACCTATCTCAATGAGTTGATAGTCAAAAAAGGGTTTAATAAAACCGATTTCAGTAAACAAATTCCACTCTCTCAACCTATGACAATTCAAATCTGCAATGGTGACCGGAATCCTAGCCCGCGTACAGCGAAAAGGATTTCGGAAGTGTTAGAGGTTAATTTTGACGACGTGTTTGTGATCGAGAAATCACATAAGAAAAAGTGTAAGGAAGAAAGAATAAATGGAGAAAAGTGAGGTGGATACTGGTGGAGCGTTTAACTGTCAAAGAGGCTGCTGTATACATCAGGATTTCTGAGTATACGTTACGGGAAGCAGTTCGGAAGAAACAAATACCCCATTACCGGATAGGAAGCCGAATTTTGTTTCGAAAAGCGGCTCTGGATGAATGGATTGAACAGCAAGAAAAGGCTAACTGCAAGGCGACATAGCATATCAAAACTATCCAGCATTTTGAAGGAGGACTGACAGGTGAATCTGGTGACAATCAAACAAGCGGCTGAACGACTGGATAAGGCAAAGCAAGCTGCCGAAAAAGTGAAAAGAGAAACCCGGGCAGAAACCGAAAAAAGGCGTCTAATAAGACAACAAATTCGGACAATGGGGGTTGATCCAGACAGATTGGATGAAGCTATCAAGCAGTTGGAACAAGAGCTAGAAGAATCACTAGCCCAAGGCGCTTAGTGTATAGTCAATTGAAAGGAGTTTTTGGGGAATTCGAACAGAACAAACCCTCAAGGTATAACGGGGTACGTTTCCCGGCCGTGTTGGAGGGCTAGATAAGGCAAATAGGCGGGCTTTCTACCGTGAGCTGTGTGTATGCACTGTAGGAAGCCCATTTTTAATTTTTCGGGTAAATAATAGTCAAGCCCCTGTTCAACGCAAAAATCGGCAATTCTAGTCCGTCCGGTGAAATGGTAGACATGTGGTACAGGAATAGTTTACAGGCTGGAGAACTGTGCAAGAGGCGCTACAAGAGGCGAAATCTGAAAAACGGAGTAAATAGAAGCTACAGCGAGAAAGTCAAAGGTCAAATCACTAGTAAAGTATGTCTCATAAAATGCCCGAATTTGCCTGAATACGGCTTAATTCAGGAATAAGAACGTTTGTTCTGTGCATATATTTTTTCGACCAAAACGGTAGGGGGTACTAAAGAAACTAAAATCCATTGGTGCAAGAGAAACGCAAAAGTACCCCCCTTTCAAAATTGCAGGTGTCATTATATTTATCTCTTCTAGTAGTAATATACTTATTACTACTAATTATTAATAATACTATATATAATTTATATTTATTGAATATTATTATATATTATATATAGTGTTTTTGGGATTCAGGTACTTACAAAAAAAGGAATTCATAAACCCAGCTTTTAGTCCTCAAAAGGCTCCTTGACAGCTGAAGTGTCGCATGATAGCTTGAACATAAACAGTTTAATAAGTGGTCGGTTTCATCGTTACGACCCTGCTAAAAGAAACGATCGGCGGAGAGGTGTGCAAAGGCTCCCCAGCATTTAGGAAGCGGCTTTAGAAAGGCTTCCAGTGCTGGGGAGCCTTTTTATTTTTGGGGTAAAGGAGCGGTACACATGGAAAGTATCTCCAAGAAAAAGAAGAACCGACGGGAATATCTGAGAGAATATGCTCGTCAGTGGCGTAAGGCAAATCCAGAAAAGGAACGGGCAAACCAGGAGCGTTACAGGCGTCGGCGTTTAGAAAGGCAGCAACTGGAGGAATGCATTCCAGATGCTTCTTCTTGAGGGAGAAGACCGAGGCTATTCCGGCGGTATACCCTAAATTTACGGAACGAAACTATGAATAACGAAAGGCAGAATCGCTAATGGATACTGGATTACCTATTTTCAAAGACGGCAGACTTGATACTAAATCATTACGGGCTATGGGCGCTGCCTATAAACAATTTCGAAAAGTAATGGATAAACAGCTAGAAGAAGCAAGCGCATTTTTTGACGATGAGCGTTTATACGCATGGGATGAGTTACAAGCAGAAGGTCTTCTTTCATTGGTTCATAACGTTCAAGTGAACCCGGATTACTGGCTTGCGAGGCGCTGGGCTGAACGTGTAAGAAAGAACAACTATGAAATAGCCAGCATTATTGACTTTATCGAATATTGTTTAGACCGGGTAATGGTGTGTTATGAGAAAAAATCAATACAGATTATGGCTCTAAATATCACCACCTGGGCTGGGTACGTAGATGACCTTATTCGTGCCTGGAAACAGGCGAGCGCTTAAATATTTACGACTATTGATTATTTGGGAGGGAGGAACTATAGGTGGATGAATTGGTCGAAAAACAGAAGTTTCATGCTCTGGCTGATGAAAAAAATTATATTGGAGAGCGACGTGGGAGGAAAGCGCTATTGTGCGGGGCGCGTCGAAAAAGAGTAGATGCGAGGTGTCGGCAGTATGCAGGTGCTGGAACCTCCCATCCAGGGTATGGACGGTACAAGTTTTGCGGTGGAAATAATACTGGGCCGAAGACCGCAGCAGGAAAGAGCACAGCTGCGCAAAATAGCCGGGTGCATGGTCTGTACGCTTCCGCACTGGACGAAGAAGAGCTGGAAATATACCAAGAATTGGCCCAACAAAAAGACCTGGGGTTGGAACATGCAATTTATGTTCTAAAGGCTAAAGTCATACGTTATCTTCGCCAATGGAAGGGTACGAACGAGAGACGGCGCGAAAAGACCACGCTTGAAACAGGAGAATATGACTATTCCTGGTACAGAGCTGGAACGATTGAGGATCGACCCCTTCTACGTGCACTGGCTGAACTGGGCCGACTTGTGGAGAAACAATCCAGGCTTAATCCCGATCAAGGTACAGACTTGTTGAGTCAGATTAACGCCGAGCTGCGGGCAGCTTCTCAAGGCAAGGTAAGCATTTCGTGGGGCGGCGCAGCTCAGCAGCGCATTAATCCAGATGAGCAACAAATGCCGCGAAATCCGTAAAAAGGGCGTCTAAAAAGCTGGGAAATAACGTAAAACCACCTTCATTAAAATGAATATAGGTGAACCCATGAAAGAGTGGATAGATTTGGGTGACTCTGACCTAGATACCGAAGTCTCCCGGAATTACACAGGTACTACTACCGCTTTTTGTCGCAGATGCAGAGAAACGGAGATATTCGACTATTACTTAGTAACGACAAAACACGAGATAAGCGGAGACTTGGAAGCCCAACATATACGGGTATGCCAGGGCTGTGATTTCGAAGAACTTAGGAGGGGATTTCTTTGATTCGTTTAGAGGGATACATTTCCAAGAAAATCGTTAAACGTTGGTTGGAGGATTATGCGGCTTTGGTAGTTAGCGACAGACCAATCGATGCAATACCAAGTAACTCCAGCCCGAAAGCTTACGACGGTGTAAGTGGTGGGCAGATTAACAAGATCATGGTAGATCAGGCGCTAGAGCAGTTACGCCAACAGAAGCCCCTCACCTATCGTTGCGCGCAAGCACGTTGGATTCTCCAACTAAGAACGGATGAAGCCTTACAGCGGTTAAAAGTCACAAAAACGGAGTACATAAAAAGCTGCACCGCCGCTGTTGATTATATCTACAAAAGTATTAACGGTAAGGCGCTGGGCGTCAAAATGTTGGTTGAGTTAATTATTAAGTAACAAGTAAAGCAATCAAGAAATAAAGAAGTCTTTATTTCTTGAACTTCACACAAAAATAAACAATCGACTTCTAGTTTATAAAGATAAAACTAAAAAGTTTACCTGAAGGGGAAAGGGTATAATGTCTGAATTCGTAATGGGGGCACGGCTGGAGCTGAACGACCAGTTTACAGGGCAGCTGCGTAACGTCATCCAGGCAACCGAAGGATACAGCGACGCAGTACGGGACTCGAATCAGCGTACTGGTTACTGGATAGACAGCCAAGGGCGGTTGCGGGACGAAATGGGACGTTATGCAAGACAAGCGGAGGAAGCCCAGGCTGTTACACAGGCTTTTAATATAGGCTTGCGGGCCGTAGCTCCCTTCTTAAGCGCGGTAGCTGCTGGACTAGGGGCAGTCGCTGTAGCGGCTGGTATCATGGCCGACGAAACAGAAGGAGCGACAGGCCGTATACAGGCGCAGACGGGCGTAACAAGAGTTCATGCAGAAGAACTAATAGAGTCCGCGAAAGATGTTTACCGGGTAGGCTGGGGCGAATCTCTGTCAATGGTTAGCGACGACCTGGCAAAAGTGCAGCAGAATATGAAGGGCTTAACACAGGCTGCTCAGGCTGAATTCCTAGAAGGAAGCTACGTTATTCGGGATGCATTTGGGGCCGAGATTGCGGAGACTTCTAAGGTAGTAAAAACCCTAAAGGCAAATTTCGACGGATTGAGTGAAACGGATGCCCTGGACTTGATTACAACGGGCTTCCAGCGTGGAGGAAATTATGCCGATGACTTCATGGATACACTCAATGAGTATTCAGTACACTTCGCGGGATTGGGTATGTCTGCTGACCAAATGATGGCGACGCTCATAGCGGGCAGCGAAGAAGGCGCATTTATGCTGGATAAAGTCGGGGATAGCGTAAAGGAAGCTTTTATACGCCTGCAAGACATGAGTACGGGCAGTATGGACGCCTTCAAGTCCCTTGGGCTGAATGGCGAAGAAATGGCCGCAAAAATTGCGGCAGGCGGTAAGGATGCTAACCAGGCCTTTCAGACTGTCCTAATGTCCTTGGGGGCCATGGACAGCGACCTAAAACGTAATACGGTAGGGGTGGCCCTGTTCGGTTCACAATGGGAGGATATGGAGGATAACGTAATTCTGGCTATGCAGAAAGGCCAGAAAGGCCTGCAAGGCTTCCAAGGAGCTACAGAACGAGCAGGAGACGCTTTGCATACCAGCTTTGGAGACCGCGCCAAGATATTATGGCGGAATGTTCAAATGGAACTGGCCGAAGCTGCGAAGCCATTGTACGGGGAGTTTACAGCGGGGCTTAACCAAGTTATTAACATGATGCCGCAGATATCTGTCGCTATCCAAACTATGGGCGAAATCGCGCTGGCTGCATTTCATGGTGCAATTGATACAGCGCAGTTTCTGGGGGGCGCGATAAGTGCGCTTAGTCCATATATAGCGGGCGTAACAGCGGCCTTTGCTGCGTACTATGGGCGTATCCTCCTTATTCAATGGGCAACGAAAGCCTGGGCAGCAGCGCAGATAGCCTTAAACGCGATTATGGCTATGAATCCGGTTACGCTTATCCTACTGGGCATAGGGCTACTTATCGGGGCGATTATCGAGCTAATGGGCGGATGGGACGCCGTACGTGAAAGCCTGGCGAAATTGTGGCCGTATATGGTACAAGCCTGGGAAGGTATCAAAGCAGCGATCCTACCGATTTTGCAGACGATCTGGCAAACTGTTACGCAAGTCTGGGCAAGTATCCAGGCGACAATTTTACCCGTAGTACAGAAAATCTTTAACGACGTGGTAGCCGCCTTTACTGCGATCCTAAATTTTATCCGTCCGTACTGGCCTACGATCCTGGCAATTATTCAGGTAGCGTGGGCGGGGATATCGTCGTATATCACTTCGTACCTGGGCCTTATTAAAACATTAATTACGGGAGCGTTTAACGCTATTGCAGCCATTGTACGGGGCGTCTGGGGTGTCATTAGCGGTATTATACAGACCGCCTGGGCTATCATTACAGGCATCTTCAAAACAAGCCTGGCGTTGTTACAGGGAGACTGGCAGGGAGCCTGGAACGCTATGACGGGAATGCTGGACGGCGTAATGGGCGGTATTACTACCTTCTTCGGTGGGTTGAAAGACTTGTTTTATGAAAGCGGAAAGGCGATCATTACAACCCTTGTAGACGGCATTAGGTCTATGGCTTCGGCCCCTGTAGAAGCGGTAAAGGAAATGCTGGAGAAGGTGCGCGAGTATCTGCCGTTTTCGGACGCGAAGAAAGGGCCACTGTCGGAGCTGACATACAGCGGCGGGGCTATTATGACCACCCTAGCGACGGGAGTAGACCAGAAGGGCGGCGTACTGTCCGACAGCATGGCAGCTGCGTTTAGTAATACACCGACGTTTACGGCAAGCTACCAGGGTGTGACAGCTTTTGATACGCCACCAGTTATGGAATCACAGTATCAGGGTGTAGCAGCTTTTGACGAGGGCTATCAGGTTAACGCCAAAGGAGTAAACCCAGCGGGTAACGTACAAGGAGGCACTAGCCGCAGTACGTCAATCGACAAGCTGGTAGACAAAATAGAGTTGCACGCTGCACCTGGTGTAGACGTAGACAGTTTAATAGACGAATTCATAGAGAAGCTGTACGAAAGGATAGCCGGGGCTGATGATGTACTGGGAACGGCCGATATGGGGGCGTTGCTGTGATTAAAAAGGGGGAATTAAAGATGAAGATAACAGACCAACTGGCGATTGAAAATGCTGTACTTAAACATGCAGTAAAATTGCACCCGTTTAATAATAGACAAGTGGTTTTAGCACTATCTACTGACTATGCTTGCATGTTAGATTTCGACGACGAAACTGGCCAACTGGATGCGAGCAGCGTGACCCGTGCCTTGAAAAGCTTGGCTGTAGAAGAACCGAACCTCTTCTATACCCCCGAAGCTGCTAAAGACTTGGACGAAGACAATCTCAAAGGTACAGCACCTGGAGGAAGCTTGCCGAGTTACAGCACCCTAAAATCAAAAGAACAGCGTATGGTAACTGACGCGCTTGAACGTATGGGTATTAAGAGACAAACAGAAAAAGGGGGAGAGTAAGCTTGAAAATTAAAATGTACGAAGAAATGCTGGAAAGCATTAAGCAGTTCGAAGCTGAGCAGCAGGGGAAAGCCGAACAACTAGGTACCGTAGTTACGGAAGTCGAAAACGCCCGGCAGAGGCTAAATGACCTGATTGAACAGGCTACAGACCTGGAGAATCCCGAAGAACTGGCTGTCGAAGTTGGCAAGGCTCAGGGAATGCTTACAATCGCGGAATCGAAACTTAATCGACTGAAAGCAGTGCTGGAAGTTGAAAGGAACAGGCCAGGTAAGCAGTTCCCCAATGGGATTACCGTAGCGTTCCAGAACGTTCAAAGCGAAATTCGAAAAAGAATTAATGACGGAAGCCTGCTACAGGAAGAATTCCAGCCAATCCTGGATGAACTGGATGAGCATAGACAAACATACATGGCAAAGCTGGAAGCGGTCTTTATCAAAATGCACCAGCTTAATAAAAACCTGAGCCATATCCAGCACAGTACGGCTAGCGCGGTCACCAGATATACCGGGAAAGAACAACGCTTTGGTATGCTTGGCCCTGAGCAACTTAGTGAATCAGACTTTAATAAATGGGCCTGGGTTGAGAAGTACTCATACGATAATGACTTAGCTAGTGCTCGAAAAGCGGCTTTAAAAGCTGTACACCCGGAAGTTATACTACCACCGCCTCCTACACCGCCAAACGTAGTTTACCCGTCCAGTAACGTGGCCCCAAATGCAAGGATTGTGTAAATAAAGAAAGCCGCTGGGGGATGTCCCTCTAACGGCTTTTGTTTTGCTTGTTTAGTGCTTCGGTTAGTTCATCCCATAAAGGTGTGACTTGTTTTCGGCCTTCTGCCCATGCCCGAAGGTACTCCAGGGCTGCGTCTGGATCGCTGTAGGACAGGTCGCTAATTTTCTTGTGTAGCATAGCCCGTTTGTAGATATACTCTCTATCAATCGGTAGTTGCACGTTATTCTCCTGCATGTAACTCGTCCTTCCTGGTCTTCTTTTTACGCCTTTTTGTGATTTGGAGGATATTTCTATCATCCCAATTTCAAAGCGTCTATAAACGGTACCCAGGACAGTCTAGAGCTGTTCACTCAAAAGAAATTTGCAATGATCTACCCTATAGCTCCGTCTGGTAAGGAGTGTCTTCCAGGAGGTTTATCACCTGTATAGCTGATGATAGAAGTAAATACCCGCGTCATAAGGATGTAAGCTGCCACAGGGTCTTTCAAGTAGGGCGGTTTTGCGTATGGCCCGCCTATGGGGCCTATGGCTTCGCCTTCAGCTTCGGCCAAGCATGCTTTATACTGGAGAATAGTCAGTGCAAGGGGGCTGCCTGTAATTTCGCCATCTTGGAAAGTGAGAACGTATTCTATGCTACGAATCGTTCCTTTGATGCTGAATTTCATTTCCCTGTCACCCGCTTTTAATAGGGAGTTTTTTGGGGACGAGGTGGGGACAAAAACCGTCCCCACGTACCAACATTAAGCAATATAGAACAACATGCGAACAGTTTAATCCCTTAATAGACAAGGCTTTTACTCACTTTAGCCATATTCAGCAACAACGCCTATTTTCCCGCATACGGGGCATGTGGAGTCGGTGGCTTTGTTGGTTAGTACAGTTGCCCAAGAACCATATAAATAGAGAGCATTTTCATTAGGACAGCTTGTTGATTTGATTGGCACAGAGGTAGTTAATGGGTATTGGTGATAAATTGGTGTTAAACATAGCAAGGACTAGCCTAATTAAGCATAGTTCTGCAGATTATTACAGTGGCCAAAACAACAACGACGTACCTTTACTTCAGAATTCAAAAAGCAAATGGTAGGACTCTATGAAAAGGGAAATTCAGAGCAGCGATTGTGGCGGAATATGACCTCACAGCCTCCGCTTTAGACCGCTGGATCAAGTAGGCTCAAACAACAGGCTCCTTCAATGAGAAGAACAATCGCTCTTCAGAAGAAAATGAGCTGATCGCTTTGCGAAAAGAGAACCAGCGTTTGAAAATGGAGAACGATATTTTAAAGCAAGCCGCGATGATCATGGGGCGAAAGTAGCTATCATCCAGAACAACCTTGATAAATACTCGGTATCAGCAATGTGCCACGTCCTGCAAATCGCAAGAAGTACGTTTTACTATGAAGCGAAAGAACAACCGAACGAAGACGCTCTAGCGATCTGACGTATGTAAAGGTCCAGAACCGATGGCATTACATTTGTGTGCTGGTTGATTTGTTCAATCGAGAGATCATTGGGCATAGTGCGGGTCGAAACAAGGACGCTGCACTGATTTCCCGCGCTTTTGCGACGGTACAAGGCAATTTACGCCAGATTGAGTGGTTTCATACCGACCGTGGCAGCGAGTTCAAAAATCAAAAGATGGATGAGCTCTTGGAGTCGTTTGAAATCGGCCGATCACTAAGTATGAAAGGCTGTCCGTACGACAACGCTGTGGCTGAAGCCACCTACAAGGTCATGAAAACAGAGTTTGTGAACCAGATGAACTTCCAGAGTCTTCGTCATCTGGAGCTGGAATTATACGATTACGTGAACTGATTTAACAAGCATCATATTCATGGGACATTAGGCTATATGACGCCTGTTCAGTATCGCCAAGAAGCCCTTAAAATAGTTGTCTGATTTACTATTGACAATCCATTAATAATTGCACATGGAACAGAGTTTTGGACTTGGTAAGTGGAAATAAAGAAGGGGCTGTTTCAAAAGTCGATTTTTCCGACTGAGAGACACCCCATTTTTAATATCGAAAATCATGATACATCAGCGTCTCAGAGGGACTTCTCTAGTTGTATAGTTGAAAGGAAGATGTGGAAGCATTCATTCAATCTTACTCTAAACAGATTGAATCTGCCCCCTACTTTCACATAGAGTACAATGCCAACGGGAAAAGCAAATTTTATAGAAGTTACCTCTGATACAGAAAATTGTTATACGTGCTCATTTAAAGGGTTGGATGTTTTTAATATCAAGGTAGAAAAATTGGTCGAAGAGATTCATAAAATATCCCCATATGACCGAGATCACTGGGAACTGAGGGGACTGTATATATTTCCGCAAATTGGTATGCGTCTCTGGAGACCTATTATTCGAAAGGAAGAGGATTTCGAACAAGAATGGTTTAGGATATGTCTCTTAGCTGCTGGCAGTATTAAGTTTTGGCGTGCTACTCTCAAGTAGTTTCAGTCAGCCGTGGACGTCTACAGGCCGAAGAGATAGGGACAGGACGGATAGTAAACTTAGACGATCAGAAACTTGTCAGAGCAGCTCTTGATGGGACGATAAAGTGCGGTGACGTCACATCCATTGTTAATGGCGTTATGCAACGCTACATATCCTCTCGTGACAGCGTAGTGGTCTCTCGGTGTGCAGTGTACTGAATGATGTTTAATTTTCGGGCGATTTTGAATTGAGATCAGGAGGGAAACGCACGTGGAGCTGCCGCGAGTGGCATCGACTCATTCCCGGGGCATGTATGGAACCTTGATACAGATTGCGGATAATCTCGACTTCCGGAATCCGATATTTCATGGAAGGGGGAAACGGAATCGGTCATTAGGGAGTGCTCAAGCGTTTGTTGTTGAGTTGGCTTGTTTCGCGAGAAGCTGAAACGGTACATGATCCCAGGGGGAACTCAGTTTATTTATACTTCGGATTACATGGATAGGTATTTGAAATGAAGAAAATTCCTCCCCTCGGGATCGCGGATTTTCTCATAGATTGGCACTGATTAATAAATTCGTAGCCTCGACAGCCAGCGCGCGACGCATTGAGATGATTTCTGACCATCACTGGGTGCTTTAATCCAAGCAATTTTTCAATTCAATCAGCTTATTCTCAATTGGTGTTCCATTTACTACCATTTATGCAAATTTATTTGTTAAATAATGGGATTAATGGTAATTTAATTTCAGGAAAGAATTCCAAAATTATCAAGGAGTGATGTATAATGAAAAAGGTAACTAAATCGATTTGTGTTTCAATGAGTGCGCTATTAATCATGACTTCAGTGCCGGTGGCGGGTTTTGCAGCTGAGCAAAATGCAAATGTGTCTTTCCAAGAAGTTGAAGAAGCCTTTATCAAAAAGGTCGATAAATATGTAAAAATCGACTCCAAAACGAAGAAATTTTCACTATCAGCTAAGGCAAAGGAAAATTTGAATAGAGAGGAATTAGGAAAGGCAGAAGCTCTTATCAAACAAGCAAATTTTGCCGTTGATCAACACGGAAAAGACTTGAAAATAAAAGGTAATACCTTAGTTTTAAGTGAAGATGTAAAAAAACAATCTTTAGCTGCAATTGACACTAGTGAATATTGGGATTATGAATTGTTTTGGTGGGGTTACCGGATATACTTCTCTGACGAACTATGTGAAGATATTAGACGTCGTGCGATGGAAGTTGGGGCTAGTGGAACGATAACTGCTGGTGTTTTAACATATCTTGGTGTACCTGGATGGGCTGCTGGTATTATTGTCGGTTTTGGGGTTCTTACATTGGCAAAGATTAACAGAACCAATGAAGGTAATGGAATATACCTTGATGCATTTCATGGAACTAACCCATCAAATTTTCATACCATAAAAATATATCCAGCATAATATTTTAAAATCGAAAATAATCGGATGGGTGTGTAAGATATTTCCATCCGATTATTTATTGATTTAGTGAAGGGGAGGAAAACAATGTTCTTACTTTTCCGTTTCATTATTCATGGCATCTTAGGAGTTGCGTTGATGGTTGCAATAAGGAATAACACATTTGTGAATACAATGGAGGTAGCATTGATAGCGCTTCTACTATCTTTTTCCGCTATCTCTCTATTTTTAGACTATAGACAAGAAAAAGGCATGACAGGAAAATTCCAAACAGCTTTGTATACGCATATAGGCGTGAATGCGTTTGTTATTTTTCAATACTTCCTTTTTTAACTATCAATGGGATGCTAAAATATCCTGCAAAAGTCCACTTTTTTTAGAACACCTAAACAATCAGTGAAAAACGAGCCTAGATTCGCTTCTAAGGCTCGTTTCACGTTTAGGGAGACATATATTTGTCCCCCTAAAATCATTGGTTTTTCGAAAACCACCATTTTTGCAGCAGTCTCTGTGAACGCTCGCTAAATTGTTGACCACATTGCTCAACAAAAAGTTACCCACCTGACAGGCTGAACACACATCATCATTTTCTCACCTATTAGCTATTTTTTTACTGAGCCGAGGAGAGTCAAGGACTCACGTAGCAAGGGGGGTTAACGCAGGTGATCAACTCGGAGATGAGCGTTTTCCCCAAAAATGGTCAACTTTTTGATGAGCGTTTACATAAGGAAAACGAAACGGTTTTCCCCACCTTCTTTACTTTTTTAGGGACTTTTTAGACAGCCCCCTTTTTTCTTACTCTTCTTCCTCATGGAACGGAATCCAGAATTCCTTGCCCTCGTGTTCGATGAGTTGATCTAACCACTCAGTAAACGTCAGGTCTATGTCTATCGAGTTGTCGGGGTCAATCGTTTGAATCCGTGTGAGGTATCCGCGCCCGCTGTGGAGTCTGTCCTGATCAACGCATACACAGCCTACTGAGTGGCTGCTCAAACGATTTCAGTTTCGCCTTTATGTCGGTGATAGATTCGTTCGATGGGTAAAGCACAGATTTATGTTCTTCGTTTGTAATGTGCACGTTTCCATCTATAGATGTCCTACTCCCCTTGATCTTACTAATGAAGACTTCAAAAGGATTACTCACGCGATCACATCCTCCAGTGAAAATTAAGGACTGCCAGTTGAATGACAGTCCTTTTTTACGGTTATCTTCGGTAATTCAACCACCAATCCTCGACTTCCCTAACTTACTGCCAAAAAGCCGAGAGCTTAGCCCCAGCTTTTTGGCAGTCATGCATTAGTCGTCCGATTCATCCTGAAGACACACTATAAAAGGCGTCCTTTTTTCTTACTTTTCCTCCTCAATAGGTCGATCCCAAAACTCAATTCCGTCATGCTCAATAAGTTGTTCCAGCAACTCTGTGAATGTCAGGTCTATGTCGATAGTATCGTCTGGTAGTATCGATCCAACCCATGTGAGGTAACCTTTGCCACTATGTATTCTGTCTTGATCCACACATATACAGCTATTTGAGATATCACTCCAAACGATAGGATAGTAAGGATGGTCGATGCTGTAGGCTTTCCAGTACCCAATGACGAGTTCGGTACTTAGCACATCATAACCCCCAGAGTTATGCTTGGCGCTCTTGAATAGGGTTGCACTTTTGTAGCGGCTTAAAAAACTGACGTAATCCTCTGGTAACTCAAACGATTTTAATTTCTCCTTTGTGTCTGTGATAGACTCGTTCGAGAAGTAGAATGTAAATTGATATTCCTCGTTTTTGATATGAACGTTCCCGTCTACACTTGTCTTACTTCCCCTGATCTTACTAATGAGGGCTTCAAAAGGATTATTCACAGGATCACATCCTTCAATGAGAATAGGGACTGTCAATTGAATGACAGCCCAATTTTACGTTAATTTCTGAGATAACTTCTCCACCAGTCAGTGACATCATCATGATACAGGATGTTAGAGTTGCTGTTCGGATATCTGAGAAGAGGAATCAACTTACTCATATCATTCGATCCATAGTATTCTAGCGGGATCATATGATGGAGAAACCTCATCCCAAGCCAAAGTGTTGAGCGACACCATAGTTTTTTTCGTAGTTATCTATAAAATTATTTCTAAAGTTATTATCGCTCACACAGTTGTTCGCAAGCTTGCGAGGATATATACTCTGCTTTTCCTCTAAACTGCAATTAGTTTTAAAAAGGTTGGGAGATTTTTGTGATGTCAAAAGAGCAGATCAAGCAGTGGATCAAAGAGAAGAATATGAAGTCGGTAGACGCCGTGAAATCAGGGTTAAAGGAATTGTTTGCAGAAACGATCCAAGAAATGCTCGAAGGAGAGATTGAGTCCACTCTTGGGTATGCCAAGCATGTCGCCAAAAATAAGCGGAGATGGATTGGCGGACTGAAAAAGTGGGGCGGAGAACCTCGCTTTTCTGTACTAATATGTTACCTACTACAAATGAAACATTATCCGTTGAAAGTAGAGAGTGGGTCATGGCTGCTACTAAGTAACTGAATAGGTGCATCTATTCGGTATGTCTTGTATGTATCTGGTTTATCACCAGACATGTTCCCCTAACCAAAAATAAGATTCACCAACGATTTAATAATCCAAATGCCTATAACAATAGCAAAGTATTCAAGAATAATAAACTTCCAAGTGGCATTATGCTTACTTAATCCATACCTAAACAAACTGAAAAAGAATATGCCTCCAGCAATTTCAAGCAGCTCTATGAAACTAAAGACAGATTCGCTCATATACCTTTACCACCCCCATGACCTAAATTATACCAAATATGAAAAGGATGCCTAGAAGACATCCCTTCATATTCTTCAAATCTACTAATCCACTACCCAATGATCTACTTTAACTGTTCCATCCTTCTCAACCTCAAAACGGGCACGATACTTCCAGCTATAATCTTTCCCAGTTTCGCTAATGTAAATGAGGGAAATCTCTGTACCACTTTTCGGGACTGACGCTGAAATAATATCACCCCAAAGAGGTACTTTTTCTTGTTGCATCCATGCTAATGCTCCCAGTGCATAGTCTCCATACTGAAACGGTTTTTCAAAGCGGTCTTTTAGCTTCAATAATCTTGCCATATATGGCATTTTTCCTCCGATTCTGAAACTGACATAAGTCCCTGCTCCTTCTGCTGCTTTTTGTGCAAACTTTCCACTGTACTGATTCCACCAGGTTTGTGTGAAGTTCTGGGTGTAATAGTGGAGATCAGGTCTTTTCAAAAGAACTAATTTTCCTTTGTGGATGGTGTACTCTATGGGCATTGTGTCGTCAATGTAAATCATGTTTGTCCTTTTTTTAATAACTTCATCACAACCGCAGTCTTCCCTGGTTGGTACAACCATGTTATTAGCTGAATCTTCTAGAATGTCAGGGCTATTCTTCCACGTAGTGTCTACTATGGTTTCTACGTTTTTGGCGTTTGCGTCAACGGGATACTTTGCGGCGGATTGAGCCTGAGATTCCTTTGCAAAAGAGACAGAGGGGACAAATAGTATGACTGTGCATAGGAGAGAAAGTATAAACTTTTTCATCGACTTACCTCCAATGGGATTTTTTTACTTACGTTGTCATATTATCAAGAAGTGTTTAATTCGGTACATCGGTCAACTATCTTAATTATTCATTGTAATACTTGTAAAACTTGTAAAAAAGGTCGGGAATTAGCATCCCGGCCTTTTTAGCTGATGTATTTATGTGAATCTACTTTGTCAGGAGGGTATATCTTATCTTCCTGCCAATCTTTTCTTTCTTTACGTCACTTAAATAAGGCAACGTATTTTTGAACATAACATGTGCATTACTAAACGTAATACCTCTTTTCAGAAGTTCATTACATAGAACATTCTGCCAAATCATACCATCCTCAGTTTTGCTCAATATTTCTCTAATAAGTTGGGCGATCTCTGAATAATCGTAGTGAGAGTGAGTTTTCCTACTCTTGAACGAAAAATCTTTTTTAACAGACGAGGTACAGTCTAATTCCTTAATTCGGTTTAACACTTTTTTCGTTTCTAACATCAAGGCTTTTTCTTGTTCTTGCAATAATAATCTTTCAAGTAAAATTTTGTTCAATTTCTCGTTTAATTTATTTCGCTCTCTCAAGTTGGTATCCAATTTCTTTTTCATAGGATTCCCTTACCTTAAAAGATTGTCTTTACCCTACCACAGTATTCTTTGAACAAAGATTATTGGGTCTTTTCTTTCACCTAACTCGATGGTACTCTTGCGGATAAGGGGCGTAGGCTTCTTATTTATGGGACGTTCCATTGAATGGAAGCAGAGGAGCGTCCTTCTTTTTGTAGGAAAACTACGCTGCTGAGTACCAAGATTGCTCAATTCGATATTATCCCCCTTTTCGATTGATATTCTTTCTACGTTGCCACTCTACGATATAGTTATCTAGCTCCTGACTCACCTCCACCACAGTCTTGTCTGTTAACCTGCCATTTTTCTTTATAACCTCACTGAGTTTCTGTCGAAGACCAGCGATGATCTGGAGTAGGTCTTCATTACTGACTTTATGCCATTCATTCATTGCTACTTGGCCCCCATAGCCTCACCCCTCATTTGCAATATAACATTGATATCATAAGAACTATGGAAAAATTTACCTTGATACATTTGACGTATTTCGCTATTTTTCGCCAAAATAAAATCATATTTTGTCGATCAATTTTTGTTGATTCATGTTTGGTGCCTTGTTACAATGCTGTTCGATTGGTTTGTAAGAAAAAGGAAGTTTTTGTATTGGGGGGAATATAGTGCAAAAGAAAACGATCGGGGATATGCTGGCTGAATACCGGAGAAATAGCGGCCTGTCTTTTGCTCAGTTGGAGGATAGAACTGGTTTAAGCAGGGGTGTCCTACAGAAAATAGAGAGTGGAGAAACAAAACGCCCTGAATTTAAAACAGTGAAGTCGTTAACCACTTTATTTCCGTTTCCGTATGAAGAAATTATTGAAGGATACCTTGAGGATGAGACTAGGAGTGAAACGTTATTTGAAATTCTTCAGGAAATCATTCAATGTGACTATACTTCATTAGTCGAAAGAGTATCATTGAAATTTCTTCAATCTCCTAATGAGAAGACTGAGAAGGCATTAGAGCGACTTTATTGCTTCGCAGACTCCAATGCTATAGTTGAAGCAAATAACGAAATTTGTTTAGCTCTCTATAAGGTCATCGCAAATTATGCACGACAATCTGGTGAGCCGATATACATTGCAAAAGCTTTATTTAAGAAATATCTGATTGAACGAGATGATTTTACTAAATTACCTCAAACATATCAGTCTGGGGAGCAAATCTTGCATTATGCGGAGTTTTTATCTCCTGATGAACGAATACTTTTGCATTATAAACTGGGAGTCCATGCCTATAATCTCGGATTATTTGATGATTGCATCAAACTTTGTCAACATGTTTTAAAAGAAGATGGGACTGAAAGCAGAATCAAAGCTGATTCAACATTGGCAATATGCAACTCGCATTATTATTTGGGGGATTATGGGCTGTCAGAAAAATACCTTGAATTGTTTAGTCATTATTCATACCCACACGTAACTGAAACCGTAAAAGTAATGGAAGGGGCTATTAATGGGAAGAAGGGCAATCTTAACTTAGCTATCACGAAGCTACAAGCTTGTCTTTCAGAGGCTACGGACAATAATATCATTCACATTGTTAATGAATTATTTGAGTTATACCTAAAAAGCAATGATTTTCATTCTATAGAAAATCTTCTAAAGTATGAAGGTCAGATGAACAATGTAAATATACGAACTCCATTCAAGAAAACAGAATTAGCCTATTATTTTAGGTTAAAAGGAGATTATAAAATGCGTCTCGGTCTAATTAGAGATGCCGTAGATAGTTATTTAAAAGCTACCTTAGAGTACGCTAAAGTTAGCGCTCACGAAAAAGGATACGAATGTGTAAATCGAATTTTGAATTATTACACAAAAAACAAGAAAGAGATGGATTATTTCGTAATAAATGATATCCA
The DNA here is from genome assembly GCF_013284365.1 of Brevibacillus sp. RS1.1. Classification (NCBI taxonomy): domain Bacteria; kingdom Bacillati; phylum Bacillota; class Bacilli; order Caryophanales; family Paenibacillaceae; genus Brevibacillus; species Brevibacillus sp. RS1.1. The sequence continues at coordinate 212,110 of NZ_JABSVA010000006.1, forward strand.
AAAAGTGTATAATGAGCTTATAATATCCAGATAACTAGGAGGGGAAAGTGATGAACAAGCTTCTCTTGCGTATAATAATGACGGTGTTTTTAGTTGCTATACCTCAGACTATTCAAGCAACTGAGGTACAAGCCATTCCAAACCATTCTATGATAGTTTCCTACGGAACTGACCCAGGGTGGTAAAAGTTAGAAGCTTTACTCTTGTGTTGACAGATGCACTTTGACAACTATTGGTAAGGTGCTTTTTATTCATTTTATCTACACAAATATCTACAATACTTGCTGAAATGAAAAGGATGCCACCGCAGGTAATTTTGGAAAATAAGGAGGGTGCCCAGATGAAAAAGGTAATGACTTTGCTGGTATTATCGTTGTCCATGGCTGTGTGTGTCAATTGGCTGCCTACAGACGTGACTAACACTAATACGGCACATATATTTAAAGTAAAGCAGAACGTTGCTGACCCTGGGCATTAATTAGGTGACATATTCCTATAGAAAAGTGAACTCCTTTTGTACCTTGATTAAAATAATCAGGGTGCTTTTTATTTTGACTTGTCCGAGTCCTATCTTCATTCTAAGTACGAAGTGGTGCCTCTGTTGCGTAAATTACTTAGCGAATACTGCCACATCGGAAGCTTGTCTATTTTACGCAATCCACACATGTGGAGTGTACAGTGTTACTTAAATTAAAAGGGGCTTCCGATTAAGCCCCTTGCAAGAGTTCGCTCATTTCCTGAGGGTGAGCAATATTGTAATGAATTGATAGAGCCATCTTGATGGACTTCTATCTTTTCAATTACCTGATGGAGCAACGAATTTTTTAGACCCCACCCAATGCCGAATGATTTACATTTTAATGTTGCGGCAGAGTTTACCCTCGTTTGCTCCGTACCAAATTATTTAAGAATTTGTTGTACGCACAAGGTCCTTTCTTAAAGTTACGGGCAGGATAGTTCAAAAGTTTTCGAGAATAGCCTACATATGGGATTATTTACGAAGTTCCTGAATAAGACGTTATGCGCCATTACCGGTAAATAGTAAAGATAATATTTAAGGAGATAATTTATGAAAGGTAAGATACTCTTATTACTTTTTATTACAATACTGTTTTCATCTTGTCAAAATATTAGTCAATCGACTACTTTGAACGGCGAAACTAAATCAATAATTAATTCTGAACTGCCTCCTGATGTAGTGAGTACAGGTAATGGAACAGAATCGAAAGAAATCACTGAAGGTCGATCAGATCCTTCTAACAATGAAGTGTTATCCATGAACATTGGGAACTATGAATTGAAAGGAGAATTTTATGATGAAATGCTTCGAAATCCGATAGATCATGATTATGAAGTGGAATTTAATGAATATCAAAATTCCAAAGAGATTATTACAACATTGCAATGGGGGGCTTTGGAAAGCAGATATACAGAGATTTGGGATAAAGAGTTGAATCAAATATATAAAAAGCTTCTTTCTAAGTTGGATAGAGAACCAAGAGAAGCACTAATTGAATCGCAGAAAGAATGGTTACAGTATCACTTAAGGGAAACAAAATTTGTAGAGAAGACATTTATTGATAATCGTTACCTTGGATCACAAGGATCAGTAAGCCTAGGCAGGGCTATACGGGAGAGAATTAGGGAAAGAACAATGCAATTATTTGAATATCGATATTTGCTAGATCGTGAAGTTGAGTTTTTATACCAAAGTAAAAAATAGAGTTGGAATCTTGATCAAAGGTTTCTAGGTGATGCTTCGAAGACAGTAACGGCGCATAACACTGTGGGGCTACCACCCCTACTGTCTACTGGTCACATATGGAGTGCTGTACACTGTTAGTACGGAAAAATGAAAGCAAGAATCATTGGTGTCTAGACCCTTCCGAAATGTGGAAGGGTTATTTCGTAATAAATTTAATTCATCATGGAAGCGATAAGACTCTTAAGATATAACGGGTGGAGTAATGTGGGAGATTGGAAAGGAATCATAATTTACCTACCTTCGTTTTCTTATATTTTTCCAGAAAATATTTTATTTTCAAAAAAGTCAAAAGATTATTGACAGTCAGAAAAATACAAGCTATCATTACCAGTATATACCATACATTCGCGAATATGGTATAAATAACAATTTATCGGAGGCTATTATTATGAAAAAAATTACTGTGCAAAAAACCGAGCCTGTAAAATTGACTTCAGTAGCTAACACAATGTACGACTGCACATGTGAGCAGGCATAAAATATTTGTCAGTAACATGGAAAAGTGGGGCATTTGCCCCTCTTTTTCAATTATGAAGATAGCATGACAACATCCGGGAGGAAAGTCATGAACGAAAATCGCATGATCCAATTACACCCGTTAACATTTCTGGAGGATAAGCAAGGAGTCCTGATTGGGCGGTTTGGAACGGATACGTTTGCTGTTTTTCCTGAGGATGGAGCAGCACTTGTACGAAAACTGCAAGAGGGCATGGGGGTTGCCGAAGCGCATTCCTGGTATCAAGATACCTATCACGATGAAGTGGACATGGATGATTTTTTGCAGACATTACGTGACCTGACATTTATTTGTGATGTTGAGGAAAAGGAAACGAAAGCGCAGAAAGTATCGGGGCAATGGTTGGGTAAGCTAGCTTTTTCTCCACTTGGTTGGCTGATTTATGGTGCCATCATAACCTGTGCCTTGTGGTTGTTATTCCAATATCCACAGATTCGTCCGGGTCGATTAAGCATCTTATTTTCCGAATACGCCATGGTGGTTTTTCTTGGCATGACGATCGGTCAGATTCCAGGGATCTTGTTTCATGAATTGATGCACATGCTTGCCGGACGAAGACTGGGTATCCCCTCAGAACTAAGTATAGGCAGAAGAATGTACTTTTTGGTCTTCACATCTTCCATGCCAGGTATTTGGGGATTCCCAAAACGAAAGCGTGTTCTTCCCTTTTTAGTTGGAATGTTCGGTGATATTTTGTGGTATTCCTTATTGGTGATCGTTGCTGGTGCAATTTGGATAAATACAGGTGAGAAGACAATCATAGCTGCATATTGTATGGGACTAGCATTTACAACACTGTTGCGTTTCTTCTGGCAATTTTATTTTCATCTTCAAACAGATATCTATTATTTAATGATTACGATGTTGGGGTGTGTAAATCTTCAGGAGGCTACACGTTCCTATTTGAAAAATAGATGGTATGGACTAATTGGAAAAAAGAACAAGATGGTCGATATGTCCAAGTATACGGAACGGGATCATCAGGTAGCAAGATGGTACAGTTTTTTTTACGCAACTGGCTGGCTGATGATGACAGGAATGATGCTCTATATGATTCCGGTCGCTATTCAACTTTTAACGAATATTTTTCTCTCCATATTTACAGGAGAAGATATGAAATTCTGGGATTCCGTTGTTTTCTTGTCTATAACGGGAATCCAGTATGGAATTGTATTTTATCTATACCTAAAAGAGCGTAGAAACAAAAGGGAAATTCGGAATTTATCAATGGAACAGAGGGGATGAGTCGAAATGAAACAATCGATGACACACCAATGGCTGATTGGATCTCGGCGCAGCGACCGAGAAAAGAAGTACTTCGAAGAGCAATACTCCACATGTTATGTCAGCAATTGTCATTGCAATCTCCGAGGACCCTATACAGGTACTGGTGACCTTCTGCGCCAGATTATTCCGGAAGCTTATTCGAAATGGCCAGACCTGATTTTATCACACTGCATCGAGATCTTATCCATAGCACCAGAACTGAAAGCAGTCATTCCTGTTAGTGTAGAAACACTTACCTCTCTTGCTATTCCGAAAGAGAGAACACGTTATTATTCGAAATTGCGTACACTTCGCATGTCGAATGGTTTGATCGATCTTTTATTGGCATTAGCGAATCGGGAACGAATGGGAAAATTGACCCTGGTTTTTGAAAATGTGCAGGCCTGTGATCAACTTGATGCAGAATTTATAAGTACACTTCTGCGTCGTGCGAAGTCTGACCTGATTCAGGTGATCGTAAGTTCAAGTGAAATAGCGGAAAAGGAAGCCCTGAAAAAGGCGTTACAAACGTATACGGAGCCTACTACTATTCTTTCTGACATCGAACAAGATAGGGGGATAGTAAATCTATCTGACGAACAGCGACTTGAGCTAACGAAACGATACATATTTTCTGACTGCACATCAGATTGTGAGCAGGAATTGCTCGCCTATGAAGCAACTCCTATTGAAATTCGTCAGAGCCTTCACGAAGAGCGTGCAGAATCTCTTAGAAAAGAAGAGCAGTGGTCACTGCACTTAGGCGCCATTCCGTTTCATCTGGAGCGCGGTACTTCAGAGAAATCAGCTAGCGAAGCGTTGTTTAAAGCAGTTAGTTATAGCATTAACATGGGTTTTTACGATGCGACTATCGATATGAGCCTACGTGGCCGGAAACTGACGAATTGGAGCAGCGAATTTGATAATAGCCGGTATTTTACAATGAAAATGGCTACGTCTCTGGCTGCATTGGGTGAAACTGATGATATACCGACGCTTTTAGGAGAAGTGTACGCAAACACTGATGATTTTAGAGTTCATATGCAAATTTCATATGGATTTTCGATGTACTATACGAGGCATCACCGAGAACGAGAACACGAGAAGGCGAAAGAATGGATACAAAAAGCCATTGATTTGGCAGAATGGATTGAAGATGAAAAAGAGCGTGCATTTCAACAAGTATTTAACCAAAATGGATTGGCTTTAGTAGAGTTACATATGGATAATCCTGAAGAAGCGCTTCGATTGGTTACGGAAGGATGGCAAAGGTTAAATCAGACTCTTGCTCCTGATGAACATATGTTGCATCGTTCGGTGTTGCTTCATAATAAAGGGCTGATTTACGTAGCTTTAAAAAGGTTTGAAGAAGCAGCTGAAACATTTAGCCAAGTGATACAGATTGATTCCAATTATCCAGAATATTACTTTGATCGTGGAAACCTTTATAGCCGAATGGGGCGACTGGATGAAGCCATTGAAGATTATAACCAAGCGATAAAGCTTAGTCCTCCGTTTCCAGAGGTTTATTTCAATCGAGCTACTGCCTTCAATCGTCTTGGAGATGTGGAGAAAGCAATGGCGGACTATGACTACTTGCTTGATATAGAACCCGAAAATCTTGATGGATTACTTAACAGAGCTACATTATTGTATCAAATGGAGAAATTCGAAATGGCCCGAAAAGATGCTGAATTCGGTTTAGAAATAGAGCCTGATCATGCGCGGCTCCTGTGTACACTGGGTTTAATTGAAATGTCGGATGGTAATAATGATCAAGCACTAAAAACGTTTACCGCTGCCCTAAACAAGGATAGGGAAATGATGGCCGCTTGGACAAATAGGGCTGTCCTGTACTATGAGATGGGGGAGTATGACAGGGCCATAGCTGATCTAACTGAAGCTATTGCACTAGAGAAAAATGCAACCGTCCTTTACAACCGTGCATGGGTCTATGAAGCACAGGAGGAGTGGCAATTATCCATTTCCGATTATACAGAGGCCTTAGCGTTTTCTGATGCAGACCAACAAGATATTTACTATCGGAGAGGTTTGTGTTTTATCAAAATGGGTGATAGGGAACTTGGCACGGAAGATTGGAACAAGCATCTCATGTTTGGAGAATCACCGCATGTGAATGAAATGATGCAACTGTTACCTTCCCTGTTCGTTTCGAAATAATGAAATTTTTTGTGAGATGATAAGTGACTTACATTTGCGGCACAAAACGGTGTTAGGACTGTTTAGGAATAAGAAAAAGAAAAACGGCTGAAGTCCTCGATAAAAGGATTTCAGCCGTTTCTCTTCACAACTACTTAAATGTAATACCACCCGTTGGGTTTAATGTCGTTCCGCCAATTTCAACCTTAATCTCACTCGATAATGGAATGTTGTACTCATCAATAACGGTTCTCCACCATTCCCAAGCAAGGCCGGTACATTCTTTCGCAAAAATCCTTATGTTTTTTGCATTAGGTGGCAGAGGAATCACTGTAGTGAAAGGAGCTGTTCTATCTTGGTTGCTTCCTTCCCACGTTTTATGTGTGAGTACTTCTTCCCCATTTTTATCATAGGAAACTTCATCCCAGGAAACATCAAATTGAGCGACATACCAGCCATAATGGCCAAGCGATATTTTACCTTTCGAATATTCGGTAGCGGTAGTCTCAATATAATCTGTATTGTTATGAACGGCAGCAATGGCATTATCTTTTAAGAAAACACTGGTATAGGAGATTGGATATGCTGGGTTCTTCAGGCTAAATTCCGCATTATCTTTGATGATATTCCGGATTTCACTAAAGTCTTTCGTAACGACCTTGTTATGCTCTTGTGAATCTCCGCCTAATACTACAGCTGTAAAGGAACTGTCTTCAAAAATATCCTTGTACTCGGCATTCGTTTCTACATTGGCAGTATTCTGAAGCAAGGCTTTAAATGCTGCTTTTACGTCTTTGCTCTTAGAGGTTGTTTCTAATTTCACATAAATGGTTCTACCATATGCGACATTGGATACCATAACAGGTGGGGATTGATCACTTACCCCTTTGCGTTTCAAATCTTTAAAAGTAACACTATCATCAAAAAGATCGGATGGATCGTTAGGCAGCTCCGCATTTACCGTATAAAATATTTGTTTATAGGCCGCGACCATTACTTTTTTCTCTCCATTAGCAATCGCATTAAAGTCAATTCCTAATGTAGAATCAAGATATTTCGCGTTAACATTCAGAGCACTTCCGATTTGAGATTTGCTATAAACCATTGATTCTGCATACTGCAATCGTGCAGGTAAAGTATGTGTTGCTGAATACTCATCGCTCCATTTAGATACAAGCTCATCTACTGCTCCAGACACATTCCCGTATGTTGGATTATCCACAGTAATGGAGTTTTCTTTTTTCAAACCTGGTAAATCAATACTAATCGTCAAAGGTTTTCTTGGTACCAGTAATACACTCGGTTTATTTTCTGCAAAAGCTTGATTGGCAAGCTGTAATGCACCCGGGTACGTGCGATTAGCCATAGAATCAATAATGGAAATATCTACTGGAGAAGTGGAAAGTGACTTTTTCTTGCGTTCTACGACGATAAACTTACCATGTGGGTTGAGTGCTTCTTTTGGAACAAAACTATCTATCTCATCTCCACTTACTGCTAATACTTCGACATTATCATAGTCCAAGTCTGCTATACCGGTATTAATGTCATCGGCGTTACTTGTTTCACTGACTTCACTAGAATCAACCGCTTCGGCAAAGGAGATAACTGGATAATTTACAGTAGCGAAAATAACAGATAAACTAGCGATTACTTTTAAAAATCTAGTATGATTTCGAATCCTCATAATGTATCCTCCTTTAAGATGTAAGCATAACTTCAATTAGATATGCTCACAGTAAATATTTTCCGGAATACTAACTATATCGGTAGTTTCTGAAAAAACCATTAGATTTAACCAAAAAAAGTATATGGTGGGGCAAATCTTACAGCTTGTTCATACTGTAAAAATATCTCTACCAAAGTTGCTGACTCCAGCAATTTCAAGTAGCTCTATGTAACGAAAGACAGATTCGCTCATATACCTTTACCACCCCTCCATCCCCAAATTATACCAAATGGAATTCGCGACTCCTTACGTTTTCTAATCCCGTTCAAGGAAGCAATTTAACAAATAGCGTACAAAAAAATACCGTTCGATTAGAACGGCAATATGGTGAGTAGTTACGGTCATCTCTATATGTACGATTGGGAGCTTGATTTTGAATTAGTTATGGAGATAAAGGGTTGATGAATCGTATGAAGCGAGAGTGAAGGCCAGGGAGATTACAAAAGCTCAATTATTGTACGCAGCATAAATAGGCTGCACATTAACGACAAAGATCGTGCAGCCCATGAAATCGCGCGCAGGCTGAATCTATTTGGGGCTTGTGCTCCTAAATTCAAAGTCTGCGTATCTTGTGCATCGAATCGGTGCAAAGGAGAAGAGAGTTGCGCCTTAGCATGTAAATGCAATAATTAACCGTAAATCAAATCCAGTTCGTCTCCAAGTCCTCCCCGTCCATCTAAAGCCTGCAATTGATCTAGAACCTACAAAAACGGGGAAAAACCAGAACTGCTCTCCATTTGCAAGCCAAAGATACGTAAAACGGAACAAACAACCTTCAATTGCCCCTGGATCAATTCTAAAGGGAGCGGGTTGTGGGGGGATGAACGACGGAGGAGGAGTTAGCGGCTGTGGTACTTGCTGTGTTCCTGGCGGCTGGCCCGGAGGTGGCCCTAGAGGTGGTCTAAATGCCATTAAAAATCACTCCTTTTACAATGAATTCTCAACATTGTATGTTCAACCGAAAAACAATGATTGGGCAGACGACATAGCCAATATTTATAGTGATCCGCACGAGCATATAAAAAAACTGCCCCTTTCTTCGCTTGGGGCAGTGTAATGTCTGGGCTATTTTCGTCCATAACACTAAAAAGTATTATATACATTTTGACATTCTTTCGCGGTCGGCTCATAAAAACAATGAAGCCTGTATCTTCCCACGTTCGGCTGATTATACCAGGTCGGCGGACAAGGCAGGGGATTTTGCGCCGTTCCCGGACGAAAATACCAGAGGGAGAATTTACCAGGCCAATGGCGCTCCCCATTCACAGCCCGTCGCGCCAGACGGCGTTCTTTATCTCTAGACCTTTGGTAGAACATACCATGTTGTAGAGCTTCAAACGCATGCGGCTGGTTGATCATTTGAGGAATTGTCCGTAGTCCTTTAAAATCGGAGCAATTCGCTCTTATTCGATTGATTCCAACATTCCCCACAAGGAGCATACCCATTTCGCCTTCACCTACAGCTTCGGCTCGAAGCAACCTTGCCAACATGTCAATATCACTGCTCCTGGCTTTTACGACTGCCATCGGCTCACCTCTTTAGATTGTTCTAGGCACATCATATTGTAAATGTAGCGAAAATGTTACGCTTCAAATCGGTCTATAGAGAAATACTAATCGGTGGACATATTTCCCGACCCTTTCACTGTGGAGGATGATGAAGAGTGAAGAGGGTCCATAACAGCCTCATCGAAAATTTTTCTGTAATGGTGCAAATCAAATTGAGAGGCTAATGCGCCGACTGAAGCCCAAAATTCATCTTCATTGAAGCCAACGAAATCTACAACGATAAACTCTGCGAGATTATGGAATGCATGGGCTATGCGGAGATTTCTGTCAAAGGTAACTTTGTCATAAGTACCACTGTTTTTTAGGTCTAGGAAAGCTTGATGAATTAATTTCTTATAAGCGATCTTCTTTACTTCATTCATTAGATCATCTCCTATACCTGATTAAATAGGGAGGGGATTGTATAGCCGGCTATTCAGCTAGGCAGAAGCCTCTGATCCAAAGCATGGGCTGATCATGTGGAATACACCAACGACGATGTACAAGAAGAGCCAAAAAAACTGCGTGGTCTATATTTAACAAATTGTGAGGCATGTTTACTTATGGTTATAAACACCGGCCTCATCTAGCTCTGACCAAAGCCCCTTTAAGCCAAAGTGTTGCATGAACACTTTGAAATTAAGGCAATTCTCAGCAAGAATCTCATGGGTGTCCCACATAGTGTCACATTCATCGCAAATAAAAATTACTGAGCTAGTTGAGATTACCTTTGCTTTGTAAATAATGCCGTAACCATCACAAAAAGGACAGAAAACCATTTGCCAAACTCCCTTACTACTGATTTTTAAGTAACTTCTCACATTAGTTACGATGTTAGATCCTTAATGTGAGGAGGGTGGAACAATGTTGCTCTTGATGTAAAAGCTTCAAGCTGATCAAGAGCGATCGAAGGGAGTACGTGATGGAAGCATGATGGCCTTATCTTCGTTCGACGTAAGGGTTACCTTCAAAAATGTATTTGTGGAAGTATATTACAACAAGCTCAGGTAAAAATCATTAGCTCTTGAAAAATCTTGGAAGGGTTGGATTCAGCAATGCATTTGATAAAGTGGTTAGAAAATTATTACTCCTCCAATTGTGATGGAAACTGGGAGCATAGTTATGGAATAACGATCTGTACGATTGATAATCCAGGATGGTCGATAAAGATTAACCTAAAAGAAACGCCCTTGGAGAACAAGCGACCCTTTGAGAATTATGTTGTAGATAGAACCGAGAATGATTGGGTACATTGCAGATTGAAAGACGGATGTTTTGAGGCATTTGGTGGTCCGAAAAACCTGAATGAAATACTTGCGTTTTTTAAGCAATGGGCAGAGAGCTAGCGAATGAAGTGTACGTAAGTGATTACAGAACAGCGCGGAAGTAAGAGGACTGTCTTAAGTAGAAATTAATCTTCTACCTAAGACAGTCCTCCTTGTTTGCTTCAAAGTCATCCGCCCTTATGTCCAAAGGAGCTATACGGCGTCAAGCGCAGGAGATCTTCCTGTCTTTTTGCCAATTTCGATAGCGGGATCCGGTATGCCATTTCGATAATTTTGCTTGCGACCTCAGCGCCGTTGGTAGGGATAAGGCTAAATCTATTTTGAATGACCTCTTTATTTGCTAACACATACTCAATCTTTGGTACAATCTCTTCCGGTTCCTGGATCGATACCTTATCACTGTTGACTATTTCTCTTAGCATATCTATTTTTTGCTCGCGTTCTGCATCATCCGGCGGAAGGAAAAGCAATGGGGTTCCTGTAGAGATGCAATCTCCTAAAATGCCCATGCCCGGTTTGCTGATGACCAGACTGGCCGCCTGTACAAGATTTTTGCCATTCGGAATGAGCGGGGCTTTGATGATTCTTTCATCGAACTGGTAATCTTCATCTGCCAATTGCCCAGCGACAACAAATCGATAGCGGCCAGCAAGTGAGTTTATTTGATCATACCACTTCACGATCTGTTCATAACGGTTAGCGAGTCCGCCGCCCATGTGAACCAGAATAAACGGCTCGTTCTGCTGAAGGCCTAACATGCGTCGCACTTCTTGAGGGGATTGGCTGATTTCCCTGGTGATTAAAGGAATAGGGATATAGATGCAGTTCATTTGCGGATGGGTCTGCTTAGGCGGTATAAGGTTCATGTGCAAAAAGATATCGGATTGATTGGCGATTTCTACAATGCGATTTTTGTATTCCCGCATCGGAGCTGAGTCATTAGTACCGATAATAAAGTCACTGTGGTAGAGGGTCACGAGCTTTGTGTTTCCACCGACTTTCCCCTCACTGCGAAATCGAGGCACATCGGAGCGCCAATCATTTATTAATAGTGTGGTTTGTTTACCATCCTCGAATTTTTTAGATTTAAAGGCTTTCAATTCGATGTCATTGTGCAGGTTTTTCGATAAATAGCCATGTGTTTCACGAAAAGCAAACACGTGAATAGGAAGATGGTGCTGCTGCAATTTTTCCGATATGCTAATGCATCTACCGAGATGGCCCATCCCTCTGCCAACCACAAAGGAGATCATATTTCATCACCCTTTTAAATAGGTACTTTCTTTGTGCCCAGTCTGAAGCTTGGACAAATTACCCTCATACCGCCACTTATGGGATAAGGTCATTGCCGAATTCGAGTCGCTCTTACAGCTTATATATTTTATGGGGATGGATGGAACATGCTCTAGTCGTATAACGGTTTTCTGATCGAACACAGAAAAAAGCGGCATCAGCGGAGGGGTGCAGCTGTGAATTGTGCTCCCATCTAGAAATAATTAGGTATTTTCATCACACAAACCAACGCTGTCCATGAATAGTGTGTATATATAGCTCAATTAGGATATGGGGTGGGAGAATAGTGGGCACGATTCATATTGTAACAGCCGTTAATGATGGTTTTGCTGTACATCTCGCAGTCATGTTATATTCCCTTTTTGAAAATAAGGTTTCGAAAAACCCAGTCATCGTTCACGTTATTGACAGTCAAGTCTCTGGGAAAAATAAATCCATCTTAACGAAAACTGTGAAACGATTCCATGCTCAAATTAAATATGTCACTATTGATCCGACCCTATATGATGGATTCCTCGTCCGTGATCATCTAACGCAGGAAACCTATCATCGAATTTCTATTCCAGACCTGCTGGACAAAGATGTTGAAAAAGTGATTTATTTGGACAGTGATATCGTTATTAAAAAAGACATCACTCCATTATGGAACACAAAGGTTGATCAATATTACCTTGCAGCGGTGATGGATTCTTGGCAAGGATTAAACAAGCTGAGACATGCCGATCTGGCTATTCCGGATGACTGTGATTACTTTAATGCGGGAGTATTAGTCATGAATTTGAAAAAATGGAGAGAGCATAACATCACAAAAAAGATTATGGATTACATGAAAAAGAACCAAGGGATTATTCGTTATCCCAGTCAAGATCCGATGAATGCGATTCTTCATGATAATTGGCTTCAACTTGACACAAAGTGGAATTATCAGTCCAAGCATCTTTATAAAAGCAACCTGCGAATAGATCCGGCCATTATTCACTACACAGGGGAAGATAGCAAACCGTGGTTGAGTAAAAAGCACCCGCTTCGAGAGGAGTATTTTAAATATCTTGAAAAAGTAAAGAAGTTAAACTCCTTGTAGGACCGGGCTTTCGGGGCTTTGTTAATTAAATAATATGGATGGAAATCCCTTCACATGGAGAAATGATGGCTGGAGGGATTTTTGCGTTTAAAAAACTCTTGGGTGTACAAGCCGCTTCCTGAAATCATTTGGAATATAAGGGCTTATGTACAATACTAAACATCTTCATATAAAATATTGAACAAATTATGAAATATTTGGATTTTAACCATTTTTACCAACCATCTGACCTATAATGAAATGGAAACATTTTCTAATTAGATATTCTTTTGGAGGTGGAGTGAGTGGCACGCGTATTGTATGTTACGATTCCAGCAGATGGTCACGTAAATCCTACATTGGGTTTAGTGAAGCAGCTAGTCGACAACGGAGAAGAAGTCGTCTATATGTGTTCAGAAGAATATCGGGATAGGCTTGCCCAGACTGGGGCGCAATTCCGCGCTTATCAAAAGGATGAACAAGTATCCCGTGATTTAGGTTTTAACCCAACAGAATTCAGACACCCTCTTCATTTCAACGATTTTATGCTGCGAGGTATTATTGAACCCCACATTCCCGAGATTCTCAGGCAGATCGAAAACGAATCATTTGATTACCTGATTTTTGACTCCTTGTTTGGGTGGGGAGGGGCGATTTTAGGGGAGAAGTTAGGAATCCCGACGATCTGCTCCGTGACCAATTTCGCCTTTGCTGAACCGCTCAGCCAAATTGTCGAAGTGCTTGAGGCAAGTGATGATGTCGATGTGGATGCACTTTATGAACGAGTGACGCAGACTGCACAGAGCATCGCCCGTGTATGCAACGTAGCCGTCCCTGCCATTGAAGATATTACCCGTCAGTATGGGGACATGAAGATTGTCTTTACCAGCCGTGATTTCCAGCCAGATGCTGACAAGCTGGACGATAGCTACATTTTTACAGGACCGTCGATTACTTCGCGCCCTGATTCTCCTTCGTTTCCGTTTGAAAAGCTACGTGCTTCATACGATAAGGTCGTGTACATTTCCATGGGCAGTATTTTGACCAAAGATGTGGAATTGTACAAACTGTGCTTTGCAGCCTTCCAAGATATTCCGGCTCAATTCGTACTGTCTTGCGGGAGAGATACGGAGCTGGAGTCTCTTGGAGAACATATTCCACCCAACTTCATCATTGAGCCGTACGTTCCGCAACTGGAAGTGCTCCAGCAGGCCGATGCTTTTATTACACATGCTGGCATGAACAGTACGAGTGAGGCTCTCTATTTTTATGTGCCCCTCGTCATGATTCCATTAAGCTCTGATCAGCCGATTGTGGCAAAGCGGGTGGAGGAGCTGGGAGCGGGTATTATGTTAGATAGGGGAAAGCTCACACCGACAGCATTGAAGGATGCTTTGCTGCAAGTGTTGAACGAATCGACCTATAAACAGCACGCGATACAGGTAGGGGACTCTTTGCGTAATGCTGGCGGATACCAAGAAGCGGCAAGATGTATCATGTCTTTGTATTCCGTGCCGAATTAAAAATGAAAAGCTTCTTGCCTCATCATCATGAGCGGCAAGAAGCTTTTTTACTATAATTTTTTCGCTCTCCACACTTTTTTCGAGGAATTTATATGTGAGAAGGGGGTGTTATTCATATGATGTAGTGCCATAATAGAAGGATGATAGTCAGAAGGAGATAGATTTGATGAATAATATTGTAATCAAAAATGAGTTTCCTCCGAATTTTGAGGAATTAAAAAAAGCTGCCAATCGAACGTCTAATTGGAGAGAGCGTTTAGAGGCTGTTGAAGAATTGGGTCAGTGGAAGCATGAAGAAACAATGAGATTACTGACGAGAATCATGGAAAACGATACGGTATACAAAGTGCAAGAGGCTGCTTTTCAAAAACTGAAAGCATTTGGGGAAGGTGCTCGGTTACCTGCTCAGAAAAAAGGCGACTTGATCAAAGGAGCAACGAAAGCCTTGGTAAGAATTAAGAAGAGCTTGCCAAAAGGTCATACGCTCGAGGAATTCAAAGAGAAACTGCAAAAAATGAGAAGCGATATCTATGATACGTACGAGGGAGAAAAAGGTGCTGATTTTGATCAGTGGCTGGAAAACACCTGGGCCTCGTTATAGAAGCAGCAATAGAAGTAACATAGGCTTGAGAGGGGCTGCTCCACTGTAGTGGGACGGACTTTTTTACGTATTAGTTAGAACAACCTTGCGGACGAATGAACGCTCAAAAACAGATCCATAAAATTCTGGATCTGTTTTTTTATGCTTATTGATCAAACACAGGAACTTCAACATCAGGAACATCAAGTGTTTCAGCTAAACTATGGTCCTTGCCAGTGCGTTCGTCTCCAGCTGTAAGTCTACTTGGAGTCCTTCTAATTCTTCCCGTAATGTTCTGATTTGACTGACCAGACCACTGAGGGCGAATGAGAGGGCGATGAGAATATCTTCTTTTTCGCTGTCCTCTTTATTGGGATTACTCAGTGTAGAGAGTAGCACCGCGAAACCGAAAGTAGCTTGCCTTTCTAAAGCGATAATCGCTCTTTGTGTTGCCCGAATGCTTGTTGTTGTATTAAAAATGTCTACCAAAAGGCTTTTTTGAAAATCAGTCAGCAAAATGTTTTCCCCCCTTATGTCAACAGCTGTCGAATGACGGCTAGTGTTTGTCGTAATTGTTCGTTAATATCCTCGAAGTCATCTTCTATTTCGTCTGCCTCATGCAGGAATTCATGCGTGAGTGTTTTAATGTTTTTCTTTATTGCTTCTAATTCTTTGCAAAGACTGGAACTCATGGGCCGTACCTCCTTTTCTTATCTACGTAAGCAATGCTTGTTCGATTAATGCCTGGATCTCATTGATAAGAGAGTTTGATTCTTCTGCTTCTTCTTCGCTCTCTTTTCTTACATGTTTTAGGCGGGATTGGAATTTTTCAAGAATCTCAGTGGTTTCCTCAATTGCTTTTTGTGCACACTTGTTATTACTCATCGCATTCCCTCCTTTCATTTTCATGTTCTATATATAATGCTGAAAGAAAGAGAAAGGTAATAGACAAGTATCAAGCGAGGTGGTCCATTTTTTGAGAGTCCTAGATTTACGACAAAAAGAAGCCCTGCCACTTTCTGAAAGTGCAGGACTTCTTCTTATGTTTCTTATGTTTCTTATTTCAAATCCTTACCCACTTTAATCACATACATCTGCGTTGGATTGCTGTTGATTTTAATCTTACCCTTCTCATCATAGCCTTCAACGCCGAAATCGTTGTCATTCACAATGGCAATCGTATTTTTATCCACAATCGCTAGTCCTTCCAGCTTTTCATGCGGATAGTTTAGCTTGGCTACATCCACCAGCAATTCCTTGGAAACAGGCACAATCCCTTTTTCTTTCACTTGGGCGACGGTAAGTTTTTCGAAGTCATGCTCACTTGTTGGTGTACCGAGTAAATTGGTTGCTTTCGAAAAATCTGCTTTGTAAATTCGTTTAATTTGTGCGTTTGCACCGGCATTTTTGTCTCGCTCGTCAATCAGTAAAACATCCTGACTAAGTGCTGCCAAGTCGCTGATGACGACGTCTTTCTGTTTCACTTTTACGAAGTCTTTCGCGTTCTCTGCGATGTACATGTACTCGCCTACGATTTTTTTGGTAGCGAGATCCATCTTTAAAATACGCAGATTACGGGAAGCTTCTCCTGTCTTTTTATCAGGGAGTGCCATCGGGCTTTGGATCGAAGTATACAAGAACTTGCCGTCTGGCGAGATGGTGACACCTTCGAAGCCACGGTTTGCAATGCGCTTGGAATAGACGGCTGGCAAAGTATCAAAAATCTCCATCTTTGCACCTGCTGCAACCAAGGCTTCTTTGGAGCCTTTTGGTACATAGCGGCCCAGGATCGTGCCGTCACGCTTTACTTGAATGATGGATGGGCGGTATTCGTCGGATAACCAAAACGTATCGTCCACCGGGTTGTAAGCGATGCCTTCCAAATCCAAACCGTCTGGATCGTAACTAATCTTTTTTGTTCCTGTCGCATCGTAGGGAACTTCATCAGGGCCAGCGAGGTTTGGCAATCCACTGATATAGGCAGTCTTCGTAAAAACATCGATTTTGCCCTGTGGCAAATGCAGCTTGATGGTTTCCAAAACATGAATGCTTCCGTTCTCTACTTTGATTTTGTACAAGCGTGGTGTGTAGTTTTGGTCAGGGAACGTACGCAGCTCGTCCTTGCCGTATTGCCCATTTGGTCCACGGTCAGCCAATGTATAAAAGATAGAAGGAGGATCATTAGGGAGATGCACGAGACCGGAGAAACCGCCTTCTTTAATACCTTCAGCGAGAACAGGGGGATTTTTCCACTCATGAATTTCGGCTACAACGGGTGCTTCCGTTACATTTTGAGTTGCACCTGCCCCTTGTGTTCCGATCAAGGATAGAGCCGTGATTGTTGCGATCAGCAAGCTTTTCTTTTGAAAGTGAATCTTCATCAATATCCCTCCGAATGAAAAAACGACGTAGTAAACCGCTTTTGTTAGACTACCCGAACTATATTGGGAAAATATGAAGATAAAATATTTGTTTTGTAAAAAGTACCAATATAAGATGCTGCTATCAGGTTCGGAATAGTCGAAAATATGGAGTTTCCACCGACGGTTTGCGCGATGTTTGGCATGGAATGCGTGATCTATATGGGCGCGGAGGATAGGAAAAGACAGGCCCTGAATGTATTTCGGATGGAGCTTCAGGCACCTACCTTGACCAAAGGGGTTTCAGCCGTCATACATGGAGGCCGTCCGGAAGGGATAGCCCCATGATCGGGGTTCCATGGGAGGAAGCGCTAAAGGCCGGTTCTTTCATCGGGCAAAAGATTGTCCTCAACGAATTTGTTGCGTACACGGCTTTTGCCCCTGAGATTGCAAATTTGTCGCAAAAAAGTGTGGTGATCATCAGCTTCGCCCTTTGCGGCTTTGCCAATTTGGCTGCGCTGGCTATGGTCATTGGCGGCTTTGGTGGTTTTGCTCCGTCAAGAAGATCAGACCTTGCAGAGATGGGCTTGCGTGCGGTAGTTGCAGCAACCTTGGCGAATCTGTTGAGCGCGGCGATTGCAGGGATGTTCATTTAGATGAGTGGGTAAAAATATGGACGAGGGCTAGAGTGATCCATGCCCTCGTTTTTTTTGGTACTACGCGAAGTTGGTACTACTCGCTTTTATTGTTCCTCGCTACAATCTTGTTAGTTAAAACAAGCCATGATTTGGTGGGGATACGATGAAGCATGTTCTGTTATTTCTAGGGCCAACGATCATGATCTTTTTGGGATTACAAGTCATGAGTAGCGTCCCAGTCACGTTTTTGCTGTTTTACGGGTGGCTGTTTGCGGTTCCGTTTGTAGACATGATCGTTTTGAAAGGAAACACATGGCGGGACACATTCAGGCAAATGGGATTGGGAATCAACCGCCTCAATATGTATCACGGCATTTGGACTGGACTTCTTTTCTTTCTCACCATGATTGTTGCAGGATATTTCTTTCACAGCTTTTTGTTTGATAAGGATGATCTGCAAAATTTATTGGTACAATGGGATTTCTCAGGCAATCTTGTCGTTTGGCTCATCCTTGTTTTGCTCGTGATCAATCCGTTTCTTGAGGAAATCTACTGGAGAGGATATTTATTTAAAAAGCTGGAAGGAAGACGAACAAAGCGAACCATGATTTTGCTGACGTCATTGTTTTACAGCCTGTATCATTTCCTCTCCATCATTCCTTTGTTTAGCTGGCCGTATAATATCGCGATGATTTTGCCAGTCTTTTTAGCGGGAATGATTTGGGGATATATGCGAGACAAGAGCAACTCACTGATGGGTTCAATCGTCAGTCATATCCTTGCAGATTCGGGGATTATGGCTGTCTATCTACTATTCTTGAAATGAATGACGCGGGTATGGAGGCGAGCTTCCATACCTTTTTTCTATTAGGTGGATAAGAAGGAAAACGAGCCCTGCTGGAAAAATTAAGAAGGTAGAGAATATCAAAAGATGGAGCTGAAATCATGAACGTTGACGTACTGTTTAACCAGTTTCCCATTCTAAAATCAGATCGGTTCACCTTGAAGAAAATCGAAGAGCAGCATTTGGACGAAGTATTTGAAATCTACAGCAATGACCATGTATTTACATACTGCGGGATTATCCCCAAGCATAATAAAGCGACAGTGAAAAGCATGATCGGGCATTTTGAGAGAGACTATTTGAAAAAATCCAAGATCAAATGGGGGATATTCGCCAATGATAACCCCGATCACTTGCTTGGCATTATGGAAGCTTTCGACTTTCAACAAAAGGTAAACATGGTGACGATTGGCTACTTCTTGTCCGAAGCGCATTGGGGAAAAGGGGTTGCGACAGAAGCAGTAAGCCTATTGCTCCACTTTTTGTTCATGGATGTCAACGTCAACAGAATACAGGCGGAAGTGATGCCTCAGAATGAGACCTCTAAAAAAGTATTGTTGAAGAATGGCTTCATAAAGGAAGGAACGCTTAGACAAGCAACGCTGTGGTCGGGCAAAGGGATCGTGGATCTGGAGATTTACGGAATGCTGAAAGAGGACTATGAAAAAGGAACGTGAGATTTCGTCCAAACCACCAGAATACACCGTTACCTGTAAAAGCCCTCCTATGTTACTATGATGGGTATGATCAATCATAGGCATCGGGAATGGGGAAAACATCTTGAAAAACTTTAAAAAAGTCTATATAGAAATCACCAGCGTTTGCAATCTCTCCTGTACCTTTTGTCCGCCAACGGAACGCGGTAAAAGTTTTATTAAAGTAGAAGACTTTGCGAAAAGGCTGGATGAGATCAAACCGCACACTGATTACATTTATCTGCACGTCAAAGGGGAACCGCTTCTGCATCCCAAAATTGATGAGCTGCTCGATATCAGTCATGAGAAAGGCTTCAAGGTCAATATCACCACGAATGGTACGCTCATTGCGAAAAATCGGCATAAATTGCTGGGCAAGCCTGCGCTTCGACAAATGAACTTCTCGCTTCACAGCTTTGACGGACATATCGGCTCAACCGACCGTG
The DNA here is from genome assembly GCF_013284365.1 of Brevibacillus sp. RS1.1. NCBI lineage: Bacteria > Bacillati > Bacillota > Bacilli > Caryophanales > Paenibacillaceae > Brevibacillus > Brevibacillus sp. RS1.1. The sequence continues at coordinate 231,820 of NZ_JABSVA010000006.1, forward strand.
AAGGTTATTTGCGCGAAATTCTTTCATTTGTTCGGGAAGCGCAAGAGCATCAGGTGATTTTTTCTTTCCGTCTGTGGAATTTGACACAGGACAACGCTACGAACATTCAAAAGAGTAGAAACCGCCAGACGCTCGAAGTGATTGAGAAAGAGTTTGGGCTGGACTATCGAATTGAAGAGAAAGTAGTGGCAGGCAGTGGGGTAAAAATCGATGACCGCGTTTATTTGAACCAAGATTACGAATTCCAATGGCCGAGTCTAACAGCGCCTGAAGATGACGGAAAAGGCTTTTGCCATGGACTGCGCACACAAGCGGCGATTCTCGAAAATGGAACCGTTGTGCCGTGTTGTCTCGATGGGGAAGGGGTTATTAATCTAGGGAACATCAATCAGACCTCGTTTACTGATATTGTGGATGGCGAGCGGGCCAATAATCTGATAGAAGGATTCTCTCGCAGGGAAGCTGTCGAGGAATTATGTAGAAGATGCGGGTACCGCCAGAGGTTTGGAGCGTAGAAAAAGCAAAACGTCCGGGTCAAATGATTCGGACGTTTCGTTCATTTTTAAAACTTCACTACTAACAACGGCGGCGACGCCTGCGACGGAAGAAGAAACAAAAACGACAGCGGCGACGCCTGCGACGGAAGAAGGAACAAAACCGGCAACGACGACGACGGCGGCGACAACCACAACGGTCACGGTCTAAATCTTCGTCCACGTCTCTATCGAAATCCCTGTCTAAGTCTGGATCACAATTGTTTTCAATCCCGTGTTTTTTTTCTCGATCCTTACAACCACAAGACATATATCCACCTCCTTCGTGTTCATACCATATTTTATGAATGCCGCTTGGACATGACTGGACGAACTGTAGGGGATAAAAGCTTGTTTTCAGGCGTTGAAAAATGACGAATGCCGCCATCCTCCACAAACTCATGGGCAAAAGTAAAGGTAAACATAAAAAAAGATAGCGGATCTCATAGCCAAGAGGAGCTAATGGGAACCACTATCTTTTTTCTATGCCAAATGAAGACTTCTTGTTGTATTACTTTGCAGATGTATCGTTGGCGTCTGTATCCTGCTCGGATTCTTTAGGGGCTTGAAGGTCGTCAATGATGACGATTTTGCCTTCTTCTTGCCATTTTACTTCCGCGTTCAGCTGTTCACTGATGAAGCGAAGAGGCAGGAAGACACGCCCATTTTTCAGGACAGGTGCAGTGTCCAGAGAAATGGTTTTCCCGTCTACAGTTGCTTCTTTTTTATCGAGGTACAGCGTGATAGATTTTTCGCCACGCGTAATTTCTACGCTACGAGTCTCTGGCTTCCAGTTCACTTCCGCTTTCAATGCGGAGCTGATCGCACGCACAGGCACCAAAGCTCTTCCACCCTTTACAAACGGTGCTACATCCGCTTTTACCTGTTTTCCATCTACGAATGCTTTCACTTCTGTCGAGCCTGTATCCTCAAGGAGTTCTCCAAGCTTTTTGAAGGGTGTGTGGTCTCCTTTTTGGTACGTGCGCTGAAGAAGCTCAAGCTGTACGTCCAAAGCTCCATGCTTGTCAGTGGTTTTTTCCAGATCAGCTACCAGTTGCTCGTATTTCGCTTTTTGATCTTCCGTGATTTCAGCCGTATGCTTGAGCTCTTGGCGAAGCTCGATTAGCTGTTTTTTCAACTTTACGTCTTTGATGTTGGTTTCTGTGCTAGCTTCGGTTGAGTTCTCATCGTCGCTATCTGTATCGGTATCAGATTCTTTGACAGAAGTTTCTTTCGATTTATCTTTTGCTTCTGTCTTTACTTCGGGCTTGCCTTTCCCATTTCCTTTGCTCTCCAGGTTAGCCGCTAGAGCAGCAGGTACACTGGTTGCGAGCAGAATAGCAACCAACGAAGTAGATATTGCTTTTTTCATTTGAATCTTCCTCCTTCTAGGTGTAAGTCCCATGAACTCGACATTCAAGACGAAGGAAAATATGAATAGGTTGCATAGGTTTTGAGAAAATATTTTTATTTGTGCGAATAGTTCCCTTGCAGTGACATTCCTTCCAAATCCCGTATTTTCCTCACACGCCCGATCACGATTCCCAGTAGCGACACAAGTACGCCAGAGAGAATAAACAAAAAGCCAATTCCTCTGCCTGGCCCCGTTCCGATAATCTGTCCGACCGTTTGGCCCAGCAATTGATCTGGATCAAACAACGGATTGAATACATGGTCCGCCAAAAATCCTGCCGACCCAAATGCCAGCACGAAACCGATTTGTGAAATAGCCGTGATCATCGACCACACTCTGCCTTGCCGTTCATTCTCTACATTCGTTCGTATGAGAACCTCGAGGCTGGTGTTCACAAAGGGAAGCGTGATGAAAAAGAGGAAGCCAAAAACCATAATTATCGAAACGGAAGTAAACACACCCATCAAGGCGTAAAACAAGCCAGCAAGTGCGAGAGAGAAGGACAGCATGAATACCTTTCTCTTTCCCATACCGAAGAGTCCGATCAACAGGCTGCTGACGAGCATACCCGATGCAGATACAGAGAGGGCGATACCGAGCGTCTTGGAATCAGTTAATGTCAGCATCATAGGCCCAAAAAGCGATTGCAGCAGCCCGATGTAAAAGCACACGACAGACATTAACAGAACGAACAAGAAAACGCCTTTCTTTGAAAGGAGATAGCGGAAGGCTTCAGACATTTCGCGAAAAAAGCTTTGTCTTTCATGTTTCTGGGGAGTGGTATCGTGTTTCATAATCATCAGCACGGCGCCGACAGCTAAAAGGAAGGTCATCATATCGATAAGTAAGACGAGCTGGATATCAAAAGTACTGAGAAGAAGCCCTGCAACCAGTGGGGAAATAAGATATTGAGCAGAGCTTGCCAGTTGGATGAGCCCGCTTGCCTGTGAGTACATCTCTTCCGAAACCAGATCGGAGACGGCTGCTTTATAGGCTGGGTTTAGGATAGCGGCAGAGATCGAGCTGATGCCGACCCCCAAATAGATGTGCCATAATTCCATACGCCCGGAGAGCATGACAAGCAAGATGAACAAGATACCAGCTATGGAGCCAATATCGCCAATGATCATCATTTTCTTGCGGTCAAATCTGTCTGCCAGCACCCCGCTAAAGGGGAGTAAAAGGAAGGAGGGGAGAAAAGAGAAGAGAATGATGAACGAATAGCTCATGGTAGATTGGGTCTGCTGAAAAACAAAGACACCCAAGGCAAAAGAGGTAAGTCCACTACCGATAGCAGAAAGCAACTGCCCTGACCAAATGATCAGAAATCTGCGAAAGGCCTTATCATGAGCGTTCATTGTCTTTCCTCCTTTTCAGCCATTATAGAAACGAGAAGGACCCCGGGGCAGCTCCTAGTGAACGTTCAATAATCATCTGCATGGCCTGTAGACGTTTTGTCTGCTCCTCTTGCTCCCAATGAAAAATGCCTGATTCCAACAAAAATTGCGAGCCAGCGAGGAGAAACTGAACGGTCTCCAAAGTATTCTCGACATGAAAGACAGCTTCTTTATTTCCTTGTTCAATGACTTGTGCAAGAACAGGAGCAATTTTTAAGATAATGGCGATGTTCAGGCGCTCGTGAAGCTCTCTGTTTTCAGGGCGATGCAAGCTTTCCATCCATTCGGCTTGCTTGTCGATGTGGTGGCTTTGGCTGCGCAGCATCTGGCGCACCTTTTCCATAACGGGTAAGGTAGAGTCAGCAGCGATTTTTTTATATTCTTCGCAAAGCGTATCGACCATGGAGTGGACAAATGCTTCAAGGATTTCTTCCTTCGATTTGAAGTAGTAATAAAAGGTTCCTTTCGCTACGCCCACCTTTTGAATGATTGCATCCACGGTTGTATGGACATAGCCCTGATTTCGAAATAGCTCTCCGGCGGCTTCCAATATTTCTGCTCGCCGTGTTGTGGGGTCTTTCACGATTCTTTTCATCGGCGCCTCCTTCGGTTGTCAGTAAGTGGTTGGATAAAGATTACCATATGACTGACCGTCAGTCTATAAGTGTGTAAAAGAAAAAGAGAAGGGAAAGCCTCCTCTGTTCGGTAGTAGGAATGTAATAAGATGATGGCAAACGTCCATTATTATTTCTCGGCGATAATCGTAAAGGTTTTCGGGATTCCCTTGTCAAAAACCTCCGAGGAGAGATTCGGTAGCTCTTCCAGCATTTTTAGGCACAGCCCTTTGCTCGCAATGGCCGTAACAATTTCTCCTAATGTCCAATTGCGCAACAATACTTTGGATTCAGCGACATTTGTGCCGCTCGAGAGGAATTTGGAGAAAGCAATGTCCTTTTCCTCAAGCGAGGTATCGAAATAATCGCCTGTTACTTTATGTTTGCGGATATTCGCAGTCGTTCCGCGTGAGGAGATGAGTTTTGTAGATATCGGATGGAAATCTTGGAGGACGAGCACGCCGCCTTTTCGCAGGAGCGAGTTGACCACCTGGAATAATTCGGTTAAGTCCAAAAAGTAATGAAGAATACCGAATTCCATAAAAACGAGATCATACTCACCAGACAATACATCTGGAGGGAGCTGCAATACATCCGAAACGATGTAAGTCAGGTCAACGTCGGCAGATGCAGCCAGTTCCTTGGCGTACTGCTCATTCTCAGAAGAGAAATCGGCGATGGTCACGTCGGCACCTAGCAAGGCGAGCGCAACGGCTTTGTTTCCATTTGAGCCGAGTAAATTGATAATCTTTTTGCCGCGAATGTCGCCCATGTGTTCATATACTTTGCCGATTCGCTTTTGGGGGTCTTCTTGAATTTTGACCGCTGCCTCAGCAGGGGTTCCAAAGCGTTTCAGCCACGCCTGGTAAGCCCCGGTGTTCCAAGCCGTTTTATTTAGTTGTGATGTTTCCACAAATTCCCCTCCATAGAGTATTCCATTCAAAAAATTGGCCCCGATAGGTTGGTAAGAGGGCTTAGGTAATATATCATACTGACACATATGATTCGTGTCTATATATTTTCGGAGTGTTAATTTTTCCATGTGTGACCGGAAAGTAAGAACCATGGGGGCGAGATTCTACAATTGTGAAGCAAAGCAGGACAGTGGTAATATTGGGAAAAAAATATACGTCCGCTCTTTATGCGGTCGAGGGTCTGTTCGACGGGAGGCAAGCTGCTTTGAAAATCAAAGTGTTGATCGCAGACGACAATTCGTTTATACGGGAAGGCATGAAAATCATCCTGACGAGCTTTGCGGAGTTTGAAGTAGTCGGGAGTGTGGAGGATGGGGTCGAGGCGGTGACGTTTTGCAAACAGAACGAGGTAGACGTCGCGCTTTTGGACGTTCGGATGCCGAACATGAATGGAGTGGAAGCGACTCGTGTGCTGACTACGGAAACTACAGTCAAACCACTCATTTTGACCACGTTTGACGATGACGAATTTGTCCTCGAAGCCATTCAAGCAGGGGCACGCGGTTATTTATTGAAAAACAATGATCCCAACCGCATCCGAGATGCCATCAAGAGTGTCTATAACAACCATCATGTGCTGCAGGATGTCGTCCTAGATAAGATCAAAATGAACCTGAATACAGGGAGGAACGCGGCGGATACCGTGTCCACTTCCCCATCTCCCAAAGCGACAGCAGGCATCCCTACCGAAAGCAAAATCGACAAAAGCTTATTTACGGAACGGGAGCTCGATGTCATGAAGCAGATCGCCAAAGGGCTATCGAACAAAGAAATCGCTAAGAAGCTGTTTATTTCCGAGGGAACCGTTGCGAATTACATTACTTCCATCTTGAATAAAACGGCGCTTGAACACCGTACGCAGATCGCCATCTATTATTTGACGGGCGAAACGAACATGTCTGACTGAAAGGAGGTTACTACCGATGGAGTTATGGACAATGGCGAATAAGGCAGCAGTGCTCGGGTTTATCATCGTGACTTCTTTTCTGGTTCACCCCACTTCTGAAATGGACCCGTGGCAAATTCTTGTGTACCTGTTTTATTTGGCTGGTAATCTCACTATTCTCATTGTGAAAAAGAGGAATCATAAGCAATTATTTATGGGACTATCCATCGTGTTCGTGGTAGCAAGTACACTTGTGTTGGACCCGTTATTTGTGTTGCTCTTGCCAGTCCACATTTTGGAGATCGTATTCTTGGTGAGTAAGCAGAGGGTGGTCGTATTTGGAGGTATGCTGTTGCCTTTGTTCATCGTTTTGCCTGAATGGATGCCCTTGTATTTACTAATGGCCTTTCTTAGCTTTTTGCTGTATAGGTGTGGCAGCATGCTAACTGACAAGCTTCGTAGATTAGAGGCAGAACGGGAGAAGCTGAGGGAGGATTTGCAAAGCTTGACCCGCTCCTTGAACGAGAGCAGCGAATACTTCCGCCAGTCAACCTATACGATTCAATTGGAGGAGCGTAATCGCCTTTCTCAACAAATTCACGACGATGTGGGGCATGCGGTGGCAGGTGCGCTCATTCAGATGGAAGCGTCACGACTGCTGATGGCGACTGATCAGGACAAGGCATCCGAGCTACTTCGCAATGCGATCGCAATATCGAAGGAAGGGCTGGAGCGAATCAGAGTGACACTCAAGGATGTGAAGCCACGGCCGGAGGAGCTGGGAATCAATCGACTCCGGTTGTTTGTCGATGAGCTGTCTGCCAGAGAGACAGTGACAGCCACGCTTACTTTTAACGGGGACATTGATGTCATTACACCGATTCAATGGAAAATCATCCAGCAAAATGCGACGGAAGCGGTCACGAATGCACTCAAATATGCGAAGGCGACAGTGATTTCCCTAGAGGTACGGGTGCTGAATACATTCATTAAAGCAGTGGTTACAGACAATGGGACCGGCGCAGAAAAGGTTGTAAAAGGGCTTGGCATTCTCGGGATGGAGGAGAGAGCCGCTTCCGCTGGTGGAACAGTGATTGTAGACGGTACGCGAGGCTTTAGCGTGACCACTCTGCTACCTTATCGCAACGAATGAAAAAAATCATGGGAAACAACATGAGAAATCTCATATGCCGAGGGATGAACTTATGCACTGACATAGGGGCATCCTTTTTTATTACAATGCAGACATAACCACGAAGGGAGTGAGGTACGTGAGTCATGTATTGGAAATTCGTCAGTTAACGAAAAAATTCGGTGATTTCGTCGCCGTCGACAATATGTCTCTGAATGTGCGTGAAGGAGAAATCTTTGGTTTTTTGGGGGCCAACGGAGCGGGAAAGAGCACGACTATCAATATGATCGCTTCCCTATTGCGCGTAACAAAGGGCGAGATTACCCTTCTGGGAAAAAACATTGAGAAGCACAGCAAATTCGCAAAAATGAACATCGGCATCGTGCCACAAGATATCGCCATCTACGAGGATATGACTGCTTATGAAAATGTGAGGTTTTTTGCTGGTTTGTACGGACTGCGTGGATCACTGCTTCGCGAACGGACGGAAGAGGCGCTTGAATTCGTAGGCCTCGGTGACAAAGCTACTAGCTTTCCCAAAAACTTTTCTGGCGGGATGAAGCGTCGGTTAAACATCGCTTGTGCCATTGCCCATCGGCCGAAGCTGATCATCATGGACGAACCTACTGTCGGGATTGACCCTCATTCGCGCAATTATATCTTGAATTCGGTACGCAAGCTAAACGACATGGGCTGCACGATCATTTATACGAGCCATTACATGGAGGAAGTCGAAGAAATCTGCACGCGCATTGCCATTGTCGATCATGGAAAAGTCATCGCAGAAGGATCGAAAGAGGAGCTAAAAGCGATTATTACTGACGCAAAGGAAATTTGGATTGGGGTCAGAGCAGATGAACCATTAAACCTCGAAGGGATTAAGGCGATTCCTGGTGTGAATGCGGTGCTTCAAGAAGAGAATACGATCAAAATCGTATCGAAAACGGAGATCAACAACCTGAACCGGATCATTCAACAATTCATCAAGGATCAGGTAGAAATCCGCTCCGTTGAAGAGCAAGCGCCGAATCTGGAGACTGTGTTCTTGACCTTAACCGGTCGAAACTTGCGAGACTAGAGGAGGGGCTTTGCCATGAACATATGGAATATCGCTGTAAAAGAAATCAAGTCCAGCCTTCGCGAAAAAAGAACGTTTATGTTTATGCTAGCGCTTCCTGTCATCCTGATGCTGATATTAGGCTCCGCCCTTTCCAATGCATTCGACGATACGAGGACTGTAGGAGACATGCGCTTGCTGTATAAAAGCAACGGGACGAATGCGCAAATGTCTACGGCGTGGAACTCGTTTATCAAAGCATTGGATGATAAAGGAGTGAAGGTCGCGCAAGCAAGTTCAGGCATGGATGGGCAGGAGGAAGTTCGCGCGGATCGCTATACGGGGTACGCAGTCGTCGGTGATGCGGGGATTGAGTTTTATGGAAGTAGCAAGAATGCGATAGGAAGCAATATCCTCGCGGGGATGCTAACCGTTTTTGCAGATCGGTACTCGCTCGCATCTGCAGCTTATCAGGTAGATCCCGAATCGGGTTCGGCAATAGTCAAGGGTATCGAACATCGTGATGATTTTATTCATGAAACGACCTTGAATCCCAATAAAAAACCGGGGGCAATCGACTATTACGCGATTGCGATGACGACGATGGTTGCGCTCTACTCGATGTTCTCAGCGAGTTATTTATTCACTGGAGAGCGAACGAACAAAACATCCACACGATTAATGGCAGCACCTGTCAGCAAAGGTGTCATTTTTACTGGCAAAATTATCGGCAGTACGTTCGTCAATCTGTTTTTCGTGCTTGTCGTGTTCGTAGTCAGCAAGTTCGTGTTCCAAGCAGATTGGGGCAACCACTACGGAATGGTGATCCTTGTGCTTTTGACAGAGGTGTTGCTTGCGGTCAGCCTGGGTCTGGGGATCAGCTTTCTTTTCAAAGGCGAAGGGGTAAGGTCAATCAACAATATTTTTACGCAGGTCGCCTCCTTTGTAGGCGGTGCCTATTTTCCCGTTGATCAATCAACTGGTTTCTTCGGCCTCCTGTCCAAATTCTCTCCCCTTCACTGGGCAAATACAGGTCTGATGCAAATCATTTACACAGACAATACGAGAGGCGCATGGTTTGCGATTGCGATGAATGTGAGTATCGCTACGGCGTTCATCATCATTTCTGTTATCACGATGCGCAGACGGGAGGGTGCTTTCGTATGAATGAAATGCTATGGCTAATTCGGAAAACGCTGATGGAGACGTTTCGGAGTAAAAAAAGCTGGTTCACTTACTTGGGTTTGCCGATCGCTGGGGTCCTACTGTCTCTTACCCTGTACAGCAATGCAAGTAGCGGTACGATCCATGTAGGAATTATCAATCAGGATGGGGACCAGGTGATCACGCAGGACACGATCCAGTTTATCGAGAGATTGGAATCTGTCAAAGTCACAGTCATCGACGAACAAACGATGCGCGAACAAATCGTTTCTGGTGAGCTGGATAGCGGAATTGTTTTCGAGTCAGGGTATGCTGCTAGTGTTCGAAAAGGGTCGCCGGCACACTTGAATATGGTATCCGTAAAGGGTGAGCAGGTAACTGCCTACATGAAGGCCATGCTGCATAGTTATATCGGCAATCTTGCCGCGATTGGAAAAACGGCACAGGCGGATGAGGCAAAATTCACGAAGCTGTATACGGCCTACCAAGAGCAGAGCTACAAGCTCCATACGGTAACGCTTCAAGACACATCAAATGTGACGCGCATGACGAATCAATCGATTGGATTCCTCATTATGTTCATGATGTTTTCTGCGGTGAACATGTCAGAGATCATTTTAAAAGAAAAAGAGAATCGCACCTTTTTGCGCCTCCTTTCTTCGCCGATGTCGGCCAGATCCTATGTATTCTCGAATATTATCGTCAACATGTTTATTTTACTGCTGCAAATCATCGTGACCTTGCTCGTCATGAAAAACGTCTTCGGCATAGATGCAGGCGTCTCGTATGGTCAAATGATTCTGCCGTTGTTCGTGTTTGCGCTGGGCGCTATCGCCCTTTCTCTGATGACCGTTGCCTTTGCGAAGAGTAGAGCAGGTGCTGGAGCGATTTCCAACCTGATCATTGTACCGTCATGCCTCCTGGCCGGCTGTTTCTTTCCAATGGAAATCATGCCAGACACCGTGCGCAAAATTTCAACATTCTTGCCTCAGCATTGGTTGCTTGATGCGGTGAATAAGCTTCAACAAGGGTATAGTCTGGGGAGCTTGTATTTGAACATAGCTATTTTGCTCGCATTCGCTACGGTTTTTGCCTTGATCGCCATCTATCGGTTTGGGCGGAATAACGATAGCAGACAGTTTGTGTGAGAAAAATAGGAAGAGGTGGACTGTAATTTGACAAGGGATAATTCGAATCGTGTCGAAAGATGATCTTACTATGATAAAGCAAAGCAACTATAATCGGAGTCATTTAAAAGCACTCATAAGTAAGCATCTTGTGATTCTTCTCTTGTTTTTAGCATTTCTCCTAGGTCTTCGAACGATTTGGTTTTCGTTTCATGCATCACCAGTTCATCCGCAAGCGATTCAAGGGGTTCTTGATATGCGCGGGTGGGACTTTGAAAATTCCCCGTCCATTTCACTGGATGGGGAATGGGAGTTTTACCCTGATTCTTTCATCACGCATGAAGATTTCAAGCAATCATCGACTGACGAACGACAGTACCTTCAAGTGCCTGGCAATTGGAGCAGTGCGTTTTCCAGGGCCTCTCCGTCACCGTATGGCTATGGTACATACCGTTTGCGGATTTTGGTCGATCAACCACTAAATCAGCCATACACCTTATGGGTTCCGCAAGTGGAAGCATCTTCTACCGTAGAGGTTAACGGAGAGATATTAGCCAGAGTTGGAGTGCCTGCGACAACAGCGGAAGAGTATACGCCGCAGAAGGCATCCTTCACGGCTACGTACATTGCAGGTGATGCAAAGGTCATTGAAGTGCTTGTCCGAACGGCCAACTTTCATAATCCACTCGAAGGAGGCATCGTCAGATCGATTTACTTTGGATCGCAGGCCGCTGTTGACACCGAACGTTGGTATTCTATCGGCTTCCAGATGGCAACCTTCCTCATCTTGTTGCTTCATGGCTTGTATGCCGGCATCCTGTACGTATTGAATGCCCGCCACAAAGAGTTTCTGGTGTTTTTTCTGTTACTTTCCTGCGTAGGGGTAAAGACTGTTTCTGATTATGACAATCTGCTGTTACTTTGGCTCCCGATCGATTATACATGGTCGATCAAGGTAGAAGTGCTCGCTTACATATGGCAGCCTTTGCTGATGATATTATTGGTCAGGAGTCTATCTGATCAGGAAGAGAAAGAATACTCCAAGCCGTTTCGGGCATATCTTTCCGTGCTCAGTCTTTATTCAGCAGTCATCATACTGGGAACAGCACAATGGGTGTATATATTAGCTGGAACGCCATTTTTAGTCATTATTTATTTTGGCCCGTTGTTGCTGTTTATTTTCAAAATCAGCCGCATGCTTATGCATAACAAGAATGACGCTGTGTTTTTGCTCATTGCTGCAACGAGTATTTTGTCCAATGTCATATGGTCCGCCATCATCGAATATAAAATGATCGATATCAAGTACGTGTATTATCCGCTCGACCTGATTGCTGCACTTGTCAGTTTTTCTGCTTACTGGTTCAAGAGATTCTTTCGCAATTCAGAGGAAAAAGCAAAGCTAACAGAGCAATTGAAAGAAGCGGACAAGCTCAAGGACCAGTTTCTCGCCCATACCTCGCACGAACTGAGGACGCCGTTGCACGGGATCTTGAATATCGCCCAAACTGTCGTCAACAATGAAAAGCATGTCATAGGTGGTCGGAGCAAGCAGGATATGGAGCTCTTAATCACGATCAGCCGCAGAATGTCGCATTTACTGGATGATTTGCTAGATGTCGTACGATTGCAGGACAAGCATATCGTGTTGCAAAAGAAGCCGTTGCGTATTCAATCGGTTGTTTCCGGCATCATCAGCATGCTCACTTATATGGTAGAAGGCAAGCCTGTTCAACTGAGAATGGACATACCAGAGTCCATCCCGCCAATCTTGGCAGATGAGAAGCGGCTAGTCCAGATTCTGTTCAATCTTGTTCATAATGCATTGAAATTCACGGAAGAAGGAGCTGTCGTCGTTTCGGCTAAGAGCATGGACGGACAGGTGGCGATCTATGTATCCGATACAGGAATCGGGATGGATGAGTATACCAAGGCACGTATATTTTTGCCGTATGAGCAGGGAGCTCAAGCAACGAACGACGGCGGAGGAATTGGCCTCGGTCTTGCTATTTGTTCACAGCTAGTCGAGCTGCATGATAGTGTGCTAAGAGTCGACTCTGAACCGGGCAAAGGTTCGGTATTTCGCTTCGAGCTGCCCGCGGTTAGTACAGATGAGATGAAAGCAGCAGAGAGCCAATATGTGGAGCAGATTGATAAGAGCAATCAAGTGACGGCTATTAATCAGATGGGGCAGAGTGAAGCTCCAGATATCTTGGCTGTTCAGCAAACGGCTGCGCATGCGTTTGTAGAAAGAAAGGCGAACATATTGGCGATCGATGACGACCCGGTTAACTTAAGGGTGCTGGACCGAATGCTCTCCTCCTCGCATTATCAAATCACTACGTACGCATCGCCAAGAGACGCGCTCGATCTGCTTTTTACAGAGCAGTGGGATTTGCTTATTATCGATGTCATGATGCCCCATATGTCGGGCTATGAGCTGACGCAAAGGGTTAGGGAGCATTTCTCTGTTTCAGAGCTTCCGATCTTGCTCTTAACGGCGCGCAGCCAGTCTGAGGATGTATACACCGGGTATTTGTCTGGTGCGAATGACTATGTTTGCAAACCAGTCGATGGCATGGAGCTGAAATACCGCGTCTGGTCGTTGACGACACTCAAACAAACCGTCGATGAACGACTGCGTATGGAGGCTGCCTACTTGCAGGCGCAGATTCACCCGCACTTCTTGTTCAACACACTTAGCTCGATTATGGCGTTGAGTGACATTGATACGGAGAAGATGCGTAAACTCGGGGATGCGTTTACCTCCTTCTTGCATATCAGCTTTGACTTTTTGAATACAGGAAAACAAGTAGCACTCTCCCATGAGCTGGAGCTCGTCCAAGCGTATCTTTACATTGAAAAGGAACGATTTGGCGGGCGGTTACAGATCGTGTGGGAGGTTGAGCCTAGCATCGATTTGTTGATCCCGCCACTGACCATTCAGCCGTTGGTGGAGAATGCAATCAACCATGGTCTTCTTACCCAAATAGAGGGGGGAACTCTCCATATCCGCATCGTCCGACAAAAGAACGCCACTCTTTTTGAGGTGAAGGATGACGGTATCGGGATGGAGGAAGCGACTGTGCGGCAAATTCTTGACCTGTCGAAGAAGGAAAAAGGCGGAATTGGCGTGTCCAACACGAATCGGAGACTGACGCAAATGTATGGGAAGGGCTTGGCCATCACGAGTAAGCCGGGGGAGGGAACGACGGTGTCGTTTGTGATACCGGATCGGACGCAATAGAGTGTGTGGCTGTTTTTGCACCCTGAATCACTGTTACTGGTGAAGCAGGGTGCTTTTCGCGTTTTCTATACCGAGGAATGCTGTTCACCCGCCCTTACATTTTACGGAATTACAATAGTTACAGTCATAGTCACCAAACCGATTACCATATATGGCACATCTACTACAATGGTAACAACAAAAAGCCCCACTCGGATTATTCGGATTCAACTCATTACATTCATCCCTCAGGTGATTACTTAGGTCTCTACGACGTTCCAGAGAAGGTCCATATTGTACCAAGCGTCCAAAGGCTTTCTTGAGACCCTTCGATTTTTTTCTTTTCAAGAATGCCCCCATCCTTTCATGACAATCTAACACAGAATATGCCATGGCTTTTTCATTGATTGGACATTCGGCCCCTTCTGTTGAAAATTATGGAGAAATCATAAGGAGTTGAAAAACGACATAATTGTCGTTTATAATGATCTCACCAACAAAAACGACACTTATGTATATTTTATTCAAGGAGGCAGACCCAAACCCCTATGGCCCCAAAAGTAAGCGACGAATACAAAACCAAAAAGAAAATCGAACTGCTGCAAGCGGCAAAACGTGTGTTCATCACAAAAGGCTATACACGGGCCACCATGCAAGACGTCATGGACGAGGCTGGCGTATCACGAGGAGCCTTGTATGCCTACTTTGATAACCTGGAGCACTTATATTTAGAGCTGCTGCAATTCAAGGATCAACAGGATGCACAATTTTTCGCGCCTGTTGCTGGCGAAAAGTCTTGGCAGCAAATCACCAAATGGGTGAACAAGCAACAGGACGAGATCGAGAAAATCGATCAAACACTGTCCAAAGCCAACTTAGAGTTTTTCCTGTCACTGAAGGATCAGCAAAAGCAACAGAACTATCCATACATCACGACTCGCTATGAAAAATTGGTCGACGTGTTGACAGCTTTCTTCGCGCATGGGACAGCGACAGGTGAGTTCAAGCCACAGCTACCACCTGAGGTGATCGCTCGCTATTTCATCTCGGTTATCGATGGGCTGATGCTGGATACCGCCCATTTGGGTCCAGAGAAAACAAAGGTGCCCGAGCAGATGGAAGCATTGTTGTTTTCATTGAGAGCGATGCTGGGACCGACTCAATAAGGAGGGGTACGAATGTTATTTCAAACAGAGAGAATCTATTTGAGGAAAATGACAGGGGAAGACGTGGACGTCTACCACACGTGGAGAAATGACGTAGAAGTCATGCGGACAACGAATCCGTCTATGGACGTCTATACATGGGAAGATACGAACAGTTTTGTGAACCAGGTCATTCTGCATGCAAGCTCCTCGAAGAGCTATATGATCGTAGACAGCCAAACCAATCGACCGATCGGGATTACCTCTCTCATCCAAATCGACCTGAAAAACCGCAATGCGGAGTGCATCATCGATATTGGGGAGAAGGAGTATTGGGGAAAGGGGTATGGACGAGAAGCGCTGAAGCTGCTGCTGGATTATGCATTCCTGGAAATGAATCTGCATCGGGTATCGCTGCGTGTTTTTTCCTTTAACGAAAAAGCCATAAAGCTGTATGATAGGCTCGGATTCAAGCAAGAGGGGATTTCGCGGCAGTTTTTGTTTCGAGAAGGAAAATGGCATGATCTCGTGCACATGGGGATTTTGCAGGAGGAATATATCTCGTGAAAAAAAGAGGCTGGCGGTACGAAGGGTACCACCAGCCTTTTGCGTATGAAGAGCTCTTATTTTCCGGCGTAAATCGGTACTTCCCACTCTACATTTTTGTGTTCAACCATTCGTTTCTCGGTAGTAATGATCAATTGCTTTGGAAGGGTTGTGAGGTTTTTTAAGAAGATCGTTCCTTCAAAAATCGCCCGATCATTTTTATACTCAGTCTTATTGATTAAGTAGTCGATGTCTTCGTACTTTTTCCCTGTCTCGTCTGTAATGGTCCAGTATTGGTAGGGACCCATAGCGGCAGTATCTGGAGAGAGAGTTGCCTCGAATGCCAGATCGTAGCCTTCCAATTTTGTGGTAGTCCCATCGTCGTTCACGCGGTGATGGCCGTCATAGCCTTCAAAATCAACGACTGCGTTTGGATCCTTTTGATCTTTTTTGAAAGTAAACTGATCTCCCTGGTCTTTTGCTGTAATGACTTCTTTCTTTTCGAGGCGATTGGTGTCCAATTTCGCGTTTAAAGCAGCCGCTTCCTCTGTATAAACAGATCCGAGCTTGAAGTTGAGATTTTGGCTTTCGTCAATGGGATAGAAGTAATGGAAGTCTCTTGCTCCACTTTCGGTGGAGTGGGTATGCTCCCATTTCACATCCCTGATCACATTACTTCTTTTGTTGGCTTCATAAATAACCGCAGTCGAATCCCAAGCAGCGACCGCTGTGCCCTTGTCGTTCACCAGCTCATAGCTGTATGCGTTATTCTCGTTAGCAGCAAGGGCTCGATCAATGACCATCTCCACTCCGCTTGGCGCAAACGTAATTTGTTTGACGTTCAGCTTGAGTCCTTGTGGGGTCGTGTAGGCTTTGTTAATTTCATGTGTCTTCATTGCTGCTTTGGCTTTTTTCATATCGACAGGTACGGACAGCTTCCAGTTCCCCTTGATGTCATCTAGTTGCTTAATGTTAAACTCTACGATCAGCTCGTCTGGCACCTTGTTTACATCATCAAAATAGCTTCGCAGCTCGCGATCCAAGATCATAACACCATTATCGACAAACATGGAATGATCCCATTGTTTATTGGGGTATTGAGCATTTTTTTCCTTAGAGGGTATAAGGATGTTTCCTTGTTTGTCTTTGATGATGATAAGTGGCTCTTTGTTAGATCTACTCACCATTTCCGACATAAAGCTGTCTAATGCCTTGCCGTTCTTGTCTTTTAAAGAAGCTGCTATGCTAATACGCAGCGGGTCAGCCACCACTTCATGCACGGTAAAAGTGAGGCCTTGATCGGTCGCACTTACATCAACGGACTGCGCGAATCCATTCTTGGCTGCTTGAGCAATTCCTTTGTCCGCTAATTTTTGCAGGAAGCTATTGCTCACAGGTGCTACAGGATCAGCCTTGCCAATCGGGCTGTTCGTAAAAGCAGCATGGACATAACTGGAAAAGGTCGGGGAGACGAGCATTCCTCCCGAGACGACGATGGTTAATGCAGCGGCGGCAAGCGTCATTCTTTTCATGATCGTGATACTCCTTTGTTTCCACGCGGGTGGTTGATGTGAAGGGGTTGCAGGGTTCAATACTCTCACGGGATGAGGGGAGAGCATCTGAATAATCTTTTGATCCATATTTGGTGAGAGGGAGTTTTTCCACATCGTTTCTTCTGTTTGGTGCAGCTCATCGATCCATTGCTCCAGCTGGTGCTGGCAGTGTGTGCAATGATCGAGATGACTTTCGACATTTCGTTTGTTCACTGGCGTTAAACGATCTTCCATGTAGGCGATCAGCTGTCTTTGCGTAAGGCAATTCAAAGCGAGGTGCCCCCTTTTTTCTCCGGCTTGCTTAGCTGGTCTCGCAGCTTTTTCCTGGCATAGGAAAGGCGCATTCTCACGGTATCTACGGACAAAGATAGTTTGTTCCCGATCTCTCGGTAGCTTAAATGCTGAAGATAATGCAAATCGAGAATCGCCCTATGGTTCTTGTCTAGTGCCATCATCTGCTGTTGCAAAGCATGACGCTGTTCTTTTTCCAGATAATCTTCCTCTGGGATCGGACATTCGTCTTTGACCTCGACATCCATCTCCGTTATGGAAGGCATCCGTTTTCTTTTTCGCAGCTCGTCAATCCCGCGATTGATCGCAATTCGATACAGCCAGGCAGAAAAGGAGCAATTGGGTTTATAATCTGGCAGACTGTAGTACGCCTTGATAAAAACCTCCTGCACCATGTCTTCGGCATCATGAGAATGATGGAGCGTGCGCTGGAGAATCGAAGCGATTTTTCCCTTGTATTTATTGACGATCAGAGCATAAGCCTCTTTATTTCCTTGAAGAACCTCCGCAATGACCTCTCGATCGTCCTGCATGTTTGTTACCTCCTTGCAAAAAGGTGCTGCGCAGCTTTCCTTTTTGTGAAAAACGTCTCGACGTTTTTCGTTTGTGGTCAAACAAAACGGACAAAACCGTTTTGCTTTTCATTACTATAGACGCTGAGGAGAGGGGACCCCTCTCAAACTTTTTTCATGATTTTTCAAAATGGCATAGGAAGAGGATGCCATTCTTCGTTTGATAGAAGGGCATCCTCTTGATGTATCACGTACGCCGCCATCATTTAAATGAAGCAGGAAATCAACAGAATTTTGCAGTAATACTATAAGCATAGATGCTTCGAATTTCTTAAAGGAGTATATGACCTTGAGCCAAAACAACCATTCCATCGCGGTGATCTCTGACGTACATAGCAACGCCTATGCATTAGAAGCTGTTCTGCACGACATAGATTCCCGCGGAATTGAAACGATTGTGAATTTGGGAGATACCTTATTTGGACCGCTTGATCCGATCAAAACAGCAGAGCTCTTGATGGAGCGAACTGAAATCACCCACATCATGGGTAATTGTGACAGATATTTACTGGGAGAGCAAATGGAGTCAATTACCTTCCAATACGTGAAACCACTGCTTACAAAAGAAATGCTTAGCTGGATCGGGTCGTTTCAAAAGCAATGGACACAGGAGGATCTCTTATTTTGCCACGGGACACCTTTTGTCGATGATGTCTATTTATTAGAGAACGTCGCTCCATACGGAATAGAAGACAAAAGTGCGAATGCGCTAATGATCGAGCTGACAGGTATCCAACAAAAAGTCATTTTTTGCGGACACTCTCATGTGCCCAAATCCGTGTGGCTCCCAGATGGGAAGCTCGTAGTAAATCCGGGGAGTGTCGGATTGCCAGCGTATTTTGAAGAGACGCCATACCCGCATTCGATGGAATCGAAAACCCCGCATGCCAAGTACGTCACGGTAAAACCACAAGGTGGCTCGTGGCTTGTGGAGCATGTATTGGTTCCGTATGATTTCGAGCAGGCAGCGAGAAGAGCGGAAGAAAACGGACGCAGAGACTATGCGTATGCGATCCGAACGGGAAGAGCAGAGCTGTAGCATGTGGCTCATACAGCAAATCCATACCCCATGAAAAAAGGAAGAGGACAATCGCCCTCTTCCTTTTCCCTATTAAGCCTTTCCTGCTTCCCCCTCAGGCTTCTGTCCCATCTTCCCACTACGCAGTGGAATTTCCTTCAGGAACAGCGCGATGATGACAGCGATACCCGCTACAATCGCCCCAGTCAAAAATGTAGTCGTAATTCCATAGCTCATCGCTTCCCGGATCATATCCAGCATGTGAGTAAACAGCGGCTGCAAATCCGGTGGCAGACTAGCCAGCGTGGCTTCAATTTTCGGCTGATCCAACAAATTTTGCGGATTCGTAAACAGCGACAGCTTCTCTGCCAGGGCAGGATCGGCTGCTGCGGGATTGTTCCCTTGGCCCATGGCTCCGGACAGTTGCGTCATTTTCGCAGACATGCTGGCACTCATGACGGTTCCCATAACAGCAATTCCAATGGTCCCACCGAGGTTGCGGAAAAGCTGCGACGTTGCTGTAGCGACACCCAATTGCTGCGGTGCGACTGCATTTTGCACCGTCAAAGAGAAGACTGGCATCGCAATCCCGATCCCCAAACCGAGAATAATCATGTAGATCACGAGCAAGTAAATCGGTGTGGCTGGCGACATGAAATACATCAACACCATGCCAAAGGTCATGACGAGAAGTCCACCCAGCGCCATCTTTTTATATTTTCCCGTCTTGGTCATGATTTGTCCGGCGATTGCAGAGGTCGCGAGCATGGCAATCGACATCGGCATCGCTACATAACCAGCCATTGTCGGAGAGATACCTTTGACCCCTTGGACAAAGAATGGCACATAAATGATAGCGCCCATCATCCCTGCGTTGAGGAAGAATCCGACCAGATTAGAGACAGTAAAAATACTGTTTTTGAACAAGCCCAGCGGAAGCACGGGAGTCTTTACTTTCCTCTCAATCATAATAAACACGATCAACGCAATGATTGTGGAGGCAAACAAACCAATAATTTGCCACGAGCCCCAAGCGTGTTTGCCTGGGCCATTACCTGCCCATGAGAAGGCGAGCAGCATCGGTACGATGGTGAGTGACAGGAACAGCGAGCCGAAGTAGTCCACAGACTCTCCTTCTTGCTTCGGTACTTTTGGGAAATGAATCATGATCAACAGAAAGGCAATCACGCCAATCGGCAAGAAGATCCAGAACACCCAATGCCAGTCGAGATGGTCGACGATATAGCCGCCCATCAGAGGACCAAGCACACTGGATACACCGAAGACGGCACTCATGATTCCTCCCCATTTGGCGCGCTCGCGAGGCTCGTACAGATCACCCATGGCGGTAAAAGCAGTGGACATGATGATCCCGGCACCCGCCCCTTGAATGCCACGATACGTAATCAGTTGAAAAATATCGGTAGAAAACCCGGATAACAAGGCTCCGATACTAAACAACGCAATACCCGTCAAAATAAACGGTTTTCTTCCATATATATCGGAGAGCTTCCCAACCAGTACAGAAGCGACGGTTGAGGTCAGCAAATAAATCGTAATCGCCCACGAATAGTAATCCATGCCACCCAGCTTTGAAATAATACGTGGCATGGCAACCCCGATAATGGTCTGGTTGATCGCGGCGAAAAACATGGCCGTAATAATCGCGATCATAATCGTCACTTTCTTTTTCTCTGTCAGCTGTTGCAATCTTGATTCTCCTCTCTTTGTTGATCTATATTCTTCAGAACCTGGTGATAGATGCGGACTAAGTGTTGTTTGTCTTCATCAGATACGCCTGCGAAAAACTGTTCAATCGTGCTCCTCACCACGGCTTTGTATTGCCGCAGGATATCTTTTCCTTGATCGGTTATGTCCAGTTGCACGACGCGGCGGTCCGTACTGTCACGATTTCTCGTGGCATAGCCGCAAGCAATCAATTTATCAGCGAGACTCGTAACCGCTCCGGGGGTAATGTTCATACGTACTGCAATAGAAGATGCTTTCTGTGGACCGCTCATATCTAGGATTCGCAAAAGCATCGCTTGTGATCCTGATACGAGTGGATCCAAACGCTTGTGTGACTCAGCCGAAACCTTCCGTTGGAGTTGTATATAAAGTTCTTCAAAATTGACTTGGCTTTGCATCGTACCCTCTCCTGTTTTCATTGCTTAATTGTATATGGCGTTAAATGTTTAGCCCCTAAAACATTTATGAGTATACATCGATTCATGAAGGAGAGTCAAATTAACCTTTTACCAATTTGACCAATTCAGGTGGTCATTATGTGATCAATTTCGTCATAAATCGGGGAAAAATACTATTTTTCGACCGGACTTCATGGAATTTTCAGAGTTGCGATGCTACAATCGGTTTTGGCATTCTTTTCATCTTAGATAAATAGATAGGTGGGATTTTAACGTGTTTGGGAAAAAATTAACCAGCGCATTGCTCGCTACAGCGCTGATCTGCCCGATGTCGGCTTTTGCCGCCCAAGGGACAAAACAGCCAGCAGATGTCGTATTAACGAACGGTGCGGTCTACACAGTGGACAATAAGAACAGCTGGGCAGAGGCAGTGGCCATTCGCGGTGATGAAATTGTCTTTGTCGGCGCAGATGAATATGCGAAAGCACACATCGGCAAGAATACGAAAGTAATCGATCTGAAAGGCCAAATGGTATTGCCGGGCTTTATTGACAGTCATACGCATGCAAGCAAAACGACGGGACTCATTTACTCCATTGATTTGTTTGACGGAGGCTCTGTCGAGGAATACGTTGCGACCATCTGGAAATTCGTAAAAGAGCATCCAAACGAACCAGCATTGCAAGGACGCGGCTGGAGCAATCCGGTAGTGCCTGGTATTGGTCCGCGCAAGGAAGTATTGGATAAAATCGTACCAACGACTCCAATCGCGCTGACCTCCGATGATGGACATTCTTTGTGGGTGAACTCGGCAGCATTGAGGTTGGCTGGAATCACGAAGGGCACGACAAACCCTGAGGGCGGCATTATCGAGCGCGATCCGAAAACAGGAGAACCATCTGGAACGTTGCGGGAAAGCGCAATGAATCTGGTGCTTTCAAAAATCGGGGGATACACCGTCCAGCAATACAAGTCCGGAATTGAAGCCTACCAGGAAAAAGCCGTTGAACGCGGTGTAACGACAGTGCGCGACCCGGATATGCTGCGCTATCCGAACGTATTGGAAGCGTATGAGGAGCTCGCGAAAGAGGACAAACTGACCATCCGCTTCCGCAATGCGTTGACAGCGAACCCAGAAAAAGGACCTGAGCAGATCGCAGAATTTGTAAAAATCCGTGAGCGTAATCAAAATCAAAATCCGCTATTCCAGGTGAACGCCGTCAAAATCTTTTTGGATGGAGTCGTAGAAGGCGCCACAGCTTACTTGGAAAAGCCGTATGTCCATAAGGACACAAACGGAGAATTAATCTGGAAGCCAGAGGTTTACAATCAAACAGCAGCCGCAGTAGACAAGGCAGGTTTCCAATTGCACGTCCATTCCATCGGGGATGCTTCTACCCGCATTGCACTAGACGGTATGGAGCTCGCTGAAAAACAAAATGGTAAGCATGATGCTCGCCACTCGCTCGTTCACTTGCAACTGGTCAATGAAACAGACATCGAGCGCTTCAAGAAGCTGGGTGCAGTCGGAATCGTGCAGCCATTCTGGTTTATGCAGGAAGAGGGCTACTACGATGAAATCGAAGTGCCGTACTTGGGCCACGAACGCGCAGAAAAAGAATACCCGATGAAGAGCTTCCTGAAAAAAGGGGTGCATGTAGCTTCTTCGTCTGACTACATCGTAACGCCGGAATTCAATCCACTGCATGGCATTCAACAAGGCATTACCCGGATCGAGGAGGGTGTAACCGATCCGAGCAAAGTTGCCAACCCAGACGAGCGTGCAACGCTTGCAGAAATGATCGCCAGCTTCACGATTGATGGTGCTTACGCCAACCACGTGGATGACATCACAGGCTCGATCGAAGTCGGCAAGAAGGCAGATCTCATCGTGCTCGATAAAAACTTGTTTAAAATTCCAGCCACTCAAATCAAGGATGCGAAAGTCGTGCTGACCTTGGTTGAAGGGAAGGAAGTTTATCGTCAGAAGGAAGCAAAGTAAGAGGGGAAAAATGGCTGTCCTTGTTGAGGCTGCTGCAAAAGTGTGTTTTGGAAAATAGGAAAAAATCAGGGGATTACCTCTCCCTGAATGCGAAACGAGCCTTAGAAGCAATTCTAGAGGCTCGTTTTTCTTACAACTTGATACCCCCACAAAGAGATTTTCACCGAAAAACGGTGTCACCATGGTTTACGGGATATGGTGCAGGAGACAACCCGTGTACTGATGAAATAATTGATTGATTTAATGTAGTCAAGGAGGAGGGATAATTCAGATGTTGAAGGAGCTCATGACAACAATTAGCCATATAACAGGTGTGGAGTTTGAACAAGCCTCAAAAGAAGAGATTGCAAAATTAGAGTCACTCAATTTGCCTGAAGATTTCACGAACTATTTTTCTCAATATAATGCAACCAGAGAATTCGACTTAGGGGATTTAAGGATATGGTCAATTGCCGACGTACTGATGGAAAATTATGAATTGGTTCCTGGAAGAGATGTATCCAAACACAAGTATATTGTTTTTGCTTCTAACTCATTGGGAGATGCCTACTGCTTTGACCTAAGCAAAGTAGGGATAGAATACACGTTAGATAACACCCCCATTGTCAAGTTCGATCATGAAGAAGACTATGAAATAATGAGCAAACAGCAAGTCAGTGAGTACGCTGAAAAGATTGCTGATAACTTAGTGATGTTTTTACAGGATGAGTTGAAGGAGAAAGATTAGGGATTACGAACTTCTCTCCCAAAAATACATAACAGGAAGGGAGAGGATTATCCCCTGCTTTTAGGGAATCATTCATACCATTCAGATTCAAGCAAATGTGGAGGTGTCCGATTTGACTCAAACAGAAGGAATCAAAACGATCAAACTGGAGATGGACGCGGGAGGCAATCCATTCGTCGTCCACACCGCAGTGCTATGGGATGAGAATGAAGCCATTCTTGTGGATACAGGCATCCCCGGACAATTGGAGCTGATTCAGAATGTACTGGCGCAAGAAGCGATTCCTTTTGAAAAATTGACGAAAATCATCATTACCCATCAAGACCGGGATCATATCGGCAGCTTGCCTGAAATAGTAGCAGCAAAGGAAGGAAGCGTACAGGTGGTTGCTCACGAGGTAGCGATTCCGTATCTGGCAGGAGAAACACCCTTGATCAAAAGTGGGGTACTGGCCCCTCCGGTAAAAGTGGATCATGCCGTACAGGATGGCGATGTTCTCCCTTACTGTGGAGGTATCCAGGTGATTTATACGCCCGGTCATTCCCCCGATCACATCTCTTTGTATCATATTCCGAGCAAGACGTTGATTTCAGGAGACGCCCTCACAGCACAAGATGGGGTACTGATGCCCTTCAATCCCGAATTCACGCCTGATCAACCGACAGCTCTGCAATCGATCCGCAAACTGCTCGAGCTCGATATAGAGACAGTGATTGCCTATCACGGCGGCGTTTGTACAGGGGGTATCAAACAACGTCTAGCGGAAATCGTAGCAAAGGAGGGCATGAATTCAGATGAACATCCGCAGAGGTAAAGGACAAGAAGCAAGCGAACTGAGTGAGCTTGCCTATCGCTCCAAAGCTTATTGGGGGTACAGTGATGAATTCATGGAGGCCTGTCGCGACGACCTGACGCTATCATCTGCCTATATCGAGACGCAGGAAGTATATGTGTTAGAGGACGAGGGTAGCATCAAAGGCTTCATGAGTTTGGAAAAGGATGCAGAGCAAGAGCAGTGGCTATTAGGCTATTTGTTCATGGAACCGGAGGCGGTTGGAAAAGGTTACGGAAAGGCTCTGTGGCAGCATATGGTGGAGGTGGCACAAAAGCTGGATATCCCAGTCGTCACCATCCACAGCGACCCGTACGCAGAACCGTTTTACTTGTCGAGAGGGGCAAAGCGCGTAGGAGAAATCGCATCTACCGTTTTCCCGGGCAGAACATTGCCGTTGTTGGAAGTAGAATTCGAAAAGGAACGGAGTGTAGAATAGCTGCAGTCTATTCCGAGTAGCAGCGACGCTCAAGCATGTAAAGTGCTTGGGCTTTTTACGCTTCCTTCCTTATTTCACGATTTTATACCGGATCGCCTTGGCAACTGCCTGTGTACGATCTTCTACGCCCATTTTCTGTAAAATCCGATGGATATGCGTCTTGACGGTTCCCCCTGAGATAAGCAGGTGCTGCGCAATTTGATCGTTCCGTTTACCGTAGGATAGCTGCTCAAGTACGTCCCGCTCTCGATCAGTCAACTGATCAAACATGACAAGGGGTGGAAGCGTAGAGTCACAGTCAGCATCAGAGTCAGGCTCGTGATTCTTTTGTTGAAACTGTAGAACCTCCGCGAGAGCCTTTGCAGCAGTAGCCGTGTAGAACAGTGCCTCGCCCTGATGGGCCCTGCGAATGAGGTCTAACATATCCTGTGAATCGGAATCCTTTAGCATATAGCCGACAGCACCAGCGCGAATACCGTCTACGATGTAATCGTACGTGTCAAAAGTAGTGAGGATTAATACTTTTACCGAAGGATGGAGTCGAGTGATTTCGCGTGTTGCATCGATTCCTGACATATTCGGCATTTGTACATCCATTAAGACTACATCAGGAATGATTTCCCCTACGATCTTCACGGCTTCTTCTCCATTAGAAGCCTCCCCGCTTACCTCCATATCCTTCTGCATTTTGATGACATATCCCAATCCTTGGCGGATCATCGTTTGGTCATCGACCAGGACCACACGAATGGTCTCTTTTTTGTTTTGATTTTCCATGCTGGCATTCCTCCGTATTATCACTATTTGTTTATCAAAGCGGAAAGCTGATGTCAATTTGAAAGCCGTGGGGCTCTCGAATGGAATAGGAAAGGTCTCCGTTTAATTCCTTGGTTTGTTTTGCGATACCTGTTAAACCAGAGCCGAGCTTGATTTGATGATGATTTGTCATATTCCCATTGTCCCAAATGGCCAAGAATAGGTAGTTTTGCTTTTTTTCAATCGTGATGAAAATTTCTGTTGCATCAGAATGTCGTATGGAATTGGTAATCGCTTCTTGGAGAATCCGGTAAAGCGTAATAGTCATGTGCTGAGAAAGAGGAATGTCTGGATTGGGACTGATCAGCTGCATTTTGATGTCGGTATGCTGTTGGGCTCGTGATAAGAGTATACGCAGTGGTGTGATTCCCAGAGAGGATTTGTCTGCAGCCAATGTATGTACAGACGAGCGTATATCATCGAGGCCTTGCTTTGACACCGTAAGCATGTCTCGGACAGCCTCCTGTGCGTCACTCGGTCCTCCTTGCAGCATGTATTTCAAAGCATTCAATTGAACGATCAATGATGTGAGACTGTGTCCCAAAGCGTCGTGAACATCACGGGCGATTCGGGTCCTCTCCTCAAGGACAGCGGCACGAAGTGTATTCACAGAGGCCTCTTGAAGTTCAGAATGAGCTTCCTGGAGTTCAACATGCGCGTTTTGCAATTGTTTCAGATGCTGCTGACTCGACTCCTTTGCTTGATTTTGAACAGATAGTCCTCGTGCTCCGAGATACCATCCCATATAGGTCACGACATAGCCGATAACCTCCTCAAACATATAGTCTTTATGAAAGAACATGTAAGAAAAGGAGCATGCACCAAAAAAAATCGCATAGTACAATGCTCGGCGTTCAAGGATATGGAATCCAATAAATGCCACCAATGGCAAGGATAGACCGACCTCTTGCCCTACATAGAGAACCTTTATAAATGACACGGTACCAATAACGATAATGGCGATGTCTTTTTGAAATGGTTTCCAATTGTTTTTGGGTCTGAGAAACATCAGCAGGTAGCAGAAGATGATGATCAGCGAGATGATAAATGGAATGGTGGGCTCATGAATGTAAGCACTTGGAATGAGAAAAAATGAGATCAATACAAAAAAACAAATGAGTAGGAAACGTGAGCGGAAAGATGCAGCTGAAGCGTTCAAGAAGACAACCTCCTTTCTTGGTATACGTACCCATTATATTTTCATTTTAGCATGCGCTGTCGTCTATCTCCGGGTGTACGGTCTTCTATCTCTGGATAGATAAAATCAAATTCCACAATTTGACTACCCGATAGACTTCGGGGACGAATCGTATAAGTACAATTTGATCTATGGAGGGGAACACCCCAAACGATAGTCCGAAAAATAGAGAATGGGTAGGAGGCTTTTATGAACGAACTGTTTCAGTTAGCGAAGATTCTAAGAGATACGAGCACCGTATTTTCCACACTTTCCATGCAAGCATTGGATTCAAGTGATATCACCTGGCAACAGGTTCTCATTCTGGAGCAAATTGCGATCAGCCCGAAAACAATGGGAGAAATCAGCAAGGCGATTGATCTTTCCTATAGTACGACCTCAGGTTTAATCAGTCGGCTGGAACAGATGAACTTGGTGCGCAGATTTCGTGATAAATCGGATCGGAGAATTGTGTGGGCAGCATTGACGGAGCGTGTACCAGCGAATTGGACGGAACAAGAAGGAAATGCTTGTACACCTACATCGCTTCATTCCTTGCGCGCGCTTATTTTGGAGAAAGAAATACTGAGCTGATACGCTGAGCTCCCTACAAACGAAGAGGTGAGAAAATTTTGAATATATCAGAGCTATCCATTAAACGTCCGGTCACGATGATTATGATATCCATAGCCATCCTCATTTTTGGTTTGGTTACCTTTCCTCGCTTGGCTATTGAATTGATGCCATCGCTGAATGCTCCTGTCGCCGTAGTTGTTACCTCTGTGGAGGGGGCGGCTCCAGCTGAGGTAGAAAAGCTGGTTACCAAGCCGATCGAAAATGCACTAGGCACGGTTCCGAATTTAGACAAGGTCACATCAACCTCTGTTAATGGCTCATCCTCGGTCATCCTCCATTTCAAGTGGGGAACAGACATGGATCAAGCAACGTTGAATATGCGAGATAAAGTAGATTTGGTCCGGGGGAGCTTGCCTGAGTCAGCTGGTTCACCAAGGGTGTTGAAATTTGATCCGACAAGTCAGCCGATACTTGATCTGGCTGTAACTGGCGATCAAGATGTCAACAAACTAAAAAAAATCGCGGACGATGTAATCAAGGCCCGTTTGGAACGAATTAACGGTGTTGCTTCTGTCACGGTCACTGGTGGGCAAGAGCGAATTGTCGATATCATCGTAGACCCAGCCAAATTAGCCGCCTATGGATTGACATTGGATCAAATAAAGGCAGCACTAGAAAACAGCAATGTATCAGGATCAGCGGGTGCGATACGGGAAGGTGACGCAAAGACCAGTATTCGCGTGCAAGGAGAATTCACCAATGTGGACACCATTGCACTCACGCCGATCTCTGTTGGTGGGAGCTTCATCCGATTGAGTGATATTGCCAACGTAACAGACACCATCAAAGAAGTGACCAATCTGAGCTACATTGATGGAAAGCCAAGCCTGGGAATTTCCGTGATGAAAGGCACAGGCGGCAATACGATCAAAATTGCAAAAGACGTAAAGGCTGAGCTGGAGAAGATTAATAGCACGCTTCCAGCAAATGTAGAAACAAGTATCGTTCTCGATACCTCTACCTATATCCAGAGCTCCGTTGACAACACGGTAGTACATGCTCTTGCAGGTGGTGCCATTGGCGTACTCATGCTGTTCTTCTTCTTGGGCAGTCTGTCGTCTATGCTTATTGCGGTCATTGTCCTGCCTGTATCGATCATATCAACCTTCCTCTTGATGTATATGACAGGTCAAACAATCAACCTGATTTCCCTGGCAGGTCTCACGCTCGGATTGGGATCATTAGTGGACTTCGCGGTTGTTATGCTGGAAAACATTTTCCGTCAGCGGGAACAAGGCAAAGGCATGATGGAAGCGGCCTTGGTTGGTTCCAAAGAGGTAGGAACCGCGGTGATGGCATCCGCATTGGCACAAATTTGCGTATTCTTACCGATTGCACTGACAGAGGGGATTGTTGCTGAGCTTTTCGCACCGTTGGCATTGACGGTCGTTTTCTCACACATCGCAGCACTCGTTTTCACCTTCTTGCTGGTTCCAATGATGAGTGCTCGCCTGTTAAAAACTGTCCCGGAGCATACAAATCATGAAAACTATCGAGGCTTCAATCCACTAACCTGGTTTAACATCGGATTCCATAAGGTGGAAAAGGGCTATCAAAGGGTTCTCAAATGGGCATTGGGTCATCGGAAAACCGTGATTGGATCTGCTTTTGCTATGTTGATTGGCTCATTGATGCTAGTTCCCACTCTCGGAGCAGGGTTTTTCCCGGATATGGACCAAGGGGTAATCCAAGTAGAGATCAAGCTGCCGAAGGGTACTGTCTTGACGGAAACAGAAAAAGTAATGAAGCAAGTAGAAGAAGTGGTCAATCAAGTGCCAGAAAAGAAATTGGTCAAGTCCACGGTCGGGGGTGGCGACGGTATTTCAGAGAGCGGTGCATCCACTTCTCATAACGCAACGATCGAACTGCACGTAGGAGAGATTACGACGAGACAGCGATCGACAGAGGCAATTGCTGTGGGCCTGCAAGAGAAAGTCAAGCATATAGCAGGAGCAGATATCAAGGTGAAATCCCTTTCCGGTGGTATGGGGGGCGGAGCAGCCATCTCGATTGAAATTCGCGGAGATGATCTGGACGTCTTAACGGAACTGAGCGAGATTGTAAAAGGGGAAATAGCCAAGGTACCGGGAACGATGAACGTATCTACCAGTGTTAAGGAAATGAGTCAGGAGTTCGATGTGAAGGTCGATACAGAGAAGGCGAGCTTGTACGGGTTGACAACAAATGAAATCCTTTCTGTTGTGCGAACTTCTTTCCAAGGTCAAACGGTTACCCAGTATCGTACGGGTGAAGATGAAATTGATATCAATCTCAAGCTGCCAGAAGACTATAAGGAAGATATCAATTACTTGAAGAACCTGCGTATTTCCACGCCAACAGGCGCTCAAATCAGCCTCACTTCCGTAGCAACCATTAGCAAAGTCGAAGTACCACCATCGATTGAGCGCAAAAACATGACGCGTGAAGTGACGGTCACAAGCGATTTGATCGGGGATAACCTGCAAGCGGCCGCGACGGAGGTTACGAATATCATCAATAAGCTGAATGTTCCGGATGGCTACATCATCGAAATGGGCGGACAGAGCGAGGATATGGGAAATTCTTTTGTGAATCTGGGTCTCGCGATCATCTTGTCCGTCGTGCTGGTGTACATGGTCATGGCTGCTCAGTTTGAATCACTTTTCAGTCCATTTATCATCATGTTCTCGGTTCCTCCGAGCCTTACTGGGGTCATATTGGGGCTTCTGTTTACAGGAACACCTATTACTGTATCTGTTTTGATCGGGTACATTTTGCTGATCGGTCTGGTCGTGAACAATGCGATTGTGTTAATCGATTTGATCAATCAGTTGCGTGCAAAAGGTTGGGAGCTACATGAAGCGATTTTACATGCAGGACCTGCTCGTCTGCGTCCGATTTTGATGACAACCCTCACGACGATTATGGCCATTGCTCCGCTCTCCGTTGCTGCTGGGTCTGGTTTAGAACTGCAAGCGCCCATGGCGACTACCGTCATGTATGGCTTGATTTTCTCCACCATGATCACGCTCATACTCGTACCTGTGGTTACCGTATGGTTTGATGAGATGGGACAAAAGAGACGCAACAAGCGCAAGCAAAAGCAGGAAAAGAAAATCCGTACCACGTTAGAATCGACAAATGCATGAGAAAAGAGGAGGAACCATTCATGATCATAAATAAAAGAATCGCGATTGTGGCGCTACTTTCCCTTACCTTGATCACAGGCTGCGCAAGCCAGGAGGATGCAGCGACGACTGCTGCCCCTCCAGCAGAAACGGTTACCCCTGTACAGGTTGCAACGGTGGCACACGGCGTGGTCACATCGGAGGCTGGACTGACTGCAAAATTGGCACCAAGTGAGGAAGTCCAAATGTCACCAAAAACTAGCGGGAAAATTGCATCTCTCCCAGTAAAGCTGGGTCAGGCCGTAACAAAAGGACAATTATTGTTTACACTCGATACGAATGAGTTGTCTAACAGTGTAAGAGAGCAAGAAGCAGCTCTCCGTGTGGCAAAAGCGAACTTAACCCAAGCGGGCAGTACCTCTAACCAAAGCTTGGTGGAAGCACAAAATGATTTGACGGAAGCAGAACGAGCGCTTGCTGACGCCAAACTGAATCAACAACGTAATCAGAAGCTGCTCGCAGAGGGAGCGATTGCTACTGAGAAAATGGAAGAGGTAAATACAACGCTCACAAAAGCCCAGATTTCCTATGACAATGCAAAGCAGAAGCTGCAAGGCGCGAAACAAAAAACGGGTGTGCAAGTATCGGCAGCGAGTGTAACGGAGTCCGAGGTAAGACTGCAAAATGCTCGTGAGCAACTGGCGAATGCAAAGGTTGTCTCCCCCATCGACGGATTTGTCGCAAGCGTGAACGGAGCAGTAGGGCAGATGGCAGGCCAGCAACCTATTGTGACCGTCGTCAAAACGAATCCACTTGTGGTCAAAGCGAATTTGTCTGAAGCAGATGTGACGAAAGTAAAAGTAGGAACAGTCGTCAAAGTAAACGTGCAGTCTACAGGCAAAACGATTGATGCAAATGTAACGGCGATTAGCCCTGTCATGGATTCGCAGCTCAAAGCCTATCCGGTAGAAATCACAATTCCAAATGCTTCTCATGATTTGAAGTCCGATATGGTCGTAAATGTTACCTTCCCGCAAGGTTCAGAAGGAGCGAAGTCACTCGTTATTCCTCGTAAGGCCGTATTTGAGCGTGAAGGCAGACAATATGTGTTCAAGCTGGAAGGGGAAACAGCCAAGCAAGTGGAAGTGTCAACGGGCAACTCGACAAGCGAGTTGATTGAAGTAGTATCCGGCCTAGCGAATGGAGATAAAGTCGTGGTAAAAGGACAGACGCTGCTTGCAGATGGCGGCAAGGTGAGTATTCAGGAGTAAGTAGATAGGGAAGAAAAAGAGGCGGAGCAGATCCGTCTCTTTTTGTTATGAAATGGAAAGAAAATCTACTCTACCAAAAATGCAAACAGAGTATAATTTTAGCTAAGATCAATTGGGAGCAATGAGGGGATAAGGAGTCATACATGATTATATCTGCAAAACTGTGCAAAAGAATTGCACTGCTCATGACAGTCGTGTTCGTCTCTGGATGCTCGATGTTTGCGAGCAAAGATGAATCCACTGAGCGCCAGAAGACAGAGCAGAAACAGACTATCACTCGTTACACGGGTGAAAAAAGCAAGGCGCTGCCTTATGTATACACGGGGCGCAAGGAACTGGCCCTGACGTTTAACGGCATGGGCGACGATAAGATGATGAAAAGTCTTTTGGAGCAGCTAGATGCCCATAAGATCAAAGCCACTTTTTTTCTGCCGGGTATGCGTGTCGCCGAGGAGCCAAGCATCGCCAAGGACATTTTGGCCCGCGGTCATGAAATCCAGAACAACACATTGAATCAACTGGATATGAGCAAGCTCAGCTACGAGCAAATTTATCGGGAGATTCAGTTGAGTAATGAGGTCATCAAACGCGAGACGGGTATTTCCCCTCGCTATGTGAGAACCAAATCTGGCGATGTGACGGATGACGTCCGTTTGGCAGCCGCCCATCTCGGGATGGAAGCGGTCGTCAGCTATAACATCAACCCGAAGGACCGTGATTTGCAAAAAGACGCCAAAACCATTGGAGATTACATAACTCGCTACATGTCCAGAGGCAGCATTATCTCACTCAATACAGACATCAATCCTGAGGTGATCCCAGCCATTCCGTTGATCGCCAAGGCAGCAGCGGATATCGGCTACCAGTTTGTCCCGCTCAGTGAGATGGTGAAAAACGGCGGTGAACGCAAGCCGCTGGAACAAATACCAGGCTTTGACGCAGTAAAACTGAATCCGCAATTCGAAAATGCCGAGTACGAAATCATCTCTCAGGTCGACACAAATAAAAAACAGATCGCGCTCACCTTTGACGACTGGGGAAGCGACAAAACCGTAACGAAACTATTAGACATTTTGGCGCAGCATGATGTGAAAGCGACGTTCTTCTTGCGGGCAAAAGGGGTGGAGAACAATCCAAATTTGGCGAGAGCGATGGTGGAGAGTGGTCATGATGTGGCCAACCATTCGTATAGCCATCCGGTCATAACGACGCTGACAGCGGAAGAATTGCAGAAGGACGTGGTCAAAGCACACCAGGTCATTACCGAAGCGATCCAACAGCAGCCTGTCATGCTGTTCCGTCCACCGACTGGCGTAGTAGACGATCACACAGCTAAAGTGATTGCTGCTACGGGATACAAGGTCATTGCGTTGTACGATGTCACCACATTGGATTGGGACAATAAAAACAGCGCCCAAGATATCGTAAATGGCGTCATGAGCAAGACGAAAAATGGCAGTGTCATTTTGCTGCATATGCTCGATGACATCCACACGATTGAAGCACTCCCAATTGTACTGGAAAGCCTGAAAAGCAAAGGCTACACCTTTGTAAAGATGGACGACATGATCAAACAAAGACGCTCCGGCAACTAATCCCTTTCTCAGAAAGGGATTTTTTTTGCTTTTTTTCGCAAAGCTCGGGCGATTGACAGTAAAAATACTCTTTGTTATAGTTTTATCGATAATGATAATCAATATCGTTCATGGCATTACTTACATCTATCTTACAAACGTACATAAGGGAGGCTCATCATGCTTACGAACCAAACAGTAAAGGCTGTCCTTGCTGTCATTTTGGTGTTCTCGCTTTTTTTGACGGCATGCGGTGGAGCAAATACGGCAACACAAGCACCCGCAACGGATTCTGCTTCCAAGCCAGCTGACAAGTCAACAGCAGCCCCTACTGAGAACAAAATGCGCAGCATCGAAACACCCAAAGGGACCATTCAAATTCCTGACAAGCCACAGCGTATTGTGACGGATTACTACGCAGGCGAGTTGATTGCAGTAGGCGGAAATGTAATCGGTGCAGAGACGGAAGCTTTCAAAAGCCCGTTTACCGTTGAACCATTAAAAAATGCGCAGGACGTGGGTAGCCCGCGGATCAATGTGGAGAAAACGTTAGAGCTGGCTCCTGACCTCATCGTCGTCATGTATGATGACAATTATGAAGCCTTGTCCAAAATCGCTCCAACCGTTTATCTCCCGTACGGTACGGCGACCAACATTTATGATACCCTCAAATTGTTCGGAGAAGTGGTTGGCGACAAAGAAAAGGCAGACAAGTTCATTGCGGAGTTTGACAAAAAGGCTGCCGAGGGGCGCGAAAAGCTGAAAGGCATCGTGGATGAGAATGCAACGGTTGGTCTCTACGAGCTGACGAACAAAGGAGATTTGTGGATCTTCGGCGATCACGCAGGGCGCGGTGGTCAAACCGTGTACAATGCATTGAAGCTGAAAATGCCGCACGCAGACAAATCCAAAGAGCAAACCTTACAGCTGTCCATGGAAACCTTGCCAGAATACGCTGCGGATTACATGTTCGTGACTTTCTACAATCCAGAAAAAAATAGTGAAGCCTTGAAAACCTTACAGGAGTCCGCTGTATGGAATGCTACCCCTGCCGCGAAAAACAATCAGATTTTCTACAACGACTACGATACATTCTATCGCTATGATCCAATCGCGATCACAGCACAGATTGATATGTTCGTAGATATGCTGATCAAAAGACACGAAGAGAACAAGAGCAAAAAATAGATCACAAGAAAAGTCATCCCTCGCCGGATGACTTTTTTCGTCTCACGTAATAAACCTTACAAAATGTAAAGAAAACTGTAAGGAACATCAATAGCTCCTATTCTGGAATTTGGTTACAGTTAATAGCGACCGAAACAACGAACGCGAGCCAATAGATAGAATGGAGGAACGTAATAATGAGTACTGCTGTACTAGAAGTGAAAGACGTTCAAAAAATATATGGGACAAAAGGTGAAAGCCAGTCGCATGCCTTAAAAGGCGTATCGATGACCATAGACAAAGGTGAGTTTGTGGGAATCATGGGGCCATCCGGTTCAGGTAAGACGACTTTGCTCAACGTGATTTCCACACTGGATCGTCCAACAGAAGGCTTTATTGAGATTGCGGGAACGAACATTACACAGATGAAGCGTAATCAGCTCGCAGATTTTCGTTCACAAAAGCTCGGCTTCATTTTTCAAGATTTCAACCTGCTAGAGAATTTGTCCGTGTATGAAAACATTGCATTGCCGCTGTCTCTGCAAGGTGTCTCTTCCAAAGAGATCAGCACCAAAGTAAGTAAAGTAGCACAAACACTCGGGATCGAAGAGATTTTGCAGAAATATCCGGTTCAAATTTCCGGGGGACAAAAACAACGCGCCGCGGCAGCACGCGCACTTGTGCATGATCCTGCGATTTTGCTGGCGGACGAACCGACAGGCGCCCTCGACTCGAAGAATGCGAAAAGCTTGCTGGAAACGATGACGGATTTGAACGAGAACCACCAAGTATCAATCATGATGGTTACGCATGACGCCTTTTCTGCGAGTTATTGCAAACGGATCTTGTTCATTCAGGACGGCAAGCTGTACACCGAGATTCAACGTACGGGAGATCGTCAGCAATTTTTCAAACAAATTCTGGATGTACTGGCCGAGCTAGGTGCATCACATGATGTACGCTAGGAGGTAACGTTTCATGCTTTTCAAGCTATCCTTGTCCAGTATGCGGAAGATGATGAAGGACTACCTGGTTCTGCTCGTGGGTCTGGTCATCTCCATTTCGATTTTTTACATGTTCCAGACGCTTGCCCTCAATTCTGATTACACGAAAAACAACGCGATGATTTCTTCGATTCAGATCGTTTTCAATGTAGGGGCATTCCTGCTGGCGTTTATCACGATTTTCTATATTTTCTATGCCAACTCATTCCTACTCTCGCTGCGGCGCAAAGAGCTTGGAATGTACATGGTCTTAGGGGCGAAGAAGGGGAAAATCAGCCAAATTTTGTTCCTGGAAACATTGACGATGGGGATCATTTCCTTGGTGATCGGTAGCCTGGTTGGTATTGCACTTGCAAGCGGCATCGGCGTCCTGCTCATGAATCTGCTGGAGATTTCGACAGATGGGTACTATCCTTTTTATCTGCCAGCGGTTTGGGTGACATGGGGATTCTTCCTCATTCTGTTTATCATCACATCTACGATCAATGCTGCTCGTTTGGCTCGTGCATCTGAGCTCACACTCATCCGTGCCGAGCAACAAAATGACCAAATCAAGTCAAAAGGAATCGGAGCCATTTTGGTCGCTATCCTTGGCGTGATCCTGTTGGCTCTGGGCTATACATGCTTGCACTTGCTTATGTACCTGCAAGCACTCGGCTTTATTGTAGGGGCGATTTCATGCACCATCGGGACGTACTTGATTTTCATCTCGCTGTTGCCAGTTCTTGTACAGGCTTTGAAGAAAAATAAAAAGCTGAATGACAGCAAGCTGAACGCATTCACCTTTGCTCAGCTGCGCTTTCGGGTGAACAACCTGACCAAAATCCTTGGTACAGTAGCCATGCTGATCGGGCTTGGTGTCGGGGCGATGGCAGGGGGCTTGGCCTTCCAGCAAAACGTCAATTTGTTTACCACGGTGTTCCATGTGTATGACGTGAATCTGCATGATCCGGTTGAAGCGGATTATCAGGCACTGAAAAAAATGAACGTCCTGGAGCAAAATACGTATCGATACAAAGTCGACGACAAGGCGTATTACTACTTGAAGGAAGACTTGCTGGCAAATCCGTTGCTGCTTTCCACGAACAGCATTCAAAATTACTCTGCTGACAACAAGCCAAAACTTGTGACTGATCCGCTTCCGAAAGAGACGTATATCGTTAGTTCGTCAAAAGATGACAAAGGTAAATACGATGCTATTCCTGAGGATTGGGACAAAGCGATATTCACCAACTTTATCAACTACCAGATGATTGAGGGTAAATCTGTTCTGGTTGTGGATCAGACGAAATATGAGCAAACTGCTGGAAGTGAACACAAGGTTCTCCTTGCCCAGGTTGACGACTATTTGAAATACACACAGGAATTAAAAACAATGGATGAACGTCAAAAGCAACTGATTGGGTCTATCACAAATGTGGAAGCGAAAGACGTATACACTTCTTCCAAATACAGCACGTATGCGGGGATGTATATTTTCACAAGCGGAACGATGTTCATGGGCTTCTTCCTCGGAATTGCTTTCCTGGCGATGATGGCGAGCTGCCTGATGTTCAAAATCTTGTCCGGTGCTTCCCGTGACAAAGATCGTTACAGCATGCTGAGAAAAATCGGCGTACGTCAATCGTTGCTCGTAGGTTCGATCTATAAAGAGCTGTTCATGGTATTCATTTTCCCGGCGATCATCGGTCTGATGCACGTATTGATCGGTATGGAGATGTTCTCGTTCATCCTTTTGGATCCGTACCTGAACATCTGGATTCCAACGCTGATTTTCGTTGTGATCTATGCGATTTACTATTACATTACAGTTCAGCTTTATCGTGGAATTGTGTTGCCAAAAGAAGTGTAATTTTAA
The DNA here is from genome assembly GCF_013284365.1 of Brevibacillus sp. RS1.1. Taxonomy (NCBI): domain Bacteria; kingdom Bacillati; phylum Bacillota; class Bacilli; order Caryophanales; family Paenibacillaceae; genus Brevibacillus; species Brevibacillus sp. RS1.1. The sequence continues at coordinate 269,226 of NZ_JABSVA010000006.1, forward strand.
GAGAATCAATCCTCCTCATTAGAGGGGGATTTTTTCTTTTTTTACGGAAAGGGACGAAAACATGGGATAAGCTATATGACCAAAGAACTTTAATAAAAATTTTAAGTTTACCCCACTTTATATTTTAGAAGTTTTTTCTAACCTATACCTAGGAAAGAAATCATAAACGTGAAGGAGAATTGGTATGAAAATAAACCTTAAAAAAACATCCGTACGTTTGGCAGCTTTAGGATTGGCTACTGCGATTTCCCTATCTGGAGCTTTAGTAGTAAGTGCAAATGAAAACCCAACTCAAAAGACTGTAGCTCAAAACCAAGAATTGTATGCAGGAACTTACAAAAAGCTCTCAGCTTCCGAAGCTGTTGCCGACAAGGCTGTGAAAGCAGCAATCGATAACGTCTATGCACAGTTTCCAGAAACAAAATCTTATGAGATCAGTGCTTATCAAGATGTGGTTTCAAAAGGTGAGTATGATAAGTATGTTATTAGACTTGAAAAAGATTCAAAAAACTTTTTTCACTTTGCAATAGATTCGAAAACGGGGAACCTTAGCTATACCATACAATCATTGGATGCTGCTACAGTTCTATCATACCCAAATGTAAAACCCGGGGTAGATAAATTCTATGCCTCACATCCAGAAGCAAAATCCTATGTGATTTCAAGTGCCAATATTGTAGACAACTTTGTAGGCAAATTTAGCAGATATAACCTTACGTTTACTGGAAAAGATCCCAAACAATCTATCACGATTGGAATAGATGCGAAAACGGGAGAGATTATTCCTACGAAGAAGCAAGAGAATTAAGAATAGTGTTGTAGACTGAACCTGTTGAGGCTATCTAGAAAGTCGGCGTAGACTGACTTTCTAGATAGCCCCTTTATTGTTGAAAGAGGAACCGATATCAACTATTTAAGGCAGTCACATGAAGAACGTCGAATTCAGTACGAAGTGTTTATGCATCCGTACAGTCAGCGGTTTGATATTATTATCAAAGCTTCTGATGAACTGTCCGTTGATCTAATAATGGATGCTAACAATACCAGGCCTGATCATGATTATGGCAAGCCTGGTACGATGATGACACTTATTTTTTGAATAGAATTTCGCCCACTTGCGTGGAGATGTTGAGCGTTGCATTCTCGGATTGAGCCTCACCCACATATCCATGGAGTTCTTTGGAAACAACCGATGTGGTATTTGTTGCTTTTTCAAGATTAACCTGATTATCAATATTCCCCATTTCAGTTGATAAACTTACATATAGAGGTGCTAATTGATCCGGTAGAGCGAATTCGACGTTTCCAAGGTTAGTAGATATGTTACTGCTTTCCTTGCCAATGACATCCGTTACGGTGATGTTGCCAGCATTGCTGCTCACATTTAAATGTTGGACCGACAATTCTGACTCAATGAATATGTCACCAACTTCATTAACTATCTCAAGGGATTTGAAGTCTTTATAAGGAAGATGGATCGTTAAGGATGGCAATGGATCCGTATTTATCAACTTCTTTTGTTCCTGTTTAAGCATAATCTGTAATGTTCCATCTTGGATGGACGTAGTCACGTTGGTATCCATTCCTTCTGAATTGCCCTTGGATAACTCCCATTTTGCTTGATTGATTTGTTTGTCTCCTATGACTTTAACTATAGCTGCGTTACTCTGAATTTTTAGGGAATGAATGTTAGTTACATCTATTTGAGAAATATCCCCTTTTACTGCATTCGAGACATTCTTAATGTCCGATGTTTCTGAATTTGCAATTGCGTTCGGCGGTATAGAAGCGTTTTGCTGGGACGAACTTTGTGTACTAGTGACGGAGGATTCCTTCGTACATCCAGCGATTCCGATACTGGCAGCGGCCAGGAGAATCATTGCTAACTTTATGTTGTTGTTCAAACGTTTATCTTCCTTTCTTCTGCATATGCTAAACAGATCGTCATTTCAAATTACGTGATCCGTTTGTACATTAATCGTATAGTGGTCAGAAAGATTTGGTAACGGACTTTGGCTTGAATAAGAACTGGACTTAAGTCTAGAAGAGCCTCCGCCTTTAAACCTAGAGGCACATGATGAATCGAATAGCGTAATGAAACAGCGGCGAGTCTAAGACTTTTTTTCAGGTCTTAGGTCGCTGCTGTTTTATTATTATTCGGTTTAGTCTAAAACGAATTTTTCTGAGTCTGGAGATTTTTTTAAGACTTTGAACACATCTCAACGTTGACAAAGATAATGATAATCATTATCATAATCAATGGTTGATTGGAAATCATGTCCATCATCCTTTCTCATTCGATGTAACACCTAGAAAAGTAAGGGGGAATTTTTTCATGCGTCTTATAAAACTACCAGTGATGCTTGTATTTATGTCTGCGATGCTGTTACTCGCTGCTTGCGGCAATGCAGGGTCAACTGCACAATCTGGTTCTAATCAAGCTGCTACAGCTCAGCCTGACGCAGCGAAACCGGCAGAAGAGCAAGTGCGCACAGTGAAGCACATGATGGGAGAGTCGACTATCAAAGGTACTCCTAAGCGTATCGTTGCATTGGAATGGAGCTCAGCAGAGCATTTGTTGGCTCTTGGTATTCAGCCTGTAGGGATTGCAGATATTCCAAATATGAAAAAATGGGTCAAACTTCCGGTGGAGATTGCCCCGGAAGTAGTGGATGTAGGAAGTCGTACTTCCCCGAACCTGGAATCGATCATGATGTTGAAGCCAGATTTGATTATCGGTATTAAACGAAATGTAGAAGCCAATTACGACGAAATGAGTAAAATTGCTCCAACGATTGCCTTTGATACGAATCCTGCTGAAGGTCAGGGATCACAGTATGATCGAATGATCGAGATTTTCAAGCAAATTGCGGATATTACGGGTAAAAATGCAGAAGCCGAAGCTGCTTTGAAAGACCTCGACAAGACTTATGCGGAAGCAAAAGAAAAGCTAACCAAAGCTGGTGCAGATAAAGTTCCATTTGTCCTCGCGATGGGCTACAGCAGCCAAAATGCAGTAGAATTCCGTTTGTCTACGGATAACTCTACAGCAGCAAGCATCTTGATAAATATTGGTCTGACAAATAAGTATAAGCCTAAGAAATTTGAGCAAACAGGAATGACACTGGCAGATGTGGAGGCACTTCCCGCGTTGCAGGATGCGAATTTCCTCCATATCATTCAAAATGATGACAACGTGATTGAGAATCAATTGAAAAACAACCCAGTTTGGAACGGTCTTACTTTTGTGAAAGAAAATCGCGTCTATGCGCTGGGCGGAGATCTGTGGCCGTATGGTGGTACCATGTCTGCAAAAATTCTCGCGAATAAAGCTGTTGATCTGTTGGCAAAATAATGAGTTTAGCCAAAAATAAAATGTTCACACGAACTGACATCACTCCAGCCACTTCCTCACCAAGAGGGGGCTGGAGATTGTTCTTGATGTTAGGGAGTGGACTTGTCGCTCTGTTAGTGCTTACATTTGTCAGTTTGACACAGGGGATGGCAGACATTTCTCTGCGTTCTGTTATACAGGCCATTATTGCTCCGCAGGACATTTCCGATCACCATATGATACAAGGTGTCAGGCTTCCGAGAACGGTCATGGGGCTTTTGTCTGGTGCAGCATTGGCGATTGCCGGAGCTTTGATGCAGACAGTGACACGAAACCCGCTCGCTTCGGAAACGACATTGGGCGTAAATGCGGGTGCCTATTTCTTTGTGGTGTTCGGGATGGTTTTTTGGCCATCATTCTTGCATGACCACCCGCTTCCATTTGCGATGGCGGGCGGAATACTCGCAGCCGTTACCGTATACTTCATGTCTGGCGGGCGAAAAGGCACGCCTGTGCGTGTGGCATTATCCGGGATGATCGTCACCTTGGTGTACTCCTCCTTGACGAGTGCCATCATCTTGTTTAACGAAGAAACGACAAATGGCATTTTCCTCTGGGGCTCGGGCTCCCTGAAGCAAAATGACTGGTCGGGTGTAGAATTCAGTTGGCCTTGGATTGTAGCTGGGATTTTGGTCAGCTTTTTTATGGCCAGGCAGCTTGATGTACTTAGCCTTAATGAAGAAACGGCGAAGTCATTGGGGCAAAAGGTGGCAAAAACACGGCTTTTCACCATGTTTATTGCGATCTTGGTTACGTGCGTTAGTGTCAGTGTGGTCGGTCCAATCGGTTTCATCGGACTCGTGGCTCCGCATCTGGTGCGATTGTCAGGCATCACCCAGCATAGATGGCTGCTGCCACTATGTGCCATCTGGGGGGCAGCGCTGCTTGTGGCTTCTGATACGATTGCACGTATGTTCATCAATCATTATGGTGAACTTCCAGCAGGAGCCATCACGGCTGCTATTGGTGGCCCATGGTTGATCTGGCTGGCTTTGCGTGTCTCGCGCAGTATGACTGCTGGGACTGGAGGCTCGATGAGTGTCGGTGGAGCACAACGCAAAGTTTCGTATCCGTTAATTGTGTCTATGCTTACGGTGCTGCTCGTGGTTGTTTGGATGCTCAGCTTGTCTAGCGGAAACTTGTACCTGCCCTGGACGGAGATCATCGCCATTTTCATGGGACAAGGAAACGAGATGTACAGTCAATTGGTGTTGGAGCTTCGGATGCCGCGACTGTTGACAGCGATGTTGGCAGGTGTGGCACTCGCGATCAGCGGAAGTCTCATGCAGAGTGCAGTACGTAATCCACTGGCTGATCCGCAGATTGTCGGTGTCACGAGTGGTGCGGGTGTAGGGGCGATTATCGTGCTCCTCGTGCTTCCTCAATTCTCGGCTTGGATGCCCCTTGGGGCTGTTGCAGGGGGAATCATCTCCGCTGCGATTGTGTATGCAGTCTCTTGGAGAAGGGGACTCAATCCAATCATCCTGACGCTAGTTGGAATTGCGGTTTCTGCCGCAGGTGCCGCCCTTATTAATATCTTAATCGTACATTCGATGATCTTGGCAGCGCCTGCACTCACTTGGCTGGCAGGAAGTACATACGGGCGGGGATGGATGGAAGTAGGCCGCCTGTTGCCTGCGATCCTCGTTTTAGCACCGATCGCGTGGTGGTTAGGACGTCGGGTGGACCTCTTGTCATTTAACGACGAGAGTTCAACTGGATTGGGGTTAAAGGTGCGGATGACGAGGTTGTCTGTGGCAGTCATTGCCGTGTTGCTCGCTTCAGCGGCAGTTGCCAGTGTCGGGGCCGTAGGATTTATCGGCCTTCTCGCTCCACATGCAGCACGTATGCTGGTTGGCCCCCATCATCGCCGTGCAGTCGTCGTCTCAGCCATGCTTGGAGCTGTATTGTTGGCTGCTTCTGATTTGCTAGGAAGGATCGTCATGATTCCGAAAGATATTCCGGCGGGGGTCGTGGTGGCGTTGCTAGGGGCGCCCTATCTGTTCTTGCTGATGTTCCGTTCGAATCGTTCCTCGCAATAGACGTAGGCAAGTACTTGCCAAATACAAAGATCTCAACATGATGAAAGTAGAACAGGCTGATTCCGGCAATCAGCTTGTCTACTTTTTCTTGCTATTTCCGATGATAGAGGGATGTGAATCCGTTGACGATTAATCAAGATTATCCTGGGTTTTTGATGACCGCCTTTCGCAAACAGCGATTGAAAAATTTTCATCTGCGTCAGGTGGAGATAAACACCCATGTCCTTTGCTATGTGGCAGAAGGAAGAGCAGAGATGACGGTTGATGGTCAAAAGCAGGTGCTCGACGCCGGAAAGCTCTTGTTGTTGCACCCGACGACGAAAATAGAAGAATTGCGGTGCCAATCAGGACCGTTGCACATATACAGGCTGCATTACGCAGAAGCGAGACACGATCAGCACGAGATCGCTCCCGAGAGGAAAGAAGTCGAGGTTTTGGCTGTCTCTACACCCGCCTCATTTCTGACGGTATTGGAGGAGCTCTCGCAATTGACACGAAAACGGGATTACTCTTCTTTTTTGCGGAGCCAAGCGTTGCTCTACGAGCTGCTTGGTGCTGTTTATGATGAACAGAAAAAGAAAGAGGAAAAGGGCATTGGAGCGATTGAGGAAACCATCGCCTACATGCAAAAACACTACCGCGAGTCACTGGAATTGGGAAGCTTGCCGAGTCTGGCGGGGTTGACCCCCAGCTCTTATTGCCGTGCTTTCAAACGTGTGACGGGAATGACACCCGGGGAGTATTTGACTGGGCTGCGGATGGAGCATGCCAAGGAGCTGCTTGCCCATTCTGGAGGAAGCGTGAAGGATGTAGCTCGTAACGTAGGTTATACCGATGAGCTGTATTTTAGTAGACTCTTCAAAAAACGCGAAGGATTGTCGCCGCAAATTTATATGAAGCAAAGTGATCAGCGGGTAGTCGTGGTCAGCAAGCTGTTTTTGCAGGATCATTTTCTTGCGATGGGAATTCAGCCGATTGCTGCCCCCTCCTTCCCGAACTACTTTGAAACGAGGACGGGCTTTCCTTCTTATTTACAGCAAAAGCTGCGCGGGACAAAAGCATTGAATGCAGAGCAGCTGATCGATCCGAAAGAAATTTTAACGTTGTCCCCTGATGTGATTGTCAGGATGAACTTTTTCCACAATCGGGAGGCAGGAGACTGGGAGAAAATAAGGGGAACGGTCTTTTTTGACGGTTATCCGAATTGGATTGACTACCAAACCAGATTGGCGACGCTCTTCAAGAAAGAGAGTCAGGCAGAGAAAATCATCAAGCACATCGACAACGTGGAAAAACAAGCAAGAGATGCACTGTTGCCGGTTACACGCACGGGTGAATGGACGATGATTCGCGTCCTTGCGGATGAGGTGCGCCTGTATGGTGTAGAGGGGCACGCCCTCGCTGATTTGTTTTATCACAAGCTTGGATTTGCGCCTGATCCGAATGTGACCCACGCGGCCTATAAACCAAATGCACTCAACGATCTGATCGAATTAAACCCGGAGCGAATCATCGTGTTCTGGAGTGAACGGGAGCATGTGGCAGCACTGTGGAACAACCCGTTGTGGAGAGACATGCGTGCGGTGAGGGAAAACAAAGTGTACCATCCCGCCAATCACGAATGGGACCCATGGGGACCGTTTGGCAGAGAGCATACGATTCAAAGGAGCAAAGCGTATTTTCTCCAGGTCGCACAGGGGTAATCTGGTCCATGGGAATTAGACAATCACGTCCATAGAAAAGTAAGAGGAGTCTCTATATACTATCAATTGATAATTGTTATCACTAAGTAAGCAGAAGTGGGGGCATTCTCGATATGAAAAGTAAGACCAGTTTACGTACCATGCGCCACATCATGACCAGCTTCTTCGCGCTGTGCTTGCTGGTTGTCCTTGCCGGTTGTGGAGGCAATGCCAACCAAGCTCAACAAGCGCCAGCCGCATCGGGAACGACGACTGAGGCTACTCCAACATCAGCACCAGCCGATTCCAATGAAGTACGTGAAGTGAAACATGCAATGGGTACCACTCCGATCAAGGGAACACCAGAACGCGTGGTAATTTTAACAAATGAAGGTACCGAAGCCTTGCTTGCACTTGGCGTTAAGCCAATCGCTGCTGTACAGTCATGGGATGAAGATCCTTGGTATCCTCACATCAAGGATGAGATGACAGGTGTAGAAGTGTTGGGCTTCGAAGACCAGCCGAATCTCGAAGCGATTGTAAGCCTGAGCCCTGATTTGATCATCGGGAACAAAGTACGTCATGAAAAGATTTACGATCAACTGTCCAAAATCGCTCCAACCGTATTCTCAGAAGAGCTGTCCGGTAGATGGAAAAGCAACTTCATGCTTTATGCAGAAGCACTAAACAAGAAGTCGGAAGGCGAGCAAGTCCTGAAAGAATTCGATGATCGTGTAGCTGCTGCGAAAGCAAAGCTGGGTCCGAAAGCTTCTACCAAAGTATCCGTAGCGAAATTCTCCAAAAAAGGTGTACAAATCTATCAAAAAGATACCTTTAGCGGTGTGCTGCTCGATCAACTGGGACTCGCACGTCCAGCTTCCCAGGACGTAAACAACTTTGCAGAAATGATTAGTGAAGAAGGTATGTCCGCTATAGATGGGGACATCCTGTTCTACTGGGTAACGGAGCCAACGAAAGAATCTAAAGATGTTTCGAACAACGCGAAAAAATGGATGGAAAGCCCGGTTTTCAAATCTCTGAATGTGGCGAAGACCAATCAAGTTTACCAAGTAGACGAAACGGTTTGGAACAAAGCAGGCGGCATCAAGGCAGCGAATTTGCTGCTCGAAGATATCGTGAAGCGCCTCGATGTGAAGTAAGAACAATGCGGCGTCAAAGCGAGAGACCTCATCCGAAGTATGGATGGGGTCTTTTCTTGGCATAATATGGGATGGTTGCTTAGTTTATGTACCTTAAATTTTCAAGTCGCTTGTTCAACCATGACATTTGTCATGTCTCCGACTTGACGTTTATGACTACAGCGGCCAGACGCTATTTTCTACAATATAGATAGAATATAGTGTCCGGCGCACTCCACGTCTCATGCGCTTCGGTCGAGGAGGAAACGATTGATGCATCAAGCCAACATTGCCGAGTTGAAAAAGAATGTTGCCCCCTTTGAAAAATCAGACATGAAAAAGAGTATCCGACAGCTAATCAATACGTTAGTTCCGCTGATTCTGCTTTGGTACGGAGCTTATCTTAGTCTATCTGTGTCCTATTGGCTGACGCTGCCTATCGTCATTGTTGCAGCTGGCTTCGTCATCCGTACCTTCATCATTTGCCACGATTGCTGCCACCAATCCTTTTTCAAAAATCGTCGGGCGAATGACATCGTGGGGACGATTACTGGTGTGATTACCCTCGTTCCGTATGAACAGTGGAAAAATAGTCATAATATTCACCATGCAACGAGCAGCAACCTCGACAAACGAGGCGTAGGCGATCTGTGGATGTTGACTGTTAATGAATATCTCGAATCTCCTATCTGGCGTAAAATTGCTTATCGGCTGTATCGTAATCCGATCGTTATGTTTGGCTTGGGACCTATTTTTGTCTTTTTGCTCCAATATCGTTTTAATGTAAAACGTGCTCGCCGCAAAGAGCGGTTGAATACGTATCTGACGAATTTGCTGCTGGTCGGTCTTTATGCGGTCTTAATCTGGGCGGTTGGCTGGCAAGCATTTCTGCTGATTCAAGGTCCGATCTTTTTTGTCTCAGGATTGTTTGGGATTTGGCTGTTTTATGTACAGCATACGTATGAGGATTCGTATTTTGAGAACGAAGAAGAGTGGAGCTATGTGAAAGCAGCAGTAGAAGGAAGCTCCTACTACAAGCTGCCAAAGGTTTTGCAATGGCTCACAGGCAATATTGGCTTTCACCACGTCCATCATTTAAGCCCACGGGTACCGAATTACAACCTGGAAAAAGCACATAACGAGACACCACCGCTTCAGAAGGCGACAACGATTACACTGGCGGCCAGCGTGCAGTGCCTGCGTTTTCATTTATGGGATGAGAGCAACAAGCGCTTTGTGAGCTTCAAAGGCATCAAGCGATTGACTGCTGCTCGATCAGAAGCGATCATGGATGCACTTCAAGGCTCCAAACCGAGTTTGGAAGGAAAATAAGCCTGCCATAAACCATTGAATTCCGATACACTTGAGAGAGTGGCGAAGAAAAGGTGGGCAAGGATGCAAAAGCAGAAGTGGTATCACATTCTTCAAAAAAATACGGGCTTGAGCCCTTATGTGTGGGTTGTTTTCTACATCCTGCCATTCTATTTCATCTTCCGATCATCCTCGACGTACGAAGCGGTGATCGGAATCATCATGATCATTCTGTTTTTCATTTGCTATGTTTTCTCCTTTCTGTCAAAGGGCTGGCTGATTTACTTTTGGACGGGTGTGCAGATCATCATATCCATCGCCATGACCTTGATGTTCGGCTATGTGTATTTCTCGCTCTTCTTGGCGTTTTTTATCGGGAATATCGAGAACAAGATCGGCTTTGTTACGCTGTACACGGTTCATTTGATAAGTACCGCCATATCGGTCAACATCGGTTTTTTCACCAAAAACGCGCAATTGATTGGCCAGCTTCCGTTTGTTTTGGTTAGCATGGTTGCTGTCATTCTCTTGCCCGTGACCACGTACAACTGGAATAAGCGCGAGAAGCTCCAGGGAGAGCTGGAGCATGCGAACAAGCGGATTTCAGAGCTGGTCAAGCTAGAGGAACGCCAACGCATTGCCCGTGACTTGCACGATACGTTGGGGCAGAAGCTCTCCCTGATTGGGTTGAAAAGTGATTTGGCGAACAAGCTGATCAACAAAAATCCTGCTCTTGCGAGAACGGAGCTGGAGGAAATCAGGCAAACGGCGCGAATCGCTTTGAAAGAAGTACGGGAAATGGTCACACAAATGCGTGGGACGCGGCTTGAGGATGAGATGTTTCGGATCAAACAAATTTTCAAGGCAGCGGATATTGAGTTCGTGCTGGAAGGCGACACGAATCTGACCAATACTTCGCTGATGACAGAAAACGTGCTTTGCATGTGCCTGAAAGAAGCGGTCAACAATATTGTGAAGCATAGCAATGCCACTGCCTCCTCCATTGTCATCGAACCCACTCGTACAGATCTCGTTGTAAGCGTAACGGATAATGGCATTGGAATGGCGGAGGAATTGGTTTACCGGGGCAACGGTTTGCGTGGGATGAAGGAACGGCTGGAATTTGTCAACGGAAGCATGGAAATCCAGTCCTCAGTCTCTGGAACACAGCTAGTGATCCGGGTACCCAACATCTTCAAACAACCGGAACAGGAGGCGGGAAGATGATTCGCATTGTCATTGCAGAGGATCAGAGAATGCTCTTGGGAGCCCTTGCTTCCCTGCTCGATTTGGAAGAGGATATGAAGGTCGTCGGAAAAGCAAGTAATGGTGAGGATGCGGTCAAGCTCGTGCATCAGCATCAGCCCGACATTTGCATTATGGATATCGAAATGCCAGTCAAAAGTGGATTAGACGCTGCCGAGGAATTGAAAGGCAGCGGGTGCAAGGTGATGATTCTTACAACCTTTGCTCGCCCCGGTTACTTCGAACGAGCTCTGAAGGCAGGAGCAAACGGCTACTTGCTCAAGGACAGTCCGAGCGAAGAGCTGGCTAGCTCGATTCGCAGCATTATGGCTGGGCGGCGGATCTATGCGCCTGAGCTGGTCGATGAGGCATACGGGCAGGAGAATCCGCTGACGGAGCGGGAAAAGGAAGTCCTGCTTTTGGTCGCTGACGGGAAGAACACCAAGGAGATTGCCAGTCAGCTGTACATTACGACAGGGACTGTGCGGAATTACATCTCCGTCATTCTCGACAAGCTCGGTGTGAGCAATCGGATCGAGGCGATTATGCATTCAAAGGAAAAAGGCTGGTTTAAGTAGCAGACCAGCTGGAGAAGGCCCTTTCTGTTTTTGCAGGAAGGGTTTTATTATATTTCGCGGAGCCGTTGATGGAGGGGTACTCGGTTGGCACTGAATAAAATAGAAGTGAAGAAGATGACAAGTAAATACTGCGATAATGAACACGAGCGTGTCTTGATTGATGAGGTCCCACTTGATGTTATTGTTCATTCTTTTTACCCCAATCATCATTTGGACGGATTGATTCCGACTATTCTAGACTGGATAGATGAACCAAGAGAGAAGGCTTTTGTACGAAGCCGATATCTTTCGTTCAAGCAGAGAGAAATGCTTCCCATATTGATGTGTCCCGACGATTGTGACTTGTGGTGCACATTAATTATCGCTGAAGTTGTAAGGTTTGAGGGCACTATCAAGTGGGAGCGAATGGGTATCGACCAATGCACGAGGGAAGACTTGATTAAAAGTTTTGAAAATATAGGGACAAAAGTGGAGTGGCTTGAAAAAGTACCAAGTATGACGTTTCAACCAGAGGAGTATGACTCTCAAATTAGCAAGTTGATAAGGGAATAGAGCTCTTGTTGGATGCAAGCCTAGTAACAGAGGAATGCTATCAGAAGATAAGAGAAAACAGACCTGATCAAAGTATAATATAATACGCATAATGAATGTTATGATTGATGATCTGGTATATTTAGTATGATTTCATCACTATCGTATAGGAATGCTACTAGCCTATTTTTTATAGTTTTCATTGTTATGGTAAAGGGAGGCTTAACGTGAATCCAGAAACCGATGATCCTAAACAAGTTGTTTTACAGGTTGGAGGGGTATTAAAAAAAATTCGTAAAGAGAAGCATTTGAGCCTGGAAGATTTATCAGAATTATCCGGTGTGAGCAAGCTGACACTTGGAAATATTGAGCGTGGAGAAACCAACCCAACAATCGGGGTGCTGTGGAAAATTTCGAAATGCTTATCTATCCCACTCTTGGCGTTATTCTCAACCGAGAACAGTGTAAATCTGTCCAGAGCTGGGAAGGGACTCAGAATTGCTGGGGATAATAAAGATTGGGTCATTGAGCCAATCTTTCAAAACGTAAGTAATGAAATTGAAACGTGTAGAGCTTATTTACAGCCGAATAGCTCATACTATCCAGAGAAGCACCACCACAATACAACGGAAATTGCGACGGTTATGTCAGGAACCCTTTCCATCCATGTAAATAATGAGTCATACGTCTTGAATCAGTATGATTCGATTAGTTTTTGTGCAGATGGCACGCATTCCTATATAAATCAGTCCGACGAGCTTGTTGTGCTCCATATTATATTGAAATACGGGGTCTAAAAATGATCCCCTGTATGTTTATAAACTACCACGACTATGACCCTTTGTTGACCGAATGGTTGCTAAAGGGTTATTTGTTGTATTATAGTATATGTTGTTTGTTGAAAAGTATATTATAATATACTTTTTCTTCGGTTTCGTATTAACTCCTGTATCCAATCTAATAGACAAAGAGGGAAAATGATGAGCACGCAAAAGATGAAATCAAAACCAAATGTTGCCAGATCAGCAGTTTGGGTGGTTATTGTAGGAATCATATTTATTGCAGCTAATTTACGGGCTCCTTTAACCTCGGTGGGGCCTCTAGTTGGTCTTATTAAGGACGATGTTCATATTTCGAATACGCTGGCAGGTATGATTACCACGTTGCCCCTATTAGCTTTTGCACTTTTTTCTCCTATTGTTCCTAAATTAGGACGAAGGTTTGGAGTAGAAGGAATCATTCTAATTTCCATCATCCTTCTTACTTTTGGGGTTATTTTGCGTTCTTTCTCAGGAATCGGTACTTTATATATCGGTACCGCTGTTCTTGGATTGGCAATTTCCGTTTCTAATGTATTGTTGCCAAGTCTTATAAAGCGGGAGTTTCCTAGACAAATTGGTTTAATGACTGGTGTATATTCCATTTCTATGAATTTATTAGGGGCAATTGCATCTGGTATTAGTGTTCCCATTGCAGTTGGATTAGGAGTTGGATGGCGAGGGGCGTTGGGAATATGGGCCATTCTTAGTTTGGTATCCGTATTATTTTGGTTACCTCAAATGAAACGCTGCAATAGGGAAACAGCCACGATTCAAAATAAATCGGCGGATAGCAGTGTGAATATATGGCGTTCCGCACTAGCGTGGCAAGTAACCTTGTTTATGGGACTCCAATCTACGTTTTTCTATGTACTGATCACATGGCTACCTGAAATCTTAAAACAGCAAGGAATAAGTTCAGATCAAGCTGGTTGGTTCCTATCCGTTATGCAGTTAGCCTTGCTTCCTTTTACTTTTATCGTTCCGATTATCGCTGGGCGTATGTCCAGCCAACGGTTATTAGTTACGATTACGGCCATTTTGCTTTTAATGGGAACGCTTGGATTACTTTACGGAAGCGCGAATTTCATTGTTTGGTGGATTATCATGCTCGGAATTGGTGGAGGTTTTGCATTTAGTTTATCGATGATGTTTTTTGGTTTACGTACAGAGAATGCTCAACAGGCTGCAGAGCTGTCCGGTATGGCTCAATCAGTTGGATACCTGCTTGCCGCAATAGGCCCGACCCTTTTCGGATATCTGCATGATGCAACGGATAGCTGGACGGTTCCCCTTCTACTTTTGGTTTGTGCGTCAATCTTGCTCTTTGTATTTGGTCTAGGTGCAGCTAGAAATCGTTCTATTGGTTCAAAAGCAACGATTCCACCGAGTAACACTCCGCCAAAAGCGAAGTAAGCAAACCAGGCGTGCACTTTTAGCTTTCCCAGCCTATGGCCAAAAGGAAAAGGAAACAAGCTGATGTCGATTGGGTTTCGACGTCAGCTTGTAGATGAGAGGATGCTATGTTTCTATCTATTATGGATAGAGTTATCCAATTGGTCTGATTAGCCTAAACGTTTGATCAGGTTCATATTTCCAGAACTTCTGATCACAATCCATCCGTCAGGAATAGGCGAGCCTAGCATCACCCAAACCTCCTGATTAGAGGGAGCGTTGTTCAGATTTTTAAGCAGGTTCATGGTTCCGGTACTTCTGATCACAACCCATCCAGGTGGCATTGGGGAACCGAGCATGACCCAAACCTCCTCATTAGAAGAGGCGCTGTTCAGATTTTTAAGCAGGTTCATGGTTCCGGTACTTCTGATGACGACCCATCCAGGTGGCATTGGGGAACCGAGCATGACCCAAACTTCGTAACCAGCCGGAGCATTGTTCATATCCTTAATCAGGTTCATGGTTCCGGTACTTCTGATCACGACCCATCCGCTTGGAATAGGGGAGCCGAGCATGACCCAGACTTCCTGACCAAATGCGGCATTTTTGATTATTGTTTTTGCGGAGGCTGGCGCTTTCTTCTGTAAAGGTAGAGCGGCCCCATGGGCTTCTGCAGCTAAACATGGTACAGCCACAACTGAGCTTAATGTCAGGATGATCAAGGCTTTCTTAAACATGAACATCAACCTTTCTTGACAATAGTAATGTAGCTCTGAAACGCTCATCGAGTGGATGCTATGAGATAGATATCATCGCTCCTCCCTAAAAACGCCTATATATACCATTTTATAGGATGAATCTCTCTTTTACTTTAGGAGATATTGTCGAATAGTAGACAAAATATAAAAAGCACCCAAAAAGGGTGCTTCACTTCACGGAAGATGTAACGCGGTCTGGATATTTTGCTGATCCAATTCAATCTGCTCGGCAATATTCCATGGATGGTACCAGCCTCGCTCAATCATGTATAGGCTGATCTTTTCGTGCAAATCGATTGCTTCTTCCAATTGCTTGGTTAGTGTTGCCTTAATTTCTGGGGTGCCTGTTTCTGTCAGTGCCATCGCATAGTTCCGTACACCGCTCTTTGCGGAGATGAGAAGGTCCATGGCGATTACTTGATCCGTCAGGCCACCCATACCAGCTAAGCTTTGAAGAATGCCAGTCATGCGTTTGTCCCCCTATGAATTTGCTTTTGTCAGTAGAGAGCTCAGCTCCTGAAGCTGTCTGGTGGATACGAGAACATCGTCAGCCAAAAGCTGTCTCAACGTCTCATCGGAAACGAGGCCTTGCATTGTCTTGGACTTGGTCATGCAAATGGTTTTAAAAGTAGCAATTTCATGCAGTTCAAGCTGTTCGTGCAATCCGTAACTCATCGCAGAGGTCCCCTCCTTCCCATCATTTGATCAAGGCTTTAGAACGACTTTGATGCAATTGTCCGTTTTCGTATCAAACACTTCGTATCCACGCTTTGCTTCACCCAAGGGAATGACGTGCGTGATGATGTCGCCTGGATCGACTTTTCCGGTGGTAATGAGCTCATACATATAGGGCATGTAGTGGATCACAGGAGCTTGTCCGGAACGTATGTTGACATTGCGCTGCATAATGTCTCCAAGAGGGAAGGCATTATAGCGCCCGCCATAAACACCGGTAATTTGGATCGTACCGCCTTTGCGGACTGCTTGAGAAGCGATGACGATTGCCCCCATAGCGCCTCCTTGCAGCTTCAAGCCACTCGCTAGAAACTCCAGGTCGGACATTTTTCCATCCATACCAACAGCATCGATGACAACATCAGCGCCACCCTTCGTGATTTCTTTCAGGTAGTTACCGATATTTTCCTCCTGCTCAAAGTTAACGATTTCTACGTTGTTCGTACGTTTTGCATGTTGCAGGCGGTACTCGATATAATCAACCGCGATCACACGTTTTGCACCTTTCAGCCAGCAAAACTTTTGGACAAGAAGACCTACGGGTCCGCAGCCCAGAACGATCACGGTATCCCCGTCTTTGACACCTGCGTTATCTACGCTCCAATAGGCAGTTGGCATGGCATCGGCAATCAAGCACAGCTTTTCATCCTCTACTTCGCAGTTTTCAGGTAGCTTGAAATGGGTAAAGTTCGCAAATGGCACCCGCAAATACTCTGCCTGTCCCCCAGGATAACCGCCAGTTGTACCGGAATATCCGAAAAAACCACCCATATCGCCATTCTCGTTTGAATTGTCACATTGGCTTTCTAAATGGTTTTTGCAATAAAAGCATTCGCCGCAAGCGATCGTAAATGGAATAATGACGCGATCGCCCTTTTTCAGCTTGGTTACACCAGGGCCAACCTCTTCGACAATACCCATTGGTTCGTGACCGATAATATAATCCTCTTGCAAATTGGGGATCATGCCATGAATTAAATGGAGATCGGATCCGCATATGGCGGTGCTTGTCAATTTCACGATCATATCATCGGGTTTTTCAAGCTTCGGATCGGGCACCTCTTTTACTACTACGTTTTTAATGCCTTGGTATGTAACAGCTTTCATCGATAAGTTCCTCCATCAGTGGTGTTCATCTGGTGTCCGATCGAACATGCTTTTTCGCGAAGTATCTTCAGGGAAAAGGTTCATTTGCCCGATTTGGATCGTTTCCAAGGCTGAGAGGTGGTCTAGTTGATACTGTTCATGAAGCTCGTAGGGATGGAACCATTTTTTACTGAGCATCAGCTCGGCGATTTCTTGATGGAGAGCAATTCCTTGGTGGAGTTGTTTCCGCAATACGGCTCTTGCTTCCGGAGTAATGGTTTCAGTCAGAGCGATTGCTGTGTTTCGGACGCCTTCCTTGGCACGAATGAGGAAGTCCATAGCAAAAGTCATATCTGCCTTCTCCGGCATGTTTAACGCGTTTATAGGATCTTGATAATCGTTGTTCATCGGATTTTCACCTTCAGTTTATGATGGGGGTCGGGCGAGTTTGCGGGATCGGTGCCTGGAAGGGTGCATTCTTGTAAATAGCCTGAAGCTCCTCGATTGCTTGCAAGGATTGTTCTACGTCTTTTTGCATCAGCGCTCGTAAATCCTGATCGAATACGATGCCTTGCATCAGCTTGGATTTGGCGAGACAGAGTGTTTTGAAGTTGAGTACTTCATGAATATCCAGTGATTCATGGGCAGCCAGCGTCTGTTTATTCATCGTACAATCCTCCTTTTGGGCGTTTTTACAGTTCTATTCTGTCCTAAGCACATCTTGGTATTCAAAAGAAGTCTTCCGACGGGGTTTTTGTTTTCTGAATAGTCAGTACAAAAAGGGGGTGGGTGTGTCACAAGTAAACAAAGGAGGGACGAGCATGGCAAAAGAGTTCTTTGAGCTAAAAATAAAAAACCTCTCCCTTATGAGGAGAGGCGATAGAGACATTAGAATGATTGCGAAGCTTTAGGATTCGCACCGTATTGGTTGTCTCCCTGGCTGTCTTGACACATGAAAACGATCAAGATAATTGCACCGATAAAAGGAATTAACCCAAGAAGCATCCACCAACCACTTCTTCCTGTATCGTGCAATCGGCGAGCAGTTACGCTCAAACTAGGCAGTAATACTGCTAGTGAATAGATATAGCCCAAAACAGATGCAGTACCAATTAATGAGTCTACGAGAGCAATTACCAGAGATACGATGATGTTGAACAAAGTGAACATCCAATATTCTTGACGTCTAGCTCTTCCTGCAAAAGCGACGTATTGTTTCAATACGCTTGTATACCAATGCATGATAATTTCCCCCTTTCTTCTAAATTTTGACACACTTCGATATTTTATCACTAAACCCAAGGGATTAGAACCATATTCTGCTAAGTTTCCCTGATGCTATTGAATCAATTTTTAATAGGACAAAAGTAATGGGTATTTATGAACGAGATAGAGGAAAAAGTAAGACAAACCGAGTTTTGGATGCTACTACAGGGGGAAATGACGCTTGGAACAAAAAACAGAACATAACGTTACGCTGCATGGCTTCAATAATTTGACCAAGTCACTCAGCTTCAATATGTACGACATCTGCTACACGAAAACAAAAGAGGAACGGGAAGCGTATATCGAATACATAGATGAACAATACAATGCAGAGAGATTGACGAGTATCCTGAAAAACGTGTCGGATATTATCGGCGCACATGTACTGAATGTGGCCAAGCAAGATTATGTACCTCAAGGCGCGAGCGTCACTTTTCTTGTATCCGAGGGGCCTGTTGTAGAAGTCCCTACTGAATCTTATGAGGAATCCCCCGGACCTTTGCCTGAAAATGTGGTGCTGCAATTGGACAAGAGTCATATTACGGTGCATACGTATCCAGAGTACCATCCAACAGAGGGCATCAGTACATTCCGGGCCGATATCGACGTGTCGACTTGTGGCGAAATTTCCCCGCTCAAAGCGCTCAATTATTTAATTCGTTCGTTTGATACAGACCTGATGACAATTGATTACAAGGTGCGGGGTTTTACCCGGGATATACATGGATACAAGCTGTTTATCGATCACGACATCAGTTCCATCCAAAATTATATTCCCGAGGAAATTAAGGAATTGTTCCATATGATTGATGTGAATGTGTACCAAGACAATATTTTCCATACCAAATGCAAGCGCAGGGAATTTGATCTGAACAATTATTTGTTTGGATACACGAAGGATAGGCTGACACCAGAGGAGCAGGAGGATATTACGAAGCAATTGCAAATAGAGATGGATGAGATTTACTATGGGAAAAATTTTGTGAATTAAAGAGGAAGCTTTTTTCGTAGCTGTAGTGGGGGAAAGAAGCGCATTTCCAGTCTACGCTTCGGCCTCCGCCCCGCAAGGGGGATTGACTGTCCGCTCCGAAATGAATGGCGGGAGCGCTTCAAACCAGAAAACGCAAATGCGTTTTTGTATGTAATAAAAGCTGAAATTCCCCGCCATTCATTCCTACGCTGAGTTGGGCTCCAGAGGCGCTTGGACTGGAAATGCACTTCTTTCCACGCAGCTTTGTGTGTTTCCCTGAACATTAATTCAAAGATCGAAAATCGAAGTACTTTCTACAGGTTACACAATACGATGAAACAAAAGATCATCTCTCTCAAAAGACTTCTAGACATCACTAACAAAATGATCTAACCCCCGAAATAATCCTCTGCTGTTCGAAAGTCATGGCACATGTTTGGAAGGAGACCGCCCGAACGAAGAGAGGATATAGGCGACTGGAAAACATGTGCCATGGCTTCCCCCGACCTCAACAGTTGGAAGACATCGTTCTTTTATCTTCTCGAAGAGTTGGGTTAAGGTAGAATGCCCGAATCTCCTCCAGCGTTTTTCTAGCAGGCTGCACGAATTCGCGGTCCCAATCTTCCGGAGGGGAATCCAATGATATTCCTTTTTCCTGCAAGGTTCGAAACAGCTCCTTATCCGCTTGTGTAGGTATCCACCACGTGTAGACGGGATTCGTTTTGCCATTGATCAACGATTCGAACATAAATTTCACATAGGTAGCTGTAGAGAGTTCGCCGTAATTGACGTCGAATTCAGGTCCGGGAGCCGGATAGTCCTCTGGATAGCGGAACGGGCCAAAGTGAATGGAAATACCCAGAAAGCCGACAGGTGGAATGTTGTTTCCATACCCCGGAAGGGAGAACGGCAGATCGGCTGCGAAGTGCAGGCGAATCATGACAGAGTTGATGAATTGTCGTTCGAAGAAACTTTCTTTTTGCCAAATGCCGAGTTCTCGTGAAAGAGTATCCCAGTGAATAATGGACGTATTATGCGCGAGCCAGAAGGCGGACGACATCTGTTCAAACGTTTTGTAAAATTCCTCGTCGTGATCGTGGAATGGATCGAGCATGTCGAACAGGCTGAAGCATCCGTGTTTTCTCCTCCATTTTTGCGCGATGATCAGAAAATCAATCAATCGTTGAATTCGTAGCTCCGGGCTACTCTCATTATTGGCAAACAGAAACGTTGCTTCTATTAAATCGGCAGTGAAGTTGCCGTTAACAAAATCCCAGTAATTGATTTCACCAGCTTCTACTCGTTCTTCGTTAATCCGCTTCGTATCGGTTTCCCATCGAGCAAAAGTGGTGACATCCATGCCGAAATAAAGCTCAGGTAAGAAGTCGCCAAAAATATGAAAGCGATAAGGGCTAGACTGCTGAAACCAAGTTTTGATGAAGTCCAGGCGAGAAGAGGGAGACACGACTGCGGCCCGCTCCACATAGTCCGCTTTGGCAACCATTGACTCGAATTCTTCAACGGATGAGGCGATCGCTACAAAAGGGGCTGCTGAGGTCAAAAATTCCGCGCCGTCTTCATCGTTGTCGTATTGCACAATGATGTGCTGGAAAGTTGCCTCAGCCAAGGGAGATAACACGAGCTGATTCCAACGGTGTGCGGTTGTATCGTCAATAGCTCCGATGACGACGACAGGTTTGACTGGTTCCCCGCGAAAAGAAATAGAGGCACCGTTTTGGACGACGATCTTGTTTTGACATCGTACATTGATGGATGTCCCTGCTTCAAAACTGATAGATGTCCCAGCAGCTATGATGACATCCTCTGGTCCGATCATGTACGGACCATTTTCTGCGGTAAATTCCTCCGATTGATTCATGAGCCCCGATAGGCGTTTGTACTTATCCACGTGCAATTGATAGGTGTGCTGCGGGTCTGGATCAGGCCCAATCGTCAGCTGTACATAGTAAAGACCATCTTCCTTTGGAAAAAACGGAAGGATGATGGGGGCGTTCGGGCTATATTCAGCTTCTGCAAGATTTGTTCGATGGATGTCATAGATTCTAATGGTAGTTAATGGATGCGTCAGGTTATTGATGTGGATTTCAATAGCGTCTGTAGAAGCGAGAAAGAGCTTGTACATCTCCACCTTAGCTTCAAGGTTAGGAGAAGCTTTTCGGATTCGTTTATCCGTTTCCAGAATCGATGTATACGAGCTGACGGTCATGTGAAACAGGCTCCTGTCAAAATGGTATAGGCATAATGGAATGATTTACTAGTAGTAGACGCCTAAATATAGGAAAAGTTTTAATTTTTGCAGGGGCTTTTGGGCTAGAAAATAAGAAAAAGGATAGGGGTCAGATGAGTTCTGACGATCCTATCCTTTGTTTCTTCCATAAGGTAGTTCAAAAAATCGACTATTGATCACGAAGTAGTTTTGAAAGTAAAATTATCTTCTTATTTTCCGCCAGCCTGCGTGAGTATTTCCATCATTTCTTTGTAGCCATGCTTCTTCGCATGCCCGAGAGGCGTCACACCATCGTGATCAGCGAGATTGACATTCGCATTGTGCTCGATCAGGAGCTTCACGATTTCCTGATGCTTCTTGCCACCATCGCCCAAAATCACTGCTTCTAAGAGCGCGGTCCAGCCCAATCGGTTGACGTGATCAATGTTGACATCGGAGGTGGTGAGCAGTTCCTTAACGATCTCGACATGTCCACGATCAGCCGCAGGAATCAAGGCCGTTCCGCCAAAACGGTTCGTAATGGTAGTGTCAGCACCTGCTGCTATCGAGGCTTTTACGAATGCGAGCTGGCCTGCTGCACTTGCAAAGAGCAGGGGATTGTCTAAGTTGTTGTCTCGGATGTTGATGTTGGCTCCGCGTTCAACCAACAAGTTGAAAACGTCTAGTAGACCAGAGTGGACCGCGATCATCGCAGAGGTGCGGCCTCTACTATCGGTTGCGTCAATATCCGCGCCTTCTGCAAGCAGCCTCTCAATCGCTGCTTTGTCTCCTTGACTGGTTGCTGTCAATAAGGCTTGATTCAGCTTATCCATTTCAACTTTCACCGCCTGGGTTGCTTGCTGCTCGCCACTCGTCAGGAGGGTATTCCAATTCATCTCACACCCTGACAGAGTGATGGCGATCGTCATAAGACTAATAAGCAGAATAGCGAGCCCACACCTTTCTTTTGATTTGGATACCTGCATTATAAAAAGAGGTAGTTCATAAAGTTATCTTTTGATCACGAAGTAGTTTTGAGAGCAAACTCGGCAGAAGATTTACCAGCCCAATCGCCGACAGGTGTTACTGTGTATGTGGTACCTGCTTTCAGTTTACCATCTTGCTGGATGTCAAACACGCCTGTGGTACCTTTGCGGCTGGAATATTTGTACGTCGCCAGCAGTTTTTCTCCGTCTGCACTAGTGAGTTCTACGCTGCGTCCGGAGAACAGCTCGTCTCCCGGGTCCTCTGTCAGGGAAACGGTGATAGAAGTTTCACTAACTGCTTTGGCTTCGCTGATTTCGAGCGGAGCGATTTCTTTTGCGACGAAGGTTGGATTCGCGATATTCGCCCAGTCGGAGGTAATGGTGAACGTAACGCCCGGAGTCAGGACTTGGCCTTCTGGCAGACGGAATTTAATTTCTTGCTTGCCGTCTGTTGATTGTGTGAAAGGCACGTATTTCGCTACGATTGGTTGTCCGCCTTCTGGTGTAATGGTCACTTGTCTTGCTTGCATGGAAGAAATGATTTGATACGTTTTGCCGTTTGCATTGTTGTTTTGATCCAGCACCAATGCATTTGCACCGCGCCCTCCGCTGTAGGCGGAGATGACATATCCATAATCGATGACACCGTTTGCTTGCAGGGACTCGACTTCAAACGTATCGTTTGTTACTTGGCGCACTTCTGTCATGTTGATCTTGGTTGCGTTGCCCGCGAATGTGCCTGCCTTTTTCCCTTTGTATGTCAAGCTGTAGGTGATTCCTGGCTTTTGAACAGAGGTTGGCACGATGTAGGTATTGGTAGAACCTGTTTTCAGACGTGGCATATTAGTCAGTGTCAGTCCATCGCTAAAGACAAAGTCTTCTTTTGCTTTGGCAAATGCTTCGTTTTCTGCGGTCAACGGAGCATCGAACGTCACAATCAATGTAATTTCGTTCAAGGCGTGTACGCTCGTGATGGTCGCTTTATCAGAAGGGATTGCCTGGCGAGCCACATTCAACAGATAAGCGGCTTCACCGCGAGTAACGTTGCTGTCTGCGGAGAAGAAGCGCTCCGCCCAGTAGTTAACCGATTTCACATCACGCTTGAGCGCTTTTGCGACGATTTGCACGAATTCAGCATCTGTTACGGTTCCGCGTGGATCAAAATGGCCATCTTTTGCTTGCATGATATCGAGGGATACCAGATCTACCGCGTATTTATAGAACCAGTCATTTGCTTTCACATCCGTAAACGTTACGGATTTATCTGTTTTGCCGCCTTGCAAGCCAAAGGTGTGTGCGACCATTTTTGCCAGCTCGGCACGCGTAACCTGATTATGAATGTTACTGCCTTGCATGACTTTCAGCTTGGAGAGTTCAGTAACGGCTTGCTGAATTTCTTGAGCATTCAGGGGAGTGGAAGCTGCTTGCACATTCAGTGCAGCGTAAGGAAGGGATGCTGTGCCCATAACAGTTGCGAGCATCATGATCGCGATTTTATTGGAAAACTTTTTCATCAGTTGGTCCTCCTCTAGATCAGTTGAGTGGGTGTTGCTTGATTACTTGTAGGATAGTCGAGAGACCTAAACTGCCAAGAAACAAGAGATTAATAGAATCTAAAAAAGTTCTTAAAAAAAGATAAATTGGCCACTTTCTTACTGACTATACGGCGTCAAGCCCATAAAAAAGAGACAGCTTTCGCTGCCTCTCCTGAATAAATTAACGGTATTTATTTTTCCTTTTCGTAATCCCATGTTCGAGTTTGAAAACCAGAACTTCAGCATCTTCACTGTTAAACGAGAAGGAGCCTTCTTCAACTCTTCATCAAGAAGAATAACCGGAATGGTATCCCCTTCTTTTTCGTGCATTTGCATGAAAGGGCGGCAATTCTAGCAAATCATTTGTTTGTACTAATCCCCAAATATGTAATTCTTCCGCAACAAGAGTGATTTCATTGCAGGGACAGACGACTACTAGCAGCGCTCTACCAATCAGGTTCTGCACCGTTAAGTATTACTTTGTTTTCACTAAGATTCGGTGTTAACAGTGGCGTTACGGTGAAAAGGAAAGCAAAAGTGAGTACAAGTAATTTCTTTTTCACAGGCTATCCCTCCCTAATTTATAGATACCATCATTATGGCAGAATTTCTCAATAATTTCCATGTCTTCAAACGAAAAAACCTTTTGTTGTAGCCGATGATGTTTTAGAAAGAGTCCCACACCCTCTATAACTTTATCGGACGCACCTAGCTGTCGATAGTAGCTGATACTTTGCAATAGGCTATCGAATCCTTCTTCAATGTGCCCAATCGCGAGCTGACTCACGCCTTTTCGCTTGTAGTATCGCGCAGCCTGTTTAATCCGGTACGGATGGGCGAGAACGTCTGAAGGTAAAAACTGGTCCTCGGAGTCGATTAGCTCTTTTATAAGGGCATCATTCCCACTTTCCAGATAGACCTCTAAAAGATCGCTGACAATGGTCACGCGGCTGTCCTTCCCTGCTTCTGCGAGGCACAGCTCGTACAATCTCATTGCATCCTCGTGCTGTCCCTGTTTCGCGTGTAGAAGCGCTCGTAGATGAATCTTTCGATAGTCTGCGTATTCACTATCTTCATACTCTTTTAGATACAGTTCAGCTAAGATCAGATCGCCCAGACTCAGGTATGAATTGACAACTGAAATGAGGGCCGAGGCTTTGGGCTTATTGTCCGTACCGTCTTCGCGAATCCCTTTCCCGCAAAATTCGATACTCTCCCCGTAGTAGCCTAAGATATACGCGTGCGTTCCCATTCGATAGTAAAAGGTAATGCGTTCAATCGGCGGTAGCAGATCAATGTAGTGCAGCAATTCCTTTCCTCGGCGGTAGGTTTCTTCAAATCGCGAGAAATCGTCCCTTTCGAGCATATAGCGCTCGTAGAGTCCCTTTCCTAGATAGAACGGAACGCCGTGTTTTCTTGCGTAATCAATCATCACATTATATAGGGTCAGCGTGACACCTTGATCCTTCGCGTCATTAGTCGCCTGTAGAAGATGATCGAGCGCTAGAAAAGTGTCCATTTTTGGCGTTTCCAGTAGCTTCAGAGCTACCAGCTGCACCACTGGCGGGTAATTAAGTTCAAGCGCCTCTTTCAGCAGTAATTGAAGTGTCACAGGTCTTTCCGTGGTGTCCAGATATGCGGTGATTACGTCGACATGCGGAATATTGAGAGCACTTGCGATCTTTTTCCATTGGGAAAACCCTGGTCGCTTTGTTTCCCCTGATTCAATTTTGGAAAGTGCTGCCTTACTAATGTCTGTACGCTCTGCAAGCTCACTCAACGATATATTTCTCCGTTGTCGGTAGGCATGGAGTAAATCTCCGACTTCCATAAGCATTGGATGCCCCCTAAAAAAATTTATCGTTTTTTATTTTTTTAATGATATCACACACAATTGATTGGCAATAGTTTCCTATGTAAAAAATGTAAAAACATGCAATTGTGCATAACAAGTAAAAAAACCTCCAGCTTTGACGTAGAGCGGAAAATCCGTCCTCGTTTTCGCGAAAGGTTTTGTGATGATCATGGTATTCACCTTTAGACAGTAAATCGGTAACCGGCACCCCAGACTGTCTCGATATACTGCGGATTGGAAGGATCGACTTCGATCTTTTCCCGCAGCTTGCGAATATGTACCGTAACGGTCGCGATATCTCCACTGGAGTCCATGCCCCAGATTCGTTCGAACAGCTCGTTTTTGTTAAAAACCCGATTCGGGTGAGTCGCTAGAAATTCAAGCAGATTGAATTCTCTTGTCGTGAAAATAACTTCCTGATTGCGTACGTAGACTCTTCGGGAGACTTTGTCGATGACGAGACCGCGAATGTGAATCTCTGCGTTCGATGGCTCAGCTTGTCGGGCTGTCAAACGCTCGTATCTTGTCAGATGGGCTTTGGCTCTGGCAACCAATTCGCTGGGGCTAAACGGCTTTGTAATATAGTCATCGGCACCGAGATTAAAGGCTCGGATTTTATCGATCTCTTCTTTTTTGGCGGAGACGATCAGGATCGGCACTTCCTTGACTTGTCTGATCTGGCTGCACAATTCGAAGCCGTCCATGCCCGGAAGCTGCAAATCAACGATGATCAAACTGTAGTCGCCATTGATGGCAAGGGGCAAGCCTTCGCTGCCAGAGTGGCATAAATCGACCTGAAAGCCATTCAGTTCAAAATAATCCCGCTCCAGTTGAGCGATAGTCGTCTCATCTTCAATGATGAGGATACGTGAAGACATGGGAATGTGCACCTCCTATTGTATGTGGGTACGTTTTAGCGTAAAGAACACGCTGGTACCTACACCTTGCTTGCTCTCTACCCAAATTTTTCCGCCGTGACCCTCGACGATCTGGCGCGCGATGGAGAGTCCGAGACCGCTACCGCCTGTAGAAGAATTACGGGATTGCTCCACCCGATAAAAGCGTTCGAACAGGTGAGGAATGGCTTCTTGCGGAATTCCGATTCCGTTGTCTTTTATTTCAATGGTAGCCCAATGAGCGTCCGCTTGAACCGAGACACAGATGATTTTTTTAGGTTTATCCATGTATTTTTGGGAGTTGCCAATGATGTTTAAGACGGTGCGCTTGATTTTTTCCAGATCGGCGATGACCAGGGTGCCTTCTGCTGTGCGTTGATCCCACTGAATCGTAATGCCCTTCTTTTCCAGATCGTAGTGCAGCTCGTCGATGCAGTCATCCAAAAACTGGACGATATCTACATGTTCAAACGTAAAGGGCACTTGCTTCAGATCGAGCTTGGAGTAGAGAAACAGCTCATCAACGAGCAAGTCGAGGTCTACTGCCTTGGAGTAAATGATGTTGACGTACTTGTCCATTCTCTCCGGGGTATCAGCTACGCCATCGCGGATCCCCTCGATGTAGCCCTTGATATTGGTAATCGGTGTACGTAAATCATGCGAGATGTTGGAGATCAACTCTTTGCGACTTTCTTCGTCCGCAAGGCGCAGTCGCACTGATTCCTGCAATCGTTTGCGCATGTTTTCGAACGCTTCGTTCAGTTGTCCAATCTCGTCCTTCGTGTACAGATGGAGCTCAAAGTCCAGATTGCCTTCCTTGATGTTCTCAGCTGAATGGCGCAGTAAATCAAGCGGCTTGACGACGCTGCGAGTAATCCAGCGGTACAGCAAGACGTTTGCGATGACAAGGACGCCGAGGAGGAGGAACACGAGCATCGGCAGCAGTTTGCGGATCACCTCACCAAATGGACTGCGTTCGCGGATTACAAAAACACTGCCTTTTGCGCCATCCGAAAACTTGAAGTCAAACTTGGCATACGCATAAAATCTTTCGCCGATGTTGAACGTGTTGCGAATCTGGTTGTTGTTCAAGTCATAGGGCGGCAAGCTGTTTTCCAGCTCGGGCTGATTGATGGTTGGGGAGGTAAAGACTTGATTGCTCTCTCTGCGGATGTACAGGCCGGCTCGTACCGTTTTGAGCTTAAAATCGTAATCGGCAAGCAGCTCCTGGTTTTGCAATTGATCCGGCTCATTCTTGGCGAGATATTTCAATTCAAGGAAAATATTCTCCTCTTGTTCTGTCAGCGGATTGAGCTGATAATGCACTTTATAAAAATCGCGAAAGCTGTTGAAATCACCTGTCGCTGCAATCGTAAATAGGCTGGCGGCTACAAAAAATGTCAGCAAGCTGATGACTAGCATCCCTGTGTAAGAGAGCAGCAGCTTGATACGGATGGACATGGACTCACCTACTTTCAATCGGGTGAAAATTTGTACGCAAGATGACAAGTCCATTATATACAAGACGTCCAGCTGGTAAAGCATATTTACTTGGAACTCGGTCAAAATCAGTTATACTAGCAAGTAAGAAAACGAGAGCTTTGTTATGAATAGGAAGGACGGGGATATTCATGAAAGTAGCCATTGCACAACTGACAGCGACGATGGATAAGACGCAAAATTTGCAAAAAGCAGCCGATTACATTGCAAAAGCAAAAGCAGCAGGGGCTGATTTTGTAATCTTGCCTGAAATGTACAGCGCACCTGCCACGCCAAAGTCGGGAGTAACCCCAGCAGAGGTAGCGGAAAAGCTGGATGGTCCATTCGTTTCCGGCTTGGCAGAGCTCGCTTCGGAGCACGGAGTTTATGTGGTTTGTGGTGTGTTCGAATCCATCGAGGGTGATGAGAATCGTGCCTACAATACGACCGTTTTTCTAGGGCGTGAAGGTCAGCTGCTACATGCGTATCGCAAGACACATTTGTACGATGCCTTTTCCTACACAGAATCGGACTTCATCGCGCCTGGTGATAATCCGTATCAAGTGGTGGAAACGGAATTTGGCAAAATCGGGCTGATGGTATGCTACGAGGTGCGCTTCCCGGAAATCGCGAGACAGTTTGCGTTACAGGGTGCCGATATTTTGTTTGTGCCAGCAGGCTGGGTAGCGGGAGCGATGAAAGAGGATCACTGGGAGACGCTGGTTCGTGCGCGTGCTATTGAAAACACAATGTTCGTATGTGCGGCTGATCAGGTCGGAAATATTTTTGCCGGACGCAGCATGTTCGTCGATCCGATGGGTGTCGTGATAGCAAGTGCAGGGGAAGAAGAAACGTTATTGGTCACAGAACTGGATGTAAGTCGGATTGAACGAGTACGGGGCAAATTGCCAAGTGTTGCTAACCGCCGAGCAGAACTGTATACCAATTAAATGCCTATGCACACTTTCTCTTTTGTTCAATATGATGGTAACAGATAATAGTCATTATTTTGGCCCTAATGTAAGCGTCACCATCATAAGAGAGGGAGTGTGTACGAATGTTCTGGTTCGTATGGGCTGTCGTCGGTGTGGTCGTTTGGTGGGCAATGAGCTTGATCTGTAAAGGAAAAGCGACAGGATCAGGCTGGTGGGCTTCGCTCATTGCTGCTCTTTTGGGTAGCTGGCTGGGCGATTTGGTACTGGGTGATTGGCTGTGGATGTGGGCAGGCTTCAACGTCTTTGCCGGAGCCATTGGTGCGGTCGTCATCACTTGGTTGTGGTGTTTGGTGGTGAAGCAATTAAAATAAGTGAAATGATTTCGTATTATAACGAACCAGGAATCGTCCAAATGGGCGGTTCCTGGTTTTTCCATTGCTCACTTGATATGTGGCTGCGGTGGGGAGAAGAATATTTCCAGTCTAGGCTTCAGTGCTTCGTCCTGCTGGGGGTCAAGACTGGCCGCTCCGAAGGGATTCGCGGGGAAACGCAAAAGTGGTAGCCGCTACGTCGTATGGGCACGGTTGCGTTTCTATTTCCCGCGAATCCCTTCTCCGCTCGGTAGGACTTCACAATTCGCTACGTCTGGAAATATTCTTCTCTAGCGTAACGAGAGTGCATTCTTCAATCTTTTAAGGCATTAAAAACTCGTTTAGAACAGATAGCTCGCAGAGGAAACAGGAGAAATAAGCGAAGATCTTAGGGACACCGACTGAGACGCAATGCAAAAAGCGAAACACGCTCTTAAGCGTCCACCTCTGAAATAACTTCGAGGAAGAGACCACTTTGGACGCGGTTTCGCTTTTTGCATGGAGTCGGGCGGTCAATCTCCCAGGGGGTGGCCCTAGAATCTGAGCGTTTTCTCCTGTTTCCTCCCCACCACTACAGCTGGACCTTATCTACCTCTGCAAGACAGTTTGGAATAATACAAAAACAATTCATACTTGACCAATAGGGATTGTTGGTAATATAACTATATCTATACCGAATACAATAATGAGAGGTACATAGAACGAAAGGGAGGGGAATATATGTCGACGTTATTGATCATCGTAAACATCGTTTTGTTGCTCTTATTCATTGCTGGATTGTACGCCATGCAAAAGAAGCATATTTCTTTTTCCAAGCGGGTATTTGTCGGTCTTGGACTCGGAATTTTATTTGGACTCATTTTGCAATACATATACGGAGCCAAATCGGACGTACTCAAATCCACCATCGAATGGTACAACATTGTAGGGAAAGGCTATGTGAAGCTGCTTCAAATGATCGTAATGCCACTGGTATTTATATCTATTTTATCGGCTTTCACCAAAATGAAACTAACCAATAACATTGGAAAAATCAGTACACTGATTATCGGACTTTTGGTAGCGACGACTGCTGTCGCGGCAGCAATCGGGATTTCGACTACCTTGGCATTTAATCTCGATGGGGCACAATTCCAGCAGGGGGATGCGGAATCTGCTCGGATCGAACAGGTAGAGCAGCGCTTGGGTGATATCCAGAACTTGAGCATGCCAGCAAAAATCCTGGAGCTGCTTCCTGCGAATCCGTTCCTCGATCTAACTGGAGATCGGGCGACTTCCACGATTGCCGTCGTGATTTTCTCTGCGATTATCGGTGTTGCGTATTTAGGGGTAAAACGCAAAAATCCGGAGCAAGCTGAATTGTTTGCGAAAATCGTGGACGCATTCCATGCCATCACTATGCGTATCGTGACATTGATCTTGCGCCTGACGCCATATGGTGTACTGGCAATCATGATCAGAGTCGCAGCTACCAGCGATTACAATGCAATCTGGCAGCTGGGCAAGTTCGTTGTCGCATCGTATGTGGCGCTGATCATCATGTTTATCGTTCATTTGTTGCTGTTGACGTTTGCAGGATTGAATCCAATCACCTATGTGAAAAAAGCATTCCCTGTCCTGACATTCGCCTTCACTTCACGTACGAGCGCGGGCGCGTTACCGCTGAATGTAAAAACGCAACAAAGCATGGGAGTTCCTGAAGGAATTGCCAACTTCGCAGGCTCCTTTGGACTCTCCATCGGACAAAACGGTTGCGCAGGTACGTATCCAGCCATGCTGGCTGTCATGGTAGCACCTATCGCAGGAATTGATCCGCTGACACCATCTTTCATCCTGACACTGATCGCAGTTGTGGCACTCAGCTCCTTCGGGGTTGCAGGCGTAGGGGGCGGGGCGACCTTTGCAGCACTGCTCGTCTTGTCCACGATGAATTTGCCAATTGCCATTGTCGGTCTGCTCATCTCCGTTGAGCCACTAATTGACATGGGCCGCACAGCGCTAAACGTAAGCGGAAGCATGACCTCCGGACTTTTGACGAGCAGAGTGACAAAAGAGCTGGATACCAATGCTTACCACGGAAACGACCAAAAAACGCTGACTGTGTAAATGTAATAAAAACAGGCTGTACCGTCTATTCAGACAGGTACAGCCTGTTTTATTTGGGGTTACGTATTTTTAAAGAAGCTCGTGAATACAAAACGCTACGGAGAGGAAGAGAAAAACGGAGCGACCGGAGGCCTTGGCACGCCGACCTAGTCGAAACGGAAAAAAGCGGTACACGCTTGTCGACCAACCTCTCCCCTGAGAAGCTTCCGCCCATCGGGTGGCTTTTGGTCGACGTACCGCTTTTTGGAGTGGAGACGGACATCTCCGCTTCCTTGTTGGCGTGCCACGAACGGAGGAAGCCCGTTTTTCTCTTCCCCACCACTATGTTCGTACAAAACCTGCCCTATTGAGTAATTGAGGTGTACTTGAAGTAAGCACCACCAAGCGGGAAGATGATGAAATCCTTCACCTTATCGTTTTTCACATAAGGGCTTCCACGGAAGTTGATTGGAGCCAACGGCATTTCCTCCATAAGAATCGTTTCCGCTTCTAGCAGGATTTTTTTCCGCGCATCCAGATCAGGCTCGTTGTAGCTCTTGTCGATCAGCTCTTTAAACTTGGCATTTTCCCAATCCGGATGGTTGTTTCCGCCCGTTTTATCGCGGAACATCTCCAGGAAGTTGATCGGGTCGTTGAAGTCTGCGCCCCATTGGAAACGGATCATGTCAAAGTTCGCTTGCGATCTCATGTCGCGGTACACCTTCAGCTCCGCTGTGTACAGCTTTACGTCAACACCGAGTGCTTTTTTCCACTGATCTTGCAGGGCTTCTGCCAGTTTTTTATTGGTATCATTCGTGTCAAAGGTGTAGGTAACGGTCGGGAAGGTCGAGAGTCCGAGCTCCTTCATACCTTCTTCCAGTAATGCTTTGGCTTTCGCCTGGTCTTCTTTAAAATAGCCGTCTGGTTTTAATCCCATAGAAGTCGGTACCCAACCATAGGCGGCTGGAACACCCGTCTGCAAAATATTGTCGATGATTTCCTGACGGTTGATGGCATAAGCGAACGCTTGGCGAATTTTTTTATTGTTGAACGGTGGTTTGTTTGTATTAAAAACAACGGATTGCGTGCCGGGATTATCCGCGACCATCAGCTTGCCTGCATCTTTGAGTGTAGGGATTGCATCGGTCGGAAGTGTTGAGGCAGGATAGCCGCCCCAGTCGATGTCGCCATTTTCAAACATGGAAAACGCTGTATTGTTGTCCTCGATCATAGCAATTTCGATTCGGTCAAGCTTGACGTTGTCTTTGTCCCAGTAGTTCGGGTTTTTCGTAAAGACGATTCTGCTTTTATGCTCCCACTTGTCCATGATGAATGGACCATTTCCCACGATGGTTTTCGCTTCATTCGCCCATTTCGGGTTTCCTTCCAGCGTTTTTTGATGCAACGGGAAGAGGGTCGGGAAGAAGGTTAGCTCACGGAAAAACGGAGTGGGTGACTTCAAGTTGAATTCGACGGTGTAGTCGTCTACAGCCTTGACGCCTACATCCTCTGCTTTGCCTTTTCCCGTATTGTACTCCTCTCCTCCTTTAATGTAATAAAGCTGATAGGCGTACTCAGACGCTGTTTTCGGATCGAGGTTGCGTTTGATCGCATAGACGAAGTCATGGGCGGTGACGGGGTCTCCGTTGCTCCATTTGGCGTCCTTGCGAATTTTGAAGGTGTAGTTCATGTAATCCGGCGAGTTGGTGAAGCTCTCAGCCGTTGCATTGACGAGTTGTCCATTCAGATCATAGCTGGTCAAACCCTCAAAGGCAGCATAAATCATGTCAAACGAATCCGCGTCGACGGCGATCCCAGGGTCCATCGAAGGAGGCTCGCTGTTAATGCTCCATTTTAACACCATCGGCTCTGTTTTTGTCGCTTCTGCAGGTGTAGTGGAGCCAGTGGGTTCAGCAGGTGCGGAAGAGTTCGAGCACCCCGCTAGTACCCCGAAAAGCAAGGTAAGACAGGTTGCAATTGCCAGTCCCTTTTTCATAAATACCCCCCTAAAAATGATAGAAAACGTATATTCAGAATATTTGCT
The DNA here is from genome assembly GCF_013284365.1 of Brevibacillus sp. RS1.1. Classification (NCBI taxonomy): domain Bacteria; kingdom Bacillati; phylum Bacillota; class Bacilli; order Caryophanales; family Paenibacillaceae; genus Brevibacillus; species Brevibacillus sp. RS1.1. The sequence continues at coordinate 302,589 of NZ_JABSVA010000006.1, forward strand.
AGTGTTTTCAATAGCAAAGGAATTTTTTTAGTTTCTCGATAAAAAATATTTATTTATGTCATTGATAGAAATAGGAATAACAAGAGGAATTGATAGATTTTTCTTAAAAATTTACTCGTTTTTAAAATTATGGTATATTCTGGTAGAATTTAATGACAGGAGAGGTGGGAATCACTTTGTTCAAGAAAATGGTTTTTTCAGCATTGAGTGTAGCCGTATTTTCCGCAGTGCTAACGTCTCCGATTCAAGCCGCAAACCCATCATCTAGTGTTGATGGGCAGAGAGAACATTCATCCGTTTCTGCTAGATGGAGCTCACAGGAGGAATGGATTCGAAAATCTGCTGCTGTCCCGGCAGGTTGGGTGGTCATTCGTGAAGATCTCGGTTCCAAGCTCATTAAAAATACAGCAGGTGCTCCCTATGGTACGGAATTACGAGTTAGCAAATATTCTCCCGTTCCAGCGGGATGGGTAGTTTTAAGAGATGAAGTAGATGGTCGAGTGATCAAATATGTAATAGGAGCTCCTTATGGAACCGTATTATTAGTAAGCAAATATTCACCTATTCCGCCAGGATGGGTTTACGAGCGAGAAGTGGCTGCTGGCATGTACATTAAAAACTTGAATCGCTAGAAGTCGTATAAAACATGAGAGAAAGAACTGATGGATAAGGTGTATATAACCATCAGTTCTTTTTCATTCAGTTTCTCGACGAAAAATAGAACTCGCGTAATGAAAATGCTTTGCTCATTGACAAAAAAATACAGATGGATTACATTTCAGATAGTTAAGTGTTTAACTAAAAGAGGGAGAAAGAGCATGGCAGATGATCTCGAAACGTATGTAAACCAGCCCCCTTTACGGACAAAAGCATTCTTTTCCTTGGTAGACGCCACCGCACATTTGGTGGGGCTCTCAGAAAAATATTGGCATGCCAAAGGAATGAACGGTGCAAGAATTCGATTATTGGTAGAGATCGCGAAGCATGGTGACAGTATCCTGCCTTCACGTTTGGCAGAGTGTATTGGAGTGACGAAGGCCAACATTAGTATTTTGCTTGCACCACTGGAAACAGAGGGTCTGATACACCGGGCTCCCCATCCTAACGACGGCAGAAAATCCGTAATCTCACTGACCGAAGCAGGAAAACAGCTTCTTTTCATGCACCTTCCCGGGAATCGTCAGGTGATTGCAGAGGGGCTAAAAGGACTGGAGGAGCAAGAGCTGCACCAACTGATATTTTTATTAGAGAAAATAAGGCAAAGTGTGAGATGACTTTGAGCTGCAGGGGAAAAGGGGGCAAAAGCATGTCCATTCTCATTACAGGAGCAACAGGCAAACTAGGGAGCTTGATTATCGAACAGCTTTTGAAAAGGGTGGAAAAAGAACGCCTCATTGCCTGTGTGCGCGGAATGGACAAAGCGACACGGTTAAGAGAGTTGGGAATCGAGGTAAGACAAGCGGATTATGATGACCCTCTGTCTCTGGAACGCTCTTTTGCGGGCGGCACGAAGCTTTTGTTTATTTCCAGCCCGCACACGGATGATACCGTTCGTGTACGACAGCATAGTCATGTCATAGAAGCGGCGAAAAAAGCAAATATCACTCACCTGGTGTATACCAGCTTTGCCTTTTTGGAAAAGGTAAATATCTCGCTCACGCATCTCCATTTGGCAACGGAACACGCCATTCGCACGACGGGGATACCGTATACGTTTCTGCGGAATGGACTTTACAGTGATGTGATTGCGGCATTTGGTATTCAGCAGGCAATCGAAACAGGAGAGCTCATTACATACCCTGGCAAGTGGAGCTTTCACACAGTGACACGCGAGGATCTTTCATTGGCTACTGCCACTGTCATCAGCACAGAGGGGCACGAAAATCAGACTTACGAGCTTACGGCTTCCCGTGCTTGGAATTTCGTAGAGCTGGCTGAAGTGTTGACGGCACAGACAGGCAAATCCATCAGGCATCGGGAGGACCCTGTTGCAGAAAGTTGGCTGTATCGCTTCTTGATGCAAATTGATGCGAGTAGTACGACGACGGATTTGGAGAGAATCATCGGCAAGCCTACTGCTTCACTCGAGCAAATGATTAGGCAAATCATGGAGCAAGCGTAGTGCAGCGTGCTTGGCATCCAGTAGACAAAGAAAACGGCACATGATATGAATGAGGAAAAGGTGTCGATCATGACGAGGTAGGAGATAACGCCCTTATGTATAGAATCGGTGTTGTAGGACCATTTCCTTCTGTGGAGCGGATACTGGCGGTCGCCAATGAATTTGAGCATGAAATCGAATTTGTCCCCTTTCGTTATGAAGACGTACGTGAAGTGAGCAATATCGTCCAGGAACATCATCCAGAGTTAAACGGATGGTTTTTCTCAGGGCCGGTTCCGTTTACCATCGCAAAAAAGGTGCTAACCCCGGATGCTAATATCGTGTATTGCCCGCCGAACGGTTCGAATTTGTATCGCTGCTTCATTCAGATGTCGATTGACCAAAGCACAGCCGTGAACCGTGTCTCCATCGACATGATCGAGTCGGAAGGGACGCATTTGCGAGAGTCGATGTCGGAGCTGGACATACCCGACGAGGAGATTTACGTTACTACGTACGACGAGCATTTTGACCTCGATGCGATCACGCAGTTTCATGTATCGCTGTGGCGTGAAGGCAAGACACAAGGAGCGTTCACCACGTTTTCTGTCGTTGAACATGCGCTGCGTGAGGAAGGCATTCCTGTCTATCGTGTTCTCATGACGAAAATGGAGATTCGTCAGGCGATGAAAATCGTCATCGAAAAGGTGAAAAGCTCCTATTTTAAGGATACACAAATTGGGGTAGAGATCATTGAGCTGGAGCAGTTTGACAAGATTCCCGAGCGGACCAGCACGCGCTTTTACTTGCAGCATCTGGAGCTGAAGATCAGACAAATTCTGCTTGCGCTCTGCGATCGGCTGGACGGCTCTCTGCTGGCAAATGGCAACGGACGATACCAGATTTTTAGTTCGCGTGGTGCGATTCAACGAGAGATTGAAATGCTGCGACATACGGTGGAACAGCTCTCTTTGGAGGCAGAGGTTCCGGTTGCAGTAGGGGTAGGCTTTGGGGACACTGCTTTTTCAGCGGAAAACAATGCGCGAAAAGCAATCCAGCATGCAAAAGAACGACCGGGGGCGGGCATTGTCGTCGTACAGGATAAGGGCGTCATGATGGAATCGGTGGGAGAAACAGAGGAGCTCGCCTATTCGTTCCGCTCCAATGATCGAGAGCTGTTGGAAAAGCTGAACCGGGCCAATGTAAGTGTCAAATCGTATCACAAGCTGCGTGCGTTGGTTCAACGTATGGGCTGGAAGCTGTTTTCAACGACGGATATCGCTTCGCATTTGTCGATGACGGTACGAAATGCCCAGCGCATCATGGGCAGCTTGTGCGAAGTGGATTTGGCCGAGTTCAGCGGGGAAGAGCAGCAGGCTGTGCGTGGACGACCGAAGAAGCTTTATCAGTTAAAGAAATGAGGGCACCCGACGAGAGGTTTCGGGTGTTTTTTCATTTTATGTGGCTACGTGGCTACGGTGAGGAGAAGAATATTTCCAGTCTAGGCTCAGTGCTCCGTCCCGCTGAGGGTTGGGACTGTCCGCTCCGAAGGGATTCGCGGGGAAACGCAAAAGTGGTAGCCGCTACGTAGCGCGAGCACGGTTGCGTTTCTTTTGCCCGCGAATCCCTTCTCCGCTCGGTAGGACTCCACAAGTCGCTACGTCTGGAAATATTCTTCTCTATCGTAACTGACTACATTCTTCATTCTTTTAGATCTTTAAAAACTCGTTTACGAACGGCAAGCTCGTAGAGGAAACAGGAGAAAAAAGCGAAGATCTTAGGGACACCGACCGAGACGCAATGCAAAAAGCGAAACACGCTCTTAGCGTCCACCTCTGAGACACACCCTGAATGGACTACTTTGGACGCGGTTTCGCTTTTTGCATGGAGTCGTGCAGTCAATCCCGCAGAGGGTGGCCCTAGAATCTGAGCGTTTTCTCCTGTTTCCTCCCCACCACACCAGCCAGTTAGAAGGTTCGTTATTTTTCAATAACTCAAACAACTCCTATTGAAAAAGCAGCGACCCAACAATATAATTCAACTAAGCGAAAATGTCTTTTAATATTCGTATATTGTAAGGATTATCATTTGCCAGTCTTCTCATATTTCTACAGCTCGCCTATCGCACCTGGGCATGGAAAAACACATGCTCCAGAGTTAACAGGAGGAATTGAACGATGTTGGATCTGGTTTCGTTGCGAAGAGATTTTCATAGACATCCAGAGGTGGGTTTTACGGAGTTCCGTACCGCTTCCAAGGTAGTAGAGATTTTGACGTCCCTCGGCTATGAGGTCATATACGGACAAGAAGCAATCGATGGAGATTCCCGGCGGGGCTTGCCTTCCGAGGCAATTCTCGAGGCAGCGTATGAAAGAGCTTTGCGTGACGGTGCAAACCCGGCAATCGTTGAAAAAATGCGCGGTGGCTATACCGCAGTGATTGGTGTGAAGAAAGGGAAGGCACCTGGACCAACGGTTGCTTTCCGTTTTGACATGGACGCACTGCCTGTTTTAGAAAGTACGGAGCAAGACCATTTTCCACAAGCGAATGGCTTCCGTTCCCTTTATGAAGGCAACATGCATGCCTGCGCTCACGACGGTCATACCTCGATTGGCTTGGGATTGGCAGAAGCGCTTGCAGCAGGAGATTTTTCCGGTACGCTCAAACTGATCTTCCAACCAGCCGAAGAAGGTGTCCGCGGTGCATACGCGATCGTGGAAAAAGGTCATTTGGACGATGTTGACTATATTTTCTGCAACCATTTGGGTGTCAATGTGCCGCTAGGTGAGGTGCACGGCGGTTCCTATGGATTTTTGGCTACCACGAAAATGATGGCGCATTTCTACGGTGTTTCTTCTCATGCTGGTGCGTGGCCAGAGCAAGGGAAAAATGCATTGCTCGGAGCGGCTACCGCCCTGTTAAACATTCATGCGATTCCGCGCTTTAGCACTGGTGATACGAGAATCAATGTGGGTGTGCTAGAAGGCGGAACAGCAGCGAACATCATTCCGGCCTATGCCAAGATGGTTGTGGAGACTCGCTCCATTACCGAAGAAGTAAATGAAGAAGTAGAAAACCGTGTACGCAACATCATTGCGCACAGTGCTGCTATGCATGAGCTTGACTACAAGATCGAAGTCGTCGGAGGAGCAATCCCGATCAACTACGATGTGGAGATGGCGGAGCTGGCCCTGGAAGAAGCCAAACAAGTAGAAGGCTTCCATTCCTTTAAGCACGGCGAGTACAACTCGATGGGCAGTGAAGATGCCAGCTTTATGATTAAACGCGTTCAGGATCGTGGCGGAAAAGGAACGTACATGGCAATTGGTACGGATATCCCGGCGCCTCACCACCATCCGAAGTTCGATATACAAGAAGAGATTTTGCCACGCAGCGTAGCGCTTTTGAACCGAATTGCCAGACGATTGCTGACGTAAAACCGTTCCTACCTGAGCGAAAGACCACGTGGATAACGAGGGCAGAGAGGATGTTTGCGAATGCATACCAAGCGAATTGCAGAAATGATTGAGAAAAAACGAGATGCCTTCATCAAGGTGAGTGACCAGATTTGGGCTTTCGCGGAGACGCGTTTTGAAGAGTATCAATCTGCTGAATTGCTAGCTCAAACACTCGAGGGAGAGGGCTTCAAGGTTGAGCGCGATGTAGGTGGGATCAAAACGGCTTTCATCGGAAGCTTTGGCAGTGGCAATCCTGTCGTGGCGATTTTGGGAGAATTCGATGCTCTGTCGGGCATGAGTCAGAAAAAAGGCCAGACTAAAGAAGAGCCTCTCGTAGCAGGTGCAAATGGACATGGCTGCGGACACAACTTGCTCGGTACCGCTTCTCTTGCGGCAGCCATTGCCGTGAAAGAGTATATGGAAGAGAACAACATGAAGGGGACGGTTCGTTACTACGGCTGCCCAGGGGAAGAAGGCGGCTCTGGGAAAGCGTTCATGGCGCGAGCGGGTTTGTTTGACGATGTGGACTTCGCACTTTGCTGGCACCCAATGGGCTATAACAGCATCATGTCCACTGATTCACTCGCGAACTATCAAATCTACTTCAAGTTTAAAGGAAAGAGCGCCCATGCGGCAGCAAGTCCACATCTCGGTCGAAGCGCACTGGATGCGGTGGAATTGATGAACGTCGGTGTGAACTACTTGCGGGAGCACATTATCCCGGAGGCACGTGTTCACTATGCCATCACGAACTCCGGCGGCTTGTCGCCAAATGTGGTTCAACCAAAAGCAGAGGTACTGTACCTCATACGTGCGCCAAAGGTTGATCAAGTACAGGAGATTTACGAGCGCGTATGCAAAATTGCGCAAGGCGCTGCGCTCATGACCGAAACAGAGGTAGAGATCGTATTCGACAAAGCGTGCTCGAACCTCGTGCAAAACAAACTGCTCGAAGAGGTCATGTACAAAAACTTCCAGGAGCTGGGCGTCCCTATGCAGGATGAAGCGGAACTGCAATTGGCAAAAGAAATGCGTGAGACACTTTCCAAGCAGGAACTCGCTACTTCGGAAAAACAGTCATCGGACATGCCAGCTCCAGACATGGTGACATGGCTCAATCCATACGACGGAGCAAAAATCCCGTTGAACGGCTCCACGGATGTAGGGGATGTGAGCTGGATTACGCCAACAGCACAATGCACAACTGCATGCTATGTGAATGGCTCCACGCTGCATTCCTGGCAATGGGTGTCCCTCGGGGCGACATCCATTGCACATAAAGGGATGCTGCATGCGGGGAAAGTCATGGCTTCTACAGCGATTGACATGCTGAAAAATCCAAAGCTGATCGAACAGGCAAAAGCCGAGCTGAAACAGCGTCTGGGCGGTCAAACATATGTGTGCCCGATCCCAGAAGGTGTCATGCCTTCTGCGAAAAAATAAGTGACATACGGAAATAACAAGCGGACGACTTCTGAACGATCAGGGTCGTCTTTTTTGTTCAAGAGCAAGGTCCTCGTGTAGAATAGCCAAAAGGAGTTGCGAAAATCAGATGAAAGCCCTGCTCATGTTGTCTTACGCCTCATTGCAATCAATCGATGATATACAGCCCTTTTATACCCATCTGTTTCATGGCAAAATTCCCTCGCCGGATACGTTGAAGGCTGCCAAGGCACGCTTTCAATCCATTGGCGTTGCAGATCCGCTTGGTTCTGTAACAGCTCGGCAAGCCATGGCCTTAGAACGACGGTTGAATCAAATTGGAGGCGGCGAGCGAATCAAAGTCTATCAAGCTACGAAGCATACGTCTCCTTTTGTGCAAGAGAGGGTTCAACAAATGGTCGTAGACGGTGTGACCAAGTTGTACGCGTTTCCGACATCCCCCTTGTATTCAAGAACGGGAACGGCTGCCTATTATCAAAGTGTTCGAAAAGCGCTCGAAGCCAGCGGTGCAAACATTTCAGTTGTGGAAATCAATCATTGGCACCGCTATCCAGGGATTGCAGAAGCGATCAGTCTTCGCCTACGAGCTGCACTGCAATGGCTCTCCATGGAAAATCGTTCCGAAATGACTGTGTTGTTTACGGCCCACAGTCAACCCGGGGTGCCAGAAGTGAACAACGAGTTCATCCAAGCTTTTACGGAATTAGCTGAAGAGGTCGCCCTGCGAGCTGATTGCAAGAAGTGGATGCTCGCTTACCGAAGCGCAGGGCCAGCCCCGCAGAAATGGTTAGGACCGGATGTACTTGCGATGATAGAAAAAGTGGCCGAGTCAGGCGGCAAGGCAGTCGTTGTCTGTGACTTACTGTCTTTGACCGAAAATGTAGAGGCAATTTTCGATTGCAGAATCCATTGCAGAATGAAAGCAGAAGCTTGCGGGCTGGAGTTTGTCTCTACTGAATTCCTGAATGATTCAGCTGACTATATGGACGCTCTTGTGGAGCTGATTCATGAGAGAATGAAGCAGTCCGAATGATATTCTTTCTCTTCTTTATTGTTGTAGCGTGAAAATGTAGCTTTTAACGATGTTCTTTATATTTGGTTCCCAGATATTTCATTTGACCAAGTAGATCGCTCATGTTATATTGAAAGTCCGCCTTTCAAAAACGGGCGGAATTACAGAAACAAAACGAAAGACTTCAAATATTACCAGTTGACTCGAAGTCATCATGCATGGTATATTATGAGTCCGGCACTTTTGAAGTGCTAGTGAAAAATGCTCTTTGAAAACTGAACAGCGAAAGCGTTAATGAGTCTATCATGAAATGATTTGCCAGCTTTGAACCAGTAACAAACTTTATTGGAGAGTTTGAT
>NZ_JABSVA010000007.1:0-292324 GCF_013284365.1 Brevibacillus sp. RS1.1
TAATGCCTGACAGCTCTCCCCTTATTCCTCACTCTTTTTCCTCGTTCGACGGTACAGCAAATCCATACTTTCTTTGAGCGTCTCATACTCGCGCTCGGTCAAGTTTTCGATCTGTCGGATATTTGTGATCGTCTGCTTTTTGATCTCTTCGGTCAAGCGATCTTTCTCATCTGGGCTTTTGCTTTCATGTGTCTCTGTCCAATGCGTAGCAAAGTTTGCCGTCAAGGCTCCCAGCATTCCGATCCCCGTAATCATCAAGATCGCCGCCATGATCCTTCCACCTGACGTCACAGGCGAAATATCACCGTAGCCGACTGTCGTGGTTGTCACAATCGACCACCACAACGCATCCGGGAAGCTTTTGATATTCTCGTTTACACCGTATTCCAGCAAATAAATCGCAGTCGAGCTCCACAGCATGATAATCGTGACGACGCCAAATACTTGACGCATCGGACCTGAACGAATGATTCCCAACAAAAACGGTGAAGCGCGCACGATGCGCACCAGCCGAAGCACGCGCATGATTCTGGCTAAATACAAATAAGAGTCCAATGGAATCATTGCAATCAGATCGAACCAGTTGGCCAAAGCGAATTTCCGCTTGTCTTTCGCCCTCCATAGCCGGACCAAATACTCGACAATCAGCATGATGATCAGCCAAGTGTCTACCTTGTCCATCAGTTCATCCGTCAAGAGTGGATGATTAGAGAAGTCTGCGAACAACAGGATCGCATACGTAATCACTAGCATAATGATAAAAATCTCATACATGACGCGCCAGAACAAAAAGACTCCTCCCTGTGCTCATAAGTGCCTATTCAAAATAGGATCAGTTCCGCATCGAAAAAGAGGCGGGAACCTGAAGCGGGAGGAGCCAAATGTAGAGAACCTACATGAGCACCAGACTTCGAAGGTGAACGCCTCTTTCCATGCTTAGTAACTGATCAGCGCAGCCATCAACAAGCCCGCGGCAATACTCAACCGCGAAGCGAAAATACCGACGGATACGTTTCCGTTCGGAATTTCAGACACGACTTTAAATGGTGTGATCCATTCGAACAAATAAAAAACGATGACTTGAAATACCATTCCTACAATACCCCAGATGACCAAATCCCACAAGTTAACCGAGTGGTATACAGCCGAAGCGAGGACGATTGCCAAACCGATGATTTTCCCTCCCAAATCGTGCGAGGCTGCTTTTGCCGCTGCCATTTTCTTCGGATCATCAGTCTGTGCTCCCTGCTTGATCAGATCAAACTCCTTGTAAGGAGTCGTAATCGTAAACACAAAAATCCCTACAGCCAATATGGGAATGGTCACTGCCAAATACGCTAAAAAGTTTACAACGTAATCCAATTGTCCCAACATGTACGTTGTCCTCTCCTTTCACTACTTGTCTATGCCGACCGGCAAATAATAGGATAGGTTGTTTGTTATCGGTCCCCCGACACGAGCTACAATGGCCGATGCCTCTGTACCGATCCAAAAGGACCCCCAGAGCAGCCGTCCAGCATATGCTCCCTTCATCGTCTGAACCGTTATCTCTGGAAGCTCTACCCGTCTCTGATAAATCATCGGCTGCTCCCAGTAAAACTCTTCCTGATCCTTCTCTTGCAGCGTACCATCTGATGCAAACAGCATGACACCACCACCTTCCCGCCCAAAAATCGGCTTCGTGACGTAGTCCTCCCTGCCTGCAAACCGATTTTCAAAATAAGTCGGCAGCATGTAAGCTTCGATGATCGCGTGCTCTTCTTCGGTGAAAAACTCACTCGCCTCATGTAAGTTCCAGATGAGCGCCTGCAAAGCCTTCGTCTGAATGAGAAACGCAGAAGGAGGATTAATAATGGCCAGCTTTTTGCGGGCAATCAGCGAGAGCACATGCTCACCTGTCGGATAACCATCTTCATCCTGTTCTACCGCCAGTTTTTCCAAAGCATGCAGGCGGTACAGCACATCGACTGGTAATAGCTCCTCATTCTCCTTTACATAGAGACGATCTTGCCAAACACGCAAATGCTCCAAAGCGGCAAACCGGGCAGGCAGACCCGATTGGTCCAGTAAGTACAACGTCGTTCCCTTGTCTTCCTCATGCCAGTCGAGCGAGCTAAACCAGATAGAATCTGTATCATAGCCTTGCGCCCGATAGGCGTCGAACACCTTACTGAATGCCGAACGCAACTGCCGCTCCATCCCTTCATTCGGGTCCTCGCGCAGGAAATGGCGACAAGCACGGCCGTTCACATAAAAAGCCTCGACGATTCCGGTAGGGGTATCGCTGTTACACTCGAGCATCTTCAATCCTTCTGTCGTCTGGGCAAAATCAAAGCGTCCAATCACAGTCGGCACCGTTTGGGAAACGACGATCCTGACTGCCTGTAATGCCTGCATTGGCACTCCTAGTTCTAACAACAGGGAGTCCTCTGCACGCTGCAATACGGGAACGACCTTGGTAAAGATTTGCCCAAGCCGCTCGGTTGCCATCGCGATTTCTTCTCGAAAAGCGGGAGAGATCAGGTGGATATCATATAGCGCATACTCCTCGCCATACATCCAATCCCAGGTAAATACGCCCTCTTCCCGCATCGGGCCGTACAGCGCCTCACGTTCTCGTTGGTTATGGGCTTCCATTTCCCTCACCTCACCCGGAGCTGGAATAGCCCGAGCTGCCGATACCGCCCTTGGAGCTGCTCGTGCTTATCCCACTCGATACTCCGGATTTGCTCTTGTAAGACCTGTAAGTAGAGCTTGAACCCCCACTGCTGTTATCGTCACAATAGCCGTCATTGTCGTTATCGTAGCAATCATCATCATAGTCGTCCCCGGAAGAACAACCGCTGACCGCAAGTGCAGCTGCGACGAACAGACCGACTACTTTCTTCGATTTCGTTTGTGCCATTTTCTTCCTCCTACACTGGCTTCGCGTAGTAAACATAAACCTGCCGATCTTCATCCACCTCGGCCGATGTCTTCTCCCATTCGCGTCCATTCACATACAAGTAGTCACTTTGCAAATGCAAGAGAGCATCGTCATCGTCCTTGAAATAAAACGTGTGTACGAGCGGATAAACGCTTGCATTTTCTTGATATTCACGCATTTCGATCTGGATGCTGCCCCAGCGTGCAGACACAGCCTCCGCATAATCGACAGCTTGCTCTTCTGTTGAGCGCTTGACGTAAATGACATACGTATCGTTTTCAATTGCACAGGACGTCTTTTCATAGACGACATGCCCTTTCACCAAATAATCGCAAGTAAAACGCAAGGAGACCTCATCTTTGTCCACGTTGTCATAGTAAAACTGAACTGGGTATCCCCTCGCCTCATCCAGTAGCCGATATTCCAATCGTGCCATTTTTCTCACCTCTTTTACCTATGCCAGCATTCGCAACTTTTTTATACGTGAGCCGAAACATTTGGTTGCACGACATAAGTCCTGCTTCTTTTGTTCCCGTTACTGTCGAATCATACCGCGAATGGTTTCATGCAAATGTCCGTTGCTCGCCACGAATGAAGGAGTGTAATCCTGTTGGAATGGTTCATGCATATACGGCTTTCCAGACCAGTCCGTAATCGTTGCACCCGCCTCCTGGGCGATCACAATTCCGGCGGCCACATCCATAATATTGGAGCGTTGCATCACGATATAATCGAGCCATCCGTTTGCCAGCAAGCACCAGTCCAGTGCAGGCGCAATATTTCGCATGAGACGCTTGGTCTGGAATACAAACGGTTCCGTAAAAGCCATCTCTTCTTCCTTCGTTACCGTGTTGCGCCCACGGATGTATGTCCCCACTGCACGTGTGAGGTCTTGGCGGTTATTAACGTTCAATCGTTTTCCGTTCAAATAGGCTCCTTTTCCTTTTTCCGCCCAAAACATTTGACCTGCTACCGGATTATAGACGACGCCCAGCACCAGCTCGCCCTTGTGCTGCAACGCAATCGAAATCGAGAAATACGGATAGCCGATAAAATAGTTATTCGTTCCATCTAAAGGATCGATAATCCACAGATACTCTTCCTCACGGGAAACCATTCCGACCTCTTCAGAAAAAATAGTATGTGTCGGGAAGTGGCGATGCAGTACCTCGATGATGCGCTGTTCACTGCCTTTATCCTCTGGCAGCTTCACGTCGTTATGCAATTCCTCATCGGGCACGAGTTGTTCGAGAAAACGTTCCTTCAAAAACGCACCTGCGACACTTGCTGCTTCTTTTGCAATTTCGATCATGACATTTCGCTCCTTTATTACATTGGGAACAATTTTTTTGAACAACCTTCCACTTGCACTTGTATAGGAAAGATTACTATCATAGAGAGATACCCGAAGGAGGGGGATAAACATGAACACCGACTTCATTCGGCTGAAAAATATGGAAGGTGAACTCAAATTCACCCAAATGAACAATAGCTACGGCTTCTCTGTCACCACAAAGGAGCTCGTTTTTTTCAAGCCACACACGACCTACCATTTGTTTTTGCAGGATATCATCAGCATGGTCCCGATGAAGCTGGACACAAGCCCAGTCACGTTTCGGCATCGGAGTGAGACGGTACACGCCTCGTTTGGTTCCGATTACTACAAGCTGACCGCCAAGTGGGCGCGGATAGTTTCACGATCCGGTATCGCAGAAAAAGAAGACATGGAGTTTATCGTGCCGCTTTCCACCAAAATGCTCACCTATATCTCGGAATACAGCGGTCTCGTTGTCATTAAATAACGCCGTCACCCCTCGCTCCCACCTTTTTGATGGGAAGCGAGGTTCTTTTTATTTCCGTCCATTTCTGGTGAGAACAATGAACGTTCCTGTACCGTGGGCGACCCGCCTATCCCGATCATCGTAAACACTGCCCTCCATGACGACCAATGTGTGTCCGCGATGCAAAAAGCTCGCTTCAGCGCGCAGCCGCTCCCCTTTTCCCGGAAGCAAATAGTTGAGCTTTAGCTCTGTCGTCACTGCATACTGATCGGGTGGCAAGGACCGATTGATCAAGGAGCCCATCGCTGAATCGATCAAGATCGCAAGAATTCCTCCATGAACAACTCCCCCTGAATTGTGCATAAAAGGGGTCAGAGGCAATTCAAAGCGATATGACTGTCTTTCTTCGTCTATGAACTCTCCCTTTAATCCGAGAAACCCAGAGATAAACGCGCTATTCCGTTCCCGCTTTTGATGAATGGCAGCAACAGCCAGCTCGAGAATGCGGCGCTCCTCTTCATTCCCGTCCGACCAGATGTTTTTTAACTCATCTAACATTTTGTTCACTCCAAACGAAATAGAGTCGATTCTTCTATTTTATCCCAAACAAGCTGATTTCGCTATGATTCCTAAACGTATCCCAATCGAGAGCAGCTCTCCGAACCACCCGGGGCTGAGCGAATGTTCAGACTTTTAAGGTTGTTTCTGTAATTAAAAATTGATAAGATAGTTCAAAACATAAGACAGGCATGATCCGTATTGGAAGGGAGTTTTTCAAATTGGCCAGACAACGAAGTGATATGATCAAAAAAGGATTCGACCGCGCACCACACCGCAGCTTGCTTCGTGCAGCAGGTGTAAAGGATGAGGATTTCGATAAACCGTTTATCGCTATTTGCAACTCGTACATCGACATTATTCCAGGTCACGTGCACTTGCAGGAGTTTGGAAAACTGGTCAAGGAAGCCGTTCGCGCTGCTGGCATGGTTCCATTCGAATTCAATACGATTGGTGTTGACGACGGAATCGCTATGGGACATATCGGGATGCGCTACTCCCTCCCGAGCCGCGAGATCATCGCAGACAGCTTGGAAACCGTTGTCGCTGCTCACTGGTTTGATGGCATGATCTGTATTCCAAACTGTGACAAGATCACGCCTGGGATGATCATGGGTGCGCTTCGTGTCAACATTCCAACCGTATTTGTAACCGGCGGTCCTATGAAAGCCGGAAAAACGAGTGATGGCCGCTCCATCTCGCTTTCCTCCGTATTCGAGGGTGTCGGCGCTCACCAAGCAGGCTTGATCAACGACCAGCAACTCGAAGAGCTGGAGCAATATGGATGCCCGACTTGCGGTTCTTGTTCCGGTATGTTTACAGCGAACTCGATGAACTGTCTGCTCGAAGCCATCGGATTGGCTCTGCCAGGCAACGGTACCGTACTCGCTGTCTCTCCTGAACGTCGCGAGCTGGTACAAGCATCTGCTGAAAAACTGAAAAATCTGATTGAACGCGACATCAAGCCACGCGACATCGTGACACTCGAGGCAATCGACGATGCATTCGCTCTCGACATGGCGATGGGCGGGTCAACCAATACCGTTCTTCATACACTGGCTATCGCACAAGAAGCAGGTATCGAATACCCAATCGAGCGCATCAACGAAGTAGCAAAGCGCATTCCACATATTTGCAAGCTGGCTCCTTCCTCCGACTATCATATCGAGGATTGCCACGAGGCAGGCGGCGTATCTGCGGTTCTGAAAGAAATCGCGAAAAAAGCAGGCGCGATCCATCCAGACCGTATCACAGTCACGGGCAAAACCCTTGGCGAAAACATCGCTGACGCTGAAATCAAAAACGATCAAGTCATTCGTCGCCTTGATAACCCGTACAGCGCTTCTGGCGGTCTCGCAGTTCTGTTCGGTAACCTGGCGGAACAAGGCTCGATCATCAAAACAGGCGGTGTCGATCCTTCTATTAAAAAGCACGAAGGTCCAGCCATCTGCTTCGACTCCCAAGAGGAAGCTCTGGCAGGAATCGCTGCTGGCAAAATCAAATCTGGTCATGTTGTCGTCATCCGCTATGAGGGTCCTAAAGGCGGACCAGGTATGCCAGAAATGTTGGCTCCTACCTCGCAAATCGTGGGTATGGGTCTCGGTAAAGAAGTCGCCCTCGTTACAGACGGACGCTTCTCCGGTGCTTCTCGCGGAATCAGTATCGGTCACGTGTCTCCAGAAGCCGCAGAAGGCGGTCCAATTGCGTTCGTACAGGACGGAGATATCATCTCGATTGACCTCGAGGAGCGCACGATGCAACTGCTCGTGGATGAAGCCGAGCTGGCTCGCCGCAAGGAAGGCTGGAAAGAATTCGAGCCGAAGGTAAAAACAGGCTATCTGGCTCGTTACTCCAAGCTGGTAACGAATGCGAGCATGGGTGGTATTTTGAAAATCTAGTGTTGCAAGTAAAGCCAAAACCCTTCCTTTGTGAATCACCGTCACTCAGGAAGGGTTTTTGTATTGACTTTTCCATATATCCCCTCATACAATCAAGTTAATAAATTTTAACTGGTTAAAAGGATTGTGATGCATATTGGAGCAAAAGTCGATTTTTATCATCGAAAACTACGATCAGCTAAAAGTGATCAGTGACCCGTTACGCACGAAAATGCTGATGCATCTGGTGGAAAAGCCGCACACGGGGCAACAGCTTTCCCAGCTTTTTGGACTGTCTCGTGCGAAGATTCTGTACCACCTGCGTGAGTTGGAGAAGCATGGCATCATCCAGCTGGTTAAAAAGGAAGAGAAGGGCGGCAACATTCTCAAATACTATCAGGCGGTGGCAAGAGGCTTCATACCCGCTGATCATCTGCTCACGTATACGGAGTCGAAGGAGGCTACCAGACAATCCTATGTCGAAGTGTTGCAACGGGCGAAAACAAGAGCGCTCAGTGCTCCTGAAGAAGCCTTTGCACTGACATCAACGGAAGTCGAGAAATGGCCGCGCATCTCCCTACAGTCTGAAGTCAGAGTCAGTGAGCAAGCGTTTGTGTCCTTTTTACAAAAATACCGGAGCCTACTCCACGAATTGCAGCAACGCTCCCTGGATGACCCCTCTTCGAAGCAGGATTACTACCTGATGATTACGGGATTTCAAATTGATGAACCGTTATTTAAAAAGGATGGACAGGAGTAACAAAGGAACATGTAATCCGATAAGTCCACATGTGTATGAAAAGCCTATTCGAGTAGGTTTTTCTTTCAGACATACGGTTAATATTTTTTAACCGGTTAATAATAAGGAGAGTGAATTTCCATGGAAGCTGTCCCCAAGCAATCTAGCCTTCCCTCAGCGGATACATCCCGCTTGTTTACGAAACCTTTTACCCTTCTTTGGATGTCCGCCCTTTGTTCCGGACTCAGTATCTCACTCTTTCTTTTCTCGCAAACCTGGTATATCATCCAGGTTTTATCTCAGGAAGCCTCATTAGGCATCGTATTTATGGCGGCAACCATTCCCAGGATCGTCTTCATGCTGATAGGCGGAACGCTCGCTGATCGGATGAGCAAAAAGAGAATCCTGTCAATCACAAGCATGTTGAAAGCATTTTTGATGCTGTTGCTTGGAGGAATCATCTGGTGGGGGTATTCCTCGCTGGCGCTATTTATTTGGTTCGCTCTCTTCTTCGGTACCATTGATGCCTTTTATTGGCCAGCTCAAAATTCGTTCATTCCGTCAATCGTACCCTCTTCCTCCCTTTTGCGAGCGAATTCTGTGCTACAAACGACAAACCAAACCTCACAACTGCTCGGTCCTGTTCTTGCCGGTTTTGTGATTGAGTGGGGAAGTTACCCCCTTTTATACGGCTTTGTTGGCTTGCTTCTGCTGGTTGCAAGTGTATCTGCATGGTGCATGCCGAAACAGGAACCAGCAGTTCTTTCCAAACCACAGCAACGACTCAAGGAATCTATAGAGGAAAGCTTCTGCTATGTCAAACAATCAGATTTCCTTCCCTTGCTATTGACCTCCATCATCTGCTTGAACGTATTTTTGATGGGCCCCTTATATATCGGCTTGCCGATTTTTGTAGATCAGGTGCTAGCTGGTTCTACGCTGCAGTACAGCTTTTTGGAAGGGGCACTCGCTTTTGGCATGCTTGCTGGGGCAATCGTGCTCACACTCACGACACTAGGCCAAAACAGGTTGCAGATCGCCTTTCTTTTCATGATCATGCAAGCACTTGTCTTTTTTGCTTTTAGTCTCACCCAACAGTTCTGGCTCAGCTTGCTTATTCTATTTACGCTCGGCGTCACGTTTTCTCTCATTAATGTTCCGATTCTCTCTTTTGTTCAGGAAAAGGTGCCACAAGCCTCGTTGGGGAAAGTCATGAGTTTGGTTTCGCTCTCCTCTTTAGGCTTGCAGCCGATTTCACAGGCGATAACGAGTCTATTGATCGCATGCGGACTTACGGCCAAGGAAGTGATGCTGCTTGCCTCCATCCCCCTCTTTCTTGCTTCCTGTTTCTTTTATTGGCGGCAAAAGTATGCTCGGCCTGCAAAGAGATCCGATTGAGTTTCGCGCGACAGCAAAAAGGGATGATCTGCAATAGATCATCCCTTTTCCCTATCCTATTTACAAAACTTGCCTATTCGCTCATCGCAACTTTACCGCGTGCGAGACGTATTAGTAAGTAGAGAGCCAGACGGGTAGATTACAAGACTCGCCGTGCCGAAACGAAGCGTTTCTCCCAGGACGTGCCCTTAAAGGTTGAATACGTCACTCCTGGTTTTCCATATGTATGAAGGAGTTTGTTGTTACCTGCATAGATCGCCACGTGTGTGATCCGTTTGGACGTCGTCGTTTTACTCGCCTTGAAGAACACCAGGTCTCCTTTTTTCAGGTTTGACTTGGACACACTCGTTCCTACCTTGGCTTGATCGCGAGAAGTGCGTGGCAAGCTCTTGCCGACTGCGACTTTAAATACGCGTTTTGTAAAGGAAGAGCAATCAAAAACGGCTGTGGTATTGCTGCTCGCACCGAATTTATAAGGAGTACCCATATACTTTCTTCCCGTGGCAATGACTTTGTCCGCCTTGGATTGCGTCCATGCCGCCTCAGCTACATTTTTCTCTCCTGGCAGCGGAGCGACAATCGCTGTGACTCCCAATGCAACTCCCATTACGATTCCTATGAGGGCTTTATGTAATTTCATGCTGTTCATCCTCCCTTTTCTTTTGAAAAAGATCCCTGCTCAACAGGGGACCATTTTATGCAAAGTTTGGCTGACCTCTCACTTGTTCTCTACTTTACCAAAGCCCACACACTATGAAATTACCAAAAACTTGCCAAAAATGATTTTTTCAACTGGACACGATTACCGCTTGACGCCTTCGCGCTTGATTTAACAGGCATTCCTCAAATTTTCAGTCTATTTTCCTACCAGAATGTCCCTCTCAAATTGGCAAAATTTATCCAGCCATCCTATGTTAAAATCCGTGCTGTATGCGACTTTCGTCCCAGTACCTTTTACAAAAAACCCCTTTTCGCACCTTTCTCACGTAATCTGCCTCCGGAATCTCGCTTCTCTTTCTTCTCTCTCTACTTGCAACTAGCAGGGAGTCATCGTAAAGTAGAGTGGAGTTCGTTTTGAAGGAGGCACATATGCGACTGCGTAACATTCCAGGTGCCGAAGCGGCCCTGAGAGAATATCCGACGTTCGTAGACAATCCCCTTTCCTATAAAGGAAATTGGAAGGAACGCTTCGGGAATAACAATCCGATTCACGTGGAGATCGGCTGTGGAAAAGGACGTTTCATTAATACATTGGCCGAGCGTCACCCTGACATCAATTTTATTGCGGTTGAACTGAAGGCAGAGGTCGTTCTGCGCGCTGTCCAGCGTACGGAGTACAAGGCTATTCCGAATCTGGCTTTTGTTCAGTACGACGCTTCCAAGTTGACCGAGTTGTTTGCCGATCATGAAATTTCTCGCATCTATCTGAACTTTAGTGATCCGTGGCCAAAAACCCGTCATGCGAAACGCCGTCTTACTTACAAAAGCTTCTTGAACACGTATCGTCAGGTGCTTGTGGCAGACGGTGAGCTTCATATGAAGACAGACAATGAGAACCTTTTTGAGTTTTCACTCAACCAATTCGCTGCGGAGCGTTTCCAGATGCGCAATATCACCTTTGATCTGCACCAGTCCAAGCTGGCGGCGGATAATGTGATGACAGAGTACGAGGAGCGCTTTTCTTCTCGTGGGCAGCGTATTTATCGGGTGGAAGCGAGCTGTGTGATTAAGTAGAACCGGGTTTGAGTCAACATAGGGGAGGAGAAGAAAAAGCACAGTTCTCTTCGACTCTGACACGCTCGCAAGGGGGATTTTACTGTCCGTCTCCACTTCAAAAAGGGGCCCGTCGAGCCAAAGCCACCCTACGGGCGGAAGTTTCTCAGGGAAGAAGTGTTCGACAAGCGTGGTCCCCTTTTTGAAGTTCCGACTGGGTAGGCGTTGTCAAGGTCTGCGAGCCCTCCGCTTTTTCTTCTCACCAGCTTTGTTAGTTCATCGGAACCTTCTAAATACTTGTCAAAAATCATTGTACAAAAAAAGACCCTCCGTGCAATCAAGTAAGCTTTGGAACTTACTTGATTGCACGGAGGGTTTTTTTATTCTTTTTGCCGCCCGACGCTTTTGTACACGCGTTCTGGACGTCCGACAACACCGTACGAAAGGTCTGCGATGGCGTCTCCTTTGGCTACCAAATATTCGAGGTATCGCCTTGCTGTTGAACGGCTGATGCCTGTTTCTTTGCTGACTAAATCCGTTGTGGCCTCCTGTGTCTGCATGAGAAAGCCAGAGATCTTGTCCAGCGTAATTTGATCAATTCCTTTGACTGCTTTTGTCTCGGGTGTCTTCTTTTGGCCTGTCCGGGCAATAAGTTCGTCTATTTGGGTTTGACTGATCTGATCGGTGTCTTTTTTCCAATCACTGACCTTTTGCCTGAACTCCTGGTAATTCCGTAACGTTTGTTGCAGGCGTGCAAAAATAAGCGGCTTGGTAATAAAATCGAATACACCGTAGCGAATCGCCTCTACAACCGCATCCACTTCTTTGGCAGCTGTCAGCATGATGACATCCGTTGTAGGGAACTGCTCCTTTATGATCGACAAAAAATCGAGGCCGTCCATATCCGGAAAATAAATATCGAGCAACACGAGATCGGGCTGTAAAATTTCCATTTGGTCTTTGGCCTCTTGTCCATTCGTGGCAATGCCAATCACCTCGTACCCCTCCACTTTTTCCACGAAGCGTCGGTTTACCTCTGCGATTCTCAGGTCGTCCTCAATAATGAGTACCCGTATCATCTAGTACGGCCTCCTTCCGTTCTGCCGTGTGTGCATCCTTTGGTATCGTCACAGTAAAAATTGTTCCACCTACCGGATTACCTGTATGCGTAATATTGCCGTGTACATGAATAACAGCTTGTTTGACTAAGTGCAGTCCGTAGCCATGATTCGGCTGTTGTTTGGTAGAGAAGCCCAACTCAAAGATTCGTTCAGCATTTTCTTCGGAGATGCCTGGCCCTCTATCCTCTACCTCGATGAGCAGGACCTCTTCCATATTGAGCAAAAAGATCGTGATTTCTGGTGCAAATGCACCCGGAGCTTTTACAGCGTCCATCGCATTATCTATCAAATTGCCAAGAATGACAATCAGCTGTGAGCGATCAATCGAGGCAGGAATGTCACGGAAGTTGCTTTCTGGATCAATTTTCAATTCCACTTTGCGTTCGTTGGCTTGATTCAGTTTCCCGAGCAATAAGCCACCTATCAGTGGGTCGGGGACTTCTTGGATAATAAACGTCGTATTGTGGACATGTACATTCAACTCAGAAGAGATCGTTTCAATGGCTTCCTGATACGATTCGAGCTGAATGAGTCCTGATATGAGGTGCAGTTTGTTGGAATACTCGTGCGTCTGGGAACGAAGGACTTCCGCATACTCCTTCACTCGTGACAGCTCCTGTGTGACCTCGAACAGCTCGGACCGATTGCGAAAGCTCGCTACCGCGCCCAAAACATGGCGCTCCTTATCCATAATCGGGACCCGGTTCACCACTAATATGTGCTCGTCCACTTTCGTTTCGCGGTCAAATTCGGCTTTTCCTGTCTCAATCACCTCATGAAGGCCCAACGACCGAACCAGCTCGTCCTGTTTGTCCATGATCCTGTCATTATCCTTCGCTTGCCCCAGCATATGGAGAGCGGTCTGATTCGCGAGTGTGATCGCTCCATCCTTATTGACCGCCACAATGCCTTCGCGAATCGATTCCAGCACGGCTTGATTTTCCTGATACAATCGCCCGATTTGTTCAGGCTCCAAACCAAATATGGCTTTTTTTACATTTTGTGAAAGAATGAGCGTAGCCACCACACCCAAGAGCAAGGTGACGATGCCGATGACGAAGATTCGATTACGATACGATTCGATCGTCTCATTTATATCCTCAAACAAGAAGCCGACCGAAACGACCCCCATCACCTTTCCTTCCTCATCATAGATCGGTGTCTTTCCTCTGAGTCCAGGGCCAAGCGAACCGACTGTCTCAGAGATAATAGATTGCCCTTTAAATACTGCCTCATTGTCGCCTCCCACCATCTTTTTGCCAATCTGCTCTGGATCAGGATGGGAATAGCGAATGCTTTGCAAATTTCCTACTGTGATAAAAGCCGCATTTGTGTCCACACGTATTTTTTCCACGATTGGATTGATAATCTTGGCGGGATCTTCTGTGTCAAACGCCTGTTTGATCTCGGACATCTGCGCGACGGTCTTGGCGGTATGCAGTGCGCGCGTCCCGATCTCATGCTCCAATACGCCCGCCAGCATCTGCTCAAACATTGTACCGAGTATGACCGTCACACCAAAAAGGAGCGAACAAATAATCAACATCAGCTTGCTGTGAAAACGCACATCGTTCCCTCCTCTTCTTCTCATTGTATCTCATTTCGCTCGATGACGAAAAAGAGGCCATGAGCAGGCCTCTTTTTCCTTTCTTCCTTCTTATCTTTGACTAAAATGAGATGACTCCGGTAAGAAGAGCAAGCGCAATCATCACGATCGATGTTCCAAACGCCCATTTCAGGATGAACTTTTGGGTTTCTGCATAATCGACCCCAACCATTCCGATCAACAGGTACTGTGCTGCAAACAACGGGCTGAGTACATGCAGCGGTTGACCCAGGATGGAAGCGCGACCAATTTCCGCCGGATCGATTCCGTAAGCCGCTGCTGCATTCGCCAGGATGGGAACGATCCCGAAGTAATACGCATCGTTCGACATGAAATACGTGAATGGCATGCTTGTCAGCGCTACGAGTAAAGGCATATGGGAACCAAGTGAATCCGGAATCCAGGAAACGAGTGTGCTCGCCATCGCATCGATCATTTTCGTTTCAGTCAGGATGCCTGTAAAGATACCCGCAGCGAAAACCATGGACACGGTAGCCAGTGCGTTAGCTGCGTGGGCGGCAATTCGCTCTTTCTGATCTTGCATTTTCGGATAGTTCACAAACAGGGCAATCGCAAAAGCGAGCATGAACAGCGTCGGCAGTGGCAAAAAGCTCGTAATCAGGCCGACCATCAGTGCTGCGGTCAACAACAGATTGAACCAGATCAAGCGCGGACGTTTCAGTGCAGCGGTCTCATCCGTCGCTGCCACTTCTTGTCCTGCAAGCGATTTCAAATCTTCATCTGGTATCTCAATAATCCCCAGACGCTTACGCTCTTGTTTGCCCAGAATACAGGCTACGATCATCACCCACGCAATTCCGCCAATCATCATAGGAATCACTGGGACAAAAATCTCGGAAACATCCATATGGAGTACACTCATGACACGCGCTGTCGGTCCACCCCAAGGCGTCATGTTCATGACACCGAGTGAGAGCATCGCCATGGCTGCCAAAATCATCGGTCTGATTCCCAGCTTGCGATACAAAGGCAGCATCGCGGTAACGGTAATCATATAAGTCGTGGTTCCATCTCCATCCAGTGCGACCAAGGTAGCGAGAATCGCTGTACCTACAATCACCTTCAGTGGATCACCCTTCACCATTTTTACGATTTTTTTAATTAATGGATCAAACAGACCTGCATCCATCATGACTCCAAAGTACAGAATGGCAAACAACAGCATGATTCCCGTAGGCGCAATTTTCTTGATGCCTGCAAGCATCATGTCGCCAATTTCTGTACCAAATCCGCTAATCAACGCAAATACAACAGGAACAACAATCAAAGCAACCAATGCCGAAAGCCGTTTCGACATAATCAAGTACATAAAAACGGCTACCATGAGAAATCCAAGTAATGCCAGCATACGCGAGTTCCCCCTTGCAAGAATGCGCTTTCATATCGTGCTGTCATTATAGCAATGTTCGTAAAAATCCGAATAGAATATGCGCATAAACTGTTTTAACCGCATTTCCTCTATTAACTTCATAAAAATCACGAAATGCGCATACGGTGATCGGAGCATGCAACACCTTCGTCAGTAAGCCTAACGGACCGTTTCGTGATAAGAAAGCAATTCATAAGAAATACCCATTTTTCATATTTGCTATGATGGAATCAACACCCATTTACAAACGGAAAGCAGGGGGTACGTATGAAGAGTTTAGGATCTAGGAATGTGGATGTCATCACGCTGTTTGTGGAGGATTTTCAGCAGGTGAAGGCGTTCTATCAGGAAGTATTCGGCTTTCAAGCCGTATATGAAGACGAGGTCTCTTCGGTGTTTCGTTTCGGGAATATGAGCGTGAACCTCTTGGATATTTCCGAGTCACACGATTTAATGAAACCGGGAACAGTCGCAACACGTGAATCAGGATCCCGCTTCCTGCTCACCATGTGGGTCGATGACGTAGATGAAGTCTGCGAAGAATTGAAAAACCGGGGAGTTGCTCTACTTAACGGTCCGATCGACCGGCCATGGGGAGTGCGAACGGCTTCCTTCATCGATCCGGCAGGACATGCCTGGGAGATCGCGAAACAATTGGCATAGGATCAGATTGAAAAATATGGAAAAGAAAAAGAACGGCACGAATCAGCCGTTCTTTCTTGTATTTTATACATCCCGCTTTTGAAACACCCGGATGGACAACCCCAACGCCACGATGCCATAGAGAATGGTGTAGATGAGCATGGCAGTACTCGGTGGAGAAGTCGTCCCGAAAATTCCTTGCGAAGCAAAGGACAACGGATCGTCTGCCGTGTCAAATAGTGAGAGCGTCGTTTGCCTGAATAACGAATCGGTTGGAAAAACCAGACTGGAAATAATCCCGATGTTCGTGAGTGAGCTGTTGCTAAAGGCAACACCAAGCTGCTCGATAAAGCCACCGATGAAGCTGATCCCATACAGAATGATCAGGATAATACCGCCTGTTACTGTTGTAGTTATACTGCTCAAGAGCATGGCTACACAGACAAGAATGATCGGCATACTTACGAAGAAAGCTGCTGCTTTCAGGATTTGGGCTCCACTTACCTGAACAGCCAACGCACCGCCACCCACCCATTGGTTGATCGCCAAAAGTCCGGCAAACATCAGGAGTGCGTAAAGCCCCAACATACTTGCCAACCCGAAAAATTTCCCCAATACATATTTGTAGCGAGGAAGGGCGCGGGCCAGCCACGTGTCGATTTGGTGGCTCTCAATTTCAGATGCAATACTCCCGACACTGCTCAAAATCGCCAGGAGTGCCGTAATGACGGAGCCAAAGTACAAGCCCATTCCCAAGAGCTGCGTGGAAAAGAAGTTTTTTTGCAGCAAAGCTTCTGGACCTGCGCCCCCGAATGATTCCTTCATTTCCTTGACGGCATAGCCTGTGGCAAGTCCAAACAGCAGCAAGAAGGCCAGCGACATGATCAGCGTAATCGTGAAAATACGCTTGGAGATCATTTCTCTATACGTGATTTTGATGATCGGCCACATGTCGTTCTCCCTCCTTTCTCTGCACCCAATACAGGAATACATCTTCCAGTGATTGCTGCTTGCGGACGACTTCATGTACCCCAGCCCCGGATGCGATCAATTGTTGCAACAGAGCGGGTACCCGATTGTCCTGATCCAGCGTCAATAACCATGTATCACGGTCTTCCTCTTGTCTAACGAGACGACTCTCTGTGACGAAAGAAGGAAGCTCGTTAGGCAAGCCAGCGCTATCCTTTTCCACAGTCAATTCAATTTGTGGCTGGACGCTGCTCAGCTTGCGCCAGTCGCCATGTACGACCAGCTCACTGCGGTGAATGATCCCGACGTAGTTGCACACACTCTCCATTTCACTCAGGAGATGACTGTTGAGAAAGACCGTCTTTCCTTGGTCACGAAGCCGCGCGATCAGCTCACGCACTTCTTTTCGCCCGATTGGGTCAAGTGCGGAGGTCGGCTCATCGAGGAAGATCAGCTCTGGATCGGATAAGAGGGCGCAGGCAATCCCGATACGCTGCTGCATGCCTTTTGAATAGCCACGGATGCGTTCACGCTCACGTCCAGCCATTCCGACCAGCTCAACGACATTTTTTATGACTGTTTTACTCTCGCGATGTGTTAATCCACACAACTCGGCATGATGCTCTAAAAGCTGTTGACCTGTCAACCAATCCGGATAGCGGAATAGCTCTGGTAAGTACCCTACCTTTTTTCGCGATTCTACACTACCAATCGGCTCCCCAAGCATAACCGCTTTGCCATTCGTTGGGTGCAATAACCCGAGCATCGTCCTGACAAAGGTACTTTTACCCGCTCCATTCTGCCCGAGGAAACCAAATACGGAGCCACGTGGTACTTGTAGCGTAATATTTTTGCAGCCGGCCTTGCCGTTATATTGCTTGGTCAAGTCCCAGGTCTCAATCACATAATCTGACATCGCTTACCTCACTTTCTCCATGACAAACGGGACAAAGCAGAGCCCCCTTTTCAGGAAAACTCTGCCAATACCCGACTATTTATTTCCTTATTTCAGCTGATTGGCAAAATCCAACAGCCCATCCGCGTTCTTTTCGCTGCCTTCCAGCATGTGAATGTGTCCATCTTGCTGCCACATCAGATGCACATTGTATTTACCTGTGATCAGCATTCCGTTTTGACCGTTCACTTTTACTTCCTTCATCTTACTCTCGCCGTCTGCCATGTATGGCACAGGGAGGGTATGCTGCCAGTCTTCGATGCTAATCATCTGCTTTTTCACTTGATCAGGAATGAACGGCAGGGCCAAGATTGTCTCGCGAAGCTGTGCCAGATCGACTCCCTCTGGTGCGCTTAGCTCAGGAGCACCTACGACAAAGTAGCTAATATTATCATTTCCGACAAGCATCCTGACCTGCTGCATCTGTGGAATCTTCAAGGAGAAGCGTTTGCCACTCAGTTTTTCATCAAAGCGCGCCTCTACCTGCAATTGGGCCAGTAGCTTGTTTGCACGATCGGCATCGATCTCCATGTGCATGGTAAAAGGAGATTGAATCTTTACACTATCCACCGTGACGTCCTGCGGCAGCTGTGGCAGCTTCACGCCAGCCTTTTCAGCGGATTCCTTGTTGTTGTAATAGTAGCTTCTTTGCTCAAGTTTCTCTTGATCGTTTTTATCCATCCAGATTTTTCCGATCCCAGGCAGTTCCGTCTCGCCCCAATTGCCGCTAGCGATCCATTGTTCGACCTCTCGCAGATCCTCTTGCGTCACTTTGACAAACTCTACTTTATCCATGCGGAAAATGGACAGAAAATCGTTCGCTGCTGCTTGTACTTGGGGGAAAGACAGGGACACAGCCAGTACTGCTGCTGCCGAAGCACCTGTTACCCATCTTTTTGTTTGCTTGTTCATCTGATTCCAGCTCCTTCTCATTGTTGCTCGATTGGTTATCGTTTGTCGCTCTTGTGCATAGGTGTCAGTCGTTTTCTCGATGGATTGCGAGAATCGCTGCCACGCTGCTTCCGTATTGACCTTCCCACCGTTTGTCTCGGAAAAAGCATGCTCCATCTTCTCACGAGTCCAGCTATCCAACGCGGACAGTTCGTTCAGCTGTGTGCGGCAGGTTTCACAGTACTCCAGATGAAGCAGGAATTGCTTACTTTCTTTTGAGCTGCATTCCCCATCCAAGAACGTCTGGATAAAGCCTGTATCGGCACATTTCATTCCTCTTCCCCCCTCATCCGGCCATATATGGTACGAAATTTACTTTTCGCTCTCGCGAGGAGTGTTCCCACTGAGCTGATCTGCGTGCCAGTCGCTTTCGCCAACTCCGCATAAGGAAATCCGGAATATTTCATGACCAGCAAGGTTCGTTCCCGCTCGTCTAGCTCCTCTAGCACATCGCGAACGATACTCTGGGACTCTTTTGCAAGCCACATCTCTTCTGAAGAAGGGCTGACGTGTTCTTGCTCGGATGCACTTCGCTCTTGTCTTGCGTACCTACGTTTTTCTGAACGAAGATAATTGTACGCTGCGTAGAGCGCGGACTTGGACAGCCATGCCGGGATATGTTCGATCACCGTGCGATCGGTATGGTAAAAGGAAAGAAATACATCCTGTGCAATATCTTCTGCCGTTTGTTGATCTTTCACAATTCGCATGATCTGTCGGACTACAAACGGATAATAAGTCGTAAACAATTCTTGAAAGGAATCTGTATGATCCTCTACTCGAGCATGGTTCATCACCAGGTTTGCTTGCACCTCCACTGGATTCCTCCTTCCCGCGTGCGCCATTAACGAATGCCTCTACTGCTTCGTTCATCTAATAGAAACCGCCAAGGCGAGTTTTGTGACAGGAAGAATGAAAATTATTTTTCATCTAAAAATAAATCGGGCTTCTCCAGGAAACGGCGCGTCAATTGATAGTGCTCTGTATCGCGATAATTCACCTCTTGTACCGGCGATTCGTCAAAATTAAGGATAGTCGCTCCGGGATAGCCCAATAGAATCGGCGAGTGGGACGCAATGATAAATTGTGCTCCTTCTTCCACCAAATCACGCATCATATACAAAAAAGCGATTTGACGCTTCGGTGAAAGAGCAGCCTCGGGCTCATCCAGCAGGTAGATTCCCCTGCCGTTAAAGCGATTGGCAAACAACGAGAAAAAAGATTCTCCGTGCGACTGCTCATGCAGCGAGCGTCCGCCGTAATGTTGATAGCTTTTCGGGCCCATCTCATCGATATGGCTGGCAAACTGGTAGAAGCTCTCCGCTCGTAGGAAAAAGCCATTCGTTATTTTAGGCAGCCAGGAAAGGCGTATGTAGTCACCCAAAATCGCCTCCGAGCGATGCACCTCATAAAAGTTGTGACGCGATCCTCCAGCCGTGTGAAAACCGCATTGATAGGCGATTGATTCCAATAAGGTCGATTTACCCGAGCCATTCTCTCCTACAAAAAAAGTGACACTGCTCGCAAGCTCAATCTCTTCCAGCTTGCGCAAGGAAGGCAAGTGAAATGGATATTCTTTCGTGTTGGGAAATTTCTCTCGCAGCAGCTTGATCGTTCGTAAGTAAACCATTTTTGACCTCCACTCTCATTATTTTCCCGACTCCCGCCGATACATCCTAATAAGGGCGCCTTTTTAAACGCTCATTTATTTGGGGGAGAAGCATCCGTGGACAAGGTTTCCTTTCTTCAGGAAAAAAGTACATTTCATATGAAATATCCGGATCAGAGCGACCTCGCCTTTTACCGGTGGTATACGACTCAGTATCCAAACGAAGCCATTGGGTGGTTTTACCTTGGCAAAGAACGAGAAGCACAAGGAAACTCGGAACAAGCTCTCGAAGCGTATAGGCGTGGCCTGGTATCCAAGCAAGGCCCGTATTACAACGAGACGCGTGACGCTTATCACAGACTGCTGCGTGAGCGACAGCGCAGCTCCTTGGGCAGTCGAACACGTTTACTCTTGGCTTCACTCTTGTTTCTCTATTTTCAATTCGCTTTTTCGCCCGGACCGTTGAGAGATGGGTCATCCGGGACAACCCAGCAGGCTGCCAAACAGCCCGTACCGACCCCTGGGCAAACACAGCCACATGTAGAGGTCATTGCAGTCCCTCCTACACTGAGTGCCCGTGAGCTATCTGAACAGGTCCGGCGGTATGTTGAGTCCCGGCGTCCAGCTCTGACGCAGCCTTTTACGGTGATGGTTGTCCCAGAAGTACCTGGTTCGCCGTTGTTCCGTCCCTTGCTGTTTTATCAGCCGCGCGAAGTCCGAGGCATCTTGCGTTATAATCCGACGAGTCGAACTGTTCTCAGTGAAAAATGGTGGGATAAACCTGTGCAACTGGAACGAGAACAGACGCTTGCTAAAAGTAAGGCAGAACTCACGGATGAGCAGCTAACCCTTCAGCATGTACTGATCTTGCGAAACGCCTTGTATCGCTACTATCAGCAAACGGGTACATTGCCTGCCCAGCTGTCTGATCTGGCTGGCGCTTATCCAGGCAATTATTTGCCGCAAATTCCAGTACCGCCAAAGAGACTTTTGTTAAAAAGCTATCCGTATCATCCCAAGGCCTTTTTGCCAGAGTCCGCATGGGACAGCTTGCGCAATGTACTGCCGCTTCCCGGCTATCCGGAGCCAGTTGCGCCTTTCGAACCGTTACAGCTTCAATTGACTACATCGACACATACGTTGAAGCTCATCAGCGGTTCTCATCTCGTACGCAGCTATCCCGTCGCGATAGGCAAAAACGGTTCTACACCCGAAGGCTACTATACCATTCAGCAAAAAATCAATCAGCCTCGCGGACATGACAATATTTATGGTACGAGGGGCATGGTCTTTCAGGAGAACGGATATGCCCTCCATGGGACGAACCATCCCGAGAGCATCGGCTCATCCGTTTCACTCGGCTGTGTTCGCTTGTACAATGCCGCTGTCGAGGAGCTGTACAGCTTTGTTTCATTGGGGACAGAATTCATGATCTCCAATGCCCCGTCCCCTGCCCAGCCTTGGAGCAATCCCGTTCCATTCGTCCTCCCGGCTGGTCCTGAGGAAGAGACGCCACAAGTCATTTACAATTGGCTCCATTGATTCTTTCAGCTACGTAAAGAAAAGACGTGCGGAACGTCATAGCGTTACGCGCTGATTTTTACCAGACGCTTATCGAGCGAAAAAAAAGCCCTTCTATCCTTTTTTTAAAAAGGGGTAGAAAGGGCTTTGCTTCCTATAAATGGGGAGGTTACTCAGCGTTCACGATAGCTTTGTACGGAATCTTCGTGTTGTTAATGTTGTAGACTAACAAGTAATATTTCCCTGGTTTTGCCTCAAATTCTCCAGTCAGTTTCTTACCTGTGGTTTTGGGGTAGGCGAAATATGTTTTGAGATCATCTTCATGGAACACCACCCAGTTTAAGCCTTCGTCCTTCTCGCTACTTACCGTAACTTGAATGACTCCTTTCTCTTCAACCTGAATCATGTACGTGTCCTTGTCATCTGTACGATCGGTTTGACCACTGATCTCTTCACCCAACTGTAGCGCATTAGCCTCATCAAATGAATTATTCGGCTCCGCTTCGGTCGGTTCTGTATTTTCTTCTGGCCATTCCGCGGTTACTTTGTATGGAATGGTTTCACCGTTAAAGTTGTACACGGACAAATAATAGGTGCCCGGAGTGGCTTCAAACTCACCAGAGAGCGTTTTGCCTGAGGTTTTGGGGTAAGCGAAATAATGATTCAGATCATCCTCGTGGTGAACGACCCAGTTCAAACCAGTATCATGCTCACTCGTTACGTTGATTTTCACCGTTCCGTTGCCCAATACCTTCAAGGCAAAAATGTCCTTGTCGTCCTGTTTACTTGTTTGACCACTCAGCTCCACATTGCTTTTCAACGGATTTGCCTCTGAAAAGCTGTTGTTTGGCTCCTGTTCCTTTTCCCCAATTTCTCCACCCTGCTCCTCGATCGTGATCGTCATCGATTTCGCAGTAACCGCTCCTTTGTCATCCGTTACTCGCAGTTTCACGATATATTCTCCCTGATTTTCGTAGACATGCGTAGGGTTGGCATCACTACTGCTTGTGCCATCTCCAAATTCCCACAGATAGGATGCGATGCTCCCATCCGGATCGGAGCTTCCGTTACTACTGAATGCTACCTCCTCGTTTACAGCTGCTTTTGACGGTCCGTTCATGACAATAACAGGCGGCTTGTTCTCACCATCACCTTGTTCTGGAAGTACTCCGTGGAACGTGACATCATACTCAAACTGATTGGACGAATTTACTCTATAGTTGGTAAAGTAGGCGGTTACGGTTTTATAGCCGTTCCACGGGTGGGAAGTAAGTGTAGTTAGAAACTCGTCAGTCATGCGACTCATCGTTTCCCAGTCTTGCTTCTCCCCTTGTGCCTGCGTACCCGTGTACGTCCCGGTTAACGTAAAGGTTTGGAAAAACTCTGAATGATGCCTGTTTGTAGACACATTTTGCAATCCAGCGACATCCTCAATTTCTCGGAAGATTTCTGCACTTGCTTTGGGGGCTGGTGTGACCAAATAATCATCAGACACCAGCGGCACGGTCAGATCAGGATAGCTGTCCACCAACGATTCCATTGTTCGGTGGTAATCCCGATTCAGCTCTGAATCATTGCTGAGCTTACGGATGAACTGGTCATAACCATCCACGTTATTGGCCTCTATGTAATCCATGATATCATCGAGCTTGTTCCAGTCCTCTTTCATCATGTGATACTGCAAGGCGTATGAATACGTATAAAAGTCCCATGTGCCGTAGCGTGCGTGCAAAGTTTGAGAGGCTGTATACCAATTATTTTGTCCAAAGCGAATCAGATTGTTGACCATGGATTTTCGAGGCAGAACACCTGTTGTTCGCGTGGAGCCTGCAAAGAGCTCCGCTCCTCCTTCTTCAAACCACGACAGTCTCTCGTCTCTGTAAATCGGTCCTTCATTCCACAAGCCAGGTATGGCATAGCGCCCTTGCAAATAGTGCGTGAATTCATGGCGGAATAATTCTTCCAGTGTGTATGTGCTCTGCTGCGGTGTTCGTTCGTAGGTGAAGAAAGTTCCTTTTCCCTCGATATACATGCCCCCGTTGTCCGTCTCATAGCCATACAGGGGGTTGTTCATCTTGTACTCTGAAGGACTATTGTAAAGGACCATGGTTAAAATATCGTCGGGGTTCCCTTCCTCCATCGGTTCATCTCGCCCTGCCATCCGATGAAACTGCGCTTTTACCTCTTTTGCCGCCCAGTATAACCGTTTGACTTTTTCTACTGTGACATCCCCTCCTGTTTTCATGACGATGCTTCCGTCATCGAATGTGTATTCTTTGGGCAGATACTTTTCCATGGCATCCTCACGAATCTTGTTGAACTGGATGTCCCTTCCCTTAGCGTCTTTTCCGCCATAGACCGTCTGGATCAGCTTCGCTACCTGCATATACTGAAGTCCCACATACGGATAAAGCTCTAATGCTTCTGTGAGGACCTCGTTGCCCTTATTCGGATTGGAATGGTATTCTCCCAAATGCGCACTATGATAAAACCCATTGTCGAGGACCCATTCCTTCGCTTCATCCGTATCGCCATGCAACGCGAGTTTTCCCAACTCGTTGAGATACGTATCGATTTTGCCGTAAAACTCCTGTTTCTTGGTTGGTTCATCCACTTTCCACATCAGAATATAGCTAAACTGGCTCATGATGCGGAATACAGCATCTCCCGCACTCCGTTGCGTGATGAACGTATCCATTTGTTCTTCGTATTGACGGATGATCGGTGCAGCTTTCTCCACAAGGGAAGCGCTTACAAACGTGTTTCCAATAAGTCCACCAAATGCACCTACCACCTCATTTTGGGCATCTGTCCCTAATTTAAAATTCGGATTGTCGGCAATGGCTTGTAGAGCAGGGAACACTTTTTCATGCTCGCTTCTCTGATTGAGATAGGATAATTCCTGATGGTAGTAGCCGAGATAATATCCAGAGCGAAGAACCTCTACCAAGGTGTCTATTCCTTTGGAATCGCTGCTGGAGTATTGTGTGCCTCTGACTTGCAATGCGTCAATGATGGCCTGAACGCGCTGCCGATCATTGTAAAAGGCATACGAATCGGGGGTAAAATCGAATAATTCAGGAATCTGCTCCCAGCTGACCGTCACCAGTACATTAACTAATTCGTCATAACTGAGCTTGTTCAAATCGGACATCGCGTACTTTTCGGCATTTGCCTTTATGCTCCGCTGCTGTTCGTTCGAAGACCCTTGCTCCTCTACACGCCAGGTCGGCTCCACTGGATGGGGATATTCCCCTGCTTTGTCACTGGATTGATGCTGAAACGAGGTGACTGGGTCCAGCCTTCCCTCTACATATTTCCCAGAAGGCGGAACGTTTTGATGTGCATCCCTTCCGATCGCACTCGAGTAATCCTTGACTGCCAAGGCTTGGGCAGGAGTACCAACTGTCCCCAATAGAAAGGATGTTGAGAGAAGAACACCAGCCATCATGCGGCTTGTGTGTACCGTGTGGCGCTTTTTCTTCATGAATGAGCAAACCTCCTTTGAATGGTAACGGATTGAGATAAATGACACGCTGTTAGAAATTGCAAGTATGGTGCCAATGCATATAACAGAAAAGAAGAGCAAAGATGTATACATTTTTTTACAAAACCACATAAACATGTATGTGATATTAGACACTATTCCTTTCAAAAGTGAGCCTAGCTTCGCGCACGCAAAAAAGCGCGTTCCCGCAATGGGAACGCGTCATCTTTTTACGATCACATTTATTTTTCTTCTTCCAATTCCCTCATCGATTCTTCTTGTTCTTCTTCTGGGTTCCAATAATCGAGCACTTTTCCTTGCAGAACCTTGCCTTGAATGAATTCTACCTGCTGCTCACTGAAATCCTCTGTCCACTCAATACCCAATTGCTCAGCTAGACGTACGACGGTCAACAGTTCTGACCAAGCCACGTAACGTTTGTACCAGAAGAACTGTGGCTGTTCGTTCATGTATGGGTAAAGATCATCGAAATCGGTGTGTTTACAGTCAAGTGCTCGCTCAAAATTCACCTTGGTTTGGCGTAACTGTTCTTTGAAAAATGTGGGTAGATCCCTTTGTGCGTAGCTAGACATGGACTGTCCCCCCTGTCTCCCGATTTAATGGTATTGTACCACGCGAAAGAAGCTGTGCAAATAGTCGAATCGGTTTTGAATCGTTCTTGCTGGGCTAATCTTTAGCCGTTTGAAGCATCTTGGGACTGGTTCTGCCCATCCTCTTGTGGAGGTGGTGGTAATTGAATTTCATTGGAAGAACCATTTGTCTGACCAGGCACTGGATTCATGATGTCCGGTGGAACCTCACCTGTTCCCGGATTTGGCGGTTGGCTACTGCCTCCATTATTAGTATGCTCACCAGTTTCTCCGGTACCTTGGTCAGGTGGAATTTCCCCGTTGCCATTTCCCGTACCATCCGGATTTTGTCCCTGATTGTTGCCTTCCTCGTTATGACCTGGATCTTGATTGATCATATTCTCCAGCTTCTTGGAATCGATTGGGACTGTTTTTGAAGGTGTGCCTTCCTCGCCTTGTGCATTTCGTGGAACGACTTGATACTGATACTGTTTCGGACTATCCAACACATCTACATAAGAGGTTTCCTTCATACCCGCAGAGATGAGTTTCCTTTCGCCGCTTTCACTAATGCGGTAAAGATCGTACGTATCGCCGTCAGGCCCACCAATCCAGCTAAGCACGACCATCAATTTATTCGTACTTGTGTCCAATGTCATATCTGCAGCCAATTGGATTTCTGGTTCAACTTCTTCTTGTTTATGCTGTACGGCGCCTTCTGGTCGAACGAAGTCCGATGACGGTACACCTTTTAAGGCGGTTCCCATCACTTTGGAGAACATTTGCGCCGTCATGCTACTTCCTTGGTGCATCAAATGCTGTTTGTCCTCCGGATCGAAGCCCATCCAAACGGCACCAACATATTCCGGAGTATAGCCCACAAACCAAGCATCCTTGTTTGCTTTGCTGTCGCCTGCTATCGATTGAGTCGTACCGGTTTTACCCGCAACATGGCGGCCAGAGATACGCGCTGCCTTCCCTGTCCCTTCCTGAACCGCTTTCTCCAGCATGGTATGAATCTCCCAAGCTGCTTCCGGCTTCAGTGCTTCCGATTGTTTTGGCTGGTATTCACGGACGACACCCTCATCCTTATTCTCGACCTTGCTGATCGAGTGCGCCTCGGAAACTACCCCTGCATTCACAAAAGGTGTATAGGCCTGAGCCATTTGCTTCGGGGATATACCTTGATTCAATCCCCCGAGAGCAATCGCCAGGTTTCGGTCATTCGGTGTCAGCTCTATGCCGACTTTCTTGAGGTATGCCAAGCTTTCTGATACCCCAATTTCATTTAACAGCCAAACCGGCGGGATATTTGCAGAGTCGATCATCGCCCGGCTCATACTGACTGTTTCCGTGTAGCGGTTATTGTAGTTGCGCGGCTCATAGCCATTAAAGCTCTGCCTTTTGTTACTCAGTTGCGAATTCGCGTTCCATTTGTTGATATCTTTATTGACTGCTGGAGCGAACACGGCAATCGGTTTAAAGCTGGAGCCCGGCTGACGCTTCATGTCTGTCGCATAGTTAAAGCCTTTTGGCGCATAGTTGCGTCCGCCCATCATCCCGGCAATTCCGCCTGTTTTCGCGTCGATGACAATCATCGATGATTCTACACCGCGCTTGGCGCCGTCTTTCGGGAAGTTTTTGGCATTGGCATATTCCTCTACCATGGCATCCTGTACTTTCGGATCAAAGGTCGTGTAAATGTCCCAGCCTCCACGGTACAGTTCTTCTTCCGTTACACCGAACTCTGCTTCGGACTCTTTTAACATATTGTCAAAAAACGCGCGATAGCCTTTTTTCAGGCTCCCACCGGCCACTTCATGCGGTTTGGTCGGCAACGCCTCTGCTTGAGCTGCATCCTTTTGTTCATTGGTAATAATGCCTTGCTCAGACATTAGACGTATAACAGTATCTCGACGTAGCTTGGCTTTTTCCGGATTGTTAAATGGTGAATAGGTGCTCGGTGCTTTTGGAATCGCCGCCAGCATCGCTGCTTCTGCAACGGTAACATCGCTTACCGACTTGCCGAAGTAATACTGGGCAGCATCCTCTACCCCAAATTCCCCTTCGCCCAAATAAACGCGGTTCAAGTACATCTCTAAAATTTGATCCTTGGAGTACTTACGCTCCAAGCCAATCGCAATACTCATTTCTTTTGTTTTGCGCCAGAATGTTTGATCTAGGGTGAGAAAGACGTTTCTTGCCAACTGTTGGGTAATCGTACTTCCCCCTTCAGCCAGCGATCCTTTTTTGATGTCATTGACTATGGCGCCACCGATCCGAACCATATCCACGCCCTTATGTTCATAAAAGCGCTTATCCTCTACAGCGAGGAACGCATCGATCAGGGTCTTTGGCATTTCATTAATCGGTTTGTATACACGGTTCTTCTGACGAATCAGACTAATTATCTCATTTCCGTTTTTGTCGTAAATGACAGTTGGTTCTGCTTTTAAGTCCTGTAGCTTTTGTACGTTTTGCTCAATCATCCGGTCTCCCGCATACAACAGGGCGAAGTAGCCCCCAATCACACTAAGGACAAGGAAAATTGCAAACGATACGGCAATCATCAGCAAGTTGTTCTTTTTCTTCTTGACTTTCTTCTTGGCCTTTGCTGCCATTATTTACCTCCTGGTATTCTCTCTCTCCCCCACATCTTATATAGACGGTCCCATTTCAAAAAAGTTTCTGTTTTGGGTTGTAGTCTATCATTCCATACAAAATTCCGTTTGTCACTGGAAAAGCCTATCTCCTGAAACAGAAGATAGGCTTTTTCCTAAAGGTTTACTATTTCAGCAGTTTTTCTGCTTCAGCTACCACATTTTCTACCGTGAAGCCGTATTCCTTCATGATACGCTCACCTGGTGCAGATGCGCCAAACTGATCAATTGCGATGACCGTACCGTTATCACCAGCATAACGCTCCCAGCCCATTGGAGAGCCCATTTCTACCGCCACACGCGCTTTGACAGACGGTGGAATCACAGCGTCGCGATACTCTTTTGGCTGACGCTCGAACAGGTTCCAGCTCGGCATGGAAACAACGCGTGTTTCAATACCTTTCGCAAGCAATTGCTCACGCGCCTGCATCACGAGGGATACCTCAGATCCAGTTGCGAGCAGGATGAGCTGCGGATTGCCGCTTGGAGCGTCTGCGAGAACATACGCACCTTTGCTCACGCCTTCTGCCGCTTTCTCAATGGTTTCAGGCAGAACTGGCAGGTTTTGACGAGTCAGTACCAGAACGACTGGCTCATCTGTACGGGATACAGCATATTTCCATGCCTCGTTCGTCTCCACTGCATCAGACGGACGAAGAATGGTCAAGCCTGGCATTGCACGCAAGGAAGCGAGCTGTTCAATCGGCTCATGCGTCGGTCCATCTTCACCAACTGCGATCGAGTCATGTGTAAATACGTAGACAACTGGCTGCTTCATCAGTGCAGAGAGGCGAATTGCCGGACGAACGTAGTCGGAGAACACGAAGAATGTACCCCCGTATACTTTAACGCCACCGTGAAGAGCCATACCGTTGAGGGCTGCACCCATCGCGAATTCGCGAACACCAAACCAAATGTTCCGGCCATCGTAAGAACCTGGCAGGAAGTTGCCCGCTTCTTTAATCACCGTATTGTTGGAATGTGCCAAGTCAGCAGAGCCGCCCAGGAAGAACGGAACGCTGTTTGCCAATGCATTGATTGCATTACCGGAAGCAACGCGTGTCGCCAGCTTCGCGCCAGCTTCATACGTCGGCATATGGTTGTCCCAACCAGCAGGCAGATGACCTTCTTCTGCAGTCGTAAATTGCAGCGCCAGTTCCGGATACGCTTTTGCGTATGCAGCAAACAGGTCGCGCCAAGCAGCTTCTGCTTTTTCGCCAGCGTCAGCCAAGCCTGCAAAGAAATCCGTCACTTCTTGTGGTACGTGGAACTCACTTTCATGATGCCACTCGTAGTTTGCTTTTGTCAGCTTCACTTCGTCTTTTCCAAGAGGAGCGCCATGAGAAGAGCTGGAGCCGCCTTTGTTCGGGCTACCGTATCCAATGACAGTTTTTACTTCGATCAAGGTAGGACGGTCCAAATCTTTTTTCGCTTCTGCGATAGCCGCGTCAATAGCAGCCAGATCATTGCCGTCTTCTACGCGAATGTATTGCCAACCATACGCTTGGTAGCGACCCGCAACGTTTTCAGAGAAGGAACGGGAAAGCTCGCCATCCAGAGAGATATCGTTCGAATCATAGAGCACGATCATTTTGCCCAGTTTCAGGTGAGCAGCCAGGGAAGAAGCCTCGCTGGATACACCCTCCATCAGGTCACCGTCGCCGCAAATTACGTATGTGTAATGGTCAACGATGTCAAAATTGTCGCGGTTGTAAACAGCTGCCATGTGCTTTTCAGCCATCGCCATACCGACAGCCATCGCGATCCCTTGTCCCAAAGGACCCGTTGTCGCGTCAACACCCGCTGTATGTCCAAACTCAGGGTGACCAGGCGTTTTGCTGCCCCATTGACGGAAATTATGTAGGTCTTCCAGTGAAACATCGTATTTCATCAGATGCAACATCGAGTATAATAGCATAGAGCCATGTCCTGCTGAGAGGACAAAACGGTCGCGGTCAATCCATTTTGGATTGCTCGGATTTACTTTCATAAAACGGCTCCACAGTACATGTGCCATAGGGGCTGCACCCATCGGCATTCCCGGGTGACCGGAATTCGCCTTCTCGATGGCATCAATCGCCAGCGTGCGGATGGTATTAATGGATAGCTGATCAACAGACGTATGCTGAGTCATCTCGCAAAATCCTCCCTGCGTTTTCTAGAAATTACTACCGAGAATCAGGTAAAAACACACTGTGCCATTATAGCATAGTTCCCATTCATAATCATGTTCGCTTTGCATGAATTAAGGAGGTCTTTTTCAATGAATTCGCTGTATCTTACTATCGGGATCGTTTTAGGGGTTGCTGGAATTGGAATGTTGCTCTTCGCGATGACCAGCTCTCCTATTTTGAAAAAAAACAGACTGGAGCGCCGGAAACAGGCTGCGGAGAATCATCGTCCGGAAGAGTATCATTAAAAAGAGGAGAATTCGCATGCAGAAAGAGCGCTTCGCGATGCAGGTAGCCGTTCACCTTTTCCTGGTAAAAGATTCGCAAGTCTTGTTATTACGCCGCTACAATACCGGCTACGAAGACGGCAATTACAGTGTTCCCGCCGGACATCTCGATGGGAATGAAGAAGTGAAGACAGCCGCGATCCGCGAGGCCAAAGAAGAATGCGGGATTGACATCGATCCAGCGAGCCTGGAGATGGTAGGCGTCATGCATCGGCTCTCTACAGATGAACGCATTGACTTTTTTGTTGCAACCACCGAATGGCGCGGAGAAATTATCAATGCAGAGCCGAATAAATGCGATGAGCTCGTATGGGTGGACATGGATAAATTACCCACGAACGTCATTCCTTATGTGAGACAAGCTCTCTTGAACTTTAGACGTAAAGCGTGGTTTGACAGCTTTGGCTGGGAGCGTCCCATTCGAGTGGAATAAATCATAAAAAGCAACCCATCC
Organism: Brevibacillus sp. RS1.1; assembly: GCF_013284365.1. Lineage (NCBI taxonomy): Bacteria > Bacillati > Bacillota > Bacilli > Caryophanales > Paenibacillaceae > Brevibacillus > Brevibacillus sp. RS1.1. The sequence continues at coordinate 31,406 of NZ_JABSVA010000007.1, forward strand.
GCCAGACGCCTTGTGCCCGCGTTGGCAGTTGGTTGCTTTTTTTACGTTACCCTTCGCTTACTTGTAACAAAAGGTGAACCGCCTTGTTCCAGCGAGCACGCAGTCTTTTCCTCACCGATTCATCAAGTGTCGGCTCATAGCGACGCCCTACCTTCATTCGCGCTTCCAAGTCTTTCACCGACCACCAGCCGCACTCTTCCCCAAGCAGAAACGCAATGCCCATCGCTGTTGTTTCATGACTCTGGGGCACCTCAACCGGAACACCTAGCAGATCTGCCTGAAACTGCATCAAATACGGATTTTGCGTCAAGCCCCCATCGACACGCAAGACCGAAATCTTTTGTCCGACCGCCTGTTCCATTGTGACAAACACATCCGCTACACGGTGAGCGATCCCTTCCAGAATCGCTTTTGCCATTAACGGTCGGTCCGTATGCTGAGAGAGTCCGAGAAACACCCCTCTGGCCTCCGAGTTCCAGTATGGCGTGCCGATCCCATTCAATGCCGGGATAAATAAAAGACTGGTTGGGGCTTCCCCCTTGTGTAGTTGTTCATACCACTGCTCCGACCACCGTTGTAGCTCTTCTATATCCTTATACAGCCCAAGCTGCTCCTTTCCCCATTCAACAGCAGACCCCGCCGCATAAATCGCGCCATCAAGCGCATAAGTCTGTTGTGCCCCGCGTTTCCAGACAAGCGTCGTCAAGAGTCCGCTCTCATTCGTAGCAGGCGGCTCGTTTCCAACGTTCATGTAAGCGAAGCACCCCGTGCCATACGTGCATTTGGACATCCCCGGCTCTATGCAGAGATGACCGTAAAGGGCGGCTGGTTGATCCACCTGGTTGACGAGAATCGGTGCTTGAATGCCGCAAAATTGATCCGGATTCGTACGACCAAAAGAGCCAACGGTTGAACGAATCTGCGGCAGCCAGTCTTCCTCTATTTCCAAATACCGCAATATATCCTCATCCCAATTCCCCTGCCGATGGGCAAACAACAGCGTCCGGGCAGCAGTCGAAGCATCGGTTACATACGAGGCGCCTCCTGTCATCTGCCAGATCAGCCAAGAATCAAGCGTGCTGCAAAAGGCCTGCCGCTGTCGAATCTTTTCTCGCACCAGAGGCACTTCCTCCATCATCCATCTGATTTTGGTCGCAGAAAAATACGGGTCAATCAAAAGTCCGGTTTTCTCGGCTACCTTCTTTGCCCACTCACCATCCGCCTTCCAACGCTCGGCGATTTGATCGGAGCGGCGGCAAGACCAGACGACTGCCGGATAAAGCGGCTCCCCACTGACCGAATCCCAAAAGAGGACCGTTTCCCCCTGATTAGCCAGACCTACCGCTTCCACCTGCTCAGGTTCGATACGTCCCTTGAGCATCACGTCGGCCACTCCCATCAAGACCTTTTCCCAGATCTCCTCCGGATTATGCTCCACCCATCCGGACTGTGGATAAGATTGCGTATGCTTCTGATAGCTTTCAGCAACAACTCGTCCATGACGGTTGACCAACAGCACCTTGGTCCCAGTTGTTCCCTGGTCGATCGACAGCAAATACTTCTCCATACAGCAGACTCCTTTTTTATTATTCTAGGCGGAATGATCTTCTTTCTCTTCACCAAATCCGAATGTTCTGTCTCTTATACCGATACGGCCCTCCCTAATCCCTTTGCGGAACAGCAGATGATACAAAATCACACCAACTGCCAGCAAGGTAGCTGCTACGATCGCTACGCTATGGAAGTTTTCCGGAATAGTCAAAATGCCAATTTCAAAGATCAGCCATGCAATCGCTAGGAAAGTGAGCGGTGTCCGCCATTTTCCCAGGTCAAAGTACTTCGATTTGGGCAGTTCCTTGCGTTTCCATGCATAAGCCGCAATCGTTGTCAGATAGAGAAGGGCAGGCAGAACTGAAGTGGCCCCTACCAGAAGGGTCAAGGAATCTGCGAATAGCACCGCGAGAATGCCTAGCACGAAAACGAGTAAAACTGCGTTTGTTGGTACGGAAGTCTGAGGTGATACCTTCTTGAAGATGGAAGAAGCGAAGAATACATTGTCGCGTGACAACGCATAGATGAGGCGGGAAGCGGAAGCCATGATGATCAAGCCGCACGCGAAGATGGAAATGAGGCAAAGCACCAGAAAAAAGCTGGATACAGCAGAGCCAAGACTTGCTTGCAATATGTACGGAATCGGATTCGCTACACCAAGCACAGTCGGCAAATCCGTGATGGCAACAGAAATGACGATCAACAGTAAGAAACCGATCACACCACTTAGTAATACGGATAAAATCATCGCACGAGGAACCGTTTTCTTCGCATTGATCGTCTCCTCGGAGAGATTCGCAGCAGCCTCGAAACCTACTAATGTAAAGGAACCCATCAGGGCAGCCATGATAAAAGCGCCTAGGTACGAACCATCTGATTGAGTGGCAGTGGTACCGATATCGGTCAGCATGCTCCAATTTGCCCCGTTGTACATCACAACTGCCCCCAGCACCACAACGATCCCAACCATACCGATCACTTCGGTGTACACGGCGATATCGTTAATGCGAGTTGCCAGCTTCACTCCATAAATGTTTAATAAAGCTTGCACGACCAGGGTACCAATCACGATCCAGACTAGCGTCTTGGAGCTTGTATCCCAACCAAACATCTCGGCAATGATGGGCGCCAGCGCATAGTCGACGGTTGGAACGACGATAACGAGAAAGCAAAAGGCAATCCAGCCAGCAAACCAACCCAGTCCCGGGTTGGCAAGACGTGTCACCCATTGATAGGAATAACCGCTCAATGGAATTCTTCCAGCCAGCTCTGCAAAAATAATCGCCACTAACAAATGCCCTATGGTTACAATCGGCCAGGTCCAAATACCAGCCGGCCCAGCTGTACTCAGCACAAATCCATAATTGCTAAAAATACCTGTTGTAATGGAAATGAAAGAAAACGCGACGGCAAACGAACTGAACAATTTTAATGTCCGTCTCAATTCTTGCTTATAATGATACGTTTGCATATCTTGCGAATCATTTGCTTGTACCGATTGCTTCACCATGGACTGCCTCCCTCACCATTTGCTTTACACGGATGTCTTAGCAACGATGACTTGCAATCCTTCCTGAGCCAGTCGCCCAGCAAGAGATTGGGGTAGTTCCTCATCTGTAATGACTACGTCGATATCGGATAGCTCTGCCACTCTCATAAAAGCGGTTACATTTATTTTGGAATGATCAATCAGGGCATATGTTTCTTTGGCGTTTGTAAGCATCAGCTGCCTGATGTCTGACTCGCCTACATGGTAATCCGTAAAACCAGTTTCGGCTGCCAATCCCCCCACACCAATAAAAGCTTTGTCCACAAACAACCCCTCGAGGCTTTTCCTGGCAATCGGACCGGACATGGCCAGATCCCCTGCCCGCAATTCACCTCCACTCATGATCACCTTTGCATCCGGGTGATGAGATAGTTCCAATGCCACCAGTAGCGCATTGGTTATCACCGTAATTCCTTTTTTATGGTAAAGGTGTTTGGCGAACAATTGTGTCGTCGTGCCTAAATCAATATAGATCGCGTCACCGTCCTCCACCAAAGAGGCGGCGACCACTGCAATCGCCTCTTTCTCCGCCAAGTTTAATCCACTCCGCTTGGCATAAGGAGGCTCTATGTTGGTTTTATTCAGAATAGCGCCACCATGCACCTTTTTCAGTAGTCCCTGCTGCTCCATTTCATACAAATCACGCCTGATTGTTTCGCGGGTCACCATTAGTCGGCTGCATAGCTCTGCAATACGAACGGATTGATTTTCCTGTAGCATTTGCAGGATCAGCTGCTGCCTTTCTTCTTGTAGCATGGATGATCACCATCTTCTCTTAATTGTAAATCTCCTGACTAGACTGAAACAAGGTTTGGACGTTCGTCGCAAATTCTTCTGCCTTTTTCTTCACAGTCCCTTTCATTAGTATATCTCCTAATGATGCCAATCGTCCTGTCATTTGCAAATCCATCTCGTATTGAACTCGTGTGGTTCCCGGCTGTTCCTCTTTTAACTGAAGGTGCAATTGATTGCGGAACAATCCCGCCAACGCTACTGGTTGTCCGGTCATCTCTACTTGTAGCGCTTCTCCTTCTACTGCTTCTCTTAATTCTCCGGTGACACGGAATAGGATCGTCATAAACTGTATTTTCACTTCCATGTTCGCTTCATAACGGGTTGGGCTGCTCATTTTTACTTCTTTGCAGCCCGGTACGCATCCTGACAGCTTTTCTACATCCATAAAGACCGACCATACATCCGCTTTGCTTGCCTGAATCGTAAACGAGTCGGATAGCTTCATCGTAAACTCTCCCTTCTGATGATCGCTTTAAAAGAGGTGCTTGGCTGTTTCTTTTGCCAATTCCATTGAATTGGTGTGATCATCGTCGCCAAGGCAAGTACAGCTCCCCACTGCATAAATATCTGGCAGATTCGTTTTCCCCGTGGCATCTACGATGATCGCATCGTGATGATCTCGCTCGATTGGTGTTCCTTTCAAGAAAAACGTGCAAGGCACACGACCTTTTGCAAAAATGAGCGTATCGCACGCCACTTCGTTTCTCTCATCCGTCATCCGATTCCGCAGCTGCACTCCTTCTACACGGGACAATCCCTTGATAGAGGTAAGCTCCCAATCGGCCTCCGCATATTTGACCAGATTGCTCGTCTCTTTTTCCAGAAGGGTCGCTGTACTGCGTGAGATTCTACCATTCTCGATCAACACAATCTTGTGGCCTGGCAGATATCCTCGCTCTACCAGCTGCATCGCCATCATCGGCGTCATGATTCCTGCTGGACGTGTCCCCGGGATTTTATGCGCCTCACGCGGTTTTTCCAGTGAGCCTGAGGCGATCAGTACCTTTTTTACCTCAATAGAATAGGTGCCCATCGGTGACTGGACGTACAACTGATGCAGTTGACCGTTTGCCCCTGGGAAAAAACCGACGACCGTTGATTGTTCGTGAATCTCGTAGGGAAGCGACGCGATTTTTTCCAGCAGCTCCCGTTCTGGTGCAAACTCCTCGGAGCTCCAATACGGTAAGGTGAAGCCACCTTTTCTCTTCTGGTAATCAATCATCAGAACAGAGCTGATTCCTCCTTCCCACGCTGAAACGGCTGCCGTCAATCCCGAGATTCCTGCTCCAATGATCACCAATTCATACTTCATGCCTGCTTCTCTCCTTGTACTACAGCTAGATAAGAGTTTTTTACTCCTTTTAAAGGCTGCTTCCCGGTCTGATCAGGATAGGTCTCGGCCATAACATCGATGATTTTGGGAATACAGCAGTTTCCTTGGCACTCTCCTAAGGTGGCGCCCGTCCGCCGCTTCACGCCATCAATGGTCAGCGGGGTGAGTGGACGCTTCAAGGAATGGACGATCTCACTCCGGGTAATCGAGCGACACAGACAAATGATTTCTCCTGTATCCTGCTCCTCTGAAAAGAGATCGGGAAGGGTGTGCTGTGCCTGTTCGTTTGCTTGCAGCTCAAGTCCAGATTTCTGAAGTGTTTCCGCTACCAGCTCTGCTATGCCAGGGGAAGCAGATAGTCCGGTGGAACGAATCCCGGCAGCATGAATCATACGTGGCTGTACAACGGATGGACGGATGACAAAATCTCCTTCGCTGCAAACTGCCCTGACCCCGGCAAACTGACGAATCGTGGAAAATTGCCGCGTGTCTGGAACGAGTTTCTCACAGCCTGCCAGCACCGATTCCATCCCAGCCTCCGAGGTGGAACGATCCCATTTGTCCTCTTGATCCTCCGCCGTTGGCCCAAGCAGAAAACCGCCGAACACGACTGGCGAAACCAACACGCCCTTGGAGGTTTTCGTAGGAACCGGCAAAAGGATCGAGGAGATGGATATCGCCTCTTCGGTCAGGATAAACTGGCCTTTGCGCGGTGAAATCGAGAAGCTCCCCTCTCCCACCATCCGGGCAATTTCATCAGACCATAATCCGGCAGCATTCACCGCATAACGGGTCGTGACCGTTTCCCCATTTTCCAGCGTAAGGCGCAAGCCCTCTCCATCCGGTACAGTCTCGATGTGGGAGACGCCATGCCCAAGCACAACCTCCGCACCGTTTAACACGGCTATCTCTCCGAAGGCTCTGGTGGCCCAGAATGGATCACAGATAGCTTCACCCGGTACCGCCAATCCACCTGTTACCTTGGTTGTCACGGCGGGATTCATCTCCAGAATCTCCTCAGCAGACATCCAGTGAACATCTACGTCATTTGCCTTTGCCTGGGGAACATAGGTGGTTTCGATAATCTGCTTTTCTTCTTCATTTGTCGCCACCATTACGGCGCCACATGGAATGAAGGGGATTCTCAGATTCTCAACCAACATCGGCCATAAGCGGCGGGAGCGGCGAAGGCACTCTGCCTCAACCGTGCCTGGCTTTGCATCAAACCCGGTATGAACAATCCCACTGTTCGCCTTGCTTGTCCCTTCACAAACGTCAGGCTGCTTCTCGATTAAAAGCAGTTTCAGTTGATAAAACGAAAGGGCGCGTAATATGGCTGTACCGACTACTCCACCACCAATCACCACAACGTCATACTTATGGTTTTGCATTCTGTTCCACCAGCCTTGGATTTTTGTTTGCAAAATATTGCTTTTGTTTGCTTTGTTTCAAATTCATTATATTCTGACTTGTATTTTTCTGTCAATAAAGCGAACTGCTCCCATCGCATGACAGCAGCAGTTCATCATTTTGCATTTTTTTGCAAACAAGGTTTAGAGTGTGAAACGGTTGATCATTTGCTGTAATTCCCTCGCCATCTGGTTTAGCTGCTCGGCGGATGTAGAGAGCTGGTCCATCGAGATGCGCTGCTCTTCCGTTGAAGCAGCCACACCCGATGCACTTGCCGCAGATTCCTTTGCAATCAAGGACAACTGCAAAATAGATGCCGTCACCTGTTCCGTTGCCGCTGACATTTGCTCGGCAACGGAGGAAATCTCCTGAATCTGATCGGCAACATCCTGGGTAGAATCCATGATCCGGCGGAATGCTTCCCCTGTCTCATAGGCTATCTGGATGCCGGTTTCTACCTCGCGTGTTCCCTCATCCATGGCTTGTACCGCCGAGGTCGTTTCCCGTTGGATTTCCGTAATCAGGTTGGCAATTTGGTTTGCGGAGTCGTTGGACTGCTCTGCCAGCTTGCGCACCTCATCTGCTACCACTGCGAAACCTCTTCCCTGTTCCCCTGCACGCGCAGCTTCAATCGCTGCATTGAGCGCCAACAGGTTCGTCTGGGATGCAATGCTTGCGATGACTTCTACGATCTGCGAAATTTCTGCTGAGCGGCTATCCAACGAACGAACGACATGAGCAGAATGGCTTACGGATCGGTTGATGGAGTCCATTTGTCCTGACACCTTCTCTACGGATTGGTTGCCCGTCACCGCTTCGTTTGCCATATGTTTCGAAGATTCGGCCATCGTGGATGAGGCTTCGGCAATCCGCTGAATACCGATGGCCATCTCTTCCATAGCACGCGCACTTTCTTCGGCACTATGCTGTTGATTCTCCGTGCCGGTTGCTACCTCTTGGAACGACGAGGCCACCTGACCAAAGGCAAGCCGTGCTTCATGAGACTTCTTTGCGGAAGTTTCCGAAACAGTTCCGACTTGACCGGTATAGCCGCTAATATTTTTCATCATTCCGTGCAGATCCGCAATAAATGCATTCACTGCTGTCGCCACGTCGCCAATCTCATCCTTGCGCCGGATTGGGATCGTCTGGGTTAAATCCTTTTTTTCCACCAGGTTGACTATGCTTGCTTTTAGCTGCAGCAAAGGGCGTGCTACCTGTCGATTGATGAACCAGTACAAGAGCACGAGGAAAATGCTGATCGAGACACCAAAAATAATCAGGCTGATGTAAAAGTATTGGGTAACCGGTCCGTTAATCTCTGCTGCGGGCATGACAGTAGCTAGTGTCATGCCTGTTTCCCCGATAGGAGCGAAGGTGACGAATTGCGTTTGACCAGCGATGGTTGCTTGCGTCATACCCGTTGCGGTTGCTTCTGTTATTTGATTGGCAATGTCTCGCAGTCCCGTTTCAGATTCGTCCGTCATTTTCACCTGCAAGTTCTTTTGGGCATCGCGATGGGATACGTAAATGCCCGACTTGGAAACGATAAAACCGTAGCCTGTTTCGCCAACCTTCAGATTTTCGATGCTTTTGTTAAGCTCCGTAAGCCCGATATCCAATGTCGTCGTACCACTGATTTTTCCTCCCACCTTAATGGGAGCAATTGCTGTCACCATAGGAACTTTGGAAATCGGGTCGGCATACGGCTCAGTCCATACATATGGCTTGTCCACCATCCCCGCTTTGTACCAATCCTGCGCGAGATAATCATAGCTGCCATCGCTATAAGCCGGATCCAGCTCTACTTTTTCGTTATTGCGGATGGCATACCTGCCGTACAGCTTTTGCATGCTGTCGAAGCTGTATGGCTCCATCCAAAATCCACCGCCCACAATCAAAGGCTCAGACGCTACGACATCGACCAGCGTCCCTTCCATTTGCTTGATTGTTTCCTTGGAGCCATGCGAGACAGAATAAGTGAGTGTTTCCGAGAGCTTGCCTGTCTTGTCCAGCATCCCATTCAGATAAGCCGCCTCTTTGGCTACCTGCATTTGTAGCTTTGCCTCTACTTCATTCGAGATAATTTGCTCAAACTGGAGAAAACCAAACACTAGCTGAAGAATAAAAATACCGATCGTGATAGCAGCCAAAATGGTTACCAGCACATTTTTTATGCTCCTCATGCAAAAGCCTCCAATCATACAAATTTTTTAAAATGGAAATTCATGACACGACGACATTTGGTAATTTACCCCATCGTTACCAAATGTAAACTTCTTCTTTACAAACTTTTAAAAGTATCAGAACAGAACGATAATAAATCCGCATAAAAAAAGGCGCCTGCCATCCGAAAAGCTCGTGGATAGTAGACGCTGCACTAAGAATTCATATCGGTTACGAAACAGGTGGTTGCTTATTCGTTCGAGGTCCTTTCATTCCACCAAGACGCTGCAACTGGCGAATCATGAGGAACGAAAACCCTACAAAACAAACAATCGTCAATGTAATTTTGCTATATTGATAAACGCCCGCAATCATTATTTCCAGTTGATCATAGAACAAGTAGCCTGCCACAAAGTAATGCAAGGTCCAAACGATACTGCTCGGCAAAAAGAATAGAAGGAACTGCCGAAACGACATTCGGCTGGCACCAGCGAGGATAGGCATGATATGACGAATAATCGGAAGAAAGATACCAAAAGCAAGCAACCAGCCCATTGACCCGCGCAATGCCGATAGTCTATCAGCACGCAAGCCCAGCCTCCGGGTCATCCAGCCAAATACCTTCGCTCCCAGCAAGTATCCCACGCAAGAAACGATGAAAAAAACGGGGTATATGATGGCAAATGCTGGAAAAAAGTCCGCTCCTGTATTAGCAACCTGTGCCCCCATGGTCATAACCGTAATCTCATCAGGAATGAATTTTCCCAGCATGCCTGTAACCATCTCCCAGAATAGCTCGTAATACCCTGTAAACTCCACCTGTGCCGCCTCCTTTCTCTCTGCACTCTATCCTAACGGGTAAACCTTTCAAAAGAAGACAGAAATCCTTAAGAAAAGGATAAGTATTTCTGAAGAATTTCTTACAAAATACATTCGAGATACCCAAACAAAAAAACGTGTTCACCAACTACCGCTTACACACGGCTTGGCAAACACGTTCTTACGCTCTATTCTCTTCCCTCAGCCTTACGCTTGCTGCGCAACGCTGACATGGCTTCAATGAACTCTTCCTTGTCAATGACATTCAGCTCATATAGCTCCCGAATTTCATCTTCTATCAACAGCAAATCCCCTTCAGGATCACCTGTATAAATAACCAATCCGAAACGGTGCAGAAACGCCTTCAAATCGAATTCATTCGGGTTTATTTTCAATGAGCTCCCTCCAGATCGATTTCCATCCTTGCGAGGACGGCATCGTAATCAAACTCGACAGCAAAGCCGGTAATGACGATGATCTTCGCGTGTGGATACGCTTCTTGCCACGCCTCCTCCTCTTCCGGTTTCAATCCGACGATATACAAAGGGTCCGCGGATAGCTGTGGGTGTTCTTGACACAAGCGTAAAAACTCTTTGCATCTCTCCTGTTCGACAGCCGCATTCAGAACGAGGACAGCTCGCTCAACTTCTCCGGACTCTCTTTGTTTAGCCAGCAACTCAAACGTTTTGACCGAAGGCACAATGGCATTAATCTCAGGAAAACGATCGAGCACTTCATCCAGCCAATCATCTTCATGCCAGGCCAGGTAGTATAGCATCGCAGTAGACATGTAACAAACACCTCATGGATATATACTTGACAATATAGGTAGCCATTCTTGTTTCTTTTCTATTATAGCACGTCTTGCTATAACTGCCCACGCTGCTGGCTTGACTTCGCCATTTCCTTCACGTAAGGTGGAAAAAGCAAACAATTCGCTTGAACAGATTTTTGTGCGAAAAGAGGTAGACGTAGTGAATAAGAAGCACCTTGCCCTCTTGTTCTTTATTGCTTTTTTCATCATGCTCGGTTTTGGCATCATTATCCCCATTCTTCCCTTTTTCGCGGAAAAATTGGGTGCGACTTCGTTACAAATTGGCGTACTTTTTGCCAGCTACAATATTATGCAGCTGGTGTTTGCACCGATTTGGGGGGCACTTTCAGATAGAATCGGGCGAAAGCCACTCCTATCATTTGGGCTGTTCGGCTTTTCTATCACCTTTATCCTGTTTGGACTCGCTGACAGTTATACAGAAATGCTCCTGTATCGCATTTTGGGTGGAATCGTCTCGGCTGCCGCATTGCCAACCGTAACCGCAATGGTAGCGGATCTCTTCCCTTCAGAAGAACGGGCAAAAGGGATGGGGGTCATTGGCGCAGGGATTGGACTTAGCTTTGTCTTCGGTCCGGTCATTGGTGGACTGCTCAGCAAATTCGGCTTTGCCGTTCCCTTCTACGCTTCGGGTATCGTGGCGTTGCTTACATTTTTCCTGATCCTGTTTTCCTTGCCAGAGAGCTTGCCGAAAGAAAAACGGGCGAATCTGCAAAAAGAACAGCGGCAAAATCCGCTTGTCTCTTTGTTCGGATCCATGTCCTTGCTGTACGGTATTTTGTTCACCGTTTCCTTTGCTTTTTCCGGACTGGAAACGACTTTTGCCCTGTACATAAGTGATTTGTACGGTTTTACCTCCATAGACCTCGGCTACATGTTTCTCGTCATGGGCTTGATCGCTGCCGCTGTACAGGGCGGGCTGATCGGAAGAATGGTCAAGCAGCTAGGGGAAGCAAGTGTCCTCGTCATCGGGATGATTCTTTACGGCATTGGATTTTTCGCCATTCCGTTATCGGGTAACTTTTGGGTGCTAGCGCTGATCCTCTCCTTATTCGGGGCGGGACAAGGCATGATCAGAGCGACAGCCACCGCAATGATCACCCAGCGAACCACGCAAGGCCAAGGCGTGACAAGTGGAGCAATCAGCTCGATGGACAGCCTAGGACGGATCTTGGGTCCATTAGCTGGTGGAGCGGTTTACCAAGTCTCCCACGGCGGTCCGTTCTTCCTCGGAGGGGTCTTGATGGTGTTGCTCCTCCTGTGGTTCGTAAGTAGCTATCGCCGCCTTCCAGAGCCAAGCACACATGCGCAATCGTAAGCCATACAAAAGAAAGCACCGCCAGCCATTCAACAATTTGCTGACGGTGCTATTTTTATGGCAGCCTACTGTTCCTGTAGCTCCATCCAAACTGAAAAGGTTACCTCTATCTCCTGCTGTACCTGATCAATCGACTGTTGCCAAGCCACTAACTGCTCGTAATCGGCCCCTTCACTTTGGAGCAAGGCCGTCAGTTCGCCTTTTCTTCCTTCTAACGAGGCTATTTTTTGTTCAAGCTCTGCTAGTTTGTAAGGATTTGGACGTTTAGCTGTCGCATTCGTCACGGCCGTCTCTTGGACTTGTTTGACTGCTGACTGCTTTCGCTCTATTTCTTCTGGCTTACCCGCACGATCAGCAATCCTTTGTTTTTGCTTCTCCCTTGCTTCCTCATAGGAACCCACATCGTGAACCAGCCGCTTATTTTCTACCCAAAACACACCATCTGCCATCTTTTGCAGGAAATAGCGATCATGCGAGATGATAAACAACGACCCTCGGAAATCTGCCAAGGCTTCCTCCAATGTTTCTCGCGCTTCAATATCCAGATGGTTGGTCGGTTCGTCCAGAATGAGCAGGTTGATTTCCTGATGCATCATTTGGGCCAATCGTAGTCGCATCCGCTCTCCGCCGCTCAACTGCCCGATCCGCTTGAAAACTTGTTCGCCGTAAAACATAAACCGCGCCAGCAAATGTCGTGCTTCCGGCTCCGTCACGCTGGCTACCTCGCGGAAAACATCAATCAGACGTTGGTTTTGGTCCCCTTCCAAAGCTTGCTGTGACAAGTAGCCAACCTTTACGCTGCTGCCAATTTTGAGCGTACCTTCGTCTGGCTCAATCTCTCCCAGCAGCATGCGAATCAACGTGGATTTACCGCAGCCATTTGGTCCAAGCAGCGCTTTTCGCTCCCCGTAGCGCAATAAAAAGCTAGCGTCCGCAAACAACTGTTTCCCGCCAAATGCTTTCTGTACCCCCGTCGCTTTTAGCACATCCTGCCCGCTTCGGTCGGTTTTCATAAACTGCAAGCCCATGCGATCCGCTTCCATTTTTGGTCGCTCGATACGTTCAATCCGCGCCAGCGCTTTTTCCATGCTTTTTGCCCTTCGGTGAAAGGCTTCGTTCGGCGGATTGGAGCGATTGCCCCACTCCTTGAGCCGTTTGATTGTCTCTTTCATTTTCTTGATTTGTTTCTGCTGTTCCTGATAAGCAGCAAACTGGCGCAACAAGCGCTCCTCACGCTCCGTGGCGAACGCACTGTAATTGCCGATATAAAATTCAGCTTCCCCTCCGTCCACATGATAGACAGACGTGACGACCGCATCCAAAAAATAACGGTCATGGGAGATGATCAGGATCGTGCCTTGATAATTTTTTAAAAACTCTTCTAGCCACTCCATCGACTCCACATCCAAATGGTTGGTCGGCTCATCCAAGAGCAGAACATCGCTTTGTTGGCAGAGTAGCTTTGCAAGGCCAGCCTTCGTCTTTTCCCCACCACTGAGCTGGGCAAAAGGTGTCGCTAACTGCTCCGAACTAACTCCCAAGCCCTGTGTCACCTGGGCCATTTTAATCTCCCACTGATAGCCATCCCGTTGTTCAAATTCATCTTGCAGCTTTTGATACCGTAGCATGAGGCGGTTTAGCTCTTGTTCATTTTCGTAAAGCAAACCCATCTGTTGCTCGAGTTCGCGCATCTGCTCCTGCAGCTTAATGACATCCGCAAAAGCACTGGCTACAACATCCGCCCCCGTCCACTCCGCCGGATACTTCGGCGTTTGGGGCAGGTACGCCCATATCGTTCCTTTTGCCCGAAAAAGCTCACCAGAATCTGGGCTTTCGATACCTGCCAACAGCTTGAACAATGTGGTTTTGCCTGCTCCATTCGGTCCGACGATCCCGACGCGTTCTCCTGCCTTTATTTCCAATGTGATATCTTGTAAAACCGGATCGGCTCCGTACGATTTCTGCAACTGCTGTGTCGCGACAATAATCATGATAGTTTCCTCCTAGAAATGTTGGTAACGGTTCAAAATAATGGATTTCCTGGTGGCCCCGGCACAATTTTGAGACCACACCGCACGTACGAGTGGACGCAAAAAAGCCGCAGGCCATTACCTGCGGCATCGTGAAAGGGACCGACCTTACGTCAGTTACCCATTATAGACAAGAACAAACCGCCCCTGATCGATGCATGGTACGCCTATGGAAACTCCGTTCAGTTGTATGCGCAAAAAAGGACAGACTGGTCCCGTTGAATGTAAAATCATGCGTCATACTGGAAGTTTCTACCACAAACCATGCTTGAAGAGTTCCGGACACGTACACACACCTCCATTTCTCAAGGGATAGGAAATCACAACCATATCTTACATCAGGAGTTACACAAAAACAAGAGGGCCTGCTACGTGCTCCTCGTTAGCAGGCCCTCTGCGTCGTTTGTTCGATTTTTTTATCGGCTTCCGTTGCCCTCTGTGGGAAACAGCGGCTTCTTCGTCTCTGCATCTAGAAAGGAAATCGTCGTGTAAGGTGGCAGCTTCACTTTTGCCGCCAAATACGGATAGGAAATCACTTGCGGATACATTTTGCCCGGATCAGGCTGCGTTTGTTTGACATACACAAAAAGCTGCTCCAAGCTCTGCTCGACTTTGGTTACCTGCAGTCCGTAGCCAGGATTCGGTGAGGACCCGCGTGCGATGACATAAAGATCTCCCTGCTTGTGAATGCCTTGCTGTTCTTTTACCGATTCAATAAATGTACGTTCCTGTTCTGTCAGCTTATCGGCATCGACAAGCGTAAAGGCACTCTCTTCCCCAGCCATCACAATTTCCACCGCCTTTTTCTCGGCATTCCACGTGATTTGATGTCCGGCCTGCTCTGCCATCCATCTCAACGGCACATACACTTGTTTGTCACGCACGATTGCGCCCTGCCCATCTAACAGCCACTTGCCATTCAACGCTACTTTTCCTGTAACGAGTTGGAACGTCAGCGTCCCTTTTGCCAGCTTCATTTCTCCATTCGTTGCATCCTGTTTCCAAGTGCCTCCTAAAATCCGGCTCGCATCCTCGGCAGTTACATAGGTACGCTGCTGGACGAGAATCGGTGCTTTTGCCAAGGAAGATTGCTCTCCGTTTACCAGTATCGCATTTGTCGTTGTTTGTGGTGTGCTAGTCACTGCCGCATGCACAGGATAAGCCGCCAACACTTGCAGTGTCAGGGCAACAGCCAAAATCGATTTGCCTTTCATTGTTGTTCCTCCATCCCTCATCATCATTTTCGTCATTCTTTACTTGTTAGACATAGGTTACCTCTGTTTCGTTTCACTATGACTGAGATTGGCGAGAGATTAGTGCAAAAGCCAATTTCCCATGACCAAAATAACCGGGATGGACAAGAGCGCCAGCAAGGTGGAACAAACCGTCGTCATGGCCCCCATCTCCTCATCCGCTGCATAACGCCCGAACAAAATCGAGGCCAATGTCAGGGTAGGCATTGCTACTTGCACAAGGGAAACGCTGACGATATCGCTATCGATTGAAAAAACGGACAAAAGAAACGCCGTCATCAGCGGAAAAACAACGAGTTTAAACGTGAGTGGCATGCTCAAAAGCTTCAAGGATACTTGTGGTTTGTTGCGCAAAAACATAGGCAAAAGCATACCAATATACATCATGGCTAACGGAGAGGCGAGCTTGGACAGCGTTCCAAACAGCTGCTTCACAGGCTCAGGAGGCACAAAACCGATGATGGCAGAACCGAGTCCAAATACAATCGCGATCATCGGGATGTTGATGAGTGTCTTGAGCCCTTTCAAGGAAAAGCTTCCTTTTTCCTGGAGCATCATCACCCCTACTGTCCATAGCACAACATCCACACCTGCGTCAAAAATCGCTGCCAAGAGTGCCCCCTTTGGCCCGAACAATGCTGCACAAAGCGGTAAACCGATGAAGCCTGTATTCCCCAAGCCAGACAAGAGCGCGATCTCCCGGCGTTTTTTCACAGGAAGCGGAAGAGCACGCGCACCTAACCAGCCGATGAAAATACCCAAGCAGTTCAGGATAATCGAAATGAAGAATATTGCAAAAATTTGGTATAAAATTTGTTGATCAATGGTTGTCTGAAAGATCCCGTCTAAAATAATGCACGGCATGGCTACGTTAATAATAATCGTGATGACGAGTTGGCGGGAGTCCGCAGTCAAGGGTTGTCGGTAGCCGATTAAGCTACCGATCCCAATGATGACGGCCATGATGAGGATGGACTGCTGCAACGTTTGTAGTTCCATGCTGCCCTCCTGCCTACATTTCTACGGGAAGCCATTCGAGTTTTGCCGGCTCCCCTTTTTCACATGTTCGGAGCAAATCCCCGCACAAGGGAACAACCTGCTCAAGCGGAACACACCAGGAAAGGGGAAAGGCAACCTCACTACCCTCAATGACGAGTGTGGACATCACCGCCGATTGCTTGTCTGCCGCAAGGACAAAGTGCTGTTCAGCCGGCTCGTGTTCTTTCCATTGCACCAATACTTTGCCGTTGTTCCCGCCTGCTACGACCAAATCCACATGGTCTCCATACGCTGCGTGAACCAACGTTCGGGTTACTCCATCCAATTGAGCGATTTCCTTCAGCACTTCATGCCAGGCTACATGCTTTTGCTCGATTCCACTTCCATCTGTATACATACGCCAGTCGTTTAACATGTTGATTGACTCCTTTTGTCGGTGCGCTCTCCTATGAAGAACAAGCACGTCATTGCTTGTAGGCCTTTCAATTCGTACTAATTGTACGCTTCTTGACGGGGAACCTCAACCACTACTTCTGCGCCAAGTTTTTGTCTCATAACACATAGCCACCGCATGAATGGAGAATCTTAAAAGGGATAAAAACGTTCTGTAGTGGTGTCGAGGAAACAGGAGAAAACGCTCAGCTTCTTGTCCCACCCGCTGTGGGACCCTCTGCCCGCCTCCATGCAAAAAGCGAAACCGCGTCCAAAGTGGTCCTTTCAGGATGTATTTCAGAGGTGGACGCTAAAGGCGTGTTTCGCTTTTTGCATTCCGTCTCGGTCGGTGTACCAAAGATCTTCGCTGTTTTCTCCTGTTTCCTCTACGAGCTTTCCCTGTTTAAACGGGCTTTTAAAGATTTAAAAGAATGAAGAGTTGTCATCAGTTACGACAGAGAAGAATATTTCCAGACGTAGCGACTTGTGGAGTCCTACCCAGCTCCGAATGGATTCGCGGGCAACAGAAACGCAACCGTGCCCACACGACGTAGTGGCTACCACTTTTGCGTTTCCCCGCGAATCCATTCGGAGCGGACAGTCTCAGCCCTCAGCAGGACGTAGCCTGGAGCCTAAACTGGAAATATTCTTCTCTTCACCGCAGCTGCATAGACCTAAATTCAAAGTAATCAAATAGGATTTAACAATTTAAAGATTGACAAAGGCATGAACGACCACTACTATGAATCCATGAAATCCGATTAACATAAAGGGGATTACAACATGAAAAAAGTCATTCTTTCTACCTTACTCTCTTGCCTGCTACTGGGAATGGTTGGCTGCAGCACTTCCGGTTCTCCTTCTCAGCCGAATAATACGACTCCGCCTGCTGATCAAGCAGCTTCGCAAAATCTGCTGGAAAAAGTGAAAGCCGAGAAGAAACTCGTCATTGGTACGGAAGGTACATACTCTCCGTTTACGTTCCATAATCAGTCGGGCACATTGACTGGCTATGATGTGGAAGTAATCACGGAGGTTGCCAAGCGACTCGGTGTAGAGCCTGTGTTCCAGGAAACCCAGTGGGATGCCATGTTTGCGGGACTCGACTCCAAGCGCTTTGACGTCATTGCCAATCAGGTAGGAATCCGTCCTGATCGTCAGGAAAAGTACGATTTCTCCAAGCCATATACGATTTCCCGTGCGGTTTTGGTTACGCACAAGGACAATAACACCGTCAAAGACTTCAAGGATATTAAAGGCTTAAAAGCCGGACAATCCATGACCAGCAATTACGCTGACCTCGCCCGCTCCCATGAGGCAGAAATCGTCGGTGTAGACAACTTTAATCAGGCGATTGACCTGATCGCGCAAAAACGCGTGGACGTAGTGATCAACGATAATTTGTCGGTGCTTGATTTCCTGAAACAAAAGCCGGATACGCCAATCAAAGTCGTGGCGAAAAATACAGAAGGCCAACCAACCGCTTTCATGTTCCGTAAAGGAAGCACAGAACTAACTGACGCGATTAACAAGGTGCTCGATGAGATGCAGCAGGACGGCACCCTTTCCAAAATTTCCGTCAAATGGTTCGGCGATGATATCACGAAGTAATTCTTAAGCCTGAAGAAAGCCTTTATCGAGGAAAACTCGTTGACAAAATTGTCTGTCCCTTTTAGTATGTTCCTATTCAAATTCACATCGGTTTAGTGGGGGTTACTTTATGAAAAAACTATTATTTTCCCTTCTCGCTTCCACTCTGTTAGTCGCATTGGCAGGTTGTGGGTCGTCTTCAACAGGACAATCACCGCAAAATAGTGCCGCTCCCGCCCCAACAGAAGAGAAAAAAGAACAAAACTTGTTGGAAAAAGTAAAAGCTGACGGTAAAATGCTGATCGGAACCGAGGGCACATACGCGCCGTTTACGTTCCACGATCAGTCTGGCAAGCTGACAGGCTATGATGTGGAGGTCGTGACAGAGGTAGCAAAGCGCATCGGCGTCGAACCTGTGTTTCAAGAAACACAATGGGATGCCATGTTCGCTGGACTTGACTCCAAGCGCTTTGATGTCGTAGCGAATCAGGTAGGCATTCGCCCTGATCGTCAGGAAAAATACGATTTCTCCAATCCATATACCGTTTCCACAGCAGTCCTTGTCACCCATAAAGACAACACGACCGTAAAAGGCTTTGCGGACATTAAAGGTCTGAAGGCAGCGCAAACATTAACGAGCAACCTCACAGATATCGCGAAGAAAAACGGAGCGGAAATCGTCGGTGTGGAAGGTTTTAACCAAGCGATTGACCTGCTTGTTTCTAAGCGTGTAGACGTTACGATCAACGATGGGATTTCCCTGTTGGACTTCATGAAGCAAAAGCCTGATGTTCCGATCAAAATTATCGCAAAAGATCCGAACGTAGCGAAAAACGGCTTCCTCTTCCGCAAGGGCAGCACAGAGCTGGTTGATGCATTCAACAAAGCACTGGATGACATGACGAAAGATGGTACCCTCGCAAAAATATCAGAGAAATGGTTTGGTGCAGATGTCTCTAAGTAGCTTCTTTGAAAACCCAGAACGCCTGAACCGATGGATCGATATCGCGCAAAGCTCCTTTCTTCCTCTGTTGAAAGGAGCCTTGCTCTATTCTTTAACAATCGCCATCGCTGCCTTTTTCATTGGTCTAATCCTTGCCGTTCTCACTGCGCTGGCACGACTATCCGGCATTAAGCCGCTGATTGGCATCGCCCGCTTTTATGTATCGATCATTCGCGGTACCCCTTTATTGGTCCAATTGTTCATCATTTTTTATGGCTTGCCGAGCGTCGGCTTGATGATCGATCCGATACCGTCGGCAATCATCGGCTTCTCTCTCAGCGTCGGTGCCTACTCTTCCGAGGTAGTACGTGCCGCGATCTTGTCGATTCAAAAAGGGCAATGGGAAGCAGCCTACTCTCTGGGAATGACCTACTGGCAAGCACTGCGCAGGGTCGTGCTCCCTCAGGCAGCTCGCGTCTCCATTCCTCCTTTGTCCAACTCGTTTATTAGTTTGGTCAAGGATACTTCGCTGGCTTCGGTCGTTCTGGTACCGGAAATGTTTCGCAAAGCCCAAGAAGTCGTCGCTGCGACATATGAACCGTTGCTCGTCTATGCGGAAGCAGCCCTTATCTACTGGGTGATTTGCTTCGTACTCTCCATTATCCAGGATCGCATCGAAAACAAGCTGGACCGTTATGTCTAAAAAGCAGGTGAAAACGAATGATTACGATCACGGATGTGCATAAACAATTCAACACCTTACATGTGCTCAAAGGCATTTCCCTCTCGGTGGAAAAAGGAAAGGTAGTCGTTATCATCGGTCCTTCTGGCTCCGGGAAAACAACCTTGCTTCGCTGCCTGAATGCACTTGAGGTTCCGACCAGCGGCAGCGTCCAAATCGGGGACGTCAAGCTGGACTTTTCCAAAAAAGTTGAGCGAACAAGTATTCCGAAGCTGCGGAAGCAAACCGGGATGGTGTTTCAAAACTACAATCTGTTCCCGCACATGACAGCCCTTGAAAATGTGATGGAGGGGCCCGTCACTGTCAAAAAAGAAGACAAAGAAAAAGCACGTGCGAAAGCCGTTGCTCTCCTGACAAAGGTTGGTCTTGGTGACAAGCTGGACCATTTTCCCGCACAGTTATCTGGCGGACAGCAGCAGCGCGTAGGGATTGCCCGCGCACTGGCGATGGACCCGCAAGTCATGCTATTTGACGAGCCTACTTCTGCTCTCGACCCGGAGCTCGTTGGCGAAGTGTTGAAGGTGATGAAGGAGCTTGCCCAGGAAGGAATGACAATGATCGTCGTCACGCACGAGATGGGGTTCGCCCGCGAAGTTGCCGACGAGGTGATTTTCATGGACCAAGGCGTCATCGTGGAGCGAGATACCCCTTCCCACTTGTTCGCAAAGCCGCGTGAGGAACGTACACGTCAGTTTTTGCAGCATTTGAAGTAGTAACCAGAAAAAAGACTCTGTCTCTCGTATAAGAGCACAGAGTCTTTTCTTTGCAATCGGACCTTAATCATCAAAGAAGCAAATCACTAGAAATATAATAATGAGAATCCAAATGAACCCGCCACCAAAAAAGCCGAAACCATCGCGATTGCAACCCATGATCTTCTCTCCCCCTCTCATTGAGATCAGATGGAAGCACCGATCTGCTGGCAAGGATCAGTACTGCATTCAGCTTATGACAGTCTCATCTCCCCTGTATGGATGCCTGTCTATTCCAGCGATCAAAAAGAAAAAAAACGGGTGCTTGCCCCTCGGCATTTAGACAAAACCTAAAAATTAACAAATGCTTCATGTTCTCTCTACTCTTCCTTAACATCAGACAACTATCATGAATGTGTCAGACCCTACGATGGACATTACGTCCTCCATTTCCGCCCGAATAGCCCCCTTCTACATCGGGCGGGCTTTTTTTCTTTGCCGCAAACCTATAAAATATGGATAAATAGACCATTTATAGCGGAGAGAGGGATCATTTGTGGAAGGGTATAAACAGGCGTTCGCGCAATATATGGATGCTACTAATACACATGACTTTGCCAATGTAGAGAAAGTTCTTCATCCGAATGCCATTTACTGGTTTTCAGATAAGACTTGTACATCCATGAGTGAGATCCGCGCTTACTTTGAAAATGCATGGCATCTGATCAAGGATGAAGTCTATGCGGCTACGGATGTCCAGTGGATTTCCGTCGATCAAAGATCCGCTAGCTGTGTATATACGTATGAATATCAAGGCTATTACAACGGGGAATTCGTCAAGGGAAGTGGCAGAGCCACGAATATTTTCACGAAAACGGAGACAGATGAATGGAAGCTCATTCATGAGCATTTGAGCGGCAAAGTTGAGTAAGCAAAAAAGAAAAGCCTCGCTAGGAAGCAAGGCTTTCTTGAAAGGTTGAGACCCCTACGTACAAAGGGTCTCATTTGTTTTTTTATCCATTAAAAAGGAATTCGCTCTGAATGAATCACATAGTGATGTTGTGCAGCCCACTCTTGGAGACCATCCCAGAATGCTTCGCAAGCAGTAACGATTTTTGCTGGATCAGTCAGATCTCCCGCCATTACCAATCTGGCTAGCTGATCGTATCCAGCCGGGCGATGCGGTAATTCGAGCGCTTCTGGCAAAACCTTGGCCCCTGTCGAGTACAGCTTTCGGTTATGCAGCCCGATCAACATCGCACCGTATTGGGCAAATTGCATGGCCAAATAGGGCAGATAGGTATGTGGGCCATTTAGATTTACGTTTCGCAACTTGCCAATAAACTCGTACATTTCCCCTACGAGAATACCGTTGATATTCTCTGTGAACTCTTCCTGCGATGGTGATTCTGCTGCTTTTTTGAGCGTTTCAAAAAAGCCCTTCGGATCGTACAGACTCAGCGGAGAAAAGAATGGTCCATGCGTCAGCGGCCAATCATCCTCGACAGTAGACGCAGTGTTCAGCAAAACATCTGCACTGCACACATTCACTTCCGCCTTCCAAGGTCCCGCTGACCATTCGTAGCTAAATTCTATTTCTTCCCCTGTTTCTTCTAGTACACAAAACATCTCGATATCCGAATAAGGGCCGTCTGTCCCACGAGAAATAGAACCATACACCCCAATGGCCAGAATTTTTTCTTTGTACACTTCATGCAATCTCGCAGCAATTTCTTGGCAGGTTTGAAATCGTTCACTTCGAGAAATTTTTACAGGTCCATTCATGTTCATTTACGTACATCTCCCTTGATATTTTTTGAGGTGAGCTGACACAAATACATGAATGGAGGACCTCGGGATTAACGGGGGACTTTTTTTGGATGCATGTGAACTTCCTCCCATCGACCAGATCGTACTGTTCGTTATGATATGTATTTTACCAAGGAAAGGAAAATCTTACGAGTGATTATTATTGATAGCGGAAGCCTGGGCGTTGTCGATGGCCGATTGAATATACGCTTGTAGCGTATCAATGAAGGTACGAGCGGCGAACCCCATATATTTGTCCTTGCGATAAACCAGACAGATGTCTTGGCTAGGTGTCGGATGCACGAGATTGATGATCGCAATCTCGTCGTCGTTTACGTTTTGCAGCAGTAAGCTAGGCAGGATACAGCCCCCGATCCCCTTTTTTACAAGACTCAATTGAGACTGGAGTGTGGTGGTTTCGATATGAGGCTGCAAACGAAAGCCTTCCTGTATGCAATAGCGATTGATGAGCTGTCTCGCTTGATGATCCTGCGGAAACATCACCATTTTTACCTCTTGAAGCTGCCCAAACTTGATTGCCTTTTCCTTGGCGAGTGGATGTGCGCGATGAACGGCAAGCGCGAACTCTTCGTGAAATAGCGGAATGACAGTGATTCTCTCATCCGGCTCAGGTAACACCGTCACGCCCAAATCAATCTCGCCGGATGTGATTTGCTCCACGATTCGTGTAGACTCTATGACAGATAAGGATGTTTTCGGATACAAGCGGTGGAATTCTACAAGAAGAGCATCAAACAACAAGTCGGCATCGCCAGGCAGTACACCGATCGTGAGCGTGCCCCCTTCGTTGTTTTTCATGGCTGCAATTGCTTCACGTGCGTAGTCGATATGGGAAAAAACATGCCGACTCTGCTCCAGCAATACTTTTCCTGCTTCTGTCAGCGTGATTCGCTTGCCCAAGCGGTCAAACAGCGGGACACCCAGCTCATTCTCTAAAAACTTGATTTGCTGGCTGAGGTTGGACTGAGAGGTACATAGCTTTTCTGAGGCCCGGGAAAAATGCATTTCCTCACATATTGCCATAAAATACTCCAATTGCCTGAGCTCCATTGCTTCACCCCTTGCGCCCATGATCATTTTTACTAATCATTCTAATCGGAAAAGCATGATTGTTGCGTTTTCCCCTACGACGTACACTTTAGATGACGGTAAGAGTGCTGTCAATCATAGGAAAATGATAGGGAGGTTTTGTCTCATGTCTCAAAGCATGATCACTTCTGCCACATCCGTTCGTCAAATTGGTCTGCAGCAGATTCCCATGATTCCTGAGGAGCTATTGGATGTTCAATCTCCCGCTTTTTCAAATACACTTCGCTGGAATATCGGGCATATCGTCTTTTGTTTTCAGCATTTCCTGTCCATCGGCTTGCCTTACCAATCTGACCTGCCCGCTACTTACGCTAGTCTTTTTCAGACGGGAACGAAGCCTTCTGACTGGACGACTGCACCTCCCTCGAAAGATGAACTGATTCACTACTTGTCCGTACAACTAGATCTGCTGGCCTCCGTTACCCCTGAGCAGCTAGAAGCAGCTTTGCCTGCCCCCATTACAATGGGTCCCTTCCAATTTACGACGGTAGGAGAAGTCTTTAACTTTGCCCTCATGCACGAGTCCATCCATCTAGGAATCATTTCCAGTATGGTAAAAGTCATCGCACAGGAAGCAGCAGCAAAGTAGTTACAAAAAAAACGAGACCCTCGAATGGTCTCGTTTTTTCGTTTATTCGAACCGAGTGAACTTTTCTTCGGCAGGTGTGCGTGTGCGAGCTGCTGGTACATTTTCCTGATCGAAAAAACCGAGGTGCAGGAAACCAACGATTTTCTCTCCTGGCGAAACACCCAAAATAGCGTGTGCCTTCGGGTCCCAGTTGTGCGCGTTTGTTTTCCAGACAACGCCTAGTCCACGCTCCCATGCGAGCAACTGGAAGTTTTGAATGAGAGCAGCCGTCGCACTGAAATCTTCTTCCCATTGTTTTTGGCGCGGATCTTCTTTCATGATAACGACCAAATAAGCTGCTGGCTGGTTGTACATGTCTCTGCGCGCCTGATGGGCTTCTGGCGGATAGCAGGTGATCAACTTCTCGACAAACGCTTCTTTTTTCTCTGAAGATACAAACATAAATCTCCATGGCTCACGAATACAATGGTTCGGCGCGTACACTGCGTCATTCAACAGCTCCAGAACAAGTTCTTCGGGCACAGTATCTGGCTTATAATCTTTTTTAATAGAGCGGCGCTCTCGAATGATTTTGGCAATGGACACAACGGTCACCCTCTTCTCTTAGACTTCCATACTTTGATAATGGTTATCACTCTTATTTAGAACATATGTTATCGTGTACACTCGGCAAAATCAAGTAAGAAGTAAACGAAACTGTACACCATCATGAATGAAAAAAGGATGCGGCTTCTTATGCGCATCCTTTTTACCTGCTTATTCTGGTCGTCGGTCTGTCAGCCAATGTCCGCCTGCGATTTTGCCCACTGATGCCATCAAAACAGACAGATGGGACGTGCCATCAATGCCTAAATATTCGTTCATGTCATGATCCATCCAGTGACCAATCGTCGTTACCCCAAGCCCCAATCCGTTTGCTACCAAATGCAGATTTTGCGATACGTGCCCGGAATCCCACCAAATATAGCGGTACGCACGCTCTTTGTATTTGTCTTTCGTGCGATCCACCATCGCTGTCCAAACGAAATTGACAGCAGCCCGTCTCGTCACCTCTTGTTCTTCCGTGAACAGATAGGCAATCTCGGACGTGTCTTCTCTCTTCAGTCCCTCCAAGCACCAATTCTGTACATCCAGGTGATACAGGCCTTTCTCGAGTCCCTCCACGTTATTGATCATCAGGTACGTCTCAATCGGATACAGAGCCCCGGCAGACGGCGTCGTGCGTAATTGATAGTCTCCCATATCATCTGTGATACCCTGTGTCCCCCACAGCAAGAGATTCAATTCGTTAAGCGTCATGGGCTGCTTCAAGAAATTACGCTTGGATCGTCGATTAGCGAGGACCTCCCACAAATCGACGGATGCTGGAAACTGCGGCTTGCCCAATTCTATGCGTGCAAACACCTCTTCATAGCGCAAATACGTCGCTGGTCTTTTGGAAAAATCGTAACGAGAGGCCCAGCCTTTTTCCAGCTCGCCCACCCGGTAAGAGGTCGCCTCGATAAATTCATTTGCAATTCGCTGCCATTCGGGATGCATCTATGTTCCTCCTCGTATGTGCTTGGTGGTGATGTCTTTTACTATACGAAGCTCTTTTCCATTAGTAAAACAATGATTTATAATGTTTTTCATAAGATAAAACTAATGAAAAGGAACGAGGAGACATGACGCTTACCCAACTGCAAGTGTTTGTCGTCGCAGCAAAAGCTGGTAGCTTCACGCGGGCAGCAGAAGAAATCGGCTTTACGCAATCCGCCGTCTCGCAGATGATTCAGTCCTTGGAAAAAGAGCTAGGCGTCAGCCTTTTTCAGCGCAGTCGCAGCGGGATCACTCCGACGAGCATCGGAGAACGAATGCTTTCGCACGCTCGCGACATTTTGAACATCACATCCTGCATGACGGAGGAAGCAAACGTGGCCCGCGGGATTTCGTCCGGCACCTTGCGTATTGCCTCGATCCCCAGCGTCGCCTCCCGCTTTTTGCCTGGACTTTTGGGCAGCTTTCGCAAGCGGTTTCCGGCTGTGGACATCCTGCTTTTGGAAGGCGACAGTGATGAAATTAGCAACTGGCTGCACAGCTCGGTTGTCGACATTGCTTTTACCGTTATGCCTGATAAGGAAATGCAAACGTTGCCGCTCTTACAAGACGAAATGATGGTCATTTTGCCAGATACCCATCCGTTGAAGGACAGTCAGACCCTTCGTTTTTCCGAAATTGCGGAACGCTGCTTTATCATGCCAAAGGATGGCTGCATCCGAAAAATGCTGCAAGAGAATCAAATCACCCCAACAGTTACGTTTGAAGTGCGTGAGGTGTATACAATATTGACCATGGTGCAGGAGTATATCGGCGTCACCATCATGCCAGAGCTGTACATGCCACCTGTCATCCCCAAAGTCGTCGCGATCCCTCTGTCACCCCCGATTACACGGGAAGTGGTGCTCGCGGTGCGCAACTGGCAGTCGATCTCCCCACTCACGGCAGAGTTCGCCGTTCACAGCCAGCAATATGTAAAAGGAATGGATTTTGCGCCAACGAGCAAGTAGTCACACAAACAAAGCCCTCGCCTATTGGGATGGGCGGGGCTTTTGGTGTGCGAGAAGCTCTGTTAGCCATTTTTCAAATTTATTGGCACTCATAATTTCATGGGTAATAAATTCCCCCTCATAAAACAGGCCAAAGGTCGTCCATATGACAGGCGCGTTCTGTGCTGCTTCCCTCGTTGTCAGCTTGTACGCATGAAAGGGAACACTTTTCGCTTCCGCTACTTTTCTCAGCTCTTCCAAAACACCAACAGCAAATGGACACTGCGCTGTGTAATAAATGGTGACGCCTTTCTCCTTTGAAGAAGTCGTTCCTGTTTTCTTAAAGGACGGCATAGCGGCTTGTTCATTCCATTTCCATGCCACTAATTGAAAATACGGCTCTGCTTGGTCTGCCAGCTCAAACCCCATATGCTCAAAAAAACGCCTCTCACTCAAATACGGGTACTTGTTCTTCCCTACGATATGAACGATTCCGTCCATACCACGTTTGATAGCATCTTCCTTGCAATGAAGCAACAATTGTTTCGCATGCCCGTTCTCTTTATATCTGCCAGACACCCACAAACAGTTAATGTACATATAATTGGGCGCTTCAATTGGAACCCATGCCATTTCCGCAGGCAAGTACTCAATAAACACTTTTGCTCGCTCATCCAAGCGATAAAAAACCAAACCTTCATCCATTCGCTCTGTCAGCCACTTCTTCTTCTCGGCTACTGAATGTTCGTATTGTTTTGCACCTAATGCACAGCATATGTGCTCCGTTTCTATATTCTTTTTCGTGATTTCTATATACGCCATTGTTTACCGCCTCCACCTTTCCTCTGCTTTTATCTATGATCGCGGACGAGGATTTTAGATAAAAGTGGTTGGTTTTTGGTAGCTGAGTAGTTATGTATATTTTACCACTTTTTTCTTGTCATAGAAAAAGGAGAAGTAGTGAATAGCTAATTGGTTTTTTCATTCGAACAATGAAAGCTCTATTTCACCTGCTTGATCTTGCTCTAGATGAACAAGTGGAACAGGAGAGTAAATAAACGTATCCCCGTCGTTTTCAAGCTTGTACATGATACAAAACAAAGCTGATCCTCGATGATCGCCACTCGGTATGGAGAAAATCATGGCTGGGCAGCGCAGCTCAGCAGAATGAACGCTTGCACATAGATCTTTATAAGTCACAACAGCAAGGTTATCGATATCAACGAGATGCTGTTGACAATCCCCGATAACTTGCCTGTAATACTCTATATTTTGATTATACTTATTCGCAAAGCTCTGCTTATACTCCTCAATGCTAAGAAAGCAACACTCCCAATCCAAAGGTGGGATACTTAACACATAGCGATAGTACTTCAACTTTCTGATTCCTCCTCTTTTGAAATCAAGCTATTATACTTTAAGCATAAAGGAATGATTCCGTTCCATGTAAGTGTAAAGCTATCACAACAATAGCTCCATGGCTGCGCGTTCTTTATCCGCAATCTCAAGCAACAGCTTAGACGCATGCACGAGCTCTTGGTGCTCACCTGTTCTTCCTGCATGGTCGATTGATGCAGAGACGCTAACCCACATTGGAGCGATCTCTGTAAACATGCAGTGGGCTTGTTCGATCCTCGGGTCCTCCAGCCGATCAGTACATTCTCTCAAATAATCCCTATACAGATTCCGAAATAAAGCGCCACCGGTTCCCGCCCGCTCCATTAGCATCGCGGTAAGACATAAATCATGTTCGACATTGTTGCTGCGAGAAGGCCACTTCAAGATTTCATTGCTCATTTTAACAATGCCTCTATTGCCAATATTCTGAATGGGTGGGTTCAGATAGTCTTGCGCATTCATGGTCAAGGATTCGCGTATAGCAGAAACAAGCGGAAGCAATGCGTCGTTTGGCTCGATCGTAAAGGAACGATTCCGGGAGCTCATGGGTCCCTTTGCATTTCTGGCAGCGGCTAAGCTTGTCAAACTCGTCTTCACAAGTCCACCCTGTTGTCTGGTGTCCGCCAAGTAGGCGTATTCGTCATCTATACCGTAAAGTACCGCATAGTGACCGGCGAAGTGCACTTTGTTCGTAAAATAATCCAAGTAATAGGAATCTAATTTAACCCCAACCGGAATGCCGTGTTCGATGCTGCTTCGGACGTTCTGCCACGCCTTATTGACGGACGAGGTTTCTTGATATCTGACGTTCAAGCCGAGTCGTTCGGCGAGATAAGCGGTCAGTTTATCCGGTTTTATCCTTCCTCCGATGAAAGGAAAGTCCATTCCCTTCGAATCCCAGTATATGAATCCAAGCCCTTGCCCGAGTCCGAACAACATCGGCTCAGACAGGTGGACTCCCGCATATTGCAATAAATTGCCCATGGCGGTTGTTTCGCAATGTTCCCCTTGATAAGGAATGAAACCTTCAATAAATTTGACCATGTTTACTTGCCTCCTCCAATAATTCATGGATGAAACGACTAACGAACGTTTGCTCGCTCTCGATTAAGCTTAATGGATGTAAAAACAACGCCCTTACGTTCAGCGGCAAGCTAGCTCCCCCTTGTGATTCGTACTTCTGTCTTATTTTTATCGAGGCTTGTCCAAGAAAATCCAGTCGTTTCCGTAAAGCAATGACGGCCTCTTCCTTCCCGATATGGGGCAAAGCAGCCAAACCGAGATCGAAGCGATTGTCACGTTCTCGTGTAGACGACAGACTATCAAGAATTTCATTTCTCAGCTTACGTATACCCACTTCGGTGAGGGCAAACAGGGTCGGCGCTGGCCCCTTGCCGGATTTCTCCTCGGATGTCTCAGGTGAGATCCATCCTTTATCGCTAAGTTTCTTCAATCCTGTATATATCGAAGTTGTACCGATATTTGCCCATTCTTTATAACCTCGCTGTTCGACTAACTTCATAATATCGTATCCGGAAGCTTGACGATGTTCCGCGATCAATTGCAGGAGCATGAATTCGACATTCGATAATCTATGCATAGAGGGACTCCTTATCTTTAGTATTTCATATATGGAATATAACGCAGGTGTAATAAAAATTCAATAACCGAATCTGTTTCGGCACTTGAGCTCGCGGCATCAACCGATCATGCCGATCTTTTTTGGACGTCGTGCTTTGACTATGATAATGAAAGCGCAAGATCTTGAAACATAATTTCCCCTATACTAAAAATACGAAAAATGGCAATTAGTTGTGACGAAAAATTGGGGGAACGAACATGAGTAACAAGGTGGAAGGATTGTTAACGAACACAGATTTTCGCAGGCTCTGGATTGGGCAAACGGCATCACAGTTTGGGACTCAGGTTGCATTATTAGGAATGCCATTAGTGGCAGCTCTCTATTTAGGAGCCAGTCCCATGCAAATGGGGTTGCTTGGTTTTGCCGAGTATGCGCCATTTATCCTTTTCGGGTTGCTCGCTGGTGTATGGATAGATAGATTTCCCCGGCGACCCATTCTTGTCGCCGCTAACTTTTTCAGGGGTGCATTACTGCTCATAGTGCCGCTGACAGCCTTAACCGGATTCCTGAATATGACAGTGCTATATTTGATAGCCTTTATAGTGGGGATCTGTACTGTCTTTTTCGATGTTGCCTATACATCCTTTTTGCCTTCCATTGTGAGCAAGGAGCAGCTTGTTGATGGGAATAGCAAACTAGAGACAAGTAAATCTACCGCGCAAATTGCTGGGCCGGGTTTATCAGGTGGACTGGAACAGTTAATCACCGCTCCTTTTGCAATATTATTCACTTCGGTATCCTTTTTTGTATCCGCTGTGTACATAGCCCGGATTCGCAAGTTGGAGACAGTCGTGACAGATGCGAAAAAACAAAAAAACATGTGGCTGGAAATCAAAGAAGGGCTGCATACGGTTTACACAAAACCGTTGCTGTGGGGAGTGGTGCGCTGCTCAACAATCTTTAACCTTTCCTGGAATGTTATTTTTAGTGTTTATGTTCTATATGCATCGCAAGAACTCAAAATCAGTGCGAGCATTGTTGGCATCATTTATGGAACGCTAGGAGTAGGGTACCTATTTGGCTCGCTGCTTGCCCAAAGGGCTGTACGTCGTTTTGGAGTAGGTCCAACTATTATGGGTTCCGCTACGATCGCAGCAAGTGGCGGTTTGCTTGCTCCATTAGCAGTAGGATCAGAATTAAGCATGGCGTTGATTATGATGACGGGACAGCTTCTTTTCGGAATGGGTGTCTCCATGTTTAGCATTAGTACCGTCAGTTTACGTCAAGTAATTGTACCCGATGCCCTGCAAGGTCGCGTGAATGCTACGTTTCGCTTTATCTCGTGGGGTTCTTTACCGCTAGGCTCGTTAATTGGAGGGATGATAGGGGGGGCAATGGGTTTACGGTTCGCTTTGTTTGCCGGTGGCATTGGATTGTTAGCTTCGGCTTGTACATTATTGTTCACCCCATTTTTACAACTGCGTATGAGATCATTTCATGAATTAACATTGGAAAAAGATGCGTCTATAAAGAGCTAAGGAGTTTGCCTTAACAAGTATGAAACTAACAGGTATTCAGGAATGTATTTTTGCTCCTGAATACCTTTTTAAAATTATCCCGGTTGATCGCTACCAACCAGAAAGACCTTCTTTACTGGCTAGTACTGAATGCCGAGCTCTGCCGCTAACACGCGAAACATCGCATACGACCAAAGGAGCGGTACAGCGGGGTGTCCTGCTCTCTCCACCCACATCTCATAATGAGCCGGGGAAAGCAAATGCTCCTGTACTTGTTCAGGCAGTCCGTTCACTTGCCGCTGGGACACAATCCACGCCGCTATCTTTTCGGCTTCTTCACGCCTGCCTGTTTTCACGTAATACCAGCCCAACCACGCAGATCTGTCAGCCACTTCTTCTTCTCAGCTACTGAATGTTCGTATTGTTTTGCACCTAATGCACAGCATATGTGCTCCGCTTCTATATTCTTTTTCGTGATTTCTATATACGCCATTGTTTACCGCCTCCACCTTTCCTCTGCTTTTATCTATGATCGCGGACGATTTGACCAAGCCTCTCAATGCCAGATTCAAAATCGGCGATCGAAGCATACCCATACGAGAGCCGCACATACCCTTCTTTCGTCTCCCCGTAAATGTTGCCCGGATTCAGCAGAATGCCCTGGCGTTTGGCTGCTGTAAAGAGCTCCATCGTCGAGAGCTTTCCATTCATTTTCAGCCAGATGAAAAATCCTCCGTCAGGTACTTCCCACGTCGCGAGCTCACTCATGTGCTTCGTAAGTGCCCGGATGGCAGCCGCTCGTCTTGTAATGAGCTGCTCTCTGACCTTGTGCACATGCCTCTCATACAAGCCACTTGCCAGCCACTCCTCCGCCACACGTTGTGATAGTGAGCTGACTCCGTAATCCGTCTGCATCTTGATATCGGCCAGGCGTTCGATAACTGGCTCTGGCCCCACTACCCATCCAATCCGCAAGCCGGGGGTCAATGTCTTTGACAGGCTCCCAATGTACAGGACATGTCCGTGTTTATCTCTAGCCTTGAGCGGCAGCGGTGGAGGCTCTTTCGTCCACAGCTCGCGGTAAATGTCATCCTCGATAATCGGCAGACGCTCTTCTTCACATACCCGCAGCAGCTCCAGCCGGCGTTTTTCTGTCATCAGGATGCCTGTTGGATTATGAAAGCAAGGATTGGTGTACAGAATCGCCCCATGCTCCTCTTTTCGCCTCGCATAGATCGCCTGTGCAATCATCCCCTGACGATCCATCGGCAATCCGGCAAGCTCCATCCCCCCCGACTGGAACACATGCAAGGAATTGAGATACGAAGGCTGTTCCAAAAACACAGTTGAACCTCGATGCAATAACCCAACCGAAATGAGCTGGAGCGCCTGCAATGCACCAGACACGATTAAGACAGAAGACGGCGAAGCTGTAATTCCTTGTCGTCCGACATAATCACTGACCGCTTGGCGCAGGGGAAGGTACCCTCTCGGCTCTTCATATCCAAATCCGCTAAGGTTCCTCGTTACCCGCTCCATGACTTGCTTCATCGTATCGACTGGAAACATGTCTGGGGAGAGCTCTCCTTTGCTCAGCTGAATCAGGTCTGCCTGGAATTCACGCTTATTGATTTCTTGCACCGACGTCATACTTGGCTTATGCAATCCAGATCTGACGTACTTACTCCAATCCGGCGGTGGTGTCGTAGCCAACAGCGTCCAGGTATTATTGACAACGACAGTGCCCATTCCCAGCTTGCCCTCGATCAACCCGTCTGCGGTCAACTCCTCCAATGCCGCAATGACCGTGCTCCGATTGACTTCGAACGCTTGTGCCAAGTCGCGTTGGCTGGGGATTTTGCTGCCAATCGGCCATTCTCCTGTAGATATTTTTCCTTTGATAAAATCAATAATTTTCCGATATTTCGGCAACCGTTTCTCTCTGTGCAACCTGATCGATCCCTTCCTCTTCCTCATCTTCATAGGTAAAAGTGGTTGGTTTTTTTGATAGCCGAGTGGTTGCAGATATTTTACCACTTCTTGTTTACCATGGAAAAGAAAGAAGAAGCAGAGAATAGCAGGTTGGTTTTTTCATTCGAAGGAGGGAAGTTATCTTGTTTCATCCTGTCAGAAGTCGTATTTTCGCTGCACATGCCATCAGCATTTTGTTATGGGCCTCGGCCTTTGCCGGTATTCGCGTTGGGCTGCAAGCATACTCGCCGGAGCATCTCTCGCTGCTTCGCTTTCTGATTGGTTCTCTTTTTCTCGGGATACTCGCACTGTTTTTCCGCATCCGTCTGCCGGAGTTAAAGGATGTCCCAGCTATCCTTCTGCTTGGGGGCTTGGGTTTCGCCGTTTACCATACAGCGCTCAACTACGGGGAGATGAGCGTAAGTGCAGGTGTAGCCAGCCTTTTGGTCACGACGACGCCGATCTTTTCCGCTCTCCTCGCTCTCCTATTCTTCCGGGAGCATTTCGGTGTGAGAGGCTGGTTCGGTGCACTGATCAGTTTTCTAGGAGTCGCCATCTGTACGATTGGCACAGGAGAGACCCTTCAAATAACAGACGGAATATTCTTTATTTTATTGGCAGCCAGTAGCGAAAGCATTTACTTTGCGTTTCAGAAGCCATTCGTAGAAAAATACGGCGTTCTCGCGTTTACCGCCTACACCTTATGGGCAGGTACCTTCTGCATGCTCTTCTTTCTGCCCGGACTTGGCACAGCGATAGCCCAAGCGCCTTTTGATGTAACACTCAGTGTTGTGTATTTGGGCATTTTCCCTAGCGTTGTTGCTTATTTGTCCCTCGCCTATGTGACTTCTGTCGTTGGCACCTCGGAGGCTACTACCTCCCTTTACATGACGCCAGTGCTCGCTTTTCTGATTGCTTGGGTGTGGCTGGGTGAAGGTCCTACGCTTGTGACGATGGCTGGTGGCGTTGTGACCCTTGTCGGTGTCCTGCTCGCAACGATGAAGCCTCGGTTATCCAGAAGCACATTCAAACACCAACCCTTTTAGAAACGCCAGCATTTCCATGCTTGTCGCTATAGGCGTATCGATCGAGCTTGGAATGACTACCGTTTTGCTTTGCGGATGCCTCGTAACCATTTGGATCAGAGAGAGCTTCACATCGAGCTTTGACTCAGTCTCCGCCGGGAGAAACAGAACCGGGCATCTCATTTGTGCGCAGGCATCCTCAAAGTGCAAATCACAGACTGTCTCTATGCTCAGCGAGGCAGATGCTCCCTTGCAAGCGCCCCTTGCCCTCACGACAGAGGAAGCGGTTGCTCTGATTTTGTCCTATGAAGCTCTCCTCTCCTTCACGGACAAGCCATTTGCAAAAGAAACCCTGTCTGTGATAGCCAAGCTGCTTGCGAGTATTCCAACAGAGTCCTGAGCTGAGCATAGCAACAAATGGTGTCAATAGATGTCAGCAATAAGAAAAACCAGGAAGACCCTCTTCCTGGCTAGTACGGAATGCCGAGCTCTGCCGCCAGCACGAGAAACATCGCATGCGACCAAAGGAGCGGTACAGCGGGGTGCCCTGCTCTCTCCACCCACATCTCATAATGAGCCGGGGAAAGCAAATGTTCCTGTACTTGTTCAGGCAGTCCGTTCGCTTGCCGCTGGGACACAATCCACGCTGCTATCTTTTCGGCTTCTTCACGCCTGCCTGTTTTCACGTAATACCAGCCCAACCACGCAGATAACAGCAGCCACTGCCCCCCTCCGTAATACGTATCAGCCGGGTAGCGATGCACGCCGTGTCCTGCGCGCAGTTCCTCTTCTATGGCCTGCACGGTTCGGAGCATAAGAGGATCATTCACGTCGACGATCCCATACGGCAGTGCCAACCAGAGAAGACTTGCATCCACAGAAGGATCCCCGACGGATTTTATCAATCGTCCATTGGCTGTGCCATGCTCGCGTATGAATTGGCGGATGGTCCCTCCTTGCTGAGCGAGTTCGAAAGCTCGTTCGGGCAAATAAGGCTCCATCACCTTGATCCCGGCATAAATGGCTCCCAGCGTCACTGGATGGATTCGGTCTCCTCCCTCTTCCCAGCAATCAAAGTTCGGGAGCTGCCAGCACGCCACGACATAGTCAATCGTCAGTTCAATCGATGGCTTGAGCTCGTGAATCAAGTCATGCTCTCCACTCATCCGCACATGCTCAGCCAGCCCCCACAGCCATGTCCCGTAGCCATCGAGCTGAAAGCTGCCCCATTCACCTGCCACTTCTTCTCCGTCCGCTGTATAGCGCGTATGCAAAAAGCGGTCTCTTCCCGCATCATTTTTGTCTAATCCATTTTTCACTGCCGAAATGGCTGTTCTTGCCTTTGTCTCATGCTTTCGGATCACATCATTACACCATTGGTAAAACTTGCGGGCACTCTCATGCTTGCCGATGCGGTTCATCGCGTAGGCCGTAAATGTTCCATCGCGGAGCCACGCATACTGATAGTGGACAAATGCGGGTGAAGCGAGATACGCCCCGGTACTCGCTTGATGCTGTAGGATCAACTTTACACTTTCCTCGATCAGGGTCATGGTTATCCCCCCTTATTCGGACAAGCCGACTTCGTAACAAATACAGTCGCTGCTCGTCTTCGGGCTATGCTTTTATAGCATATGCACCCGACATCCAAACGAAAACCCAAGATGCATAACAAAAGAAAACCCACTGGATGCGCATGTCCGGTGGGTTCTTGTACACTTAATTTTGTGAAGGTACATCGGTATGTTCCGATTTCAGGAACTGCTGCAGCTCCTCATAAAAAGTCGGGTTGCAAGCCATCACGCTGCTTTTTTGGTCGTACGGCAGTGGTGTCCCCGTCATGGTCGTCACCCGGCCGCCCGCTTCTTCTACAATAATGCGAGCTGCCCCAAAATCCCACGCATTGAGCTGCATACTGACGTAGCCATCCAGTCTTCCCGCAGCCACATACGCCATTTCCAGAGCGGCGCTTCCCAAGAGGCGCATTCCGCGAACCTTCCCAGCAAGCTTTTTCACAATC
This sequence comes from Brevibacillus sp. RS1.1, assembly GCF_013284365.1. Taxonomy (NCBI): domain Bacteria; kingdom Bacillati; phylum Bacillota; class Bacilli; order Caryophanales; family Paenibacillaceae; genus Brevibacillus; species Brevibacillus sp. RS1.1. Next base: position 67,406 of record NZ_JABSVA010000007.1, read on the forward strand.
AAATCAATGCCGATCTGCTCAGCACGCTTGTTCCAAAATACGCTCGTACATAACAAAGCTTGCTCCAGGCTCACTTCTCGATTCACTTGCAAGGGACGATCATTGAGAAAAGCCCCTTCCCCTTTTACCGCATAAAACAACTCGTCTCTGGAAGGATCATAAACCGCTCCGACCATTCCCTCTCCCTTATGATACACAGCAATGGAAACGGAAAAATTGATTTGCTGATGCACAAAATTGGTCGTACCATCAATCGGGTCGATGACCCAAAGCGTGTCATACTGCTTGTAATCCTCCACATGTGCGCTCTCTTCTCCAAGAATGCCGTGATCAGGGAAGCGTGCAAGAATCATCTGAATGACGTGATTCTCCACTTCTTTATCTACGGCCGTAACAAGATCGGAGGCAGATGTTTTATACTCGACGGTAAAAGGCTCCTTCATTCGCTTCAGACTCAGCTCACCCGCTGAACGGGCGCATTGCAAAGCGAGCTCCTTGAGAGCCGCCAGTGTTGATGCTTGCACACGTATCGCCACCTAAAACTTGACTTATTTTTTCGCAAAGCACGCCCTTTTCTTCCAGAAAGAGAGGCTTCGATGTTTTAATTGAATATGATGAGACAGCTCGTGTTAAAAAACGGTCATGCTATATGATTTAGTGTACCATACTTTACCTGCTGTTACACCACACGTTAGCCATGGGGAGTGTGCCTGAAATGTCGTTGCTTCACCCAACTCCCGAATTATTGAAAAAGGGTGTATCCCTCGTCAATTTCTGACTGGGGAGACACCCTTTTTTTACGTGACCACTTTAGCAGCAGCGCGTTACGCCGCCTTTTTCAAATCGTTCGGTCAATGCGTACATGTAGTACTCACGCTCTGTCATCGGAAAGATACCCGGTGCCCCATGCGTCTCGTACCAATGGGCGAGATAGCGGTCATAGTCAGGCATTCCGAAAATGGTTTTAATAACAGAGCTCACTTTGCGCATTGCCTTTCGCATGGCTCTTAGCTTGCGCCTCATGCTACGTGATGTCCTTTCCCGTCAAATACATTTCCTTTGGACTTGATGTACGGAGATTCCTGCAACGGATAGTGCTTGCCGCGGAGAATATTGATCCATACCCGCGCACCATCGAGAATGATCCCAATCGTAATGACCATGAAGATCGCACATACCACAGCATCGATCTGGTCGTTGAAGATCATTTTTTGTGCAGCTTCTATCGTTTTTACCCCTTTTGGCAGCGTCCCCGCATCCAGTGCCTTTTGGAATGCTTCTGCATGCGAGAGGAAGCCGATTTTCGGATCAGGATGGAACAGCTTTTGCCAGCCTGCTGTCAGCGTAGCCGTCGTCAGCCAAGCCATCGGTACGAGTGTGATCCACGAGTAAGCCGCTTTGCCCATTTTGAAAATAATCGTCGTTCCCACCGTAAACGCTATCGCGGCGAGCATCTGGTTGGCGATACCAAAGAGCGGCCACAGGGTGTAAATGCCTCCCAACGGGTCCATGACACCTTGGAGTAGGAAGTATCCCCATCCGATGGTAATGATCCCAGAACCAATCAGATTACCTGGCAGCCAGTTGACTTCCTTCATTTTCGGAATGACGTTGCCGAGCATGTCTTGTACCATAAATCGTCCGACACGTGTTCCCGCATCGATCGTCGTCAAAATAAAGACAGCCTCAAACAAGATCGCAAAGTGATACCAGAATGCCATTAATGCCTTGCCACCCAATACTCCCGAGAAAATCGTCGCCATCCCAATTGCCAGTGACGGTGCTCCGCCCGTCCGGGAAAGGATCGTCTTTTCTTGAATGTCGTTGGCGAGCGTTGTTAAATGGTCAGGGGTTACGGTATAGCCCCAGCCTGTTATCGTCGTCGCAACCTGAACTACATCCACGCCAATTGCTGCGGCAGGTGAGTTGATCGCAAAATAGACACCGGGAGTCAACACGCACGCTGCAATCATCGCCATCACCGCGACCCCAGACTCCATCAGCATCCCGCCATAGCCGATCAATGGCGCATGCGATTCCTTCGCGATCATCTTCGGCGTCGTTCCGGATGATACGAGTGAATGGAATCCTGATACGGCTCCGCACGCGATGGTAATAAACAAGAAGGGAAACAGATTTCCTGCAAAAACAGGGCCAGTTCCATCAATGAATTTCGTTAGTGCTGGCATTTGCAATGGCGGCAGTGTCAGCACAATTCCCACCGCCAATACCGCAATCGTCCCTACTTTCAAGAATGAGCTGAGATAATCGCGCGGTGCCAACAGCAGCCACACAGGCAAAACCGAGGCAATAAACCCGTACACAATGATCATCCAGGCAAGCTGTACTTTGGAAAACGTGAAAGCTGGTCCCCATGTAGGCGATGCAGCAACGATTTGACCGAGCCAGAGGGAAAAGAACAGCAGGGCAAGCCCGATAATCGAGCCTTCCAATACTTGCCCAGGTCGTATATACCGCATATACAATCCCATCATTATCGCGATAGGCAGCGTCATGAATATCGTGAAGGTAGCCCAAGGTGATTCAGCAAGAGCGTTAACCACAACCATCGCTAAAACAGCAATCAGGATAATCATAATGGCAATAATACCAATCAAAGCGAGTGCTCCGCCAACAGGACCGATCTCTTCCTTGGCAATCTGACCGAGAGACTTTCCATTGCGACGCATCGATCCGAACAGAATAATAAAGTCTTGTACCGCTCCACCGATCACGACCCCGACGATAATCCAGATCGTTCCCGGCAAATATCCCATTTGCGCAGCCAACGTAGGACCTACGAGTGGGCCTGCTCCTGCAATCGCAGCGAAATGGTGCCCAAACAACACCCATTTGTTCGTGGGCACGAAGTCTTTGCCGTCGTTGTTCACTTCTGCTGGGGTAGCGCGATTATCATCGAGCGCCATAAGTTTTTTGGCTATGAATTTGCTGTAAAAACGATAAGCTACAGCATAAGTACAAAATGCGGCTGTCAGTAACCAGAACGAGTTGACTGATTCCCCTTGCCAGAGGGCTATCATCCCGAATCCGACAGCACCCAATGCGGCTATCCCGCCCCAAATCAAGAGGGAAAGAAACCATTTCTTCATCCGAGTCGCCTCCTTCTATTTATTTAATATTCAGGCAATGAACCTTAGAAAAAAGTATCACATCGGACAGCTTGCCAACATAAAAAATGACTGAACCGTACAAAAACAGGCACAAGCTGCACCATCCTCGTTTGAGTGTAAGCGCGTTCAATTTGGGGACGTAGAAAGTCTCCGCCCCGAGTCCGATACAAACCCCTCCACAATATGTTAAAGTTATACATAAATTGGTATGGAAATCAAAAAGGAGAATACGCACATGCGACGAATCGGGGGTTACATCATTATCGGAATCGGAGCGATTTTTGTTCTGGCTACCTACCTGAACGTACCGCTCGCAATGGACATGCTTTGGCCAGTCTTTCTTCTCATCCCAGGAATCGGGTTTCATATTTTCTTTTTTATGAACCCAATGCCGAATCGCGCTGGATTGTTGGTGCCAGGCGGGATCTTGCTCGTTTATGCTCCACTCTTCTTTTTCAGCCAGCTATTTTTTCATGGGGATATGAGCACGACGTGGCCCTTTTTCCTGATTGGTCCTGCTGTGGGGCTTACCGAGCTGTACCTATTCGGCAATCGCAAACCCGCTCTCTTGATCCCCATTGGCATCCTCACTGTTCTCGCTATCATATTTTTGATCGCGAATCTGGCGTCTACCCAAGTAGGCGGCATCCTCGGCTTGATCCTGATCGTTTTGGGCGGGATTATGGTGACACGGAAGAAAAACGATGACTATCCCGTGTAAGCAGTCAAAAAAACAGACCAATCCTCCCCCAAACGGGACGCAGGATTGGTCTGTTTCCTTTAAAACCCTAATCGTTTCTTCAATTCCTTTACGACATTGCGGCTAACAGGCACTTCTGTTTTGCGTTGATCCTGCATGACTAGATGAATCGAGCCTTTAAACCAAGGGACGAGCTCTGCCGTTTTAGATAAATTGACAATGAAAGCGCGATGGGTCCGAAAAAACTGTTGGCGTGACAGCCTGCTCTCCAGCTCCTGCAACGTAAAGGTGGTCGCATATTGCTCACCTGCTGTATAGATCCTCGCATACCTTCCTTCCAAGGTGGCATAGACGATTTCGTTTGGATCAATCAGCATAATCTTGCCGTTTTTTTCTACCGGGACACGATGTGGCTGAGTATCGACCAGTACATTTTGCAGAAGGGATTGTAGCCTTTCCTCCAGTAGCGGTGACGCGTCCAATGCAGGCTCGCTTTTCCGCCTCATTTTTCGTACCCGGTTCATCGTCTTTTCCAGACGCATTTCGCTGAACGGCTTGACGATATAATCAACGGCTTCGGCCTCAAATGCTCTCACCGCATGAAATTCATACGCACTTGCAAAGATGATGACAGGTGGATTGACCATGGATTCCAGAAGCTCCTGCCCCACATCTACACCGTCCCTGTCCTGCAAATGGATGTCCAAAAAAACCGCATCCGGCTCTGTCTGAAGCACCGCTTCCAACGCCTCTTCCCCACTGCCCGCCTCTCCTACTACGGATACTTCCGAAAACTGCTCCAGCAAATACCGCAGTTCTTCTCTGGCAGGCGTCTCATCATCGACGATGAACACTTTGAGCACTGACGTTCACCCCTATCGGTAATTGTATGGTGCATGTTGTCCCGCTCCCGCTTTTGCTCTCGATCACGATTCCATATGGTTCTCCGTAGATCGATTGGAGACGACTTTTTACATTGGCAAGACCGATTCCAGATAATTGCCGTCCTGCGCGCTTCTCATCTGGTGCTCGCTCGGATGGGTCAACCTCCATTCCGACTCCATTATCTGCCACTGTCAGTTCGACGATTTGCTTTTCTTTGCGGCGCGCACGAATTACTACGGTTCCCCCTTCGCGCTTGGGCAACAGTCCGTGCTTGACCGCATTCTCTACCAGCGGCTGCAAAATCAGTCCTGGCACGGTAAACCGCTCTACGCCGTCCTCGATGTCGTACTCTACATGGAGCTTGTCCCCGAATCTCGCACGTTCGATGGCCAAATAGGCTTCGATATGCTCCAGCTCACGCGCCAGACTGACATATCCGCCAGAGTCATGCAAATTACGGCGGAAGTACTCTCCCAAATGAATCAATAATTCACGGGCCTGTTCGGGACGGAAGCGAATAAACGAAACGATCGTATTGAGCGCATTAAACAAGAAATGCGGATTGATCTGCGCATGCAAGGCCCTGATTTCTGCATCTGCCAACAGGCGGGACTGCTTCTCTAGCTCAGCCAGTTCGAGCTGACTCGATATCAGGTTCCCCAATCCACGTACGAGCTCCAGGTCCACTGCTGACAGTTTGCGCGAGCGATCCTGATACAGCTTGAGCACACCCGCTACTTCACGTCTTCGCATCAGGGGGACAAGGATCGCATAGCGCAAGGGACAGTTCGTCTCCCTGCACCCAATCTCTTCCTTCGTCTGGGCAATCTTTACTTCTTTAGTCGATAAAACTTCACGGGTCGCCTTGGTCGTTATGCCTTCTCCCACTACGTGATGAGACGAGCCTGCACCAACATGCGCAAGTACAGAGCGCGTATCGGTAATCGCTACCGCTGCTACACGCGTCGTCCGCAAAATTTCCTCCGCTACCTTTTGGGCAGAATCATAGGTCAGCCCTTGACGTAAGTACGATAGTGTTTTGTCCGCTACTTGCAGCGTTCGCTGGGCTTGGAGCGCCCCAATCCGATCCTCTTCCTTTTTGGCCAAATCAATAATAATGATCAAAATAGCAATTCCGACCGAGTTGACGACTGACATCGGTACACTAATGGCCTGAACCAATGCCAAAGCGTCAGCGTATGGGCGTGCGATGAGCAAAACAATGCCCATTTGCAGCCACTCTGCCAAGAAACCAACGAAGAGTGCTGTCGTCCACCCGATTTTTTTGCTGCGGTTACGGAGGAACTGATAGATTAATCCCGCAAACAAGCCCTCGCTTATGGTCGAGATGGCACATGCCAAATCTGTAAAGCCGCCCAAGGAATAGCGATGAATTCCCGCGATCAGCCCTGTCATCAACCCTACCCAGGGACCAGCCAGCAAGCCTGCCACGACCGTCCCGATCACGCGTGAATTCGCAATCGCATCCTGATACCAAATGCCATTATAGGTACCCAGTATGGAAATAGCAGAGAAAATGACGACCATCAGTGCTTTTTCCCGCCACGTTGCTTGCTGGTTCAATATGCTGCGGAATGCACGTACACGCGTAAACAGCAAGGCCATCACAATCAAAACCGCCGTCCGCTCCGTCAATGGGACCATTAATGCCAGATTCATTGTTTTATCCCTCTCAATCGCTGCCCGATAGTTCCTGTCATTTCCATAACTAATCAAAATATTCACGCTTCACACCGTATTTCCCTTTTGCTTCTCTTCCTTTCCTGGTAAAAAAGGTTGCCGAAGTAATTTCGCCAACCCATGGAAACCCGTATCATTTTAATATTCGAACTCCAGTATTTTACACTTTTCCTTCCGCTCAAATCCTAGCTTTGTCCCCAGACGTACCGACTCCTCGTTGGTTTCTAGCGTGGTCCAGTGCGGTGTCAGTCCATGTTGCATGCAATGCTCCAGGTACGCTACGCAAGCAAGTGTAGCAAAGCCTTTGTTCATGTCGGCTTCCTCGTACGTTTCCACGCTAATTTCATGGTCACGCTCATGGACACAGCAAGACAGGCAAGCACTCACAATCGTATTTCCCCGACGAAAATACTAATCACACCGGTTTGATCGACCAAGGCTGTCCGGGGCTGCTCCACATCATCTACGAAAATCGCTCCTCGATTTGTTCCATTGATAATCGCTTGGATGGTCAGATCGTTCACGTTCTCAGGTGACAGCAACGTCCTGATTTTTGCATAATCATTTGGCTCCAATCGATGAATCATCACAATTTCAGCCCTTTCACTTTCTTTTGGTCATCTGTGTACTTTTGCGGCTATTTGAACGACTCTACCAAAAGCTTCTACGCTACCGTCCTGTGTTAGCTGAATGTCCTGCTGAACTTCCCTCTTGATACTTACATCGCATAACCATCTATTTATATCCAATATTTGGTTCCTACTAGTATAGATGATAGAGATGGGTAAATGGTTCATGAGTTTTTATTTTTTCTGCTTCGCAAACAAAAAAGACCATCCCTTCAGCGTTTTCAGCCTGAGATGGTCTTGTCATACTTGTTACGTCAATGAATTACAAGTTCCCTCTGCGCTCCTGCTCGCGCTCCAACGCCTCGAACAGTGCCTTGAAGTTGCCATTTCCGAAGCCGCGCGCTCCTTTGCGCTGGATAATCTCGATAAACAGCGTCGGACGGTCTACAATCGGCTTGCTGAACAGCTGCAAGAGATAGCCTTCGTCGTCTCTGTCGACCAAGACCCCCAGCTTTCTCAGCGCCTCGATGTCTTCGTCAATTTCCCCTACACGCTCTTTCAAATCTTCGTAGTACGCATCTGGGACCATGAGGAAATCTACACCGTTATCACGCAGCTTCGATACCGTTTCGATAATATCGTTGGTCAGGATGGCAATATGCTGTACACCTGGCCCTTTGTAGAACTCCAAAAACTCCTGAATTTGCGACTTGCGGCGTCCTTCTGCTGGCTCATTAATCGGGAACTTGATGCGTCCAGTTCCACTTTGCATCACTTTGGACATGAGCGCAGAATACTCCGTCGAGATGTCGTCCTCACTGAAATTTTGTACGGCTGTAAAGCCCATGACCTTTTGGTAATATTCTACCCACTCATCCATGATCTCGACGTTACCAACGATGTGGTCGATGCCGATGATACCCGTGCTCTCTCGTTTGACTGGAGATTGGTAAGCTTTATAGCCCGGGAAGAATGGTCCGTTGTAATTTTTCCGTTCGATAAAGGAATGAATGTTTTCGCCGTACGTACCGATAATCGCTTTTTTGACCGTCCCGAATTCATCGGTATACTCAGTCGGTTCCATGATCGGAATGGCTCCGCGAGAAACGGCCTCCCGGTAAGCCTGCTCACAATCCTCTACACGCAGGGCTACGTCCTTGACTCCGTCCCCATGCTTTTTCACAAAATCCGCGATCGGGCTGTCAGGCGTAAGGGCCCCACTGATCACGAACGTCATATGCTTCTGCTTCAAGACGTAGGAAACCTTTTCCCGAGAACCTGTCTCCAAGCCCGAATAGGCTACTGCTTCAAAACCAAACGCATTTGTGAAATAGTGCATAGCTTGCTTGGCGTTCCCTGTATAAAACTCCAGGTAGTCCCAGTCCTGAATCGGGAAAAAATCGGTATTGCTCATTGCCTACCCCTCCGCTTTCCTTTTCAATTATTGACATTATTTTGTGAATTGGGATTATTTTGTCGTTATCTTGAGAGTACCTTGGAAGCGCTTCCCCTTGCAAGAGCACGAAACAACGCGAAAACGCTCAAACGCTTTTATTCATTAAAGTACGCATGCGAGTAACAACTGGATACCAAAAAGCCACCGATCAAGTTGACCGATGGCTTTCCCTTCGTTTTCCTACTACCTATGCTTGAAAACAAATTGTTTCAGTTCCGCTAGAGGGGCAGCTCCTACGGCCTTGTCAATCATTTCTCCGTTCTTGAGCAAAATGGTCGTTGGCAAACTCATAATGCCATACTGATTGGCAATCTCTTGTTGTTCATCGACATTGACCTTTAGAACTCTCACTTCGCTGCTATGCTCCCTATCGAACGATTCGAGTATCGGCCCAAAAAAGCGGCACGGCCCGCACCAAGGTGCCCAAAAGTTGACGAGAGTATAGCCCTCGCTTTTTACATCATGTTGAAACGTAGAATCTGTCGTGTGGCAAATGCTCATTTGTAAGTTCCTCCCCTTTTTATGTTGAATAGTTATTCAAAAAGACCATTACAGAGCCTTAATATCCTTGATAAAGACAAAAAATAGCTCCCTGTACTTGGATCATTTCAAACAACGCATTCACAGACTTATCATATCTATAATATCCCTCAAGGATTTTTTGTGTCAAGTTGCCCCATCCAAAAATCGGCTTCGAAAGTGCAGATGACAGCGCGAATCACTCTCCCCCTTGCTCATGCTCCCCATTCACTTTATGATGGATGTATTAAGTCCATGATTGAGGTGTATTATGAAGTATTCACAGGCAACAGATTATGCCCTCCATGCGATGCTCTATCTGGTAGCAGAAGCCCCTGATAAACCCGTTAGTGTTCAGCTTTTGGCAGAGAAGCTAGGCGTTTCACAAACATACCTATCCAAAATGCTGACCAAACTGGTCAAAGCTGGGTTGATCCACTCGGTCTCTGGCGCAAATGGCGGATACAAGCTCAAACGCAATCAGGATGATATATCGTTTCTGGATGTTATCCAAGCCATTGAAGGGACAACCTCCTTGTTTGAATGCAGCTTCCGTCATGATAGTGCCTGTCTGATTCAACAGGTTGTGACTGACGCCGAGCAGCAAATGATGCATACGCTAAAGAGTAAAAAAATTGCTGACCTGGTCCCACATATCCCCAAACCATGATCCTTTGACGTAAAACATCTTCCATGAAAAGCTCCGGCCGCCTTGACCGGAGTTTTTCTTCATAACGGTATCGTTCAATCGATGAGAAAGGCGTGAACAAGGATGAGTCAATGGACAGAACAAGCCGCCAAGCAATGGGATCAATTTGCAGAAGACTGGCGAAAACGAAGTGAGCATATGTGGGAAAAAGGGAGCCGCAGCACCATCCTCCCCTATTTTATGAAGCATGTAGCTGTCGGAGCTGGACCTGTTCTCGATGCAGGCTGTGGTGACGGCTATGCCAGTTGCAAGCTTGCAGAGCACGGCTATCAGGTGGAGGGCATCGACATTGCCGGGGAAATGATCCGCCTCGCTCATGACCGGGTCATTTCCTCCTCAGGCTCTGTTCATTTTCAGACGGGAGATATCAGCGAGCTTCCTTTTGCCAATGATTCATTCTCCGGTGTGCTCTCGATTAACGTAGTGGAATTCACGCCGTCTCCGCTTCAGGCACTCTTGGAGCTTCACCGCGTGCTCGCACCCGGAGGAATTCTCGTCTTGGGTATCCTCGGTCCTACAGCTGGCCCACGCGCTCATAGCTATCGCAGACTTTATGAAGAGACGACGATCCAAAATACGATGATGCCCTGGGAAGCCAAGCAGTTAGCGAGCGAAAATGGCTTCACACTGCTTGACGAAGAGCCGGTATACAAAGAAGGAATTACGCCAGATATCGCGGGCCGCTTAAGCGTAGAGCTGCGGGAGGCTGTCAGCTTTTTGACCTTGTTTGCTTTGCGAAAATAGATGAGAATGCTCTCCACTTTCGTTAAGTATGCCGGTCACACCTATGAGAGGGAAAACCGGTAATTTTTTATGATCAATCACATCGAACAGTGTCCCCCTAGTCTAGGCTTTGCTATTCCATATCTGGGCAGTTTACTTACCAATATTTCGTTGTTAAAATGGTCGTGCTAATAAAATTTATTTACTTTTATTATTTTTTATTAATTCTACTACAACTTTGTGCGACACACATCTCGGAAGGTGAGAAGAATTATTATCAACGAATGTAATTTTACAATTGTAGCCCCTATCATTTGCTTTCATTGTGGGAATGGGAACTTTCACAAATCTGATAAGAAACACCAAATATACAAAGACCTCATCAATAATGAAGTCATTGAGATACCGGTAAAGCGTCAACGGTATCGATGCACTGCTTGTGGTACGAAAGAATGGGACGTTGTATTGGGAGCATCAACGCATTTGAAAAAAACGAGAAGACTACTTTCCTTTGAAAAGCGCAACACATGATTCCAAGGTTCATGTGCCATCGCGAAAGGATCCACCAACGATAGTTAAGAAGCCGCTTCCCTGAAGCTCACAGGGAAACGGCTGATTTTTCTCACACTGCATTATCGATACCATCAATTCGTTCGGGTCACATTCCATATCCATACAGTCTTTTTATTTACCGATACTGAACATTATTCAGCTGCATCCACATCCATTTACTGTCAATCAACAAGGCAAGGGTCATCTCATCTATCCCATGCAGTTGACGGTACAGACGCTGGGTTTCGACCAAGTCATTGTAGGTCAAGAACGGATAGTCCTTCCTGCCGAATGTTCCATCTGGAAAATAAGCGTAATGCAAATCGCCATTTCCGAGAATCCACTGCGACCCAAGGTTTACGACACCGTAGAGCATCGTATCCGCTAAATCTTTGTCAGTCCGATCGCCGAATTGCATGTAGCTTTTGTAGAGAAAATTAATTTCAGCCAATTGATGATTCAAAGAAACATGTGTCCGAATCATCGGATTCGTTGCTGTCGCGTAGTCCGGAATCAGCCAGCCTTGCTGTACACCAGCGACGACAAAACGGTTCACGGCTGCATGATTGTGAAAATAAGAAGTATATTTTTTCGCCGCTTGGCAAAAGTCCTTTTCTTGATACTGATCGCAGCCCCGCAGAATCAGATCAGCCGCTCCTGTGTTGAATCTCGTATCGTAAAAGCCCTCTTGTATCCCGTAATCGTCACTTAACCACAAAGAGCGCGGCTGCGTCTTCCAGTACCCCTCAGGCTCCTGCTGTTTCAAGCTCGCTTTCAGCATCACATAGCCCATATCCCGGGCAGCATTGCTTCCACCTGTATATAAAAAGGAGCGAAGGACATAATTTTCGGGAATCCGCCAAAAGGAGGACTCCGAAGTCGGCTCATACGTAGAAGGGCTTTGATAGTAATACCCATCGTACAGCCATTTTGCCTTTTCCGTAACGTCCAAGTTAAGCCAGATGCTGTCAAACATTTTTTCTCCCCAAGGAACAAGCGGTTCTCTCGAATCGAGCGCCCACATTTCGCTGATAAAGCCTGCTTTCATCGGCAGCTTGACCACGAGCTCGACACCAGAAGGCGTCTGTTTTACTTCGACTGGCAACGCTAATGCCGGCTTTTCTTCAATCGTGGCTCTACCTTTATCCACGTAGGTAATGGGCTTACCTAACCAAATATACCTGCCCTCTGTCTCTAGGAAACCAGCGGAAAGCGGAAGGGTCTGGACTTGATCAAGCGTGACAACCTTCCAATACGGCTTCTTCGACTCATCATAGTCTCGGTAGCGGAACATCATGTTCTGACTGTTACCCTGAATGGGGATGGTGAAAACGTAGGGCATCATATTGCGCTGACCTGTCATTTTATGGGCCCAATACGTGGCACCATCTGAGAATCGAAACTCTTGTTTTTGGTGAATCGCGCCATTCAGGTGCTCAACATTCTCTGTTTCTATTGGTTTTTTCCATTCATTTGCAGAAATATCGCTCGGAAGGATACTACTTACGGCGATGGCCGTCATCAAAAGGAGCATTCTGCTGATTTTTCTGACCATGTCATCCCCCAATTCTAGTAAAGGAGAACCGAAAGTCCTACTTTAAAATGAATATTTCGTAGTGATTATTATTTTAAAAATAATCTGATAAATTAACCATAGGTGTCTACTTCTATTACGCAGGAGGGAATTTATGGACAAGAAAGTACGCTACGTTGTTTCTACAGCACTCGTAATATCTCTGTTCACCAACCCCTCAATCACCGAAGCTGAACCACAAACCCACATTCCTTATTACGGAATCGGGCCAACCTATGTACAACCTGCACAGATTGAGAGCTTGTTTCCCAAGCCAACTATCCGGTTTGGGACACCCGGTTTCCAAGAAGGAAAAGAAGCTTTTACGTCCCAGGAAGAAATGATGGCTTACATAAGCAAATTGGTTGCAGGCAACAAGGAAATCCAGCTGCTATCCATCGGTACATCATTGGAAGGTCGGGACATCCCCCTGCTGTTATTCAGCAAAGACCACGGCAAGCTCAAACAAACCAATGACAAGCCACTCATCTGGCTACAGGCACAAATCCACGGGAATGAGCCTGCCGCTGGTGAATCTGCTCTTGTGATCGCCAAATGGTTGGCAGAGGGAAAGCTTGGGACCCACCTTCTGGATAGCGTAAACGTTGCGATTGTTCCTCGCATCAACCCGGATGGCTCCTACCAGTTCAAACGTTACATCGCGACAGAGCTGGATGCCAACCGCGACTACATGAAGGTAGAATATCCAGAGGTGCAAGCGGTTCACCAAGCCATGAATACCTATCAACCTGATGTGGTGCTTGATGCCCACGAATACGGCGTCTCTTCCAGCCAGCTTCGCGATGTTGGAGAAAAAGGCGCGATCTCTTCCTACGATGTTCTGATCTCCTCTGCGAAAAACTTGAATATCCCCACCAACCTGCGCAAAATGTCAGACAACCTGCTCTTGGCTGACGCTCAAAAAGCACTCGACAAGGAGCAACTTTCTCATCACGCTTACTATACGCTGGCAAAAGGCAAGGACGGAAAAGTGACCGCAACAGAAGGCAGCACAGAGACAAGAATCGGACGCAATGCCTTGGGATTGAAAAACACGTTAACATTTTTGGTGGAAACACGCGGCATCGGCATTGGACGCGCCGATTTTGAACGACGTGTATACAGTCAGGCCATAACTCACGCTGCTGTCATTCAATCAACAGCGGCCAACGCCAAGGCAATCAAGTCCGCCGTGACCCAGGCACGCGCAGAAATCACGGAAAAAGGCAAAAAGGCAAACGACAACGACAAACTCGTTATCCTGAGTGAGAATAAGCGAATACCGGGTCAATCTCTCGAAGTAGTCGATCTCGCAACAGCAAAAAAAGTGTCTACCCCTATCGACTGGGTAAGCTCTACAGATGCCTATCCTGTACTCGAACGTGAGCGCCCCACTGCTTATCTCATGCCTCCTGGCTATCATGACGTTGCAGCCAAGCTGGAACTGCTCGGTGTTTCGGTAAGCAAGCTATCAAAAGAAACGACCATAGCGGTAGAAAGCTACACCATTTTGGAAAACAAGGCGAATACGATATACGAGAATGGGCATTTCACCAATCAAGTGACTGCAAATGTAACAGAAACAACGAAAACCTTTCCTGCGGGTAGTTACGTGTTCAGCATGGCCCAACCAAACGCGAACTTTATTGCGTTGGCCCTGGAACCGGAATCAGTGGACAGCTACGTCACGTTTAACTTCCTGCCCGTTGAAAAGGGCGATGAAGTACCGGTGTATCGCTATATGCTGGAGCATCCACTACCCACTACAAATAAGAACTAAAGGAAAAATTCCCCTCTCTAGAGTTAGACTCCTGAGAAGGGAATTTTGTTACATGTATGGGCTTACTTTATTTCAAACACTTCTTGGGCAAGCCCTGCTAGCTTATTCGTATTGTCGCTCACTTCGACCATCGTCGCAGAAATTTCCTCCGTAGCGGCTGCCTGACTCTCCATGGTTTGATTGATCAATTCAATCGAATTTTGTAGCAGGGTTATCAAATCCCGGATGGAATCCGTGGTTTGCTTGATTTTGTCTGCATTCGTCCGTGAATCTGTCGCCATATTGCGAACCTCATTCGCGACGACAGCGAATCCACGCCCTGCATCTCCTACTCTCGCAGCCTCAATGCTCGCATTTAGTCCCAAAATGTTACTTTGATCAGCGATTTTTTTCACGGCGAGTGTAATTTGCTCGATCTCAGTTGTACTTTGGCTCACATCATTGGCTTGCTCTGAGATCGCCTTCATTTGCTCGTTCAAATTCCCGATCTGCACGGCCATCTCGTGTGTGGTGGCACTGACCTGCTCGACGACGCTCGAGAGATTTGCGGCAATTTCATACAGCTCATTGGCTCGCTCCATACTCGAACCAATGCCAACACCGCCGATAACTTTTCCCGTGTGATCATGCAAGGGGATCGCCCGTGCGACGAGAGGAAAACCAAATAATTCCTTGGGAACCATCATCGCCTGCTTGGTGTTTTTTTGAATCGCGTTGGTGATCACATCTCCCTCCTGGAGTGGATCACCAGACTTTACCTGCAGGGAAAATGTTTGGGCAGGCACATTGCGCAATAGCTTTTCCGTGTCGTAGACCCCAATGGTAATGTCATCGTTGAGCAAATCATTTAAATAGGGAGCAACCTTGATGAAAGCCTCGAGAAGTTCTGCATTTTTCCCCTTTTCGGAGGCTTCTGTTTCGTTCCATCCTTCGTATCCGTTCATGACCCTCTTCACCTCTATCTTTTGCTAGCATTAGTACGGAAATTGACGCTTCTTGTGCTGAACCGAAATCCATTTTAGCGTAGTAAACTCTTCTAGGCTCCATTGACCATTCAAGCGTCCCAATCCGGAATGCTTTTCACCGCCGAACGCCACAATTGGTTCGTCATTGATCGTTCCATCGTTGATATGAATCATGCCGGTCTCAATGCGCTTGGCCATCTGGGCACCTCTCTCCAGATCGCGGGTATGAATCGCCCCGGACAATCCAAATGGTGTCTCGTTCGCCATACGAATTGCTTCTTCCTCGGAAGCAAACGACATGATGCAAACAGCCGGACCAAACAGCTCTTTCGATGCAATGGACATGTCTGTGGTCACTCCTGTCAAAACAATCGGCTCGACCACGTTTCCTTTTACTTCCCCTTTCAGTGCAGGAACGGCTCCTTCGCGTATCGCCTCATCGATCGTTGCCATCAGGTTGGCGACTTGCCGTTGATTGATGAGTGGACCGATTACCGTGTCTGGATCATTTGGGTCGCCTACCTTGAGACCAGATACTTTTTCCACATACAGATCGAGGAATTTATCGTATACATCTTGGTGAACCAGAACCCGGTTAGCCGACATGCAAATCTGACCTTGGTGGGTAAAGCGGCTGAATACCGCTGCATTGACGGCATACTGGAGATCCGCATCCTCCAAAACAATCAGGGCACTATTGCCACCTAGCTCCAAAATCGCCTTCTTGAAATGCTTCGCTGCCACTTGCGCGATATGGCTTCCTACTTGGCTAGAGCCTGTAAACGAAAGGATGCGCGGAATCGGGTGGGAGACAAACCCATCGCCAATTTCAGCAATATCCGTTACAACGACGTTGATCAAGCCTTTGGGCAGACCTACTTCTTCAAAAATTTTCGCGATGAGAGTCCCACCCGTGATTGGCGTGTGCTCATGCGGTTTGAGGACGACACCGTTGCCCGCGCCAAGAGCTGGAGCTACGGACTTCATCGACAGATAGAACGGGAAGTTGAACGGACTGATGACACCGACAACTCCTGCGGGAATCCGATACAAACGATTTTCCTTTCCGTCTACGGGAGAAGGGAGAATTTTTCCTTCCATACGTACAGGGAACGTAGCCGCCTCGCGAATAATATCCTTGACAAGCCCGATCTCAAAAAATGCCTTCAGTCGGGTTCCACCTAGTTCACGAATGATGATCTGAATGATTTCTTCTTCATGCTCTTCGATATAGCGAACTGCACGCTCCAACATTCGGGATTTGGTATAGGCATTCACTTCATCCCACTCTTTTTTCGCGTTGGCTGCCGCCTTGTAAGCCGCGTCGATATCCTCCAGATTTGCCATTTTGAATTCTGCGATGACTTCCCCGTTGTAAGGGTTGATATCTTGCAATGTCTTCGCGCCAAGTCCGTCGCGCCACTCCCCATTGATGTACTGCTTGTCCAGTGTTTGAAGGATTGACATGCTACAACCACTCCCTTTTGAAAAATAAAGAGGCCCCTTTCGCATGAAAGGAGCCGTCATACTAAAACAGCAAAATACACTGCTCGTTGGCAACCCGGCTGCCATCGTAACGTGTACATTAGGCCCGTGGCTTTGCGTCCCCACTTTTCAATGGGTTTGCCCATTCATAGCGAATGCTGATAAGATTTTGTCGAAAAAAGGAAAGATATGGAGAAACATACTTTGATTATAGTACTCCATTTCGAATAGTCAAACGTAAACATGTAAATATTTCGTGAAAGGAAAGAACAAATATCAAAAAGTCCGCATCGCTTGGATACGGACTCCTGATTTTTCTTCCTCATGATCACAATAACTTTTTGACATCCTTTACGCTCGTCGCGAGCATTTGCTCTACCGCGTTGGCGTCTCTTACGTGCTTGGTGATGCCTTCATTCAGCTCGTCCAGTAAGCCCTTTGCCTCACTTACCTGCTGGGACACATCGTCAGCAAAACGCTTTTGATGCGCGATGATTTCCATCACACCCGCCACTTCGACGTTCAGTACCTGGAAAGCGTTCGCGATCTGATCCGTCTTCTGTGCAGCATCCTTGCTGATGGAAAGTCCATTTTTGATCGCACTGCTGCTTTTTTCACTGTTGGACAATGCTTCTTTGATTTCTTCTTGAATCTTGCCGATCAATTCCGCAATCGTCTTGGTCGAGTTCGCTGTCATCTCTGCCAGCTTCCGTACTTCATCCGCTACGACAGCAAAGCCTCGGCCTTGTTCCCCCGCACGTGCAGCTTCTATCGCTGCATTCAGAGCGAGAAGGTTAGTCTGATTCGTAATATCGCTGATTACCTTGACAATACTCGTAATTTCCGAAGAACGCTCTTCCAAGAGGCTCATGGACTTGGACGTATGAACCGATTCTTTGTCGAGCAGGCTCATGACTTCCACAACGTCCGTCATAGCCTTATTGCCTTCATCTGCACGCGCTACCGATTGTTTGCAGATGTCTGTCAGGCGCTCTCCTCGAACCGACAACTGGCTCGCAGATTCATCATCCCGCTCATTAATGGCCTGGATATTCTCTACGGCACGCTTCATCCTCGTCACCAATCGCACCATTTGATCGGAATCGGCGTTCATTGCTTGGTCCGAAGCGAGGATTGCACCCATCTGTTCGTAAAGACCGCGAAGCTCATGTTTCCATGCGTCTTGCTGTCCTGCCATTGTGGTTGTGGCTGTCGTCGCTGCTGTCTCTTTTTCTGCCAGGCCTTTGTCTTTTTTCCAAAACATCCGCTTCCCTCTCCTTTGTACCCATCAATTGTCACCTCGGCGGCTATATACGCGGGACTCGATTATTCCCGGATGTTGTTTCGCCAAGCTCAGCAAGTTTTCCAAGAAATAATAGTGACCCTCCAAGAGCTCCACGTCTTTACGCTCAAAATGCTTCACCTGCAAATACTGCTGCATTTCCAAAGCATAGCGCTCCAGTTTATCGTGAAAATCGTTGGCACGAAGCATTTGCTCCACTTCTGGATATTCTGTTTTCAGGCGACTCAGCTCGCTGTATACACGCCCACCCTCCAGAATCATCTGGTAGGCCGTACGCTCGAGCGTAGCTGTTGTAGCTGCCTCCTGCTCCTCACGCTCCTCGCGCAAAGCTGCCAAGTACGTGATAAAATGGTAGACAGTTAAAAACAATGGTCCTAAAAATAGAATGATCCCTGCCTTGTACACATGCTGATTGGACAAATTGCTGATGAGCAGGAACAAGTGAAACAAGATCGCACCCAACCATACATAGATGATGATTTGGTGATTGATCTTCCCTGCCTTTTGGTGGCGTGAAAAGGCAAAGGTAAGTCCGAGCAGATAAAAGGCAAGCAACGTAAAGCTGGCAGAAAACAAAGCCATCTCCATATCGGTCAGCCAATCTGCATCGGCGGGTATTTCGATAAAGAATTCAAAAGCGAGCACCAGCAGTGAGAACAACAACCCCATGATCCAAAACCGGCTTACTTCCGAGTCATTCCTCCGCCGGGAGCGGTAGCGTTTTGCACGGGATCCTTCCATAATGCTCTCACCTCATTCTCTATGATTCGCCATGATTCTATCTTTTCCTTTCACATGGGGCCAAAATCTGACATCGGAGGCTGTTATGACAAAAAATTTACCAACACCATTTATCGAGCGCATGAAAACCTTGCTCGGACACGACTATGAGGCCTTCGTTTCCTCGTATGATCAGCCTGTGACACACGGCTTGCGAGTCAATCCGTTGAAGGTGGAGCGTGACGATTTTTTGAAAATCTCGCCGTTTGCTGTAGAAGCAGTCCCTTGGTGCGAAAACGGGTTTCGCTACAAAAAGCCTGCTCGTCCCGGCAAGCATCCTTTTCACTCCGCTGGCATGTATTATTTGCAGGAGCCAAGCGCGATGTCCGCTGCCGAAGCACTCGGTGCACAACCTGGTGAGCGAATCCTCGACCTGTGTGCAGCGCCAGGGGGAAAATCGACGCAGCTTGCAGCGTTTTTGCATGGACAAGGAATGCTCGTGGCAAACGAAATCCATCCTGTTCGGGCAAAAGCCTTGTCAGAAAATCTGGAGCGCTGCGGCGTGACCAATGCCGTCGTGACCAACGAAACGCCCGAACGCTTACAGGAGCGATTCCCTCAGTTTTTTGACCGAATTTTAGTAGACGCTCCTTGCTCTGGCGAAGGAATGTTTCGCAAGCTGCCCGAAGCAATCGAAGACTGGAGCCCAGCAAAAGTAACGGAGTGCCATGTCATGCAAGGCGATATTCTCGAGGCGGCCGCTGCTATGCTGAAGCCAGGCGGGACGTTGGTCTACTCCACCTGCACATTCGCTCCGTTGGAAAACGAGCAGTCCCTAGTTAATTTCCTCGGCCGTCACCCGGAATTTGAGATCGTCCCGCTGCCACATGCAGATTGCTTTTCTGCTGGTCAACCCGAGTGGGCCTCGCCGCAAAACGAGCAGCTCACCCAGACAGCCAGATTGTGGCCTCATCGTCTACAGGGAGAAGGTCATTACCTCGCCAAGCTGCAAAAGAGTGAGACCGCTGAAGTTCATGAACCTTCCGGGAAGCGTAAAGAAAAGCGTGCGGCAAAATCAGCTCCGGCAGGTCGAAAAGAAGCCTTGGCAGCCTGGCGTACATTCGCAGCCGAAGCACTCCCTGCGCTTTCCAAACCATTTGAAGATGAGTCTGCCTTTCTTTTATTTGGCGAGCAGCTCTACTACTCACCTGCCCCCGAGCTCGACTGGGACAAGCTCAAGGTCGCGCGCGTCGGTCTGCATCTAGGAACGGTAAAGAAGAACAGATTTGAACCTGCCCACGCCTTGGCACTCGCTCTCTCTCCTGCGGAGGCAGCCCGTGTCGCTTCGTATGGCGCGGACGATCCTGAACTGTTGCGGTACTTAAAAGGAGAAGCGCTCACGCGTGAAGGGGAAAGTGGTTGGACGCTGGTTACTGTAGAGGGATTCTCCATCGGTTGGGGCAAGCAATCAGAGGGGCAACTCAAAAATCATTATCCAAAAGGTCTACGCTGGTTGTAGATTTCCATCCAAAATAAAAAAGCCCACAAAGCTACACGAAATGCATTCGTAACTGCTTTTGGGCTTTTCTCTTTTTCTTATGATCGCCCTCTGCGGGACGGATTGTCTACTACGGACAAAGAGCCATTTCTAATATAACGCAATATTTTTGAAACAGATATCCCTGTTGCGTTGGCAATTTGCATCGCATTCGAATTCGGATACGTTCTCACGTAATTGCGAATCATCTGGTAGTCTTGCATTTCGTTTTCTCCGCAAACCTGGCAACTGTACTCTCCCCGGCCCATCGGACTGCCGCATTTCAAGCACGTATCCGTCGTCATCACTGGTTCTCCTCACACCCTGTACTATGGTACTTTTACAAGAAAGGGTTCTATCTTCCTATCTATTACCCAATTCACATGAGAGGAAAACACTATTTTCTATCGCAATTCCTGTATTCTATTAAAATTCGATACAGTCATTCCAAATTCCTTTAAAAAGGCCAGTATGGAGGCTTCAAACCGCTTTTTGCGAAAAGGACAATCGCAAACCCAATTAGAAAGACACCACTGAGGCCATGAGAAACGTTGAACCATCCTGGACGAAAAAAGCGAGCCAAATACGCGGCCAACAAAGCTACCAGCCCCAGAAACAAAAAAGTCGATAACAGACAGCCTGTCGCAAACAAGAACACCTCCGTTGAATGAACAAAAGTGCCAGATGCCAATAGTGAGCCAAATACTCCCGCCCAAAACAGAACAGTCAGAGGATTTGCGAGCGTCAGAAGCACGCCGTGCCAAAAGCTGCTTCGACCAGATGGAGCCTGCTGAACTGGTGCCTGTTCATGTTCTCCTCTTCCGTTTATGGCACGCAAGGTTTGAATCCCAAACCAAGTCAAAATCAGGGCTCCGATAATCAAAACCATCTGTTTGACCCAATGGATTTGTAACAGCAGCGACAATCCCCCGATCGCCCCTACCATATAAACCGCATCTGCGAGTGCAACACCCAGTACCATCATGAATGCATCCCGCAATCGCCGAGTCATCGAGCGATGCAACACCGCCAGACAAACCGGACCAACGGATAGCTGGAGCATCATCCCGAATAATAGACCGTGCCAGATCGCCATCAGGTTCACATCTCCTCTTTCATGGAAGACAGGACGATCATCGTATTCGTCTTGCTTACCCCTTCTACTTGCTTCAATGTTTCAGAGATGAATCGTTCCAGATCAGCCGTCCCTTTTACGGCTACCTTCAATACATAGTCGTAAGCTCCCGCAATATGATGGCATTCCAGCACACAGTCTGCCTGCATGACCGTTTCACGGAAGCCAGCGATATGCTCCGTTTTCTCGATTTGCACCATCACAAATGCAATCAGGTGAAGCCCTAGCTGCTCCCGATCCAGCTTTACCGTGAATTGCCTGATGAGTCCTGTATCCTCCAGCTTGCGTATTCGCTCGGAGACCGCAGGCACGGACAAATGAACCTGCTTGCTGATGTCGGAGCTGGTGATTCGGGCATTTTCCCGCAATAAGCGAAGGATTTGTTCATCAATCCGATCCATAGTGGTGCCCCTCCTTTTTATCATGATTATACCAATTCCTTCATAATAAAAAGGGATTTGACGCTATCACCGTATATTTTAAAGAGATAATATGTCTTAACTTTCATTTTTTCTGTCACACGAATGATCTTGGGGCGTATTCCTAAAATAATGCGGCCGAGAGAGACAAGAAGTTATCATACGCCATCTTCTTACGCTGATAGCTGCTCTTTCTTTGTGGAAAACAAGCGGATCGCGAGCAACAATGACAGCAACGCTATAACAAATCCGGACCAGCCCAGATGCTCCACAGAGGAGTTGCTGATCACCAGTCCCCCAACCCACGATCCCAAAGCGAAGCCAAATTGAATAAAGGATGTATTGATGCTAAGTGCGATATCTGGCGAACGGGGCACCTGGGTAACCAAATATAGCTGTTGGGCCGGAGACGTTGCCCAAGTGGCGAGCATCCACAGCATGATGATCACGATATACGTAGTGATTACTCCATCCATGACCGATAGCAAAAGCAGCATACCTGCCTGAAGAGAGAGTCCAAAATAAATCGTAAACTTCGGCCCTTTGCGATCTGCGATAATCCCTCCAATTTTTGACCCCATAAAACTGCAAATGCCTGCTAAAAACAGAATCCCGGAAATCTCGGAAGCCGAAAGCACGGCCCGGGTTAGCAAGAAAGGCGCAATATAGGTAAACAATGTGGAATAAGCGCCGATGTACAACAGCGTGATAACAACCGCAGTAAGAATCTTTCTATTTTTTATAACAGCTAGCTGTGCCCGCGGTGTTACAGCCTCCTGCGCTTTTATAGGCGGGACTTTTTTATAAATGACAAGCAACGGAACCAAGCCCAGCAGTCCAATAACAATAAACAGCAGTCTCCAACCAATCGCTTCGCTTAAAAAAGTGCCAACGGGAAGACCAAGTACAAGTGAGCTGCTCAATCCCATCAAAATGATGCCGATTGCTCGCCCACGATTGCCTTCTTCAACTAGCCGTGTAGATACCGCCATCGCAACAACAGTAGCAACTCCCCCACTGAGTCCTTGAATCATGCGTGTAACCAGCATCATCTCAAAGGAAGAACTCACATAAACCAGCCAGTTGCTCAAAATAAAAATGCCAAGCATCATAAGTAATAATTTTTTTCGGTCAAGATGGATCGTGGCAGCGATGACAATAGGAGCCCCTACTGCCGCAGAAAGGGCAAATGCAGTGACAAGCAATCCGGCAGACGACGTCGTGACACCCAGATCAGCTGCCACCGTTTGAATGATCCCGCTTATCAGATACTCCACTGTCCCAATCAGGAAAACTGCCAAAGCGAGAATATGGACAACCCCTTTATTCCCCATGCTCACTTTGCCCCCTTGCTACAATTGGAATCTGGATTTCTATGAGCTCAACTCCAGGTTCTTCTGATAAGGGAACATAGATTTCTCTGCCGGGCTGCTCATCTCGAATACAGTAACCATGCTGTTCAATCCACGTAGCCAGATCCAGGCAAGCTGATTCTTTCATGGTCGAATCCGAACGGAATAGTAACGTAGCCATTGTCTCGGCAGGCAAGAAGCTTCGTTCCATTTGCTCGGGCAGTTTGACAGATTCTGTTTTAATGCCATAGCCCACCCCAAAATCGAAAAGCTGATCCTTCGTTCCGGTTTCCTTCCATAGCACTGTTTTGGGACCAGTCAAGGATAACTTCAGGCTGACATCAAGCATGCTGTCGAACATATGAAACAGCCAAGGAATATCTTCTGCAGCACCCCGAGCCGAATAGGAGATCAAGTGCATAGCATCTACCTGCTTCAAAACCACCTCTTGCTCCTTCTCGATCCTTCCCTCCCGTTCTACAAGCTGCACTCGTTCTTTAATACGGGCAAGCTTTGCCATTTCCATCTCCAGCAGGGATTGGATTTCATTTTCTTTGAGCCTCAGCATGCCCCGAATTTGTTCGGCTGGTATATTCTCATGAAGCAATTGCGCGATCTGGTGCAAGGTGAACCCCAATTCTTTGAAGATGACAATTCGATTGATCTGCAGAAGCTGTTCGGCACAGTAATATCGGTACCCGGTCGTATCATCGATTTTTGCTGGTTTTAGAATCCCAATCTGATCATAATAGCGCAACGTTTGCAACGGAATTCGGCTCAGTCGGGAAAACTCGCTGATTTTGAACAATTCCACACCTTCTCTCTCATTACTTCGATCTGAGTATAAACCTTCTAGTCGGGTGTAAAGTCAAGAATCGAAAGGCGTTTCTACAAAAAAAACTGCCCAGATCCTTCTCGGATCTGGACAGGCTTTTCTATCTTATTTTCCCCGAGATTTCCCTTGGGATTGACTAAATGGTCTTCCACCCTTGGCAGAACGGGCTGCTCCACCTTTTCCTGCTTTTTTGGCATCGGCAGGCTTGGCAGATTTACCCGCTTTGCGTGCTGCAATCGCTTCAGCCTTCTTGCGGTTTTTCTCGTACTGCGTTTGCAGATCTCCCAGCTCACGCGCCATCTTCTTTTTGTAGCCTGGCTTTACCTTCGTCTTTTTCTTTATCGCTTCACGTACAGGAGAGAACTCTTTGTCTTTTTCCTTCTGTTGCTCTTTCGCCTGTTGCGCCCGCAGCTCAATGAAATGAGTTTCCCGTTCTTCTGCGCGCTGACGACGTCCGGCATCCAGATGGCGTCCTTCCTGCAAAATTCTTTCTTCGATCGAAGCCTTCGTCGCTTTGGCAAAGCGAGCTATCAAGTTTTTCTGACGAGGAGAAATAAGGGAGATCGCTTTTCCTTTTTGTCCTGCACGACCCGTACGACCAACGCGGTGAATGTAGCTGTCCACGTCATTCGGCAAATCGTAGTTGATGACGTGAGTTACACCTTCTACATCGAGTCCACGAGCCGCGATATCTGTCGCGATCAAGTATTGGAAACGAATTTCGCGGAATTGCTTCATCAGTTGCTCCCGCTTGTTTTGGGACAAATCACCGTACAGGGCTTTCGCCGAGAGGCCATTTTCCTGTAGGCGGGCTGTAAGCTGTTGCACACGTACTTGCGTATTGGCAAACACAATGGTCAAGAACGGCTGCTCTTGCTCCAGCACATCGACGAGAGCATCCGTCTTATCGCTTTGGTTCACTACATAGTAAAATTGTTCAATGCGCTCCACAGTCTTCTGCTTGCCCTCGATCTTGATATGCGGAGGCTGTTTCATGAAGCGGTGCGCCAGTTTTTTCACCAGATCAGGCATCGTAGCCGAGAACAACAGCACCTGACGCTGGGAAGGCGTGTGGACGATCACTTGCTCCACATCTTCCAAGAAGCCCATTTCCATCATTTTATCGGCTTCATCCAGCACTAATGTGGAGATACGTCCGAAATGGAGCGATCCGCGCTTCATATGATCCAGTACACGTCCTGGTGTTCCTACAACAACTTGAACCGTTTCTTTCAGCTTGCTCAGCTGTTTGTCGATATCCGTTCCACCGTGCAGGGAGAGTACATTCACATTCAGGTGTTTGCCCAGCTTTTCTACTTCTTTGGCAATCTGGATGGAAAGCTCACGCGTCGGAGTGAGGATGAGCGCTTGAATGTCGCGTTTTCCCTCATCCAATGCGTTGAGGATCGGCAGCATGAATGCAGCTGTTTTACCCGTACCTGTCTGAGCTTGTCCGATCAGATCTTTGCCTTCCATAATGAGAGGAATGGCTTCCTCTTGAATTTGTGTTGGTTCTTTATAATACAGGTCTTGAATCCCTTGCATCAGCTCCGGACGAAAACCAAAAGACGCAAACGATTTTGCCATAACTTCCACTTCCTTTCACAAGCGATCCGATTCGCCACACCATGACTGCATGGACAGTGGATGCGATAAAACCGGCTCTCATCAATCAAAATTCATCCTAGGCAGGTTGTTGCCCTTGCGAAATCCTATCCTACCTATACTAAAGGAGTCCTTTCGAAAAAACAACTAAACCGTTCAACTCCCGGGCATTTTTCTTCAAGACTCGCGACGATGAAGCAAGCCTCGCTAAAATTTTTGCTTACATCATGTGACCATGTATCGATCTCGCTGATCTAATTACTGTCCATGCGAAAAACCAACACAGAAAGGAGTGAGAAAGATGAATCTAACAGAACAGGTTCTCTTGGCAAAACGAGGAGATCGTGAAGCTTTTATCGCTGTTGTCAAACAAGTCGAGAGCTCCTTGTACCATACAGCTAAATCCATCCTGAAAAAGGAGGAAGATATTGCGGATGCTCTCCAGGAAACCATTTTGAAAGCTTTTAAATCTCTGCATTCACTTCGTGAGCCCCAATTTTTCAAGACATGGATATTCCGAATTTTGATCAATGAATGCAACAAGATCGTAGCAAATCGCTCCCGTAACGTTCTAATGGATGAATTCCCTATCCAATTGTCACTTTCACCGAAAGACGAACTTATTGACCTGCGGGACGCCGTTGAGAGATTGGATGAACAGCAGCGCCTTGTTATTGTGCTTCACTATTTTGAAGACATGCCTTTAAGACAAGTAGCAGAGATACTGGAAATTTCGGAGACCGCTGCAAAAATGCGACTCAGTCGGGCACGGAACAACTTGATGGAGAAATTACATACATTTCGGGAAGGGAAGATACATTATGGATCAATCTAAATTCGATGTAGAACTAAAGGAGTACAAACGTACAAAAGATTCGACGATGTCACCATTGGTACGGGCTCGATTGGATGCAACATACGCCGCTCTCCCGGAAATGTCTCGTGAACGAAAAGTCCAACGATTACGCAAAGCACCCTATGTTGCGGCCGCAGCAGTCATTCTAGGTGCAACTGTATTCACCTCCGGATTTATCTCGCCAGTCATGGCGCAATCGATTAAGCAGATCCCATTGGTGGGCAGTCTCTTTAGCTTCATCGAAGCGGACCTCGGCTTACGAGCTGCAGGCGAACAAGGTCTTTCTTCCAAGGTCAACAGAAGTATTTCTCACCAGGATATGAAACTCGAGGTAACAGAGACGGTCTTCGACGGAACACGCGCTGTCTACCTCCTCAATGTAACGGCTCCAAACCTGAAGGACGGCATGTTTGATACGGGAGGGGAGGTTGTCAAACTCAGTGACGCGATCGCAAATGTCACTTTTAGCATCGATGGAAAAGGGCAAGATGACCCAGGTAGTTTGGTAACAGGCGGCTTTTTCTACTCAGCTGGGGAATCTCACCCAAACTTTCTGGTCTTCGAAGAAATTTTGAAGACACCTGACCACAATTCTACTGGCAAGATTCCAGACTCTTTCCATGCGGAAGTGGTTGTTAAGCTTGCTGGTGTTGATGAAGCCTTCAAGCTGAACATTCCGTTCCAAAAAGCGACGGACAACACGATCCAACTTAAACCGAATGCTATTCAATCAAACGATGGGATTTCTTTCGAAGTATCCGAGGTCAATGTGACGCCAGTGACGACGCGCTTGTTGTATTCGGTCAAACTGGATGGCGAGACATCAGATAAGTCCATCAGAGCTGCCCTGTTTGACGACCAAGGTCGTCAACTGACATCCCTCCACGGAGAAGGGGAACGTAAGGATAACACTCTCACATTTGACGCCCGCTATGCTTCTGCACAAGGACAGCCGAAGTATTTCATAATCAAGCCTTTTGTCGTAAAAGATCATTTCGCTGAAACAGTCACAGATGATCAGTTTATTAAGGGTCTGGAAATAAAGGTAGACCTCCCCGAGAAGAACAAGTAACAAAACGAAAACCCTCCCCAATGCATTCATACATGGGGAGGGTTCTGCTTTCCTTGCCTATCTGTCGATCAATTGTTGAATCGTTTCCTTATCGAGCTTCTTGATAACAGCTGTCAGCAGTTGGGCAGCCTGCTCGAAATCGCTTTTGGACATAATCGCATTATGGCTGTGAATATACCGTGTCGCAAAGCCGACGACAATCGATGGGCAGCCAATTCCGCTTAAATGGAATTTCGCTGCATCTGTTCCACCTCCTGCGAGGGCATCCACCTGGATATTGATGCCAAGCTCGTCTGCTGTGTCGAATACGAGATCACGCAATCCGGTGTGTGGAATCATCGTAGCATCAAATAACATGACGAGCGGACCGTCTCCCACATTGCAGATCATCGGATACGATTCATTTCCAGGTGTGTCATACGCTAGTCCAACATCAACAGCAAAAGCAATATCCGGTTCAACCAGCCTCGCTATTGTGCCAGCACCACGAGTCCCTACTTCTTCCTGAACGGTTGCACCAGCGTATACCACATTCGGATGCTCTTCCGTCTGTAATCGTTTCAGTACCTCGATTGCCATCGCGCACCCCGCCCGATTATCGAGCGCCTTTGCGACCCACAGCTCTCCGTCATGCATCGTCGTAAAATTACTGTCAGGGACAATCCAGTCACCTGGGCGAACACCCATTTCCTTTGCATCCGCTTCATCTTTTGCCCCGATGTCGATGTACAACTCCTTGAGCTTCATGACTTTTTCCCGTTCTTCTTTTTCCAGCGCGTGTGGTGCCTTCGAACCAATGAGCCCCAGATACTCACCTTTGCGTGTCTTGACCTTCACACGATGCGAGAGCATATTGTGCGTCCACCATCCGCCAAGCTGGATGAAACGCAAGTACCCTTTTGGCGTGATATGTGTCACCATAAAGCCTACTTCATCCAAATGTCCCGCTAGCAAAATTTTCGGACCGTTTTCTGCACCCGTCTTCTTCCCGAGCACTCCACCCAGCCGATCCTTTACCAACTCATCGCAAAGAGGCTGCAAGTACTTCTCCATCTTTACTCTGACTTCGCGCTCGTGCCCAGGTACTCCGTCCGTTTCCGTCAAATCCTTGATCAATTTCGTAAGATCGTCCATCATTTATCTCCTTTTTGATACTGAATTCCCTTATTATTGTTTCCCCAACCGCTGTCCCGAATGCGCTCGAGTGCATCTTCATGCTGTCTCATTTGATTCAATTGCCTTCGCAGCATTTGCTAAGTTTTTTGTCTCGTCTAATTCAGCAAAAATAAAAACGGCTGGAGCTTGTGCCCAGCCGTTTGCCTATTTTCTACTTCGCTAATTCATAGATCGCTTGGGCGTAAATCGCTGTCGCCTTGATCAGGTCATCCACGAAAATATATTCATCTCGCTGGTGGGCACTGTCAGGTCGTCCTGGGAAAAGCGGTCCGAATGCTACCCCAACATCCAACGAACGGCCGTAGGTAGCGCCGCCAATTGCAATGATGCCAGCTTCCTCACCCGTTTGTTCTGTATACACGCGTTGCAGTGTCGTCACCAAAGGATGATTCGGGTCGACGCGGTGCGGTGTCAGATGCTCAGCCACTTCGAGCGTAAATGCTCCTTCACTGAATCGTTCTGCCAGAACGGCCGACCATTTTTCGAAGGCAACAGAATGTGGGTAACGGATATTCAGACGGAAAAGCGCATCCTGCTTTTCGTCATACTTGATCACACCTGTGTTCACTGTGAGCGCACCCATTTCTTCATCATTATGCGCGATGCCGATCGCTTCCCCATAATGCTGCTTGTGCAAATAACGATCAGCCAAGCCTACGAATACTGCTCCCCGTTCATCCAAGGACAAGGTGCGCAAAAAGTGAATGAGCTCGGTACCCGCGTTGACACCTTTGCTTGGGTCCATTCCGTGAACCGAGACGCCCTCCATGTGCAGCACGACGAGGCCATCCTGCTCCTCCGCCTTGCCTTTCAAGCCAGTCGCGTCCAAATGCTGACGATAATTTTGTGCAATCGCCTCACTATTCAAGCCGATTGGCACAAGCGTTGCTACAGCCTTGTCTGGAACCATGTTCATCCGCAAGCCAGCCTGCAAGGAAACGAGCTTTGCCTCCACATTTTCCGCAGCAGGTATTCCGAGGCTTTGGAAGGATTCATGCTTCTGGCGCAATGAAAGGTCAGTCAAGCCTTTTTCCGCATAAATCAGCGGGAAATCGGCATCTGGCGTAAAGCCCATCGTCGGCATTTCTTCCGTTTCAAAATACGTGTTCACACATTGCCAGCTCGATTCTTCATCCGTACCGAAAATAAAGCGCACGCGCTTCGACAGCGGCAATCCCAGCTCCATCACGATCTTCGCGGCGAAAATGGCCGCCATCGTCGGTCCCTTGTCATCAATCGCACCACGTGCCACCAGACGTCCATCCACGATCTCAGCCGCATACGGTGGTGTACTCCAGCCATCGCCTTCCGGTACGACATCGACATGGCTCAGAATGCCGATCAATTCCTCGCCTTGTCCGAATTCAGCGTGCCCTGCATACCCGCGGACGTCTTTTGTTGTCATGCCTGCCTTTTCGCATACGCCTAGCGCAAAGTCAAGCGCTTGCCGAATCCCTTCTCCGAAAGGGGCACCTTCCCGCGCGGAATCGGGGTCGAGTACGCTTTTTATTTGCAAAAATTGTTGCGTCGTCGCAATCAGTTCTTCTTTGCGTTTATTTGTTTCTTCCAGCCAATTAACGCTTGTCATTCTCTTCTCCAGTCCCTTCATTCATACTTCCTTCGTCCATTGCCGCATCGACGTCGAGATCCAGCTCCACCAACGATAATAATGACTCCATCGGCACTTCTTTTTTCGTAAACTCTGCTTGGGCGTCTTTAATTTCGTCCCGGATATTGTTCATTTCGCTATCCAGCTTGTAGGACGCCTTGGCAGCTTCGAACAATCTTTGCCGTATATCGGACGGGATAATTCCCTCGTATTTATAATTCAGCGAGTGCTCAATCGTCGCCCAAAAATTCATTCCCAATGTGCGAATCTGAATTTCTACCGGAATGGTCACTTGCCCACCCGCCATCATGATCGGATACTCTACAGCAAGGTGATAGCCGCGATAGCCGCTTTCTTTTGGGGTAGAGACATAATCCTTCTCCAAATACACACGCATGTCCCCGCGGTTGCGGATCATCTCTACGACAGCCGGTATATCATCAATAAACTGGCAAATGACACGGATGCCAGCGATATCGCGAATTTCCCAGCAAATATTATCATCAATAGGAAACTGCAAGCGGTTTGCCTTGTTGTAAATACTCGGGATCGATTTGAGCCTGCCCACCGCAAACTCAATCGGTGAATGCTCCTTGCGTTTGCGCAGCTCGTTACGGATATTTTTAATTTTGACTTTGATTTCTTCTACAGCTTGTTCGAACGGTAGCAGATATAGTTCCCAATCTAGTTTGTGCACGCTTACGTCCCTCCGGCTTGAAACTCTCCATCGTCCTTATCATTCAACATTTTGTGTGAGATATCCTTCCAAAATACAAAAAGAGACGGGAGAAAAGGCAGTTTTCACCGGCTTTTGCTCCGTCCCTTTTTTCTTAATTTTCGCGCGAGACAAAGGTTGCAAGGGAGCTTCTCAGCTCTTCTGCTAGAATAGCCAACTGATTCGCAGCATCTGCGATGAGCTCCATCGCTGCACTCTGCTCTTCTACCGCAGCCGAGATGCTCTGGACACCAGCAGCCGCTTGCATCGATGCGGACGATACTTCCCCAGCGACTACAGCTACTTGTTGGGCATCTGGCGCCATACGTTTGAAGGCTTCACTGACACCGTTAATTTCTTGCGACACTCCGAGGATGTTTTCCTCGATGTGCTGGAACATCTCTTGCGATTGATGGGCTGTCTTCATGCCACGGGCGGTTGTTTGAGCACCCTCGACCATTCTGGATACCGCTTCCTTCGTATCCTTTTGCACATCTCCAATCATGCCTACGATCTGCTGGGCAGCATGGTTGGTATCCTCCGCCAGTTTGCGCACTTCCCCTGCTACGACAGCGAATCCCTTGCCATGCTCTCCTGCTCTGGCCGCTTCAATCGCAGCATTTAAAGCGAGCAGATTGGTCTGGCGGGCTATTTCTGTAATGACAGCGATAATTCTCGAAATGTCCTTCGAGCGCCCTTCCAATACATGAATGACATCCGTTGCAGCTTCTACCGAACGATTGATTTCGTCCATGCTGTCCATCACATCTGCGATCGCGCGTCTGCCTGCGTGGGCATGCTGCTTCATTTCTTCCGCAGATACAGTCACTCGCTCTACATTTTCCGTTACTCCTTCCACATCCTTCGTCAAATCAACAGCCAGATTCAAGGTTTGTCCCATTTTCTCCACCTGGCTATCTGCAGAGGCAGCCACTTGATCAACGACGAGGACTATTTGCTGGCTGGAAGCAGCAATCTCACTGGTGTTTCCCTGAATATTTCGCACCGCCCCGGAAACGGAAGCAGCTGCCTGCTGAATCTGAAACAAGATTTTGCGCAATTGCTTCTGCATCGTAACGAGAGACCCAGCCAGTTCCCCTAATTCATCTTTTCGTTTTAATAGCTTGTCAGGAATCTCTCGTGAAAAATCACCATGACCGATCCGTTCTGCAACAGCAAGCATGCCCCGAAACGAGCGGCGAAGCCAGTTTGCTGTAAATAACGAGATGATGACGATGAGCATGAGGACGGCACCATTAAAAGCAATCATGGCATTCCGAATGCGGGTTGGACCCTCCAATATTTCGGTCATATTCCTCTCTGCCAAAATCGCCCACGTCTTCTTCCCCACTTTGACCTGATCGTAGGACACGAGCACTTGTTGTCCTAAGTAATCCATGCTCTCGACCGTTCCTTCTGATTGTTGGGTGAGCAAGACTTGATCGACGATGGGCGTATCTACTTTTTGCTGTAACAACGTATTGGGTCCACTGCCCAGTTGCGATCGCATGAGCTTGTCCGGACTACCAACCAAGTAAATCTTCCCGGTTTCCCCCAGCCCTTCTCGTTGGTTGAATATTCTTGAAATATAATCCATGGATACTTCGACTGCTATTTGCCCGATGATGTAGCCTCGTTCGTAGATCGGCGCTGCAATGTATACCCCTGGCGCCCCTCCGGATGGTTCGTAAATACCTAGATCTGACATTTCTGCGCTTTGGGTTTTCTGAACTTGCTGCACGGTCTGGCCAAGTACAGAGCCAGCGTGTGGGCCTGTCAGGAGATTGGTACCGAAATCGGCCTGTGGCTTTGTCTCGTACACGATGTCCCCTTGTGCATTTAACAGAAAGCCATTTACGAAGCCGTAGCGAGCGACCTCCATCTTCAATTCATTCGTATACCGGGCTTGCACTTCTTCATAAGCAGGTGATCCCAGGCCTTGCTGCCACACGTCCTCAAACGAAGAAAGGGCAGACATTACTGTTCCCGATGCAGCCAACGTATCCACGTTCCTGGCTCGCTCGCGAAAGTAATTTTCCACCTGTTCCTTGTTGCTTTGACGTAGTGCTTCCAGTGTAGCGGCACTTCCATTCAACAATTCCTGCTTGGATTCCTGATAAGCAAACACTCCCGCTGCTGTCAGCGGTACACTTCCTGCCAATAGTAGTACGAGCAGTATACGAGCGCCTAGTTTCATGGAAAAGCCCCCCATTTTTGCCAATCGGTTTTTCTGGTATACTAATAGAATATTATTTATATTTCTACTATTTATATGAATATAGTACCAGAAAAGGAAAAAGGAAGGCTAGACCAAATGTATCAGGCTGTTTCGAAAATCATAGCAATTTCGTCGCACATCGGCAGCTTGGAGCAGTTAATGCAATCCTTCCAGGCTTTTTGCGGCAGTGTTTCCTTGGCAACCACCCAAAACCCGCACTTTTCAAAAAACACTTGTTGATAGGTCAGCGCCAGTACACGCTTAATTCCCAAAAGGCGGCATTGCTCAACCAAATGAAGAACCAGATGTTTCCCAACGCCCATCCCCTTTGCTTTTTCCGAGATAGCCAAGGAGCGGATCTCCGCCAGGTCCTCCCACAAAATATGCAGGCCTGCGACACCTACGACCGAATCTCCGTCATGAGCGACAATAAAGGATTGCAAGTTTTCCAAGAAAGACAGCTTCGTACGTGGCAGCATCAAGCCTTGCTGTGCATATTCATTAACAATCTCCAACATGGCATCCACGTCTTTCATCGTAGCCTGACGTACTGCCAGCGCCTTTGCAACACCCATTTTACTCTCCTCCACCCCATGCATCGCGAGCCTGGTATGATTTAATATTTATTCATTATAGTATATAAATATACATTCGACCTTCGCAGAAGTCTATCCTTTTTTCACCTAAATTATGCTCAATTGCATGAACTATTCTTTTGTTAGGTAACCGTTGTGTTATAATCAAGCGTACGAGTTCATAGGGAGGTGCTACATACTTGACGACGAGACGGGAACGGAAAAAGCGCGAAACACGCGAAAAAATCTTCAATGCTGCCATCAAGCTTTTCAAAACACATGGCTTTGAAGCAACTACCATCGACATGATTTCCGAAGAAGCGGATGTTGCACGCGGTACGATCTTTCTGCATTTCACTTCAAAGGAAGCTATTCTTGCTAACTGGGGATACGAGCGTCTGCATGAAATCGAGGAGCGCCGGGAAGAGTGGGATTATGGTGACGAATGCAAGGCGAAGGTGCTGCGGATCTACAAGATCATGAATGAAGTCACCATCACCAATTTCGATTTCATCAAAGTCGTCGTAGAATCCTCGATGAAACATCGGAAAGTGCTTGAGAACGAAAAGAACATGTACTTTGAATTGCGCCAGCTGTTCGCCGACCTGATTGAAGAAGCGCAAGAAAAGAATCAATTGAAAAGTAAATTCAACCCACTTGTTGCTGCGAATATGTTGGAAAACATTTACTATAACGCTCTTTATGATTGGGTACGCAGCGAAGGCGCCTGGGCACTCGAAGAAATCATGGAAGAGAAGGTCTCTATCGTATTCGAAGGGCTGGTCGTGGAATAATCCGACTGACCAGCCCTTCGAATGTGACAACTTATGATTTATTCGAAATAGGCCCATTTGTACTGCGCGTATCCCAGACCTGAAATGACTACACCTTTTAACTTGGGATTCTGCGCATACACCGTAGACTTAAAGTAAAACGGAATAACTGGCATTTCATCCACCAAGATTTTCTCAGCCTCTTGCAAGATCGCTTTTCGTTTGGCAGCATCCTTCTCCTTGGCAGAAGCCGCCAATAGATCGGCATATTGACGATTCTCCCAACGAGTATGGTTGTTGCCTTCCTTCGTTCGGAATATTTCTAGGAAGTTGATCGGATCGTTGAAATCCCCCGTCCACCCCATCCGCGCTACTTGGTACTTCCCATTTTTCACGTTTTCATAGTAGACATTCCATTCCTGATTCTCCAGCTTGACATGCACACCCAAGTTCTTTTGCCACATGTCCTGTACAGCTTGCGCGATTTTGGTCTGTGCTTCCTCCGTATTATAGGACAGTGTAATTGGCGGGAGCTGGTCGACGCTAGCGTATCCTTCTTCCTTCATCCCTTCCGCCAATAGCTGCTTGGCTTTTTTCATGTCGTTGTCTGTAAATAAGCCTTGCTCGTTCTCAGCAAACATCGTAGGCGGCACTACGGCTGTCGCAACCAATTCCCCTCCCTGCGTGATGTTCTCGACGATGTCTTTCCGGTTGATCGCGTATGAAAAGGCTTGGCGAATTTTTTTGTTGTGGAAAGGCTTTTGCTCTGTGTTGAATTCATACCAATACGTTCCGGCTTTTGGCGTGATCACCAGCAATCCTTTTTCCTTCAAGGTCGGCATCGCGTCTAGCGGAAGATTGCCAGCCGGGGCACCTGCCCAATCGAGATCGCCGCTCTCCAGCATGGACAGCTCTGTATTCGCGTCATTGATCATATTCATTTCGATTTTCGTCAGCTTGACAGCGTCTGCGTCCCAATAATGCTCATTTTTCGTCAGCGTTAGCTTGTTTTTATGCTCCCACGCAGCGAGTTTGAACGGTCCATTCGAGGTGTAGGCTGGTCCTGCTTCCTTCGCCCAGTCCGGATTGTCTTTCACCACTTTCGTATTTAGCGGAAAGTAGCTGTAAAAGGCTGTCAGCTCCAGAAAAAACGGCGTCGGGTTTTCCAGTTGGACGACCAGTGTCTTGTCATCTGTTGCCTTGACCCCGATCTCTTCGGGCTTCGCTTTGCCAGCAAAGGCCGCCTCTGCATTTTTTACATAAAACAGCTGGTAGGCATACTGGGAGCCGTTTTTGGAATCGAGTGCCCATTTCCAAGCGTTTTCAAAATCGTGCGCAGTTACGGGATCGCCGTTCGACCACTTCGCATTGTCGCGAATCGTGAAGGTGTACGTCAACAAATCGTCTGATGCCTTGATTTCCTGGGCCATCGCGGGCTGAGGAATGCCCTTGTCGTCAATGCGAGTTAGCCCCTCAAACGTTTGAAAAATAACATTGGATGACCAAACATCCGAAATGAGTCCGGGATGAAGAGAGAGCGGTTCTGTAAAGTTATTCAGTCTGAGTATTTGTTCGGGTTGCGCCGATGCATTAGCTGGTGTAGCTTCATTCGTTGGTTGTGTGACAGGCTTTGCTGCTTCCTGTGGTTGTCCGCATGCAGCAAGCGCTAAAGCCAAACCTGCTGCGAAAAAAGCTTTTCCTGTTTTTTGCCACCATCTGTTTGCGGATCGTCTCATGGTCTATTCCCCTTCGCTCGAGAGCCTTTGCTGTTCTTCACGCTGCTGCCATTCTTTCAGCTCGCTTTTGATTTGATAGAGTTCTGCACGTGTTTCGAGCTTGAACGCTTTTAATTCACTTCTGATGACAGCCAGCTCATGTAAGAGTCGCTCCCACACCTCTTGATCTTTGTCCATGTTCCTCTCCTTTTCCGGTCAAATACACTGCAGGCAGTTGAATCGTCACCTGCGTTCCATGCCCGTGTTGACTCTGAAAGTGGATCGTCCCTTGCATCGCCTCGATGATCCGGCAGGTTACCATCAAACCGAGACCTGTCCCTTTTTCCTTTGTAGAATAAAAAGGTAGCCCTATCTGTTCAATCTGCTCTGGCGTCATCCCCTCTCCCTCATCTATGATGGAAATCACATGATACTTCCCGGCTGCTCGTACGGTGACGTGCAGCATGCCACCTTGTCCCATCGATTCGATACCGTTTTTCATCAGATTCATCAATGCTTGCTTGAGCTTAACGGCGTTGCTCTCAACGAATAGGCCCGGCTCGGTCTCACAGGTGATTTCCACTCGATTCATGACGCTGTAGGAGGACATGATAGCCGCGACTTCTTTCACGGTATGCGCAATTTCCAGTCGCTCCAGCGTCTCAGAATGAGGCTTGGCCAGATTTAAATAGTCAGAAATGATAAATTCAGCCCGATCGAGTTCATTTAAGACCAATCGGATATATTCAACGTTTTTCGGATTCGTCTCCTCACGCAACAATTGGACAAAGCCTCGTACCACCGTGAGTGGGTTGCGCACTTCGTGGGCGACACTGGCTGCCAGCTCGCTGATCAGGTTCAGCTTTTCTGAGCGTTCGACCTGCTTGCGGATAATATGAGATTCTCGAATAAACTCGATGAAGTAAACGGCTGCACCTTGTACGATCAAAGCGAGGTAGCCGATTTCCACCAGCGGCTCCAGATAATTGTTAATGATGGACAACGGAAATCCTCTCCAGATCAAAACAACCATCCCTCCACCGATGATGGATAGCTGCTTTAAGCATCCGATCAAGAGAACGAGCCCAAGTTTCTTTCGTAAAGAGTAGCCATACCAACGATTCACCAATAAAAACGGAATGATCGCATAAACCATCGTTCCAAGGATCGTTACGAGTACGCCATCGCTACCTAAAACGATCCTTACGATAAACATCACCAAAATCGTCAAAATGCCCGGGATATACCCAGCGTATAAAATGGTAATAATGATCGGTATCGAGCGTAAATCGTACTCCATACCATTACTGAGTTGTACGGGAAAGCTCATCGCAAAAATAACACTGATCGAGCTACAAACGATAACCATTGATGATTTGATGCTCATCTTGTTCGAGGTTGATCGCCCCACCCAAACATTTCTATACAGCAAAACAGGGACGATAACGAACAGTAACTGTAGCAAAATGTCTTTGATGATTAACATATATCGGTTCCCCTGGCTCTTAGAATATTTCGATTTTTCTTACAGAATAACATTACAGGTGTCTTTCTGGAAGGCACATTTTCAACATCTGGCAGAAAGGATGTTTTTGTTGCGGTGACCAGCACATTTCCCTATGATGAAGAAGAGCTTGTTTGAAGACCTTGGAGGTAATGACATACACATGCGAAATGGTATAAAACGTGAAGATATCGAGCTGTTGGCACCTGCCGGTAACTGGGACTGTTTGAAAGCAGCCGTGGCCAACGGAGCCAATGCCATCTTTTTTGGGGTAGAAAAGTTCAACGCGCGTGCTCGTGCTGAGAACTTCCAAATGGCGGAACTGCCTGAGATTATGGCTTATTTGCACATGTACGGGGTAAAGGGCTTCCTTACCTTTAATATTCTCGTATTTGAAAATGAACTAGAGGATGCACGCGAGCTGATTGACGCCTGTATTCACGCTGGAGTAGACGCTGTGATCGTACAGGACCTCGGTCTCGTAAAGATGATCCGCGAGATATCTCCAGACTTCCCGATTCACGGCTCTACACAAATGACGATTACTTCGCCGGAAGCGGTGGAGTTCACGAAGCCGTTTGATATGGAACGCGTCGTACTCGGCCGTGAAAATTCATTAAAAGAGATCAAAAAAATCGGTGAAAAAGCAAAGCTGCCGATGGAAGTATTCGTTCACGGTGCCTTGTGCGTTTCTTATTCGGGACAATGTCTGACCTCGGAGATGTGGGGTGGACGCTCGGCAAACCGCGGGGAGTGTGCCCAAGCCTGTCGCTTGCCGTATGACCTGATGGTAGACGGTGTGCAAAAGGAAATGGGGAACATCGCTTACGTGCTGTCTCCAAAAGACTTGGCTGCTATCGATTTGGTTCCTGAGCTGATCGAGGCTGGCGTGACTTCCTTTAAAATTGAAGGCCGCCTGAAAACACCTGAATACGTGGCAAACGTCGTGAGTAAATACAATGCCGCCATCGAGCGTTATTTTGCCGGACAAGATACAGGACCAACCGAGGTAGAAGTACGCGAGCTGCAACAAAGCTTCTCTCGCGGATTTACACACGGATTTTTGACCGGGACAAACAACAAGCAGCTCGTAGATGGTTCGTTCCCGAAAAGCCGCGGTGTGTTTTTGGGAACCGTGAAAAAACTGCTTCCTACAGGCATTTTGGTGGACATCACTTCTCCTGTCAAACGCGGAGACGGAATCGTGTTCGACGCGGGTGACCC
This sequence comes from Brevibacillus sp. RS1.1, assembly GCF_013284365.1. NCBI lineage: Bacteria > Bacillati > Bacillota > Bacilli > Caryophanales > Paenibacillaceae > Brevibacillus > Brevibacillus sp. RS1.1. The sequence continues at coordinate 106,497 of NZ_JABSVA010000007.1, forward strand.
CACGCAAAAAGAAGAAGGCGGTCGCATCTACGATATTTTGAGCCGTAGTAAAAAGGTTGAAGGCGAAGTTTCCAAAGGCATGTACGAAATCGTCATGGGACGCAATGACGTGAATCTGAAGCGTCTTCATGTCGGTGACCGCGTATGGAAGACGAGCGATCCTGAGCTGGATCGTCGCCTGCGCAAAACGTTCGAGACGGAAAAGCCTTATCGTACCTTCCCGCTTTCTGTTCACGTGAGCGGAAAGCTGGGTGAAAAGCTCAGTGTCACTTGGGTAGATAAACAAGCGAATCACGCTGTCAGTGTTCCTTCTGAGGTATTACTGGAAACTGCTTTGAAGCGTCCTCTGACAGCTGAGTTGCTGCATGATCAATTAAGCCGTCTGGGCGGAACCGTTTTCCACCTGGAAGCTCACGATCTGACTGTCGATCTCGAAGGGGATCTCATCGTACCTGTCAGTGAGTTGAACCGGATGCGTCGTGACGCGGTTGAACAGCTCGTGTTCCTGCGCTCCAAGCCGCCGATTTACCACCATCACGATATCAATGTATACGCGGATGCCCCGAAGAGCCAGCCAGTGGAAAAGCCACTCCTGACAGCGCTGTGCCGCTCGCTTGAGCAATTGGAGGCTGCCGCGCAAACGGATGTGGACTTCCTCTACGCTGACTTTGAATTCGTCAAGCAGTATCCAGAGGGTGTCAAGCTGGCCCATAAGTACGGGAAAAAGATCGGGATTGCTACGATGCGCATTCATATGCCGGATGAAAACGGTGTCCTTGCCCTGATCGCGAAAAGCAAACCAGACGCTATTCTGGTGCGCAATACGGGCGCACTCTATTACTACTTGTCCCGTCGTGACGAAATCGACATTCCACTGATTGGCGATTTCTCCTTGAATGTCGCGAACCACAAGGCAGTTGAACTGTTCCTTGCAACAGGTCTTGAGCGCGTCACGCCATCGTACGATCTGAACATCCAGCAAATGGTTGATATGCTCAGCCGCTCAAACGCTGCGAACATGGAGCTGGTTATCCACCAGCACATGCCGATGTTCCACACCGAACACTGCGTTTACTGCACATTCATGAGTGAAGGTACTGACCATACTAATTGCGGAACTCCATGTGAGACCTCCCGCATTTCTTTGAAAGACCGCGTCGGTTTTTCTCACCCTGTACGTGTGGATACCGGTTGCCGCAATACCGTTTATAACGCGATTGACCAGTCCGGTGCTGAATACTTGAGCGAGTTCCGCTCCCTGAATGTCGGTAGCTATCGCATCGAGTTTTTGGAAGAAGAACCAGAGCGCGTGAAAGAGGTAATCAGTCTGTATCGCAAGGCATTGCGCGGAGAAGTTAGCGGTACACACGTATGGCGTACCCTAAAGGCAACCAACCAGTTGGGCGTCACACGTGGGCAACTGACGAAATAAATACCAGATTTGTAGAGAGGAGAGAGAAAGTATGGCTGACCTGAATCAACCGACTGTAGAAAACTTGGCCATTATCATTGAGGGCATCAAAGCAAAGCTGAACATGGCGAATACAGCAGTGATGCGCCCGGAGGACTTCGATCTCGTTCATTACGAGGATTTGCTGTACCTGTACAACATGGTGCAGAAAAAAGCAGCGTTTGGCATCAATGAAATGACCGCCATCGTTGAAGAGCTGGGTGCGATGAGAAAGCAATCCTAGTTTTGCCCCAACAAGAGAAAAAAGCGTCGCTCCTGTACATGGAGTGACGCTTTTTTGCGTGGACTTTATTTTTTCAACGTAACGGTAAACGTTTTGAACTCAATGTCTTTCCCTTGTTTCTTTATCATCTCGATGGTTGATTGGATTATCGTTTCTTCCCCATTTTTATCCACCCCAACACCACCACCTTGAGATGGCAATGACAGATATGGAGTGATCCTTAATTCTTTTACATCTGCTGTCACCGGATCGAAACGACGGGTTCCTGCAAGGTATTCTTTACCATCTGATTTTTTACCTTGGCTACCGCCTGAGTAGGCTCCTAGCTCATTTCCTTTATCATCAACGACCTTGAATTCCAAATAGCTCGATAGATAGCCGATTTCCTCCGTTACAGCCTGGAAGCTGACCACCAGTCCTGCTGGACCCATTGTTATATCCGGAACAGTGAGGTCAATGCCTCCAGCTTTTTGCTGGTGATTGATCGCAATGCGCTTGGTATCTGTACGGGAGATGATTGGCAAGGAGAAGTTCCACTGCTTGCCGTCCTCCCCATGAAAGCTCAATCCCAGCTTGAACTCCTCGGGCAAGCCATTGATCGCATCGATATCGACAATCCCGGTCGCTAGCGTCGGCGTGATCTGTGTATGCTTGCTGCTTCCTGCGTATCCAAATGCTTTCCCATTTACCGTCAGATCTGGGGAGGAGCCTAAATAATGCTCTCCGACTGCCTGCTTCGTTTCCAATGTATAACCAATCGTAAAACGGGTGCCGTCATAGTACACTTCATTGACAGTAATCGCATGACCATCCACGTCCTGCGACTCGCCAATGACAGTTGTTAAGCCTTTTTCACTCGCTAGCTTCAATCCGTTATCTCCATATGCCGAGAAAATCGATCCAATCAAAGGCACCTTGGACACCAGATTGGCCATCGCCGGAGAAACTGCTGCTGAGCTAAACAAGACCCCTAAAGCTACGACCGCTGCCCCTGTACTGTACACCAGCTTTCGTTTGTTCAGGCGTTTTTTCTTCGGTACAGCCTTCTGAACGGTTTGGGCGATAATAGCGTCCAGCTTCTCTGTCGGGACTGGAATGCGATCTACTTGCTCTTTATAGGCATGAATTTTTTCTCTCATCGAAGTACTCCCCTTTTAGTTTCTTTTTTAATAGTGTCAATCCTCTGTGAATATTCGTTTTTACAGTGCCTTCCGGACAATCCAGCGTTTCCGCGATTTGTTTTACGGAGTAGTCCTTGTAAAACCTTAGCAGCAGTACCGTTACATACTTTTCTTCCAGCTCTTCCATTGCTTCCAACAGATCGATCCGTTCCTCGAGCCTTACGCTTCCTGTATCCCGCACATTTTCAATCATGTCTTTGCTAAGCGAGATTACCTTGCGTTTCCTAGCCAAATAGGCAAGCGCCGAGTTGATCAAAATGCGCGTCAACCATGTGGTAAAATACTGCTCTTCCTTTAAGGTTGAAATGGAGAGTAACGCCTTATAGACCGTTTCTTGAAAAATCTCAAGCGCATCCTCTTCGTTGCGCGTATACACGAAAGCCATCTTGTACAAATTGGCTTTTTCCTGATGAATCAGCATTTGAAACGCGTCAGCATCACCATCCTTGGCACGAGCAACGAGACCAAGTTGTCTATTCAAACAGCTCCCCCCTCCTTTTCTCCCCTGTTAGAGAAATCAGGGCGACAAAACGTTTCATTTTTTTCTATCGAAATAAAAAAAGCCTGCTCTCACAGTCTACCTGAGACTACGAGAACAGGCTCTATCCGTTACATTTTTTTCAGCACAATGACTGCGTTGTGACCGCCAAAGCCAAAGGAATTGGACATGCCGATATCGAGCGTGGCTTTGCGTGCTGTATTTGGCACATAGTCCAGATCGCATTCGGGGTCACGCTCTACCTGATTAATTGTCGGGGGAATGATTCCTTCCTGCAAGCTCTTAATCAGGGCGATCGCCTCCGCACCCCCGGCTGCACCAAACATATGTCCCGTCATCGATTTGTTGGCGGTGATCGGTACACGGTACGCCTGGTCGCCAAACAGCTTTTTGATGGCCAGTGTCTCAGAGCGGTCTCCGAGTTCTGTGCTGGTTGCGTGCGCGCTGATGACATTCACGTCGGTCGGTTGCACCCCTGCTTCCTGGAGGGCCCATTTCATCGCACGGTAGGGACCGATTCCTTCCGGATGTGTCGCCACCATATGATAGGCATCAGAGCTTGCCCCATAGCCAATCACCTCGGCATACATGCGGGCGTTTCTTTTCTTGGCGTGTGATTCTGATTCCAATATCACAATCCCGGCACCCTCTGCCATGACAAACCCATCCCGCTTGGCATCAAATGGCCGACTCGCTCCTGCTGGATCATCATTTCTTGTAGACAATGCCGTCGCATTGCTAAAGCTGGCGAGAGATATGTCTGTCACTGCGGCCTCAGACCCTCCTGCGATAACGACATCCGCCCCGCCCGCCCGAATGAGCCGGAAAGCCTCACCGATGGACGTATTCCCAATCGAGCATGCAGTAACAGGTGACATTGTCGGACCGTATAAACCGTACTTGATGCTGATCATCGCTGCTGCCATGTTGGAAATGAGCATGGGAACAAGCGTCGGGCTGACCCGCTCAGGACCTCGTTCACGTAAAACGTTATGCTGCTCAAGAAGCGTCCCTACCCCACCGATGCCAGAGCCTACATAAACCCCGATTCGCTCGCGGTCCAACTCGTCCAGCTGAAGTTCTGCATCCTCTAGTGCTTCTTCTACAGCAGCAAGGGCAAACTGGCAAAAGCGATCCATTCGCCGCGCTTCTTTGCGCCCAAACCGCTCCACCGGATCAAAATCTCGCACCAAACCTGCGATTTTCGTTTTATTTCGTGCTGTATCAAAAGTATCAATTGGAGAGATACCAGACTTTCCTTGCACGAGACTGTTCCAAAACTGATTCACTGTATTCCCTATCGGGGAGATTACTCCCATTCCTGTGACAACGACTTTTTCCATGATTAGCCTCCTATTCGAGTGCCTTATGGAAACCATCTTGTCACACGTGTTATCCTATTACAAGTTGTTGTTTATCCTAGTATAATGAGTACTAGTCTAACAAACTTACCCAGTTGAGGAAATTGGGAAATGGAGAGTGTACCATGAATCAGCAAACGCGGTTGCAGGCACTGTCTACTTTTTTGAAAGCGCAACGCGCCAAAATTTTACCACAATCGGTCGGGCTGGCCCCTGGGACACGTAGAAGAACACCTGGGCTACGAAGAGAAGAAGTGGCTCAGCTTGCCGGGGTTAGCTCCACCTGGTATACATGGCTGGAACAAGGCCGCGATATCAAGGTCTCGCCTTCTGTTCTGGATGCGGTAGCAAGAGCCTTGCAGCTTACCGTCGATGAGCACAAATATTTGTATGCGCTGGCACTAGAGACAGGGACTGGAGTCGGGCAAAGCCCGCAAAAAGATGAACCGCCGCAGATCAATCCAGCCCTGAAACGAATCTTAAAAGAGTTGCGCTCGTGCCCAACCATCATTTCAGATCGGCGCAGTCATATTGTCGGCTGGAACGAGGCAGCTACACATGTCTTTCTTGATTTTGAACAAATCCCATATGAAGAGCGGAATTTAATCCGCCTCGTGTTTACGCGTAAGGAATTACGACGGCTGGCCGTCAACTGGGAGCATTTCGTCAGCGGCTTTCTCGCGATTTTTCGCGCCAATTACGGTCAGTATGTAGAGGACGAGTGGTACGAGCAGTTTTTAAGTGAGATGCGGCAGGTTCATCCCGACTTTCACGACCTGTGGGAGCAGAGCCGCGTCAGCTCAGCTCCGGAGGTATTACTGGAATTCCGTCATGCGAAGGTAGGGAAAATGCTCTTTCATCTGACTTCGCTGCAAGTTTTCGGAAATGCGGATTTGCGGTGCAGCATTTACACACCTGACCCGAATTCTGCCACCGAGACAAAGCTGTGGCAACTGATTGATCGGCCGGTTTCTTCTTCGCAGCCGTGACCGAAGGTCTTTGTGGTTTGAGTCAACATGGTGGAGGAGAAGAAAAAGCACAGTTCTCTTCGACTCTGACACGCCAGCTGGGGGATTGACTGTCCGTCTCCATTTCCAAAAGGGGACCGTCGAGCCAAAGCCACCCTACGGGCGGACGTTTCTCAGAGAAGAAGTGTTCGACAAGCGTGGTCCCCTTTTGGAAGTTCCGACTGGGTAGGCGTTGTCAAGGTCTACGAGCCCTGTGCTTTTTATTCTCGCCAGCTTTGTTGGTTGATCGTTACCTTTTAAAACTTGCAGACCAAAGGAAAACCAGCCCGACGGCATCTGCCCGGGCTGGTTCCCTTTGTTAATGATTTACAATTCCTACACGCGTCCCGGAGGAAGCAAGGCTTCCGACTTCCTCGCAGCCTTCTTTCCACAGCAAGTAACGGATACTGTCTGCCAGTGCTTCCCAGCTCGCCTCGATGACGTTGGTGGAAACGCCGACTGTACTCCACTTTTCGCCGTTGCTCGAGGATTCGATTAGGACACGTACTTTTGCAGCAGTCGCGCCGTTTTCGTCCAAGACACGCACCTTGTAATCTTCCAGCTGCATTTTTGCAATGCACGGGTAGTAGCTCTCCAATGCTTTTCGCATCGCATTGTCCAGCGCATTCACCGGACCGTTGCCATCGGCAGCCGTATGGACAGACTCCCCGTTCACCCGCAGCTTCACGGTTGCCTCCGATGTGATCGATTGGATGGCTGCCTTTTCCAGCATGATTTTGAAGGAGTCTAGCTTGAACAGGTTTTTTAGCTTGCCGGAGGCTTCCAGCAGCATCAGCGTGAGCGAAGCCTCTGCTCCCTCGTATTGATAGCCTTGGAATTCGCGCTCTTTGATGTGTGTAATGATTTCTCTGGCCTTTTCGCGATCCAGCGATAGATCGATCTCGAGCTCTTCCATTTTGGCGAGCAAATTGCTTTGTCCTGCGAGCTCTGAGACGAGTACGCGACGTTTGTTGCCGATATTTTCTGGCTCGATGTGCTCGTACGTTTTCGGATCGCGCATAACGGCACTTACGTGAATACCACCCTTGTGAGCAAACGCACTGTACCCGACAAATGGCTGGTTGTTTGGCATCGTCATGTTGGCAATTTCCGCTACATAGCGAGACAGCTGTGTCAGCTCCTGCAATTGATCGCTGCTCACACAATGATGTCCCAGCTTGAGCTGCAAATTCGGAACCACTGAGATCAGGTTGACGTTCCCGCAGCGCTCACCGATACCGTTAATCGTTCCTTGTACTTGCTGTGCGCCCGCCTGAATCGCAGCCAGTGCATTGGCAACTGCCACTCCACTGTCATTATGCGGATGAATGCCTACAGGCGTCCGTAGATGACCCACAGTCGTTTTGACAATATCATAGACTTCATGCGGCAGTGTCCCGCCGTTTGTATCACAGAGAACAATCCAGTCAGCCCCAGCCTCTTCTGCCGCTTCCAGTACACGCAATGCGTAGCGTGGATTCGCCTTGTACCCATCGAAGAAATGCTCTGCCAAAAAGAGAGTCGTCAGTCCGTTTTCTTTTAAAAATGCAACCGAATCAGCGACCATGCGCACGTTCTCTTCCAACGTCGTCTTGAGAGCCTCCGTCACGTGCAAGTCCCATGATTTCCCGAAAATCGCGGCTGCCGAGGCTCCGCTTAAGATCAATGCTTGCAGATTGTCATCATCTGCCGCTGCTACATTCGGTCTACAGGTACTGCCAAAAGCCGTTACCTTTGCGTGCTGCAGCGAAATCTCCCGGATACGCTCAAAAAAAGCCATGTCCTTTGGATTGCTGCCCGGCCAACCGCCTTCAATAAAATCGATACCAAACTGATCCAGCCGCAGTGCGATCTTTATCTTGTCTTCTACCGACAGGCTGATCCCCTCTCCCTGCGTTCCATCTCGCAGGGTCGTATCATACAGATACACCTTGCTATTCATGTTTCTTCTCCACCTGTTCTGTTATTTTTCTGAATAATCACATCATTCGAACCGTTAGAACGATTCCCAGTATACCACAGCCCAAATGGAAAGAAAACGCGGGAAAATTGAGGTTTTTTCTATGTCCGTGGGGTGCGGACAAATGCGACAGTTTGCTTGATCGCAGCTTCCAACGGAGCCGATGTACCCGCAAACGGATGACGCGTGTTAAACGTATGATCTCCGCCTTCTATCCAGTGCAGCTCGCTGTTTTTGGCAGCCTGATGAATTCTTTTTGCACCCTCTACCAGACGGACATAATCTTTTTCTCCTGTGATGATGCACAGTGGTTGCTCCATCGTAGAAACCAGTTCCAAAATATCGTATTGTTGGCGATTGTTGTCCACATCCTCGATCACGACTCTGGTGATGGGCATGTCTTGACCGGTTCGTGCATTTGCTATGTATCCGACGCCTGTCTCTTCTATTTGTCTGCGCAGCTTTTCATCGAACAAATCGACATGAGCGATTCCGTTCCAGGTCACAATCCCTGCCACCTGCGGGTTGTTTGCTCCGAATAAGATCGCGTCACCGCCGCCCTTGCTGTGTCCCAATACGTACAGCTTTGTTTTGTCCACGTAATCGGGTAACGGGAGCTTGCCTGACAAAATCCGTTCCGTCAATGCTTGCAAATCAGCCAGCTCGCGCGCATATGTATTGCGTCCGAATTTCTCCAGCTCGTCGAACTCCGTCAAGCTCTCCCCTACGCCATTGCAGCTAAAATTAAAGCGAATGGTGGTAATGCCTTGCTTAGCCAGCTCATCGGCCACGTAGGGAAAGCTTCCCCAATCCTTGAAGCCTTTAAAGCCGTGGCAAAACAGCAGTAGTGGCTGTGCTGAGCCTGCCGATTCCTCCGTATGAATGTCGCCGCGCAGCGTTAACTCCTCGTCGAGTGCGATGGAAAAGGATTGTTTTTGCATGTGCGTTTCACCTCTTGTGCATTTTTTTATTATTATGCCGTGTCTTTTCAATTCCTTAGCCTGAGTCTATAAACATCCGCATGTTGCGAGTGATTCCTTGAGTGTTGTTTGGCTTGTTTGTTTCAATTCATACTCGCGCGTAGCGAGTGACGTCAGGTCTTGTTCGGACGCGACCGCCTCTTGGTCGTTTCAACCCACACTCGCGAGTAGCGAGTGACCGTATGCTGGCTTTACAAGGTCAATTCAAGTGTGGTTTCAACCCACACTCGCGCGTAGCGAGTGACAATCATCTCGAATATCTTGATAAGTCGGCATATGGTTTCAATCCACACTCGCGCGTAGCGAGTGACTCAGGTCAGCATCTGTGAGCCCGTTTAATTTTTGTTTCAATCCACACTCGCGCGTAGCGAGTGACGGTGCCGACCTTATGATCATTGACGACCCGATCAAGTTTCAATCCACACTCGCGCGTAACGAGTGACTAGAAAAGCTGCAGCTCAATGCGGATGGTGTCTGGGTTTCAATCCACACTCGCGCATAGCGAGTGACCTGCTCGATCAAGGCCGAATCATACAGTAATGTTGTTTCAATCCACACTCGCGCATAGCGAGTGACCATAAAGACGCTCTCACACCTCATCATTCAGCAGTTTCAATCCACACTCGCGCATAGCGAGTGACCAGTAGTCGCTCCTGGTTCAAACTTGCCGATATCGTTTCAATCCACACTCGCGCATAGCGAGTGACTTCTTCCGGAACATCGGGAAATGTATCTACAGGTGTTTCAATCCACACTCGCGCATAGCGAGTGACCGGGTCAACGAACCCCGCTGCTGTCTTTCCAGCGTTTCAATCCACACTCGCGCATAGCGAGTGACGTGTCAGAAATAACCTGGATACTTATAGATGGTGTTTCAATCCACACTCGCGCATAGCGAGTGACGTTGTCGCCCAGCTCCTGCAGGCGACTTGTTCCGTTTCAATCCACACTCGCGCATAGCGAGTGACTTAGTAACTAATTCCTTCGGCTCTCTAACAGGAGTTTCAATCCACACTCGCGCATAGCGAGTGACCCTATCATTCAGTGGGCTACGTGGCTATGGGGTGTTTCAATCCACACTCGCGCATAGCGAGTGACCGACAGCGTCTTGATAGATAAATATGGATCGAAAATGTTTCAATCCACACTCGCGCATAGCGAGTGACAGTTCACGAGATTTGTTCTAGGGGTACAGATGATGTTTCAATCCACACTCGCGCATAGCGAGTGACGATAAGTCATTGAGCGTATCTCTGATACCTAGTGTTTCAATCCACACTCGCGCATAGCGAGTGACAAAATCCTCTTGGGTCTGTCACAAGTGCAGAACTGTTTCAATCCACACTCGCGCATAGCGAGTGACTGTTGGACGAGGCTTACCACACGTTCGATTCCCGGTTTCAATCCACACTCGCGCATAGCGAGTGACTGACTAAATTTGTGGCTGAACTAACGAGGGAAAAGAGGTTTCAATCCACACTCGCGCATAGCGAGTGACTGCACAACCAATAAATGCTTACCACACTTGTGTTTTTTCTATCGAATCCGCGAACCTAATAAAGATGCGCTTACATATCTTCAAATATTCGAGCAAATCCAATCGTAATACTAGTGGGATCACGTTTGCGAACCACACCGGGATCAAATGTTCACTTGGGGTTCGCAGTCCTTAAATCATAATAAAGCCCTCTGGATCGTAATTTTGATTTGCACCAATATGCTCTACTTTGCCTTTCCACTTTGCCCCCAAATGATAAAATCGCAAACTATCTGTTGCAGGATCAATAGTTCTTTGCAATTCAAATTGTAATTCTGTGAATTGTTGAGGATCGATCAGACATTCAAAGACAGAATTTTGTACCCTTTGTCCATAATTTTCGCACAAACGAGCAACCTGGCGTAGCCTTTTCTGACCCGATGCTGTCTTTGTACTCACATCATAGGTTATTAGGACCATCATGACTCATCACCTACTACTTCCAAAAAAACGGAGGATAATCATCCAAATCACCTCGTAAATATCTGGCTAATAACATTGCTTGAGAATACGGCAATAGTCCTATCGGAATCCTCTCATCAAAAAAAGGATGACGTATCTCATCTCTTTTACGCTGTTGCCATTCAGTCAGTACGGTTTTTCGCGCATCATCGGTTAAAAGAATAGCTCCTGATTCCTTTTCAATGAAGCTGTCAGGTGACAATTGCTGCCGATTAATTAGCGTTAAGGCTATTCGATCAGCTAAATATACCCGAAATTCCTCCATAAGGTCTAAGGCTAAACTATTTCTTCCTGAGCGATCTCGATGTAAAAAACCAACTTGGGGGTCTAACCCTACTGATTCAATAGCATGTGTTACATCATTGGCAAGTAACGTATACAAGAATGAAAGTAACGCATTCATCCGATCAGTTGGCGGTCTCTTTACTCTGCCCGGAAATGGGAAGTACTCTTTATTTACCAGAACCTGTTCTGAAATGATTGAGAAATAATCTCGAGCCGCAAGCCCCTCAGTTCCACGTAATTGATCAAGTGTTTTACTTTTCCTGACCTCTTTTATTTGTCGTTCAAGGCTGCCGATTACCGCTGTACATTTTTCCTTGTCTATACGATCCGGGTAATCTCGTAGCGTCCTTTGAATAGATGTTTTTGCATTTGCTATTTTCGCGTACAAGAAACGTTGGGCCAGCAATAGCGATTTGTCATCCTGATCACTCCATCGATACTGTGTACGTCGCAAGTGTACATTACCTTTTGTTTCTCCTGTCATACGTGCTTTAAACTGACCATAAGGTGTCAAAAATACAAGAGAGACATTGTTATCCATGCAAAGTTGCATCGCATCTGGACTAACCCCCTTGTATCCGAATACGATAACAGATTCCAGATTTAAAATCGGCACTTGTAGCTCTTTCACACCATTTGCCCGTACAACCAGTGTTTCACCTTTTGCGCCGATACTCGCATCCTGCAAAGTCACGTATAATGTGTTTAATAGACGTCTTATTTTTCATCCCCTCCAATGTGCTGCCTGATATAGGCAGCGGCTGATTTTGCCCCAGAAGTACTTAACTTTGGTTGACAAATGGTTAAAAGCGAGCACTGTTGGCAGTGTTTCTTGTACACAGCGCGAGGCGTAATCGTTTTATCGAAATAATGGCGCATTTCCGTAACGAGCTCCTCTACACGTTGACGATGCTGGTTAGTTAGCTCGATACTCTCTCTTCTACGTTTCTCCGCGTAATAAATATTTCCAACTGGAATCTTTACATGAAGCATTTCTTCCAAACAGATCGCTTGCGCACATAATTGGACAATATCCCAATCCTCAGACTTGGGCTTACCTCTTTTATATTCAATGGGAACAACTTTCCAATATCCTTCTCGTCCGTCTAATACAACAGTCTCTTCTGATTCCTCATTGACACGCCTGAACTCTACCATATCCGCGATGCCTCGGATCTTCAATTGCTCCGACAGGACTGGCATAGAACGGACAATCCGTAAGTTCCCTCTCGTTTCGTCAAAGCCATCCTCATCGACGCGTCGATGCACATGTTGTCCTTGTGTAGTCAATACATTTTCCTGCCATTGCTGTTCAATGTGAATCAATGCCCATTGCCGCTGACAAAAAGCAAAATGTTGTATACCGGAAATCATTAAGAAATCGTCTTCAGCCTTCCACATTTACCTTACCCCAGCAATCTACAGCTTTTCGTCAATCGTTACTCCAGAAGGAGCTTGTCCAATTACAACCTCATAATCGTCAAAAGAACGGGCAAGATCAACGTCAGGTTTGCGAGAAACCTTCACCAATTGAAACAGTTTATGTGCCGGAGCATTCCCTAAAGCAGTCGCATGTTCAAAGACAGTCAGCTTTTGCGCTGCCATTTTGCCCCTGGAGGCGGATCGATCATGATCAAACATATTCACAAGCGCGATCCACAGTTCATTTAAATCTTCCTCGCTAAAATTGGTCTGATTTGCCAATGGTGCAGATACATACCCTTCCATACGATAAAGCCCATAGGGAACGATGCTCTTCCTTCCCATCGTACGCTCTTTATCCGCATCTTTTTCGTTTGTAACAGACATCCGGGTAATTGTTACTTCTTGTGGAGAAATTGGATCGATGCTTTTCGAAAAACTAAACTGGACAGGTCCACGTACTTGGCCGCAGTTCACTCCTGTAGTCATTACGGCTCCAAACGTTCGGATATCATAATATTTGTCACACATCCAACGTGTAAGTGTAAGCTGGTCACTCTTTTTCTTTGCTTCCATTTTATCTTGTTTATTTTCTTTCAACTCGATATCCGGATTGTTTAAAAAGGCTTCTTTATTTAAGTTGTTTAATACGGCTGATTCCTTTACATAAATTTCAAATGACGGTTCTCCGCCTTTGGCTAACTCTATATAATTTCTGACTTTTCTTTTCAAACACACATCAGTGACCAGACCACAACCCGTTTCAGCATCCAACCGCGGCATATTTCCGGCATCTGGATCACCATTCGGATTCCCATTCTCAACATCAAACAGCAATACAAATTCATAGCGTTTTGTCAGTGCTTTTTTTTCAGTCATTTTATCGTCCTACTTTCCTTTATATTTTGGATTATTGGTCTGCTTTTGGGGTGTACATTTCTTGACGTTGATGATAATAACCAAGCGCAAACATTCCTTGTTCCTCGAGTGTCAATCGCTTCGGAAATTGTTCAGGTAAAGCGTTCATTACTTCTGCAATGCGCTGGTCATTATTTCTCCCCCATTTTTCGTCTTTGGTTATATGGTGCTGAGACAATTTAAGTAATCGCGGAAAAACGTTTGCCGGGGTAGCTGTTGCTGCTCCCCAATATCGATCACGGATGGTAGCATTGATCCCTTGCCCTAAAGCACTCACCTGTGTTTTCTCCAGACATGCGAATAACCTGCCCAAATGATATGGAACACTCGTTGATTGTGGATTCAGAGTCATTGTCAGTTCCCCTTCCCTATTAATTTTACGAGCGCGATAATAGCGAATTAAGTAAGCCTTGATCATGGCTGCGCGAACAGTACCAATTTTGTATAATCCTTTTTTGGGATCATCGGATTCGGAACGAATACGATTCATTAATTGAGCAAATATTGATCGTGAATAAGGTTGACCAAGGATAATCGCTCGAAACATTTGGCCTTCCATGTTTGGAGGAATATTACCCCACTCGTGACCGACAGCAATTTCTCTTAGAAGTTCTTTGATAGTTGGGCTACGATCTAATCCATCAATGGACAAATCATGATAATGCCGCCACATCCTTTCACCAATTTCCCCAAGAGATCCTGTGTACCAAAAACGAACCGATAATCTGGCCGCATTTGGAGAAAGCCCTAACACATAAAATGTCGTGTTTATATCTAGATCATGAAATGTATCTCGAAATTGTTGACCTTGTCGTATTCGAACAACTGCACTTTTTACCCTTTCTCTGATACTTTCTTCATCTGCTTGTGAATGGTAAGCTTCCTCTTTGAATTCCTGAAATAAACTGGAAAGCAAATCCTGCTCATTCATTTTTGCTGATTCCGTCCAAAAGACAACTGTCGTATCATTGATCCGGACTTTATGGTTTGGGTCTGCCAAAAATCGATTGAGCACATATCCGTATGCGTCTGCTGCCTTTTGAGAGGTAGGGGCGTTATATGATTGTTCTCGTCCAAAGGAGCAAAATGACGGAATATTGAATGAAACAATGGCTGCACCAGACGATTGAGCACCTGTAACATTTTTTATGCTTGGGTGAAGGCGAGCAATTTGGTCTGTAGAAATTTGTTCTCCAGTCAGTAAACACATCTGAATTTTTGCACTATCGTCATTTACTCGTAAACCTGTGTAATAGTTTTCCCACGCTTGTTGAATCATTGGATCATCGTGAAAGAATTTCCCCGTTGGAGCAAACTTCAACACACACAAGCCGCCTGTCTTCAAAGAATCTTGTAATTCCGGGTCAGATATTAGCTGAAGTTGCTCCACTAGTTGTTCGGTAGAGAGTTCCAAAAAAGCATGCAACGCTAGAGCCTCATCTGATTCTGTCCCAGTATTCGCCAATACGTCACTCCATAATTGCTTCAGGCCATCCCGACACACTTCCCGTAAAGATATAGCAGAGCCAAACAAATACTCAGCCTTTTCACATAAAAAGTAGGGATTTACTCCAGAGCCAGCTCTTTTGTCCTGTTTCGGTACGTTGTATGTCTGTTTGTCTACCTTCCCTTTTTCATTTACATATGGAATGATCGAAACAACATGCCCCCGCTCGTCCAACTGAATCTCGAATGATACAGTCGCAGACGTATACTCATCCCGCGGCATACTGTCTCCTTCTCTTTCCAGCAGCAATTGATAATATCGATGCAACGCCTGTAAGATCATCGACTCACCTCTCTTCCAATTTTGGTATCTCAATGACACTGTCTACCATACGTGCACGGAAGAAATGCGGAACTACTTCTTTCGTCTCTCCTTTTGCATTTACGTGAAAGACTTGGTCGAGCAGTATATACCCCAAATCCTTCACACCTGGATGTACATTTTCGTATGAAACCAGACCGCCTTCCAATAATTCAAAATGTGCCTGAAATTCCCTGCATCCTAAATAGGGACGGTGGAAACATTGTCCTTGTCTCGCCCTTCGCAAGAAAACGTTATAATGCTTTTCTGGTGTATCTTCTGCACCTCTTTGCTCCGTCATTTCAAAGTGAGCTTCGATAATATACTCCACATTCTTCAATACCATGGAAGCACGCTGTTGACGCTCTTCTGTTACATAGATGGACGCTTTTTTTACAGAAGCTTTCGACTCTACTTCATTCCTGCGAATATTTTCAAAACAGATTGGATTAACCACATGAATGCGATCAATTACCCAACGAATCGCCGGCTTCCAGTGAATCGCTTCCACAATTCCACGAGCAGCAGAGGGAGTTATCACGTCATAACTTACACGCTCCACCTTCATCTCCGGACGCGTAAAGCATGCGTACTCTCCCCAAACCCGTAATCTTATGCCATAGCCCATTGAATCCACTCCTAACTAAAATAGCAAGACGTCCATTTCTGGTTCATCAGTGGCTGCCAACAGTCCCGTCTGGGGATGGTAATACCCATTTTCTAACAGAACCAAAACACCTTCCACGTTCATAAGCAATTGCTTGTTTAGGAACTCTCTATATTCATGTTGATAAATTTGAACGGTATAAGACTGTAATTGACGCATCACCTGCAACGGATAGGGACTAGTCCTTAACTGCTCAATCAATTGCAGAGCATGGGAATCATAAGGAACGACTATTGCTTTCATTTGTCCGTCAATGAACGTAAAATCTTCAGCAATGTCCCCGAATGGAATTTCCAAATTGGTATTCTTACTTCTCAGCAACTGCATAATTCGTTTCGAATCCGTTACCTGTTCCACTCTACCGTCACATATTCCGTGAATTCGTTCAAAATAATTCCGGATACTGGATAAAGACAGCGGTGATCCCTTATGGAATTTGATCGTATTCTGTGCTTCTATCACCGTTTCTTTCAGCCATCCTCTTGAGGGCATGCCGTGTTTTTCAGGATAAAATACGATTACTCTTCCAGACTCACGACGACCTTCTCGATTACAGCGACCAGCCGCCTGCGCAATGGAATCCAATCCAGCATAGGCACGTAGTACTTTAGGAAAATCAAGATCGACTCCTGCCTCTATCAACTGTGTGGATACTAATCGACAAGGCTCCTGATTTTTCAAGCGTTCAGAGACTTCTGCAATGATTGTGGAACGATGTCTTGCACAAAGTCTCCCGCTCAAATGATAGAGTCCTTCTACATTGCGTTCCGATAGTTGTTCAAACAATACCTTGGCATGTTTGCGCGTATTCACTATGCAAAGAGCTTGCTCAGCTTCCAACATCCACTCTACAATTTTGTCATCAGCAGTCACCTGATTATCGCTACCTCTTACTTCAACCTCAACGCGTTTAAATACTTCCACTAACTCAGCAGGTGTTGGCGTGTCCATTATTTCTGTTGCTTGTATTCCTAACCCAGACCAAGAAGGCTGAGTGGCTGTACAGAGAACTACAGAACATCCATACGCCGCAATCAATTCTTGTAATGCCTTCATGCAAGGCCTCATGTAACCCCGTGGGAGACTCTGAGCTTCATCAATGATAATCACAGAGTCCGCGATATTGTGAAGTTTTCGCAACTTACTGCGTTTATTGGAAAACAGTGATTCAAAAAATTGTACAGAAGTGGTTACAACGACAGGTGCGTCCCAATTTTCCGAACTAATTTTCAATCGCTGCACTTCATCTCTTCCATAGTTTTCTTCATATTCTTCCTGGTTAAAGTTGCTATGATGCTCCAACACAGAATCCTTGCCAAGAGCTGTTCGAAATTGCTCTGCGTTTTGTTCAATGATACTTGTAAAGGGGATGACGTATATGATTCTACGCTTGTCGTATGTAACCGCATGCCGCAGAGCAAAGGCAAGTGATGATAGCGTTTTACCGCCTCCTGTTGGGACCGTTAGTGAAAACAATCTTGGGGCAGTTTCTGCCTGACGCGCACATGTAGCTAATATTTGCTGTCTCATTTGGTTGATTCTTGTATTCTGGATATTTTGAAGCTTTTCGGACATATATTTTTTAAATCTTCCGTTCATCTCGGTCATAGAAATCGCTTGTCTCATATTAAGCAATTCACGGTCTTCCCGATTACAGTAATCTCTGGTGTCAATCGAATCGGCGTCAACTAAACAAGAATAAAGCATTCTTCCTAAAAAACTATAATTCCAAGCCAAATCCTCTTTACTCCACCCGGAAACAAGATTAGCTTTTTCATTAGACCAATCCCGCTCATTAATTTCTATTTCCCTCCATGAGTAAGACCAGTCCGGAATATTCTCTATTCCCAAACGGTACTTTAAGGTTCCTGCTTCATCCATTGTCCCGTAGTTTTGTAATCCACCATGATGGCCAGCTATAATATGTGCAAGTAACCTAGCCATCCTATGATCAAACTGAGTCTCCCCCAAATATTTGCGTATCACTTCACTCTGTACAATCCATTTCGCTCCTGCTGTTGAATGATCGACCCGAATATTGGCACCACGAATACGTTTTTGAAACTCGGATGAATATTTGCCAATGTCATGCAATATTCCGACTAGATAGCCCAAATACCCTGCTCCAAAAACTTCGGCCGCATGCATACTTTGTTCAGCAACACCTTCAAGATGGACCTTCAACAATTGAAATTGTTGATCATCTCTAGAGTGAGCGTAGAATTTCACTAATATCGCTCCTTTACAACCATGAAATATGCTTTACCAGTAACAACCGCATTTTTCCCTTATTTTCCCTATTTTTCTACATTATCAACTAGCTGTGTAAAAGAGTCAAACTAGGAAAGTGACAGCAGATTGAATTAAAATGAACATCCTCAAAAAAGAGACCTTCCTCAATGGAAGATCCCTTAATCGGTCAGATTGCCCTTATTAACAAGATACAACGCATACTCCAACGGCCGTCGAACCGCCGTCGCATATCGCTTGTGCTGACGCATCTGCTTGAAGATTTCTCTCCCTGGCTTCGGATTGATTTCGATAATCCAAACCCTGCCATGAACATCAATCCCCAGATCAAAGCCAAACTCCATCATCAGGCCGAAATGCTCTTCAATGCGTGTAACCGTCTTAATCGCGAGCTCCTTGCATTCCTGCACAATCCGCTCTGCCATTTCCTGACCAAATCGTGTGACCAAGAACGAAACAGCAGGCAAAGCTGTTCCTCCTCCATGCAAATTCGAGGTGGATGATTGGATCGGCCCAACCCGAATGCCCATCCCGGTCAAACACCACTGACCCTTCCCGTCCTTTTGCACAAGCATGCGAGCATCTACTGTTCGCTTGGGAACCAGTGACAATTGTAGCCCCTGTTGAAGAAAAAACTGCTCGTTTCCGCTCTTCTCATTCTTCATCCAATGCTCCAGCCGCTCGCACACCTCTGTGAGCGTCGCCAGTTTTTCACAGCTTTTGGCTTGCTGCTTGGTCCTGCCATGCAAAAGGTAACGACCTGAGCGTTTCTCCACACGCAGTATGCTTCTGCCACCTGTGCCGTTTGTCGGCTTGAGATAAACCAGACGATGATCGGCAAGCATCGTGGCAAGCGTTTTTCTGTCGTAGGGGAGTGTTTCGGGTAGCCAGCGCTGTAGCTGTGGATCTTGTATCAAAATCTGATGAACGACATATTTGTTCGAGAAGCGGTTATTCGCATAACGGAACCAGTTTTGCTTGCGAAATGGCAAATAGGCACGATGCTTGGGCAATGGATAGTAGCGATAACGGTCGATGACGATATCGGGCCAGGGAAAAGTCTCTCGTCTCCACTTCTTGCCATCTGGTACAAAACCGTTGATCCGCTTTTCTGCAAAACGGACATCTTGTGGGCTAAACAAAAAAACCTCTGCCCCCATTTCTCTTCCTGCCTCAACCAGCCTTCGCAAATAGCCGGGCTCGACAAAGCCTGATTCTCCTCGGTAGGTCAGTACGCCTATCCGTTTTCTCACCGAAAGGCCCCTCCCTCCCTTATTCGATTTTCTAGCTAGCCTCGTATAGCTTATGGTTGAAAGCAAAAAAAAGCGCCTTTGTCCTATGTAGGCAAAAGCGCATCTTTCATGCATTTTCTTATCGTTGCTATGTTTCCAAATAGTGCAGCGCTGTTCGTCCCAAGAGCTCGCCTGCGATGAGCATGGCATCCTCGTCGATATCGAAGCGGGGATGGTGGTGGGGATATGTTGCCAGTTTTTCCGGATTGCCTGCCCCTACGAACAAGTAAGCGCCGGGCACCTTTTCCAAATAGTACGAAAAGTCCTCGCCCCCCATCAACGGCTTCATCGACTCCACACGGCCAGCTCCAAACGCTGCAATGGCTGCTTCCCGTGCGATCGCTGTTTCCTTTTCATGGTTAATGACGGCTGGATATCCTCGCTCGTAGACAACTGTAGCGCTTCCTCCCATCATGGCAGCCGTCCCCTCCGCAATTTCTGTCAGGCGCTGCTCCGCACGATCGCGGACGTCTGGCAAAAAGGAGCGGACAGTCCCAGTCAAACGACAGCTATCTGCGATGATGTTCGTACTGTCTCCGCCGTGGAACGTCCCCACGGTCACGACCACACTTTCTAACGGGCTAACGTTGCGGCTGGCAATCGTTTGCAGATGACCGACGATTTGTGAACCGATCACAATAGAGTCGACAGTTTCTTCCGGAACAGCACCGTGTCCCCCTTTTCCTTTGATCTCGATGGAAAAGTCGTCCGTATTCGCCATGAGTGGACCCGCACTAATGAATACCTTTCCTACAGGGAACATCGACCAGAGATGAACACCAAAAATCGCATCGACGCCATCTACAGCACCATCCTGAACCATTTGGATAGCTCCGCCCGGATTTTCCTCCTCCGCATGCTGAAAAACAAAGCGAATTTCACCGGCAAACTGCTCACGATGTGCTGCCAAAACAGAAGCGAGTCCTAGTAGCTGGGAAGTGTGCGCATCATGCCCACACGCATGCATGACGCCAGGTACAGTCGATTTATACGGTACATCTTTTTGATCTTGAATCGGCAGCGCGTCAAAATCCGCTCGCAACGCGACGACCTTA
This sequence comes from Brevibacillus sp. RS1.1, assembly GCF_013284365.1. Classification (NCBI taxonomy): domain Bacteria; kingdom Bacillati; phylum Bacillota; class Bacilli; order Caryophanales; family Paenibacillaceae; genus Brevibacillus; species Brevibacillus sp. RS1.1. Next base: position 126,874 of record NZ_JABSVA010000007.1, read on the forward strand.
CCCGGGCGCCCACCGCGCAAAACGCCGATGACTCCTCTACCGCCAACTCCTGTGCGAACCTCATCGAAGTGAAGTCCTCTCAATATTTCGGCAATAAGGGCTGGAGTCTTCTCCTCTTGAAAGGAAAGCTCGGGATGCTGGTGCAGATGACGCCTCCAGCTAATGATTTGTGGTTCCATCTCTTTTAGCAGCTCTTTTAATTGTTCCTGCAAGGCCATGGTTCTTACTCCTCCCCCTGGATTCATCATTCTTGTCCCATCATAGCAGAATCATGGGTCAAATGGGGAGCTTGACTAATCCAGAGCGAGCATGCTACGTTTTCGCTTTTCAAAAACCGCAAAGCTCGTATAGCCTACCCGTTTCAACTGCGCTCGAGCCTCGTCCAAATGCTGACCGACTTGATCAGGCGCAGTAGCGTTAGACGCCAAGGTGATGGGCACCTCATTCTGGAACAAAATTTCCAGAAAACGATAGCTGGGCGAAAATTCACGGAGCTGACTCGCCAAACCGTAGCCTGTATTGATTTCCGTCGCAATCCCCATCCGTCCAAGAGCCCGGGCCACACGCTGATAATATGGCAATAGGGCAGTTTCATCCGGTCGCATACCAAACGCTTTGATGCCATCGATATGGGCGATAACATCGAATAATTGCGATTCGATCGCCTGCTCCAGCTTATCAAAATAAAGGCTGTACAATCCGATTAGCTCCTGTCTTCCAAAGCGTTCTTGTGCACCCTGGATCGAATAGCCCCAGCCTTCCAGAAAATGCACGGCCCCTATGCACACATCCCACGGATATTGATTGATGATAGGCCGCAGTGTCTCTTCTCCACCCGAAAAATAATCCAATTCAATCCCGACACGCAGCTCAATTCCATCCTCCGCCCAGCGAAGCCGCTCTTTTTGCAGGAAAACAACAAAGCTGTCCAGTGAATCGTTTGCGACCTGGCTTAGCCATTTGCGTTGCGCTGTTCCCAAACGATCAGAGCCGATGTGCACATGCTGTTCGTAGTACGACCGATACTCATGAAAACGATATAAGTGCTCGACCACGCAAACTTGTTGAATCCCAGCCTGTTTGGCACGTAATCGATACAATTCAAGCCAATCTCGTGAATACGGGCCTTGTTGTAGGCGTTCTGCCAACCCATTGGTCAGCATACTTGCCCATTTTCGGCTCCCCATCACTTCGGCATGCTCCACGAGGGGGCGCAATGATTCCGCTTGCTTGAGCAACCAGTCCAGCGAATACGGCCCTTCCTCCAAATGGACGTGAAAGTCTACCTTCACCCGATCACCTCCTTGGGTTTGTCCCTGCTATTTTCTATCGTTATATATGCGTTTGGTTCCATACATATGTCGAGTATTCATGGACTCAATACCTATATGCAAAGTGTAACTATTAAACATATATGTTTTGAATATTCTTCCTCAAGGAATCTACTAGTTCACTGGATATAGGTTTTGAAGTAAATACAGTAACTTCATTGGAGAATCTATTGGGTTTACTGAGTGTGAGTATTGGGAAACCTCCTTTTTATTCAAATAATTACTTTTTTATGATTCAGTTTATCCCTACCGCTTGGCAAACGAAAAACTCATACCTTTCGGTACGAGTTTTTTAGACACTCTCTCATTTATCCCCTTAAACATCTTCAATCAATAAGAATATCATTTCCCTACGAAGAACAATTACCTTAATAGTAGACTTCCTGCGGATAGTTAGAATAGAAAATGCTTAGTATACCCGCTTTTTACTATTATAAATTTCTTTTTGTGAACTAGATAAACACTCCCAAATCGTTTTTACTTTCCAATCCTCCATTTCAAATAATTGTTGTTTATTATTACTTCTTTTCAAGGATAGTTTAAAATTGCTTTTCTTAAACTCGACCTTATATTTACCTAGTCTCCAGATAAGAGTAAATAGTTGTTTTGGTGTGAAAGCACCATTTTCTTTAAAATATTTTATGAAACTATCTATTTCAAAGTTTTCGTCAACTTTTGATAACTGTACTAGTGAGTTTATCACCCCCCTAATTTTAGCGTCTGTCACCAGTTTATTTCTATCCTGGTTAACTTTTTTCTTAGCTTCTTCGTTTGATAATTTGTTTCCAGTTTTATCGATAACGCTTATTTTAAATTTGTTAATACACTCTGAGCCAATAAGTAACTTATTTTTGTTATGAATGTTGATTATTTCAAACTGATATCTAATATTAGAATGGTCACATAATTCACAAACTTCTTCAGCTATTTCTATGTCGTACATATTGCCTTCATAAATCCACTCATCTAAAGCTTTACGAAGATCATTTCGCTCTACACTTACAGAAAAGATGTTATGCCTTACTCTATGCATCCATTTCATTTAATCACCTGATTCTTTAAACTGCGCATCTAATCAATCTGAAGAATACCATTCTTCCGGAATTAATTTATTTCCATTTCTCCATTCAACTACCTCATGAACGCCTTCAATATCTCCATATATTTCGCTGTCAGCATGATCAAGTATGATACACTGCCAAGCTCCTTCGCTCTCAACAATAGCATTCGCTAATGTTTTAAATATACTTTTCACCGCAATTACATCCTCATCATCGTATTTAGGATCATATTCACTGCTTGTATCGTTTCTCTTAAGCTTTGGAAAATAGACTTGGCTTGGTTGATCAAAAATAACAAAACTAGGAACACAAGATGATTCAAGCGTTTGAAAATAATCATGCAAAGAGCACATTAATGCTATATGGAAAGATACCCAGTTAGACGCACTACCGACTTCAGCGAGAAAGTGCCAATTATTATCATTACTTAAGATAGAGATGTTTAAATCTTTAATGCTAAATTTTGGAGCTACTTTTTTATATTTATCCTCAACATCGAGTGTTTGTAAATGCTTAAGAATTCCTTTAGAGATTAAATTAATTGCTGTTTCAAGTCTTCGTTGAACAAATTCCCGATCAACTGTCTTTAGTAGTTCAAAATACTCCTCTTCAAGATCTGATATTTCCTTATGCAAATCCCCTCCATCAACAAGTTTTTCAAATGTTTCAATCGATGCTTTTAAATGCCCAAGAAAAAGAAACATATTTTTCCTACGTTGAAATTCTTCTTGTGCATTTTTATCACGAGCTACCAATAAATCAAAGCGTTTCTGTAACTTTTCTTTTTCGTCAATGAGTTTCTGTAATTCTAATTTAATTCTCTCTTCTTCCCTTGAAAATGACGTAGGCACTTCAGCTAACTTTCTCGATTGATCCTCATATTTTTTAAAAGCAGCAATAACCTTAGACATCTCCAACGTCGATTTTGGATGTTCAGAACTTCCACAAGAAGGGCAAGCAAAAGACTCAGATGTTACATTTTCTAGCCATTGCGATATATGTAATCTTTCTGCCCGTTTACGCTGAGAGTTTCCGTATTGTACAAAACCAGATTTTAAACGTTTCACATCATTCAATCTTTTTTTTGTTTGACCAATTTGTACACTTATTTGATCTTCGAGAATTTCAAGTTCTGCAATTTCACGGTTTGCAAGCTCTATATTTTCAAGTTGTGTCATGGAATATTCGGGGATATTATCAAATATTCGCTTTGCAACAGCCAATAATTCGTCAGAACTCGTCTCATCTGAAACTTCTGCTCTTAGGATTCCATATTCATTCGCCACTTTTAAATGACCAAGCATGTTAGCCATCCATGAAGCAGACACATTCTTAATCTTTTCATACTCTTTTCTCAATAAATTGAGCCTTTTTTCTACAAATTGAATACGTTGTCTTGCTGATAAAACATCAACATCTTCAGCTCCTAAAATAAATGGAAACCAATTTCTAAGTCTCTCCCTATGCTCATGTGCATGTGTTTTATAAAAGAGTATATTTTGATTAGCCACAATATCCTGGTTTTGAAAAACTAATGCCATCAAATCTCGAAATCCTAATCGAGCTTGATAACTTTCTTTGTCATCCTCACTTCCTGTTAAACTGAAATATGGAACCGATGCAATACAATTCAAAATGTTCTTAACACCATCAAGCTTTTCGTTAGGTTCGTCAATTACTGGAGGAATACTGACAATCGAACCTCGGGAAAAGTAAAAATCATTAGAAACTTTACTACCTATTGGTACCCGCCGAGCTATTAAAATCTGCTCTGATTCTGTTTGGATTACAACCCCGTACCATGATACATAATCTCGAATTACATCAATGGGAATAAAACAATCACTAGCTGCAAGACAATAATCAATAATAGGAATAATGGCAGATTTTCCTGTTCGTGATGCTCCTGTGATAACATTTACTTTTCCTAATTCAAAATGCACAATTTTTGGTGCAAATTCTTTAGATTTCGGCCAAATGATTAACTTTTGAAATTGAAATAGCATTAAAATACCACCTTAAGATAAGCTTCAATAGTAAGTAAATCATGTTTAGAAAACCAACTACCAAGTAGTTCTGCCTTTTCTCCCTCACGCTTTATTGCACTTTTAAGTGCTTTCCCTCGACCAGTTGGGATCCTTATATCACGGGGATACAATTTGCCGCTCTCCATATCCCACATTAGTAACCCCATTGAGATTGCGATATCAATTGCAGCTAGTGTATATTCACTTTTTTCTTTCACACGTTGCTGAATAGATAACAGAACATCTGTGTCTTTTGACTTTTCAAAACTTCGGGCATACGATTGCAAATCATCTCTTTTTTTGTTAATAGGTTTTAGTAAATCCTTATTAGTTAATATAGCGATTGCCAAAAAATGCAAAAGACCTATAGGGGCATCCCCGTGAGGATGACCCTTACAATAACCTTGTGTGAATCTCCAAAGTAGATAAGCACCAATTATAGGAGTATTCCATAGCTTAACCTCTTCAACTAATTTTCCCAATCTCAATTCACTCCTTATTTAGGAAATATTTTTTCCCAATTTGGATGCCACCCTAGTAATGGCTCATCTGCAAGTGCATGATAAGTACCGGGTATTGTTGATAGAGGTGGGGTCATATCCCTTATGGTTTCCAACCTTGAATTACAGTCAATCAAAAGTAATTGCCCTTGCTCAGTTTCTCCTAATCTCTTTTCTGTAATTTTGATTCTTTTTCTTTGATTTTCCCAAAATTTCATAAGTCTATCTTCAAAGTCGGAGGCTATATTTTCATCGATTATTTCATTTTCGATCCATTTTTCAAGATTTACATCTGCTCTTAGATAATCAGAAACTGCCTCAAGTATTTCCTCTTCAGAAAGTTCAATTGCTTCCAGTTGTTTTAGGTATAGTGGGCGTAATTCAACTTGTTTCTGAACTTTATCATGTTCTTTAGAATAATGCATAGTAAAGTCAATAAGCTCCCTACACCTTGAACGATCAAATAGCACTTTAAATTGCCTATCAAAATCTTCCCAACTAATAATTGATTTTTTACGGGCCGCTATATTTTCAATTATTACTTTTTGTATCCATCCATTAAGACTATCCATAATAAATTCGATTTGACCATCAGGGACATGCTTTCGTTGGATTTCAGCTCTGACTTGATCAAATCCGGCACCGTTCCCGATTTGCAATTCAAATCTTTGTATTATTTTACATAGCAACGACTCATTTTTATTTACAACGAAGTCATAATATTTCCATATTTCATGTTCCGACTTTAAATTTCCTAGTGTTTTCTTTGTGTAGTCAAGGGCCCTTTGAACTTCTGATTTATCTTGTGCTGAACTAAACTTATGAACAATACCTTGTTTTCCAGACTGATTGGAATATAAAACAAACTTAGTCCTATCTACATCAATGTCCTTACTATTAATTGCTTCCATCCAATTAAATAATGTTTTCCATAAATCTGTTGATCTATTTGTCAATGGATTACTAACTATTGATGATTTATCTTCCTCTGCTAGTAATTCTCCATTTGATTTCAATGTAGCAACATCTCCCAAAACCTCAATGCAGACAACATCCTTTGGACCACTCATAAGAAGATGATATAGTGCTCGTGGAAACTGTATTGAATAACCTAATAATTGCCCCGGTGCGTTTGATTTCATATGTTATCCTCCGTCAACCAACACAATTGATAACTTTTTTTATAATACTAACCAACTTTTCCCACATAAGTACTTCTGCAAATTAGGACTAATTCCTCTATATAACTCCATAAAAACTCCACGGCTATAGGATCTTCGAATCGTAAATCGCCCTTATTTCGGGATTTATTAGTTTTCAAACAGGCACTTGAACTTCTTATTATCTGATACCAACCTTTAACTCAATCCAATCGTCTCTTAAATTTTAAATATTCTTTCAATTTAATTCTCAATACCCCCCCTCCTCAGGGGATACCTCTGTACTCCATATCACTTAAAATTCATAGATCCATTCATATGTCACTCACCTGCAGGAAATCTGCTTTCATCTGCCACAACATTTCCAAATCTCGAGTCTATACTAGCACTAATTGAAATTGCTTAGACCGAACTTCTTTCCATTCTACAATTGCCTTACTGTGTGATAATATTCAAACGATTCACACAGCATCTCCAAGGACTTTCATAATACCTCGCTCTTTAACGTTGATGATTGTTTTTGTGTCAATAAAGAGCATGTGTAAACGCTAATCAAAAAGTTGACCATTTTGGGGCAGATGCTCATCTTCGAGTTGACCACCTAGGATGCTTCATTTCACACAAAATAGTATTTTATTTCCTGCACCAATGCTCGTCAAGGATAAATTAAACCCCTTGCTACGCAAGTCCTTGACGATCCTCGGCTCAGCAAAAACATTTGCTAATAGGTGTGAAAGTGATGAGGTGTGTTCAGTCTTCCAGGTGGGTAACTTTATGTTGAGCAAAGTGGTCAACATTTTGGCGAGCGTTCACAAGCATGTTATAAAGCTTGATTTCGTGTAATGAATTCTAACAAAGCACTGATTAAATTATCGTCATCAGAGGTGTTTTGTGCTATCTAATAAAAGCACGAACTTCCCAATCTATTCAGGAGAATTCATGCTTTTTCAAATAACATTGTATTCACTTTTAATAACCTGTTCATATGAGATATTTTTGTGAACCTGTGATAACTATTCCGTACAAACATGCTTGTTTTCACATACTCCTTTGTAAACTATAAATTTCTCTCATGGAAACCAATCAACAGATTAACTAGGTGTTGGAGAATATTTGCCTAGGGCTACTTCAAATCATCTAAAAGTTTTTGCATGGGATTATATTTCTTTATATCTGTATCAAACCATATTCCTTGTTTCGCAAGTTCACTTGTAATTAGTTTCCAAACATTACAAATGTATTCGTAAACGGTAAGATAGTCATCGATCGCTCTCTTTAATTCAAGCAACGGTGCATCTGGCATCATTACCCCTTGTTGTGCATAATTAAGTGAAGAAAAATCATGTGGATTATCTCTATGTGTAAATTGATTTCGGATATTTTTCAAATATCTATGATTCCCAGTCCATTGTCCGTTTACATATTCATTTTTCTGTCTAATATAGTGACATATCTCAATAAATTTTTGTTCAATAAAATACACACAATTATCATTAGGTTTGGTGACAATTTCATCAATTTTACATTGTACCTTACCCATAAAAGTTCGTTTGTAATCTAAGTTAAAAATTTGAAAATAATGTATCTTCTCTGTCTCAAAATCAAGTTCATAATAAAAATGATACAGATGAGCTAGAGTATCCCAAAGTGAAAATAAACGATATATACCATTTTCAATGAAATAGTAAACTGTTCGATCGTCTTGAGTAATACGAAATGGTACGAATAGTTTTTCGTTTTGATCAATAAAATCAACAGCTATTAAAAAACTCTTGCTAATACCTTCAAATAAATAATTGCATTTTTTCACCCATGTATTTGCATCATTCATTCTACTTAATACATCTAGTGACCTCACCCCATGTGGTCTTCCTATAAATTTTATTGCATCATTTAGATACAACGGAAAAGGTATTATCAACTTTAAATTTTTTCGGAGTGTAGACAATTCGATTTGGTCAATATGTATTGATCTCAAATATTCCTTTTTAGATTTTTCTTCATTTTTCATTCATTTACTCCTAACTTATAATTAATATTCTATATAATGGAATCTTATACTTTGATAAATTTAAATATTTTTAATAAATATATATTATTTTCCTGCGGTAATTACAAGTAATATTTCAGCTATAAAATATTATCAATCATTATTTTTCGAATCTTTGTTAACGTCCATTCTGCAGTTTGTCCAAACTTATTTACATTAGAGGATATGGCAGCGTAAACAAAATCATTTTCAGCGAGCATTATTTTCTTGATCTCTTCAATATTTTTAGTAGATAAATCAATAATTACAGGAAATTGGCTTGATACATCTATCAAAGTAATTTCATTCATTGGGAAATCAATTTCATCCACAAAATAAACTCCTTGTTTTGACACCAATTCTGTTCCTGGCTTCACTGTAATATCCAAATCAAACAATTGTGAAAGGGCGTTTCTTTGTTTCAAAGTCATATCATCAAAGTTTTTAACATGCTTATTTTCGGAATCATTCAATTCACTCATCGCTTTAAGTAATACCTCGTTGTACTTATCGAAAGTTATGTCTTCCTTAAAACCGAGAAATAGTTTTAGTATATCCTTAAAGGTATTCATTACATTTAAAGCTTCTATCTTCAAAAGTCCGTTGTCTTTATTTTTAAAATTATCATTAAAATGTAAGCAGTCATTACGAGTCTTACGGATATCATCCATAAGAGCAAAAGTCTCTCCCGAAATTAGTTGAAATTCATACATTAGCTTCAATCTCTCATGTTGTGTTTTTGATACCCATTGGGGCTTTCCACATTTATTTGCAAGAAACTTTGTAAAATCTTCGACAGATATTACTATCAAAGCAATGCAACTTGTGTAGAACCCAAACTCATAAAGAGATTCAGCTTCTTTCAATAACTTAATGAAATCGCTATTCTCCTCAATGAATAAAATCTCTTCAATTTCCCACTTTCTCTCAATAATTTCATTTACATTACAATCTAACCACAATTGTATTATGTTCCTGTAAGCTTCTTTATCTCTTTTTATGTATGCTAGTCTTTCATCATCCGGAAACAATTCATAATTGAATTTATTGAAATCAATATACACAGACTACACTCCTTTTCATCTTCCTAACCTTTTTGGGTTGTGAAGACTGTATTTTTACTATCTCATAAACTTTTGTATAGGAACATGGTGAAACTATGGCGAAATAAAAAGGCCACTATGGTCATTTTTGTCACGAACTCTCACCAATGCTATTTTCCAGAACCGAATTTTAATAAAAACATCCAAGATCGTAACATTGACGTGCCCCCGAAATAGATCGTCTTCTTCAGTTAAACTCTGCTATCTATCCAACAAAAAAATGCCTCAGCATCGAGGCATTTTTGTTTATCAGCTATTTTTCCGCTCATACACGTAAAACGCATGCGGATGAACGTTCTTCTCATCCACGATACCCTCACGCTTGTCCACCAAGGTGTAAGCATCGCGATCCCATGCCGGGAAAAACGTATCGCCCTCTGTTTCCAAATCGATCTCTGTAATGTACAGACGATCAACGACATCGAGGAACTGGCGATAAATTTCCGAGCCGCCAAAGATGATGACATCACCCATGGCGAGCACCTCTTCCTTCGTATGAACGACATCTACACCTTCAGGGTGAAAGTCCTGACTGCGTGTCAGAACGACATTTCTGCGGTTAGGCAGCGGCTTGCCGATCGATTCGAACGTTTTGCGTCCCATTACAATCGTTTTTCCTGTCGTTAATTCCTTCACATTTTTCAAGTCGGCAGGAAGGTGCCACGGCATGTCGCCATCTTTTCCGATGACTTGGTTGCGGGCATAGGCAACAATCAGGCTGATCATACGGCCACCTCGCCTTTGATGTGCGGGTGGGATTCGTAGCCAACGATTTCTATATCTTCGTATTTGAAGTCAAAAATCGAAGTCACATCTGGATTGAGCACGAGCTTTGGCAGTGGTTTCGGCTCGCGAGTGAGCTGTAGCTTGACCTGCTCGATATGGTTGAGATACAAATGAGCGTCCCCGATCGTATGAACAAAATCGCCCACTTCAAGCCCTGTGACATGCGCCACCATATGCGTCAGCAACGCGTAGGAAGCGATATTAAACGGCACACCCAAAAACGTGTCGCCACTGCGTTGATACAGCTGGCAGGACAGCTTGCCATTCGCTACGTAAAACTGGAACAGCAGGTGACAAGGCGGCAATGCCATCTTGTCCAATTCAGCCGGATTCCACGCGCTAACAATCAAGCGGCGGGAGTCCGGATTGCGTTTGATCTCATCAATGACCCATTGAATCTGGTCCACTGTTTTGCCGTCTCGTCCAGTAAAGGAACGCCATTGGCTTCCGTATACCGGGCCTAAATCTCCGTTTTCATCGGCCCATTCGTTCCAGATCCGTACCCCATTTTCCTGCAAGTAGCGGACATTGGTATCGCCTGATAAAAACCAGAGCAATTCGTGGATGATCGATTTCATATGCAGCTTTTTCGTCGTGACCATGGGAAAGCCTTCACTCAGGTCAAAACGCATCTGATGCCCAAAAACACTGGTCGTTCCGGTGCCTGTCCGATCCTCTTTTGTGACACCCTCATCCAAAATGCGCTGGCACAAATCCAGGTATTGTTTCATCGTCCATCTCTCCTTCCATCTCATCTATTTTACCTGACCCAGACGAAAAGGAAAGATCGGAATGTCATGATTTGACACTCCCCATGCCTAAAGGCGGGGGATTCTTGGGTAGTCACTCCTAACGGAGTGAATATTACCAAGCTATCCCTGTGTGTCCCACAGTTTAGTTGACTACGCCAACAATCGAAGTCCTTCTTGCTCAATATTGATCGCAGCGTTTTGGTCACGATCATGTTGTACGCCACAGTGCGGGCATATCCAACTGCGCAAGTTGAGACTTTTCACTTCTTTGTTGCGGTATCCACAGTTTGGAGTTGAGCAGAGCTGGCTTGAAGGAAATTGTTTTCCCACAATGGAGACCTTTCTTCCATACCATTCTGCCTTATACTCCAGCATCGCACGAAACATCGACCACGAAGCATCTGCAATGGATTTGGCTAACTTGTGATTTTTGACCATATTTTCCACTTGCAAGTCCTCCAAACAGATTACTTGGCTTTCGTTAATCAGCTTGGTTGACAGCTTATGTAGGAAATCGTTACGGGTATTTGCAATTTTTTCGTGGAGTCGAGCTACTTTGGTACGCGCCTTGTTCCGGTTGTTGCTGCCTTTTTGTCTACGAGATTGAATCCGTTGCCACTTCACCAGTTGCTTTTCATACTTGCGATAGTATTTGGGATTTGCTACCCTCTCACCAGTAGAGAGAATGGCGAAATCCTTGATTCCAAGGTCAATCCCAACTGTTCGTTCTACTTTTGGGAGTAATTTACTCTCCGTTTCACACAATACGGATACCAAGTATTTACCTGAAGGATTGCATCTAATCGTAGCCGATAGGATTCGCCCTTCCACTTCTCTGGATTTAGCAAACGATACCCATCCCAACTTAGGCAGTTTGATGCGATTCCTTTCTATTTTGATGTTCATCTTGCATGTATAGGATTGCTTTGGGTTCTTCTTGCTCTTGAATTTGGGATAGCCTTTTTTCTCTTTGAAAAACTTTTTGTAGGAGGAATCCAAATCTTTTAAGGTTGATTGCAGGGCAGTGGAGTCCACTTCTTTCAACCATTTGATTTCTTTTTTAAGTTGCGTGAGCAAAGCAGAGCAGTCGTTGTAATTCAGCGTTTTGTTTTCTTGTTCGTAAGCATCTTTTCGCTTCGCAAGAAAGTGATTGAATACAAAGCGAGTACATCCGATTGTCTTGTTGATGAGTGTTGTTTGTTCTTTGTTTGGATACAATCGGAATTTGTAGGCTCTATGCAAGTTCAATCATTCCTTTCTTTTTGAGACTCAATGTAGTTCTGAATCACATCGAGTTGCACCGTGCCAACCGTTGCTACAAAGTAGGAGTTTGTCCATAGCGAGGGAAGTCTACTTTTGAGAGAATGTTTTACGACTCGGTGGATTCCGAAATGCGGATCGCATTTAATGAGCAAATGAACATGATCAGGCATGATTTCCATTTCAACAACTTCACGTAGTTCCACTGCCTTTTCAAGAAACAACTCTTTTAATCGAATGTCTACTGGCTCTTTCAAAACCTTTTTACGATACTTCGGACAGAAAACAACGTGATATTTACAGTCAAATACGACATTGTGGTTACTTTCCACTGATCTACTCAAAACCATCACCCATGGTTAATTATACCACTTCCTTAGCACCCCCTACAGAGGATGCAGAGCAAAGTACCTTATATCCCCATAGCTAAAGCAAGGGGTTTTACGGCACGAGTAATAAATATAGAAAGCGGGATTCGTGATGGATGGCAAATCTTCTGTTCCTACAAAGCCTTTATATAAACAAATAGCAGAGCAAATCGAGCAAAGAATCAGCAGTGGTGAATTCGGTCCTGGCAGCTATTTGCCCTCGGAGCGCACACTGGCCAAAGAACTGAACGTCAACCGCTCGACCGTCGTCGCTGCGTACGATGAGCTGCAAGCAGCAGGTATGATCGAGCGCATACAAGGAAGTGGCACCATCGTCAGCCAAGATATTTGGGGACTGGCACGGACCCGCGTTCCGAACTGGCGTCATTTGACGGAATCAGGTTCGTTTCGTCCGAATTTACCGCTGATTCGCAAAATCCGTCGTGAAACACAGGAAAATGACTTGATCGATTTGGCGAGTGGTGAGCTCTCGACCGATCTCGTCCCCAATCAAACGCTCCAGCAGCTCATGACCCCCGATGACTTCCCGGCTCACCTCGGCTATGAGCACCCGCAGGGCAATTGGGCTTTGCGAGAAACATTGAGTCTCCATATGAAAACATGGCGAAGCATCGAAGCACCTGCTACCTCGATCATGATTACGTCAGGCGCGCAGCAAGCCCTTCATCTCGTCGTTCAATGCTTGTTAAAACCAGGGGATGCGGTTGCCATTGAGGAGCCGTCTTATTGTTATTCCTTGCCGCTTTTTCATTCTGCTGGCTTGCGTACGTTTTCGCTGCCTGTCGACCGGGATGGAATCGACCCGAAGCACTTGGCCCAGCTCCACCGCCAGCACCGCATCAAAATGGTTTTTCTCAATCCGAATTATCAAAACCCGACAGGGACGCTACTTTCATTGGAGCGGCGCCAGGAATTGCTCGGGTTCTCCTATGAAAAAGGGATTCCGATCATCGAGGATGATCCATACAGCCTGACCAGTTTTTCGAGAGAGCCCGTCCCAACCTTAAAATCACTGGATCAACACGGAACCGTACTCTATATCAGCTCCTTGACCAAAATCGTAGCCTCAGGTCTGCGAATCGCCTGGATCGTCGGGCCCCCTACCGTCATGGAAAGATTGGCAGATGCGAAACAACAGTTTGATTTTGGGCACAGCATTTTTCCGCAATGGCTGGCGAATCGCTTTCTCGGATCGCCTCAGTTTGCGAGTCACATCGATCTTTTGCGAACAGAGCTATCCTTGCGGCACGATCAGCTTGTCTCCTCGCTCCAAGACAAGTTCGGTGATCAAGTAGAAATGGTCGGGTCAGAGGGAGGCATTCACCTGTGGTGTAAATTTAAAGGGGAATGGAGCGGCGAACATTTTCTCACAGAATCAGTCAAACGGGGAGTAGTTTTCGTTCCGGGACATCTGTTCGGCGCAGAACAAGGGTATGTCCGCTTCACCTTTGGCAGAGCTACCCTGGTTCAGATCACGGAGGCGGTCTCACGCTTAGCAGATGCATTCACAGCAAGTGGATGGTCAAAATAATCCCCAAGTGGATGGCAACATTTTTGTGCGGTCGGTATATGATCGAAGTAAGCTACCGTATGCATCCTCGTGTATATCCGGCAGGATGACTGGGCCATACAGAAAGGACTGGCTGTTATGAGTATTTTGCCTTTCATTATTGCTATTATTGTACTTGTTCTCATAGGTCTCGTCGTTACCATAAAAATCGGTATGAACCCATCCGAATCCAAAGTGCGGGACTTTAAACAACGCTCCCGCAATCTGTTGATCATTTATGGCATGATTACCATCGCCTTGGTGATTGCATTGTCAGTCTTTCTCTACAACAACCTTTGATCCATCCCGAACGATACGTGACATAAATAAGACGCCGTCTGCCTTGTACAGGTATGACGGCGTTTTTGAATCGAAGGAGGTCCTTCGTCATGTGTTTTTAGAAGATGATACCTCTTTTACACGACTTTCCTCGCCACATTGGCGGCTTGCAGCCCACGCTGTCCATTCACGATTTCAAAAACCACCTGCTCGCCTTCCTCCAAGTTCCGGTAACCTGCCCCCGTGATCGCAGAGTAGTGTACGAATACATCAGGTCCTCCATCACGCTCAATAAACCCATAGCCCTTTTCTTTGCTGAACCATTTTACTTTCCCTTGAATCATTGTGTTTCCTCCCTGTAATCAGTGCAGCTCTTACGCTTACCCCATCATATGCGGATGCGAAGTCAGTGGATATACGGTAAAATAAATAAAGTATGAATCGTCACGCCAGAAAGGAGTGAATCACATGAAAAAAGTATGGATGATCGCATGCGCGTTGCTGCTCACTGCCTGCTCCGATCTATCAGAAGGGGTCCAAACCGCCCAGCAAGCAGTAGAAACAGGTCAACAAGCGATTGAGACAGGAAAACAGGCTGTCGAAGCGGGCAAGCAACTGGCTGAGTCTGAAGTCGCCAAACAGCTGCAAACATACCTCCAGCAAAAATACGAATCCTCTGAGGCATTGCGTAATGCCATGTTCACTGGAGATGGTCAGTTGCTCGTGAATGAATTGCAAAAAACCGAGCTTGCGAACTTCAGCTTTTATAAATCTGACATGTTTGGTGTTGAATATACAGGCACACTCTCTGCCGATGGTACTTTCAAAGTGCTCAAGCATGATTTGAACAACCAAGGTGCGGAGCCTACTGTCGTAAAGGAATTCAAAGTAACACTCGACGGAAACGGTCAGGTTCAAGTTCAGTAATTAGGAAAATATTTCAAGAAAAGCCTGCGATCCATCATCGCGGGCTTTTTCGTGTTATTAAAAAACTTTTTATTGGGTTTCTACAAAATTTTCTGTGTTTCCTTATAGATTTTTATAATTGGGCATGATAATGTGTAAGATGTTCATATAATTTTCACAAATACTAAACACAACGAGGTGATGCCAATGAATATGCTACTCGCATCTATTATTGTGTACATGGCAGGTATGCTCCTGATCGGCTATTATGCCTACAAACGTACCTCCAATCTGACAGACTACATGCTCGGCGGTCGGTCGCTCGGTCCAACTGTAACCGCTCTCAGCGCGGGTGCATCCGACATGAGTGGCTGGTTGATGATGGGCTTGCCTGGCGCCATGTTTGCCCAAGGTCTTAGCGCATCCTGGATTGCCATCGGTCTGACTCTCGGGGCTTATGCCAACTGGCTGTATGTCGCTCCCCGTCTACGTTCGTATACAGAGGTTGCCAACAACTCGATTACGATTCCTGCTTTTTTGGAAAATCGTTTCGGGGACGGGTCTCGGATGCTTCGTCTTGTCTCAGCCCTTGTTATTATGATCTTTTTTACCTTTTACGTCTCATCCGGTCTCGTCTCTGGAGGCGTGTTGTTTGAAAACACCTTCCACCTGAGCTATCAAACGGGGCTATGGATTGTTGGATTGGTCACCATTGCCTACACATTATTTGGCGGCTTCCTCGCTGTAAGCTGGACGGACGCTGTACAAGGACTCATCATGGTCATTGCGCTCATTCTCGTTCCGCTTGTGACCGTTCTTACAGCAGGCGGATTGGGAGAAACATTTACCGAGATTCACGCTGTCGATCCCTCTTTGCTCGATATTTTTAAAGGGACGAGCCTGCTCGGCATCATTTCTTTGTTTGCATGGGGTCTCGGCTATTTCGGACAACCGCACATTATCGTTCGCTTTATGGCAATCACGTCGACGAGTGAGATCAAAAAAGCGCGCAGCATCGGTATGGGCTGGATGATTTTCTCCGTCGCTGGCGCCATGCTGACAGGTCTGGTCGGTATTGCCCTATACTCCAAGCAAGGCTGGACGTTGAACGATCCTGAGACGATCTTTATCCAGCTCGGTACGATCCTGTTCCATCCACTCATTACCGGCTTTTTGCTGGCGGCGATTTTGGCGGCGATCATGAGTACGATTTCCTCTCAGCTGCTCGTCACCTCCAGCTCCTTGACCGAGGATATTTACAAAACCTTTTTCAAGCGTTCTGCAACCGACAAAGAGTTGGTCACGATTGGCCGCTTGTCCGTCTTGCTTGTATCTGTCGTCGCCTTTTTGCTCGCCTTGAATAAAAATGACACGATCCTCGATCTCGTTGGATATGCGTGGGCCGGATTCGGCGCTTCGTTTGGGCCTGTCATTCTGCTCTCCCTCTATTGGAAGCGCATGAATAAATGGGGCGCTCTCGCCGGTATGGTCGCTGGCGCACTTACCGTTATCATCTGGACTCGTTTTGATGTGCTGAAGGACTTCCTCTACGAGATGGTTCCCGGCTTTGCCATTAGTCTGCTCGCCATCGTGGTTGTCAGCCATTTGACCAGCAAGCCTTCGAATGAGGTCAGCGCTCAGTTTGATGAGTACCAAAAAAGCATGAAATAATCCTTGCCGAAAAAAGCCAAGCAGCCTATGCGCTGGACAATTGCCCTGTCCCACGCCATAGGCTGCTTTTTTCTGTTGAAACTATTTGGGACCCTCATCGGAACGAGAAGATCCGGCAAAAGCGCCAATCATAAAGAAAACCAAGCTTCTGCTAGACGACTGATTCCTTCTGCAATATCTTGTTCCTCCACTCCACCAAATCCAACGATGATTCGCGGACGTACATTCGTCGGATCATTGGCCCAGTTATGGCCGCTCGGATAAACGCGAACATCGGACGCACGTGCTAGCTCGATCAGCTCCTTTTCCGTTCGGGAAGTATCTACCTCTAGCAAAATATGCAGCCCCGCTGACTGTCCCAAAACTCGTACTTCCCGAGGCATGTAGGTCTGTATCGACCGAAGCAATGCATCGTGCTTGCGGTGATAGACGGTGCGCATTTTTCGGACATGCTTTTCCCAGTAGCCCTTTTGCATGAACAACTGCATACTCCGCTGCAAATGGCGGGAAACCGGAGAAGGATACGCCTGGAATGCTTCCAAATATCGCCCGAGCAATTGCCGCGGAAGTACCGTGTAATCCAAGCGAAGTGCTGGAGAAAATGCTTTGGAAAAATTCCCGATATAAACCACACACCCGTCCCGATCCATCCCTTGCAAGGAGGGCGTAGGGTGTACATTGTAGCGGAATTCGCCATCGTAATCATTTTCGATGATGATTCCGTTCCTTTTCTTTGCCCATTGCAACAATTGCTGGCGCTGACCGACTGGCATGACCATCCCATACGGAAATTGATGGGCAGGCGTCGTGTACACGACAGTTGCCTTGCTTTTTTCCAAGGCTTCAATGGACAGCCCGTCTTCCGCTAAAGGGATAGGCACGACCTTATAGCCGTGCTGGGAAAAGACGATTCGTGCATCTGCATAGCCAGGCTCCTCGATCGCAACCACACGATGTCGATCTGCCAAGAGCAGACATAAAAAGCTGAGAGCCTGCTGTAATCCGGTGCCGATGATGATTTGCTCAGGTCTACAAATGAGCGTGCGCGCTCTGCGCAAATATTTACTGAGCTCTTCTCGGAGCTCCCACTCTCCTTGATCATCCCCGTAAAAAGAAAAGTCCTCCGGATAGACATCCAGCGCTTCCAGCATACAAGAGCGCCATGCAGCGTAAGGAAACGACTTCGTATCGATGACAGAACCGTGAAAATTGTAGCGACAGGTGAGATGCTCCCCTTTTTTCTTTTTCAAGAGAGATGAGTACAAGGCAATCTCCTCATCCTGCTCCACTGGCTCTGACCATCTCTCGATCTCGGCAGCATAAAAGCCACTTCGCTCCCGGCTCACGATGTAGCCTTCTGCCAGTAGTTGCTGATAGGCAGCCTCAATCGTATTTTTTCCGACGCCGCTTGCTTTCATCAACTGACGGATCGACGGCATCTTGGTTCCGGACGGTATCTCTCCTGATGCAATCCGTTTGCTCAATTGCTTGTATAGCTGCTGATACAGAGGTTCCTTGCTCTGTGCATCCATGACCGGCATGTACTCCATCAGCTGCCCTCCATTCTGTTCCTATCTAACTCTTCCAAACTGTCACTATGTATAGGAGCAGTTTTCTTTTACAATGATTGTACCAGATTCACCCAAACGAAAGGAGAACAAGTCATGCGTATTCATTTGCAAGGAGAAAAGGTCGTTCTACGAGATATTCGAGCAGAAGATTTGGATACGATTTACTATTGGAAATACGAAGCAGAGGATCGGGAACATCTCGATTGGAATGGCCCCTATAAACCGCTTGATCCGTACACAAAAGAAGAGTATCGTGCCCTCCCACGCTACCAGGAGTCTCTCGCTCTTGTCGGGACAGATGCACCAAGAACCGAGCTGATCATTGAGATTGACGGCGAGCTAAAAGGCAGTGTCGGTCGCTACTGGATATCTGAGGAGACGAACTGGTGCGAAATCGGAATCGTCATTTACGACTCCCGCTACTGGCAGAATGGTTATGGTCGGGAAGCGTTTCGGATGTGGATCGACTACTTGTTTACCCACATGGATACGGTCCGTTTAGGCATTGGCACGTGGTCCGGCAACGAACGGATGATCAAGCTGGCTGCTCACATGGGAATGGTGGAAGAAGCGCGGGTACGCAAAGCAAGGATTGTTCGCGGTGAATATTACGATGCGATTAAGATGGGGATATTACGCGAGGAATGGGAGAATCGGGAATAAAAAAAGGAGGAACCATGAGGCTGGACATATGTAAACTCGACGAAGTGATCGTCATTGGGGTCCCAGAGGATTTGGATTTTGATTCTCACGACGATGATTACGCACAATTTTACAATCCTCGGCTCACTGAGATCCAGCATGTACTTGAGCCAGAAAAAATATTTGAGGTGTGGGATTCAGATGGCACGATCATCGGGAAAAGAGTCAGCCATATTGAACACATTCCAGATGGGTGCTTTGTGAAAACAATACCAGCAGGAGAATTTGCAAAGCTTCATAAAAGTCAATTGCAGTACTCACTAGATATGTTTGCTCGGACAAATTATCTCGAAGAAATGAGCTATGGATTCTCTACCAAAGTGACGAAAAAATATGGCGATAAACAAGAATTTTCCTATCGGCCGGTTCAGTATCGTCCTGATGTCGTGAATACACGTACGATTCCATCTTTAGAGAAAGAACGTTCTAAGTCGTTAAAAGAACGCTATGTTTCCATCTTTTTTGATACGGAAAGCTGTAGCTTTCGTCGATTTTTATATAAGCGATATGTTTCACAGGACAGAGGTTGTCTCTGGGAATTAGCGAGGTTCAAAAACAATGATAAGGGTATCGTCAGAGAAGGTCTTTCAAAAAATGAAGCTGCAACATTTTTACTCCAAAAAGGCGAGGTTCTCGTATTTTGGGAAGGGTACAGTACGTTTGGTAAAGAGATGATTCGTGACAAAGTAATGAAGATGGACGCAAAGCATCTGCTAGAAAACTACACGCGATTCACCTCTGACATGTACATTTTTGATGAGTCATTGACGTGGACAGTTATTTTTCAGCACGAACGAGATGAAGATGGATTCAAGCATATTTTGCTACGGGTAGAGTGATGAATGGGCTGACTCTCTATGCACTCCCCACACTTTTACCGAAAAAAGGGCAGTCCCTGGTCTGAACAAGACATAGGGACTGCCCTTTATTACTTTTAGAAAATTAATTACTCCAACTCAGCCGCTACACGACTCACTTTTGCAGCCAGCTCGTCGAGATCGACGTTCATCTCAAGAGCCGCAAACAGACCTGTGAAGTACTCGTTGATCTGATCGATGACGCGATTGCGCTCACTTGCCACCAGCTCTTGGAACAGCGTAGAAAACTGCTCATCCAATTGCTTGTTTCCGATTTCTACGTACGCGCTCACTGGTTCTTGCATGCGCTTCTCAAGCTCGTCACGCATTTTTGCTTTGCCATCCTGCTCGAAAAAGTCTTTCGTGTTTTTGAACAAGGAAACCGCTGAAGCAAATGCTGATTCGGCTACTGGCAGCTCGTTCGCAAAGGACAGTGTTTCTACCTGTCTCTGCTGATACGGTGCCAAGGTCAAACCTGCTGCGTAGCCTTGTACATCCTGTTGCCATGCCGCAACAAGTGTTGTCCCCTGCTTGTTCGTGAATTTCTCCAAGCGAAGGGTAGTGGCACGCAGCTCCTGGGCCAAGTCGTAGCTGATCGAACGCAGAAGATCAGTCAAGCATCCTTGCAGTGCTTGCTTCATGTTGCGTCCATCGTCCTTGATGACAGCCGGGTTAAATGCGAGATTAAACAGCTCATTAAAACGGAAGAACAAGCGCTGGCGAACGTAGTAGAGCAGCTCCTCGCGCTCTTTTGCCAAGTCGCGTTCGAACGAAGCGGTAGACAGCGCTTCAACAGCTGACAGAGCCTGTGTCTTGGCGTTGCTTGCTGCTTCTTTGCGCAACAGACGCTCGTCTTCCCCGGACTGTGCCATACGCATGAATTCTGTCAAGGTATCATGAGCGCGACGGATTTCACCGATTGCAGCATTCACAGCAATTTGCGTCAGCTCTTCAATCGTAAAGCGGAGGAACTCTGCTTCAAACGACGCCATTCCCGAAAACTTGAATGCTTCATCTGCTGGCATTAACGACTCGCCTTCAGCCGTATTCGTGCGCTGGCGGTATACTTTCTCCGCAGAAGCTGCCAGCTTGCCTTTTTCATGCATCCGTGCCAACAGAGCAGTCTGGCTCGATACCGGATAAATACGTGGGAGGCGAATTCCGCACGAGAGGAGGTTTTTCTCCACGTGGGTAATCACACCCTGCAATTCCTCATCGTTTGCTGCGAGGTCACAAGCATTGACGATAAAGAACATTTTGTCCATTTCAAACGTATCCTTGACCCGTCCCATTTGTAGCAAAAACTCGCGGTCAGCCTGTGAAAAGGCGTGGTTGTAATAGGTTACAAACAACACAGCATCCGCGTTTTTCATGTATTCAAACGCCACACCTGTGTGACGCGCATTGATGGAATCTGCACCAGGCGTATCAACGAGAACGATGCCCTGGTCTGTCAGCGGGCAGGAATAGAACAGCTCGATGTATTCCGCAAAACAAGCTTTTTCTTCCTTGGCTACAAAGCCTTTGAATGCCTGCATATCCACAAGCAGTTCTCCACCCAGATGAGCAGCCATTTCTGGCAAACCTTTTGTTACAGCTTTCAAAAAGGTGTAGTGAGGTTTTGCCGTAGGCGGGATTTGGGCTACGTCGATCTTGCCCAGCTCAGCTAATGCGCCATCCAGATCAGAGGCAACCAGTCCAAACACAGCGAGTGAACGGATAACATCCTGCTCAATTGCTTCGCGCTCCTTCAAGACGACACGCACAGTTCCATGCGGATGCTCATCCGTAGGCGGCATAATTTTGTTGATCGCTGCTGTCGTCGGATTCGGCGATACAGGCAACACGAGATCGCCCATCAAGGCGTTGGCAAATGAGGATTTTCCTGCGCTAAAAGCGCCAAACAGTGCAACGGTAAAACGATTGGCGGTTAGTCGATCTGCTCGATCCAGCATCGCCTGTGCCTGCGCTTGCATCCCTGGTACGGAAACGACTTCTTCACTTGCGCGTCGCAGACGCTCTGCTGCCGCAATTAGTTTGTCTCGTAGTTGATTCATGCTACTTATTCTCCTCCACGCATAATCGCCAACAGACGACCCTTGGTTTCTTCTTCTCTCGCTGCCAGTCCCGCCAGCTTTTGATGCAGCGCTGCCAATTCACGCAATGCGCCAAGACGCTCGCCTTGAGCTGCACTTTCTACGCGCACTTTCTCCTTTATCATCTCAACCACTTGTGCAATGAAGGAGAGACCCACTCGTCTGTACTCCAGCTTCATCCCGCTGGAAATATCCGCACAGTAGTTCAGGACGTACTCACTCGAAGCAGCACCCTCTTTGATGTGCTTGCTCAGGAACTCACCTGTAATCTCGATCTTGGTCGCGTGCACGCTAGCGTGATATTCTTCGTTCCGCAAATCAAACACTTGCGGCTGCTTGCCAAGCCATTCTTTGAAATGGAAGTCGAGATTTCCCGCCACTTTTTCGCGGAACTCGACGAGAAGCGCTTCTTCGCGGCGTTCGCGCTCTTCTTCTGTCTTCTTGCCTGCAAACAATAACCCCACCTTGAAGCCCGGTTTACGACTCTCCAAGTAGCTTCGTGCTGCTTCGTTCGTACTGAAATACGTCAAACGAGCATTGTCCAAAAGTACACTCAGCTCTTTTTCCATCTGCACTCGGGCATCCTCAGCACGCTGCTCTAGAGCCGCCGCTGTTGCTTCCTCCTGCTCAAGCGCTTCCTGCACAGCCGCTGCATTACGACTATCGATGCCTTCTACTTCCAGACCATCCAGCTGGGCTTCCCACTGCTGGCGTTGATCTGCCTGGCTTGTTCTTACTACTTGGATGTGTTCATCGATCAAATGCTCGGCAGCACTGCGAACGCTCGTGCCAACCAGCTTTTCACGATCAGCGATCAATTGCGAAAGCATGCCCTTAAATTCTTCATACATGTTCTCAGAATGATCTGGTTCCGCGAGCGACGTGTAAAAAATACCATCCGGATGAATGTTCCAGGTCGCGAATGCCTCCTCGACACTTTCCTTATAGCTATCGAAATCTAATTCAAAATCAATATGCTTATCAATCATGTTCACAACCAGATAAACTGGCTTGCCACGGTCCTTCAACGTCTTCGTAAAGTTGAAGTTCTCTTCGGCTTGAACATGGTTATAATCCATCATATAAATGACGACGTCAGCCAAATGCAGAGCAGATTCTGTAGCGATTTTGTGTGCAGCATCTGTTGAATCAATGCCCGGTGTATCGAGCAAGCTGGCGTATTCGTCAAGGAATGTTCCCGGATAAGAGACCTCTACGGATTCAACCGTATCTCCGTCAACAGCAAACTGCTTGAGCTTCTCCATCTCCGTATCTGGATCAAATGTAAGGACTCCGCTGTTCATGGTGAAGACGCGAGCCGCTTTTTCTCCGCCACGAATCTTCACGACATTCGCACTTGTCGGAATCGGATTGGAAGGCAACAAATTAACACCCAGAAGCGTGTTAATCATCGTTGATTTTCCTGCGGAAAAATGTCCGCAAAACGCAATATTCAGCTCAGCGTTCTTTGTTTTCGCGGCCAGTTGAATGAGCTTGAGGGGCGTGTTTTCGTCTCCCTGCGACTTCATTACTTCTGCGAGTTCTTCCCATGTATGTGCCAGTCGGGAAAAGTCCGTTTCCCGGATCAATACTTGACTGTCAAGCACTTCTATTCCACCCTTCTCCATCGTTCCTACTCTCTCTACTAATACCTGTTCATGAACTTCCTTTTTACTTCACTCTATTCTACCATGCCGAATGTATCACAGGTCACAAATGAGTTCAATTCAAAACTATGAAAGATTTAGCATTCGCCTATTCTTCCGCATAATTTTCCTCTCATCTGGAAAAAATCGCACTAACATGATATTCGCAATCTGAACGGGAGGAAACTTCAAATGATGCGCAGATTTTTGTCACAGCGTCGCAAAAAGAAAACTCCCTCTCTTATCACACAGCGCTTGCAGCAGCGAGATGATCCTGCGCTTGTACTAACGACCAGTTTGCAGCAAAACATGGAGACGTTTAAGACCGTGCTGGGCAGCCCACACGATTTATTACTTCGTTCCTTTACGATCGGCAACACCAATCATTCCTGTGCCGTGATTGCGATTGATGGATTGGCGAACTGCGATATGCTGGATACGCAAGTTCTCAGACAAATCCAGTTGATGATCTCAACTGCTTCCAAAGTAGTACCGACTGAACCAGACGAGATTGTCCGGATGCTTTATGAGGAAGTCCTTACTGTCGTTGAAATATCGAAAGCAACGGATTTGACAAAAGTACTCGAAGGCGTTCTTTCCGGGGATACAGCCATTTTTGTAGATGGAGCGACCGAAGTCATTATTGTCGACAGCAAGGGATGGAAAACTCGTGCCATAGAGGAGCCGGTCTCCGAAGGATTGGTGCGTGGTCCGCGGGATGGCTTTACGGAGAGTATCCGGGACAACACCGTTCATATACGCAGACGTATCAAAGACCCGAACTTGCGCTTTGAAGGGTCGATCATAGGCAGACGCAGCCGAACAGATGTGATCATCGCCTACATTGAAAACATCGTTGATCCAGAACTACTGAATGAAGTGAGACGGCGAATCTCTACGATCGATGTGGACGAGATAGAAGAGTCCGGTTTTATCGAGCAATGGATTGAAGATGATTTTTTATCGCCTTTTCCGCAGATTCATAACACGGAGCGTCCCGATAAAGTGAGTGGAGCGTTGTTTCAAGGTCGCATTGCGATATTGGTGGACGGGACTCCGATGGTGCTCATTTTGCCTGTGACGATTGGCTTGCTCCTGCATTCACCAGAGGATTACTACGAACGTTGGATTGTCGGTTCATTGGCTAGGCTGTTGCGGTATTTGGCAGCATTTCTGGCCGTCTATTCGCCCGCTTTCTATATCGCTCTCGTCACCTTCCACCCTGGCTTGATTCCGTCTGATCTCGCCTTCTCGATCGCGGCCACACGTGATGGGGTTCCGTTTCCGGCATTCGTAGAAGCGATCATGATGGTGACGACGATGGAGCTGCTGCAGGAAGCCGGAATACGCTTGCCGAAGCCGATCGGCCAGACTATCGGGATTGTCGGCGGTCTTGTCATCGGTGACGCAGCGGTTTCTGCGGGCATCGTCAGTCCTGTCATGGTCATCGTCGTCGCCCTCACTGCCATCGCTTCTTTTGCCATCCCTTCTTATCACCTTGCCATCGCCTTTCGGATGATTCGTTTTTTCGCCATGTTTATGGCGGCCATTTTTGGTATTTATGGTGTGGTGCTTAGCTTTATTGCCATCATGATTCATTTATCCAATCTGACCAGCATCGGGTACCCTTATTTGGCGCCTCTTGCTCCACATATGCCAAGGGATTGGAAGGATATGATTTTGCGCGCACCTGTTACCTTCTTGAAAACCCGACCAGATGCCCTTCACACGAAAGATGAAAACAGAATGAGTACAGGAGGGTCGTAAGTGAGTGCAGAAACCTTGGCGGAGAAGTTGATCAGCAAAAATCATATGGGGATTAACATTGCCTCAGTCACAATCGGCGTCGGCATCCTGACCTTTCCCCGCTCCTTAGCCAAGGCAACCGGAGCATTCGATGGATGGATTTCCGTCGTGATTAGCGGTCTTTGTGCGTGTCTGGTTGGCTGGCTGCTCGCCAAGCTCGCTGCTCGGTTTCCGAGACAAAGCTTTTTTGAATACAGCTCGATGATCGCAAGCAAACCGATCGCCTACATCTTGACCTTTCTCGTCTGTATTTACACGATGCTATTTGTCTCGTTTGAAATCAGGGCAATCGGAAACATCGCTAAGCAGTACCTGTTCTACAATACCCCGGTGGAAATGATCACGCTCTCTTTTCTCTTGATCGTTCAATATTCCGTGATTGGATCACGTATTGCCATGCTGCGGCTCAACTTGCTGTTTTTGCCTGTGGTTCTTGTCGTCATGTTCGTCGTCCTGCTGTTTACTACCCAGTTGTTTGACATCCAAAATGTTCGTCCCTTCTTTTCATCAGACTGGCGCTCACTCTTGGAAGGCTCCAGAGTAGTCGGATTGTCTTATTCCGGCTTTGAGATTATCCTTTTTTACACCATGCTGATGAAAAAGCCTCAGGAAGGGGCAAAGGCCGTGACGTTAGGTCTCTCGATCCCCATTCTGCTCTACATGACCATCTACATGTTCGCCATCGGAGTATTCTCTGCGGAGGTTGCGACGAACTTGACCTATCCAACCATCGAGTTGGCAAAAGAGGTCGAAATCCCCGGCGGCTTTTTTGAACGGGTGGAGTCCGTTTTCTTCACCATCTGGATCATGACGATCTTCAACACCTGTGCGATGTGGCTCGATATTACCGTGCTCAACTTGTCGTCCATGTTCCACAAGGTACACAAAACGATTTTGGTGCTCATTCTTTCTCCCATGATTTATTTTGTCGCGATGCTCCCACAAAACTTGGTTGATTTCTTCGCGTTTGCAGACAGCATCACTTATTTCGGAATGATCCTCGTCTATTTATGTCCGATTTTACTGCTCCTCATCGCCGTCATACGAGGTGTAAAGGGTCATGAATAGACAGCTCACTGCTTTCTGCATCTTCCTGCTTCTATCGACTTTGCTGGCTGGATGCTGGGATCAGGTTCAAATTGAGGAACGAGGATTTGTGGTAGGCGTAGCGGTTGATAAACCACGTACAAAAGAAGCCGAGCAGCAAGCCAAACAAGAGGCACCAGACAAACCTCAAGTAAAAGAGCGCTTTCTCGTCACTCATCAATTCGTCGTCCCCGGTGGTTTGATCTCCGGCGGCCAAGGAAAAGGCGGTGGTCAAAACACAGCCAATGAGGCTTACCTCAACCTCATATCCGAGGGGGATTCTCTTTTCGAGATTTCCCGGGAATTGGCTACCCGGACCAGCAGAACTCCGTTTTATCAGCATATGAAGATCCTGATCGTCTCCGAAGACGTTGCCCGTACGAAAAACGGTTTTGCCAGAGCACTCGATTTCTATCTGCGTGATCCAGATTCCAGACGAAGCAGCAAGGTATTTATCTCAAATGGCCCCGCTAAAGAAGTACTGGAAGTCAAACCGAAAACAGAGAAGCTGCCCGCTATTTACGTCAACTCGATTGGAGAAAACGTTAATAAAAATTCCCGCATGCTTCCAGAGGCTCGATTGGGCGATGTCCACGAGGACCTTCTCAGTTCGTACAGTTTTGTGGTTCCGCGTATCAGAGCCGAAGAGCAGGAGGTAAAATTAGCAGGCGCCTCTGTTTTTACCCGTGACAATCAATTGATTGGTTTTCTGGGGGAAGAAGAGACGGAGGGGCTGAATTTTCTCACGGGAAAAGTTAAGGGAGGTATGGTAAAAGGCAAGGTAAAAAACGGTCTTGTCTCGATGAACATCCAAGGGATCAAGCATACCATTGAAGTAGATTTACGTGATCGGCAACACATGAAATTTACAATAACGATCGAATGTGAAGGCACATTGGCTGAGTCTTACGCCACAATGGATTCACTGAATAACACTGCGATGAAAAAGCTTGAACAAGTGTTTGCCGAAGAAATCGAGCGAATGAGTAATGATACCATCAGGAAGGTCCATAAGCAGATGAAAGTGGATGTCATCAAGCTTGGCAACTATCTGAAGCAGAATTATTTTTCGCTATGGAAAAAGATTCGGCAGGATTGGGAATCAGGGCAGCATCTGTATGAAAAAAGCGAAATAAAAGTTCAAGCAAAAGTCTATTTACGCAATATCGGTGCAATCAACCGTACCGAACGTCAAAACAACAGGTGATCCCATGCTCAAATTTTTAGGCGTAGTTCCTCCTTATTTGACCTTCGCAGGGACGATCATGGCGTTTTTGATTCCCTATCTTTTTTTTAAAATCAATAACAAAATTCATGAGTTAGGCGATCCGCCGTGGAAGAAACGGAATAACTCCGGTTCATAAAACACCAAGCCGAAATGTACCATGTTTCGGCTTGGTGTTTCTCTCATTCTGTATCAATTGTGCGCAAATCGATTTTGTCTTTCAAAAATCCGTCAAATGTCTCAACTCGCCTGCAACTGTTTTTGTTCCACTCGAAGTCTCGTAAATTTTTTTCATCACTCACCGTTTTTCTGCTTTTCTTCTTCAAGATTTTAAATCTTTCATGCGCGGCAATCGATTTTTTGACCGACCTTTCCCATTTTCTTTTATAGATGGGACGTGTTTTTTTGACGATCTTTGAATACGCCATTCTTTCCCGTCTATGATTGAGGATGACTCGTATAACGCGGCTTTGCTTTTGGAGCATGGCTTTGCATTCCTTCAGCAGGTCTGGGCTTATATCTTTTGCGTTCATTTTTGTTTCGATGTCTTTCAGATGATCCTTTTCAAGCTGCAAGCTTTTCAAGTCATCATCCTTCATAGAAAAAGATTCCAAATAATTTTCATTTGCATATTTCAGCTCATCGTATTGCTTACCAATCTTTGCATCCCGCAACTCTTTGATAAAACAACTTCTATATTCTTCGTCAACCATTTTGTCCATCACAACAGCGGGAACTAGCTCAAAGTCCTCTGGTTGATCTGCATCCTCCATGGCTTCAAACTCGAGAAAATCTTGTCTGTTTTTCTCATACATGATGTCAATCGCTTTTCGAATACCCGCAGACTCTGCCACCAATCCGTCTTGTACACTCCCGTAGTCCGCTACCCTTTCCCTTCCTTTCCATGCTATCGGGTCTTTATTTTTCGCATGATCTGACATCAAGGCTTGATGCATGGAAAAACGAACACCTGTAACGCCCTTCGTATCCTCCAAATCACCGGGCGTATAATCTTTGTCTTCTCCTCGATTGACGGAATACCATAAATGGTATCTCGCCGTATAGTCGCTCTCCGTATAATCTAGATTACCTTCGTCCATATTTTCTGAATATTGATCATAGGACGAATCTCCTGCCGTCGGACGACCAAATTGCCCATTGTTGAGCATCTCTGCCTTGGCCTCCCATTTGAACGGTATTCTGACAGGTAGCTGAATTTCCCATGGTTTATCCGCGTCTATTTTTTTCAAGATCCCCAATTTCAAGAGCTGATCCTGGTCTACACTGAAGTTCAATTGATCGTATTTTACTTCTACCGTGTACTCGTACTTTGTTCCAATTCTCGCTTCACGAAGCATTTCCTCGATTGTATTATTGTAGGATTCTTTATTATTTTTTGTATCCTGCGGGGCTACATTCCATTCTTGATCGCCTCCTTGTCCTCTGAGGATCTGATAGCCAACCAAATGACCTCCCTCGTAGCTGGCCAATAACCCGCTAATCGCGCCTTCCCGTATGAAAATCTCTTCTTTTCCAAGATTTCCGATGGCTGTTACCACCTTTAAGCCTTCACGGTCATTTTTAGAGGCACTTTTTGTAATAAGAGCGGTAACAGAATGAGGACGGTCGCATGTATCTCCCAATTCGTTTTTTGTTTTGGCAAATATCTCTGCATTCAAATTTTTTTCCCCGAATACTTCCTTTAACATCCCCCAAAAAGTAGGAAGTCCTTTGTCTGCTTGCACATCCGTAAACTTCCCGTCATCTCCAACGGCTTCTTCAAAATCTTTTTGTTGGTATGCATCTGGATGATCCGCTTTCATTTTATTGAGATTCTCTTGTTTGAGTTTTCTTTGGATGAGTGGCATTCGAGGTTGCTTTTGATTTTGCAGGAGTTGCGTCATTGCCTTGTTTCCTACTTTTTTGGCGAGTTGTAAAACGGGTGGCATGTTTCGGTGGGAATTTTGTGGGGGAAGCACATTGTCAGATAGATTTTTGCTGCTTGGCCTCTGATTTTGATTTTCTTTTGGGAGTAACTCCCGATTATTGAACACCCTATCACCCCCTACTAGGTTAGCGTTTCTTTCATGAAAGGACTTACCCGTCAATCCGAGCAAGCCCTTTTCATCATTTCCTATTGTAGTGCCAGCAAATCAGCAAATGCTTTGGCGTACGCAGGGAGGTCAGGCGGTCTACGGGAACCTACAATGTGACCGTCTACCACGACCTCTTCATCTACCCAAATCGCTCCTGCATTCTCCATATCATCTTTAATGCCTGGCGTCGATGTCGTCGTTACCCCGCGCAAAATTTTTGCGGAGGCAAGCACCCAACCCGCATGGCAAATGTGTCCAATCGGTTTTTTCGCCTCGTGCATCGCAACCACAAACGACAGCACTTCCGGATAGCGGCGCAGCTTGTCAGGTGCCCACCCTCCTGGAACGAGTACGCCTGCATAGTCGGCAGGATTGACCTCTCCCATCGCTTTGTCAGCCTCACATGGTACACCGTACTTCCCTATATAGACGTGATTCGCCTTCGGACCGACGAAATGGACGGTAGCGCCTTCCTCTCGCAGTCTCATCACCGGATACCAGAGCTCGAGATCCTCAAATTCACTTTCGACGAAGCAAACCACTTGTTTTCCTGCAAGTCTCAACGTTCTCGCCTCCATTTCCTTCTATACTACGCTATTGTAGCAGGTACAAAAGGAAAAGACAGCAGGTACATGGATCAAGCATGCTGCCTATCTATCCTCGGTATAATAAAAAAAGTGAGAAACAGGCCTACTCACTGTTCCCCACCTTATAACGAAAACCATATGTATAGATTGCTGGTGCCGGTAGAGGGACTTGAACCCCCACGGTTTCCCTCACGATTTTGAGTCGCGCGCGTCTGCCAATTCCGCCATACCGGCCTATTCAAAAGAAAACATGGTCGGGAAGACAGGATTCGAACCTGCGACCCCTTGGTCCCAAGCCAAGTACTCTACCAAGCTGAGCTACTTCCCGATTGCCAACCATATCGGACCTTCTCTCATTCGACAATTTCCGATAAGTATCGCAACACTTACATACTATACAGGCAAATTGAACCAATAGCAATACCGGATTTTTTTGGAATATAGTCATTTTTTCCTAGTGTTTCATTTCCCTCTCCATGATGCACAGGCTTTTCCACAAGGTATTTGTCGTTTCAAGAAATCCTGCGGTAGATTAAACGGATAGTCCAGCGGATGACGCCCTACAACAATCCAGCGCCCATTCGAAAGCTTTTTCAACTGGTACACACGGAAAAATCGATCGCTTGGATCGAAGGCAAACCATACCACAAGCGTCGCACACCTGCTGCCCGAGGACAGGACCTGTGATTTTACAATTGGTGGAGCCCCTATCGTATCCCCTACCGGGATCGCGAGTCGTCCGTTTATTCGCCGCAAATCAAGATTGCCGATCACTCGATTTGCCAGACAAGGGGTCATGAATTTTTGCAGGAAACGGCGAATTTTCACCTTGGAATTGAACCGTTTTGGCAAAATGATTCCGCGATCCCCCACTCGCTTATGCGCTGAAAAGATAATCGTAAAGAATGCTTGCTCTGCCAATCGAATGACCTGCACCCATTGCTTTTTCATCTGACGTCCCTCCCCCTGTCAGATTATGCATCACGGGAAGAAAATGGTTGGACGCTTACCTATATACATAAACCGTTGCGTGCAGGGCAAATTAATACGGTGTTCTGATCACCCAAAACCGCAGGAGGTATAGCAATGCCTAGCCAAATTAACACGGACTCGCTTAAAAAAGCAGAGGTAGCCACCACGCTGGCAAAAAATATGATTACGCAAGCAATCGAGCAATCTGCTGCCAATCCACAGCTCGCCGAAGAAGCCTTGAAGCAAGCGTCTCAGGAAATTGCCCAAGCGCAAACAATGGTGTCCCAGGTCCAATCCACGCTGCAAACCCAAGCGCAAGCTCAACAAAGTCAATCCTAACCAAATGGCAGGCAGACCCGGATTAGACTGGTGGTTTGCCTGTTTTCCCCATACAATAGCAATTGAGATGATTGCTAAAAAGGTGGGGGAAATATTGCCGCAACTTCAAGGATTGAATCATTTGCTTTTCTCTGTCTCAGATCTGGAGAAATCTTTTTGTTTTTACCGGGATGTCCTGCACGCCAAACCACTAGTACGAGGTCGCAAGCTGGCTTACTTTGACTTAAATGGCTACTGGTTGGCACTGAATGAGGAACCCGACATCCCACGCAATGAAATTGCTCACTCCTATACACACATGGCCTTCACTATTACAGAAGAGTCATTTGATGAGTGGTATGCTCACTTGGAAAAGCATGGCGTGACCATTTTGCATGGACGGGATCGCTCAGAGCGGGATAAGCGCTCCATTTATTTCACCGACCCTGATGGGCATAAGTTCGAATTACATACAGGCACTCTCCAGGACCGTCTCGCTTACTACCGGGACGAAAAGCATCACATGACCTTTTTTGAATAATCGATGACATTGACCATTTCTTAATATACTTTTCACAAAATCACAATAGTTCTAAAGATTCAACTCCATACGTGAATGCTATAATCGATAAAACACTTATGGCCTATTCCCTTATGAATAGGCCCGTTTTTCGTAAACATTATGGAGGGATTTTATGTTTGGTAAGCGTGGCGCCCAAACCGTTACTGCCTCAATTCAAAAAAGCGATGTCCAAATGTCCGATCAGCTAACGGGGAAAATTCATTTTTTGCAAATGAATCAAACAGACCTTGATCGGCTGAAACAAATTGAACCACTCCTAACAGAACACCTAGAGGCCATTACAGAGCGTCATTACCACATGCTTCGCCAATACTCCCATCTTATGCAGATCGTCGAAACGCATACGACGGTTGATGGATTGGCCGTATCCTTTCGTCACTATTTGCAATCGCTTCCACACGCCAAGCTAGACGATGCCTATGTAGCCGGGCGCAAGAAAATCGGAGAGGTCCATAGCAAAATTGGACTTGCGCCAGAATGGTATACGGGCTCTTACTTGCGGGTCTATGAATATTTGATTCCCGCTATCGTCAATACCTATTCGAAACGTCCCCAGGAATTATCTTCTGTCCTGTTGGCGCTCATGAAGATCATCACGCTTGATTCGCAAATCGTCCTCCAATCGTATCAGGAGGACAATGATTACAAAGTCATTGATCGCCTGGGCGAAGTTCTGGAATTGGTGATTCAGATCGATAAATTCAAGCATGTGCTGGACACGCTTGAGGATACAACTGAGGAAGCTGGCAATGTGGGGTCTGCTGCTGAGCAGCTAAGCGAATCTGTGCAAAAAGTGGCTCAATCTGCCGTCTCTGTCGCAGAGAGTGCTTCCACGACAATCGAGCAAGCAACAATGGGCAAGGATATTATCCAAGATTCATTAACCAGCTTTCTTTCCATGGCAGATGAATTCCAAGAGATGCAAGCAAAAACCTCGCAATTAATGACATCCATTGCAGAAGTTTCTCAGGTCGTCCAAGTCATCCGCAATATTGCCGATCAAACCAATCTTCTTGCATTGAATGCGTCGATTGAGGCAGCGCGTGCCAACGAACACGGGAGAGGCTTTGCTATCGTGGCAGATGAAGTACGAAAGCTCGCCGAGCAGACCAAGCAATCCGTTCAAAGCATTACTGCCACAATCAACAATGTTCAGAATGAAGCTGTCCAGGTAAAAGAAACGGCCACTCTCATGAGCGACCATTTTAACGATAAAGTGATTCAGACACGCGATGCCATTGGGATATTAGGAGATATTGTGCAAAATATTGAGACTGTCGGGCATTCCACCGGACACATCGCCGCATTGGCACAAGAGCAGTCTGCTGCCACAGATGACATTTCAATGCGCATATCGCAAGTCCTGACGAATATGGAGCAGGTCTCTTCGCACGTCTCGAATGTGGGTAAAAACGTCTATAATGTTGGGGCTGGCATTAACAGCCTACACAAGCTGAGCATCACACAAACGAGCCACTTTAAGACCAAGCATTACTTGCGAATCGTCAAAACCGACCATCTCTTATGGAAATGGTGGCTGTACAACTTCATGCTTGGGTATCACCACATTGATGAAAAAGAACTCGTGGACCATCATCAATGCCGCTTGGGGATTTGGTATGACGAGGCCCTGAACAATCCATCCTTGAGCACCTTGCCCTCTTTCAAGCAATTAGAAGCGCCTCATCGCCAGTTCCACGAAACGGTTCGGCGGATTTACCACCTCGTCAAGCAAGGAAAACTAGAGGAAGCAGAAGCTACGTTTGATACGCTAGAAGATATCTCACAACGCATTCTCAGCGTACTGGATCAGCTCGCAAAAGAAGTATCCTAATGCTATTATCTACTTTTCTTTCGCTTGCCCGGCTGCCTTTTGGAGGCAGCTTTTTTTGTTTGGACACGATTTAACTCTGCGGGAGATAGCGGTCTAGTACGTGTGTTGGTTCGCCCGACCCTTTTTGCTTTGGCAACTGACCTGCCTGCTCTCTCTGTTGCTCTTGCTATCCCCACGCCAAACGCTTGCAATGCCCAGACAACCGGATACGAAATGGAGAGCCTCCCATTGGCTGAACCAGCAAAATTCACAGCTGCCGCGTAATTGCTCGCAGTCAGCCAAACAGAGCCGGAATCTCCCGGCAAGGAGATGGGAACCGTACTTCTGATGACTGTCTGGTTCTGAAAACGAATGGTCCCCAGTCCTCCGTAGTTCCCGTAACTGACATCAATATCGGTGTGAATCGATTCGACCGTTCCCCATGCCAGCCCCGATGAACGGCCCACCTTTTTCAATCTGCGCCCGATACCATACGAGCGAATCACACCTGGTACTCTGCCCACGGTTGCATAACGAGGGGCAAGGAGTCGATTGGAAGTAGGGATGCTAAGCGCTGCATCCATTCGATTACCTGCATTTCTCCGAAGTCGAACATACCGATACAGGCGTCCGATTCGATCTCTTCCCGAACGGCCACCGTCGGCTCCACCTGGCTGGATGGTCTCGGTATAGCCGCTCGTATTGTTACGATTCAAGACGTGATTGTTGCTCAACACGAACCGTTGGCCTCCTCGGGCAACGATTAACCCAGCCGTTCCGGATGCCCCTTGGTAACCGATGCTATATCCAGCGATCACAGGTCTGATTCTACTGCGATAATTCGTTGCAGAAGGACGTACAGCAGGATGACAATGGCACCGTCCAGAGGTTACGGTGCGAACAGGAACGGATACATGGGCTGTCGCCACTTGTCTTTTGACAAGGACGCAACTCGGGCAGCTCTTCTTCACGGCGGCACTTGCATTGACGGTATACATCACAATACAGGCGCCGCCTTTTTTGTTTTTACCGTTTGCGTAGCCAATCCCGATGCCAATTACGCCCGGCATCCGCTTCCACCTTTTGACCAAATGCTTCTTGGCCAGGAGCGCTTCCTGAAAGGTTGCCATGGCACCCCTTCCTTTCTGGAGGTAAGTTTGTTTTACATGGTCATCGTATGTAAAACTTGGCCAGCACTGTTGGACGCTTGTCATTGCGGGGAAGCCTTTTTTGCGTATTTGAAAAAGCACGTTATTCCAGCTGTAGTGCTGGGAGGAAACAGGAGAAAACGCTCAGATTCTAGGGCCACCCGCTGTGGAATTGACTGCCCGGCTCCATGAAAAAAAGCGAAACCCGCGTCCAAAGTGGTCCATTCAGGGGGTGTCTCAGAGGTGGACGCTAAGGGCTTGTTTCTCTTTTTTTCATTGCGCCTCGGTCGGCGTCCCTAAGATCTTCGCTTTTTTCTCCTGTTTCCTCTACGAGCTTTCCGTGTTTACCGATCTTTTCACGACTTAAAAGATTGAAGAATGTGATCAGTTACGACAGAGAAGAATATTTCCAGACGTAGCGACTTGTGGAGTCCTACTTAGCGGAGAAGGGATTCGCGGGCAACAGAAACGCAACCGTGCCCGTGCTACGTAGCGACTACCACTTTTGCGTTTCCCCGCGAATCCCTTCGGAGCGGACAGTCCCAACCCTCAGCGGGACGGAGCACTGAGCTTAGACTGGGAATATTCTTCTCCCCACCGCAGCTGCATATTTAGAGAGCTTGAGTTGTTGCTGTAGTGCCGGGGAGGAAACAGGAGAAAACGCTCAGATTCTAGGGCCACCCGCTGGGGGATTGACTGTCCGGCTCCATGAAAAAAAGCGAAACCCGCGTCCAAAGTCGTCCATTCAGGAGGTGTCTCAGAGGTGGACGCTAAGGGCTTGTTTCTCTTTTTTTCATTGCGCCTCGGTCGGCTTCCCTAAGATCTTTGCTTTTTTCTCCTGTTTCCTCTACGAGCTTTTCGTGTTTACCGATCTTTTCACGACTTAAAAGATTGAAGAATGTAAGAAGTTACGACAGAGAAGAATATTTCCAGACGTAGCGACTTGTGGAGTCCTACCGAGCGGAGAAGGGATTCGCGGGCAAAAGAAACGCAACCGTGTCCGTGCTACGAAGCGGCTACCACTTTTGCGTTTCCCCGCGAATCCCTTCGGAGCGGACAGTCTCACCCCCCCAGCGGGACGGAGCCTGGAGCCTAGACTGGAAATATTCTTCTCCCCACCGCAGCCACGATAAAAGAAAACCGCCACCTCCTGTCTAACCAGGAAACGACGGTTCATTATCTGATGATGTTAAGACGCTTCCGAAACAGTTACATTTGTTGGAGCAGTCTGAGATGCTTTTTTATTCGTATGAACAAGCAAGATATTCAAGATGACTGCCGTCAAGGAACCTGTCACGATACCATTTTGCAGCATCATTTTTGCCAACGTAGGCAGTTGATCGAACATCGTCGGAACCGCAGCAGAGCCTAGTCCAACAGCGATACTGCAAGCAGCGATCAGCAGATTTTCGTTTTTGCTCAGGTCAACCTGGGATAGAATATTGATACCTGATGCAACAACCATCCCGAACATAGCGATCATGGCCCCACCCAATACCGCGTTAGGAATGACCGTTGTCAAAGCAGCCAGCTTTGGCAGTAATCCGAGAACGACCAGGATTCCACCGGCACCAATCATCACATCGCGCGATTTAATGCCAGTCAAGGAAACCAGACCGACGTTTTGCGAAAAAGCCGTGTAAGGGAATGCGTTGAAAATGCCACCCAGTACGATTGCGACACCTTCTCCGCGCAATCCTTTGACAACATCATGATCCGTCACTTTTGTATTGGTCACTTTACCGAGTGCAAAGTAAACACCAGTGGACTCAGCCATACTGATGATATTGACGAGAATCATGGTAACAATGGCAACAATACTGAACTGTGGTGTACCGAAGTAAAACGGTTCAACCACGCTAAACCAAGAGGCTTCCGCAACATTCGCGAAGCTGACCATCCCCATCGTGTAAGCGACAGCCGTACCGACAATCAAGCCGAGCAGAACAGAAATCGCACGAATAAATCCGGTAAAGAAACGATTAATAAGCAAAATGATAACCAACGTTCCTAAAGCCAAAAGCAAATTGTGCGGTTGTCCAAAGTCCGGCATGCCTTGTCCGCCAGCCGCGTTGTTCATCGCAACGGGAATGAGCGACAGTCCAATGATCGTAACAACTGAACCTTGTACCACGGTTGGGAAAAAGCGCAGCAGCTTGCCAAACAGTGGAGCTGCCAAGACAACGAATATACCCGATATGATGATGGCACCGTAAGCGGTCGCTAGATTACTCGTAGACGCAATCGCAATGATCGGTCCTACTGCTGTGAACGTACAGCCTAGCACAACAGGAAGGCGAATCCCCGTATAACGTGTACCAAGAACTTGCAAGAGCGTCGCGATTCCGCATGTGAAAAGGTCAGCAGCAATCAAATAAGCGATTTGCATAGGAGTCAGATTCAAAGCACCACCGATAATCAACGGTACGACGACGGCTCCTGCATACATGGCAAGAATGTGCTGTAAGCCCAAAGTAACAATTTTATGTTTGGCTAGCATGAGTGAACCCTTACCTCCTATTGATTTTTTGATTATACGCGAGCAGGCTCTTCTTCAATAAAATGAATGCCTTCTGGTGACATCGATTCAATACGTGCCAATGATTCGATTCGTACGCCAGCTTGCTCCAAGAGACCGCGGCCCTCCTGGAAGCTTTTTTCAATAACAGCGCCCACTCCAACGAGATGAGCACCGGCATCTTTGACAATATTCGTAAGCCCTACCAGAGCAGCTCCCGTAGCCAAGAAGTCATCGACAATCAATACGCGGTCTTCTTTGGACAAATACTGACGGGAAACACTGATTTGGTACGTTTCCTGACGGGTAAAGGAATGAACAGGAGCAGAATATACTTCCTCTGTCAGCGTGACAGCTTTTTTCTTTTTCGCATAGATAAAGGGAACACCCAAAGCAAAGGAAGTTGCCATAGCAAAATGAATTCCACTTGCCTCAATCGTCACGACTTTTGTAATGTTTTCACCAGCGAACAACTCGGCAAAGCGTTGCCCGATCTTCATCGTCAATTGCGGATCTACCTGGTGGTTCAAAAACGCATCCACCTTCAAAACGGATGCCGACAGTACCTTGCCATCCTGTACGATGCGCTCTTGTAATTCTTTCATCAGTTCTTCCTCCTCAGATATCGTTCCGGCCATTTTTACTTGCGGCCTGCTGAAATATAGAAAGCCCAGAGTGGACAGTGTCACAAGCGGGCTACGTAACGAACCAACGCCAAGTGAAACTGTCCCTCTGGGCTTTTATCCCTTAGGTGTGACACATCATTCGTGCCTGCGCCGCTCGGACCAGCTTTCTTTCAACCCTATGATTGAAATAGGAAAGAAAGAGACGGAACCCTAGACGCACTTTCACTCGTAGTCAGGTGATTTACGGTCACCTGGTAGAAACGGTTGGGCCTTATTCCCAAAATTATACGAGCTACCTATCTTTTTCGAAGTGTAACAACGAGTATTGACCAAATCTATCATAACTCTCGCGTTGGTAGCAAGCGTTAATTTTTGAAAGAAAAAGGAAGCGCTTACTTGCCCGATTAAAGGAAAGAGCCCTGATTTCTCAAGGGCTCACGTACTTATCTCTTTGGTTTTTTCTCCCGCATTTGAACGTTGAGCTTCTTCCATTTATCCCTTTCAGCAGCAGCAAGCCTTGCGTCTTCTTTGCGTGCCAGATGTGCCAATTCGCGTTGGAGCTTTAGGTAACTGTCAAAGCGTGCCTTTTCCAATGACCCATCATTGATAGCAGCTTGAACAGCACAGCCGGGCTCGCGCATATGCTTGCAGTCATTGAAACGGCATGTTTCCGCAATGGACTCGATATCGTCAAAGGCACCGCGGAAGCCCTCATCTGCCTCCCAGAGCTGAAGTTCCCTCATACCCGGTGTATCGATCATGAGAGCACCACTCGGCAATCGGAACAGTTCGCGATGAGTCGTCGTATGGCGGCCACGGTCATCACCTTCACGCACGCCACTGACTTTTTGCATCTCCGCTCCGCTCAATTTATTGATCAACGTGGATTTGCCAACACCAGAGGAACCCATCAAGGCAATCGTCTGGCCCTCGCCCAAATACGGTGCGAGCTGATCCAGTCCTTCTCCCTGCTCAGCACTGACTACGTGAACAGGTACTCCGATCGCGATTGATTCTATCTCTGTCATACATGCATCCAGATCGTCACACAAATCTGCTTTGGATAGCACAATCACCGGATTGGCTCCACTTTCCCACGCAAGAATGAGATAGCGTTCAATCCTGCGCAGATTTAAATCATTGTTTAAGGAATTCACAAGGAAAACCGTATCGACGTTCGCAGCCACAATCTGCTCTTCCACTGTATCCCCAGCTACCTTGCGGGAAAACTTGCTCTTACGTGGAAGAAGTCCGTGGATCGAGGCTTTCTTTTCCTCTGGGCGGGCACTGATCACTACCCAGTCCCCGACAGCCGGAAAATCTTCTCGTCCGGTTGCCTCATAACGAAGCTTACCTGTTACCTCGCCTAGGAGCTCGCCATGCTCACTCCACAGACGATAAATACGTTTATGTTCAAGTGTGATACGTCCCACACTGAAGCCTTGCTCAGCATAAGGGGTAAAATGATTAGCAAAATACTCATTCCAGCCCATAGATTGCAATACTTGTTGATTGGTTGTTTGATTCACTGCGG
The DNA here is from genome assembly GCF_013284365.1 of Brevibacillus sp. RS1.1. Taxonomy (NCBI): domain Bacteria; kingdom Bacillati; phylum Bacillota; class Bacilli; order Caryophanales; family Paenibacillaceae; genus Brevibacillus; species Brevibacillus sp. RS1.1. Next base: position 166,861 of record NZ_JABSVA010000007.1, read on the forward strand.
ATTCCCCCTGCAATTGGTTAGATATATGGCTATCAGCCAGAACCAGTCACAGTCGAATCCTCATTTGGTGAACGATATTACTGTTCGCTTGAAAGGAGGATTCCCGTGACCCCGACTACGACACTCTGAACAAATTTGATGACTACCATAAAACATCTCTCCTTTAGCAAACCTACCATTCAGGTTTGGAATCATATTTCCCAATTATTGTACCATAATGAAACAAAATGCAACAGCGTCAATCTCCCCCGCCGCCGCCTCCGCTATCTCCGCCACCACCGCTATCGCTTCCGCTGTCATAGCTATCCCAACGATCATTTGAATCATGACTTCGATGATGGTGATTGTGAGAGCTGTCTACATAGAAGGCTCCGCCCCCGCTGTCTGAAGAGGAATGAGAGCGCCCACTTCCGCCTTTTGCAGCTTTGGACGCTAAGACAAACACTACGATCAAGAACATGATGACAATGACAATGAAGAACTCCATTGTTGTCCCCGCCCTTCCTCTTTTTTGAAGTTGTTTACCTATTTAGTATAACATAGTATGGCTGGAATAGGCTGGGGGCGTGGAGGATGATTCCTTTTCATCCGGCAAAATACCCTGACACAGGTGCGATCGCCAAAATGTTTTCCAACACAAATACACGATACGCCTTCCTCCTATAACAGTATGCTTTCAAGCTCCCTTTGTTCCCATCAATATGAACCACACGAATCGTACGCCTGCTAGCCTCCCCATCCTTCTTCAAATAGATGATCTCCACTGCTTGCTGCCTCGCTGCGTACCTTCTCAACTCCTGAATCATCAGGTTCTCACCACCACAAAATGTGTCTTCTTATTGTTGAAATCATCATATCAAAAGAGAACGTCTGTTCGCAAGTTTTGATTACAAAAACCAACGATTGCCTCAACAAAAAAGCATGCGCCCTAAAAAATGGACACATGCCTTATGCTTGTTACACTTTGTATGTGACTCAGCGCCTTCTAAGCGCACGTCCGAACACAATCAGAATCGGTGCCAACAAGATAGCCGCTGCAACGAGCGAAGCGCGAATCGAAAAACGCGTCCCAATCCATCCGACAGCAGGACCACCTGCCGTTTGTCCCAAAGCATTGGACTGGCCCATCATCGACAAAACCGTCGCTCGCACATTGCTTTCAATGTTTACATTCAGCCACGTATCATACAGCGGGCTGCTCAATGACTGGATCACACCGATCAACAGCAATGCAACTAATGCCCAGCTAAAGCTAGGAGAAAAGGCAAAAGCTATCATCGCTGCAATTTTGAGCCCCGTCAACGTGAACATGCCTACAAGGACAACCCGCTCATTGTTCACATCCAGCCTTTTTTCCACAACGCCTACGACGATGAGGCCGAGCAAGCTTGCGAGTGCGGCAATGATCCCGAACCACATGGGCATCGAAATAGCAGCAAACTCTGGAAAACCAATTTCTGCGATCAAATGCGCTTCCCACAAACGGTCATACCCTTCTGAGGCTGCACCCGTAAATAGCGTCACGAACAAGATCAGCATGAGAATCGGCTGACTGCGAATCACTTTGGCACCCGAAGTCCACGTCTGAATCATTTCCTTCACGTGGGAAGCACCTTGCTCACGTTCACGAGGAATAAATCCGGTCTCCTTCATGAACAGAATCAGAAAGACGCCAAGCCCCAGATACATGAGGCCACCTATGAGGTAAGGCAAATTGGGAGCGAGTGTTGCCAATGCCACACTAAGTGCAATCCCGAGCAGATTCCCAAACAAGGAGTAGCGCTTGGCCTTCATGAAAATCGTACCGATCTTCTCTTCCCCGACCTCATCTACAATCCATGCAGTATCCGCTCCACTGATAAACGTATACCCAAGACCACTGACGACTTGCGAAAACAGCACCAAGCCGAAGACAGAAATCATCGGTATCCAAGTATCAAGCGCGGGAACGATCCCCTGCATCGCAAATCCGATTCCCAGAAAAAACATCCCGAGAATGACGGAGCGACGGCGACTGTACGTATCAGCCACTACTCCTGTTATCCCTTCAAGCACCAACACGGATAACTCCAATACCGTCCCGATCACTAGCAATTCAAACGGGTTAAAGCCCAGTGTCACAATGTAGTAAAGCGCATAGGTCGTGAACATGGTCGTATTAGCCAGGGAAGTCAAAAAACTTTTGATCATATATACTTTTGTCGCATTCATGAACATGGAAGCAGTATCCACCTTTTTTTAGGCAGATGACGCGTTCCGTTTTCACATACTGATCGTACCTCTACTGTGCAAAATGCGTCCGCGTCATGCTGCCGTTCGTATTTTTCCTTCCGTGTACTTGCTTGCTCTGAATAGTGTTTTTAACATGTGATATACACCTCCGAAAGTAATTACAGCTATTATAGAATGTTTTTAATTCCCATACAATGGAAAAAGCCGTGCAGTATGATTGGACACACTGCACAGCTTCATTAGGAAGTACTTACGCTTTTTTTCTAAACAGGCCAACGATGGAGATCAGCAACGCCAAACCAGAAAGTACCAATGGCAAGGTATTGTTGCTGCCTGCACCAGCCGCTTCCCCAGCAGGAGCGGTTGTCGGCTTTTGTACTTGTCCATGCTCATGCCCTGCTTCGCCTACACCAGCCTTAATGGTAGTGACAGACGCTGGCGAGTTGGAATCCTTGTCTCCTGTCCATTCCACAACCTCGCCGTTTGCATAGGTCTGATAAGCCTTCCAAGCCAATTGGCCCTCTTCTTTTGGGTTTGCCCCGACAAACGTGAACTCTTGGAACTCATGCGCCTTGATTCCGCCTGCTGTGGCTGTCCATACAAGCGCTGTGTTCACACCGTCTTTATCTTTTTCGAACTCGTAGGACCAGCCCGGAATCGGTTGTACGGAATTTACCTTCACACCAGCCGGGAATTCCACCTTTACTTTTGTCGTGTTGACGTCTTTTTCTACTGGGACACGCACGGTGTATTTTTCATAGGAGCCTGTAGTAGTCTCTTTCGGATAGACGTTCACATGTGCTTGTGCTGCTGTCGCCAACGTCAAAACTGCACCTGCTACCAGTACACTACTCATCCATTTTTTCATTTTCATCGTATAAATCCTCCCTAGTTTGAATCTGTTTGAATTACGGCTTGATTATTTGTCACCGCAGTTGGGTAGTTGATTTGGCTCATCCAAAGTCCGGCCAGAATAGCGATAATCCCGAATACAATCTCCCAACGCAAGTAAACGGGCTTCAAGGAATTTTTCGTCCGCCAGCGTCTGGTTTGCCTAAAGGCCAGAAGAAGCATGAGGCAGACACTTGCTATTTTTCCGTATAACAGATAACTCCATGCTGTTGCACTCTGGATAATATTCATGACATCCGTCTGCACGATGAGCATGAGAACGCCCGTCACGACGGCAAGCACTGCTGCCACCGCAACTGTCTGCAAAAAGAACTTCTTGAACGACTCCTGTCCTCGTTCAACCGCTTTAACTGTAAGTAACAAGTAGACAAGTGCCCCCATCCACACGGCGACCGTCAAAACATGCAACAGTCTCAGCAAAATCGACAGCCAGACAGGAGCAATGCCCCATGCATGACCCCCAAAAGCTTGCGCGCTGATCAATAGAACCCAAATTCCCACATACCAGCCAGACACCATATTGGGGATCGCAATCAATAACAATAGGGCAAAGGACACCAGCAGCATAATCGCAAATGGAGACTGACTGAGCAAGTTCCCATCCATCTGCCACAGTGCTTGCGTGAGTGATACAGTGGCTAACGATTCGTCATACAGGAACCACAAAAATATAAGTCCGATGATCGCCAAACTCCAGCCGATTTGTCTGCCAATCCCGATGAGCTGGGCAAGCGAAGGCAAACCATGACGCTGTGCTGCCCACGCTACCAGATACAAGCCGCCACCGACGAGAATAATTCCTTGCGCCAAATAGCGGTACATGATCAAGTAGCTTGAATCTGCTTTTTGCTCATTGGGCGGAACCACGACTGCACTTTTTTGTCCTATCGAAAACGTGAGCTTCTCTGAGATCGGATGTCCGTCCTCGGAAACGACCGTCACGATAACCGAATACGTTCCCTCAGCCAAATCGCTCGGCAGATTCGCATTCAACTGCGAGGCATCACCCGGCTGCAATGTCGGCCGCTCCAGTTTTATTTCCTTGCCATTCCAATCAAATAAACGCACGTTAACAAGATCGGGCTCCAAAGTTTCGGTAAACCGCGCAGATATTTGTCCTGGATTCGCCTTCAGTACCTCACCATTTTGTGGGGAGCTGCTCATCAAGCCAGCATGGGCGTAAGCAGTTGTCATACCCGTTGTCAGTACAAGTAAGAAGGCGAGCAAAAACACAACCGTATATTGTCTGATGTTGTATGTCACCCTGTCACCTGCTTCCTTATTTCGTCCTTAATCCTATCAGATTAGTACGAGAATCTATATGGCTCCATCGGGCTATCTGTTGTGGCAAAGTGTTGAAAACAAAAAAAGGCATGAACGGAAATTCTGTCCGATCCGTGCCTTTTCAAACTGTATTAGGATGATTTTACAATGTTTTGTGCGAGAAATTCCAGGACAAGCTTGTTGAATACCTCTGGTTGATCCATCGGTGGGATATGCGCTGAATCAGGCAGGATGACTTTTTTTGCGCCTGTAATCCGCTCACCTAACACATCGGCGATCTGTAAAAAATCAGGATAATCCCGCCCTCCTGCAATAACGAGTGTCGGGGCTTTGATTTCTTCCAAGCGCTCGATTGGTGATGGGGATAAAGTTTCCAATCCAACTCCAAACTCCGGCAGTGAAAAGGCGTGTCTGTTTATTTCTTTAAAGCGGTTACGTGCTTCGCGAGCTTGCTCATTTACCGGCTGTCCAGGACCATCAAACCACATTTGTGTCGTCATTTCCAACGCTTCCTCTGTCGTGCCACGCTGACATACTTGATTGAAGCGCTCTACATCGTAAAGCCTTTGTTCACTTCTTGGGTGACCAAACAAGCCGGATGCAACCAGAATCAAGCTGCTCACCATCTGCGGATAAGCAAGGGCGAACTCCTGCGCGACCATTCCCCCAAACGAAAGCCCAGCCACATGCGCTTTTTCGATACCAAGCCCTTGCAGAACTACTTTCACATCATCGTACAAGGTATAAGGAACGTCAGTCGCCAGTGTTTTACCGAACCCGCGGATATCAAAGCGAACGACCTTATATGTCTGTGCAAATGCTTGAAGCTGGGCATCCCAAAGCCTTGTATCCAGATTGAAGCCGTGGATCAATAAGAGCGGTTCGCCTTCCCCTGCTACTTCATAGTAAATGCGTGCGCCATTTGCTTCGAGAAAGCCGGTTTGTACAGACTGCCTGTTTTCCATTTTTTCTCACCTCCCCCTCACTATCTCACCCGGGGTTGTAGCTTGTCTATGTATTTTTGTTCCGATTACCCAATGACGCCTGTACGTAAAATCTTGATCTTTACATCGACATCAAATTTCGCCCTTTTCATGATTTCTCGCCATTCATCCTTACTCATTTTCTTTTTCCCGCTTCTTTGACTGGCTATATTGTAGATTTCCCCAAATCCTACCGGGTCTACATCTTGCTTTCTAAACTTTTCCAGTAAATGCTCCGTCTCTTTTTTAACCGCCAGCTCGATTGCTTTTTGTACCTTTTTCAACTGCTCAGGCTTGGATAAATCGATTTTTTCAGCCATTTCCTGAATCTGCGCGGACATATCGACTTTCACAGAAAATCTCGGTTTCTCCAAATCCAACACTTTTATTTTCTTTTTGCTTGAGATATGTTCAATGACAGTAAAAAGACGCTTTTTATCGAGGGAAATGTTTATTTCCAATTCCCCCTTATTGTAACGCTCCCGTAATATCTTGAGGAAAAATCCCTCCCTTGCTGTAATTTCTGCCACCAGTTTTTGATCTCGAAATAAACCAATTTGATTAATATGCAATTCATTCTCTACTCTTTCGATATAAGGCATCACGGGATCTTTCCCGATTGCATAATAATCTTTCATGAACTCATGAAGTTTCGAGGAGATCATATTCTCTCCTTCGACGTTCTGCCGTATGGCTTGATAGAGGTAAATTCCAATGTTGCTGTTCTCGGGATAGCGATGTGTCAAAATATCATACGCTCTTCCTTTGGCTACCGTTAAATAGACATTGCTTCCAATGGAGGCATCACGCGTTAAGTTTTCCACAAGAGCCAGGATTCCTTTCCGCGCTAACTCATCGTGGTAGACCACGACGCGAATTTGACCTCCTACAATGTTTTTGGAAGACTCCCTGTTCTGTGAAACGGTAAGTCCTTTGCTCGTATGCGCTGTGCCCGAAATGACAGTGACCAACTCACGTGCCTCCGGGTCAATTTGATAAAATACCGTGGTACCCAACAGCTTTCCGTCTTTACTAAGATCGTACCCTACTGCAACTGCCAGTCCCAATTTTTCTAATACGTGCTGCTCCCCACAGCCGTTCAATAACACGACCACTGCTAAGTAGTAAACGAGCAACCGTAACCTTTTCATGTCCGGACCGCCCCCTTCCGAAACAGCCGAATCACTACATAAAGCACGATGGGATAAATAAAAATGATATAGAAACCTACTCCACCGAAAATATCCGTGATGAGATTAATCGACTGGCGTGTTTCCAAAAAATTGCTAGCAAAAAACATAACACCAACAATCCCGATAAGAGCCATTCTCTCCTTGACCCCACTAATATGATGGACCCCCCGCATGGCTACCCACAGGTTCATCAGCAAATTATCCAGCATGATGAGCATCCACAGTGAGATCGACACAAACTCAAAACGCTCCAAAAACGGAAACTCTACAATTTTCATCATCATTAGCGTTGCCCAGATAAGATGCTGAAGCTGTTCCCCTTGAAAGTACAAGAGTGTAACCAGCATGACTGCCACATACAAGAAGGTGGTCATAAACAGGCCACCATGTACATATCGCGGTAGCAATTCTTTTTCCTTCACAAACGGATAGATGAACAAAATAATCTCAAATCCGATGATGGAAAAAGACATCTTCTTCGCACCGTCCATAAGCTCTACAAGATCATGATGAAAGACTGGCTGCAATAAATGAAAATCGGCGTATTGCATGGGGTAAACCAAGAGCAGTAACTGCCAAACCGTCAACCCGACAGAAAAGAGGCTAATCCCAGCCAACACCCGAATGCCACCCGTCACTCCATAAATGGCCAGGCAAAGCAAGGAGGCATTTAATATCCAGGAAGGCACTTCTGGAAACATCCATGACTGAATGATCTCGATGTACCCTCTCAAGATCGTTAAGGCAGAGCCCATGATATATACGATAAAGATGAAATTAAGAACGCGTGCTGGCCATTTTCCAAATACCGTTTGATGAATGTCATACAAATCCATGTCTTTGTATTTCGCTAAGATTTTTAGCATGAACCATGCTGCTATATGGGTCATAATGCCTGCTATAATGACCGAAATCCAGGCGTCTTGCTGCACCCTATCATAAATAAAGCGTTGGACACCCGCTATGCCGATTCCAACCTGATTGCTATGGACCATAAATAGCGCAAGCGATACGCTGATAGCCATATGGGTATTCCGACGAAAAGTGGACCGTGACATTGACATTCACATTCAACACCTAACTACTGAACTGGTCTTTTTTTCCCGGCCTCATCAGGCACACGGGTATCGTCAGGAGAACGTGTCATAGCCGGACGCTTGCCGAGAGAGTAAAAAGGGAACCTGATCAGACTGTTTTTAATATCCTGCAAGCGAAAAGGAAAAAAGGGAAGAAAAAACGGACGTCCCAGACTTGATTGACGCAGGATGTGTATCAAGAGAAAAGACGCGCCAAGCATAATACCAAAACCTCCCCATATCCCAGCTAACACGATAATCGGAAAGCGGAGGATGCGTACTGCCGTACTCATCATGTAGGAAGGAAAAGTAAAGGAAGCTAATGCACTGAGCGCCACAATCATGATCAATATGTTACTGGTAAAACCCGCTGCAACGGCTGCCTGTCCAATTACGATACCGCCGACAATCCCTATCGTTTGTCCAACTTTAAAAGGAAGTCTCGCTCCAGCCTCCCGCAAGAATTCAATAATCATCTCAAGCAGCAAAGCTTCAAACAAGGGGGGAAAAGGTACCTTGGAACGAGACTTTACGAGCGATACAAGGAGAGCAGATGGAATCATTTCATAATGGAACGTAAGTGCAGCCACATAAGTAGCAGTAAAAAACAAAGAGACAAAAAGGGCCGAGAAACGTAACAATCGAATGAAGGAAGCCATTTGCCACCGGATATAAAGATCTTCATTCGACTTAAAAAAGTCCACGAAGGAACTGGGACCGACGATAGCAAACGGGCTTCCCTCCACAAACACGGCAACCTTTCCTTCTAACAGGGCTTCACTTACATGATCAGGTCGTTCGGTTAGGATTAACTGCGGAAAAATAGAGAACGTATTGTCATCAATCAGTTGAACCAATTTTCCGCTGTCAACCACACCGTCTATATCTAGATCGCGTAAACGCTGAATGACGGTCTGAACATTTTCAGGAGCCGCCAGTTCCTCCATGTAGCATACTTCCACATTCGTCCTGCTACGTTTCCCAATCGTAATAGTTACGTTGGTAAGCAAATCGGTTGAAAGATATCCCTGTAGAACCCCTAAATTGGTTTCCAAGTCTTCTGTAAAAGAAACTTGAGGACCGAAAATCTGGGTTTCGACCTGAGCCTCTCCCAAAGAACGACTCGGTATTCTTGCTACGTAGAGAAGAAGCCCGCACGCCATTCCCTCTATTTGAAGGTAAATCCATCCCCTCACCAGATAATCGCAGACTTGTCTGTAATCCATGGTTTTGGTGACATGAGCAACAGGAACATTCCCCAAAATCGTATCAGGATCGATCTTTTCGTCAGGTAACCTTTCGAAATAAGGAAGCAAAACCTGCTGAAGAATGACCGTATCGACTAGATAGGGTAGGTAGGCTAGTAACAAGCTATTGGTTCCACAAGAAAGGGTACGAAACACCATTCGCGGATTTCGCATGTGATCCCATAATTTTTCTCGCGTCTCGCTAACGGATTCAGGAATCATGTTGGTTGTCATCTTATGTCTACCCCAATATATGGTGTCCCCTTATTATTTTTCCAATGCCCTCGCTCTATTCCCCTTTCAGGCCGAAGAGTAGCCTCGCAAACAAAATAAAAACAAAAAAACCGAGACGGAAATACTCCATCTCGGTTCGTTCACCACTATTTATCTGCCGCTCTTCATTTCAGTCCAGTAGCGGTCGTATTGCTGCAAGGTTTCTCCTACATCCACCAGCCACTCCGCACGGGCAATGTCTGCTGTATCCAGGAAGACCATCTTGTTGGCACGGTATTCTTCACTGTGCAGTGGGTATGCTTTTTCGTTCGGGTTACTGTAGCCGATAGACTCGTAGTTTTTCACACTGACCTCTGGGTCCATCAGGTAGTTGATGAACTTCTCAGCCATTTCCTTGTTCTTAGCGCCCTTTGGAATTGCCATCGTGTCTGCCCAGATCGTTGCGCCCTCTTTCGGAATGACGTACTCTACATCTGGATTTTGTGCGTGAATGAAAGCCGCGTCACCGGACCAAACCGTTCCGATCCATGCTTCTTCCGCAATCATCTTTTGCTTGATGTTGTCTGTATCGAAAGCAACAACATTCGGTACGACTTTTTTCAAATCAGCAAAGGACTTTTCCAGTTCCTCTTTGTTCGTCGTGCTATTGGAGAAGCCATTTTTGATCAGTGCCATTCCCATAACCTCACGAGGGTCATTCAGCATGATGACACGGCCCTTGTAAGCTTCGTTCCACAGATCATTCCAGCTTGTCGGGGTTTCTTTTACATATTTCTTGTTGTAAGCGATCCCGGTAATTCCCCATGTATATACGAGTGAATACTTGTTTTCTTTATCAAAAGGAGGTGTCTTGAACGTAGACACGATATTGCCCATGTTCGGGATGTTCGCTTTGTTCAGTTCTTCCAGGAGACCCAGCTGAATCATGGTACCTACCATGTAGTCGGAAGGTTGGATCAGGTCGTAACCAGATGCACCCGCTTGAATTTTTGCCAGCATTTCTTCGTTGCTGCCGTATACATCATAGTTGACCTTCACGTTGAATTTTTGCTCAAAACCTTTGATGACGTCTGGGTCGAAGTTGTCTGCCCAGCTGTAAATATTCAATACTTGTTGCTCTTGCTCAGATGACGATGAGCAGCCTACAGCAGTCACCGCAAGTACGGCGGTCAGAGCGCCGATCATCAAGGACTTGAAACGTTTCATTTTTTCCTCTCAACCTCCAAATCAGTTATGGGATTGCCTTATGAAAACTCCATGACGGTTCTAAAAGATGGATTGATTATTTTTCGAGTCTTTGCGGCGGAAAATCTCTGCCACCACAACCAACAGCACGGTGCTCACGATCAAAAGTGTCGAGAGTGCATTCACTTCTGGCGAGACGCCTCGTTTTACCAACCCATAAATGTAGAGTGGCAATGTAGTCGAATTCGGACCAGCCACGAAGAACGAAATAATGAAATCGTCCAGCGACAGGGTAAACGACATCAGGAAGCCTGCGATGATCCCTGGCATGATCAGGGGCAGCGTCACATAGCGCAATGTCTCCCATGGAGTTGCTCCCAAATCTTGAGACGCTTCTTCTAGTTCTTTGCCCATATCAGCCAAACGTCCAGAAATAATAACCATCACATAGGGCATGCTAAACGTAACATGCGCCAGGATCAGGGTCACTTTCCCCAGCTCCATCTGTACCTGACTAAATAGCACGAGCATAGCCAACCCCATCATGATCTCCGGGATGACAATCGGCAAGTACATTAACCCGTTGAAGATATTGCTCCAACGCAGGGAAAAGTGCTTGACCGCCAGAGAAGCAGCCGTACCCAATACCGTTGCAATGACGCTACTGATAACCCCAATCGTCAAACTGTTCATCAGCGCTTGCATGACCTGTCTGTTTTCAAACAAAGAAACGTACCACTTCCACGTAAAACCAGTCCACGTAGCGTTGATCCGTGAATCATTGAACGAATAAAGGACAAGGATCAAGATTGGCAGATACAAAAAGACCAACATCAGCCATGAGTATCCAGATAGTGCGTTTCGACGTAATGTTTTCATGCTGATCCCTCCTTTGTCTCGCTCGCTTTGGTAGCGCGGAAATAAAGAAGAATCAATAGCATGGATAATAGCATCAGCACGATGGACAAGGCAGATCCAAACGGCCAGTCACGGGCAGACAAAAATTGATTTTGAATGACGTTTCCGATCAGAGCCGATTTCGCTCCTCCCATGACATCCGGAACGACGAACATCCCGATGGAAGAAACAAATACGAGGATCGATCCAGTTACGACACCTGTCTTGGTCATTGGCAAAGTCACGTGCCAGAAAGCCTTCCAAGGTGTTGCACCCAGATCATACGCTGCTTCCAGCTTGCGGCGATCCATCTGCTCCAGTGACACATAAATCGGCAGTACCATGAACGGCATAAGCGTGTACACCATCCCGAGCAGAACAGAACCCGAATTGTACAGAAGCGGCAGCGGCTCCGAAATAATGCCCAGCGACTCCAGGAACGTATTGATTACGCCTTGCGAACGCAGGATGATTACCCACGCATAGGAACGGACCAAGAAATTGATCCAAAACGGAATCATCACGAGCAACAGCCATATTTGCTGAGTCGATTTTTCCAGCCGTGAAATGTAATACGCCAACGGATAACCGCACAAAATCGAAAATACAGTTGTTAAAACCGCTACGACCAACGTATCCCAAAAAATTTGGCCATACAGCGGATCGAAAATACGGATGTAATTGTTCAGCGTAAACTCATAGACAACTTGCCCGTACGTGCCTCTTTTGAGGAAAGACAGTATGGCGATCATAAGCATAGGCAGGACGAAAAGCGCACCCATCCACAAAAGGGCGGGAAGCGCGAGCAGTTTTACCGGCTTCTTGTTTAACAAGGAAGGATCACCTCGTCCGTCTGTGCCCAGCCAATGGCCACTTTATCTCCCACCTGCCAGTCCAGACCGTCACCTGCGTACTGGTGTGCCATTACGGTCATATCCTGCCCCTCAAGGCGGATAAATACCTTGCGCAAATTGCCGAGGAACACCGCGTCAGCAATGATGCCCAGCTTCTTGTGCTTGTCCTTGTCGCAGTCAACCGGGTACAACTTGATCTTTTCCGGACGTACAGCTGCATTCGTTCCGTTTTCCCGGAAAATGTTGTTTTCCCCAATAAAGGTAGCCACAAACAAGGTTTGCGGGGAGTTGTAAATCTCTGCTGGAGAAGCAATCTGTTCAATTCGTCCCTTGTTCATGACCGCGATTCGATCGGACATCGCCATCGCTTCTTCTTGGTCATGGGTAACGTAAATGAACGTTATCCCTAGGTTTTTCTGCAAGTTTTTCAGTTCAAGCTGCAAGCTTTTTCGCAATTGGTAGTCTAAAGCACCTAAAGGCTCGTCCAGAAGCAGAACGCGTGGGTTGTTAATAATCGCCCGTGCGATTGCTACACGTTGCTGTTGTCCGCCAGATAGCTGCTTTGGCGTACGTTTACGCAATTCTGTCAGTTGGACGTACTGAAGTACTTCCTCCAAACGCTTTTGTTGTTCAGCTGCGTTCACTTTTTTCATTTTCAAGCCAAACAGGATGTTTTGCTCCACGGTCATGTGTGGAAACAAAGCATATTGCTGGAACACCATGTTCATATCGCGCTGATATGGCGGCACATGGCTGAGGGGCTTTTCGTCTAGGAAAATTTCCCCGGTCGTTGGCTGCTCAAAGCCAGCAATCATTCGCAGCAGTGTCGTTTTCCCACAGCCGCTGGGGCCGAGTAACGTCAAAAACTCCCCTTCTTCAATGGAGAGAGAAAAAGAGGGGACGACGACAGTATCTGCAAATCTCTTTTCAATCGAATCCAGATGTATAATTTTTTTCATTCCGTCATCTCACCATATGTCATTATACTCACAATCTAGGTAACTATATCGTGTATGATACGATTTGTAAACAGTTTCACGAACGATTCCTCCTCAAAAACAAACAGAGCCAATGAATAAACATTCGCTCTGTTGCGTATCCTTTCTCTTTTTCTCACACAGATGTAGATTTCGATTGAGGCGTGTGCTTCTGTTTTTTAAATTTTGCCCCTAGGAAATTCGCCCCAATCACCCCGATAATAATCATCACTGCGCCAATGAGATGGTAGTATGCCAGCTGTTCCTGCAAAAAGATAACGCCTGCCACGATCGTAACCAACGTAGACAAATTGTTAAACACGCTGAGTTTGGATGCCTCCATCTTGGACAAGGCAAAGTTGGTCATAAAAGACGTCATGAGCGAGGACAGAATCCCCAAAAATACAATCGAGATGATAAATGTCGAACTGGCGAAAGGAACAAAATAGGTCGATAAAGTCCCCTCCGCACTATGGCGAATGACTGACCAGCCGTTAAAAAACAAAAATCCGAGTAACGCCACCATATACGTCATGTCTATATAATGAAAGGACTTTGTCATTTTCCTCGCCAGAACACTATACCCCGCCAAAGAAAACGCGGATAACAGGATGAGAATGGTACCGATGCTGCTCCCTGAGCCTGAGCTTACACCCAGCCCCTTCATTGCAAAAATGTACACGACACCTCCGACGGATAAAAGAGTGGACAGCTTTTGCAGCCACGTAGAAGACTCTCCCAAAAAGAATGCCGCCATGACCATGGTAAAAATCGGAACGGTTGCTTGAATAATCCCCGCTTCAGACGAAGTGGTATACACCAATCCAAACGCCTGAAGGGTAAAGAACAGAATGGGGTACAGCATGGCGAGCGGAATAATCGTGAGCATGTCTTTTGGTTTGATGGACAGCTTGATCCACCCAAACAGGATCGGGATAGAAGCAACGATAAATGCCACGGTAAAACGGTGTGCCAAAGTATCAACCGGATTGGTTACAGCGAGTGCCATTTTCAGAAACAAAAACGACAAGCCGGTAATCCCCGCATTCAGTAATGCTGCAAGAATCGCTTTTTGTTGGTCTTTCATCGTATGTATCTCTCCTACTGGGGACTTTTTACAGACGGCCGTCTTAGGTTAATAGTAATGGGGGATCAATCGTGCTACAATGCAAAAAAGGAGTAACTGTACCGATACAAATTCGGCGTAAGGGAATGTTTTTGGATGCACAAATATTTGCAGCTTCAAAATGAACTCGAAACGTTGATTGAAAGCCTCTCCTATCAAGACGGAGACCGGCTTCCCTCCATTCGGGAGCTCGCCACTCGCTACCAATGCAGCAAGAGTACCGTGATCCGCACCTTGGATGAACTCGAAAAGCGTCATCTCATCTATTCGGTCGACCGAAGCGGCTATTACGTCGTGAAAAAGCAAAGGAAGATACAGCCCGCAGATACGTCGATAATCGATTTTGCGACCTCTGCTCCCGATCCTGACCTCTTTCCTTATGTCGACTTTCAACACTGCATCAATAAAGCGATTGAAACCTATAAAAACGATCTTTTCATATACGGAACCACACAAGGCTTGCCATCACTCATTGCCGTCGTCGCCAAGCTACTTGGGAACCATCAGGTTTTTACAGACCCGGGCAATATTTTCATTACCTCCGGTGTCCAACAAGCTCTAACCTTGCTGTGCAGCCTTCCTTTTCCAAATGGCAAAAAAACGATTCTGATTGAGCAGCCCAGCTACCACCTTTTCATTGAAAGCTTGCAAGTACGCAAGCATCCTGTTGTGGGGATCAAGCGGACTGCCCAAGGAATCGATTTAGAAGAGCTAGAGTCTATTTTCCGAACGGGAGAAATCAAGTTTTTCTATACGATGCCTCGCTATCATAGCCCGCTCGGGACGTCATACAGCCGAAAGGATAAGCAGCGCATTGTGGAGCTTGCCCAGCGGTACGACGTCTATCTCGTGGAAGACGATTACATGGCAGACCTTGAGCATGACAGCAAAGCAGATCCCCTCTTTGCCTATGACCGTTTTTCTCGCACGATTTATGTAAAAAGCTATTCCAAGATTATTTTTCCCGGGCTCCGCCTGGGTGTAGCTGTTATACCTGATGCACTAAAGGATTCCTTCAACCAGTACAAACGACTCATGGATATCGACAGCTCCATGCTATCTCAAGCTGCGCTGGAAATTTACCTAAAAAGCGGAATGTTCGAGCGACACAAGCAAAAGATACGCAGTTCCTATCACCGGCGATCTAACCTGCTGATGGCGTCCTTGAACCAGTTTGCGGTGAATGAAGAGCATCTGTTCACCTTTCAGCCCCTTGCGTATCCGGGGATTCATACGCATATTGTGTTGAACGATTCTATTCCGGTCCCTGCTGTTATCAGCCAGCTCAAAAAACGCTCGATCCTTGTGGATGCTACTGACAAAAATTACTTGCTGGGCTTTCCGCAAGAAAATATGTTAAAGCTGAATGTGTCCTATGCCAAGGAAACAGTGATTGAGCAAGGGATTAACATGTTGATGGATGTGCTACGCCGCATGCACCGTTAACCTATCCGCCTTAAGTCGTAGATAAAATCCGGCGGGGGTGCGTTTTTGGACAACAATAAAATCTCGATAATGGAACAGTAACCAGAAAACGATCTACATCGTATTATCAGATACAAGGAACATGGTTTACCCGAAAGATTCTCTGGTATAAATTGTTTCAAGATGCAGGGATTGGGGTATTTCATTGTATAATTAGTGAATCCATATCAAAAAAAATTCGTTCCATAGTCGGCCAGTTTGAAGTAGAATCGCATCTATACACATACTTAATTGAGTTGATGACTGGCAGTTAACGATAGAATGACAAAGGAGAAATAGATGCTTCAGAACATTTTAGATTTCTTAATGGAATACGGCTATTTAGGAATGTTCATCCATTCTTTTGCAGACGCAGTCATCTTTCCCGTTCCTGCCTTCTTTCTTCAAGTGCCACTCAGCCTCGTTGACCCTTCGCAGGCATTGTGGATTGCTACGGTAGGCTACATCGCTTGTCTCATAGGGACTCCCGTCGGTTATTTTATCGGTAAAGTACTAGGCAAATCCGTTCTGTACAAACTCCTCAAGAAGGAATGGATTGACTCTGCCACAGAGATGTTTCAAAAGAAGGGCGAAGTCGCGATCTTCATCGGTTCGTTTACACCGATTCCATTTAAAGTATTTACAATCATGTCGGGTTGCTTGAAATTCCCATTATGGAAATTGCTCGGGTATGCCGCAATTGGACGGGCAGTCAAATTTTACGCAGTTGGACTCTTGTTCTATTTTTACGGTAAAATGGCGGAAAATATGGTCCATAACGTTTCTCTCTATATCTTTCTCACCGTGGTGCCGCTCATCTTGGTCGGGTTATGGGTGAAGAAAATTGTCGCCAAGCGCCGCCAGCTGAAAATGGAAAGTACTGGCGTCAGCAATGGCATCAATGAGAAACTCATGAATAAATAAAGAAGATCTTAAAAAGCAAAGAAACCCCAATCGGGGTTTCTTTTTTTACAACTGTTAACCTTTTTTCACTCGAATTACATCATCCTCGACATCAATGACCATTGCTGTCACATTGTCTTCTTCCATCACCAGATCCGCAATGCCATCCTCAACATATTGCTGAATCACGCGGCGCAATGGACGTGCCCCGAAGGCAGGGTTGTAGCCCAGCTCAGCCAGCTTTTCTTTTGCGGCATCTGTCACGCTGATCTCCATTCCTTGCTCAGACAGATTGCCCATGACATCTTGCAGCAGCAGATCGACGATTTTGACCAAATCCTGTTTTTCCAGATGAGCAAAGGAAATGATTGAGTCGAAGCGGTTCAGGAACTCCGGCTTGAAGTACGCTCCCAGAGAATCCAGCACGGTGGCAGGCTCGGGCGCTTGTGCTCCAAAACCAACGGAGATTTTACGCTCGATCACACCGGCATTGCTCGTCGCAATGATGACCGTCTCCTTAAAATTCACCGTACGGCCTTGACTATCTGTCAGACGGCCATCCTCCAGAATTTGCAGGAACATGTGCATTACATCCGGATGTGCTTTTTCGATCTCATCCAGCAGGATAATGCTGTATGGATTGCGGCGTACGCGCTCAGTCAGCTGACCTGCTTCCTCATGACCGACGTAGCCAGGAGGAGACCCGATCAATTTGGATACCGAGTGCTTCTCCATGTACTCGCTCATATCGAGACGGATCATGGAATCACGGGTACCAAACAGCTCTTCTGCCAGCGCTTTGGACAGCTCTGTTTTCCCTACGCCAGTTGGACCGACGAACAGGAAGGAAGCAATCGGTCTGTTTTTCGGTTTCAGACCTGCCCGACTGCGTCGAATCGCCTTCGCTACTTGTGTGACCGCCTCGGACTGGCCAATGACTTTTGCTTCCAAATGAGCTGCCAGGTTTTTCATTTTCATCTGCTCATCACTTTGCAGCTTGGTAACAGGAATCCCGGTCTTTTGCTCGATCAAGGCTTGGATGTCTGTGACGTCAACCTTAACGCGTTGTTCCTTGCCCTCGATTTGATCCAGCTTCTCTAAAATGCCCGCTTCCTCGTCTCGCAGACGGGCAGCTCGTTCGTAAGCTTCTTGCTCCGTCGCTTCCTTTTTCTCCTGATTAATTTGCGCCAGACGCTCATGTAACTCTGACGTATCCACCACGGAGGATCTCAGGTTCAAACGCGAGCCTACTTCATCCATGAGATCAATCGCCTTGTCAGGCAAGAATCGATCCTGGATGTAACGATGGGAGTATTCCACGGAGGCACGGATGACATCATCCGAGTAAGCGACTTGGTGGAATGCTTCGTATTTCGGGCGCAAACCTTTCAAAATCTCGATGGCTTGTTCTACGGTTGGTTCCTTGACCATGACTGGCTGCAGGCGGCGCTCCAGAGCAGCGTCTTTTTCAATCACGCGATACTCTTTTAATGTAGTTGCCCCAATCAGCTGCAACTCACCGCGAGCAAGAGCTGGCTTCAGGATGTTCCCTGCATCCATGGAACCTTCCGCAGAGCCTGCCCCCACCAGTAGATGAATCTCATCCACAAACAGGATGACGTTTTTGCGTTTTTGCAGCTCGGCAATCACTTGCTTCATTTTTTCCTCGAACTGTCCGCGAATTCCCGTTCCTGCAACTAGAGAGGCGACATCTAAAATGTACACCTGCTTGTTTTTCAGCTTGGTCGGTACTTGCCCTTCCGTAATGCGCAGAGCGAGGCCTTCCGCAATCGCCGTCTTCCCGACCCCTGGCTCCCCGATCAGAACCGGATTGTTTTTGTTGCGACGGTTCAAAATCTCAATGACACGCTCGATTTCTTGTTCGCGTCCAATCACAGGGTCAATCAGTCCGGCACGTGCCGCATCGTTTAGATTACGGCCCAGGTCATCGAGGATGCCCCCACCGCGTTCTGGCGCTTGTCGCTGCGGTTGACCGGAAGCTTTGCCCGGATTCATCTGGCCTTGAGCAAAGCCTTGCAGGAACTCATCCAGTCCAGAGAAGGAGGAGAAAGGACTAAAGCCCATGCCCACTCCCATTTTGTTGGTCAGCTTTGTTTTGCAATCCTGGCACAGATCGTATTTTTGTTGCTGATTTTGTACACGTATATGAACAGTCACAGTTGCTTCTCGTTGTTTGCAGATTTCACAATGCATATTCAATCCCCCCAAAAGCGTTGTTTTGGAATCCAGAAGACCTTTGACCTTTTCTGACCTTCGTTGACTTCATTATAGTTTGACCTTTTTTGACTTTCAAGAGGGATTGTATGGTTTTTTACACTTTGCTCTTTTGCAAGTAAGGAACGATTGAAAGTAACCCGATAACGGCAAAGCAAGCCCCTACCCACAATGGTGAAACAAGTCCATAGCCACTGCTGATCCCGATCCCGCCTAAGAAAGATCCAATGGCAACACCCAATGTAATAAAGGAAGTATGCACCGTGTTTACCATCGTCCCACTGCCTGCTGTATTCATGACGCGTGCAATCATGGCCGGATTCATCGCTACACCCGTCAACCCAATCAGAACAATGGACAGCACCGCGATCCATTTATTTTCGGCACCTGCGGCAAACAGAACCAATGTCGCTAGGAGTATGCTTAATCCCGTTACAAGGATTCGCATGGTAAAACGATCAGCAAGTCTGCCAATCACGATATTTCCGATCAAGGTCGCGATGCCGTAAAGGGCAAGCAAATACGGGATGCTCGCATCCGAAAATTCCGTTACTTCCGTAAGAATCGGAGTAAAATAACTAAACGCTGCGAAGGTACCGCCAATGATCAGCATACTGGTTGCATACGCGGCCCAAAGGTGTGGATTTTGAAAACTGGCAAGCTCATCCTTTGCGTTCATCCGATCTTTTTGTGTGGAAGAAGGGAGCAACCATTGAATCAAAATCCCTGATAGCAATACAACGATAGCAACAGCCCAAAAGCTCATTCTCCAGCCGAAATATTGTGCAATCACGGTTGTCAGCGGGAGTCCTACGACAGTAGCAATCATTAAGCCTGCCAAAACAATCGAAGCGGCCTTTCCCCGTGAATGAGGGGGAACCAAGCCGGCTGAAATACTGACAGAGATGCCAAACGCAGCGGATGAGGCAATACCTGTTAAGATACGCGCAAGCATCATTGACTCGTAATTCCAAGCCATTGCTCCTAACGTTTGACCAATAAAGAAGACGGCAATCAATGATAGCAACGCTTGTTTTCGGCGAATGTGCAGGAGCGTTGCCGTTAGTATCGGGCCCCCTATCACCATTGCACCCGCATACGCCGTAATGAAATACCCGATGGATGAGATCGATACGCCGAAATCATCGGCAAGGTCATTCATCATCCCTGCCACCATAAATTCAGAAGTCGTCATTGCAAAAATCGCTACCGCTAACAAATAAATCATCGACGGCATAAAGAAACCCTCCCTACTTATTATTGTAACAATCGGTACAAAAATCACTCAAAAAAAGAGCGCATTACGCGCCGAAGATAGATTCCATGGTCCCCTTCATAATTTGTTCAGCCAATGTCCGATTCTGTGTGGAAGTATTCAATACACGAAAGCCGTAGTAACTGCTTAAAAATAGGCTTGCCAAATCCACCGCAGATCGTTTTTGAGAGATTTCACCCGTTCGCAAGCCTTCCTCCATCACTTTTTCCATGGTATCCTTCAGAAGTTCAACATGCCTGGAGACGATTTCTTCAATCTTGGGATCGTCTTTTGCCCGTTCCAATCCCGCATTGATCAGCAAACATCCCTTTGGATTCGTTGATTCAAAGTCTTCCACGAATGCCCACGCTAAAAAATTTTGCAACCGTTCTTTCAAAGAATCCGGACCTTCCAATAACGCCCGCTGTTCACGAATCCCGGTATCGTGATAGTGTTCCACCACTGCAAGATACAGGTCTTGTTTGCTGCCAAACGTATTGTACAAGCTGCCTTTCCCTAGTCCAGTATCACTGCATAAATCATGCGTAGAGCAACCATTGTAGCCTTTTGACCAAAATGTTTTCATGGCCACATCTACGATGGATGTGTAATCAAAATCACGTGGTCTGCCGCGTTTGCTCACCGGAATCCTCCTTTCGTCTCCAACTGTTATGGAAATCTTACACATTATGTACCGTTTGGTCAACAAATGAAATGGTTGCAACTGTACAAAACCATGCCTATAGAAAAAGCCCATTTTGAAAATCATCTTTCAAAATAGGCTCGATCATTGATTATATCGTCTCTAAATCTGTTACTGTTTTTTCGTTTACTTGATCACCAGTATTCAGCGTCGTCTTTGGTTCAAGCAATAATACATGAACCTCTTCCTCTGCAACTGGCATATGCTCTACACCTTTTGGAACAATGAGAAATTCCCCTTCGTTTAACCAAACATCTTTATCGCGAAACTTAATAAGCAGTTTCCCTTTCACTACGAAAAACATCTCATCCTCATTTTCATGCTGATGCCAGACAAACTCTCCTTTCAATTTCACCAGCTTTACATAGGAGTCATTGATTTCGCCTGCAATTTTGGGATTCCAATACTCATGGAATAACGTAAACTTTTCAGCTACATTGACCTTCTCCATCATTTTCCCCCATTAAAAAGAATATGCTTGTACTTCATCGAAAGTAGGCAGGGATGGTTGAGCACCGTTCCTAGTAACGACAATCGCTGCTACTTTGCTAGCGAAAGTGGCCGCTTCGGTTTCGGTCATTCCTTGTGTGATCCCAACCGCAAAAGCAGCTGTAAAGGAATCGCCTGCCGCAGTTGTATCCACTGGCTCTACGCGGAACGCCGGGATATGGGTCGCTTCATCAGCGGTTATTAAGAGAGCGCCCTTTTCTCCCAACGTCACGATGACGCGCTTTGGTCCACCAGACAAAAGCTTTTTGGCTGCGGCATGCACCTCGTCTATCGTGGATACAGGCATTCCTGTGAGAATGGAAAGCTCTGTTTCATTCGGGGTTAGGGTATGTACATGGGTTAATAGCTCACTGGATAGCTCGCGTGCAGGTGCCGGATTTAAAATGACCAGCTTGCCGAGTCGGGCTGCCTCTTTGACTGTATATTCCACGACAGGCATCGGGATTTCCAGTTGAAGCAATACGACGTCACTGTCCTTTAAAATAGACAGATTGTCAGCAATATGCTCGGTGCTGACGAGTGCATTCGCTCCTGGAACAAGCACGATGTTGTTTTCCCCATCATCACTTACATTGATAAAAGCCATGCCTGTTGTACCCGAGCATTTAATCCCCTCTATGTGAACCTGCGCATCTGTTAGTCCTCCCAGCATGACCCGGCCGTTCTCATCTTCTCCTACCATTCCAATCATGGAGACATGCGCACCCAGACGAGACGCTGCTACTGCCTGATTCGCTCCCTTTCCACCCGGGATCAGCTCGAAGTGATGGCTTGCGATCGTTTCTCCTGCTTTAGGCAAATGTTGTACATGGGTTACGAGATCCATATTGATGCTTCCTACTACTGCGATTTTCACGACGAGCCCTCCTCGTTCCATCTCGAACATGATCATTCTGTCGGTTACAAAATAGTGCTTTTCATCCGAGAAGTCAACGTATTTTCTCGGAATTGTTCCTAAGACTTGGAGCATAGCACATCCATTGGATATAATGAACAAATCTTCTATCATCCGGAGGTAACCAGATGGAGCCGATTATCCAGCATCCTTGGAACATGAATGAGCAAGAGGCAATCAACTTACAGCGCCAGCTAGCCCAGCAAGTAAAAGAAGAAGATCAACTAACGGACGTATGCTATATCGCCGGGGTAGATGTCGCCTATCATGCCGAGTCTGATTTGTTAGTCGCTGGTGTCGTGATCCTCGACGCCAATTCCCTGCAAGTCGTCGAGTCTGTCGTCATTCAAGACACCGTCGAATTCCCGTATATTCCTGGCTTGTTCTCTTTTCGAGAGCTGCCTCCGTTGGTACGTGCATTCAAGGAACTCAAAACAACACCGCAGCTCGTCGTCTGCGATGGGCAAGGAATCGCTCACCCGCGAAGATTCGGACTAGCCAGTCATTTGGGCGTCCTGTTTGACATTCCTACCATTGGCTGTGGAAAGACGAGACTACTAGGTGAATACGAAGAGCCAGCACACGAAAGAGGTGCGTATTCCCCGTTGATCGATCAGGGTGAGATCATCGGTGGAGTCTTGCGCACACAACCGAATATCAAACCAATCTTCGTCTCGATCGGACACGGAATCTCTTTGCCAACTGCATGCACGTGGATCACCAAGCTCTCACCCAAATACCGTTTGCCCGAAACGACGCGGCAAGCGGATCAGCTCGTGAATAAAGTATCGGCGGAGTTAAATCGGAGCCGCTAATGAAGTGTCGGCCATACATTAACATCGTGCTCGTCCAAGACTGCTTCAATCTGATCTCCTTGGAAAACGACAATGTAGCCTCGTGGCAGAGCCATCGCTTGCAAAAGAGACGGACGTAGCTTTAGCAGTTGGAAAACGTAGTATGACTCTAGCTGGTCACTGTCTACTTCGCCTTCCACTGGCCCAAGATACCACCCGGAGTCTCCTTTTCGAACATCTTCTGCACGCTGCAAATAGACGTGTTCTTGTTCAAATGCACCTTTTGCCACCACAATTTTATCTTGGAACAAAGCAGCTTCCCCTTCTGCTCGCACGGTTTGCAAGCAGTTGTTTTGCGCCATTTGCACGACCAAGGACACAGACAGGTCAGAAGTTGTTTCGGAAAAAGGATTCGCGTCGTAGTCGGGTGCCACGATCTCCATACACCCATCCCGTTCGAAAACCAGTAGAATGGTCCAGCCTACCTGAATTTTCGCACCGTTCTTGATAGGACCCATCTCGTCTTCTACATCAGAGAATACGTCCAATAGAAAGTCTGCTTGCTTCACCAAAAACTCTCGGCAGGTCACGACAAACGTGCGGTTATGAATCTGTTTGGAGCGTTGGCAGAGTCGGTTCTCTTTCTCAGCTGACATGGACCTCTTCCTTTCTGCGTGATCGATTGCAACTATCTTCAGGATAACATGAATAGGGGAAAAGCTCCGTGTAAAAAACAAGGCATATTCCTCCTCGGTGATTCGAGTTGGAATATGCCTTGTAGACATCTTAGTATCGCTCCTTATTGCCCTTCCATGCCGATTAAAATAAACGTGATAATTGCGGTTATCGTACCAAAGACGAAATATAACCCCATAAGAATGGCCATTAACAACAAACCGGCTTTTGCCCAATTTTTACGATTCAGATTCCCATCTGAACCAAAAGCCCAGACAAACAACAAAACAATATTCGCGATCGGAATCATCATGAACAACGAGACGACTATCCAATCTTTCATTGTCATGACTTTTTCGTTTTCCGCTACGCTTCCTTCCACATACGCTTGGTGATCCATTCTATACCCTCCACGTTTTTTGCCAATCCACCGTTCTCGCTATTGTTCAACCGATGCTCCAATGAATGCCAAGATCAGAACAAAAAAGAATACGCATAAGTACAACCCGATGCAAACGCCCATAATCAGCAAGTTCGCTTTTGCCCAGTTCTTTCTATTTAGATTGCCTTCACTGCCAAATGCCCAAACAAAATACATCACAAGATTGACCACGGGCACCATCATAATTAAAAAAGTAATTAACCACTCTTTGACCGACATGACCCGCTCATTTTCAGGCACGCTCACTTGCCATTGCTGTTGATGTTGCTGCTGTTCCAATTGGAAACCTCCTTGTTCTGTCTTGATCAAATGTTCTCTACCCGCAGCGTGCGAATCAGCGCATGGGCCAAAGGTTGCCACACGAGCACTTCCTCAGACTCAAAATGAAAACTCCCGAGTAGTGCCCGCCCGTTTAGTGATGTCGCGAACAAGATTTGGTAGTAAGTTTTGTCCTCGACCGGGACGATGAATTCGCTGTAGGCAATCCTGCATCCATCCAGCTCGATAAGCTCATGATGTACGACCTGCAAGCCTGCCTGCGCCTTTTTGACTTGCGCTGTCATCGCCTGCACAAACGGTTCTACGCCGCTCATCGGCAACTGATGTGCCATATGATTCATGCCGAGCATGACCGCGCTCTCTTCCTCTTTATAGGAAATCTGCTCATGCTGAGAATTCCCTCCGCTATTTGACCCGCGTCCCCTCGGCATGAGCTGCATCGAACGGGGCAGCTGAATGCCAAGCTGCCCGTCAAAGAGGATATTCTCCGCGAATTCGAACCTGCGCCCTTCGTACTCCAGGTAGCCTTTTCGCACGCCATCCAGACACTCCTCAAGCGTCAATTGCACCTGTTGTTCTTCCATTTCAGCGAGTTGACGCCGTGTCTGGATGCTGTTCCATACATCCAAAATCTTTTCATCCCAATAGATCGTCATAGCTCCCTCCGCAGTACCTGCTCTACTTTTTGTAAAACAAATCCGTTCAAGCTTCTGCGAAGGAAGCTTTCCGCAGCATCCAGACTCACCACGATATACGGCTCCAAGATCCCTTGAACTTTAAAGAAATGATGTGCCTTTATCTTATCGGTATCTAATACAAGTCTCTTTACCGTTCCATTCAAATGAAAATCAGTCTCCATAGAAAGACAATCTACAGCAGGTACCTGCATGGCCCAGTAAACGTTGCGCAGATTGGTTTCGCTGTCAATCAAATCGACGCGCTTCCATTGTATGCTCGGATTGTATTTGGCAGTAATGGTTTTCATCCGCTCCGAAATCATCGGCAGTGGCTTTTCCAACCAATCTGTGTAGGCTTGGGCCCCATCCGTGTTGACCTCAAGAACGGATATCGGCGGGAGTTGATCAAATGTGTTTTCCTTTTGCAGCCCCAGCCCCGATGGCACGACCTTTTGAGCCATTCGACCGTCATCTGCTAGCAAATAATAATCGCGCATGTCATCCCGCCTCCTTTATTCCGTTCTCCACTCAATCTGCTGTATCTGTGTTTCACTCAATGCAAAGCGCTCACGATCCTTCTCCAAAAAAACAGCATTCCGCATATTCGCTCTATGAAAATTCGCATGATACAGACGAGAATGGCGAAAATCCGCTCCTTGCAAATCAGCATATGCAAATTGGACACCGAGTAAGCCCGGTACACGATGCAGCTCGTCCGCACTGACTCCTTGTCCCTCGGCATATGAGAAGATGGCTCCGCTCAAGTCAGCATGACGAAAATCGGCATCACAAAGAAGCGAATGGCTGAAATCAGTGCGTGGAAGCTTGCTACTGACCCACCTTGTTCCGAATAGGATACACGCACGGAACTGACTGTCTGCAAAATTACTGCCACTAAAATCGCAATAGCGCAAATCTAATGCGTCTACATTGGTTCGCGGCAAATCCATATGGGCGAATGTTTCATGGGTGCAAAACGTTCCTTTCGGTTGCCCAAGCAGGCTTCTGCTTTCCTTCTCCTCCCGCTTGATTCTCTCTTCTATGTACACCACTTCGCTGATGTCTTTGAATTCGCCCACTCGTATGTACAGACGATCCGCTTTCCTGATCTGTTGGTACTCAGGCAGCTGAATGGCCTCCGGAATCGCCACTCGGGCAAGCGCTGTGACAAACTGACCGAAAAGCTCCATTTCCTTTAGCACCATAAACTCCACATCAGTAGCTTGTATGATCCCCATGTACATTTTCCGGCGTTCGTCCAGTAGCGAAATGAGCTTGGAAGCCTCTTGCAATGCCCATGCTGCCTCGTACCGTGCATAGCATTCCACTGGCTCCCAGTACCATTGCTCCGTATAACCCTCTATCAAAAATGTGTGCGTGCCATCCAATACGGTTGTCCGAAGCAATGAGAAGTGAATAAAACCGACAGGGGGAAGCTCCTGGTTGTTCTGCATAAACTCAACATGCAGGAGCATTTGCCGAAAGGACTCCACGAACTCCCGGACGAGCTGATCCTTGTTTTGCTGGAAATAGCGCTCGAGTGCCGCTACGCTTTCAGCCAATGCTGGTAGAAAGGTGTTATCATGCAGATGCTGGAGCGCTTCCTCTTTCTTCATCGATGTAAGTGCCCCCTCTAGTTCATCTTGATTTCCGAGCCTTTCAGCTCGATCCTGTCTTCCAGTTTGATCGTATTTCCTTTTCCACTCAGCTCGATTTTATCCGCACTAATATGAAGAGAAGAAGCTGATAGCTTCATGTCCTTATCCGCTGTTATATTCACGTTCTGGCTACTCTTGATATCGATTCCACTCGTATCACTGATCGTGATTGACATATCTCCTGTCGTGATCACAATTTTGTCAGGAGCTAGCACGATTTCCTTGCCATATTTGGTACGAAACGTCTTTACAGCAGGGTCCTTCATCCTGTCTCCACCGCCACCGCCACCGCCACCTCCACCACCTGCATTGCTTTTCGGTGTGGCTTTCTTTTTGGGAGCTGGCTTGTCGTCGTCTGGGATTTCCTTGAGAACAGAGCTGATCGCGATACCGTCCTCTTCTTTTTTGCTCGGGAAATAAATCCGAATCTGGTCGTTCAGCTCTGGCATGACATACCATCCGGTTTGATCCTCGGAAGCATAAATGGTGGAATAAGGGAACCAATATGCCGTGCTCTGATCCTGCTGATCATCCATGTCCAGCTTGGCCCGCACATTATCCTTCTGGACTTGCAACACCCGGCCCTGGATGGATGCCCCGATGATGGCATGGTTATACTGCTTTTTACGCGCCAGACCTAGCCGTGGATAAAGCTTGTATGTGTGCGTGACAATACCTTCCTTCACCTCCGTGACCGCTTCTCCGACGACAAGTGGTCTGGACTTGAAGTTCACCTCATTGCCGACCTCCAGCACTCGTTCACTCTGCACTTCATAAACGGTATAGTCCTGGTCATCGATTCCCGGAACCTTGTTCTCCGCATCACTCTGGTAATCCCCGACACGCTTGTGCACCGTATAATGACTAACCGCAAGCTTTCCTTTATCTTGACCTTTTGGCAAACCGAAATAAAACTTGGGAATGTCAAAAGCCGTTGTCGGGATCAAACCTGTATAAAAACGCGATGCCATCCTCTTCAGGAACTGCCAATCGGTTTCTTCATACTGCATCACAAACGTATTCAAAGCTTTTCCGTTGGTAACTGAGTCAATAAAGTCAGCTTTGCCGTACCCGGACAGCACCGTTTTCACGAGCCCCGCATAAGTCATCGCCGGGTTTTGAAACGAACGCTTTCTCGTTTTGACATCCAACAAATACGTATGAGAAATTGCCTCCAGCGACAAGTAATAAATACCGCGAACCGCTTTGACATGGACGCGCAAAACGATGCCCTGGAACCATGTTTTCGGCTTGCCCGATTCATCCGCCAGTGCCACTCTAATCAGTGTTTGGGCATTTGTCTGGTTCACGTAGCTATCTTTTCGCTCTTCAGAAATAATCCCTGTGAGCGTCAGTCGAGCATGCTCGTTCATCTTTTTCACGACTTTCATCGTTTGCAAATGCGTAAATTCATAGGGTGAAACTTGTATATCTCCATAAGTGAGTGTTCGATTGCTCATGGTATCCCCTCCCTGCCAGATGAACCCCCTCCCCTCCGATGCTTCTAGGGAAATGGATTCACCCTTCCAAATAAGACCATTATTTTACACACAATCTTACAATCGGTATTATTTGGGATTTTTTGAATGGGTCGTTAGTCCTGAATGATAGGATTTTGAGGCAAGGAGAGGGGCTTTGTACCTTTAATACCCCTTAAAATCGTCGCAGACCCTTGAATTCGATTCCTATTTACTCATAACGGCTTCCTGCAATTAAAATGGTAGCAAACAAATTCCAGTCTACACCTTCAAGATCAGCTAACATATTATCACAATCTTCAATCCATGATTCCATCCCACTTAGAAACTCTTCAAGTGATATATTCGCCCACTCTTTTTTATTTTGCTGATAATCCTTAATCAAATGAGAAATGAATTGAACCATATCCTCTCTACTCTCAACCGTACCCGCTCTCTCTAGAATATCCATGCGAAACTCATCCTCTCCTATGTCTTTATCTTCCATTTTAGTATAGGTGCTTCAAAGGAGTTTGACGAATCGGGGAATGACAAAAAGCCCGCTGGCATGCAACGGGCTTCCTGTCTCTTATGTGAGGGGGAACATCTGTCTCGTCAATAACAGAATTCGGGCTGTCACTATTCTCGTAGACGTTCCTTATTGAATAATCTCCGAAATTGCTTGCTTCTGCTCCAAAATTTCGCTCTGTACCTGGGTCAGTTCTTTCAACAGATCAGCAGCCTCTTGCAAGGATGTCGCTGCTTGCTCCTTGTCACCAGCCTTGAATACTTCTTTTGCTTCTTTCACTGTGTTCTTCTCTTTTGCTTTCAGTTCTTTTGCTTGCTCTTTGTTCTCTTTCTTTTCTGTACGGATTGGCTTCAATTGTTGGTTCATCTCTTTAAAGGACGCTTTTTTCTCTTTTACCTGAGTCAATTCTGTTTGGATATGCGCCAGTTTTTCTTCGATGGCGGTGTGGTTTGCGGCGATTTCAGCCTTGATGCTCGCCACCTTTTCTTTATCCTTTGCTTTCTTCGCTTCTTTCAGTTCAGCAGATAGCGTCTTGTTCTCTTCGCGGAGTGGCTTTGTCTCTGCCAACGCGCTTTTCACGGTTTCACGTACTTCTGGCGTCACGTCGTCCCAAAGAATATCCCATGCTTGTTTGTTGGTCTGGGTTTGGGCTTTTCGTTTATCTTGGAGAGCTTTTTGCTCCACTTGCAATGCTTTTAGCGCTTGAACTTCAGGCAAGCTGCTCCACCCTGCTCCTTTTCCTTCTTTCTCCGCCGCAAAAGCTCCTACCGCACTCGTTGCCAACAAGCACGCTGCGATTATAGATACGGAAAGCATTTTTTTCATGTGTGAACACTCCCTGTCTCCTATTGTTTCTTGCAAACAAATCGTACCGTACGAGCGCCGGGAATGTTCGGGATAACCTCGTGAAAAGTAAGGGGAAAGTGTGGGATTTGGGGAAAACGCAAAAAGCCTGGGAAAGTCCTAGGCGGGTCTGGATTGTCACTCAGAGAAAGCTATTTGATATAACCGTTCTTGGTGTAATCTTATTTCCAGCGTTTCCAAAACAAGAAGCATGGTACAAGCCTTCCAAAATATGCTCTTTATGAAATTCCCCAACAAATATGTGGTCTTCATTCTTTTGTTCATGAGCGTATCGAACAAGGATTACTGTGGCATTCTGCACATGCTTGTTTTGCATGAACAATTGAATATTTCGGCTGAAACTTAAAATATCAACTGGTACTTTCTCTCTTTCCAACCACTCGTCAAACTCTCCAATGAATTCTTGATTCACCATTTCAAAAACGCTTGAATGTAGTGACATCAGCTTCATTATCGGAATCAAATGAAATAAACTGTATACAATCAAACGTTACATATGACATAGCCGCACCTCATACTGCTCAATTAAAATGATGAAAAGTTTACGCTATTCTTCATGATTTTATCTAAAAACTGAGCAAACGAAGATGCGATTTGTCCAACTTCTTCAAATTCAGGTTCATAACCGCATACGATTGAACCAAATTCACTCCCGAGATCTATTGCATAAACGGTATAACCATTTCTTACAGATAAGGCTAAGGGCAAATACATGTCCCAAAATTTTGTAATCTCTTGTTTCCACGAGTCATCGTCGCACGCCGATTCTAAACTTACTGTCATTATTAATCTAAATCGGTACCATCATAAGCATCTCCAAGAGACTCAAAATCCTCTTCATACCAATACCATGTTGTGCCTTCACCTTTTGACTTTATAAGTCTATTCAGTAAGTCCGTAAATGATTTGGCTATAATCGCACAACTACCTGCAATAGCATGACAATCCCAATGACTGTCATAACATTTACCTAATCTATCTTTATGAAGATCAATTGTTAGATAGTCTCCATTTCTATCATCGGCTATGATAAACCAATTAGAAGAGATATCATATTCACATAACTCTTTTACTATAACGGGATTTGCTAATTCGAATTTTTTGGGAGATACAATGTCTACACCAAAATCTTCATCTTTAAAGAATTCAATTCCCCCGCAAAGTTCATAGAACTCTTTCACGTCATCTGGTAATATGTGCGGGTATTCAATCTTAGGTAAACCTAGAGATGGATGTATAATGCAATTATCAAAACCTTTTATTTCATCGATAATTTCTTTGATATTCATTCATTACTCCCTCCATTTTTGGTCTAAATCATATAATGATTTTCTAAATTTATCTGAATAGTCTCCTTACAATGGTTTTAAAGGAAAGTTCTTCTACAATATCTCCTATTACAAGATTGAACGGATTCTCTTAAGCACCCTTCTCATAATCACTAGTTTTGTCGTCTTACCATTCTAGGTCGATGAGGTGTCCCCTATTCTACTTCATAGGTGTACATAGCTTGTAATAAATTTCCCACAAATTATGTGTGATCAATGTGAATTCTATGTTGTCCGCATGTAAGACACTGAAACAAATGTATTCCTGAATCCTCACTTACTTGGTCCAAAGTATCAATACCATAGTTTTCCTTTATTGCAAACAATTCTTCATCTCGTAAATCTATCTTCATTGCTGATAGCTCACTTTTATTCACGTATCCAATATAAGCACAAAATTCATCGCAGTGGCTTAGCCATTGTGGTTCCTGCCATGAAATGTAACCAGGGGTACGAAAAAGTAACTCCTCTAGTTTATCATCTTGAAACTGTTCGACTTCATCGTATCCTATAAAATACAAATACTCATTCGATTCATCATCATAAGTCACAGACAACAACTTATCCTTATATTCTACTGCTGCCTGTAGGACACCATTATATTGCTTAGTAACAGTTCCTTCATAAATGCACCAGGGACAAACATTGTCGACTTCGTCTATTGAATAAAATGGTCCCGTGTAAATATAATCTGTTTCTTTATTACAAATACTGCAATTTTGTGCAGGTACCTTTTTGAAGACTCCAACATCGTACGCTTTTGGTTGATACTTAAATATTGGTAGGTTATTCATATAAAATATTCCTCCCATGTAGAAAAAGGCTTATCCATCCTCATCTTTTAAGATGGGTAAGCCTTTGTAAGTTCATCAAATGAAAATAATTTTTGAGTTGTATTGAAAGGCTCTTACTGCGTTAACAAACCATTCTCTTCTAACATTTTATACCATTCATCCTCTTTTGAACCAACGGTATTTATACTTCCTCCAGATTCAACAAGCTTCAATCCAATTTCTCCATATTGTTCCCCTAGAAAATAGTTAAGTAAGAAGTTATTGAAGTCTCCATACGACTCTAAAACATAATTTTGATCTAATGGATCTCCAAATAAACACGTTACTTGACCATTTTCCTTATTAATAAACAAGGGGTACATTTCAATTTTTCCTATACAAATCCAGTCACCATCAAACCTTTGCATTTCCTCTACATAAAACTGAATATCGGCAAATTTGCGTTGACTAGAAATATTGATAACTCCTCCAATTAATCTTTCATATCGATTTGTAATTAAATAATAATCTTTTAAATGACTATTCTCGGAATTTGTGAATTGTTCTTCATTAGTATTTTTAGTAATGTCCATAAAGGTCAGACTAAATGGGTCGTCACTTAATATTTCACTAATTTTATCTATTTTTCCGATTAATAATTCGATCATATTCCTCACCTTTCGGAACATCTTTTACCTGTACTCCCAATACTCCCACCTAATCTTCTATGAGGAAACTCCCTATGAATACTTTTTCAACAAGAATCATTATTGTTCCAACTTCATGATGATGCCATATATAACCTTTAGGTGCTTTATCAGGCGTCGGTACTGGTGGATCCGAATCCTTATTCAATTTCGCTGCTGTATTTGCTCCCCTGTAATCTCTTGATCGTTTAGTAGGTGATGGAATTTTTATTGTAACTAAATCACCTGTCGCTTTTTCGAATTTGGTAAATTATTTTATCCTACCTTTTTATAGAGATTCTTTTTAATTGGTGTAAAGCATTCTTTTTAATTTCTTTTTCCTTTGATTTACTTAAGAGTTCTAATTTCACTTTAGACTCTGGCGTATTTATATCACCTAGAGCCCAAATACATTTTACGGCAAGTGCATTTGTGTAATGAAGATACTCAAATTTTGTTATTGCTGCTTTATAAAGACTTTCTACCGATGAATTTGATTGAAAATATTGAAGCAAGCCAGCAATATCCTCATGTGCCTTATGCCAAGCCTCAGTAATTAACTGGTTTAATATTTCCAAATGTCTTTCATCAAATAAATCAAATGTAAATCCTATATAAAATAGTAATCCTAGGTCATCTTTATTTTTTTCTCTACAAGTAGCTTCTAATAGTTTGTCAAAGTAGCTCGTTATTTCTATATTTCCCTTGAACAAATCCAAAAATTCTAAATCTGTTATTTCACCGCCAATAAGTTTTTTGATTAAAATTCTTAGTTCTTGATTCATTTTTCTATCCTCTCAAAACTAGTAATAAGATCATTAAAAATATCCTGCCGCGCGTATCCGTGTGATAGGACAAATAATTCTTTATTGGTTGGATGGTTATTTCTTTCGTCACCGACCACCAAAAAAATGAAACCTTGAAAGGCAAGCAGCCAATCAAGGTTCTGGATATTTCACTCAAAACAATAGAACAACCTTCATTTTAGGCAAAAAAGCTAATCCTAATCCCATTCATTAAGTGGAAATTTTAGTAACTCATTACTACATTTCGGGCATTTTTGTTTCGAAAAATCTCTTGTCCAAATCCTGCAATAAATACACCTTTTGCCGTATAATTCCGGGTGTTGTTTATTTTCCTCATCCGCTTCTGGTTCCAGTATAGCAAATACTTTTTGTCTGGTTTTTTCATATAAATGCATAATTTCGGGGGAAACATCATACGAATTGGTAGTCGAATCCCATTCACACCCTTCTATTATTTCAACTGGTCTTTCCAAATCCTCTTCTAATCTTTCAATAGATGTTTCAGGCCATTCATCAGTATGAAAAATATCTTTCTTAATCCTATCCCAATCTTTCCAACAAGTTATATTTTTTAAATCACTTTCTAATTGATGGATGTCAATTTTAATATAAAACATAATAATCACCTACCTTGGTGTTGGTGGTTCCTTAGTTCCTTCATTAGGAAGGTCGTTATTTCTTAATCTCTTTGTTAAATCTCTAAAACTTTCAATATCTTTTTCAATTCTCACTTTGATCTTCTCTGCTTTAGTTTTTACTGCAACATACAAACGGCTATTACCATCTCTAGCGACAAGTTGACCTTTAACATTTACTACACTAATTGGTGGGAAATTTTTCACCTGATCTGGCCCTTGTTTTACAACTTTGGTAATTGGGACCTTACCGTTCGGGGTGTCAAATGACTTGTTTATTGAAATTTGTGCAAAATTTACATCTTTAGGGTTAACCTCAATTACGTCATCATCAGATTTACGAGGTGCCCATTTTCCAGTCTTATTCTTATAATCATTGATTCTTTGCTGCTTTCTTCCGTAGTATCCGCCATGCGCAATTTCGTCATGCCTTTGTGAAATATTCGGGAGATTCGAACACTTCATCAACCCCAACGGATCAATGAACCCAATCGGATCCCCATTGACATAAGCAAAACGGTTAAACGTCTGCCCGTCCGTCATATCCCCTTGGAGCACATCTCGATTCAGGAACCGCTTCAACCCTGGATGGTAGTACCGCGCCCGCATGTAATACAACCCATTCGGATCGGTCATGACTCCATCTCGACCGTTGTAGCAAAACGGTTGTTTTGTCCTGCCCTCGTGTGCTTCCAGTTCCCCATACAATCCGTAGGTATAACGGTCTGTGACTCGACCATGCTCGTCGGTCAACAGAGTCGTGCTTCCGCGCGTATCCGCGTGATAGGACAAATAGTCGCCTTGCGCATCCTCACGACCAATGAGCCCCAGTCCATATACATAATACGCTTTGGCTACTCCATTTTCCTCCAGTTCCATAAGAACCTGAGTCAGGTCAGCGTTTTGATCGACCACATACCGCGTCGTCTTTCCGTTCCAAGTCATGGAGGTACGGACGTATTCGGCATCATAGGTGTAGCGAGCTTGTCCGGCACGGACGAGACGATTGCGGGCATCGTACGCATACGTTTCTGGCTGTTGCTTACCTGGGAGCAGCAGAAGGTTACCGTCCTCATCATACTGAACGTGTTGACCATCTACCGTATCCAACCGATTGTCCTTGGCGTACGTCATCGCCGTAGCAAGACTCGAACCTGAATCCCCAATCGCGGTAATATTCCCGCCCTGGTCATAGGTATAGAGAATCTTTCGTCCTGCCATAGCTCCGCTCGTCAGGCGCCGCAGGGCATCATAGGTGTACTGCTTTTCTTCCTCTTGGATGATCAGCCCGAGCTCGTTGTATACAAACCGATATTGCTGGAGCATGACACCTTGCGCATTTTGATCCCAAAGACGCAAAAGCTGTCCGGCTGCGTCATAGTGACGTTGCTCTACCGTACCGTTCGGTCGCTCTGTACGGATGAGGCGGTAATTTTCATCGTACGTATACCTTGTAATACGACCTGCCCAGTCTGTGACCGTGGTCAATTGACCTGCGAGATCGTAGGAATAGCGAACCGTCTTGCCATCTGGATAGACGAGCGTTGCCAGTCTGCCTCCCGCATCGTAGGTGTACTGGAGCGTATTCCCATACTGATCTGTGCTGGAGACGATTCGTCCCAAAAGATCGTAGGTACGTCGCTTGGTGTCTTTTCCATCTTCTTTGACACTTACAACGCGACCCTCGGCGTCGAAAGTCCTGCGAACAGTCCCCGCTTCGTCCTGCTGCTCAATGAGCTGTCCGGCTGCATCGTAGCGATAGTGCGTTTCCTGACCGCGCGCATTGGTCTTGTCGGTCAGCCATCCGCGTTTGTCATAGCGGTAGGTCGTTCCTTCTCCAGTAGCATTCCGCTCAGCTAAAAGCAAACCACTCGCATCGTAGGCGAGGGTGGTGGAATTGCCATTGGCATCCGTATAGCTCGTTAGGCGGCCTTCTCCGTCGTATTGCTGCTTGTAGACGGCTGCTTCGTTTTCCAATACCTCTGTCAGACGTGCGGCTGCATCATAGGAGAACTTGGTTTTCTGTCCAGCCGCATTCGTTGTGGCAATAACTTGATGGAGCTTGTTAAATTGGTATTGGGTTGATCGTCCGAGTCCGTCTATATGGGCAAGAATGTTTCCTGCGCCATCATAGGTGAGCCCGCTCACCTTCTGTCCGGTTGCATCATAGACAGCCGTTAAGCGCCCGGCAGCATCGTATTCATAGCGCTGGGTGTTCCCCAAAGGGTCGGTGACTGATGTCACTCTGCCCATGGCATCGCGTTCGAGACTGGTCTTCGCCCCAGTTGGATCTACCACCCCAACTATCTGCCATTCCTTGTCATACTCATAATGAGTGACTTCACCAAAGACGTTCGTGATAGATTCTACTTTTTCTGTAATCGTATATCCGATCTTCGTCGATGCTCCGCTCGGCGTAGTCTCCTCTACTCGACAATCCTGTGTATCGTAGGTGAAGGAATGCATCCTTCCGAGAGGATCTATGACACCAACAAGATTATCATTGGCATCGAATACCTGACGCAGCGAGCCCCCAAAAGCATCTGTAAAGGTTGTCATCCTACCTGTAGGGTCGAAGCCAACACGGAAGATACGCCCTTCTGGGTCTTGAGCGGAAACGAGCATTCCCTGTCCATCGTAATGATAAGTAGTTTTTGCTCCCGTAAAATCAATATAAGTGCTTCTTTGCCCGTGCTCGTTATACCCGATGGAAGAGGTGCAGCCGTCTGGTCTTGTCATGCTGACCAGTCGCTCGTGTTCATCATATTCGTAAGTCGTGACTCCGCCTTCCGCGTCTTCTTCTGTTACCATGAGGTCATTCTCGTTGTACGTATACGTCGTTGTATTGCCAAGAGGATCTGTCTCTTTTACCAGATTCCCGCGATGGTCATACGTGTAAGTGGTTGTTTCGCCCGCTCCGTTTGTTTCAGAAGTCGTTTGTCCCCACTCATTATAGGAGTATTTGGTGACCGTTCCATCCTTCTCAGTCTTCTCCAGCAACTGACCATTGTCGTCATGGACCATGACCTCGACATGCCCATTGCCGTCTGTGAAGGTCGTGACCATCATGTCAGGGCGGCTCTCGGTGTCGTAGTGAATATAACCAGGGATGCCTGCCGCGTCTGTCTGGCAGATGATGCGTCCTTCTTCGTCAAACGTATTCGTGTAGACGATGACGCCATCGGATACCAGAGATTCCAGTTGGTCATCTCCTGTATAGGACAAGTCAGTGACAACACCATTAGGATTGGTGTAGCGTGTCATCCTGCGGTCGGCATCATACGAAAAGCGAAGGGAACGAGTCCCATCGGACAATGCTGACACCAAGCCATCCGTCCCATACTCCAGTGAAAACGCTCGACGACTCCGCTCTTCTGTCAATCGATTCAGCCTGCCATGCTGATCATAGCTAAAGAGCAGCGACATCCCGGCAGCCACCGTATGGCGAAGTGCTTGTCCATTTCTGGCAAAATCGTACGTCTCTCTCGTTTCCTTGACCCACAGCGTATAGCCGTCTTGTCTTTCCCTCAGTTCGTCAAAAAAGACGTCCGCATCGCTGGACCGATATAAACCGTCCTGAACACGAGTAAAGGTATTGGCGCGGCCAGCATTCCACCAAACCGTAATTTCTTCGCGTGTCTCATCCAGGAATTCCAAGCGCATTTCGTAGTTGTGTGTCCATGCTTTGCCCAGTGCTCCCTCTTGCAAAAGCAAGGAGTTGTAATGCAGCTCAAATGTCCACGTCTCGCCTCATACAGCTTGAGGGCAGGATGAACGATAAACTGCGCTCCAGTACCGCCATGGACCGGGTCTTTGATGCAGCTTTTCGGTTTTACTTTTTTGACGTTCATCTTTCTTACCTTGCCTGGTTTCTTGTGCTTCCCTTTTTTTCTTTTCCGACCCCCGGCCATTCCCGCTACGGTTGAGAAAACATCATCCGTCGCATAATCCAATGCCTCAGATCCCGCTTCCTTGAGCACTTCTTTCACAACAGGCTTTTGCATGAACTTGCCGACCATGCTCTTCTTCAGCTTCTGCACAGCAGCAAGCTTGTCCATACTCTCCTGAATGTTCCGCGCAGCAGTAACGACCTTGCCTTTCACTGCACTTGCTGCTTTGGCAGTCGCCTTGACCGCTTTTGATACACCCAGCGCTTTGTCCGCTGCCTTGACCGCTTTCGTTGCCTTGGTCATTGCTTTTGTTGCCTTCACTGCTTTCGTCGTCAGCTTGGCCGCAGTCACTGCCGTACCCGCACCTGGAATCGCGGCTGCAAGGGACATAGCGGCACCCGCATAATCGCCACGCGCGACAGATATCCCCGCATTGACGACGTCTGCTACTTCCCCGATGACAGGGATCATCCCTACGATATCGAGTCCAAGCTGTAAGCTATCGAGGAAGCCCCATCCAGAATCCTCTTCCTCCTGCTCCTCTTCGACGACTTCCTCTTCTTCCTCCTCCTGCGGCAAATCCTCTACAACCACAGGTGCCTTCGTCAGCCCAACCATCTCAATCTTCGGCGCTTGAAGATCGACTTCCCCGTCCAAAATCATGCTGCTGGTGCTGCACATGAGGTAGATCGCTTCCTTGGCCTTGATCTCAACCTTGGTATCTGATGTAATCTCCATATCCTTTTCCGAAGAAAAAACAATGGGATGCATACTGTGAATCTCAATACCATCCTCTTCATGCAGCTTGATAAAAATATTGCCTTCCTTGCTCTCCTTCGCAGTAAGAACGAGCTCCTTGCCGCCCATCATCAGCTCTTTGCCAAAGTTGGTTCCCCAGTACTTGATGCCGGGATTGCCTGTCTTCGCCGTGCTGCCTCCCCCTTTTCGCACGGAGCTGACTGCCATGGCGCCTTCTTCATCTGGTGTGGAGAAGTACAGCTTGACGGAGTCACCCATTTGCGGCATGCAGTGAAAGCCGCTGTTGCCCTCTGCTGAATAAACCGTAGCATACGGGAACCAGCTCGCCTCTGCCTTGGGCTGCTTCGGATCAATGTCGAGATGGATTTTGACGGTATCCTTCTGGATGTCGATGATCTTGCCTTCCAGGGCAGCACCGCATATGTCATCGTTGCGGATAGGGTTTTGCCGGATGCCTGCTTCGGGCATGAGCTGATAGGTGTGAATGAGAAGGGCATGATCGATCCTCGTTGTTGACCCGGCGACGACCAGCTCTTTACCTTGGTAGTTCACGCGGTCCCCGAGCTGGAGGACCTGTCCGCTTTCTACTTCATAGGTGAGAAAATCATTTTCCGACATACCTGCTGCGTAGCCGTTTTCTGTCGTTTCCATATAGGGCGACAGCCTTTTGCTGATGGTGTAGCTCGTGTCTGTTAGTTGCTGGAAAGAAAAGTTACAAAAAAAACAGGTCAATCATGTTAGTAAATGCACATGATTGACCTATCTACCAAAATAATTTTCTTTTGTTAAAAAATTCCCGTCTTCACGTAGTCACTGCCGCTTTTGAATCATGGATCAGCGGTTTTCCCCATCTTAGGAATAATACTTTATATATCTTTCTTTTAAAGGAATCCTTTCGTCAGCAAGTAGCTCTACTTCCAGTAATCTTGTTTTATTCTCCAGCTGGGCGATGAATAATGCATAAAAGTCACCAGAAGTCGGATAAGTAAATAATCCATATCCCCTTTGTGACAGTATCCTATTTGCTTCCCTTATCTTTTCAGGTACATATTCATACTCAAAATTCCCGAGCTCTTCAAGTTCTTCTTGTGAAGCTAATTCATTTTGAAGATTGAATTCATAATCCAAAATATAATTGACGATCTCCTGATACTGCTCACCTTTATAATCAAGAAACAAAAATTTCTTTGTGGACAGTCCATATTTTAATAAGCTTTCGTGTAAATCCAGCTCTTCATGATCCCTAATAAATTCTTCTAAATCTTTGCTATCTGGGAATATCAGCTGTGCTATACCTTGACCATACATATTGACGTCCCCCGTATATTATTTATCGAAACAATACTCCATGTTTGTTCGGGATATATTCTGGGTAATTTTTACGATAAAAATTATCTATCTGGAGCAACAAAGGGTCCCATTCAGGGTATGGTTCAGGGTCTCCAAACACCATCTTCGCTTCTGGGGTATTCATCAATAGTTCTTCAAATTGTTTTGGAGCATACAAATCCATTTGTTTCCTCACATAAAGCAAGAACAAAATTTCAAAAGGATAGAATCCGTATCTGAAGTCACCAAATTCACCTAGTTGTCCTATTTCTGAGGCTAATTGTGAATGATACAACACCATTTTCCCGACCAAATTTTCGATTTCTTCCGAACTAGGTGTTGGCCATTTTTCCAACACTTCACTATAAACATCTAGATCTTCAGGTATTAAACCGCATTGTAGCCCAGCTTTCTTATACTTTTCTTTAACAGTTAAATGTAATTTTTGATTTGTTCCCATAATTGTTTTATTTCTATATTTCAAGTATAACTCAAGTAAAAACCAAGTATGCTTGTTGTCATCATTAACCTCCATTAAAGGCCCGCCGAAATGATCAACAATAAAATCAAATAATATATTTTCTTCTTTCTCCCACCCAAACATCGTGAAATGAATTAAAGATGTTAAAACTCCCTTAAAAGAGTATTCTACTATCATTTGAGGATACCGGATTTTATAAAGATCTTGCCCCATGCACTGATAAAATACTACCATTTGCATGTTTTTTAATCCTTCCACTTGACTTCCGCCATTAGCCAGCACATCGTTTTTCCATTTTGACAAGTGATATGAATAAATTGAGGCTAAATTTATTAGTAAAATATGATCCTTTTCTATGGTATTGTATTCCACTATATCAGTGATTTCACTCTTGCTATCATCATATTCCTCTTTTATATCTTCATATCGGATACCCTCTGTAAAATTTTCCTTGTATCTTTTATACGCCATTTCTAATTTTTTTGGGTTGAGCATTTTAATTCTCCTTATGGTTACTCGATTTCTTTACTCCAATCTTTTACTTTTAATTCATCTACTCCGAATCCAGTTTTGGTTATCTTAATATCTGTTTCTACTCTAATAAAATCATATTGAAGTCCTGGATTTTCTTTTTTTAATTTTTTAAATTTCCGCGCAAAATCTGCATACCTTGCATCACCACTATCAATCATATTTTGGAAATATTTTTCTCCGCCCAATTTTTGTTTATCGGAATAACTAAAGCTAGCTGAATCTGATGCTTTTGATTCAATCATTGTTAACTTAGGTGGCGGCCCTTTTGATAGGAATGCAGCATCTATACCGTTTCTCCCGACTTGGAACATTTCTGAAACGTCATCACCTAAGCCATTATCTTTCGCTACAATCTTTGTTACTTCTTCTCCAAAATCACCTTTATCATGAGGGAAATGTTTTGAATTATCGATTTTTCGCTCATACTCCTTCGCAGACTTTAAGTCGAAATTCTTACTAATATCATCTTTAGTATCTAGTTTATTGGCCAATTTGTTTCTTTTTCGGGTTAATCTCTTGAGTTCATCTTCATTTCCTTGTTTTTTCAATTTCGCTATTTCTTCATCTAAATCCTTAATTTCTTTTTCGATATCTTCAGCCTTTTTACCACCTAAACCACCTTTACTCGTCCCATCGGTTTCAGGCGGCTTTTGATTCGGCTTCTGCCCATTCGGTCCCCCATAAGTTTCGCGCCACTTCAGTTGGTTCTCCGTAGGGGCAAGCTCTACCACATCTTTTTTATTCGAGAATTTTATTGGAAACCCTTCCGCCGATTGTAACTGAGGGCCTAAACTATCCGCTAAATTCTGTAAGCCTTCTTGCATATCATCGCGCAGCTTCCTAGCCTTTTGTTTGAGCTGTTCTTTCATCTGTGTTGCCTTGTTGATGACAGCATCTTTTGCATCCATGATGCTAGCGTACAACTGCTCCTTGATTCGCTGGACGGCTTGCATCACATCCATCTCGTCTAGTGTTTTGCGGGCTGCCGTCCAGACCTTCCCTACGGTACTTTCGACGGCATTTGCTACCGTCTTCACTACATCCGCCGCTGAGTCTGCTACCTCAAGCACTTTCTGTCCCACTTTCGTTCCCTTTAGTGCTTTATGCGCTTTGGCTCCCAGCTTGGCTCCGGTTGCCGCCCAGCCTGCAAAAGGGATACACGCCGCCAGAGATAGCGCCGCTCCTGCATAGTCTCCACGTGCGAGCGAGATTCCTGCATTCGCTAAGTCCGCTATTTCTCCCAAACCCGGAATAAGTCCCACAACATCCAGCGCTAACTGTACACCATCCAGAAATCCACCCCAGCCAGACTCTTCCTCTTCCTGCTGCTCCTCTTCCTCTTCTTCCTCCTCCTGCGGCAAATCCTCCACAACCACAGGCGCCTTCGTCAGCCCCACCATCTCAATCTTCGGCGCTTGGAGATCCACTTCCCCGTCCAAAATCATGCTGCTGGTGCTGCACATAAGGTAGATCGCTTCCTTGGCCTTGATCTCAACCTTGGTGTCTGACGTAATCTCCATATCCTTTTCCGAGGAAAATACGATCGGATGCATACTGTGAATCTCGATGCCGTCCTCTTCATGCAGCTTGATAAAAATATTGCCTTCCTTGCTCTCCTTGGCAGTAAGAACGAGCTCCTTGCCGAAGTTCGCCTGTTATTTTAAACATGCAAAAAGGCTTATTCCTCCTCTATAGTTCAAGTGGAATAAGCCTTTGAAAGTTGCTAAGCGTGTTTGTCAGGTTTTTTAGTGTTTGGTTTGTTGGTTGTATTGTACGATTTTGTTGCTGGGATTGAAATCTGATTACACAAAATTTTAGGCAGACCCTGACAGACCTAGCTAACCCTAGAAATATTAAATTGAGATTTAGTTTGTCAAATCTATTAAAACGTCATTAATAAACCTCGCTTCGCTTCTGTTGCATCTTTATAGAGGATTACGAGTTCGTCATAAGCCTCTATTAATTCTGAAAAAGATGCATGATATACTAAATCATTTGACGGCAAACCATTACTTATTAGGTTTCGTTTTAATTCGAGTAGTTCGTTATACATACTAGGTACGTCTTCAGCGTATACAAATCCCAGTCCCATTCCTCCTGGATCAAGAATAAACATTTCTGATTCTAATGGACGCCCGAGAATATAATAATTAGGATCAAATTTAGTAGGTAGCTTAACTAGTGCTTCAATCAGTGCATCCCACAAATAAGATAATCCCTGTTCTTCATCTGGAGAATAGTAACATGTCATAGCAAAATCAGCTAGTTCTTGAACCTCACCATTTTCTAATTCTTGTTCCCACTCTTTATCTAGCAGTTCCCCTGTGTATACAGATCTAACAATTCCCAAATGGTTAAAAATAAACTCCTTCAATAATTTAATATTATTCGTAGTACCCGAAGTAA
Source organism: Brevibacillus sp. RS1.1 (assembly GCF_013284365.1). Classification (NCBI taxonomy): domain Bacteria; kingdom Bacillati; phylum Bacillota; class Bacilli; order Caryophanales; family Paenibacillaceae; genus Brevibacillus; species Brevibacillus sp. RS1.1. The sequence goes on from NZ_JABSVA010000007.1 coordinate 210,028, forward strand.
TGATAGTCTCACTTAATTCTTTCATAAAACCATTTGTATCAAATAAATAAGCTTTATGTTCCATACCCATTTTCTATTCGATTCCCCTTTCATTTTGGCGGAGAATCTGAATTGATTTTTCTAGTTCCTTTTTGACATCACCCTTTGCGCGTCCATTCATAATAGGCTCTAACATTAAATAGGCATACTCGGGTGACAATGCTTTTGCAAATATTGCAATGATTTCTTTTGCATAAGAATCTATCTTCATTTTCAACACGTGAGTCCCTACTTCAACTAACTTTTCATTGTATTCAGGACCTAAATTCCTTAACAAGGAACTATCTTCGGCTGCTGTCCAAAGTGCCTCTAATCCTTTAATTATCACATCTTCATATTCATCTTTTTTCATTTTTGCCATCCAGAATTCACTCTTATGAACATACGCTTTCAGTGCATTAATGATAAATTGCACATCATTCATAGTTAAAACTAAGTTGCTAGAATAATTATATAACAACCCTGTCTTAACAAGAGGAAGGATATCTCCCTTGAAAAATGCTTCTTCAGTGCCATTTGGCCCTTTTTCAAGACGTATGAGAACGGACTGGAGAATTGCCTTTTCACTTATCGGAGCTTTAAAATCATCCTCTAAGATCGCTTTCTCCTTTTCTGAAAGTATAGAGACACAGCCAATATCATTAAGACTTAGCAAACTATACATTGCCTCAATTCGTATCCGTTGTGTTTGATGAGAGAGAGCTTCAAGTAGTCTCGGAATATACTTTGTATCGTGTGAAGCACCCATAGCAATTATTATCTCAACAGGTAACTCTACCCCGTTTTTATGAAAAGCTTCATTCAATTGTTCATCTGTAACAATGACCTTATAATTGTTTTCGTTATAAACCTGATACTCCATAAATTCCTCCTATACTTTATGGGATCTTAAAATCATTAGGATCATAGGTTTCACGACCAGCTGGAGCTCCTGTTTTTGGATCATATCGTTCTATTATTATCTGTTTAGGTGGTTCACCATACTTGATCTTATACGCATCAATAAACCTTCTTATTTCTTGCTTGTCTTTAGAAATTGGTCTACCCAGTGGCTTATCATCAATGATATTTCCTTTTGGTGGTCCTTGTACAGCATCGGGTATAGCTTTTTGAGTTTTCTTCGAAGGTCTGCCCTGCTTGTCTATTCTTTTTGGTACTTCAATTGTTTTTCCATCTTTATCTTTTAAAGGTTCATTAACCAAATCGTAATCGCCAGTAGCACGACGCTCATCTGCCTTTTGCTTATGGACCTTCTTACCGGTTTTAGTGCTACTAGTTTCACCAGTTATGCTTTTCTTCTCTTCACCCGTCCCCTCACCTTCTGGAGGCTTACTAGGTGGTTTCTCCGTATCTTGACCATTTCCTCCTCCCGACTTCTTATTTGTATCCCCTTTTTTCGGAACTTCCCCGGAATAATCTGAATCTCCATTTGCCACTTTCCGTAACTTCTGTTCATTCGCTTGATCCTTGTCGGGTGACCGATCCTTATGGGTTGCTTGTGGTTCTGATCTACCCGTGCCAGACCCGCTTGCAGAACCGCCAGTCTTCCTCCCCCTACGCGATCCTGCGACTCCAAATGCCACCGAAGCCACGCCACCTGTTGCCTCGTCCAGAAGTTCCATGCCCACTTCCAGCGCAACTTCTTTTCCAATCTCTATCGATTTCTGTACCGCAGGTTTTTGCATCGCCTTAGCCAGCATGCCGTCCTTCATCTTCTGGACAGCCTCCAGCTCGCTCATGTCCTCTTTTGCATTGCGCGCTGCGGTTCTTACTTTTCCTCTGCCATTTCCCGGAGATTTATTCTTCACGATCGCTTTTGCCTTTTTCGTAGAGCTTGTCGCATTTTCCGTAGCCTTGGCGACTTTCTTACCTTTCGTGATGGCCTTTTGAGCCTTCATTCCCAGCTTTGCACCCGTTGCTCCCCAACCAGCAAAAGGAATACACGCAGCCAGAGATAACGCTGCTCCTGCATAGTCTCCACGTGCAAGCGAAATACCCGCATTCGCCAAATCCGCTATTTCTCCCAGACCCGGAATGAGTCCCACCAGATCCAGTCCAAGCTGCAAGCCATCCAAAAATCCACCCCAGCCAGACTCTTCCTCTTCCTGCTGCTCCTCTTCCTCTTCTTCCTCCTCCTGCGGCAAATCCTCCACAACCACAGGCGCCTTCGTCAGCCCGACCATCTCAATCTTCGGCGCTTGAAGATCCACTTCCCCGTCCAAAATCATGCTGCTGGTGCTACACATGAGGTAGATCGCTTCCTTGGCCTTGATCTCAACCTTGGTGTCTGACGTAATCTCCATATCCTTTTCCGAGGAAAATACGATCGGATGCATACTGTGAATCTCAATGCCGTCCTCTTCATGCAGCTTGATAAAAATATTGCCTTCCTTGCTCTCCTTGGCAGTAAGAACAAGCTCCTTGCCGCCCATCATCAGCTCTTTGCCAAAGTTGGTTCCCCAGTACTTGATGCCGGGATTGCCTGTCTTCGCCGTGCTGCCCCCGCCTTTTCGCACGGAGCTGACTGCCATGGCCCCTTCTTCATCTGGTGTGGAGAAGTACAGCTTGACGGAGTCACCCATTTGCGGCATGCAGTGAAAACCGCTGTTACCCTCTGCTGAATAGACCGTAGCATACGGGAACCAGCTCGCCTCTGCCTTGGGCTGCTTCGGATCGATGTCGAGGTGGATTTTGACGGTGTCCTTCTGGATGTCGATAATCTTGCCTTCCAGGGCAGCGCCGCATATGTCATCGTTGCGGATAGGGTTTTGACGGATGCCTGCTTCGGGCATGAGTTGATAGGTGTGAATGAGAAGGGCATGTTCGATCCTCGTTGTTGACCCGGCGACGACCAGCTCTTTGCCTTGATAGTTCACGCGGTCTCCGAGCTGGAGAACCTGTCCGCTTTCTACTTCATAGGTGAGAAAATCGTTTTCCGACATACCTGCTGCGTAGCCGTTTTCTGTCGTTTCCATATAGGGAGACAGCCTTTTGCTGATGGTGTAGCTCGCGTCTGTCAGTTGAGCAGTACGTCCCTCGGGTAAGCCAAACCAGAACTTTGGCTTATCCGCGACAGCCTCGGCGACGAGAATAGAGCCGAAGCGGGAGGCCAGTCGCTTTAAAAACTCCCAATCTGTCTCCTGATACTGGATGGCAATGGTCCCAAGCGGTGCTCCGTTCGAAGCATGATCCAAATAATCCGAGCCAGGATAGTCCTTTGTGATTTCATCCAGCAGACTGGCATACGTCATTTGTTTATGCTGAAAAGAGCGCATCTTGCGCTGTCCGTCCATTCGCTGTGTGTGCGAGACCGCTTCCAGCTCCAAATGATACACGCCGTGAACAAAATTGACACTGACGGAATCCACGAGTCCTTTAAACAGCGTCTTTGTAAGCGAACCGTTTTCCACCAAATTCAGCGCGACTGTATCCTCACTCGTCGCCATCTCAATGTAGCGGTCGCTTTTTTCCTCCGGGATGATACCGGTGACGAACAGTCTGGCGTGCTCATTGACTTTCTTCACGATTCTGACATCTTGTAGGCTTTGGATTTCAAAGGGTGAGACCAACTGAATATTCTCGTATCCAGCCAGCTTCTCTGTCGTATTCATACAATCCCCCTCACTATTGCTCCTGTCCGTCGTCTTCGATGCGAATGCAGCCTCCATATATGCACATGTTCGTGCTGGTGTTTAACAGGGCGGGATGATTTTCGACGAGTACATCTGCCTTGCCATCGATCCAGGGCATGGTGACCACAGGAATGCATGGCATCGGCTTGAGTACACCGTTGTTAGCAGCAGTTGCCGCTGCAACGGTTGGATTTTTCTCGCATTTGCATTTGCCGAACGGCATGATGTTCACTTGCGGCATATAGTCATTCACGTTCATTTGTGCCTGATTGCGAATGTACACGCCATGACTGAACGGCGTTTTCAGCTTGTTCTTCTGGCTCCCGTAGTCGCACGTGAGAATTGCTCCTGCCACGACGTAGCTTTTCTTCGGAGCCGACGACGGTACAACATCGACATCTTCAATCATGGGCATGACTCATTCTCCTCCCTGCTTGCTCTGCTTTTTTCAAGCGGATACCGAAAAAGTCCCTGCGCAGCAAAGCTTCCGCCAGCCGCAAATCGATGAGGATATACGGTTCGCGAATCCCTTCGATTTGAAAGATCGTATGGCGTCCAATCTTGTCTGGATCGAGAACCAGCCTTTTGAGTGAGCCGTCCCTGTGAAACTCGCTTTGCTCGGACAGGCAGTTCACGCGCGGCAGGATCATCAGCCAGTACAAATCCTGCTTGATCCGCTCCCTGTCTACCAGCACGACGGATTTGACAAACAGCTTCGGTGCGAACTTGTGGATGATTGTCTTTAAGCGGTTGGAATAGAGCGGGATCGGTCTGTCGAGAAAATCCAGATAGTCATTTTCTTTCTTTTGCTTGATGTCGAACTGGATGACGGCCTCGTCCAACTCGTCCTGATATTCTGTGGTGAGCCACTCCTGCCGGATGACGTCAAAAACGCCCGTTGGCTCTACTGCACTCGCGATTCGCTCGTCCTGTGACAAGATGAAATAATTCATACTTTACTCCCCTCTCGCCAAATGACATGTCGCTCCTGAAGCTCATCCAACAGAATAGAATCCCTTGCCTCCTCCGAGAATACGGCTCTCTCCAGAAGCGCGCCGCTAAAATTCGCTCCGGTCAAAATCGCATCTGTAAAGTCTGCTCCGCGCAGATCGGCTCCAGTAAAATCAGTCCCGGTCAAGTCCGCCCCGACGAACAAGACACCATCAAAGCCGGGCGTCTCCCACGCATCTGGTTCCAACAAACCCCTTGGCCCGGATGCTTCACGAAAGCTAGCGCCTAGCAGATTCGCTCCGGTAAAATCCGCTCCATGAATGAGACTGTCTCCGAAATCAACCGCTTTTAGCTGGGCACGATGCCATCTCGTCCCGACCAAAACACTTTCGCGAAGGCTTGCTTTCGTTAGCTGACTGTCAGAGAGGTCCGAATAACGAAGATCAAGACCATCGAATTGCCCTTGCCCCAGATCGAGGCCAGCCAAAACCTTGTAGCCGTATTCCAGCTCTTGCTTTTCTTCCAGCCAAGCACGGATCATCCCTGAATCTTTGTGGCGAGTGTCCAGACAATACACGATCTCGCTTTGATCCAGATATTCTCCGACACGCACCTCCAACTCCGGCTCCTTGTCCACCTGTTGAAAAACTTCCAGCTGAACAGCCTGCACCATGGCATAACGGATCAGGTGAACGACATATTGATGAAACTTCTCTGCCTCCACGAGCTTGATCCGTTCGATATCGGGAAGTCTTACGTGTCCGGCATACGCTCTGGCAGCCTCGTTCCATTCGTCTGCGAGCCGATCCAAAAAGCGGAAAGCCCAGCTCGCATCATAGCTGGTTTGACACTCTACCGGATCGAAAAACCAACTGCTGTCCGTAGCTTCCAGCAAATAATGACTGCTTCCAAGAAGAAGCTCCGTCCGCAGCATGGAATAGGTCAAGTGCGCCAGTTTGCCCTTTGTCCCTTGCTCCTGCTTATCAACCACGCGTCGGCATATGGCTTCAAATGAATGAAGAAATTCTTTTGCGAGCCTCTCTTTATTCGCCTGATAGTAAGCATCCAAGGCATGCAGGCTGGCAATGGTTCTCTTCGGCACCTCGTGCTCCTTGAAATGCTGCAAGGCTTCCTCTCTCTCCATGCCAATCCCCCCTTCTTCTCACCGTTTTTGCATACACCAAACACACGGTTACCCGCGTGGCAACCATGTGTGTCAATTGGTTTTGAGCTCCTGCCCGACGATGCTTGTATTTCCGTCCATCTTGATGTTGCTCTCTTTGCAGGTGAGACTAATCTCCTCTTTCGCCGAGATAATCACCTTCGTGGCAGAGTCCATCAAAATATCCTTTTCGGAGACAACCTTGATATTTTTTTTGCTAAAAATCTGGATGCCGTCCGCGTCGGTCATTCGAATGAGGATTTCCCCGTCCTTTGCGCTAAGCAATACCTCCGACGGGCTGAACATCAGTTCTTTTCCGTTGGCTGTGCGGAAGTATTTGATATCGGGATTCCCGAGCTTGTTCGTTTCGCCCTCGTCTGAATTTTTCCGGACAGAGCTGATCGCAATCCCGTCACTTTCCTTGTTGCTCGGAAAATAGACGCGGACGTAGTCATCGAGCTCCGGCATGCAATACCAACCGCTGTTTCCTTCGGCCGTATAAACGGAAGAGTACGGGAACCAGTGCGCCTCGCTCTTGCTCTGGCTCTCATCGATATCGAGGTGGATTTTGACGTTGTCTTTTGAGACCTCAATAACTTTCCCCTGCACCGATGCCCCTACGATGAGCGAATTGTGGAGCGGCTTTTGGCTCATTCCTTTTTTGTACGCGAGCAAATACTTGTGCTTGAGCAAGCCTTTCTTCATCTCGGTATGGGCTTCATACACATACAGACTCTTCCCTTTGAAATCCACACCGTTGCCCAAATCGAGCACGCGATCCGTCTCTACCTCGTAAAAGATGTAGTCATTTTCATCCACGCCCTTGACCCCGTTTTCCGAGGAATGGCGGAATTCATTCAAATTTTTGCGCACCCGGTAGTGAAAATCGTCGAGCTTACCCTTAGAAGCACCCTCTGGCACACCGAAGCTGAACTTCGGCTTTTCAAAAACGGATGCTGGCATTAGTCCAGTCTGAAAACGCGAAGCAAGCCGCTTGAGAAATTGCCAATCCGTCTCCTGATACTGCATGGTAAAGGAGCCCAGCTTCCCACCATTAGAGGCCATGTCCATAATGTCCATGCCTGGGTATTCTCCTGCGATTGTCTTCAAAAGGGCACCGTAGGTCATGGCTTGGTTTTGAAACGAACGGCTCTTGCGTTTCACGTCGAGATTGTACGTAGGCGAGACAGCTTCGACGTACAAATAATACACGTCTCGTACGGCCTTGATGCCTATCTCCAGAACGATCCCCGCAAAAAGCGGCGTGGCGTTGCCGTCGTTATCCACCTGACTGATTTCGATCGGGGTCTGTGCTTCTGTCATTTCTACATAGCTGTCCTTCAATTCTTCTGGTACGATCCCCGTAAATGTCAGGCGAGCGTGCTCATTAATCTTTTTCGTAATCGTCAGTTCTACCAGATGCGTCAATTGATAAGGAGAGATTTGCAAATTGTTGTAGGCAATGACAGGAAGACTCATATTTTCCCTTCTCCCTTCCCATTTTCATCCGAATTGGTGGATACGAGCGACAAGGAATCCATGATTCCCCAGCCTACTGGCTTCCAATCTGACAGCTCCTGCTCCGTGCAATTGAACGTGCAGAGAAGAGCGCGTCCCTGTAGCGAGACAAAGCTGATCAGGTTGTAAATGTCTGTATCCAATGCTGGTGCAACAAATTCGAAAAATCCGACGCTGGTCCCGGCAATCTCACGTATTCCTTCCTCCTGCCAACGAGCGAGCGGCTGTGTTCTCCGCAAAACCTGCTTCATGACATCCATGAAGGCTTTTAGCTGCGCAGGAGAATCCGTCAGCTTGCTCTCGGTATAGGTAAAAGCCAGGTTAATTGAAGCTGTTTCGTTCGTAAAAATCAGGGAAGGCCTACGTTCCGATGGATACTTCAGAGCTGCTACTTCTGGACTCATGATGGAAAATGTCTTCGGGATTCGAATCTGTACGAGATCGTCGAGGACGCGCTTGTCCTCCATGGGAATTTTCTCTTCACCGACTGTAATAAATGATTTGTTCACCACATCCAGTCGATTTTTGCCCTTGGGACCAAAACGTATTGCTGCTGGCTGTGCATCCTCATCGGAAAGCTCATTTAACATGCCGATAATGCTTTCATCCATGCGCGCCATTTCCATTCACCATCCTTTCGTTAATCAACAATAACCCGCTGACGCCCGCCTGTTTTCCACTCTGTTTTTGAGGACCTTCCGCCGCTCTTGGCGTCATCCAAGATGCGTGCGAGGTATTTGAGGATCTGCAGGTTCGTGTACTCGCGGTAACCCGTCCCCATTCTGTTGCCTATATAATGAAGAACGAGCCCCCGCTCTACTCTGTCCGCATTCAAGCACTGCATGGCAAAGGCGAGATCATACGGGTGATTGGTGACCGTTTTTAGCATTTCATTCGCAAAATACCGCAGGATGTAGGGAGCAAGCGTTGGCTCGTTTCTCCCGGCATGTTCGACATGAACGACATTCCACGTATTGAATTCGGTCGCCATATCGGCTAAATCCTGATAATCACCGCGAAGCCTTGCTCCTTGCTTGAGCTTGAAGCGCCCCAACTCCCTTTCATCAGGGCGTGACTCTAACTCCGTATCGAGAGCATACGACGTCTCGTAAACGTAATAGTCGGTCAGCGAAGTCTCTTCCTGAAAGCGAATCTTGAGCACCGTCTCCATACCTGTGGCCTCATAAGTGATACGCTCTTCGCGTTCAAACAAGTAAATCCGTCCTTGATGCTTGACGATCCCTCTGCCGACAGTGAGGTGCCCCTCGCCTATCGTTACATCCATCCCGGAAATAATGCCGTCTGTATAATCTTGAAAGTATAAATCGACAAAATGTCGCGGGTAATCACGCAGATTCTCAAGCATCTCTCGCTTGAGAATTCGACCTTTATGAAAATTGGGGTAGAGATGGGAAAACACCGCTGTTCCCCCTTCCTGTTCATTTAAGCTGCCTGGTTATTTGCTCATTTCATCCCGTCAAAGAAATCCAGCTCGGACAAGTCACTCTCAAAAGCAAAGAAAACCTTTTTCCCCAATGCAAGCTGTTCATTCAGACGAGCTACTGGCACGACATGGAATCCCCACTCACTGCCGCTCGCAAAAACGAAGTATTTCGACTCCCCATTTTGAATCGAGTCAGTCTCGTCCTGCGGGATATGCGTACCGTACTTACTCGCGATGTCCTCATACAATACGGTTTTGTATTGAGCGGGTTCATCCATGTACAAGTACCGCTGGCGCAGCTGGCCGTCATTTTCCTTGAGATAAAATTCAACCTCGCTCACGCCGTAGGGACGCGAGATAGAGCCATGCACGAGACTCAGCTTTTCCTGACTGTGAATGAGCACTCTCTCTTGCTTGTTATGCGTGAAGGCGGTCACGGAATACGGGACGATCGGTGCATGATTCGTAATCTGCGCTTCGATGAAACCTGCCTTTTTGGCACTTTGATAGCGCAGTGCTCCACGCAAGCAAGACAGCTTCAGGTCTGGCACCTTGCCTGCATCCTCCGACTTTTGCCGGAACTCGATGCTGCGTCCAGGGACAAACTCTTTGAGCGCTTCACGGAAAACATCAATCCGGCACGACTGCCCAGTCAGCTTGATGATCGAGAAGTCAGCCAACCTTCCTTGTTGGTAAAAATCGTCCAAGAAGACGCGCAAAATCTCGTAAATATCGGCCTTGATCAGGTGATTGATCTCTTTGGCGTTGAAAACGACATCAGGAAAATCAAACACATCCCGGAAGCGACCATCCTCCCGTATCGACAACACCCATCGCTCGACTGCCGTCAGCTTTAGATCGGGCTCTTGACGATTTTCTGTATCGGATGTGAAGCGATTGCGCAGAATGCCGGTCTGACGGAAAAACTCTTTTTTCATATGGTCAGCGAGGTCCCACAAAAAATGAAAATTGTTGCGGACACGCTGATACTCGTCCCGGCTCTTGTTCTCGTACTCCTTGTAGCGAGTCGGCAAAATCGCCTCGGCTTCCCGATATCTCGCCTCGAAGCGTTCATAGATGGAGTCGACGCCGTATTCATCCACGTACCGGAATATTTCCGATCCAGGGATGTCGATGATCTGGTCGATGTCGGTCACTTGCCGCCCTTTTCCGTAATAGTCGGCGAAGACGATTTTCATAAATTGCATGATGCGATACGTAATGTTGTTGCCGCCAAAATTGGTGTCGCCGTTTTCATAGGTCGTATCGATATCGATGCGATAGGAGATATGTCCGTCCTCAATCCGGAAATGGCAGGATGACAGATCCGTCGTGCCTCCGCCGCAATCGATGACGAGCGCTTGATAGATTTCCCCGTCCATAAAGCTGTTTTTGTCAATTTGATCGGCAATCGTGTTAAACAGGACGGCCATTCCTTCATCGAGAGCGTGCTCTGATTCAATCCGATACTCAGGCAAAATCTCGGTGAACATCTCAAGAAACTGCGTTTTCAGTTTGACCGGACTTGTGATATGCAGATGACGAAAGCGGCATTTGAATTGATGCTCGGCCATTTGTATGACGTGAAGAAGGTACTGGCGCAGGATGTCGCTTCGTTTCACAGTCGCGGTATTTCCTTGGCTGTCCATGACCTCTTCGATCTTGTGATAGCTGTTCACCCAGCGCTTAATGCCTTGAAATACGGTCGCGTTCGTGCTGTATCCATTCTTTTTCATGTGTCGAAGTGCTTCATAGCCGATGTGAAAGCGAACGTCATGCGGGGAGGAGCAATCCGCCACGCTGACAGCCGTCGGCAGCACCTCGATCCATTCCTCGTTTTTTTGCGTCGTATCAGGGAAGGAGACGTAATTGATCGCATTCAAACGTATACGTCCATTCAACAAGTCGTTGCTGGAAGGGGAGCTGACATATTGATGGTCGAGAAAAGCACCCGCTGTCGTCGAGGAGGTACCAAAATCAATCGCGAGAATGGCATCTGTTTCTTCCAATTCCCTGATCTCGAGGTCAGTCACCGGTACTTTGTAGTAGTGGAGATTGACAGGCGGTAACGGATGGTCCTGATGATACGCCTTGTACAAATACTCCGAATCCTGCTTGCGGAAAAAGAGCAGGCTGTAGTTCTGATTGACCGTTTTTCTCAGTTGAGCATCTTGGCAAGCGTGCAGCGTAAAATGCCCGGCTCTCCTATCATCTTTTTCCTTGCGCAGATGCAGAATACCGCATAGCTCCATATGGTCATTCACCAAAAGCACATTGGATTCGGACAAGCCTTTGGAGGACTCGACGTGATAGTTGTCCAGCCTGCCAATGGCAAGACCCATGTACAAGCACATCTTCGCTGGAATTTTGATCACATCTACACCTGGCATCGGTGTGTTTAAATATTTGTGGAGTACGGCTTCGAGGCGTTCAACACCACCTGGTACAGTACTTTCAATCAGGAGGTTTTCTTCTGCACCGCGGAAACGCAGAATCGTATGCAGCAGTCCCTCCCGATCGAGATTGTTCACGACAGAGCCGACCAGCTTCTCCTTGTAACAAATATTGCGGAGCTGAAAGGTCGTCATCTCCATCAGCTCGTCCCGTGTATAGGTCGCTTCGCCTGGATGATTGCGTTGATTTCCATCCCCGCTGCTGCCCTTTTGGAGATGAAGCTTATATGAATAGGTAGACATCCCAACTCTCCTCTCTCCCGACCTTTTGTTGGGGTCAATCGGTCAAAAACCTCTAGTAAAGTGCAACATTGTCGATTTGCATCGTTTCCTCGACATCCAAAATGCCAAAATGGTTTCGCCAATAAATCTCTGTATGGAACCGAACCGGTAGAAAAATATCCTTGATTAAAGCGAGCTTGGCTTGTGCGGTTTCACTCTCCGACTGCCCGACGTAAATCAGCAGCTCATCTTTTTCTTCGCAATTGGCGTAAATGGTAGAGTGAGAGAATATTTTTCGCATCGTATCCTTGAGCAGGTACACCGCTTCACCAGTCTCATACAAGCGCAAAATATTGCCCGCGATAATCTCTCGCTCCTCTTTGGTAAAAAGTCGAATATTTTCCTGTACCCGACTGCCGAACAGCCCCGCTTCCAAGTCGCGCAATACAAAACGAATGTGGTATTCACGCTTGTTCATCCCTTGCGACAGATCAATCTCGGCCAGCAGATGGATGATGATATCAAACAAGGTATGCCGAAGCTCTGCATCGTCGGAGTAATTGGCGTCAAAAAGGTCACGGAAAATATCGTCGAAGCGATAGTACGGATTCACCTCTACCGTTTTTTCCACCGCTTTGGCGTTGATGGCCTCATGACTCAGCTCCATGTAGGGCGAATACACTTTGGCCGCTTTGAACTGGATGTCTTTATTGGCGATCCCGGCGCGTTTTGCACGAATAACCAAATCCCAGATGTAATTCAAGCCCATTCTCCTTCACACTTGTATTCCGGAAAATACATCTGCACCTCGGAAACGAGGAAGCTCATCATGTCTTGGAGAATAAAGCTGTTCGCCACGCGTCTCCGAAAGCCGAGAGCCATGATCTTTTTGTCATTTTCTACGCGCACATTATCGCTAATGAACGGATTCAAACCGTATGTAGCGGGAGGACGATTGTTTTTATCCCGAATCTCAACATTCACTAGCTCCAGCTGTTCAGCGGCTTCAAAGGAATGGACGATCCGTATAATCTCTCCTTTGGCCCGTACGGTCATCGCCTGCTTCCGCGCATAGCTCCCAATGAAGCTGTTTTTGCGACGATTGGACACTAATTCGTAATCCAGTCTTCCGATACGGGTCGTGACAGGCTGCGTAATTTTGCATACATTCCAAACTCCCGACTTCTCTTGAGGCGAGACGATCGTCAGCTCTTCCGGTGATCGCTTGATATAGCGAATCAGCTCTTCATCTCCATCCACCAAATACCCGTGCTCGCTACCCGTCTTACGTAACGACAGGACATGCTCGAAGTTCACCCGGTCAATGGCAGGTACGGGAAAGCCGATGTTTTTTAAAGCCAAGCGCTCGATGTTCCACAACGGGATGACATCCAGCTTTTTGTAAGGCTCCCACTCATCGAGGGTAATCGACATTTCCAGTATCTCTTCGTCTTCTGTAAACGTGCCCTCACAGGCAACCAGAATGACATCGAAAAACTTGCTCGCGTAAGGATGATTCACTGTTTTCCACGGCATCCCGTTCTTTTGAAACATGTTGTACAGCTTTTCCAGCTCATCCATATACACGCGACTTTGTTGGAGGCGCACCTCGATTGGATAGTGATTGCCTGCCGTGTTCAGACGACCCTTGAAGGTTCGCTTGCTCATCATCAGCTCCTGAACCTTGTCGTACTCACACTCCAAAAAGATCGTCATCATGACCGCTTCTTCCTGGTTGCTGAGCTTGACCGCCAACTCTTTGCGATCACATACCTTCTTTTCCTCATCGCCAGGAATCATCGGGTATAAATACTCGTGGATTGGGTCAAAGTCATCGCGGTGGCAGAGGGTCACATAGATGTCATGCTTATCTTCCTTGTCCTCGATCTCGGAAAAAACACGCTCCTCCAGCTTCTTCTGCATCTCCTCCTGATACTCGACCAGATTGAGGAAGACACCGTTCATGATCTGCTTGAGCAATCTGCGCTGCTCCAGCTCCTCCATTTTGTTTAAACGATCCAGTACGATCTCTTTCATGGCGTTTTCGCTGCCTCCTCCTGTGTCGGGTTGGCTGTAGCTGGTGGATTAGCTTGCGGTGGCTGAACTGGCTGAGTCGCCGGAGCTGTCGCGGCTGGCGGAGCTGCTTGATTGGTCGGCACTACTGGGGGCACCGGAACTAGCTGGTACGTTGGAGCCACTGGATTGACTGGGACTGCCTGATTGATCGGAGCTGTTTGGTTCGTCGGTGCCGTTTGATTCACCGGAGCTGTTTGATTTACCGGTGCGGTCTGATTTGCAGGAGCTGTCTGATTAACTGGTGCCCCTTGATTCAACTGAACTACCGGAGGTTGACTCCCAGCACCCGTCCCTTGCACAGGAGGCTGACCTGCTGGCGCACCTGCCGAAGACGGAGCAGCAGGAGGATTCAGCTTCTCCTCTGCTTTTGTCACCTTGCGCTCCATCGCCAAAACCTTCTCCAGCACACCAATCTCCTGATAAATTTCCTGCGCCATCGTATATGATTGGATCGCTCCCTCGAAGTCTTGTGCTGCATAGCTCTCGTCGCCTTGCTTCTCCAGCTTGTCGCCGTCGAGCGTCTTCTTTTCCTTATCGATACCCGTCTTTTTGGAAGCTACCTCGTCCAGCTTGGTACGCAGCTCCTTTTCTCCTGTTACAAAGGAAGTTTCCAACGCCAGCTTGCGCGCCTTTTGGTAGTAGGCTTCCGCACCAGCGTAATCCTGCCCCTCAAACAAGAGATCGCCTTCCTTTTTCCACTGCATGACGAGCACATACGATTGCGTCTTTTCTTTTTTCTCCAAAATCTCCGATTCGTTAAAATCATCGCGCCCTTTCATTTCTTTGAGCGCCTTGTCGTACTTATCCAATGCTTTGGTATACTGCTCATCCTTTACAGCCGTATCTCCATCCACGATCAACTGTGTGATGCGGATCTTTTTGGCCAAGAGAGTAGCCTGAATTTTGTTTTTCACGATATTTGCAGCATTTCGGGCATCGCTGTACGCCTTGAGTGCCTTCGGATAATCGCCCTCCGCAATGAAAGCGTCTCCGGCTGTTTCATGCTCAAACATCCCTGTCGCAGCATCCGCGATGCGCTCCGCTTCCTTCATCTTGAACAGCAGAGCGCCGCCACCAGCCAAGGCAAGCACGAGAAGGATGAGTGCCACCCTTTTGACGATCCGCCACTTTTTTTGCGGGTCTGTCTTGAAAATTTTGTTCGCAAAAATAGCAGCTGCCGTGTAGTTTTGAACGACATGCTCCTGCTTGCTCAAAAGCACGTCCTCCAGCGTATCGATCCAGGCTTCTGGATCTTTCGCCTCTTGTAGACCGTCCTGCATTTCGGCCGGATTCACCTTTTCCCACAGACCAGGGGTAGCAAGTAGAAAAACATCACCGTCATAGAGCGGGAGCTTCTTGGAGACAAACGGACGAAATTCATTGGGTGTCCCCAAATAGCTCAAGAGATTATGGCGCTCCTCGTGCTGATCAAGCGCGTCCTCTGCAATTTCCTCCCCGTCCACCATCTGCTGGGCAAGACTCTGATCCTTGCTCTGCCATTGCAGTCGGCCATTGCGAAACTGATACAGCCGAGTGTTACCAGCGATCCCGTACCTCACTCTGGCATAGTCCGTTACGATTACGGTCAGGCTCGCTTTTAGTCTGACGCGATGGCTCTCAGCTTGCAGGACACGATGCGCCTCCTGCAAATAGCGGCGAATGCGATAACGCGAAATGGACGGCTTCTGCAAAAAGTAGCCCAGAACGCTTTTGGCCGCCAACTCTGCACTCTCTACTTCCTGATCGTTATCCAATCCACGGGCGATTACCCAGCACGCGATATCATCCAGCTGTGCGTAGGCAAAGTAATCCTTGTTGCGAACGAAGCTGCCTGATTCGGATAGAAACCCGGTAATGAATTCACTGTTGTCCTTTCTCATTCGTACTACCCGCTCCCCCGTTACCAGCCTTTTTCCAGGATGAGAATGGTTGCGTTGTCCTGATTGGCTTTTTGCTTGCTTTCCACCGCTTCAATGATTTGGTCAGCCGCGTCATGGGCAGCGATATTTTGGAACAAAATCTGCTCCAGCTCCATCTCGGTTAACGTATCGTAAACCCCGTCACTACAGAGAATGACCTTGTCTCCCTTTTCAAGCGGAAACGGCTCACGACCAATTTCGATATTTTGAAAGTTATCGTAGCCCAAGTAGTTGATTAACTGTTTTTTCTGCGGATGCTCCAACGCCTCGTCCTTCGTAATCTCACCGGACAGAAAACGCGCCTCCAGCACCGACTCATAAATGTCTTTTTGATTGATCGGAATGAATTCTCCATTCCGGAAAACGGTAATGATACTGTCTCCAACCGCTCCCCAATACAGCTTGTCCTCAACGATTACGCCAGCGACCAGTGTTGTCCCACCCCGACTTCCTCTTAAGGCCTGCAAAATCTCCGAATTGGCAAGAAAAGCAGCCCGGGAAAAGAAGAGGGAGATATGCTTCGGGTTGTCCAGCTTAGTAAATTCACGGATAAATGTAGTCACGGCAAGCGTTGAAGCAAGTCTTCCGTTAGCCAGTCCACTGATTCCATCAGCCAAGACCGCAATCGTCCCATGAGACGATGTTGCTGTCGAAAAGTAATCATCCTGTTCTTCTCGCCTGCCGATCGTCTGTCCATTTCCGATCTGGATGACGGGATTCATTTCTTCCCGGATCAAAGCTGCACGCAGACGAAACAAAAGAGTAATGGCAATGATCACGCCAAGGACGACCAGATACGGGATTGCGCCCTGTTGAAACATGCTCATCATTCCTTGCCTTTGTTGGAGTTGTCCCACTCGAAGTGAACACCGCACAGCGGGATGAAAATAAAGGTACTCTTTCCGAGCTGGAGCACATCGTACGCAGTAAGCTCGACTGGTGTGTACACCGCTTCATTGTTATGATAGGCAAGCCCCGACGCATCACCTGGGAGCAAGTAAAAGTTGCGTTTTTTCGGATCGTAGACAATTACCGCATGATTGCGGCGAGAGATCGCGTTGTCTCCGACGATTCGGATATGCATATCCTCTGCGCGACCGATGAAGTTCTTTTCCGCCATAATGCGGTAATCTTGACCTTGTTGTGGCCCCTCAATACATACCAGCCATCCGGTAACAGGTTCAATCCCTTCTGTTTCCCCCAGATATGGCATCGTCTTATCGTCGTCCGCCACTCTCGCCAGTGCTTTGTTGTCCGGTTTCGCCCCAGGCTCGACGACCATACTACAATAAGGGCAGGTGCTTCCGTGTTTTCTGGTGCTAAACATGTGACCATTCGCGCATCTTGTCAAACTCATTCTTCTGCTCCCCCGTTTCGTTCCGTGCAAGGACGATATGTATGTGTAAAAGCGATGTTTCCCCCGTTGTTATTTCAGCAACAAGCGGGTATTGGCTATGTAAATGATGTCGCCAGCCTTCACTTTATGCGGCTGTTCAATCTCTAGCTTGCTCTTGTCACGTTTGTTCGGCTGCTTGATGCCCGTGCCGTTTTTGGAATGAATATCCTCGATGAACCAGTCCCCGGACGCTTGATTCAGAACCGCATGCTGCTTACTGATCAAGGCTGCGTATTCCGCGTCCGCCAAGTCGATGTCAACCTCGTTTTGCGCGGAGCTTTTGCCGATCAAAAGGGAGGTCTCCCCTTGGATCAACCACTCCTTCACGCTCTCTCCCTCTTCATCTAATAGAACCAGTTTGGTGACGCCATCCTCTTTCTTTGGCTCCGGTTCGTCGGGGCTTCCGAATCTGACGATAATGACCCCGAACAAAAAGAGTCCGAAGGCGATTCCTGTAAAAATTTTCAGAGCGTTGCTATCCGTATAACCAAAGACATAAATGAGTGCACTAATCACAAGAATGGAAATCAACAGCTCTATGAGCTTCACTCTGATGGACTTTTGGTACCCTTTTCTCTTCGCCACGTCTTAACCCCCAATCAACTACCTCAAAATGCTCTTGTTCAAAAATTTGTCTTTTCAGCACCGAGAAAGTTACGTGAACCTGAAGAAGGAGGAGCGCAGTGTAGGGGACCTACATGAGCACCGGACTTCAAAGGTGAACGTAAATTTCGATGCCGAATGAACTTCGAGAATGACTTCGTGATCAAAAGACGAATTTTTGAACTTCCTTGTAAGAAAAATGCTCCGAGCTTTGGGAGAATGGTGTATGTATGGACATCCATCCAAAGACAGGAGCAGGTTGCTACTACCTCTATGTCATGAAAGAGCTGTCATCCAAGCCCGATTTTTCCCTCTTATTTTTTCTTCATGCGAAAAAACTGTTCAAACATATCTGTTGTATCCAGTGGATTTTTCTTTTCGGATTTCATGGTGTTTGGGTTAACCTCACCCGTCTTCGGATGAAAACCAAAAAATCGTTCAAAGGTGCTCCCCAAATCTTCGAAGTTCACACCTGGTGCAGACTGCGCTTGCTGTTTGCTTTGTCCTTGTTTTGTGCTGCTTGTATGACTGGTCTGCTGTTGCTTCTTCTGCTGAAAAGCTTCGTAACGCGCGTCGTACGCCTCGCGCAAGGCCGGGTCTTGCAATGTCTGATAGGCCTCGGTAATTTCTTTAAAGATTCGCTCTGACTCCATGCTCCCGGCATTGACATCCGGATGATGCTGCTTTGCCAGTTGACGGTATGCTTTTTTGATGTCATTCGTGGAAGCTTGTTTGGTTAGCCCCAGAATCTCGTAATAATTTTTCATGTGCGCACCCTCTGTCTGGCAATGATTTTCGTTATTTTGTAGAGCCGTACCTCGAACACGGCTTTCGAGGTACGGCTCTTCCTACCTTACTTCTCTCAAAACCTAAACAGCGTAGCCGCCTTCGATTTTGGTGAATTCGGTTTTGTCTTTCTTTTGCTTGATGAAGATGCTGAATGTTCCTACACCCTCGGTATCGCCGAAGCTCTCGTTGTAATCTACTACGAATGCGTTCGGGAAGTAGATTTTGCGGATCACTTGATCAGCAGCGATTACTTCCAGTGTTACTTTGCGGTAGCAATCCGCTTTTTCTGCTGGTACCAAAGACCAGAGAGCCAGCTTCATGGTGTCATCCGCACTGTCACCATCTGTTGCAGTGATGATTTTGCCAGTCAGTCTCAGTGTTGCACCCACATCTGTGGAGCGCGCGTTGGAATCGTCTGGCGTGTCAGTGTCGTACTTTACTGTCTGAATGTTGTCCATGCCCAGCTCAATTGTTTCAGAACCTTCTACTTTAAGTCGAAAACCCATGGATAAAACCTCCTTGAAATGAGATCTTGCTCTCGAAATACCTGATTGGCTTCGAGGCTTATGTGTAAGGGTGCGTTTTGGGAAACACACCTCTAACCACCTGCGTAAAGTGTCAAAAAGTTTCATAAACAGCTCTCCAGGGGATCAATGCTATGCTTTGACCGGAGTCGTTCCTTTGGTGATGGTGACCTCCAGGTTTTTCACATTGCCGTTGAACACCAGATCGATATGGCACAGATTGCTCTTGTCATCGATGATGTAGCTCATGTCATCGCCGTCGTGAATAATGGAGTTCACGAAGCCTCGTGTGCCCAGCCATTTGCTTTTTTGGCTGCTCGGATTGTTACTGAAGAACTTCACGATGTTATCGTGTTTGAAATCACCTGTCTGGAAGCGGAGAATCCGCTCGATATAGGTGCTGACAAGTGTCTTGTAGATGGAATCAAAGCCGTCCTCTGCCATAGCGAGGCTGCGTGCCTTGTACACCGTAATGCGCTTGATATCTTTGCCTTGGATTTGTGCATTTTCCGAAGAGAAAACGAATCCAAAGTTTTTGCGGTTGATGGAATCTTTGATGTTGTTGGTGAAGCCGGAGATTTCTTTGGCCATTGTGGTAACGGCACGCAATCCATTTTCACCTGCTTCGATGTCAAAGCGCACACCCGGATATTCGCGGCTAACCACTTTGAAGGCTTCGCGCAAGTATTCTGGACACTGGTACGCTGCCACGACACCAGCAGCTACATAGCTGGCACCGACATAAACACCCTCGATCCACAGCTTCAGGATGTCTTCTTTTTCCTGGGACAGCTTCACGCCGTCTTCGGTTTGCAGCATTCTGCTGTCGATGACAACTCCTGATTTATCTTTGGGAATAATCGTGAAGTTCGGAATGCACGGGATTGCGAATTCACTGAATTCCTTGCGCACCAGAATTCCGCACTTGTCGATGTATTTATCAATGCCCGCTGTCGCCATGCTGTTGAAGGTGGTTTCTTCACCTGTACTGAAGCTGAAGAACACTTGTACCTTGAAGTCCTTGACGACCTGGAGCAGCATGGTGAGCGATTCCATCGTATTGCCGTCCTGTTTGACGACTTTTTCATTGCCACGGAAACGCTCGCGAGTCACTTGTGCTTTTCCGGCGGAATCCATATCAACGGATGGAACGATTCCGAACCAGATCGTATCTGTGAAGTCGTTTTTCGCGTTGACCGTGTTCAGATAGGTCTCCAGACGTGGAATGTTGCTGCTTTTCACGAGCATGTCGAGCTTCGTATTCGTGATCAGCATAGCTGGCTGCATGCCTTTGTTCTTGGTCACGTACTGATCGAAGAACATCTTCACACCCAAAATTTTCTCCACCAAAGGCTTCACCGTTTTTACGAAGTCGTCCTTTGCGTTTTTGTAGAACTCGAGATACGTATTGTAGTTCTGTACTTCTGTCTCAATGTTGACTTCGGTATGTACCGTCGGCAGTGGGCAGAAGGTGCGCACCACGAGATCTTTTACATAGGAGGATGGCGTCTCAGTAATCGACTCGTAATCCTCTTCGAAAACGTTCATCAGTCCGTTTCCGCTGTTTTCATCGAGAACCATCAGCTCGCGGCTGTCACTCTTTGGTGCCTCGATGATCTTCAGTTCTCCGTCTTCCCCAATCGTCAGCATCCCGATCTGAATCGCTTCGGATTGGTTCTCCTCTTGAGCGCCGCCCAAGAGCAGTCGTGTCTTGATATCTTCAATCGCCAGCGGCAGCATCGCCATGACGTTGTTGTAGTTTTTGCTAGCATCCTCGAACATCGTGTTCAGCTTGTCACCGAGATCGAGTTTCTTCGGATCGCCATCATCGAGCTTTTCGTAATGGCCGTACAAGTAGTGGATCTCTTTGCGCACCTGACGGATGTCATCCATCACTTTTTTCGGGGAAATCATATCGAGCAAATTCTCGAATTTGAAATCCACGTTGGTGATCCCTTGGCTGCGCTTCGTATCAATCAGGGTAAACAGCATTTTCAAGAAGTCGTTGCTCTGATCGATCTTGATCTCGGAAATCGCATCCTCTGCAATTCCGTCAGGCTTCTTCAAGGTGTACATCACTTTTTGGTTCGCTGCATTGTAGAACGAATACACGCTCGGGGAGAACTTGTCCAAAAACTCATCGAAGCTGCGCACGAGAAGATGCTCGTTGATCTCCTTGATCTTGTCGTCGCTGAGACTATCAATGCCTTTTACATCTCCAACAATGGTGATCAGGTCCAATTTTTCCGGGTTGATCTCTTCGAACAGCATGGTTCGGTTGGTCTGGTTAATAATGTCCATAAATGGCCCCTTTCTGTTGTCTGCATAACCACTTAGTCCTACTTGATAAATGATGAGTCCTACTTCACGAACAAAGATACAAAACGTGACATTTATACCAAAAACAAACAAAAAATCTTGCCTCTAAATTAAACTTTGCCCGCATTATTTGTCAACATTCCGTGGATTGTGACAAATTCCCTATACCTATACGACCATTCTCAGTATTTAGACCCATTTTATTCCACAAATCTTCCTTTTCTTGGATTCCCGTTTTATGCTGAAGACACAGAGTCTCTTTTCCTAGGTCTTCGGAAAAATAGGGATAAGCCTCGCCTTGTCCCCTCTCTTACTAGGAAAGTAGCACAAGGACTGATAGATAATTCTCCCTAGTTGCCGCTGGGGAGCATTATGCATTCACCTCATATTTACAAAAATGGGTGCAATTAACTTTTATATACATCGGCAATAGGAAACCGATTTTTTATACGAACAACCATTTATAGGTAAATCGTCCCATTTTAGTAAGTCATGAACTTTTTAAAATTTTTTTCAGAAAAAAGGTGAATGTATGTACAAAAATCGTCAGTCAACCCTCTCTCTGCCGCCACTTTTTCGAATGGTGGTCATCGGACTGCTCCTCCCCATGCTCTTCTTGTCCGCCCCTCTAACTGCTGGGGCAAATGGAACAGCAGAGGCGGGAGTAGACGCGGTCTTTGTCGTTGATACGAGTAATTCCATGAACAAAACGGACCCTGGCAAAACAGCCGCAGAGGTCATGAGTATGTTCATTGATATGAGCGAAGCCACCCGTACCCGCATTGGCTTTGTCGCCTATAACGATCGAATTGTACAAGCTCAGTCTCCGGCAAGCATGGCCGAAGCAAGAAATCGAGAACAGCTCAAGCGAACCATTCAAGGGTTGCGTTACTCTGGGTATTCCGATTTGGGACTCGGTTTGCGCAGAGGGGCAGAGATGATTGAAAAAGCAAAGGACCCGGCTCGCAAGCCAT
Source organism: Brevibacillus sp. RS1.1 (assembly GCF_013284365.1). Taxonomy (NCBI): domain Bacteria; kingdom Bacillati; phylum Bacillota; class Bacilli; order Caryophanales; family Paenibacillaceae; genus Brevibacillus; species Brevibacillus sp. RS1.1. The sequence continues at coordinate 232,049 of NZ_JABSVA010000007.1, forward strand.
TTTTGATCCTTCTGTCAGACGGGGGAACAGATTTGCGGCAAAATGCGGGTGGCAGGAGTGTGGCAGCATCCAACAAGGACGTGGAGACAGTTATCTCGAAGGCAAAAGCGCAAGGCTATCCGATCTATACGATTGGTCTCAATAACGATGGCTCCGTCCAGAAGGAACAATTGAAAAAAATCGCAGAAGCAACAGGCGGAACTTCCTTTGTCACACAAAGTACTGATGATCTGCCTGAAATCTTCAATCAGATTTTTGCCAAGCATATTCAATCCCAGCTCGTATCCGTGGCGGCCATGACAGCTACCGGTGGCTTGCAGGAAGTGACCGTGACCATACCTAATTCCAGCATGCAGGAAGCGAACATCATCTTGTTGTCCAACAATCCGCTGCTGGAATCGCAAGTGTACTATCAATCGCAGAATGTCCATTTTATGAAATCCCAAAAATACTCGCTGATGAAAATAGAAAAGCCGAAGAAGGGTAACTATCTCGTTAAATTTAGGGGTAAACCTGGGGATTTGGTGAAGATCAATTTACTGGGGAATTACAGCTTGATGGCTGGTGTAGAGGTCAAGCCTGAACCGGTTATCAAAGGGAATCCGGCCACGTTTACTACCTATCTCCAGCATCAGGAGGGACGACTGGATGACAAGGATGTGTACGCATCCATGCAAGCAGAACTGATCGTAAACGATCTCGTGGGGAAAAAAGAAGAGAAGGTCCCGATGAAGAATCTTGGCGATAGCTTTACAGTCGACTACGTCTTCCCTCACACGGGCAAGTACGAGTGGAAAATCTTCATGAATGGCCCGGACTTTTATCGCGAAACGGCGACGAGCGTTTATGACATTACGAATATCGCGCCAGTTGCTGCCTCGGTCAATACCTTGACGATTGAGAAGGAAAACGGCGAGCAGGCTATCGATTTGGGTTCGTTCTTCATAGATGCCAATAACGACAAGCTCACCTATACCATCGTCACCGCTGATCCGGAAGAACGATTTGTCGCTACGATTCAAGACACGGCTCTAAAGCTGTCACCAGAGAAAAGCGGTACATCTGAAATCACCATCACCGCCACGGATGCAGAAGGAGCAAGCGTCACAGGCCCGCTCGTCATTACCGTGCACTCGGTATGGGATCGTTACATCACCATCGGCATGATTGTGTTGCTCGTAGCTGCGATCGGCTACGGTGTTTACCTGCTTACACGTCCCAAGCCTGCGTTTGTAGGTCGTCTGGAGGGGTATTTCCTGCACACAGCAAGCGGCAACGACATCCCTGTCAAGTTTTGGCCTCTCGCCTCCTTTGGCAAGAAGCAGCGGATCACCTTGCAGGAGCTGTTCACCAGTTTGGATGTGAATGAGCATTTGCCCGAAGCGCAAAAGATTTACCTCCAGCCGGGAAAAAATCAGACGCTGCTCTTGGTCAATCATAGTCACTGCACAGTTGAGCGGGGCAAGGAAACCATGCCCCGACATAAAAAGCTCGTCCTCCAATACAACGACAAGGTGTATGTGACCTTCGAGGATCGGATGACCGAGATCGAAATTCGCTTTAAGAAATCGTCTAGTGAGGAAGCTTCTTAAGAGAGAAGCGTGCCTTTCCCTTCCAAATCAGATGCTCTGCACGAATCGCTGTCGCAAACAGTTTGAGTGTGGGGCATCTTTTTTTCGAGTCGACGGCCAATCCCCACATAATGACATTCGCCAGCAGCAGCGGAACATCAGGGTTCCGTGTTCGAATCGCTGGCAAGGTATCCTCAATGACTCTTGCCGCCACATCAACGGGACGCTCTTTGGTCAGACAGTAATACAGCGTGGCTGCCAGGCTGTAAATATCCGAGACTACTCCTTGCTTGGATTGACCCGAGTAAAACTCAAGCGGTGAATATCCTTCAGTTGTCACAATCGGCTTGGGTTCATCACTCACGAAGTAGATCGCGGAGCCAAAATCAATCAGCATAGGTTGTCCAGCTTCTGTGACCAAGATATTTTTGGGCTTAATATCGCGATGTATGATGCCTTTTTTGTGCAAATAGTCTAATCCGTCAAAGATCGGAAGTACCGTCTGATGCAAAAATGATCCCAGATCAAGCTCGGTTTGGGCCAATACATACGCATCCAGCGTCTTCCCTTTGCAATAGTCCACGACGAGATAGCCTGTGCCATTTTCGGCAAAATGGTCGATGTATCCGATGATATTTGCATGATTCAGTTCCTTGTGCAGGGACGCCTCATGCCAAAAGCTGTCTAGCAGCCTGTCGAATTTGGTTTTTAACGATGGTCTGCGACAAATGACCTTCACGTGATCCAAATCTCGCATCGCCAATGCTTGAGGGAAAAACTCTTTGAGAATGAGTGTCCGCTTGCTTTTCAAATGGTAGACCACATACACATTCGACAGCTCACTTGTGGAAATGATCTTTTTGATCCGATAAGCTTTTTGCAGGATCGTGCCTTTTTTCAGACCTCTTTCCCGTTCTACCTGTCCCATGTCATGGCCTCCCCTATCTTTCCTCTCAAAAAATGATAACGAAAGATGGGGGATTATGGCAATATAAAGAAAAGCATGGAGAGGGGAAGAATTGATCATGGCACATTTGGAATCGTTGCTTCACGTACAAATTCCTGTAAAAAATTTGGAAGAGGGCATTGACTGGTACTGCGATCACCTTGGTTTTTCCTTGCAAGCGCGGTATCGTACTTCCGCTTTTCTCGCCCTGTCTGCGGGACCCACCTTGATGTTATGGGAAACGGATGAGCAGACGTCCACAACCTTTACCGTTGATCAGCAACCCATGCCCGTCTTTTTGTACACCACTTCGGATGTGCATGCACTCCATGATTATTTGCAGGCACATGAAGTCTCGATTACCCACTACCAAAACGATGGCTTCGGATGGGTGCTAAAGTTTTTTGACCCGAGCGGAAACATGTGGGGAGTCATTCAGAAGAACAACTAGTCAGTTGGATATGGCAAAAATAAAAAGAAGCATACCTCGACAGCGTGCTTCTTTTTGTTGTTACGTACCCTATTCAAATCATAACTTGTGAGGATTTTTCACAGCTGTTTCTTTGCTGTTGCCGCTGCTCCCATAAATACTGGCCGCGTTGATAAAACGGAAGCGCGATAAAGGTCAACAGCATAAGGATCGCGAAAATGAGAGGCCCTTGTCCAAAGCCGAGTACCTGGAGCAACACGCCACCAATCCATGCACAAACACTCTGTCCAAGGAAGGCAAAACCGCTGGCGCCGTAATATGCTCCACGCAAATGCTCGGGAGCGATCTCCCCGATCAGGATATCTCCAACGACAAAGCACAAGATTTCACCGATCGTAAACACCACCATCGACACAGAGAGCCAAAACAAATTTGTAAATAGCCCGAAACCGAACAGCCCTAATCCAAACAATAGACAGCCCAGCTTCAATGCAGTCATCGATGAGTAGCGCTTCATAAACTTGGCGAGCGGATATTGAAGCGCTAAAACGGAGATGGTATTCACTACAAATAAAAAGGAATACGCCTCTATCCGATCATGCCCAATGTACAGGGAGAGTGTCGTGTCAAGATGAGAGTAGGCACCAGCAACGAACAAATTCCCGAGCAACAAGTATAGAAATACTTTGTCTGTAAAAACAATGCGTGCCATCTGATTCATGGTGACCGGATCAGCAGCCACGTCCTTCTTCAGCTGTTCCTTGAACATGACCATAAATACCACCAACACAGCTGCATACACGGCAAAAATGATGGCGGTAACGAGGAACGGTAACAAGGAAGTGCTTCCTGCTCCCAGTTGCAAGCCGATGAACGGACCGATTGCTCCACCCAGGTTGATCGCGAAATACCTAGCGTTGAAAACAGCTGCCCGCTGATCATCCGACGTGACATCCGCCAGCAGGGCACGGGCTGTCGGCTCAAATACATTTCGAAAAAGGCCGTTGCAAGCACTTAAAACAAAGAACATCCACGTCTCCGTCGCAAAAACGTATCCAATCAATACGATGCTCCAAGCTCCCATCGCAGTGATCATCACTGGATATCTCCCCAATCGGTCTGAAAGGGCTCCCCCAGCAAAGCTGCTAATCGTTCCAACAAGCAAGCTGAGTGCGAGAATCGAACCAACGATCGCCGGATCAATTCCTTTTACCCTTCCTAAATAAATCCCTAAGAACGGAAGTGTCATAAAAAAGCCTGTACGTGACAAAAATGTACCGATAATGACACCCCATGCCACCGGATGAAATCTCATTCTCCCCATCTCTCTTTCCCATTCCCGTTTGTTATCTATCGTGTTATCTTCAGTATAGGGAACTAGAAAAAGGGGAAAAAGGGTTCGATTTGCGTGAATCCGATCACCTTTTTTAAGCATGCATTTTTATTTTCATCAGAGAAATGGGGGCCAGCATGGTTACCGTTCTGCATTTTTTAGAGCTTCGTTCGGTTTTTCATCAAGAAGAAATCGGGAAACCCTTCCCTGTCACCATCGAAAAGCTGGCTGGGATTTGGCACTGTACACCTCGCCACGCCAAGCTAATTGTCCGTAAGCTAGTCGAGCTGGATTGGATCGAATGGAAGGCTGGGCGTGGGCGCGGGAATGTTTCGGTCATGACGCTTTATGCTGATTCCGATGAGATCCTCCTCGCCGAGGTCAAGCTGCAAATAAACAAGGGCGACGTCCAAGAAGCGATGGAGCTCATGAATCGCTACGGCAAAGCTGCCGCCAAAGATCAGATCATGGATTGGCTCTCGGAAGGAATGGGGTTCTCCAGCCAACTCGCAAGCCAATCGGTATCGCACCAAGATATCTTGCGCTTTCCGGTGTACCGCAGGATTGTGACGCTGGACCCTGGTCTGGTTTACTACCACTTCGATGCACATCTGGTGGGACAAATTTTTAATACACTCGTCCAATATGATCTGAATAGTCGTTCGATTTTACCTTCCATCGCCCACTCATGGGAAAGCAGTCCAGATGCAAGAGAATGGACCTTTTATTTGAAAAAGAACGTGCTGTTTCATCACGGACGGGAACTGACTGCTCATGATGTTGTTTTTTCCCTGAATCGGCTTCGCTTGTATCCAGACACGTATGAAGCAAGCTGGATGTTTCGTGACATAGATCAGCTCATCGCCATTGACGACAGAACCGTGCGCATCCTGCTTAAAGAACCGAATTACTTGCTTCTGAGGCTGTTGGCGACGATACCCGCAAGCATTGTTCCAGAAGAAATCGTTCGGCAGGATGAGAAAGGCTTTGGAGAAAAGCCAATCGGAACAGGCCCCTTTCAACTGGTCCGCCTTACCGAGGGGATCTGTACTCTCGAGGCATTTCCTGCTCATTTTCTGGGGAGACCGCAGTTGGATCGTGTGGAAATTTTGATCTTCCCCGAGTTGGAAACGGGTCGCCTAAAAGAACCAAATTGGGCGTCTGTAATGGTGTCGCACGGTGTCCAGTCGAAAGCACAAGCTTTGAGGGAAGCAGTCATTCAAGATGGTCAGGGCTGGTGCGACACGGAGGCGTTTTTTTCCTGCTGTAATTTGCTTGTTTTTAACCAGTGGAAGAGCGGTCCACACAATCATTTCAAGTTCCGTCAAGCGCTTGATCTGCTAATTGATCGGGATCAAATGATTGCCGATTTGGGCGGTGATCGCATCTACCCGGCAAAAGGCTTCCGCACGTATCACCCTGTTTTAAGGGAGGTAAGAGCGAGAGAGAACGAGCAGCCCTGTCATGCCCAAATCATTTCCCTGCTACAAGAAAGCGACTATCAGGGAGAAACATTACGTCTCGTGACCACAGCCTACCATGAAGAAGATGCGCTATGGATTCAACAGCGCTGTGGCGAATATGGCATTCATCTGGCAGTCGATGTGAGAGAACCATGGGAATTTTCGAATCGCGATTGTTTGCCTGAACATGACTGCCAGCTATACGGCAATGTGTTTAGCAGCGATCAAATCAGCGAGCTGGAGATGTATTTGCAAAGAAATTACTTTCTCCCCGCATTTGATGAATCATTGACTTTGGCCATCAACAAGGAGATTGGCTTGACGTTTCAGGAGCCGGATCGACTTGCGCGGGAACGCCATCTCGCCAGAATCGAAGCTATGATCAAGGAAAACTATGCTGTCTTGTATCTGGTTCAGAAAAAGACACTTACGTCGTTCCATAAATCTTTACGAGGCGTGTCGATCAATTCGTCGGGGTGGCTGGACTTTCATAAAATCTGGTTTCAACCGGATGCGTTGCAACAGCAGTTTTGAAAAGGGGGTGTAGTGAAGGAAGAAGTGCATTTCCAGTCTATGCTTCGGCCTCCGCCCCGCAAGGGGTATCACTGTCCGCTTCGGAAAAAATGGCAGGAGCGCTTCAAACGTAGAAGTTTCGAGGAAGTAGTCCATGAGTGAAGCTGAAATTCCCCGCCATTTTTTCCTACGCTGGGGCGGGCTCCAGAGGCGCTTGGACTGGAAATGCACTTCTTCCCGCGCGGCTTTTTGCTCATAACATTTGAAAGGTCATTCAGGAAGGTGATCGATAAAGTTCTGAAAGGCACTCTGAGTTGATCTTTGAATGCGGGGTAAAAGCCTGAAGTTAACAAAAGCTGTACGAAAGCCCTGTCACATGTTTGGAAGGAGACCGCCCGAACGAAGTGAGGATATAGGCGACTGGAAAACATGTGGCAGGGCTTCACCCCGACCACAACCGCCCGGGGACATCTCTATTCTTTCATACTAAAAAAGCAATCCAAGAGCGACCTTGGACTGCTTTTTTCTATATAAGAAACTATTTTGACTGGTGATAAACTTCTTTACCTGCTACAAAAGTCATGGTCACGTCAAATTGTGTATTCAATACCGTAATATCCGCATCATACCCTGCCGCTAATCGTCCTTTTCGCTCGCCAAAGCCAAGGATGCTTGCTGGTGTCAAGGAAGCCATTTCTACTGCATCTGGCAAAGAGACACCGCTCAGCGTCACCATATTACCGACCGCCCGATTCAGCGTCAGGATGCTTCCTGCAAGGGTTCCATCTGCGAGCTTTGCCTGATAGTCATGGACGTGAACCTCTTGTCCCCCAAGATCGTAAGTCCCCTCGCCCATCGCGGCTGCCCGCATGGAATCGCTAACGAGCGCGAGTTTTTCCGCCGTTTTGACCCGATACAAAATCTTCATAACTGCGGGATGCACATGGATGCCATCTGCGATCAGCTCTGTGCTCAACTGCTCATGATACATCGCGGCGCCCACTACGCCCGGCTCCCGATGATGCAACCCTGTCATGGCATTGAAGCAATGTGTAAAATGGCGCACGCCCGCATCTACCGCTTCCGTCGCCTGGGCGAACGTAGCGCCTGTATGTCCAGCAGACACGATCACATCGCGCTCTTTTAACCAGGCAATCGCTTCAAGTGCTTCCGGTTGTTCTGGCGCAATCGTCACGACCTTGATCAAGCCTTCTGACAGCCCGTAAAGCTTTTGCACCGCATCGAGCTTGGGTATCGCGATGTTTTCTTCTTTTTGCGCCCCCTTGTAGCGAGGATTGATCCACGGGCCTTCCAGATGGATGCCGATCGTTTGTGCCCCTAAAAGCCCTTCCTTGCTGTTCTGTGCGATGTTTACCAGCACCTGCTCCAACTGAGCATAAGGAGCCGTCATCGTCGTTGCCAAAAAAGACGTCACTCCATGCCGCGCAAGTGCAGTCGAGATGGCCTGAAGGGATTCCGGCGTCCCGTCCATCGTGTCGTATCCGTCAATCCCATGCATGTGCATATCGACGAATCCAGGGCAAATCCAGCCATCCTCTACTGTCACCACATGATCTGGCAAAGCTTTACCATACTCATCATACTTGCCAGCATAGGTGATCGTTCCACTTCCCACGACTACGAGACCATTATGCAATTCCTGTCCATCTGCGACAAGGTTCCCCTTGAGAGCGTATTCCTGGTTCACTTTGATTTCCTCCGTTTGTAGCGTGGCGTGGCTTCATTGCCCCAGATTGCTGCAAATTCTCGTCGTCTCCGCTGCCAGCTTTTCAACGAGCTCACTCGCGCTGATTTCCTGGCTGAGTGGAGCTGCCTGCCCCGCCCACATCGACATGTACGCACGTTGCTGCTGCTTGCCCGCTGCTGCTCGAATGTCTTTCGTCAGGGCATTTTGTACCGGATAGGTCGGGAGCTCGTGATCAAGTGGGGCGAGCGTTGTCATAAACTCATTTTGAATGCCTCTTGCCCATTTTCCTGAGAAAGCACGTGTCATCACGATAGACTCATCTCTCGTCTCTAGAATGGCTTTCTTGTGCAGGGCATGTGCTCCGCTCTCCTTGCACGTCAGAAAAGCCGTTCCAAGCTGTGCCGCCTGTGCCCCGAGCGCAAGTGCTGCTGCGATCCCTCGCCCATCCATAATCCCTCCAGCCGCGATTACGGGTATCTTGACTCGATCTACGATTTGCGGGACGAGCGCCATTGTTCCAATCATATTGCTTGGTGAATCCGGCAAAAAGGACCCACGGTGCCCGCCTGCCTCACTGCCTTGAGCGGCAATCATATCGACTCCGCTTGCTTCCAATGCAATTGCTTCACGAACGGTTGTCGCTGTTCCGATGACAGTGATTCCCCGCTGCTTCAATTCTGCCAGCAAGCGATGATCCAAAACACCAAAGGTAAAGCTGAAAACGGCAGGCTGTTCCTCCAGGACGACAGCCATCTGCTCAGCAAACGGCTCTGTAAATTGCGTCACCTGCGGATTATGCGGGATGCCCAATCGATCTCGCACATCATTCATTGCCTGAGCAACGCCTTCTGCGATCGGCTGGTCAGCATCGAAATCTTCCGGGATAAACAGATTTACGCCAAACGGTTTATCCGTTAACGCCCGAATGGACTTGATCGCCTCACGAATCTGCTCAGGAGACATATAGGCTGCACCAAGCGTTCCGAGTCCCCCTGCTTCTGAGACAGCGGCTACCAAGGCAGGTGTGGTCGCTCCCCCTGCCATTGGCGCCTGAATAATCGGCCATTTCAAATGGAAACGCGAAGTGATCGAATTGTTTGTCCACATGGCTTTCCACTCCTCAACTTTTTGAACAAGCGCTTTTATTGTTTATCAGTTGATTGGTCATCGATGTGAATCCATTCAAGAAACTGAGCCAACACCCGGGCCGTTAACCCCCAGATGACACGCCCGTCCACCTCGTAAAACAAATGCTCGACTGTCCCTATTTTCCACGGATATCGCTTGCCACCCGGGATCAGATGATAAGGAAAATCCTCTTCGGGCTCGGACATGACAGTGGAAAGATACTTCGCTGGCTGTGTTGCCAATAGACGCTCGAGTGGAAGGATAAAGACCTCTCCGACCTCGTCTGGATTCGGCTTCATCTCTGGTATTCCTTCCACGTATCCAATAAAGGGCGTAATAATAGAGGAGCCTGGCCCAATCACCTGATCGAGCTCGCCTAGATAATGAATTTGATCAAGTGGAATCCCCAGCTCCTCGCTTGTTTCCCGAGCAGCCGTCGCCCAACGGGATTCGTCGCTCTCCTCAGCTCGCCCTCCCGGAAAACAAACCTCGTTCGCCTGTCTCCGCATCGTACTGGCTCTTTTTTCAAATAAAATGCCTAGCTGGTTATCAGCCATTTTGACGAGCGGAAGCAAGACGCTGTATGCGCCGCTCGTCCCACGTTCACGTTCTTGCAATCTCTTGGAGATCTCCTTGATGGCAGGAGCAAGGGAATCCTCCCCTGATTCCTGTGGCAAGTATTGCGAGACCTCGATTAAATTTTGATCCGGATCACGAAAATACACCGAACGAATTGGCCCGATGGCCCCTGTTTTTTCAACAGGACCTTCCACCAAATGGACGCCGCATGTATGGATATGCTGGATGACTTGTTCCAGTGGAAGTGATGTGATAAGACACAAATCAGCGGAGCCTGCGACTGGATGCAGTGCTTTTGGCTCCCATTCTTGTCCGATTTGATGCAAATTGATTTTTTGCTGGCCGAAGTGCAAAGCCCTCCTGCCGTCGCCAAAGGTAACTACCTTCATACCCAGGACCTTTTCGTAAAAGTGACAGGTTGCCTCGATGTCTTTTACCGTCAAAACCAAGTGGTCTAATCGATCGATCATATGCCTTTACTCCTTTTTGTCCCGATACATGCTCATGCTGTTATTATAACAAACACAAGGCGGTTGCTTCTTCTCCCCCATTGTCCTCCAACCTCTCCCTCTTTTCAATTCCCAAATTGCCTCGTCCTCACTTCGCTATATACAAAACGAGCGTCTCCCCCGTAACTCGTCGGGAAAACGCTCGCTATATTCACCATTTGCGAAACTATGCTTTTGAACGTGCTAACAAGTACAAGAAATACGGAGCACCGATAACGGCTACAACGATCCCAGTCGGAATCTCTGACGGCTGCATGATCCAGCGTCCGATCGTATCTGCCACGATGACCAGGAGCGCACCCGCCAGCGCAGATGTAGGCAAAAGCATCTCATGTTTTGGCCCCACTAGTCTTCGAGCCAAATGCGGACCGATCAGCCCGACAAAACCGATGCCTCCACTCACTGCTACGCAGGAAGCGGCAAGCCCGACAGCAGCAGCCAGCAGCTTCAATTGCTCTTTGGCAACCGGTGCACCCAAGCCTTTCGCCAACTCTTCTCCCAAATTGAGCACGTTCATGACGCGTGCTTTGTAAAAAACATAGGGAATTAAAATGGCGATCCAGGGCAAGAGCGAAAGAACGAACTTCCAGTTGGTCCCCCAGATACTACCTGCGAGCCAAGTCGCCACGAACTGGTACTTGTCCGGGCTCAGCTTCAGCGTCAAGACGATCATCGCGGCACTCATCCCAGCCGCCACGGCAATCCCCGTCAATATGATACGGGTCGGAGACAATCCCTTGTGTCTTTTATAAGACAATACGAAGATCAGCGCTGCTGTCACGCTGGCCCCAAGCAACGCCAACACTGGCAACAAAAAAACAGGTGCCGCAGACGTTGAAGGATAAAACGAAATGAACAGCATCACCATCAAGCCAGCACCAGCATTGATCCCTAAAATACCAGGTTCAGCCAACGCGTTGCGGGAAATTCCTTGAATAATACAACCGGATACGGCAAGTCCTGCCCCAATCAGGAGGGAAATGACAATCCGCGGCAAGCGGAATTCAAACAAGATCAGACTTTGTTTGTCTGTTCCAGAACCGATTAGCGTCATCAGAAGATCGCTTGGTGACAACCTTATGTAGCCTGTGTTCATACTGATGATAAACGCGATGAAAATGAGGATAGCGAGTATCGTCATAACCGCAAAGGCTCTATTTCTTTTGCGGGTTTGGTAATGGGAAACCATCTGCTGCATCATTACATCTCCCTTCTTTCTTTACGCGCCAAGTAAAGGAAGAACGGTACACCGATTAGTGCAATAAGTGCCCCTAACGGTGTCTCATACGGGGGATTTACCATTCTTGCGGCCAAATCGGCGAATACGACGAGCAAGCTGCCCAAAATGGCTGAGCAAGGAATGATCCAACGGTAATCGACCCCAACCAAAAAGCGGGTCATATGTGGAACGATCAATCCAACAAAGCCTACAGCGCCAACAACAGCGACCGCAGATCCTGCCAAAATCAGGACGATGATCATGCCTGCCAGTTTGACTAATGCCGTGCGCTGCCCCAATCCTTTTGCCACATCTTCTCCAAGACTGAGCATCGTGATGGAACGCGACAACATCATCGCCCCAATAAGAGCTGCGACAATCCACGGAAACATGACTTCAAGCTGAAACCATTTGGTTCCCGCCACACCGCCTGCATACCAGAAGGCCAAATCCTGTCCGATTTTAAAGTAAAGCGCAATCCCTTCGCTTAACGCAGACAATAGGGCGGTCAATGCGGCACCTGCCAAAACGAGGCGCACCGGAGTCAAGCCGCCTTTTGCCAATGAACCGATCCCGTAGACCATACCTGCCCCTACGCCAGCACCCAAAAAGCTGTAGAGAATCAGATACATGAACGGCAGACCCGGGAAAAAAGCGAAGCAAAGTGCCAAAACAAATCCGGCACCTGCGTTCAGACCGAGCAATCCCGAATCTGCCAACGGATTGCGTGTCATCCCTTGCATGATGGCACCTGCAACAGCGAGGCTAGCCCCAACCATTGCACCGCCGAGTAATCGCGGCAATCGAATCTCCTGAATAATTTGATGTTGGGTAATAGCAGGATTAAATTGAAAAATAGCTTCCCATACGACAGCAAAGTGGATGTCGGCTGCTCCGAATGACACAGACAAAAACATCCCCAGTATTAATGCGAAAACCCCGCCGGTCAAAATGAGCGTCGCTGCCCAAGGGCGAGAGCGAAACGCGACCGGCTTTCCGTTATTCCCCTCATTCAGGGAATGTGCGTGTTGACTCATACGTGCCACCTTTTTTCGTTAGTTTGGAGCTGAGTTGTTGGTGATATTGATTCTTATTATCATATATGAATTTTAGGCGAAGCATGAAAACAGTGTCAATGGACAATTGCGTGCTTTTCTTTGTAGATTTACGCTAATACTTTTCGGACATCGTCGACCTTTTTTCCGTTGGCGATTACACCGTGATTCATCCAGGTCATGAAATCCACCTGGTACGCCCGCTTGCTTTGGACAGCAGGAAGCGATTGCCACACGGGATGGTTGAGCTGTAGCTGTTCGGCACCTGTTTCTCCCTGATGCCATCTGTCAAAGGCGAAAAAAATATGATCAGCATCCAGCGTAGAAAGTTCTTCCCACGATACCCCTTCTCTCACCTGCTTGGCGAATTGTTTTTTTACTAGTAGGGCCGGCTCCATTTCCAAATCTTGAAACAACACCTGCGATGTGTAATTTTTCTCCACGAGGATTTGATCGGCCGAGATGCGCAAGAAGGCTACCTTCTGCCCTTTGAGACTGCGTGCCATTACATTTTTGGCAGCTCTTACTTTTTGTTCATACTGCTCGATTGAACGCTCCGCCAATTCACTTCGGCCCAACCGATCACCGAGGGTGTGCAATGTTTTTCGCCACTCCGGTCCGAACTGCCGAATCACGCATGTTAGGGCAATCCGGGCACATTGGGCATACACATCCGCCTTCCAGCCTGTACACTCCCGAAGCATAATGACATCTGGGGCTTGACTGGACAAGAGCTGCACGTCATCTGTCAGCACATCGTACGTCGGTACATCATGCAGGCCCAAGTAGTCCTGCTGTCCCCAATATGTATGCGCCCATTGAACAACGGGTCGAATGCCAAGAGCCAGCAAATAATCCTCCATATAAAGAGAGACGACTCGTAAATCATCCCGATGAATGTTGCGATATTTTCCTGGCGCGAGCCCTACCCGCTGTTTAAAACGACGACTGAAATAATACTCGCTGTTGAATCCGACGTTTTGGGCAATCTCGTTGATCCGATCACCTGTCATGAGCAGGAGTTGCTTCGCCCGATTGATCCGCAGCTGATTCATGTAATCGAGTGGTATTTCTCCCGTCATTTCCTTGAAGAGCTGCGTATATCGCCAACGTGGAACATTCGCTTCCTGTGCTAGCTGGTCTACGGTCAGCGGCTCTTGAAAGTGTTTTTCTACATATTCAATCGAACGTTCAACTGCTCTCCTCGGGTCCAACCTTGTTCTGCCTGGTACATTTTGCTGGGCCAAAACACATAGCAATTCCTCAAACCGCACGTGATTATAAAATCGTTGCAGCGCCTCCGTGGCCTCGCGATGCTTGTAAATCTCCGCAATCAATTCAACGACACGTGAAAAAGGCGTGCAAGTCAACTCCCCCATACAGAAAAAAGCCTCGGAAGCTTGTTCCTCCATCGGAGCTCTCGTGTGGACGACACGAAAAGTAAAAGAATAGTAGTCGAGAACGTGACCCGTGCAACTGATCCGAACGTTCTGACGCGGTGCTGCAATCCAGCACCGCTCCCGAGTGAACCGATATGTCGACGATTCGATTTCCAAGAACCCTTCTCCATCTGTTGCTATAATCATCATGTAGTCTTCCGGCTCTAGATAGTCCTGCCATCTTTCCACATTGACCTTTTGGATGGCCGTCATGGCAAAGAATGATGGTGGAGATAGCTTGGCCCCGGATGCTTCGTTATTCATCTCCCTCATCCTTATCGTGAGAATGATTATCATTTTTATTATAATGAGTTAACACCCCGACGACAAGCTCCACCAATAAAAAAAGAAAGCGCATCAACCGATATGACGCGCTTTCTCTAGTAAACTCGATTACTTTACAAACGCTTTGACCAAATCGTCTGCCTTCTTCATATTGGCCAGCATGGCACCAGATTGCCAATGTGTCCGCTCCATTGGGTAGACATGACCATTTTTCACAGCAGGAACGGATTTCCAGATGGGGCTCTCCAAAATCTTGAGCGCATCCTTGTTTTCTTCGGAAGTCCACGTACCGTTCGACGGGAACACAATAATATGGTCCGCATCGATAGCCGGGATGGCTTCTTCAGATAATACCACGTGGGTTTCCTGATTTTTGGCAGGCGCATACGGTGTAAGGCCCAACTCCTTATACAGCATGCCTGTGTAAACATTGCCATCTCCGAAGAGGGCTAAATTCGGCTTATTTCCCACGTTCAAACGAATGACAGCCACTGTTTCATTGCCAATTGCCTTTTCCAGCTTTGCCTTGGTATCCGCAATTTTCTCATTGTACTTTTGGATCGCTACGTCTGCTTTTTCTGGAACGCCTAACACCTCGGCGATTTTCTTGAGTCTGCCAATCGTATCGTTACGGAGCTCATCGGGCAGCTTGTATGTAGGGGCTACCTTGCTGAATTCCTCGTATTTCTTGGGATCAGCATAGCCATCCACAATGATGATATCCGGATTGACTGCAAGTAACGCTTCCATACTTCCTGTAATATCAAAAAGCGGCACGTCCAGACCGAGGTAATCCTGTTTGCCCCACGCCGGGTGATACCACTGGATAACCGGGGTCACACCCAGTGCTTTCAAAAAGTCCTCCTGATAAATTGCCGCTACCCGCTCTGGCTTTACCGGAATTTCCACATCACCATAGGCGTCCTTCACCACTTTCGTTTTCGCAGCGGTGTTCTCTGTCGATGCTTTCTGCTCAGTGGATGTTGGCTCCGCTGCTTTTTCTGCACACGCAGTTAACACGAGCATCATGATCAATAATAATGCCATCCATGCCAATCCTGCTTTCCGAACCGTTCTGACCATCTTTCTACCCTCTCTCACAACTGTTGATGATTATTCAATTGATTTTCATTCTCATCTTTTCGCATCCTGATCATATGTGTTTCCTCTCTGTATGACAATGCATTTTCTCCATTATTTTTTGTCCAAACTCCACAACTTTTCGTGTGAAATCCTTCCCTTTGTACAAAATCAATGATGCTTATCTGACGTTTGTCCATTGAGTTGGTAAGATACATCTGATAATGATTATCATTGATAGCAAACAGATTCAAACGACTACTGGAGGAAAGCGGAAATGAAACACATGCGCAACATAAGCGGAACGCTAGGAATCTTCGTACTGGCTGGCAGCTTGCTCATCGGATGCAGTCCATCTGCTTCGCAAGCAACGAGCACAGCGAGCAGCGAGGCAAGTCAGAAAAGCCAGACGCGCCCATATACGGATTATCTCGGGCATGCAAGCACCATCCCGGTCTCCCCTGCACGAATCATCTATTCCGGTGAGACCTTTGGCGATATGCTCGCGTTGGGCGTGAAGCCAATTGGGGGATTCGGGTACACCAATCAAATCTTTGAAGACCAACTGCACGATGTCGAGAATGTCGGTTTTCCCATTAATCTCGAAAAGGTCCTGGAATTACAGCCCGACCTGATCATCTATGCAAATACCGAAGAAAAAGAATATGAACAGCTAGCCAAAATCGCCCCTACCGTCATTTTTGATACATTCGCGCCATTGGAAGAGCGGATGACCCAGCTCGGTGATATTCTTGGGAAGCCGGAGGAAGCTACGAAATGGCTTGCCGATTACAAGCGCCAATCGGAGGAAATGTGGAAGAAGCTGAAGGAGTCTGGCAGCATGAAAGAAGGGGAAACCGCCTCTGTCTTTACCTATTATCCGGGGGATCGGCTGTTTGTCATGGCAAGAACAGGGCTTTCCCAAGTCCTTTACGATACAAACGGATTCAAGCCCACCGCGCCCATTCAGGGAGTACTCGATGCACAAAAAGGATTTGAGCTCATTTCCGTGGAACGTTTGCCCGAAATAGCGGGAGATCGTATCTTTATTCTGAATACGCCGAGCGAGGAAGCTGAGAAATCTACGCAGGAGTTGCTAAAATCACGCGTCTGGAAAGACCTCCCTGCTGTGAAAAACGGGTACGTCTACTTTATCGACATCGAAAAATCTAGCAGTGATGCAACAACAAGAGAGTGGCTCCTGCAAAAAATTCCTGAAATCCTAGCCAAATAATCTATCATGTCCGCCTGAATCGAACACAAGAAGCTTTTCAATCATTGTTGAAAAGCTTCTTTCTTTTGTAGACGAATGATAGAATGATAATGATTCTCACAAAAAAGGAGGAAAAAACCGATGCTTCACTCTATATCACCTCATCCTCCGCTCGGTTCCCTTCATTTTCAGTTGTGTAAAGTAGAGAGGTCGGCTAATCCTTCACCCACTCCTTTCCATACCCTACTCTTTTTCAAAAAAGGGTACGGTAGCCTCCGTATTCACGACCAAACGTTTAGACCTTTGGCAGGAAAGTGTTTCTTGCTTTCACCGTCTACTCCTTTTGCTATCGAATCCTTGTACGACAGCGCAATTGAGTGCTATCAAATCTCATTTACCGTCATCTTGTTCGATGCAGACAATAAGCCCCTACCGTACCCATACGAACTGCTTGATGGCCGTATCGAGCTGTCCGCTCACCCTTCTGCTCAGCTCTTGCGCTTATGTGATGCTTTGCTCTTGAGCAGTTCCACTTCTTCTGAATTGGACAGCTTTTGGCAGCAATTGCGGTTCCAGAAGCTGCTCGGATTTTTGCTAGAGCAAAATTTATCTTCTACCCATATGCCCAACAAGAGCAAAGAGGTGGAGAACAGCATTCGTTATATCCAGCAAAATTATCAAGAGAACATGACGGTCAAGCAGTTGGCACAACTGGCCAATGTGCCGTCGTGGCAGTACACGCTGCTCTTTCGCCAGTTGACGGGTAAAAAGCCTTTGGAATATTTGACAGCGCTGCGTATTTATCAAGCGAAAAAGCTGCTGAAAAGCTCAACCGATTCATTGCGGGACATCGCCTCGCAGGTCGGCTTCACGGA
This sequence comes from Brevibacillus sp. RS1.1, assembly GCF_013284365.1. NCBI lineage: Bacteria > Bacillati > Bacillota > Bacilli > Caryophanales > Paenibacillaceae > Brevibacillus > Brevibacillus sp. RS1.1. The sequence continues at coordinate 249,395 of NZ_JABSVA010000007.1, forward strand.
TGAGTATTATTTCAATCGTCGCTTTCGAAAAACGACCGGTTACACGCCAAGGCAATATTCCAGGCTGACTCAACGCATGGAGCTCGTGCGGGACTGGACAGGGCATGAGGTAGAGATCCCCCTTCAGCCACAACGCATTATTTATATTGGGGAGACGTTTAATGATTTGCTCGCGCTCCATGTGGAAAACATCGTCGGCGGGAATTTTACCTGGATGGAACGAACGATCTATCGAGACAGAGTAAAACGCGTGCAGGATATCGCCTTTCCCGTTGATTATGACCATTTGACGACATTGAAGCCAGATCTGATCATTTTCGCGAACGCAGAAGAAGACAAATACAAGCAGATGAGCCGGATTGCCCCCACGCTCACGTTTAATTCATTTGCTTCGCTGGAGGAACGATTGCATACACTCGGAGAATGGCTGGGGAAAAAGGACGAGGCGCAAGAATGGCTCAGGAAATACCACATGAACGCTGCCACTATGTGGAATCAGCTCCGCTCCGAGATTGTGCCTGGTGAGACTGCCTCCGTCTTTATCCATGAGCATGGCGGGCGTCTGTTCGTAATGGGCACTTCAGGACTTTCCTCCGCCCTCTACCATCCGAGCGGTTTTACTCCTGTGGATAAAATTCAAGAAGTACTGCAAGCGGGCTACGGCTTTATCGAAATTCAAGAGAAGGACATCCACCTGTACGCAGGCGATCGAATCTTTATGCTACTGTCCGAAGAACCCGAATCGCGTCAGGCTACTGCCGCATTCATGCAAAGTGATAGGTGGAACAGTCTGCCTGCCGTTCAACACGGCTTTGTCTATTTTGTAGAAGCGCAAAAATGGAATGGCGGCGCTGCCCTTACCAGAGAGAGATTGCTGCATATGCTGCCTTTTTGGTTACAGCATTCTTCTTAAAGCAAACAAGCCAGCTTCCCTGTCGTGGGGAACACTGGCCTGTTTGCTACTACTCCTCTGCTACCATCCATGCTACATTTTTTGCTTGGAGTTCTTTATTCCATTCTGCTGGTGCTGCCATATCGCTGATCACGATATCGACCTCTCCCAAGTCTGCGATCTTGCACAATGTGCTGACCCCTATCTTGGAGTGGTCCGCTAGCACAATGCTTTCATTAGCATTTTCGATGAAACAACGGGCGAGTTCCGTTCGATCCGGCTCATAGCAGGTCAAGCCTTTATGGAGCAAGATGCCGTCTGCCGCGATAAACGCCTTGTCTACATAAAATTGTCTCATCATCTTCTCTGCATAGGTCCCGCTGACCCGATGATGCTTGGCACTCACTTTCCCACCCAGAAAGTAAATGTCTGCCGCAAGCATTCCATTGTTTTGGTACTCGATTAATCGATTCAGCGCCGTGATCGAGCTAGTGAGGATCGTCAAATCTTTTTTCGTCACGAGAAAGTTGATCATTTTCAGAGTCGTTGTTCCTTCATCGATGACAATGGTATCGCTGTCTTGCACCAAGTCTGCTGCCAACCGTCCAATCCGTTTCTTTTCTTCCGCTCGCAAGACTTCTCGAGCAATATGAGAAGGCTCAAAGCGCTCCACTGTCAGCTTTACTGCCCCGCCATAAACCCGCTTCAGCTTTTTCTCCGCTTCCAGCTCTTCCAAATACCTGCGGATCGACTCAGACGAGACTTGCAGCTTTTTTACCAGTTCATTGGTCCGCACCTTGCCATTGGAATTGATCAACTGCAAAATGATTTGCTTACGCTCTTCCCCGAACAACGACACGACGAATGTCCCCCTCTATCGTACTTTACGTCATTTCGATTTTCTCTCCATGGATGTAAATCTGACGTTTTGCCAGCTCGTGAAAAATCACAGCCGGATCAAATGCTTCTTCTGGTGTGATGACACCAGTAGCTTTTACGTTTCCTTTTGCGATCTGCTCAGTCGCAATCGCCAGCGGGATTCCTACGTTGCGGGTATAGGCGCGCAGCCCAGCCCAGTCAGCTACAGAGCCGTCAGATGCCGGATGTGTATGGTACAGGACGTGTCCTACTTTGCGACCGTCCTTGGTACCTGTTACCTCGACATGAAGCGAATACCCGTATAATTCCGTCTCTTTTCCCTCCCTAGAATTGTAGAGGTATTGGGAGATACAATCAAGGATTCCCACCTTTGTTTCCCCTACTGTGATGAGGTCGTTGCGTAAAAAGCCATAATCATAGAGGGCTTTGACCAGCTCCATGTTTTGCTTCGGCCATGTTCCGCGCACCTCGATCAGCTTTACCCCTTTTGGAGATAAAGCCTGTGCCAGCGTCTTCGTTTCTGCATGAGGAATGATGTACTGAATTGTTTTTCCATACGGCTCGGGAAGCTTTATTTCGCGTGGGCGAGCAAATGGCGGGACTTGAATAAATTCCCCATTTTCATAGACGACGCGCCCTGGCAAGTCTGGATCATACTCATAGGTCGTCGTCTCTGTGATCGATTTGGAAAAGGCAATCGGACGAAAGGAACCGTGGCTGACGCGGACTTCGTCGACTTCATCGAGCTGGTTTGCTGCATGCATCGCCATCATTTGGGTCAGTCCAGGTGTCATGCCAAAACCTGGCAGGCAGGTCTTCCCATGATCGCGGAAGATCGCGTCTGATGCGTTTTCTTCCCCAAAACCGTTCAAATTGATGCCATGGCAGCCAGCCTCCGCAATCGCAGCAGTAGACAGACCGTTCAGTGTGATCGTGGTTCCGTCCATAACGATGTCGTAACCGCGCATTTTTTGGACCGTATCCGCATGATCGCATACATTTACCGGAACAAAATCTACGCGTGGATCGTTCAGCCACTCGACTACCTTGCGACCTTCCTCTTCATGAAAATCGCCGATCGTGATCTGCTCAAAATCTGAATGCATCACGAGATCGAGCACGGCTTCTCGACAAATATTTCCCGCTCCACCCAAGCAAAACACCTTCATCACGATAGCCTCCTGTTATTTACTCCAGCCAGAAACGATTGTTTTCCATTGCGGTGATTAATCTCTCGATATCCTCTGGATAAACCTCTCCGATATTGCCAATCCGAAACGTGTCCGCTTGCGAGATTTTACCCGGATAGATGACGAAGCCTGCCTGCTTCAAACGTTCATACAGCTTTGCGAAGGTGAATGCCTCACTTTCGGGATAATAAAAGGAAGTGATGAAGGGCGATTGCGATTCTTTTGGCAACAGGATGCGAAAACCGATGCGCTCCATGCCTTCTGCGAGTAGCTGCTGATTTCGCTGATAACGCTCGTACCGTTTTTCCACTCCGCCCTCTGCCTCAAGCTCTATCAGTGCTTGGTAAAAGGCTCGCACGACATGAGTCGGAGAAGTATAGCGCCACTTTCCGTTTTGCTCCTCCATCGTCTTCCACTGGCTGTACAAATCGAGGGACAATGTACGGGCGATCCCATTGCATTTGATGAGCGCCGACGTTTTGGCAATGACAAAGCCGAAGCCAGGCACGCCTTGGATGCATTTGTTCGCGCTTGAGATCAAGAAGTCAATCGAGAGCTCTGCTGCATCCATTGGAATGCCACCGAAGCTGCTCATCGCATCTACGATATAGACTTTTCCGTATTTCTTGACGACTTCACCGATTTCTTTGATGGGATTGAGCATGCCCGTAGTCGTTTCTGAATGCACGACAGCCACATGCGTGATCGTTGCATCCGCCGCTAGTTTCTGCTCCAATACCTCTGCATCGGCTTTTGTCACTTCGCCAAAATTAATGACCTCCGCCGGGATTCCATGAATTTGTGCCATTTCCACGATCCGATCCCCGTATGCACCATTCGTCAGGACGAGCAGCTTGCCGTCTGCGGGAATCGCACTGCTCACCACCGCTTCCACACAAAAGGACCCGCTGCCTTGAATCAAAACGCTCGTATAATCCTCTACCTGCGTAGTTGCCAATCGGACGAGCTTTTGGCGGATTGCCTGTACCAGTTCATTGTAATCGCGATCCCACGTGCACCAGTCCCGCAGCATCGCCTCGCGGACGGTTGGGGAAGTGGTCAATGGTCCAGGTGTGAGCAACAAGTACGGATTATCGGTTGGTCTTGTCTGATTCATGGTCTCTCTCCTTCTGCATGACGCATCTCGATCTTTTTCAGCACCTCATCCAAGCATCCGATCTCCTCGATCACGTAGTGCGCACCCGCTGCCATCAGCCGTTCTGTTGCGATAGCCAGCCTTTTACCCAGCTCTTCCTGTGGCATGCTCGTCACTTCCTCCAAGGACAGACCGAGCTCGCTTCCACCCTTCAGAACGCCAACGGTCCACATTCCGGCGTTTCTGCCTTCTTTCATATCGCTCGTTGTATCACCGACCTTGACCATCTCGTTCATTGGATATACGTCCAGCAGGATCGCATTTTGATAGCACATCCATGGATATGGACGTCCAGCAGGCACTTCACTTGGGGTGATCAGTACGTCCGGCTCGTAGCCCTGTTGTTTAGCCGATGCTGCTACCACATTCATCATTTCTCTTGTGTAGCCTGTGGTCGAGCCGATTGTGAAGCCCTGCTCACGCAGACGTCCTACCAATTCAATTGCTCCCGGAACAGGAGTGGCATACTCGTGCAGCGTAGCCATCAGCATCGGTTCGAAGTCAGCGTACAATTCGTCCACATCCGCTTCATTCGGAAGTCGACCGTAACGCTCTTGCCATAGCGCTGCTACCCGCTCCATTTTGCAAAGCGCCTGGATATGATCGCGTTTGAGCATCCCCATCGGTTCGCGTGCTTCTGCTGCTGTCAGCTCGATCCCCCGTTTTTTGAACACCTGTAAAAAGACAGCTAAAGGAGCGAAACATCCGTAATCTACCATCGTTCCTGCCCAATCAAATACTACTGCTTTCATGCTTTATGCCACCTGACCTTTCTCTTGATAGGACCCTGTTGTCCGCTTGCGAAGTTTGGATGCGATCCATTCTGCACCAGCACGTGCGAGGATATTGAGGAAGACAATCAATACCGACATCGCTGCTGCCGGAGCCACATCCCCGGCGTCATCCATGTTCACGATGGAGACAGATGCCAATTTGAAATCGGCTGCGTACAGAAAAACAACCGCCGAGATCGTCACCATCGAGTTGATGAAAAAGTACACCGCCATCTCGACAATTGCCGGCATACAGACGGGAATCGTGACGCGCCACAATAGCTTTGTCTGCGGGATCCCCATGGATTCTGCCGCCTGCTCGAACTCGGGATCGAGCTTTTTCAATGCGCTCGTTGCTGTAATAAAACCAACTGCGAAAAAATGAATAACGTTCGCCAAAATCAAAATCCAGATCGTTCCGTACATACCGTGAAATGGATTCGCCGGATTATTGAAGAAGAAAATGTACGCTAGCCCAATGACCATCCCCGGCAATGCCAGCGGGAGAATCGACAGGAAGTATCCAGCTTGGCGAAGCCCCTTCCACACTTGGGACTTTTCTATGGTGTAGGCCGTAATAAACGTCACCGCCGTCCCGATCACTGCCGTCAGCAAGGCGACGAGAATGCTGTTCCACAGTGGCTCGATCCCTTCCCCAGCTACGTTGGAAAAGTCATAATGATCCAAGCCGAAAGTCAGATTGTACGGCCATACTTTGATGAAAGAAGCTAGTACCACCGCAGCCATGAGAAGCAGCAAAAATCCGCTGACGCTCAAACAAAGAATGAAGTAAAACGTGTCGCGCAAACGATTTTCCTTAATTCGATACGGTTTGGACTTGGCTGTTACAGCCGCATGCTGCTTTCGCTCAACAATCCGGTCCACGACAAACGCTACGAGCGCAGGAATGATCAATAGCAGCCCAACCGTTGCGCCCATCGTCATATTTTGCTGACCGATGACCTGCTTGTAGACGTCTGTTGCCAGTACGGAAAACTGTCCGCCGACAACCTTTGGTGCTCCGAAGTCAGTAAACGAGAGAGTAAAACAGACAAAGCAGGCGCTGACGATACCGTATTTCACACTGGGAATCGTCACTACAAAAAACTTGCGCAAATGGTTCGCTCCGAGCGTATCCGCCGCTTCGTACAATTGATAGTCGGCAAAAGCTAGGGAAACAGCGAGAATCAAATACGCTTGTGGGAAAACATAGACGATCTCCGCCAAAATAACCCCCACTGGTCCGTACAGATCGATGTCCCATTGAAACGGGAGCAATCCAAAGATCCCTGTCGTCACCAGCCCTTGATTCCCAAAAAGGTAGGTCAGGGCGATTCCGTGCATCATCGTGGGCGCAAACAGTGGCAGCAGCGCGATCGCCCGAAAGACTCGTTTTCCGCGAATCCCGCTGCGCGTCAAGGCATACGCGAATAAAAAAGCGAGTGTGACTGCAATCAGCGTGGTCATCCCAGAAATATACAAGGTGTTATTCAGCGACCCTGCCAGTGCTGGGGTGGAAAAGTACGTAACGAAATTGTCCAGGCCGATGAACTGACTGTTCTTGTTATAGAATGCTTTGGAAAACAGCTGGCCAAGTGGCAACAGGACACTCGCTGACAATCCAAGAACGACAAGGCCGATGAGCCACTTTTGCAGGGCTTTTCCATCGAAGATCGATGTCATTTCCTTCATGCTGCTCACTCCTGTTCCTCTATGGTTGGCGCATGCTCAAATGTCAGCAAATTCTCTAGCGGAAACTCCAGCCACATCTTTTTGCCTCGGGCAATTCCAAGTCTTTGTGCCTCGGCCGCTATTAAATCGATTGTCAGAAGCTCTTTTTTTATCTGACCTTCCTCTTGCCACTCCAGAAAGATTCGGTAAAAAGCACCGCGAAATTCTATTTCGGAAATAGTCGCAGGCATGGTGCATTCGGATTCTTGCTGCAAAAGCCGCACATGCTCCGGTCTGATCGCAAGTAAGCGATTCGGATCAGATTGCGCATTTTCAAAGCGACTGTACTCAAAAAAGTTGATCGCTCCGATAAAATCAGCAACAAACGGAGTCGCTGGTCTGTTATAGATCTCCTCGGGTGTACCTACCTGAACGACCTCGCCGTGATCCATGACGACGATCTTGTCTGCCATGGTCAATGCCTCATCCTGATCATGGGTAACCATCACTGTTGTCATGCCGTACTGCTCATGCAAACGCCGAATCTCCCGGCGCAGCTTTTGTCTTACCTTTGCATCCAATGCGGATAGTGGTTCATCTAAAAGCAAGATATCCGGCGATAGTGCAATCGCTCGCGCCAAGGCAATTCGCTGCTGTTGACCGCCTGAGAGCTGGCTGGGATATTTGGCGGCGGCATGAGACAAATCAACCATGTCTAGCGCCTCTTCTACTTTGGCTGCGATCTCTTTTTTCCCTAGCTTCTTTTCTTGCAGGCCAAAAGCAATGTTTTCGGCAGCCGTCAAATTGGGAAACAAGGCGTACGACTGGAACATCATCGCAATGTTTCGTTTTGCAGGAGGCAGAGAAGTAATCTCCCTGCCTCCCAGAATCATCTTGCCTGTTGTCGGCTGTTCCAATCCAGCCAGCATTCTCAGTAATGTTGTTTTACCGCAGCCACTGGGACCGAGCAGACAAACAAATTCATTCTTGTCAATTTCGATGGAAATGTGCTCCAATGCGGCAAACAAACCAAAGCGTTTACTGACCCCTTGAATGGATAGATAGGATTGTGTCATGCTGTTCTCCTCGCTGCTTACTTGGGTTCACTCTTGGTCGCGTATCGTTTTTCCCACTCCGCCAAGACGTTGTCGCGATTTTTTGCGGCTTGATTCAGGTCGAGCTTGATTAATTGCTTGATCGGATCTACTGCGTAGCCTTCCGGGAGTGTCGCGCCTTCTTGCTTGACACTGACGATGGCGAAGTTCTGATTATAAGCTTTCATGACTTCATCCGAGATAGCCCAATCCAAGAACAGCTTGGATTCTGGCTTGATTTGACTCTTTTTCATCAAGGCATTCGCCTCTACATCCCAGCCGGAGCCTTCTGTTGGAAAGACGACTTCCACTGGTGCGCCTTTTTTCTTCTCAGTAATCGAACGGTAGCCAAAGGAAATACCGATTGGATACTCTCCCGATGCGGCCATTTTCGCTGGCTTCGAGCCGGAATGCGTGTAGATCGCCATGTTTTCATGCAGCTTGTCGAGATACGCCCAGCCTTCTTTCTCTCCTTTTAATTGCATGATTCCGTTGACGGTGAGAAGCCCAGTTCCAGAAGATGCTGGATTCGGCATCACGATCAGCCCTTTGTACTCCGGTTTGATCAGGTCTTCGTATGAACGCGGGATTGGCAAATTGCGTTTTTCCAATTCCTTCGTATTGACCGCGATCGCAGTCTCCCATGCATCGATTCCTACCCAGCTAGCAGGTTCCTTGGAATCCTTAAACTCCGGGGATACCTTCTCGATACCTTTCGGCGAATAGCTTTCGAGCATGCCTTGCTGTTCGAGTACAAGCAGGCTTGTCGCTGCTGTTCCCCATACGACGTCTGCTTGTGGATTATCTTTTTCCGCCAGCAGCTTTGCTGTGATGATCCCTGTAGAATCGCGGACGATATTGACCTTTACATCTGGATATTTCGCTTTGAAGGATTCCAAATACGTTTTGATCTGGTCATCCTCCAGCGCCGTATACACTGTAATCTCACCTGAGGCGTTTGTACTTTCCTTTGTGGAGGTTTGTGTGTTTGGTTGTGACCCTGGTGCTTGTCCACATCCTGCTAAAAACGCGATTGATAGAACGGAAGCAAGTAAAGGATAATGCCATTTCTTCATGAGAACCTCTCCTCTTTGCGGAATGTTCATTTCTTGGTTCCTACGACACCAATCTTACGGGGAAAATATTAAGCGGATATGAACGCAACGTAAATTGATTGTTTTTATGTGTTTTTGGTTGTGTTTTTTTGGTTTCATAAAATACGTTTGCACAAAAAAAGACTGAGTCATCCATTCCAGTAGCAAATGGAATGTACTCAGTCTTTTATTTTTTGCCTTTGATCTACCGCAAAGCAGCCTCCACAGCCGCCTCTGCATGTATCGCAGTCGTATCAAAGACCGGAACCATGCAATCTTGGGCTGTGATCAATAGACCGATTTCCGTGCAACCGAGGATGACTGCCTCGGCGCCTTCCTTGACCAGTCGCTCAATAATCGCCTGGTATGTACGCTTAGATTCTTCGCGAATGATCCCGACACACAGCTCCTTGTAAATAATCTCATGGACGAGTGCTCGCTCTTGTTCATCCGGTAGCAATACCTCTAATCCATGAACATCACGCAGACGCCCTGTATAGAAATCCTGCTCCATCGTAAATCGCGTCGCAAGCAGTGCCACTCGTTTATGTCCGTGGTTCGTGATCGCTTGCGCTGTCGCATCCGCGATATGAAGAAAAGGCAAGCTGGTCGCTTCCTCGATGGCATACGCCAGCTTGTGCATCGTATTTGTACAAAGAACGATCAGGTCGGCTCCTGCCGCTTCGAGGCTTTTCGCCGCAAGCGCCATCCGCTCGCCGGCTTCTTCCCATCGTCCTTCTCGTTGCATTTCTTCGATCTCGGCAAAATCAACGGAATACAGGATGCTTTTTGCCGAATGCAAACCGCCCATCCGCTCCTTGACGGTTTCATTGATCAAACGGTAGTAGACCAAGGAGGACTCCCAACTCATGCCGCCAATTAATCCGATTGTTTTCATTGTTCTCTACTCTCCTTTGTCGTTAGCGTTGCTATTTGCGCTTTCCCATCCCACCTGACGAAAACGGGTCAGTAGCAGTTCTTGCGCCTTTTTCGTCCGCAACGAAGTATCCAACGGAATCACTCTTTCCAGCGCCTCCGTTTCTGTTAACAAGGTTTCTTTTACACCATCAGCATTCAACCCTAATGCTAGAGCCATCTTTTTGTAAAAAGAATAATAACTCTCTTTCTCTGCTGGGCCTAGATGTAGGGTTCCAAGGTAAGAACCATGCAGCAATTCGTGGATGGCATTCCCCACGTCTTCCACATGGACAAACGACTTGTACAAATTACCTGACCGGCTTATTTCTCTCCCAGCTTCCAGATCTGCACACATCGAAGCGACGCGTTTATCCCATTGCCCAACCGCATTGCGACCATAGATCGGACCCACTCGCACGATGACATGATTGGGATGCCGCTGGCGAATTGTAGCTTCCCCACGTATTTTGGCATTTGAATAAGCAGCTAACGGATTTCTCTCATCTAATGGCTCGGGCTGATCTTCTTCCCGATAATAGCCAGTACCTCTTCCGAAGACTCCGTCTGTGGAGATGAAGATCAATTTGCTCTCTTCCGGTAACTGAGAAAGCAGAACATCCAAGCCTTTTTCTATTAGCTCTTGTTCATCTGTTGCACTCATCAACGCCCAAATGACAACATGCGGTGAAAACTCTTGCAGTATCGCTGAAAAAGAAGGGGTGTCAGTCACGTCGACCCGAAGCAATTGATGGTCAGCTTGTGCAGAAAAGCATGTACCTATCAGATCAATGGCATTATCCCGCAAAAGCTCCTGATAGATTTGACTTCCCAAGTAGCCGCTAGCCCCCATCAACAATACGCAGCGTTTCTCCATGGCATGTCCCCCCTTCACCACTTACCAATTCCATTATGATCCAATATACCACATTATTCAGAACGGTATAACTGGCCGCATGCCGCGTTTATGTCCGATCCGAATTGAGTTCGGACCGTGACGCTTATCCCCCTTGACTTCAAGATCCGAACAAACGCTTTAATCCGCGAAGGATCGGATTGCTGATAGCTGTCTGGCGTAACTTCGGTCGAATTGAATGGAATCAGATTAACGTGGTAGAGATGTTCCCAAGATCCCCTTCCCCTTAGCAACTCGGCAACTGCTTCCGCATGCGCTGTCGAGTCGTTTACTCCACGAAGAAGAATATACGCAATATATACCTTTCTCCCTGTTTCCCTGATGTGACGATCCAATGCCATCAGTACGTCGCGGACTGGGAATCGGTCGTTGATCGGCATCAGCTCGCTTCGCTGATCGTCGAACGGCGAATGCAGCGAGAAGGTTAGATTGACCTGGGGAAACTCCCGAGTCAGCTTGTCGATCCCCGGCAACAGGCCGATCGTGGAAATCGTAATTCGTCGATGTCCTAAACCGAAGAGATACGGGTCGGTCAATATCGTCATGGCCTCAAAAATATGAGGGTTGGCGAGCGCTTCCCCCATGCCCATGAATGAGATGCTGTCTAAAGAGTGGCCGTTCAAACGAAAGTACAGCAATTGGTCGGTAATTTCGTCGGCGGTCAGATTTCGTTTCAGACCAATGGTACCGGTAGCACAAAACTTGCACCTGAATCCGCAGCCGCACTGTGTGGAAATACAATACGATTTCCACCCCCGCTCATAAGTAAGTCGTACGGCCTCGACCTGTTCGTCGCCCGGAATCGCAAACAGCACCTTGCTAACCTGTTTCGACGTGAGCTCCTTTACCGGAGCGATACTGCAAACGTTCGGCCCAAGTACCCGGTTCAACTCGTCGCGCAAAAATTTGGGTAGGATGGTCATCCGTTCGTATTCGCCGATGTTTTGCTTGAAAATGGCTTCCATAATCTGAGCATACCGATACTCGGGCTGCTTGCCTTCGGACAGTATTTGCCGAATCGTTTCATATTTCGAGGTTAGTTTCATGTCTTCTCCTTACTGCCGGAGAAACCATATAAAGCAACCGTCAATTGGCGCTATGATACGTCATTCATCTACGTGCATCTGTCGATAAATAGGTAAATCTCCGGCAACCGATTTGTTTTTTTGTGAACCGCTTCACACAGTAAGAACCGGTTCACATAATCATCTACAACCTCAATCTCCATCGCTTTCATCCTCCTGAAATGGTTTATCTCTTGTCAGAATAAAAAAGAGCTACAAGAAAGTTACCTTTCTTGTAGCTCAAAAAATACGGCACATCCAACCCATTGCAGGGTATAAAAAAAGGATATATTTTCTGAGTGAAAAGAATAAGGTAACGATCTTGCCAATAAAGAATAAGACAAATTTTGCTTTATTCTTTAAAAAAGTGGCAAGAATGATTACATTATCCTCTTCATCTCCTATCGTTAATTGTCAGCACGATTTTAACATACCAGTTTCTGCCTGACAACATCCTGGAGTCCTACTCTTCGACCTTACCTGTCAGGGCATTGATATCGTTAACATTAATTGAATAGACAAGAACCGGTTTGGCTAACTTCTCACCATTAATAAATGGGTAGATGTATCGCAGTTCAGTGGGTTTCGCCAGTAGGGCCTTGGCTGCTGCATCTATGGAGATAGCCTTCCTCTTATCCGGGAGCTTGGCGGGCTTTTGGTCGAGCACTTGAAAGTACCCGATGATTTTCCCTGTGAATCCATTCACCCTAATAACAATGCATCGTCCGTATACAAGCGGTAGTCCCTCAACAGATGGCACAAACTTTACTTCATATTTATTTGGATTCTCCTCATCAGTATTCAATATGTAGTAGAACTCCTTTTCTTCCTGTTTGAGATATGGTTGCATGAACTGAACAGCTTTCTCAAGAACCTGCTTTTCCGACCATGTTGCCTTCCCTTTTTGGGGTGGGGCGTTCGAATAGCTTGTAAATCCGATCACATCACCATCCTTCGCAACTAATAACTCCTTTTCATCAGGGGAAAAATAGATACTCTCCATCTCGTTATGGAAGCCGTTTAAGGTACTACCCTTCAAGCTCATACCAAACTCGCTTTCGTAAATCCGCACTGCCTCCTGCTCATTCGTGACCTTTAATACCTTTCCACCAGGCGTGAGGGAGATTGGTTTCCACCTCCAGTTTCCGTATTGCCGAATAGTGAGCAGCTTAGCTCCTGTTACTGCGTCTATATAACCGGAGTCTACAGAGGAGTAGACGAGATCGGTCTGATTTTCGTCATGGGTGTACATAAGTTGCAGGCTGGGTGCGATAAAGTGACTGAGCTGATCTTTCTTCATCGCCTGGGCTGGGGGGAGGAAGTCAGCTGGATTGATGTTTGTCAGCGTGTTATCTTCTGCCGAAACGTGGGTTACCTGTCCCGCACTGTTTACTGACAACCGAAACTCATCGCCAACTACCTCAATGCCATTTACATAGCGGCTATAGATGACATCGCCTACAGGAGCTCGCGTTACCTTGTACAGGCTGCGCAGTTCACCGATCAAACCCTTCATGAAGGTATCGGCACTCTTATAGGCCAGCTTGTCATCAGGATTTTCAAAATCCTGAACCTTGCTATCCCAATAAAACGTAAGCAGATTCCCGGTTTCTGCATGGATATCGGCTCTGGCAAAGATTTCATTATTTTTTTCATAACGGATTTTGTACACAGGCTGGTCTTTCGTTTCCAAGGTAATTTGTCTTGATGTGTCATCGAGCGCTGGGAAGAGCATTTGCAGCTTTTGCTCCGTTCGTTTTGCCTTTTCGCTTAACTGATTTTCCTGAAGGGGAGCGGCTGCTTGTTGGTTCCCTGTCTGATTTGCCATGACTGTGCCCGAGGCTGGTGACAGGAGCAGTGTGGCTGTTAGGAGTGCGCTACTTGCCAATACAGGATAACGCCTTTGAAAGGTTGAGGTCATACGTGTATCCTCCATCTTTTCTTGACGTTGAAGCTCACACAATAAGACGATATTTGGAAATTATTGTCACATGATAAGAAAACATATCTCACAAAAAAATTTGGTTTGAGTCAACATAGCGGAGGAGAAGAAAAAGCACAGTTCTCTTCGACTCTGACACGCCAGCTGGGGGATTGAGTGTCCGTCTCCATTTCCAAAAGGGGACCGTCGAGCCAAAGCCACCCTACGGGCGGAAGTTTCTCAAGGAAGAAGTGTTCGACAAGCTGGTCCCCTTTTGGAAGTTCCGACTGGGTAGGCGTTGTCAAGGTCTACGAGCTCTGTGCTTTTTCTTCTCACCAGCTTTGTTGGTTCATCGGTACCTTATAAAACGGTAGAATGATCATTGTGATTGTTCTTTCAAGATGTCACAACCGTTATCTCAGAACGAATAACCGCCTATCGAAAGGATACGGGCTTTCGCACACACCAAACTTATAAATTCCTATACGCTGAAAAAGGGCCCATATAAGGCCCTTTTTTCATGCTCCGAACATCCATTTCTTGTCTGCTATTTAGTCTTTGTTCAGCCGATGAAAGTGCGCAAACAACTGATCACAGTCCTCACGCTTTTCGACCTTGATCATGTTCAAAACGCTCTGATCCTTACCGGAAAAATAGTCGCGAAGATGCTTATCCGAAAAACCGTTCTCATGCGCATCCTCCGCAGTCGAGCAGTAATGAACGACCTTGATGCCAGACCAAATGATGGCACCTACACACATCGGGCAAGGCTCGCATGTCGCGTAAATTTCGCAGCCTGTCAGGTCCATCGTGCCGAGCGTCTTGCAGGCTTCACGAATGGCTACCATCTCTGCGTGCTGGGACGGGTCCATATCTGCCATCATGCGATTGCTGCATACGGCGATGATTTCGTCCCCTTTCACGACAGCTGCTCCAAAAGGTCCGCCAAGCTTGTTGTTCATGCCTTCCAGCGTTTTTTCCACTGCCAGCTTCATGTAATCCATAGACTTGCATCCTCCCTTAAGAGGCATTTATTTTACGATGTGTGTCCCTGCTTTGTTCGTAATCGCATTCTTTAAACTCTCCGGGTTCGTAATGATCACGCTTGACCCGTTTTTCTCCAAAAAGCTCAGGCTGGCCTCAATTTTTGGCAGCATGCTGCCTTTTGCGAAATGCTCTTCACGAACGTATTGCTTTGTTTCCTCTACCGTGATGCGTTCCAGCGCCTTTTGATTCGGCTTGCCGAAGTTAATGCATACCTGCGGAACACCTGTCGTAATGATCAAGGTCTGTGCATCGATTTGTTCAGCCAGCAAGCTGGTGGCAAAATCCTTGTCGATGACAGCATCAATCCCATCGTACGTATTTTCGCCCGATTTCACAACCGGAATACCACCGCCGCCAACAGCGACTACCACATATCCCGCTTCGATCAACGATTTGATTGCGTCTTTTTCCACGATGTCGATTGGCTTAGGGGATGGAACCACTCTTCTGTAACCGCGACCGGAATCCTCGATAAATACCCAGTCTGGATGCTCTTTGCGCATCTCTTTCGCTTGCTCCAGCGTGAAGAAGGAGCCGACTGGCTTCGTTGGATTTTGGAAGTTCGGATCATCCTTGCTAACTTCTACCTGTGTGATGACGCTAGCAACCTTTTTGTTGATCCCTCTTTTGGCAAATTCGTTGGTCAGTGCCTGCTGGATTTGGTAACCGATTCCGCCCTGCGTATCCGCCACGCAATTGACCAGCGGGATCGTAGGCATCCCGGACACTTCATTGGCGATTTCGCATCGTTGCAAAGCAAATCCAACCTGCGGTCCGTTGCCGTGAGTAACGACAACGTTGTACCCTTCCTGCACCATATCTGCTATATTTACTGCGGTTTCACATACGGCTTCATATTGGTCTTGAATCGTGTTGCGACCATTATCCTTAACTAATGAGTTGCCGCCGATAGCAACAATAACGAGTTTTTCCACTGGGCACTTCTCCCTTTGTTAAGATGCTTTTGCAGCTGTTTCACTCTGCGTGATCGTACTTGGTTTGTTCCATTTATAGCACAGCGCATATAAAACGCCGGATATGATCGTCCCGCTAAGGAATGCTGACTTGCTGATGTTTGCCAATAGTGGCACATTGGGCAAGAAAGAGCCGGATAGCGTAATCAAGAAGCTGACGATCAATACGCCGCATGCCACCATATTAAAGCCGTTTTTGTATTCTCCGTTTTCACCCGGTTTTACGTAGATCGCAGATAAATCTAGCCTTCTTTTTCTTTCAATGAAGAAACTGACTAGCATGATCCCCGTAATCGGACCGTACATGGAGCCGATAAAGCTATAGAACATATACAGCGCCGCCGTACCATTAACCAGCTTCCAAGGTAAAATGACAGTCCCCAATACAGCTGTCAAGATAGCTGCTGATTTCACTGTAAACATTTTCGGAAGAAGCGCTGTCATTTGCAGTCCAGATGGAAGCAAATTTCCAAACACAACATAGCTCGTCGAACCTATATTCAGTGCCAGCAACAAGATAATGACGGCAACAGGATTCCCAATTTGATCAATGGCAACGACTACATTAAAGTCTTTGATGCCAAACGCGATTTGCGTCCCAACCAACAATCCTACACACGTAATTCCAAACAAGATGTAGGATGCAATCATTCCAAGCGGCAGACCAATCATCGGAGCTTTCGGGTGTTTTGCCCTTTGCGTAAGGTCTGCGATATTTACAATCGGGCCACCCCAGTTCGATACCAATGCACTTACACATGCGATAAATACAAGCCAATTCTCCATCGGTTTGGCAGGAGCATAAGCAAAGATTGGACCAAATCCGCCAGCAACGCTGATCGCCCAAATCGCTGCACCTACGATGAAAATATAGATGATCGGTGAAGACCATTTACTAAACAGACTGAGGATTTTCATTCCACCTAAAAACAATCCAACTGTAATGACCCAGAGGATCACATAAGAAAGCATGGTCGGGAAATCTAATCCGAGAAAATCAAAGCCTGGAACCATACTCTTATAGCCAGGGAATATTTTCTCAAAAATGACATTAAAGGATTGTGCGCCAATAATTGTTTTTGTCCCAAAAAACACGACCCCAGCGATAAGCCCGCGACATATAGCAGGAATGATCGAGCCTTTTACACCAAAGGAGCTGCGCAGCAGCATCGAATAGCCAATCCCGTACTTTGTTCCCGCATAGCCATTCAACACATAGCCCGCCGAAACAATCAAGGCAGCAATCATGACTGCCCACAAGACTTGCGGAACGGATAATCCGAGGACAAAGAATCCGGCTACCGTCATGTACGACATGAGATTATGCACAGCGCCCATCCATACGGTTACGTAGTTAAAGGTGCCCCAATCTCGATTTTCGGAAGTCTTTGGCAAAATATCGTCCGCGTATCCATAGGACTTGAATTCTTCATATGATTCCTTTACGTTTGCCTGTCCCATGTTCATTCACCTTCCTCTTTCAACCCAGCTTTCGCAACCTTCTTTTGCTGCGAAAGCTGAGTCACCTAGGATGAAAAGCTATTGGCTAATCGTTTCCGTCACTGCGAGCAATGCCTTTTCAAAAGCTTCCATTGGCGGATAGGTAATACCCGCACCGATCATGCCGATACCTGCGTCTTTATGCGCGATGGCCGTGTTGATAATCGGCAGGATGCCGGTTTGGATCACCTGACGAATATCGATTCCTGTTGCGACACCTTGGAAGTCCAGGAGTGGAATCGTTACGTTTGGATTTTCTGCTGTCGTAATTTCTTTCATCGTGGTGGAGAAGCCGATCGCTTCTTCAACCGTTCCGCCTACGAGTGCAACAATCGCTGGAGCTGCCGCCATCGCGAAGCCACCAATCCCGTATGTTTCGGTGATCGCACTGTCCCCGATATCCAAGCCGGAATCCTCTGGCTTGTAGCCTGCAAACATCGGACCGATTACCTTTTGTGCTGGCCCAGTAAACCAGGTGTTTCCAGCCATACCGCTTACACGGATACCGAACTCAACGCCATTACGCGCCATCGTGGTGACAATCGTGCTATTCTCAATGCCGTGCGCTGCGTCAAGTGCGCATTTGCACAGAGCCATCCATGTCGGGCCAGAGAAGTAATCACTGCTTGCGACGAAGTCGAATACTTCGCGCTTCTGTTCTCTTGTGAAATCTGTCTCCAAAATGTACGGAGTCAGCGCTTGAATCAACAGGCTCGTACCTGCGTTGTTGCGGTTGTGGCATTCGTCACCCATGTGCAGCGCTTGCGCCAGCATGAGACGAAGATCGATTTCGCCAGCGATTTTCATTGCATCACGCAGCATTGGTCCCAATACATCGCGCATCCAGTTCAGGCGAGCGATAACACTTTCATCATTGGCACCCATGCGCAAAATTTTAGCCATTTGCTCACTCAGGTTGGTGTAAGCGACGTTGCCATACGTTTTGTTTTTGACTACATGCATGAACATCGAAGCGGATGTCACACCTGCCATGGAGCCTACGCAGTTGTGCTCGTGGCATGGAGAGAACGTGATTGCGCCGGAAGCAGCTACCTGTTCAGCTTCCTCGATGTCTTTTGCCAAGCCCTCGAATACGATTGCTCCGGTTACAGCACCTTTCATTGAGCCGCACATTTTGTCCCAAGTGATCGGCGGACCTGCGTGCAGAATCGTGGTTTTGGTCATGCCTGGTACCACATTGATCGCTTGGTCGAAGCCAACAAGCATCGGCTGGGAGTTGATGATACGCTCTACCGCCAGCTTGTTTGCCGCAGCGATTTTCTCGGCGACAGCTGCATTTTCCAGTCTGTCGAGGGCGTTGATCAGCTCAGGCTTTCCGCCGCCTGGTGGCTTCCAATCCAGATGAGACGCACTCGCATTTTGCTTGATGATATCGTCTTTGAAAAACTCGATCCCTACGTTGATCGCATGAATTTTCCCGTTAAACAGCTCGTTGATTTTGCTCATGATTATTCCCCTTTCGCAACAAATTCTCTAGCCAGAAGACCTGCGTTCGTACTGCTGCTCGCAATCGTTACACCCGCATCCATCAGCTTCTTCACTTGCTCATCAAAGTTCGGTGTATCGAGGTCTGTACCCAGCACGTAGCCCAGGATTTCCAGGTGTCTGCCTTCCTTGGCAGCACTCGCTTTTGCTTCCATAATCGCTGGCAGCATCACGCCGACAGGATCTTCGTGAGAACCGAAGCCCAAGATAAAGTCCATCAGAATGACGCCGACGGAAGGATCTTTTGCTTCCTCCAAAAATCTCGCGATGCGCGTGGAAGGATCGATCATCGGGTGCGGCTTGCCATTTGTAAAGTCGTCATCGCCCATGTCGAGGAAAGTGTGAGCCTTGCTCTCATGGATGTTTTTCAGCTTATAGTCTGCTTTCTTTTGGATATTGCTGTATACGTCTTCATACTTGTCCATCGCGAGGTACATGGCTTCGTCGCACAGCGTACCGCCGCAGAACAGCCCGCGAACGTATTTTTGTTCCGGTGTCAGCTTTGCCCGCACTTCTTCAATCAGCGGCCAGTTGAGTGCGCGCTTGTTAAGCTCGTCTTCGTTGGCACCAGCCAGCACAACTGCTTTGATGGCAGCTTCCTTGCTCGTCTTGGCAAAATGTCCGCCTGCTTCCAGAACTGGCGTTTCTTCTCCACCAATGAAGTACACAACGACAGGTTTTTTGCAGCTTTTCACTTGCGCCAACACTTTTTCCTGTACACTTGGTGCTGGTGGCTTGGAAATGAGCACGATGACCTTTGTCGCCTCATCCTCTTCCAGCGCTTTGATTCCGTCGAGCATCATGATGCCACCGACTTGCTCGGAGAGGTCGCGACCGCCTGTACCGATCAGCTGCGTGATGCCGCCGCCGAAGTCGTGAATACGCACGCTCACCTCTTGGCTTCCCGTACCAGATGCACCTACGATCCCGATGTTGCCTTTTCTCACAGCATTTCCGAAGCACAGTGCCACATTGCCGATAATCGCTGTACCGCAGTCAGGCCCCATCATCAAGAGACCTTTTTCGTGCGCGAATTGCTTGAGGGCGATTTCTTCCTCGATGCTCACGTTATCGCTGAACAACATGACATGCAGATCGTTTTCCAATGCTTTTCTCGCTTCTCTCGCTGCGAATGCACCGTTTACCGAGATGACAGCGAGGTTTGCCTCTGGAATGCTGGCTGCCGCAGAATCAATCGTGGAGTATTTGATCTCCGTTGCGGATTTGCTGCCGCCTTTTTTCTTGAACAGCTCTTCGATGGCGATGAGAGCGCTCTCGCACAGCTCGTCTGTCGCAGCCTTCACCACGATCATCAAGTCGCTCGTTTTCGCTGCTTCTAGTTCAGGTGTGAGCAAACCGACGTTTTTCAATACCTCTTTATTCATGTCGGTGCCCATCGCGATAACCGCTTGTTCGACACCTTCAATTTGATTCGCTTTTGTAGAGAGAGACATCAGGGATACCGAGTCAAAATACGTGCTTTGCTTGATTACGACTTTGGTAGACATACATTACCTCCAGCTTCTAGATTTCGTTCCAAACCACATAGGATGCCAAGCAGGATATCCGTACCCGACGACGAGCCGATCCCGATGATTTTGTCTAAAGCAGGGACAAGCTCTTCCAAGGAGCCGGATATCATGCATGAAAGCAGGTCATTTAGCGACTCTCTTACTTGTCCATGGGCTGCTTTTTTCAGCGTAATCGCACTGATTTCGTTCGTTAATGCCTGGGACGAACGGACAATTTCATCGAAAAATGGGCATGACAAACAAGAGGAAATGTTTTGCATTTTGTATACACTGCACAATCCCACTAAAAAGTCGTCACCCGATGGTGTTAACCCCGGCCCCAGTCCGATAAGACTTATCGCATGCTGAGTGGCTGACTCTATGCGTTTGTTCGCCAGATCGTCGGAAAGCATATCTGCACGCTGGATCAGCATACGGGACATCTCTTTCTCAAACGGACTGGCAGGTTGGGAGGACATCTTCATGCCCCCCGTCTTGCCGTATTCGTCTACGTAGTTTTTCGTGAACGCCACATTTCGGCGCAATACTTCTACGGCTTCTATATCACAAGGATAGGAAGGAAGGACCCCTTCCCACTTTGCTGCTTGCTGAGTCCATATTCGCAAATCCGATCCGATAACGAGCGTGCCATCTTCCGTGATGACCGGAGTATTAACGGGCAGCCCCAGCTCTGAAAAGCCTTTTACATCAATAATGAGCGTGTTCGGTGCATTGTCTAGCTGATGGTTGCCAATGGTGTACAATTCCCCGTTTTCGCTGCATTTCAGATTGATCGTGCGCTCAAAAGTACTGTGTACGGTCCCGCTAAAGTTTGCTCGTGTCAAACGCTCAAGGAAACCAGCATCGCCAGACAACGCCTGGATGTACATGGGACGCTTTACTTTGCTCCTGCTTCCAGCAAGATGTTTTCGATCTCGGTGTAGCCTTTTCTTCTCGCAAGCTCAAGCGGTGTTACGCCGTATTTATCTACCATGTGCACATTGCAGCCATGCTCAATCAACAGCCTGATGATCGTTTGTTGCTTTTCACCGCCATCACCTAAGATGATCGCTTCGATAAGTGGTGTCCAGCCCACAAAGTTCGTATGGTTTACATTGATGTCAGTCGTCGTTACGAGCTCACGTACGATGTCCACATGACCTTTTTCGGACGCTGGGGTAATCCCTACGCCACCAAAACGAGTCAACAGCTCCAGGTTTGTTCCTGCCTTGATCATCATTTTGACGAGCTCCAGCTTGCCGTTGATGCAACCGAACAAGAACGGGTTGAAGCATGTCTCATCCTGCAAATCTACATCTGCACCCGCTTCTACCAAAAACGATACCGCTTCCAATTTGTCGTTCATCGCAGCAGTCAGAATCGCTGTACGCTTTTGTCTGTTTCTTGCGTTAATATCTACGCCCTGCTCCAGATGCTTTTTCAGTGCTTCGATATTCCCCTCAGCCGCTGCCTCGAGAAATGCTTGTACTACGCTTTTGTCTGTCATAGTAAGCCCTCCATGATCTCGTGATTGAACAACCCGCCAAGATTGGCTCGGTGCTTGCTCTTTTAAAAAACAATTAGACAAGCACCACGTACTTACATCATTATTTTAGACAGGGTGGATGGAATCGTCATTGTGTATGGAAACTAAAAAAATTGAGGTTCACTTGTGCACATTGCACAATTACAGGAATCCCTTTGTGGCAAAGGAGTGAACAAGGTGCTGACCATCAAAGATTTGCTTACCATTCAATCCATAGACGGCATCAAAATCATCGCGGGAGAGCAAGGCATTAACAACGTCATCTCCATCGTCAATATCATGGAGAACCCGGATGCTTTTGACTGGCTGTCTTCTAATGAATTACTGCTCTCCACCGGATATATTTTCAAGGACAATCCCGAGCTGCAAAATACAATCATCAAGGAATTGGCGGAGATCAACTGCTCCGGGCTCTGCATTAAGATGCATCGCTATTTCGATCAAATCCCGCAAAACATGATTGATCATGCCAACAAGTACGGTCTCCCGCTTTTGGCTCTGCCTTTTGAATACACGCTGTCGAAAGTGATTGCCATTATTAACGAGAAAGCCTCCGGGCGCTACGATTTGTTGAACCGCAAAACATTGGACATGCATAACGCCCTGTTTCGCATTGCGCTGGAAGGTGGCGGACTGGATCGCATCGCCTCCGAGCTGTCTGAGACGATCAACAACCCGATCCTTATACTGGACCAGGACTGGCATCTGCTTCATTACACGGAAATCTGGCACAATCCGATTCCGCTTGACTCCTGCCTGACCTTAAGCAAAAACAGGCCTGTTTTTACCCGTGACTTCACGGAGTCCGTTCCGCGAAATATTAGCCAGATCAAAAAGTCGATCAAGCGTATCTACCATGCGAAGGATTATGAAATTAAATGCAGGATTCTACCCGTTGCTGTAGCCAATCACATCTACGGATACATCGTCGTCTGGCAAACCGTTTGGGAGCTTACCGAATTTGACTACATCGTGTTGGAGCAGGCATCCACGATCGTGGCGCTGGAGCGGATCAAGGCGAGGGAAATCGAGGAAGTGAAGCTGAAGATCAGGCAAGACTTTTTCGATGACTTGCTCACAGGTAAAATTACGTCCTCTGACTCGCTGCAAACCTTGTGTGATTTGCACGGACTGCAATCGAGCTACATGTATTTTTGTATGGTCATGAATATTGAGCCGATTGAGCTGGAAAATTTGGAGGATATCATCGATCGCAAATACGAGCTGGATCGGATCGCAAAAAAATGTGTCGACCTCGTCTATGACAATTCGAGTAAAGCTCCTGGGGAAATCACCTGCTTTTATCGGAACAATCGGATCATTATCCTCATCGGACAGAATGATCAAAAACCCGTGGTGTCTGCAAGTGAAGCCAAGCAATTCGCGAATGAGCTGTACAGCGCTCTCGTGGATAAAATCAAGAAAACCTTGTTCTTTATTGGGGTCGGACGTCAGTATAAAAACATCGCTTCGCTTCATAAGAGCTTTACCGAAGCACATGAAGCGATCCGCCTGATGCAAAAGTTCAACAGCAAGGGCGACGTTTCTCATTTCGATGATTACTCCGTCTATCATTTCCTGGGTTCCAACATTAAGGACATTGAACTAGAAGACTTCTTTTTGAAGCGTCTGGGGAAGCTGTACGAGCATGATCAAGAGTTCGGTACGAGCCTCATGGTGACCTTGGACAATTACTTTTTGTACAATCAAAACGTCAGTGAAGCGGCGAAAGCGATGTTCATTCACCGCAATACGTTTATTTACCGGATCGAGAAGATCAAGGAGATTTTGAACATGGACTTGAAAAACTCGGAGGAGATGCTTCAAATCCAGCTGGCGCTCAAGATCGGCAAGCTTTTGCATAAGGAGTAAAGCTCGAAAGAGCTTGGTCGACTTGCTGTAGTGGTCGGGAGGAAGGCGTGCCACATGTTTTCCAGTCGCCTTTTTCCTCACTTTGTTCGGGCGGTCTCCTTCCAAACATGTGACACACCTTCCCGTACAGCTGATGGGGTACTCGTTTCGAACTGCTTTGGGAGTGGGGCTTGCCGAAGATTTCGTTTGAATACAAAAAGAGCCTCTTTAAAGAGGCTCTTTTCTCTTAGTTGCTACTGTTTAGTTATGAATATATTTTTCAAAGACTTTACCAAAATCTTTGACGACATACTTGTATCGGATGTCCTCCAGCCAATCGAAAGTGTATTGGTTGATGGACTTGAATTGTGAAGCTACGTCTGCTTGCTGGCCAGTTACGCGACCCAGTGTGCTTTGGGCAACGTGGAGGCTTTCTTTTGCATGTTGGAGCGCAAGTTCGTTATCGTGCATAGTCGAGGCGATCTTCACAAGTGCTTTGTAGAGGTCTTTTAATTCCTCCAAATGCTTTTTGTTTACATCGATCGAGTAGTGCTCATTGCCCATCGTGAACTTGATTTCTACATCCAAATCGACGGTTCCGGCTGTTTCCAGATACACGTTAGAGATCGGGTGTGTATGGTAGGAATAGCGGCGCAGCATGCGTTTTTTACTGGTTGCACTCGTTCCATCCAGATGAACTAGTCCCAGATTGGTGAAGCAATACTCGTCGGACTTTGATTTGATCAAAAAATAGATTTTCTCATGGTCCTCATGCATGATGTAATCATCAGCTTCCACCTTGTCGTAATCCGCTGGTTTTACCACAATTCCCACATTGCTCAAGCCGAGCGCGTCTGCTGCAAGCTTTCCAAACATTGATGAAACAACTCCCCTCGATATGTACGGTATAACCTTTACCATTTATACGTCCATGAGGAGGCTTAGTTGCAAACAACACTGTGCTTCATCAAGTTTTTTGAGGAGGCCTGCGAGAACATCACCGGTCAGCATGATCAGACTTCTCATAAGATCCAGCTGGAGCATTACAGCCAGGTCGTCTTTTCTTCCGCTGCTACCCGACTGGTTTCCGGAGCATCTGCCTCTGGATAGCCAATGAATAGCGTGCCCACAACCTTTTTATTTTCAGGCGATCCGAGGAATTGCAGCAAGCGCTCGTCGCGAACCAAGCCGACTCCTCTCGTGCGCCATACCATGCCCAGTCCCAGTTCCTTCGCTGCCAGCCACATGGAGTGAATCGCGCAGCAAACCGCGTATTCATTATCCTCTGAGGATGCTTCATCCCCTGGGATCACATCAGCGGTAGCAACAATGACGAGCGGTGTTTTTTCCAGGACAGCCAAGGAATCCTGCACGAGATTCGGCTTAGTCGGAAAACGCTCCAGCAAAAATTCCTTCGCGATTTCCTCGAACCGTAGCTTCGCTTCTCCTCTGATCACGTAAAAATGCCACGGTTGACGCAAGCGGTCGTTCGGGGCTAACACTGCGCAATCTAGCAACGCTTGGATTTTTTCGGTTTCTACTTCTTTTGGAATATAATTACGTACGGCTCTTCTGTTTTTGAGTGCCTCTAGTACGGACATGCTGGTTCCTCCTCGGTTTACCATTTTCATTCGAATCCCAATTATTATATCGTATAGGCACCCATCAACGGGAATGAATCGCTAAATGTGCCTGGTGTTCGTCTTCTTTTGCCACGTAAATATCATACTGCTTATGATCTTGTTCTTGGGGCAACATCTCCATGTCTCCCCCTAAATGACGAACTGCATGAGAATGAATGCGTGTGCGAAAACGAATGCCATGAGCACTTAGCTTGTTTACCACGCGAATGTATCCTTCATGACCAAACGCAGTGTGGATCAAGCACTTGTACTTGGAAAAAAGGGTGAGAAAAAAATCCATCATCCGCTCCACTCCCCTTCTTTTTTGTAGTATATTCCTATTATTGCGGAAAAGAGAGGGGCATTCTCCTATGAATCGAAAGAAAGTGTTCACGGGTTCGCCTTGGGAACCTGTCGTGGGCTATTGCCGTGCAATTCGAGTCGGCGACCGTATTGAAGTGGCTGGCACTACTGCCATGAAGGACGGGGAAGTCGTTGGTTTGGACGATGCCTATGAACAAACACGGTTCATCCTGGAGACGATTGAAAAAGCATTGCGAGAATTAGATGCTGATTTGTCTCATGTGGTCAGAACACGGATGTTTGTAACGGATATCAGCAAGTGGGAAGAGATCGGAAAAGCACATGGAGAGTTTTTTCGCGAGATTCAGCCTGTCGCTACGATGGTTGAGGTCAAGGCATTGATTGACCCGCGTCTGCTCGTTGAAATTGAAGTGGAAGCCATTGTTTAGCACGCTGGTTAGTTGGAAGCGGACCGACGACTTTTCCTGTCGATCCGCTTTTTGCTTTTTCTACGATTGTGTGAGCTCCTCAGGGATATCAAGCCCTGCCTTCTCTGCTTCTTCGAGGTGATGTTTCGCCAGAAGCTCGTCCGCATATTGTGCTTCGTTCCGGTAAATCCTTGCCAGCTCGATATGCGCATGCGGGTAATCTCTTTCCAAAGCAGCATGAAAATATGTGATGGCGGCGTCGATATTTTTGGCTGTACCATACCCATTACTGTAGAAAATCCCCAAATTATAGGCACTGAAATCGCTTCCTGCTTCGTAATCCTGCTGATAATAATGCAGAGCCTTTTCGTAATTCCCTTTTGAATCATGCAAATAGCCAAGCCAATCAAAAACCGGAGAGCCTAATACCTCTCCCTGTTCATAATGCCAGAGAGCTTTGTCCAAATCTTGCGGCACCAGCTCCCCGTCATAATAGGTGGCACCAAGATTGTTGTGAGCCAGCGCATGACCGTATTCTGCTGCCTTGCCCATCCAGTACATAGCCTGATCGGCATCAGGCTCCGTGCCTATCCCGTGTCGATAGCAACAGCCTAATCCATTCATAGCATGGTGGTTGCCTGCCGCTGCCCCTAACTCATACCAGTAAAAAGCTTTATCAGCATCCTCGAAGCCTTCCAGACTGTAATACATATGAGCAAGGTTGTTCATGGAGGGGGCATAGCCCTTTTCAGCCGCAAGCGTATCGTACAGAATGGCTTTCTCATAATCACCTGCTTCATACGCTTCCATGCCCAAGTTGTACAAAGTTTCCACCGGCGTGTACTGATCTATGCTGTCACCATCGGATTGCTCCCCTTTGGCATAGGCCAGCAGTCGCTTGCGAACCTCGGCATCAAAATAATAGCTGTAATAACGATCGCAGGCTTCCTCCAGAACAAGCGTTTTATCTGCCCTCGACAGGCCGTACTCGCTTACTAAATAAACGTCGTGACCCTTGAAGGCATAAGCAAAACCCTCGACCAGTGCCTTTTTCACCACCAGATCGAATTCGAAATCACTCCATCGCTTTTTCGGCGATAAGGCAATGCTCCATAATCCATTTCTCTTCAAAGCATACGCATCCTGATGCAGCCAAAAAATGTTCTCATAATCGTCTAAGGGGAATAACCACGCTGGTTGATCGGCATCTCCATGAAAAACACCTAGCTTTCCATCTTTTTTCGCCAGCACCTGATTGCCCTGTCCAGCCTCCGTATACACCTGTAAATCAATCAGCTCATCATATTCGCACGGCAGCAAAAGGCTCTCCTGCTGCTTACCATAAGCGGCGTACTTCTTCCCCTTGCGCAGAACGAGCAGATTCGGAAAATGGGTTTGCCGATTCAGTTTATCGAAGCCGATTGCGCCGACAGTGCCATCTTTTTTGTATAAGGTGCTATGACTTGCATCCTTATGTGGTTTGACAAGGATAAGCCCTTCGTCGATCCGTTCCACCGCCGCCAGAGGGAATTCCCCGACGTATTTCCAATATTCGTTAAAGATTTTCCGATTCTTCCTGCCTTTGACCGCCGTATGGTAAAAGCCGTCCCCGCACTTGAAAGCTTCTTCATGCTCAAAATCTATCGTTACAGAACCAGCTTCCCCCAGCACACCCCATTTTCCGTCTTTCTTTGCCGTATAAAATCCTTGGTAATCAAGCAGTTCTAACTCTTCATAGTGGGGAGGGACAATCGTTTGGCCCTCCAGATTGATCAGACCATATCGACCATTTCGTTTGACAATGGCACAAGCAGAGCCGTATTCAAAATCGTAGGCATCCTCCCACTCTAATGGAATGACGATTCTCCCGGATTTATGTACATAGCCGTATTTGCCATCTCGGGCAACCACGGCGAGATCTTCGGAAGCGAAATCGTAAAAGGCATCGAACTGAGGGGCGAGCAATACGTTTCCCTCTGCGTCTTTGAGACCTAGCAAGCCAGCTTCCTCAAAAATCTCCACGTCAGGTTGTTCTTCATAAGGCTGCCAGATGTGTCCCCAGCCGTATTGGTAGTCCTCATAATTGAGCAGCTCGGCAAAAGAACGAAAGCCCGGGTTCACGTCCATCAATTCGGAGTAGTTCAGCAGTGAGATGTCATCGTTATCCATTGCCTTTGTCATGATCTCGTTGTTATGGGCAATATTGGCGCGCAGGGTTTCCGCCTGCTCGTCATGAGGGATGTCATCCATATTGAATACGTCCCAGGCATCGATGTGAAAATACGGAAGCGTTCGTTTTTCCAGATAGCTTAGAAGCTGATTTCTCGCTTCCGAGAATGCTTCTTTGTTACCAATTAACCCTTCCTGTCTCTCCAGGAAATTGTAAAACCGCTTCACGTTTTCGATGCCTGTCTTCGCGTCGTAATAGAGTCCGGAATTGTCCGGTTCGGTATGGTTGTTGTAATTATTTCCGGCGATTATTCCACCTTCTATGAAGAGCGGCTGCAAGAGTAGGGGGACCTCATAGCCCCATTCCACCATCATCGTGTCGTTGTCTTGCGCTTGAGAAGGCTCACTGACGTTATATACATAGACTCTGTGTGACATGTCTTCTCTCCCTTTGATTTCCAATTGCTTCTGACAACATTGTAAGCAAATCTAGCAGGGCAAAACAATCCGACGGATGGGCTATCCAATGAAAAAGGCTGACTAGCAAAAATCATGCTGGTCAGCCCTTTCTACTTTTTAGATTACAGGTCAATGAGAGGAATACTCCCACCTACACTAACGGGCTCGATCGCCTTGCCCGCCGACCGCACCAATGTAAAGTACTCATAGCAGCCAATGACACCAAAGTCCCCATCGATCACACCCGGGTAAGCGCGATTCACGGAATACTCCTGACTTAAGTGAGCCTTCAGCGCCTCCCCTTTTTGTATCCGATAGCCCGAAATATCGACCTTGCCTGTAATCGGAACCGCTGGCTTTGGACCATGATCCGGGCAATGATCGTAGTAGTGCGGGATCGAAACATAGTACAGATCAGGATATTCTGCCTGCGTCAAGCTCGCTTCCGCTTGTTTGACGGCTCGCGTCGTTGCCTCGCACGTGACGATATGATCGGGATGGCCCGTTACCCCGTCCGGCGGAAACGTAACGACGACATTCGGCTTCCATTCCTCGATCGCTTCCCGAATCTTACCCACCAGCTCATCCAGATCGGCATTTTGCAAGGAACCATCCGGGTACCGGAACAATTCCAGACGACTGATTCCCAGCACTTCTGCCGCTGTTTTCAGCTCTAGCTCTCGATGTTTTGCCAGCTTTTCTCTACAATCGATATCGAATGGACCGCTGCGTCCTTTGCAGCCGGAGGTAATGCACAAATAACACGTTTCGTGTCCGGCGTCCTTGCACTTTGCCAACGTTCCCCCGCAGGCAAAAGACTCATCGTCCGGATGGGGGAAAACAACCATTACTTTTTTCATTTCTGACACCTCACTCGCCGTCCGATTGGCGTTCTAGATAAGCCAATCCTTTTGCTATGACACCGTAAATCGGATCGTTTTGCGCATTTTCGATGACGACCTGAGAAGCGTACTCTCGGACGTGCTCTACGACAATCTCTCGCACGCGATCATCGTTTTGCAAAACGCCTCCCTGCATAATCATCTGAAACGGCTTGGCTTTCATTTGCAACGTATCAATGACCGCCCGGGCAGCATCGAAAAGCTCTTCGCCTGCGATCTGCAAGATAGCAACTGCCACCTTATCTCCTGCGAATGCAGCCTGACTGACCAACGGCGACAGCTCTCCTACCTTCTCGACGGAATAATGCTCACTGTACGTCCAGTTAAACAACTCATCTACGCGTCCCAGTCCAACGTGCGGGAGGAGCAGCTCCTTCAATGCAGTCGGCTCGCCGCGGCCATCTGCTGCTTTTAATACCGCCATAATCGCTTGCTTGCCGATCCAGTAGCCGCTGCCCTCGTCACCAACCCGATGCCCCCAGCCTCCTGCTCGCGCCGTTTCCTGTTCATCATTTACACCAAAGGCAATCGAGCCAGTGCCTGCGATAACCAGAATGCCGGGGTTGCCTCCGGTCGCACCGAGCAAGGCCGCAAACCCGTCGTTTTCCACAATTAGCTGCTGGACGCGAATACCGAGCTGGTGCAGCACCTTGTTCACCATCCGCGAGATCACCTGTCGATCATACTCCGTGTCCAGGCCAGCGATCCCGAACACCGCGCACTCGATTTCCCATTCGATTCGTCCATCCGGGGTCGGAGTGCCGCTCATAAAGGGGGCGACGGTTTGACGAGCGATCGCATCGGCCAGAGCTTGGCTGATCGCTGCAACCAACTCACGAGCTGCCGCTTCCTCCCCGATCCCTTGATAATTGCATGAACCGGAGCGTCCTGCACCGATTTCCTTTCTGGAGCGGTCCACCAGTACCGCCAGACACTTGGTGCCCCCTCCGTCCACTGCCAGAAGAGGTATTCGCACCACTGCCATTACCCCACACTCCATTCAGCTGTCATCTGATCAAGCCCTTTCATCACATTCGCATTCGCCTGCTTTTTCTGTGTCAGCCATTCTGTTTCCTGCTGGAGTACCGCTTGGCGAACGGCGATCATGCGCTTCATTTCCTCTGGATTTGGTCCACCAGGAAGCTTGCGGATCATTACGAAATGAACGGGGTCAAGCGCCAGTCTGAGTTCTTCTGCTGTGAGCGACAGCTCCCGCCCGATTACTTCCACGGCGGCACGGTTTACCAGCTCCAAGCTGATTTGGTTTGCAGCGAGCTGCTCGCTCATCGCTTCTTTTACCACACGACTCACGATGTGATGAGATTTGCGGAACGAAAGCTGATCCGTGCGTACCAATGTATCCGCGAGCTCAGTGACGGTCGCAAAGCTGCCCTTTGCACGCTCCAAGAGGACGTCCTTGTTCACTTCCATCGTCCCCACAACGCTCGCCATCAAGCGATACATCTGCTCGAGCACTCCCATGCTCCGCCACGCGTATGGCTGCATGTCATCCTCGGTATCCACGATATCGCCAAAAGGCGTATTGTGCATCATCGTAAGCACTGTCGTCGCATTGCCTGCCGCACTGGACAACAGCGAGCGCATATGCTCAAAGGAAACCGGATTGCGCTTTTGCGGCATGATGGAGCTGATCTGCACGTACGGACTTGCGACTTTTAACCCCGCGAATTCCTGTGTGCACCAGAGCAGCATATCTTGAACCGTACGCCCCAAATTAATGGCTGCTAATTGTACAGCTGTCGCTACTTCCCCTAAATAATCCGCGCCGCAGACTGCATCATAAGAATTTTCCACCAACTCATCAAATCCGAGCAATTCTCGCATCCGCTCCCGACTGATCGCAAAGCCAGAAGTCGTCAATGCCGCTGCCCCCATGGGTGAGCGATTGACCGTGTGATAGGCTTGAATCAGTCGCTTGATATCACGACTAAGCATGTCAGTAGCCGCCATGATGTAATGCGCCATTGTCGTTGGCTGAGCCTGCTGTGTATGTGTGTAGCCAATCATAATCGTATCCACATGCTCATTTGCAAAGAGGAGCAAATGCTCTTTCAGATAGAGGGCAGAAGTCAAGGTCACCAACAATTTTTCGCGCAGCACCATGCGGTATATGGTTATCCCCATATCGTTGCGGCTGCGAGCCAGATGCAGATTTCCTGCCACATCAGGAGCCAGTTCCAGCAAACGGCTCTCTACCTGAAAGAACAAATCTTCAAACTGCCCGGTGTAATGCGATTGGCGCAGCTCTTCCATTTCGATTCCACACAGTGCACCAGCAATTCTTTTGGCCTCATCGTCTGTGAGCAATTCTTGTTCACGAAGCATGATCAAATGTGCCTTGTTGATCGCCATCATCGGATGCAGCAAATGGTGCTTTGCTTCATTGAATGCAGGCTCCAAAACCGCCTCCACGTATGTCTTGCCAGGGAAACTGGCTCCCTCCTGTTGAAAAATTCGCTCTCTGTAATTCATCTTTCTTGCATCTCCTTCCTACCCATTCGTAAGCTGCTTCTATTTTTGCGTCTGATTTTCTTTTAGGAGGGAGGCGACCGCCGAACGATCGCCTTCCCTTCTACTATGATTACTGCTGTGGGCTGATCATGTTGACAAACAATCGGATCGCACCTGGTACGAGTGACGGAATTTCGCGATACCACACAAGCGAGCTGTAGGTATATGTTCCTTTTCCATACTTGGCAGTGAGGTACGTACCCGTAAATTCCTTCTCGCCTTCGTCGCCATTCGAGATTAGCTCGGTGTATTCCTTGCCCCACTCGGATGGATTGTAAGCGGAACGATCCTGAATCCAGTTGTCCCAATCTTTCTCCGTGATTTTGTTTGGCGAGTGAAACAAGGCATGATCAGGCGCCAATACTGTCACTTTGGAGTTTTCATCTGTGACACGCCATTGAATCAGCGGAGCACCGATTTTGATCGGATAAGGAGCCAGCTCCGGCTTCCATTTATCCTCTGGCTTGTGATATTGCACGACCAGATTACCGCCGTTTTCCACGTATTTGAGCAAGCGTGCATTCGAAGGAATCAGCTCAGGTCGGAAACCATAAGCTCGAATGCCCAGCACGATCGTATCGTATTGATCCAGATCGCCAGACTCAATGTCTTTTGCCGACAGATTGGTCACATTGACTCCCAATTGGGACAAATACTGATCGATATTGTCAAAGCCACTGGATACGTAACCGACCTTCAATCCTTCCGGCACCTTCAGGTCAAATGCCTGGATGGCAAGTGTCGCTGGTTGGACAAAGTAAGTCGTGCCGATATGCGGGTAACGGATGACCTGGGCCCCGTGTCGGCTCTCTTTTCCACTGCCTGACGCTACGGCTGTCACCGTATACTTATCCGGTTGGACCGAAGCGTCTGCTTTGATCGTAAAGGCAACAGACTTCGTTTCTCCCTTGGCCTCAAAGGCGAGCGGTGCTGCTTGTGGCTCCACGCTCCAGCCTTTTGGTACATCGAGAGAGATGGCTGTTTTCGCTGCACCTGGATTGTAGTTTTTCACTGTAACCTTGACCGGGATTGGCTCCTCTGGCTTCTGCGTATTCAAAACCGTCGCATTTGGACTCAGCACCATAGAAAAAGATGGAAGAACTGCAATGGCATCTGCTGGTGTCACATGGCTATTCGCCGTCGCGCCTGCAAAGCTGTAGCTGACGTCTGCTGTAATGGCAGGAGCGGCATACGGTTGGAACAGAGCGGCATCAGAAGGAACTGTGACATCAAATGTCGTTTTCACCGTCTGACTGTAGCCCAGCGATGAAAAGCTGGTGGTCGATTGCGGCTTGGCTTGCCAGCCTTTTGGTACATTCAGCGTGAGATTGATCTTCCCGACTTTTGCTTGGCCGCCGTTGTAAGCCGTGACCGTTACTTTCGTGGTTTGGCCTGCTACCAGTTCAGTTGTGTCAGGCTTTACTTTCGTTACGAGCGAGAGCGCTTCGGCACTGGCTTTGTTCAGTTGGGATTTCTTCACTCCCAAACGATGGCGCAAGTCTGTTTTCGTGTCAGTTGGCAGGGAGGAGGCTTCGACTACTGCCGTCGCTTTTTCTACATCCGTCAGCATCTCATGCGCTTCCTTGGCTACTGACGCAAAGCTTGGGTACGCAGCAATGACCTCTGCGGCATCCTTTTGCAGCTTTTTCAGTTCACCCGCGACTTTTTCCCCGCCAGACTGGCTGGCAACGTCCTTGGCTAAATCGTCAAATGAATAGGCAATTCCCTCAAAAAAGTCTGCTTCCTTGTCTTTTGTCTCTACGATGGATTGATCGAGCTTGTAATAATTGAAGCTTGGCCCTTCGTCATAGTGGCGTCCCATGCCCTGGCTCTTATGCATGAAACGGGATTCTTCGCCGAGCTGGACGTAAGAGGCACCATAAATTTCGTCATAGTCGCCAACAGGCACCTTGACCGAGTAATCCTGTTCCTTTGCAGGCAGATACAGCTTCTTCACCTGCCAAGGAGCCAAGCCTTCCTTTGCATGCTGTGGAAAAACGTTTGGATCTGCGGCATCCTTGAATGCCCGCACCGTAATGACATTAATCGCGCGATGATGACCGTGAGTCGAAGGTTCGTTCAAAAATGCGGGAATCACGACATCGGGTCTCAGTGTCCGGATACGACGGATGAGCTTTTCATACGCGACATCCTCGCCCCATTTTTGCAAGGTTTCATCCGGGCTTTTGGAAAAGCCGAAGTCAAAAATAGGATCATTGATTTTTTCACTGAGGTTCTCCAGATGGATGTTCGTGATTTTGGAAGCTTCCTGCAATTCGCGGGTACGAATGATCCCCAGCGCATTACCCAGCTCGCTGCCTATCTCGTTCTGTCCTCCCTCGCCTCGGTTCGCAATGACACTGGATGTGTCCACCCCTTTGCCAAGCGACAAGTACGCGAGCATTGAACTGTGCTCATCGTCCGGATGTGCTCCAGTGTTCATCGCACTGGCAATCGTGGTGAGCGGCTTGATGGCTTTCCACAGGTCGACAACCCCGCGGTCTGCATGGGCTGTCTCGGGTGCTACCGGCATAATCAGACTCGTGGCCAGCACCGCAGCAGTCGTAATCGTGTACAGCTTGGCAAGTTTCCCCTTACTCAATGAACGTTCCTCCATTCCATTTTCAGATTGATGTCTATATCAATCATGGCGGTCTGTACGTTTGCATTTCATTGATGTAGCCATGGATCGACCCACGTTGGCCCGGAGTGGATGGGGCATTACTGCTTCTGACTGATCATGTTGACGAACAAGCGAAAAGCGCCAGGGACTAGCTGTGGAATCTCGCGGAACCAGGCAAGCGAGCTGTAGGTGTACGTCCCTTTTCCATAGTGCGCCGTGAGGAAAATGCCGCGGAACTCCGGTTCTCCCGGATCACTTGTCGCAATCAGCTCTGTATACTCGCTCCCCCAGCGAGAAGGATTGTAGATGGAGCGCTCCTGCACCCATCCATCCCAATCCGCTTGGGTAATCACGTTTGGCTCCTGGAGCATCGGATGGTCAGGGGCCAGCATACGGACGTCTGATTGCTCATTGGTCACCCGCCAATCGATCAGCGACTCGCCGATAAAAATGGGGTATGGCGCCAAGTGCGGCTTCCATTTGTCCTCCGGCTTATGATATTGAACGACGAGATTTCCGCCGTTTTCTACATAGTGCAAAAGACGCTGGTTGCTCTCGATTAATTCGCGACGGAATCCATATGCACGAATACCGAGAACAATCGTGTCGTAGCGGGACAAATCGCCCGATTGTATTTCGTTTGCGTCCAGATTGAGGCAATTCACCCCAACCGCGCGCAAGTATTTATCCATATTGTCAAAGCCGCTGGATACGTAGCCGATCCGCTGGTTTTTTGGGATGGCCAGATCAAAGGCTTGAACAGTCAGCGTAGCGGGCCGGATGAAATACGTACGACCGACATGCGGGTATTCAATGACCTGCACATCCTGTGCTATCTCTGTCACACCATCTGTCCCCACGACCGAAGCGCTAATCTGATATTTGCCATTCGTCACCTGGGGTGTGGTATGAACAGTAAAAGCGATTGTTTTCGTCTCGCTGCGAAAAGAAAACGGAACATCGACAAAGGCTGGCTCCGCTGTCCAGCCTGCCGGGACAATGAGAGCGACCTTGGCTGTAGAGCTTCCCGGACGGTACTGTTTCAGTGTTACCTTAACCGGGATCGTCTCATCCGTATGCAGCGTGTTTCGCACGACATCTGACGGGGTCAGCGTCACCGCATACGGTGGAAGCACAGCTACACGGCTTTCCGGCTCCACACGAATTGTACTGGCTGTCTCGAAGGCGAAATAGAGCACCTCGACATCGAGCACGGGCGGCTTGTAAGGATGGAACAGCTCCGTCTGTGCAGGAATGGATACCTCAAATACGGTGCACACCGTCTGATTGTAAGCAAGTCGTGGAAACGCAGTTGGGGTCAGCGGTTTCGCCGTCCATCCAGCAGGGACACGCATACGCAGTTGCACATGCTCAACCTCCAGCGAGCCGCCGTTGTACGCCGTTACGGTAACCGTTGTCGTCTGGCCTGCCACCCACTCGCCCGTCTCCGGCTTGATTTTCACGACCAAAGACAGAGCCTCCGCACTCGCACGGTTGAGCTGCGCTTCCTTGAGTCCTAGCCGATACATCAAATCCAGCTTTGTTTCTTCATCAAGTGGAGCCTTGCGCACTTCTTGTTGTGCAGTCGCAAGCAAAGCCTTCATGCGGTGAACCCTTTGTGCCACTTCAGCAAATCGCGGGTAGGCATTCAGTACATCTGTTGCCGCATCGTGCATACGGTGCAGCACTTCCGCGAGTTCTTTCCCGCCTTTTGCAGCAATACCCTGCGCCAGATCAGCAAAACTGACGGGCAATCCGGAAAAAAAGTCGCGCTCTTTTTCCGGTGCTGGGAAAACTGATGCATCCAAGCGGTAGTAATTGTAGGTCGGGCCCTCATCGTAATGAACACCCATACCCTGGGTCTTATGCATAAACCTCGATCGCTCACCAAGCTGCACATAGGATGAGCCGTAGATTTGGTCGTATTCCCCGACGGGTACCGCGACGTGATAATCATCATTGTCCATGATAGGCAAATACAGCTTTTTCATTTGCCACGGCAAAAGTCCAGCCTGCCTATGCGCAGGAAAGATCTGTGGATCGGCTGCTTCGTGGAAAGCGCGCTGTGTCAGTAACGTAATCGCCCGGTGATGTCCGTGTGTCGTCGGTTCATTTTCAAAGCAGGCGATGACGACATCGGGGCGTAGCTCCCTGATTTTTCGAATTAATCGCTCGTACACGACCTCTTCGCCCCATTTACGGAAGGTTTCTTCGGCGCATTTGGAGAACCCGAAATCATGAATGGGATCATCCAGCTCTTCGCTTAAGATACCCAGCGTCACATTGCTAAGAGAGGAGGCTTCTTCCAGCTCGCGCGTGCGGATAATCCCCAGCGCGGTACCTTGCTCGCAGCCGATTTCGTTTTGGCCGCCTTCCCCTCTCGTCGCGATCACACTCGTGGTATACACGCCTCTCCCCAGCGCCAAATAGGCAAGCATCGCACTGTGCTCATCGTCCGGATGGGCACCTGTATTCATGGCACTGGCAATGGTAGCAAGCGGCTTAATCGCTTTCCACAGATCGAGCAGTCCATGTTCCCCCTGCATGGTGCGAACAGATGCGGGAATAGGCGGGCAGGGCAGTTTGGTCGGCTGTACGATCGGTGATTTCTTGTCCATCGATTCACTGACATCCACGTGAAGCTCCCCCTTTTTCAAGAAAGCATCCAGCTTTACACGGCAGTTCCCGCTTTATCTCCGGTCAGTTTTCTGGAGATGAACAACACGATGATGATGACCACGATTTGCAAGACACCATAGGCGCAAGCGGTGCCGAATTCATTACTGTACATGCGTTGGAATACCGCGACAGACAATGGCGTTGTCTTCGGTGTGAAGATCAGAATCGAAGCCACGAACTCCCCGATACACTGGACGAATGCCAAAAGCGTACCTGCGAGAATTCCCCCCCATGCCATCGGGAACACGACACGTCTGAAGCTGTACCACCAGGAAGCACCGAGATTTCGCGCAGCCTCCTCGACAGATGGGTCCATCTGCATCAAAGTTGCATTGGTAGAGCGAAACACAAGTGGCAGATGTCGGACAAAATACGCCAATGGGATAATCCAGAATGTTCCGATCAAAACCTGTCCAAAGCTAAATGCATTCGGCTCACTGAACGCAGCAATCAGGTTGATCGCTACAACTGTCCCTGGCAATGCCCATGGCAGCATGATCAATACATCAAGAAGCGTTTTCCCGCGAAACTTGAGACGAACCATGGCATATGCCGCAGCTACACCGAAAATGACGATCCCGACTACCGCGATAGCAGACAACTGCAAGCTATTCAGAATCGGACGCCATGTCTTGCTATCCGTGAACAAATCCATGTAATGCGACAAGGTATACTCAGGAGGTAATATTTGCACCGTCCAGGTACCATCCACTGAGAAGGAAATGAGTACCAATACGAGAATTGGCAGCATCAGAATGATTGTACCGATAAAAGACAGCACAATCGTGGTGTAGCGTCCCGCTTTGCTCTTGATCTCGGTACGGTGCACGCTTACCCCTTTGCTCAAGTTCTGGTAGTTGCGCGCGCCTTGGTACCAACGCATGATCAAAAGAAAAGCCACAGAAACAATCGAAAGAATCGTAGACTGTGTCGCAGCCATGTCCAAATCTCCATTGGTGCGAGACAGATAGATTTGCATCGTCATCGTCCGGTCAATGCCGAAAATGAGCGGTGCCGTATAAGAAGCCATCGAAATCATGAAAACCAACAGAGAAGACGCGACCATGGCTGGCGTGAGCATCGGCAAAATAATGCGCCGCCAAACGGTAAAGCGATTCGCTCCAAGACTGGCTGCCGCTTCTTCCAAGGACGGGTCGAGTCCCTTGATTGCTGCTGTAGCGGTCATGAAGAAGTAGGTGTACATCGTAAACGTATGAACGACGACCACACCCCACATCCCTTTTAACGAGAAAGGAACCTGGGCTAGCCCGAACAGCTCTTTGATTGCCCGTGGAACGATTCCACTTTCTCCGTACAAAAAGGTAAACGAGAGAACACCAATGAGTGGAGGCAACGCCATCGGAACCAAAGCCAGCACAGAAAGAATTTTTCGTCCGGGAAACTCATAGCGCTCCAATAAAAACGCCATCGTAACGCCGACGATTCCGCACGTAATGACACTCAGAACCGATATGTAGATACTGTTCCACAACGCTTCCAGGTTGGCGGTATGCTCCAGACTGAAGAAGCGAATGTAGTTTTTCCACGTAATTTCCTCATCGATTTTGATACTCGCAACGAACGTTTCGAACAATGGATAAACGACATAAGCCAACAATATTAAAAAGAGTGGCGATACCAGCACGTAGACGAAGGCGGGTGAAGCGGTGATGGACTTTCGTCTGGCTGCTGTCGGCGCTTGCTGCAACTCTGCTCTCAAAAGCTTCTTCCCCCTTATCCGGCAAAATAAATGCTCTCTTTCGGTATATGTAGGCCGATGGCATCGCCGCGCTGTTTAATCGGTCGTCCTAGGTTGATGGACATGCTGCGCAGGCTCTCCGTTCCTACCTCCGTGACGTAATTGACACACGCCCCTGTAAATTCAGACATGACAACAGAGCCTGTCACTACATTTTGTCCCTCGTTGCCTGTACTCTCCAGAACGGATTCAGGACGAATGGACATGGTTACTTTCTCCCCAACTGACAGCTGTGCACGTGGAGAAGCATTTCCCTTCAATCCACTGAGCATTTGTCCAGAAGCCGTGCGAACCAGCACTTCATCGCCGTCAAACCCTGCAACGGTCCCTTCCCACAGATTCGTTTCGCCGATAAAAGAAGCGACAAAACGGTTTACAGGACGATGGTAAATCTCATGCGGTGTTCCGATCTGCTGCACTTCTCCGCTCTGCATGACCATGATTCGATCTGACATCGACATCGCTTCTGCCTGATCGTGCGTGACGTAAATCGTCGTAATCCCCAGCTCCAGCTGGAGTCTCTTGATCTCGAAGCGCGTCTCTTCACGAAGCTTCGCATCCAGATTGGACAGCGGCTCATCCAACAGCAGAATCTGCGGCTCGATGACCAGCGCCCGTGCCAGTGCTACCCGTTGTTGTTGTCCTCCAGAAAGCTGATCAATGCGGCGTTCGCCATAGCCTTCCAGACGGACCAGCTTCATGATTCGTTCTACACGCTCTTTTGCATCTGTTTTGTTCACTTTCCGAACCTGCAAGCCAAACGCGATATTTTCAAAAACAGTCATGTGCGGGAACAACGCGTAGTTTTGGAATACCATCCCGGTATTGCGCTTATGGGGAGGAAGAGATGTAACCTCCTGTGATCCAAAGCGGATATGGCCTTCCGTTGGATAATAAAAGCCGGCAATCATGCGAAGAGTAGTCGTTTTGCCGCAGCCACTCGGACCGAGAAAAGTAAAAAACTCTCCAGATTCGATATGAATGTGAACATCTTCGACCCCTTTTGCCTGACCAAACCTTTTGTAAACGTGATCAAGTGTTACGCTGCTCATCGGGTTGTGTTTCCTCCTTCATCGCAAGTCATTTCAAGCTGACGACCGTTTTCAAACAACTTCTATAAGTGACTAGACGGAAAGGACAACGCCTTCCCGCCTAGCTGCTTGGAAAAATCTTTCTTACTTCTTGCCTTTCCCCTTGATGTTTTCATCCCAATGCTGCATCCACTCTTTTTCTTTTGCAGCCATGACAGCCCAATCGATTTCCATTGGCTTCAGCTCGAGATTTTTCATGAAGTCTGGCAACTGGTCCTTGCTGATGTCTGTACGAGATGGGAATTGGAAGCGTTCCTTCGCCAATTGGGCAGCTATTTCAGGACTCATCAGGAATTCCATGAACTTTTTCGCTCCATCCAGGTTCTTCGCGCCTTTTACGAGAGCCACGCCGTCTACGAGAATCGGTGCCCCGCTCTTCGGATAAATGAAGTCATACGGATGGTTGTTCTTTTTGCTTTGGATCAGAACGTCCTGGAGGTTCCACAAGGAGATGACGCCCTCTTGACGATCCAGCTTCAGATACAGATTTGTCGGGTCTTGCGTGTACTCTTTTGTGTTGGCATCGAGCTTGGTCAGCCATTCAAAACCTTTTTCAGGAGTATCCGCCCCTTGACGGAAGATCATTGCGGAATAAATGGTACGCATTGTGCCGGACTGCAGTACGTTTCGAATCACGATCTTGTCTTTGAATTTCGGATCGATCAATTCGTCCCAATCTTGCGGCGCTTCTTCTGGCTTCATCACCTGCGAGTTGTACATGATGACCTCTGGCAAAAGCATTTCGCCGTACCAGCGATCTTGCGAATCTTTGTACAAATCTGGAACCTTGTCTGCAAAAGTCGGCTTGTATGGCTCCAGCAGATCTTCATTGGCCGCTGTTGCTAGAGCAGATTGGGTACCGCCCCACCAGAAGTCAGCCTGCGGGTTCGCCTTCTCTGCACGAACGCGCTCCAAAATTTGTTGGGCACCCATTTCGAGTGTTTCCACTTCAATGTTCGGGTACTTTTCTTTGAATTTTGGCAACACGATTTCAAAAATGTTTTTGTCCCGTCCGGTGTAAATCACCAGTCTTTGTGGGTCACCCGATGAATCAGCAGGTTGAGCAGCCGTGCCAGATTGGCCACCTGCGTTGTTGTCGGCAGGCTTTGCTTCCTGTCCTCCAGTGCCGCACGCAGCTACAGTCAGAGCCAAGGAGCTGACAAAAACGCCCTTCATCCATGTTTTCAGCTTGCTAGTTGTCTTCTTCAAAACGAACTCCCCCTTTTGTTCTTCTCACTCTTTGTCAAGCAGTCGTGTGAAAGGAAACGCTTCCAAAACACTGTGGACAGCACCAATTAAACCAGCTCGCTCCCCCAGACTTGCTTTTTCAAGATTAGGCACCTCGGGCACCCATTCTCTCAGCCATTCGTGAATTTGCTTCACCCCTTCACCATCGACGTGGACCATCTCCCCGCTCAGGATCAATATTTCCGGGTTCAAAATACTGATGATGTTCGCCATTCCGTACGCCCAATGTCGATACACATCTGCAAGAAGCTTCTTTGCTTCCGGATTATGTTTGGCGTGCCGGATCAGCTCTTCTATGACACTCGACCCTTCCTGAAGGTCAGAGAGAAATCCCTTAGCCTGCTCTTGGATGCCCGGAATCGAATAATGCGTCTCAAACACGCCTGACGCGCCATTCGGTCGATTATGTACCGGGCCGATCATCATGAAGCCGATTTCTCCTGCTGCCTCACGACTCCCCCGATAAAACTGTCCATCCAAAATGATCCCGGCCCCAATCCCCGTTCCTACGTACATGTAGACGACGTTGGTATGGCCGACTCCTGCTCCACGAACGTACTCGCCCAGTGTCATCATATTCACGTCATTGTCGATAATGACGGGCAGTCCGAGTCGCGCTTCGATGGTTTGTTGAATCGGTGAGCCCATCCAGCCTGTGCTAGGTGAAAAGCTGACGGTTCCACTGCCACGCTGTGTGACCCCTTGCAAACCGACGCCCATTCCGAGCAGGCGCTCTCGCGGGATGCCGCTTTCACGCAGCAAACGATCCAGTCCAGCTGCCAAATCTTCGATGACGGTTTCGCCATTCGCTGGTTGTGCCAGCCGTTTTCGATAGCGAGCCAAGAATTCGCCTTTCATATCTGCGATGGCCATATCCAAGGTAGAGCCTTCAAAAATCGCGCCAGCTATGGCGTACGCCTGGTAGTTGTACTCCAACAAAATCGGCTTGCGGCCGCCTTTGGAATCACCCATTCCTACTTCTTGCAGGAGTCCTTCCTGGATCATTTCATCTACGAGGGCGGAAACACATGGACGGCTGAGCTGTGTCTGTTTGGAGATATCCGCGCGGGAAATCTGCCCGTGCAAGACGACCTGCTGCAATACTTCTTCTTTATTCAGTTTTTTCACGAGTTTGCTATTACCTGTTTTTTTGGGAACTTGCACGCGTCATCGATCACCGC
Organism: Brevibacillus sp. RS1.1; assembly: GCF_013284365.1. Taxonomy (NCBI): domain Bacteria; kingdom Bacillati; phylum Bacillota; class Bacilli; order Caryophanales; family Paenibacillaceae; genus Brevibacillus; species Brevibacillus sp. RS1.1. Next base: position 291,891 of record NZ_JABSVA010000007.1, read on the forward strand.
CACACAGTTAGTTAACATTACTAACAAAGATAACCAAATTATAGACACGGCGACCATCAATAGTCAAACAATTTACATTTGTCTTTCAGATATTTTTTGTATTTTTTAGTGTATATATTCAATGTTAAAAAATACTAAAAAATACGGTCGTCACGCTGTTGTGGTGGGGAGGAAACAGGAGAAAACACTCAGATTCTTGTCCCACCCGCTGTGGGATTCACTGCCCGACTCCATGCAAAAAGCGAAACCGCGTCCAAAGTGGTTCTTTCAGGATGTTTTTTCAGAGGTGGACGCTTAAGAGCGTGTTTCGCTTTTTGCATTACGTCTCGGTCGGTGTACCAAAGATCTTCGCTGTTTTCTCCTGTTTCCTCTACGAGCTTTTCGTGCTTAAACGGGGTTTAAAAGCCTTAAAAAAACGAAGAACGTATTCAGTA
>NZ_JABSVA010000008.1:0-185330 GCF_013284365.1 Brevibacillus sp. RS1.1
GAAGGAAGAAGATCAATCAGGCTAGGTAACGGGTCAGTGCGTCACTCCGCGAATCCGGTACCGAAATTTAAATGAGTGACTGCGCTCGGAGATGCTCATGTATCGCTGTTTTCGGACGGAGGTTCGAATCCCCCCGCCTCCACCTTACATATCAATTATGCACCCCTTGTGAGAGCACTGCAAAAGTCCACCTAATTTAGCCCAGTACCGCAAGGTACTGGGTTTTGTCGTATACTGGGAAGAAAACGAAAGAGTTGGAATAAGTGCTACCGTCTGCTAAACAATTGACCGTGTCTTTCCACGCCGAATTATATAAACTCATTCCCGAAGACCATCAACTGCGTAAAATTCATGAAGCTATTGACTTCACTTTCATTCATGAACTGGTTCGCTCTTCTTACTGTGAGTACTACGGTAGACCAGCTAACGAGCCGGAACTTCTGTTTCGTTTGTTGTTTCTACAGGTTCTCTACAATCTTTCGGACGATCGCATAATTGAAGAAGCCCAAGTGAACCTCGCCTACAAATGGTTTTTAGGTCTTAATCCAGAAGATAAACTGCCAGATCCCTCGCAATTATCCCGTTTTCGCAATCATCGGTTAGGGGCAGGAGCCGTAGATGAGGTTCTCAAATCGGTTGTACGTCAGTCCATCGAAAAAGGACTTGTGAAGTCAAAGTCAATTATCATGGACTCTACACATACGCTGGCAGCTTCGCAAAATCAAAAGCCACTTGAAGTGCTACGGGATGCGGCAAAGCGTTTATTCCGTGTTGTGGTGAAAAAGCACTCAAAGCTCGAAAAGAAACTACCACGGTTACCGGAGTTAAAGAAAGATCAAAATGGTGCCGAGAAGATCATGCTTCACTACTTAGCGGAGCTTGGAGAGACCGTCGAAACGTTGCTACCTGATCATGAGGGGGCCATCTCCGAGAAGATCAAGATCGCGAAGACCATCGTTGAAGACGAGCGTCTCCTTGCCAATAAAGGCATTATGTCAGCTATTGATCCAGATGCACGATTTGGATGGAAGAGCAGTACAAAGTCCTTTTTTGGCTACAAAGAACATATTGCCATGACAGAAGAAGAAATCATTACGGCTGTGGAAGTCACAGGGGGAAGTTCAGATGACGGAAAACAGTTCAAAGAGCTTCTCAACCAGACGCTATCCGCAGGGATAGAAGTTCAAGAAGTGATTGGTGACACTGCGTATTCGAGCAAAGATAACCTGGCTGAGATGAAATCCAAGAAAATTCAGCCTGTGGTTCCGCTAAACCCGGTCGTACACAACGGAGGACTCAGGCAAGAGGATTTGAGTACAACAAAGATGCGGATTTTGTTATTTGTCCGGCAGGACAACATAGCATTAGAAAAGCCGTTCAAGGGAGCAAACAAAATGGCAAAAGCCGATCCCTTGTGTTCTATTTCGATACGGAGAAATGCAAGACATGCCCATTTAGGGAAGGCTGTTTCAAGCCAGGAGCGAAGAGCAAAACCTATTCCATCCGGATCATGGCGGAACACTACATAGAGCAAATCGAGTTTGAGAACAGTGATACGTTCAAAGAACGTATTCGACGCAGACCGATTATCGAGCATAAAAATGCTGAATTAAAAAGGTATCATGGGATGACCAAGGCCAAATACCGTGGTCTGTTTCGCATGCGTATGCAGGCCATACTTACGGCCTTCGTCGTAAATGCAAAGCGAATCGTTACACTGATCGAAAAAATGCAGCCCGCCTCCTAGAGAGGACGGACTGCATTTTTTCGTTTGAATCGTATTATTAAAAAAGGAAGGACAAGCTTTACCTGCACTCAGCCACAAAAAGTAGACTTTTGCAGTGCTCTCCCTTGTGGGTGTTTTTTTATATATTACAGTTTGCTAGTGTTGGAGAGGTGCTTTTTTTCAATGAAGATTAGAACCCTGAAGAACTTTAAACGGTTAATATAAAACTATGGCTCCTTCCCAAACCGGGTAGGAGCCATAGCTTTAGTGCGCCCAGCATGGGCGATAGCTCTAGGGTGTGAGTCCCGAACGGGGGTTGGCTGTACCAATCGTTAGCCCAAGGCAAGGGTGTCCATCGCGAGGTGGAATCTGAAGGAAGCCGGCGGCAAAGTCCCGACCTGAGGTACACGAATCTAATTTGAGGCTGTTGTACTCGGACGAGTTTGCTAAACAAAACGAAGTCCAATACAGCCAAGGGGTATAGCAGTAAATTAGGCAGGTACATGGGATGAAAGTTATCGTTCTTACCTGGGGAGGTCTGCATGAAGTGCCTTCAAATGTTGGTAACCGTCTCCGTAAGGAGTCGCTGAACATGCAGAAGTCAGCAGAAGCCATAGTACCCAAGTAAAGGACGCTTGAACGGGGAAGGGCTGAACATTAAGTCAACATATCCACTAATCACTTTCGTGATAATACTGCGAAGCAGAATTCCGGAAGGATCTACTCTTGGAGAATAAGGGTGAAGCCCTGAGGGTACAAGAGAGGGCTGAGTATTATCCGGCAAGACTAGAAGGATGTGTGCGAAGGAAAGGGTATCGTCATGGAATTGCTGGGTAAAGTCCTATCACGGGAAAATCTATTAGTGGCACTCGAAAGAGTGGAAAGAAACAAAGGATCGGCGGGAATCGACGGTGTTTCAACCGAACAACTGCGCTATTATATCCGTGAACACTGGTTAACCATTAAAGAACAGATTATGAAAGGAACCTATAAACCTTCTCCTGTCCGCAGAGTCGAAATCCCGAAAACTGACGGAGGAGTAAGCCTACTGTGGTAGACCGTTTCATTCAGCAAGCCATTCTCCAAGTCCTTACTCCAATCTTTGACCCGTATTTTTCAGAATCAAGTTTCGGATTCCGACCGAATCGAAGTGCGCATGACGCCATGAGACAGGCACAATCTTATATTTCCGAAGGATATCGCTTTGTCGTGGATATGGACCTAGAGAAATTCTTCGATCGGGTAAATCACGATATTTTAATGAGTCGGGTTGCTCGGAAAGTACAAGATAAATCTTTGTTGAAACTCATTCGCGAATACTTACAAGCAGGCATCATGGTTAATGGTATCTGCCTTTCGGCAGTAGAGGGCACACCACAAGGAGGCCCGCCTAGTCCGTTATTGGCGAACATCCTGCTTGACGACCTGGATAAAGAACTGGAAAAGAGAGGACATCGCTTTTGTCGTTACGCAGACGATAACAACATCTACGTGAAAACAAAGCGGGCAGGAGAACGGGTAAAAGAGAGTATTCAAAACTATTTGGAGAAGGTACTTAAGCTAAAAGTAAATGAGCAGAAAAGTGCAGTGGATCGACCTTGGAAACGTAAGTTCCTCGGTTTCAGTTTCACTAGTTCAAAGCAAGTAAGGATTCGGCTTCATCCAAAATCACTTCTGAAGTTGAAAGAGAAAATCCGTTTCATTACAAATCCGACATGGAGCATTTCGATGGATGAAAGGATTCAGAAGTTAAACCAGTATCTCATGGGATGGATTGGATATTTCGCCCTTGCGGATGCAAAGAAAATACTGCAATCCATCGAGGAATGGATACGGCGTAGACTTCGACTTTGCTTGTGGTCTCAGTGGAAACGAATAAGAACCCGATATCGAGAACTTCGTTATCTGGGTTTATCGCACGTCCAAGCAATAGAAATTGCAAACACCCGAAAGGGTGAATGGCGTACCACAAAGACTCCTCAAAAGCCCTCGGAGTTGCATATTGGCAACAACAAGGGCTGAAAAGCTTAGTACAACGATATTCGGTCATTCGTCAAGCTTAATGAACCGCCGTATACCGAACGGTACGTACGGTGGTGTGAGAGGACGGGAGTTAGTCACTCCCTCCTACTCGATTTTGGCGTCATTGGGTTAGGCAGCAAGTGGTGAAAGAGCCATCAACATGGGCACTTCTTGCTCAAATTTCACCACTCGACGGAAGGATTAATGCCTATTAGAGGCAAGGGCATTTCGATCGACAGCTTGAGGCGGCTGCTCCAGCCAACCATTTTCAATCAAGAGATTTGATCCATCCTCGACATAATTTCCAACTTCGACAAGAAAACGAGCGTATTTCGTTGCCACATCATGCCTTGCGCACATAGATATTGCATTACCATAAGCCCTTATTCTAACTGCATACATATCCAACTTATGAAACAGCATCAATCGATCTGAGAAAGGTGCAGAGGTGGAGGTGGTCACCAACTGATCAAGAATGGGAGGGGATGTTAAACCTTCCTCCTGCAGAATCCCGCTAAAAGTATCGTAATGCTTGGAAGCTATTTCTTCCCCTCGTCGAAAATACGCCTTTGACTGATTAGATTTCGCAGCCTGACTAAAGCCAACCAATACGGCTTTGCTTGTCGCATTATTTTCAACGTTATCGTAAAGATGCGTGATCTCAAGAGCCTGCAGGGGGCGAACACGACCAAAAAAACCATTATGATAACTGTGTTTCTCTACAAAATCCACTGCTTCCGGATACGGAATATAGGGTGGTTTGATTAACAGTCCTTTTTTAAGCAATGCAGTATTTACGATATTAATGAGGTTGACTGTTTGATTGATACATGAAGTAAAAAACTCTCGAGTATCATCTCTTGTAACTAAAGGGATTGCGATCCCATATAGGCTTATTCCTGCCTTAGCAACATATTTTAGGTAATGAAGGTAAAATTCATCTTCAAATAATCTTGGTGCGGTTATATTGACATCTTCATTTGTGAATCCTACGGGAAGCGGGTAGTTTTCTTTTGCAAATATTCCTTTTAGCGATTGTAAAAATTGGTTAGACAATTGTAAAGAGTGTTCGAGTATTTTTTTGACCTCTTGATCCTCAACATGATTTAGCATATAACTCAACACGCAAACCGACATGGTATTTCCAACATATGTAGCCCAAAGCTTTCCTTGCTCGGCGGACGTTAATTTATCATGTTCATTGTTTAATTGTTGAAATGGAGTCGTTTGCTCCTCCACTATGGTTTCCATAAAGAACCCCTCCGTCCAATGAATGTTTCCTTTAAATTTTCGCCAATAATGAACCAAACTATGTTTCCTGTTTATGGATGCCCTGAGTTAGTTTTCTGAAAATAAACTGCAAAATACTTCCTACAAGAATACCCAAAAAGCAACATAACATGGGTAACCATACAGGACCCAATAGTACCCCAAAGATCCAGAAAATAGGGGAATAAATAACGCCTATTGTTGCGAAAAAGGCAGCGAAGGCAAACGGAAAAACGGAGTAAGGGGGAATATCTGCTGAAAAGGTATCCCGGTATGCATCATAGATAGCAAACATGTATACACACGGATAAAACATGAGCCATTGATAATCTGTTAATCGAATGGCAGTCGGGATGTCACCTTGAAAACTTGCGACGATGATCTGGTTTAAGTGGGATTTCTGATTGATGATGAATTCTAGTGCCAGCATGGTTAATCCCTTTACGTACTTTCCGTTCAATAATTGACCAAACCCTGGTAAGGCAATACTCCACAACATTTTTTCAATTGCTGCGCTTCTAATCAAATTTCCTTCCCTACCTTGCTATTTCAGATACCCTCGTGTGACCTTCTTATGCTTCACCTCCTTGTGTGTTAGGATTCCAGAATGGTTTTATTTTATTTATGAAAAAAGGTGACTCATCGCTTACTGAGAAAGAAAAAGATCCCACAACACGTGAAAGCGTAGGGCACTACAAAAGATCAGGGATTTAATTGGAAGGGGGAATGGGGAAAAAGGCTTCCTAACTTAGGAAGCCTTTTTTAAAGTCACTTAATACTTAATGTAACTTCTTTTGTTTTATTCTCTTTTTGCTGCCATTGCTTAAGTGTTTCAAACGAATAGTCGGTCAGATCAGGTATGCTTATCTTTCATGATCATTACACTATTTCGGACAACTTCTGTACCTTCATTTTTTCCAAGTAAGATAGCGAGATTCTTTTCATTTGGAGAAGATGCATGATCAGAGAAATTCGTTTTATCTCTGTTTCTCGATCACTTTAATCGAATTGTTCAAGGTATTTATTAATGGAGTCAACCTTTTGAATAGGGATTGAGTATTCTTTTGAATCTAATGAAAAAGTTAATCGTTCTGCTTCTTTCTGCATGTTTTGAACCTGGGTACCATTGGAGTTAGAAGAAATATTGAGTGAAGAATCGCAATCCGCAAATGACCCTTGCCCTAATTTTTGGATGCATGTTCTTTCTCTTATGCTAGACTAAAAGAATACTTCCAAAAAGAAAAGGAGCACCACCCTCATGTCTTCCACTCTACGAAGCCTACTAACCATGCTCCTCCTCGGAGCCGCAGGTGGCTTAACGATCTTCTTCCTAGACATAGAACCTACCCCAATGGTATGGATCACCTTTTTCATAATCGCTTTCGTCCTTCTCATCAGCAAAGACCTGTACATTTTTAAATTCAGCACCAACATGAATACAGTTGAACGCTACGTCAAACATTCAAAACAACCTTACTATCGTTTCTTGTACGCCTATCTACACGACAACGAAGCGGAAGCCGAGAAGGAACTAGCCAAAATCACATCCGATAAGCTTCGTGCCTACATCACCATAGTGGTAGAACTCCATTGCGGCAACTACGATTTAGTAGAAAAAGCACTCGGAAAGATTGATTCAATCGAGCATCGACATTATTATTTCGCACATTTATCGCTACTAAAAAACAACCAAGATACCTACAACCAACACCGATCCGCGATCAAAAGCCGTATCTACCAGTTGTTACTCGATGCTGAAGTGGCCTATCACCAAGGAAACATGGCAGAAGCAGAACAATACGGTCAACTAGCCATTGCCGAATCTAAGGGCGTACAAAAGTATTTGCTGATCAAGACACTTGAAAAAAGCAAACGTAGTCAGTATCGAAACTCGTATTTCTAGGTGACTTTCCTAATTCGGTTTCTGATTCCTGAAGGGAAAGCCGTGTCTCACGAATATAAGAAGGACTATCCCGATTCAACGATCGAGATAGTCCTTCTTTGCGCTACCACTCCACAGCTGATGTGGCGTGACGAAGCCAACTTATTTCTTCAAAATAACCCACTCGACAATAACAAAATTAAGAATAAGCCCAGCCCAAATGTTTACATTCAATACGTCTCCAATAACGGTTTCCATACCATGCGGAAGAGAAAAACCGTGTAAAATAAAGTACAGAAGCAGTAATACTGGCACCAACAGACGCGCACTTACGGCAACTAATGTCATTCCAAAACTGCGAATCATCCATTTTCGGTGTTCCTCATATTGCCTGTTGATGGCGGTACGGTACCCTTTCCAGCAAGTGAATAACCAAGCCAAGGATAAGATCAGGAAGCTTGTTGCCTTCATGAAATTTTCTGCATAAAAGATACTCGCTAAAGAGAGTAGTCCACTAATAAACACACTGTACACATAAACCCTTCCAAGAAAACGATGTATCCTTGGGTTCTTCAGGCGAATTCGATCGACAAACTGGAAAAAACCAGTGAGAAGAGCAATGAAAGCAGACACGATATGAGCAACTAATAAAGGATATTGAAAAGAACCGGAAATAATCGTGATGCGACTGTTTGCAGGATCGAATGTTAAATAGGGAGCCATAAATGGAACGATAACCACTAGAGATACAAGAAATAACGCCCACCAAATTTTAGGAAGTTTCATGCCTATTTCCCCCCTAAATGATGAGCATGTTTTACGGTGGTAAGAGATCCCCAGAAGAGAAACAAGGCAATGACCGGGTGAAGCGCAGAGAGGATTCCTAAGTGAGAGGAGTAAATAACGGTAAGGAACTGCGCAACGATCATGAGGTACAATCCGAGACAAATCCACCGAAGATGTACGGGCAGCTTTCCAAGGAAAGAGAGAACCAACATGCCGACAGGAAGCAGTGCAAAATATTGAGCCAAGGTTCTATGCATTTCCCAATGTTCTCCGTTGACGAATAGCCCAAGACCTGCCAGTGATACCTGAACAATAATGAAAGCAAAAAACACCCATGCGAGGACAAGAAACATGTACCTCACTATTTTCACACGAGGAGGGGGAAGGGGAATCTTCTCATTCATCTCAAGCATGTAAAAACCGCTCCCATCTGAATAATTTGTCTTACCCCCATCCTAAATGCAAGTTCAAAACAAACCCTAAACGATTTCTAAAAAAAGGATAAAATCTGAATGTCATCGCGGGATATGTATACGTTACATAAAAAAACAAAGACCAACATAGGAAATATCGCCGGTCTTTGACTCATAGTCAGCTATTAATTGGGCTCTAACACAAAGTAATACGGTTTGGAGAGAAGATTGTGCAAGTGATCGCGTACTTCCACGTTAGGCAATCGGTTTAATGCTTCGCTAATTTCTCGTTTCATGTCCGCGTACTGGCTCTCATGCTGCTCTGCTGGGCCCTCTTTTTGTTTCTCCTCGTGAATGACTCTAGCTAAACGATTTGCTATCTGAAACAGCTCTTGATTGGTCTCACCGTAACCAGGTTCATTCGCGTTTGCCAAATATCCGCGCATTTCTGCCAAGCGAGACAGGGTATCACGCCAGTTCCATACGTGAATATTCTTTTCCCTTGTTTGCGAGCATATCTCATCAAACGGATTTCTGGATAACAAATCCTCTAATGTCCCCCATGAATCTGGTCGCATAGATTCTTCGAGTTTTTGCAAACAGTACGCATCAGGGGAGAGTAGCTCTACCACTTCACGAAACGCTGGGATCGAGTTTCGTCGATAGCTTTTGATTCCCCACAAGCTATGTACCTGCAATGCCGTAGCAAATGCCTTGCAGTGAGTATCGAGCTCTTCTAAACGTTCCTCATCTAGCTTATGACTAGCAAGAATCTTCGCTTTTACCTCATTATCAGGGATGTTTTCATTCGCTTCGCCTAATTGCATGTTTCTTTTGATGTAAGTACGAACCGTGTCTTTTGGTATCGAATGATTCTCTTGAGCAGCAAGAATTCCAAAGCGATAAGAGATAAAATCCTCGAAACCTTTACTGCTTCCGAATCCATCATCGATGGCATGCAAATCTGGTTGGACTTCCATCATTTCAGCGAGCACCTGCTCCTCAAGTCCGTAAATGCAAGCCTCAATATGTGTCCAGTAGCTTCTACATTCGTCTTCGCTCCCTAGTACACGTTGATAGACGTCATGGAAGAAGAGGATATGAGCAATTTCGTGGAAGTAATTTTGAAAAGGAAACTTGATGTGCGTTCCCTCCAAATACGATCCTGCATTTTGATAGATCCGTCCATGCTCGGGTCGGAATAATGTGGGTAGCGTCGAATGTAAATCTAAGTATAATCCAATGCCTTCATTGTAACTATGTGCCCAAACAGCTAAGTAGGTTGGGCTTAACAACAAAGCGATGGAGTGATTGGTAATTTGAACAGGCAAGTTGAAATAGCTGCCGTTTATTTGAGGGTGTAAGCTCAACCAGGTCATCCCAACTGCTAGAGCCTGGTATAAAGGAAATTCACCATCCGCAGATGCTTCTCTACAATAACGTTGAAATTGAAGAATCGTGTTAACAATTTCATGGCTCTTAAAACCATAGCTACTCTCGAATCGCTCAAGTCCCTCAATGAAATCCTCTGGTGATACCGTTAAAAATACATTAATTCCATCCACCCAAAGATCGGAACCGATCTCTGACTCTAGCCATGTGTCTGGATCCTCGGCAAGTTCTCTCAACTGATGGTATCTTTCCAACAAAACCGCTTGGTTCATAATCTGCACCGTCCCGTCATGTTTGCTTACTGCCTGGAAAGCGAGAACCTTATGTAAAAAATTCAAGAGCACACGAGGTGCTCTTGAACGATCGATTACTTTTTACACGCAAGTGTCATAATTGGATGGAAAAGCAATTTCATTTCTTGAACGTTTTGATTGTTAGAAAGTTGTGCTTTCACTACCTTTTTCATGGGCAATCCCCTCCTTCCTAACGTTTTTCATTTATGGAAAACATGTATGCTTTTTGACTCTCTTACAAGCAAACATCAACAACTACGCGCCATTTCAATGCTTTCATTTCTTGCACTTGTTTGTTCTTGTTTACTGCTACTTTTACGACCTTTTTCATGTGTGGACACCTCCTTTCTAGAAGAATGGAACGAATAGGTTTTAATGTAATTATAAGGAAGATTGCTAATTGATTTCAAGTTAAGAAAAATAAATATTTTCTGAAATATTTTTAAAGTCCTTGATGCTTTGGTTTCTAGGGAAGGTACTTCCAGATGCGATATGGGGGTACTTATAGTAAACTGTAACAGGGATGTAAGTTTGAGAGCGGTACTTTGAAGTGTGATGTGTTTGAAAAGAATGTTTATTTGGAGTATAGTATCAGAATGAATAAATGAGGGTTGGGTAAGCAGTCATCTGAACGAACATTTATGATTGAGAGATAGAGAACAATTAGGAGGATTATTGTGTCACAGAAAGCGCCAGTTTCTTTTGTCGTTACGATCGGGTTCATGTTATTTGCTTTGTTTTTTGGAGCGGGTAATTTAATTTTTCCGCCAATGCTTGGGCAATTAGCCGGAACAAATGTATGGATAGCCAATGCAGGTTTTTTGGTTACAGGGGTTGGGTTGCCTTTACTAGCGATCACAGCCTTTGTTTTTTCGGGAGCAGACGACTTGCGCTCCTTGGCCAGTCGCGTGCACCCCGTATTCGGAATGGTATTCACGATTGTTTTGTATCTGGCAATCGGTCCGTTTTTTGCGATACCTAGATCCGGCAATGTATCGTTTGATATTGGGGTAAAGCCTTTTCTATCAGAACAGGCAGGTCCTGCACCCTTGATTCTGTTTACCATCCTGTTTTTTGCCATTGCGTGCTTCTTATCGCTCAATCCTATGAAAATTATCCATGTAGTCGGAAAAATCTTAACTCCGATTAAATTGACATTTATCGGAATTATTGCGTTAACGGCTATTATCTACCCAATTGGAGCCCTTCAAGCCCCGCAAGCAGATTACACGTCCCATGTATTTTTCAAGGGCTTTCAAGAAGGGTATTTGACCTTGGATGCGCTTGTAGCTTTTGTTTTTGGAATGATCATTGTGAATGCGATTAAAGAAAAAGGTATTACTGCCAAAAAACGAGTTTTGGCTACGTGCGCAAAAGCAACAATGATAGCCGGTTTACTCCTCGCCCTTTTTTATACCGCACTTTCCTTTATGGGTGCCTCTAGTGTAGAAAAGTTGGGCTACTTAGAAAATGGCGCTCAGGTTTTGGCGAAAGTCTCCAATTACTACTTTGGTTCTTACGGTGCCATTTTATTGGGATTAATGATTACAGTGGCGTGTTTGACGACAAGTGTAGGGCTTATTACAGCTTGCTCTACTTTTTTTCATTCGTTGTTTCCAAAGATCTCTTACAAAAAATTTGCGGTTATTTTGTCTGTTTTCAGTACACTCGTTGCTAATATTGGATTAACGCAACTCATTAAGGTCTCCGTTCCGGTCTTAATGACCATGTACCCGATTGCGATCTCGTTACTCTTCTTGACGTTTCTGCACAAAGCATTCAATGGCAGACCAGAAGTGTATCAAGGAAGTTTGTTTTTCACTTTTCTGATTAGTCTGTTTGATGGCTTAAAGGCTGCTGGAGTCGAAAATAGTTTTGTTTATCATTATTTTTCTCAGTACCTTCCACTGTATGACGTTGGTTTGGGCTGGCTGTTGCCTTCTATTATAGGTGGGGTATGCGGATACATGATCAGTGTATTCCGGAAGAATATGTACCACGTTCAAAAACAAAAAGAGGCTTGAAAATAACTTTTCATATAGACACATGTCACTTAGAAGATGCTTTCAATAGGGCAAACCCGTCTCTTCACATATAGGAGACGGGTTTTGTTTATGATGAGGGTGTTAAAAAAAATTTATTTTTCTAAAGTTTACTGATTGGTATGTACCCATTTTATGGTATTCTGTTTTTTGCGACGGATGTCATATATGTGGGGTGCATAGCGATGATAGGGCACACGACTGGGAAAGAACGGACGATATTTGATCAGACTGGAAATAGGATCAAGACAGAAGATCGAGAGATTCGAATTCTTGCCAAGTATGAGGAACCGCTGGTTGTCGTGTTAGGAAATGTGCTTAGCGATAGCGAATGCGATGAGCTAATTGAACATTCCAGAGAACGATTGCAACGCTCAAAAATAGGCGAAGATCGTTCAGTCAATTCTATTCGAACGAGCAGCGGGGTGTTCTGCGAGCAGACGGAGACAATTACAAGGATCGAGAAGCGAATCTCTCAAATCATGAACATTCCGATTGAGCATGGAGATGGCTTACAAGTTCTACGATATACTCCTGGCCAAGAATATAAACCTCATTATGATTTCTTTGCAGAAACGAGTCGCGCAAGTACGAACAATCGCATTAGTACGCTCGTGATGTATTTGAATGATGTGGAACAAGGCGGAGAAACGGTGTTCCCTTTGCTTCATTTATCTGTTTTTCCCACTAAAGGCATGGCTGTCTACTTTGAATATTTTTATAGAAATCAAGAAGTAAACGAGTTCACTTTGCATGCAGGTGCACAAGTGATCCATGGAGAAAAGTGGGTTGCAACGATGTGGATGAGAAGACAAAGCTTTCGGGTCTCCTAGATGATATATGCGGAAACTACCACCTGACAAAGGTGGCCTTTTTATGTCCCCAAGCCAAGGTCGGCTACTTGAACTTTCTTGTATACTTGAAATGAATATTATCAAGTGTTAGACTATTTTTTATTTGTTGCATAATAGCTATATGCCAAATACAAGGGGGCATCCAATGCCTGTCTTACAAAAAAGAGCAAGCCGCCCGAAAAGGATTAGCCTGGTGACACTTTTAACAGGACTAGTCTCTTTATCCGTTATCCTGACTGTCACCATCCTACTTCTCTCATTCTATCAATCCAAAAAACAGGCACTAATTAACACGACGCTGACCTTAAATCACACGAGTGCAATCAAAATGAGTCATACCCTAGACGCCTTGATTAAATCCATGCGCAGTAGCTTACAGTATTCGGCGAGCATCTTTTCCAATCGGAACGAGATGACTGCGGATGAGGTATATTCCAAGCTTGAGTTGATCCGTCGTACAAACAACTATTTTAATTCGGTTACCGTGGTAGATGAAACGGGACGTGTTCAAAGTGTGTCTCCCGGATCTATTGGTACAGTAGGAAGCTATGTTAAAACGGAAACGGCGAAAATGGCATTAGCTGTAAAAAAGCCATACATTTCCAAACCTTACATAACATCAAGTACGAAGCGACTCATTGTATTGATGAGCGAACCCATATTTGATAAAGACGGGATTTACCGGGGGGTTATCGGGGGAACGATTTATCTTCATGAAGATAACATTTTGAATACGATCTTTGGAAGTAATCCAACAGATGAACTAGGTTCCTCTTTTTACATCGTAGGTTCTGATGGTCATTTGTTGTTCCACCGTGATTCAAACCGGATCGGAGAGGATATCAGTGCCAATCCAGCCGTACGCAAGCTGATCCAAGGGAAAAATGGCTATGAACAGATGGTCAACTTGAGGGGACAGACAGTATTAGCTGCGTACGTAAAGGTTCCAGAGAATGACTGGGGTGTCGTTGTCGTGTCACCTATCAGTGTTGTTCAAGAACAAGTAAATCGTGATATTCAATCCGTTTTGTTGTATATGTTGCCTTCCTTTTTATTATTAATGCTGGTTGTGATCGGGCTTGCGCGCAAAATAGCCAAACCCTTCGTATCTTTGGCCAATCTTGTGAGTAAGGCCGGGAGACAAGAGGTGGAACTCTCTGAGGGTAGCCAGCATTGGAATCGAGAGGCTGAGCTGTTATCTCGTGCTATTCGCTTTGCCTTAACCAATATCAAAAAGAAGACGGAGCAATTGACCCACGATGCTCGAACAGATCCTTTGACAGGGCTAACGAACCGAAGAACACTCGAGGAAACCATGCAAAAATGGATGGCGGAGCAAATCCCCTTTTCTATTATGATGATGGACCTTGATCGATTTAAAGCCATTAATGACACATATGGCCATCAGGCTGGAGATGAAGTGTTGAGGCATTTTGCGAAAATCATTTCTTCCTCCCTTCGGCCTGAGGATGTCAGCTGTCGCTTTGGCGGTGAGGAATTTGTTGTCCTCGTTTCTCATACTGGTTTGGAGGAGGCCTATCAGGTAGCCGAACGAATACGTCGTGCCTTGGAAACACGGACAAACCCAATCGGGCAGCGACTAACCGTATCACAAGGCATTGCGCACTATCCTTCTCATGCTGTTTCTCCTGAAGGTCTGCTGCATGTAGCTGACGAGGCCATGTACAAGGCGAAGAGAGCGGGTAGGAACCAAACCATGATTGCGGAAGAGGAATAAAATCTATGTTAGGAGCGAAGAGGCGAGAGATCGCCTCTTTCTTCATTTGAAAAAATTCACGCGTCAGGTGCTAAAATAGTAAATTTGGAGATATATTATCGCGCTCTTTACGTATGTATGTAACAAATGGATAATTAAGGAAATTTTTCGTTCGAAAATGTGAAGCACATGATTCTTGTATCTCACTTTGAAAGAGGGGGATTGGCATGGAGAATGTTGTCACATGGGAACAGTATGAGAGGGCACAACGCTTGCATCCCGCCAATTATTACGATGCAATATTCAATGCTTTTATCAGGCCAAACTGGATCAGTGGGAATCAGTTCTGGTACATCCGTGAACTACGTCTGGAAAAGGGGACTGGCAGGCAATATGTGATCGTGGATGCTGAACAGAATACGAGTCAGCCAGCATTCGATCACGGACGCTTAGCTGTCTGTTTGTCAGGTAATGCAGGCAAAACGTATAGCGCAGAAACGTTGCCACTTGGGGAACTTATGTTTACTGAGAGTGGATCGGTATTCCAGTTTGAGATGGACGGTACGGTTTGGAACTGTGATTTACAGGAATACAGCTGCAAGCCCATCGATCATTTTAAAAAGCCGACGATGGATGAACTGCCGTCTCCAGATGGAAAATGGGTGGCGTTCATATATGATCACAACTTGTATGTTCGATCACTCGAAACCGGAAGGCGTATCAGGCTTACCTATGACGGCAAGGCTTACTATGATTACGGAACCCAACCTGAATGTAGGCTCTCGACCGTGGCGGAGCGATTGAATGGCAGTAAGCTTCCTCCAGTGGTGATATGGTCACCCGATTCCAAGATGCTGCTGACCCATAGGCTTGACCAAAGAAAGGTGCGCGAGATGCATCTGATCCAATCTGTACCAAAAGGGGAAGGGGTCAGACCGGTACTGCACTCGTACCGTTATCCAATAGTTGGCGATGAACACGTACCATTGGCAGAGCTAGTCATCTGTAATCTGGAAACTCGAACCATAGTCCGAATTGAAAGCGAGCCATTACAGGCATGCCCAGTCTCACCCCTCACTCCGGGGATGCAAATGGCCGGATGGTCATCCGACAGTAAACAGATCTATATCACCCGGATGTCCCGTGATGCCCGTTCGGTCGATTTTTCCGTAGCGGATGCTTGCACTGGTCAGGTTTGCACGCTACTGCGGGAACAAAGCGATACGTTTTTGAACCAAGACCTGCATAATCTCGGAGCGTCTAATCCGAATATTCGATTATTGGCCGATGGCTCGTTCATCTGGCATTCAGAGCGTGATGGATGGAGCCACCTCTACCATTGCGATGGCAAAACGGGAGCGATTCGCAATCCGATCACATCGGGCCCCTGGACGGTACGTAGGCTGATGGCAGTGGACGAGCAGCAGGGATGGGTGTACATCACTGGAGGAGGGCTTGAGGAAGGACGCGATCCTTATTATCAACACCTGTACCGCGTTCGTCTGGATGGAACCGGTTTGTCGTTGCTAACACCTGAAGATGCAGAGCATGATATTGTGTTTTCTCCCACTATGAAGTATTTCGTCGATACGTTTTCGCGAGTTGATTCGCCGCCAGTAACTGTTCTCCGCTCGGTAGATGGCAGCCTCATTCGAGAATTGGAGTACGCAGATGTGGAAATGCTGCTCGAGATGGGGTACCAATTTCCAGAAAGGATTACCGTCAAAGCACGAGACGGCGTGACCGATCTTTATGGGGTGATGTTGCGTCCATTCCCGTTTGATTCTTCCCGCAAGTATCCGGTTGTCGATTACATTTACGGGGGACCACAGATCATCAACACACCGAAAGCTTTCGCACTCGATCCGGGCCGAAACCATGATCCACTGGGTGGTGGACAGTCATTAGCGCAGTTGGGCTTTATCGTG
This sequence comes from Brevibacillus sp. RS1.1, assembly GCF_013284365.1. Classification (NCBI taxonomy): domain Bacteria; kingdom Bacillati; phylum Bacillota; class Bacilli; order Caryophanales; family Paenibacillaceae; genus Brevibacillus; species Brevibacillus sp. RS1.1. The sequence continues at coordinate 16,325 of NZ_JABSVA010000008.1, forward strand.
TTGATCCTGGATGGAATGGGAACACCTTATCGTTCGAAAGCGTTCCATGACGTCTCAGACAGAAAGTTGGAGGAAGCAGGAGGCTTGCTTGACCATGTGACAGCGGTAAGGCAATTGGCTGAGCGCCACCAGTATGTGGATGTTGACCGGGTAGGCATCTGGGGCTCGTCAGGGGGAGGCTACGCTTCGACAAGGGCCATTCTCTCATTTCCTGACTGTTACAAGGTTGCTGTTTCCGCGTGTGGGAATCATGATCAACGGCTGTATATAGCAGCATGGGCAGAACGCTATCAAGGATTGTATGATCCGGTCTTGTACAGAGATCAAGACAATGCTCGTCTGGCAGCGAATCTGAAAGGAAAGCTCTTGCTGGTGAGTGGCGATATGGATGATAATGTGCATCCTTCCCAAACGATTCGGATGGCGGATGCATTGGTTAAAGCGGATAAAGACTTTGACATGTTGATATTGCCCAACCGACATCACGGATTTTCTATGGAGCCTTATTTTATCCGCAGGAAATGGGATTATTTTATACGGCACTTGATGAGAGCAGAACCTCCATGGGGAAATCAAATAGCCAACAAAAAGGCCAGTGATAAAGAGCCGATAGAGAAGTAGTGCAAGAGGAAGAAGCCACCTGATGAAGGTGGCTTCTGTGTTCTGTCACTATTTTACCTCGCGAAAACTTGCGCTGACCTTTTGCAGTTCTTGCTTGAGGGATGCAAATCTTTTTTCCTCTGTCCAAGCCATGATTTGATGAAAATGTGTAGGCGTTTCGACTAATGTCACAATATAAGCGACCTTAATGCCGTCTACTTCGCCTTTGGCATTGAATTGGATGGCCACCTGGTTGTCGACTACAGTACGAATCTGTTTATCAATGGATACATTATCTACTCCCTCTTGAAGGTTTGCTTCAATGACTTGGGCATATTCTTGAAGCGTCAATGAACTGTCTACATCCTGTTTCGATTCTGACAGTACCAATAAATACTTTTCGCGACTACGATTGGAGATTCCTATATCAAGTTCATCGTGAAGGGTTGAATCCTTGCTCCAATCCGAAGGGGCCGATATTTGAAACTGTTTATCCTTGCTATAGAAAATTTCTTCGGTAGGCGTTCTCGATGCGATATCGATTATCCCAAAAATCATACCAATGATGGATAAAACGGCTACGATGGAAAAGACAATAGCGAGTACGGTGGTTTGTTTTTTGCTGACGTTGTTCAGATCCTTCACTTTCACGACGTATGTATTCGCTGCCAGGTCGCCTAACCGTTGCTTTTTGTCGGAAGCCAACACACTGATACCGGCTGGCAATCCGCCTAGAAGAAACACATTTGTTTCGAATAGACGAATGAGGGAACGGATAAATGATTTCCATAACCCCGGTGGTCGTCCTTCTGCATTAACAGCAATGATGCGGAACGTAAATTTTCCGATCGTATATCCGGTAAGTCCTTCTAACAGTACATAATAGGAACATAGGATAATTGCGGCTAAGATGAAGAAATAGAGACTGTAGACGTCTTTGGTGATGGAAACCCCAAACGAGAGAAAGCCGGTTAGAAAACAAGCGAGAAGAATATAATCAAGAACATGGGCTCCCCATCTCATAAAAAAAATCGTCGCCCTATCGTACGATTTCGATAAATCTCCCATGTTTTTGGGTGGTTCCTGCTGGGCAAGCGGAGAAAACTCTGTCGGTACCGATGATGATGGTGGTTGTTGCTCCAATTTTGTGCACCTCCTAAAGAAATGTAAACATATTACATTTAACCATTTTGAAAATTGTATTGTCAATTGTAGACGATTAGAATGGGAAAAGAGAAGCAAGGCACGCAGCTATCCCATGCAGGGGAGAGGAGAAGAGCATATGGAAATCCACCAAATACCCGAGCAATTGCCATTGATCAAACATTCCAAAGACCTTTGGGGCTCTTTTGCATACAGCAAATGTAAGGATGCATACGGTTATGACAAAAACGGGCTGAAAAGATACGCGCTGATCGTTCAGCTTCAATACGATCAGACTGTGACAGAAGCAGACAAGGAGCTCCTGTACTATTTGATGAGCCAAGAGATTGAGATGCATAAGTTCCATCCGTATCAGGGATTACATGAATCGATGGACATCGTGGCTTACCTGTTGGCGAAGTATAAGGATGTTACCCATATCCCTCTGTTTGAGCAGGCAAAATTAAGCAATTTTGATACCTATTACGGTTTTGATACCGAGTATATTATTTCAGCGGGGGTTGAAGAGGCGATCACGTATATCGAAGAGAACGATCTGTACCGAATCAGCTCTTTCTTTCAGAATAAGAAAGAGGAGCTGGCAACAATGTATTCGGCTGAACATATGGAGCGATGGTTTCAATCCAAGGCGAGGAATTACCCCGCCAATCCCGAGGATGAGCCCTTGATTACGTTAATGGACAGAGCATGTGATTTCGGTAACATGGCAGAAGCCAGAAAATTACTGGAGAGGCTAGAGGAGCAGCTCGGCTCTGACAAAAAGAATTATTCTCTGCTGTATCATCAGGCAAAACAATTGGAAGAGTACGACAAGGCACTTCACTACCTCACACTAGATCTCCCGGAGCAGGAAGATTCGTTTGACAAAGTATTCCTTTGGTTAAAAATCGCCGAAATCCATTTGTTCAAACAGGATTGGGTCCAGGCTTTTGCGAGCGTCAAGCAGTGCGAACCAGAGCTCAAACTCTTTTCTTCCTGGAGGAGTACCGGTTTGGGCAGAAGCTTGAGCGAGACCTTGTTGGATATCAGCTTGAAGGCAAAGGATAGCAACGAGGTTTTGGCTAGAGAAGCATACCACTGGGCTAATCAGATGTTGAAAGCGACAAACAACTACAGCAAGAACGTTTTGAGTAAGGCGCACCAGTGTGCCAAGGTGCTCCAACTCAAACAGGATAAAAGGCTGTACAGTAAAAAGGTTGCGATAGAAGCCAGACGAATCAACAGAATGGTTAGATGACTTTCATAAAAAAAATACCCACGCAGGAGCGACTTTGCTGTATCTTTAATCTGAGCAATATTTCCTATCATTATATGATCCCATTTTCCCTCGTTAGCCAACCTCATTACGCTTCCAGTCATCAATAGAAAGGCTACGCTCCATGTTTCCTTCATGAATGTCATTTTACTTCTAGGCAGGAGATGCGTATGGATTTATTAACGTACAGTCCACTTATCGCAACCAAGCTTCATGTTCCGAAGTATGGTTCGGACTTGTTACTTCGGCATCAGATATGGAAAGAAATCGATGACGCTGGCGCCGCAAGAGTGATTCTCGTGTGTGCGCCAGCCGGTTTCGGTAAAACGACAGCAGTCAGTCAATGGACGCAAAATTCCGGCAAACCGACTGGTTGGATCTCCCTGGATGAATCAGATAATGATCCCGTGCGCTTTTGGCGATATTTTGCTAGGGCAATTGATATGGCACAGGAAGGCGTGGGCAAAGAATCTTCCTCGGTCCTTCACCCACAGTACACAGCTTCTGCTGAACAGTTGATGTCCGTGTTACTCGAAGAAATTGCGGGGTTTGAACGTGATTTTTATCTGGTATTGGACGATTACCACCTCATAAAGGAGCCTTCTATTCATGAAGGATTGCAGACACTGATCCAGCATGCTTCCTTCTATATGCATGTCGTCCTGATTACGCGGGAGGAACCTCCTTTTGCCCTACACCGTCTACGCGTTCGGAAACAGTTGAAGCAACTGGGCTCAGACACTCTTCGCTTCAATGAGGAGGAGTGTCGGCGCTTATTTTGCGAGCAACTGGGTCTGAGTTTGACAGAACAAGCCATTGGCTTGCTAAGCAAACGAACGGAGGGATGGGTGGCCGGTTTGCAGCTAGCAGCGCTTTCCATGCAAGGAAAGCCCGAAGCGTCTAAGGTCATTCATCATTTTTCCGGTAACGACAAGTACGTCGGGGAATATTTGACGGAAGAAGTATTGAAACGACTTCCAGAAAAGGTGCAGATGTTTTTGCTGAAAACGTCGATACTGCCGCGTCTGACAGGCGATCTATGCGCAGCTGTTACCGGAGAGGCGGACGCTCACGACATTCTTCGCATGCTGGAGCGAACGAATTCATTTGTGATCGCGCTGGATGGCGTAAATGAGTGGTATCGTTATCACCATTTGTTCGCAGAACTTCTACTTTCCCACGTAAGGAAAACATATAACGAACTGCTTCCTGCCCTACATATCTCTGCAAGCTGTTGGTTTGAAAGTCACGGGTGGATCATGGAGGCGACTGAGCATGCGTTTCTCGGAAAAGATTGGAACCGGGCGAGCCGTTTGATCGTCACACATGCACCGTGGATGTTGAAACAGTACGAAAATATTACACTGCGCAGATGGATGAAATACTTTGATGCGTCCTGGTTGGAAAGCAACCCCGAGCTGTGCATTGCTTTTGCCTGGCTGCATGCTGTGTCCAATGAAATTGATCAGGCGGAAATCCTCCTTCAATTGGCTGACGAAGCAACTCGGATCAATCATGGGAGCTATGACGACTGCCGCGTAGAAATGTGTGTGCTTCGGGGATATATCGAAGTGATGCGGGGAAATGTAGAGCTTTCCCTCAAATATATGGAAGAATCCGTTCACATGAAGCCAAAATTCAGCCGTTACTTCATCGTCGGCATTGAACTTAATTCGGATGAGCCATACGTCCTGCGCAGTCGTGTGGCCTTGAGCGGGTATTTGTCTAACGTGAATGAATACTATCCAAAACTAAGGGCGATCTGGAAGCACAGTGGTCTTGGGATATTGGCCTACGGTTCTATCGTTTTGGGCGAGCTTTATTATGAGCAAAATGATTTTGACCAGTTGAAATATTTTGTACCTCGTGCGATTCAGTTAGGCACGATCTCTTTGAACTTCGGTGTGTTGGTCCCGGTTTATCTGACGTTGGCTCGATGGAGAAAAGCAGAGCACCGTAAAGACGAGATGTGGCTGGCCATGGAGGAAATCACTTCGCTATGCCGCCAGCATGATGCGCCTCCTCATTGGATGTCTTTTGTAGAAACGTTCCGCGTCCGATTATGGATCGAAGAAAATCGACGGGAAGAAATAGAAAAATGGGTCGAGCCCTATGCGAAAATGAATGTAGATATTGTCGCTTCCCGGCATGAATTTGAGCGAATGACGTTGGCCCGGGTATACCTCTATTTAAAAAACGACAGTGCAGCCATTATGCTGCTAACCAGCTTAAAGCACGAGGCGGAAATAAAGGATCGGCTCGGGAGTCGGATTGAAGCCTTTCTTCTGCTCAGCCAAGCTTACATGATCCAAAAACAGCAGCATGAAGCGATGGAGTGTATGCGCATGGCGGTGACGTTAGCCGCGCCAGAAGGCTATGTACGCACTTTTTTGGATGAAGGCCCTGGCGTTGCCAAAATGCTCTATTCACTCTATAAAAGCAAAAACGTATCCAAGCAAGAGATGGCCTATCTTTCGATGTTGCTCAAAAGTGTGGAGAAGGAATTTCCTACGCTTGATATTCAAATTCGGGTATCCCCTGCATTGGAAAAATTGACGGAAAGAGAGTCGGAAGTGCTGGCACTGATCGGTGAAGGGTTATCGAATTTGGATATTGCGGACAAGCTGCATCTCACACTGGGGACGGTAAAAGGGCATGTGCATCAAATTTTTAGCAAGCTCCAGGTAAAAAATCGTGCACAAGCAATCGTCAGATTAAGAGAAAGTGAGATCGACCAGTAGAATCCCCCGCCTATACGGAGGCCACTGAAAAAGTCCCAACGAAAGAAAACGAGCCGTTAGAATCGATTCTAAGGCTCGTTTTGCATGTTTTCAGTGGCCTAAGCCATTTTCGGGTGTTTGTTTTTCTTCGTAAATCCATCTCAAGTACACACAACGGTCACATCAGCCATCTATACTCATCTTGTAAAAACAAGGTTGGCGGCCATAGGAATGGTGACGGTGAGATACAGGTTCGTAAATTTCACAATAAATTGGTAATCTATGCAATAAATGCACAACCACGAGTAAGGAGCGCGGAAATGAAACGGAAAGTGTTACTCGTAGAGGACGACGAGCTCATACGTGAATTTGTATCGGATTATTTTAAAAAAGAAGCTTGGGAAGTGTACGAAGCGCAGCACGGTAAAATGGCGATGGAGCTTTTCGCTTTGCACCCTGTCGATTTAGTTGTGCTAGATATTATGATGCCCGAGATGGATGGCTGGTCGGTGTGCAGAAAAATCCGCCAGCGATCCGACATTCCCATCATAATCATTACAGCAAGAGTAGACGACGATGACCAGTTGATGGGTTTCGAGCTTGGCGCAGACGAATATGTCACCAAACCGTTTAGCCCAAAAGTATTAGTGGCCCGTGCCAAGGCTCTGATGAAAAGAGCAGAGGGGAGCATCGGGAGGGGAGATGATATCGCTCAGTTTGGAGCATTGACGGTAAACAAACGAGCTCACACTGTTACGATTGCCGGCGTCCCGGTTTCATTGACACCAAAAGAGTATGAGCTGCTTCTGTTCTTCATCAAGCATGAAGGGACGGTCTTGTCCCGAGATAGCATATTGAATGGGGTTTGGGGGATGGACTACTTTGGCGACCATCGCACCGTTGATACCCATGTGAAAAAACTGCGGGCCAAGCTGGATACAGAGCAGCATCTGATTCAGACGATGATCCGTTTTGGATATAAGTTTGAGGCAAAGCGATGAAACGACTTCGACTAAACGTTGTGACAAAATTATTTGCCGCCACTTTTGTTTTTGTCTTTTTGCTCTACTCTTTGATATTGATAGGGGAAAAGTTTTTCTTTGAGCGCTTTTATTTAAATGCGAAAGTAAGCGAGCTCTCGCAAGCAATGGCATCTTTCCCAGATGAGTACGCCAAACTCCCTCCCGACAAGCACAAGCTGGATAAGCTGGTGGGTACATTGATGAATCGCACAGATGCCAGCATCGCGATCGTAGATGAGCAGCTCAGGCAATTGAATCTCGACCCCTATTTTCTGGAAATGAAAGTAGCAAATAAAAATCAAGTGATTACCTTACCGCTAAAAGAAATGAAAAGCACCGATCTTCCTGAAGGACTCCATGTTGGAGACACGATTACCATCGACGGAATCTATATGGATGAGAAGAATACGATCATGAAGCCGATACGGATTGCGAGGCAAAGTCCATCCACAAATGTGACCGAAAATAGACTAACCCGGGTTACGGCAGTTATTTCTGAACTCATGCTGCCTAGTCAGCAGCGGGCACATAACCCTTTTTATCAGGATTCTCTCGTAGCTGATCAAATCGGACCATGGCTGACGCAGCAATCCGACGAGATTACACAGATGAAAAGCGGATCATTCATCCAGCGGAAGTGGACTGATCCGTGGAGTGGTGTAAACTATGCCATCGTGATTCATCGATTCTCCTATCAGGGCGGGGCGAATTATATACTGGCGGTGACGACGTTGCAACCAGTGAGCGATGCGGTAAGTATGCTGACCAGCTATTCCCTATACGCGACGCCAGTTATCCTCGTCATCTTACTGCTGCTGTCCTTTGTCTTTTCGAAGATCATCACGCAACCATTAGTTACGTTGAGTCATTCCGCTTCACGTATGGCTAATCTGGACTTCACAGAACTTGCTTCGATTCATTCTCAGGATGAATTCGGTGAGCTTTCTCGCCATCTGAATACATTAGCTGGTAAGCTGGATCAAACATTAAAAGATCTGAAAAGTGCCAATGTCACTCTTCGCGAGGATTTAGAGCATAAGGAAAAAATGGAGCAGCTTCGCAAAGAATTGATTGCAAACATCTCTCATGAACTCAAGACCCCGCTTGGCATTGTGAAGGGCTTTGCGGAAGGATTAAAAGATGATGTCGCACATGAAAAGCGGGAGCGATACATGGATGTCATTTTAAGCGAAGTCGACAAGATGAACGAGCTCATTATGGATATGCTGGAGTTGTCCAAATTCGAAGCCAAAGCCATTTTGCTTCGTAGACAATCGTTTCCCGTATCGGAAATAATAGATCGCGTAGCCGCTTCTTTTCAACTACAGCTGGCAAACAAGCAGGTACGATTATGGCTTGCCTTACCTGAAGAGATCAACGTATGGGCAGATCCAAGACGTATCGAGCAAGTGATCGTGAATTTGCTCGGCAATGCAGTCCGGCACGCCAATCCATCAAGTGAGATTCGGATTACCGGGGTCCGCGAGCGGGAGTGCATCCGGTTTCGAATCGAAAATGAAGGAGCGCATATCCCAGACGATCAACTAACGCGGATATGGGAGCAATTTTATCGAGTAGATAGCTCTCGCTGGCGAAAATCTGGCGGCACGGGTCTCGGATTAGCGATCTGTAAACACATCCTCGATCTGCATGGCAGTGATTATGATGCGGAAAATACCGTGAATGGTGTCGCTTTTTCCTTCACGTTGGTTGAAAATAAAAACAAAGGTGGAAATGACAATGAATTTGAAAAAGAATAATATGAAAAGCTTCCTGGCTGTATTGGTTCTATCACTTGTTACTAGTGCTTGTGGCACACCGGTTCCTTCACAATCGACTGGTCAAGTGCCGCAGCAAGATCCTCAGGAAAACAAAGAAAACAAAGAGAAACAACCGGAGAGCGTTGCAAAAGACATTGCCGCAGAACAGCAGGAAAAAGAAATTCTCGTCGTGGTCGACCAGGAACCGAAACCCATCGAGGGGAATAGCTTCGATTTCTCTATCGAACAGCTACCTGCCGGCTATTCGTTAGCTAGCATGCAGTGGAAGTCTGAGAAAACTGACATCGTAAACACTACAGAGCAAGCGATCAAAAATGACAAAGAAGGTATCTCTGGTGGGAATGGCTTTTACATCAGTGGCAATGGACAGTTCACCGGTTTCTTTTACAAGGATGAGTTGAAGGGGGAAAAGGGGAAATTGATCTTGGTCTTTAAAAATGAGCAAGGCAATGAAAAGACATGGGAGAAGGAGCTAACCCTTAAATAACACCCGCTAAATTGGAACCCCATTTTTGGGGTTCTTTTTGTTTGCAACAGTACGGTGGGGTGGGTTTTTTTATTGAAAAAAATCAATCACGAAAAGACATAACTTTAGTTAGTATTTTTTGCAAAAGACTGTTGTTACCATATTTTTGTTTCACCTAGATGTTTTGCTGGGGGAATGTGTCGACAGTAGGGGGAGTTGAAATGAAGAAGGAAGGAGGACAACGTTATTGATGAAAAGAATGATGGCTCGTTTGTTGGTATTTACTTTGCTGTTTGCAATTGTCCAACCGATGCTTATTCAAGAAAAAGCCAACGCAGCGGAACTTCTAGAGATTGGAGTAGAGGCAGACAAGTTCGTGGATGCGTATGGTGCCTATCCTGATGGCTTGGATTACCAAGGAGTTCCGAACACGTTGATCGTCGGCTACGCGCGAGACTCTGGTGGGGATTATGGGGCTGCAAATGCTGCTCTACGTTTTGACCTGAGCAGCGTGAAAAGTGAGAGGAAAATTCAGTCCGCTGCCCTGAAAATTTATGTGCATAAGGCAGAAGCAACAGGCGGAGATATGCCTTTCATTGATCTATGGGGCTCGTCTGATGACAATTGGAACGATGATTCTACGGCTGTGCTGCCCTCGCATCATGAAAGAATCATAACAAATGAGTTTATTCCTACTAATTTCACAGGGTGGAAATCGTTTGATGTAACCAGCTTTGTCATGAGTAATATTCCAGACAAAAAAGCTACCTTTGTTTTAAGAGGAAGACAAACAGCACCACCTGTTCCTGTCTTGTATCAGCCTCAAATCATTTTCTACGACAAAAGAAATGCTAGCTATGCTTCTCAGCTAGAAATAACGTATGCTCCTAACACTCCACCAACCGATATCCTCTTATCGTCCAATTCGATTCCCGAGAACAATCAAATAGGAGCGGTAGTTGGTACGCTTTCGGCAGTAGATCCTGATCAAGGAGACACTGTTACGTTCAGTATTCAAAACACTACGTTGCCATTTACTGTTGACGGAAATCAACTGAAGGCGACAGAAACGTTTGATTTTGAAACGAAATCGACTTACGCTGTACCGATCACTGCAACAGACTCGGCTGGCAATATATTCACCAAGGCGATGACGATCCAGGTGACGGATGTAGATGAACCACCAACGACAGCAACGGTTACCATCAATGGCGGTGCTGCGTTTACGAATTCACTAAATGTGACGCTCACCATTGCCCATGATGATCCTGACGCAGCCAAGCCCGAATATCGTTTGACGAACGTGGAAGGCGGTCCTTGGAGCGAATGGAAGATGTTTGAGACGCCTGTTACCTGGAGCCTCCAAGCAGGAGAAGGGACCAAAACGGTCTTCATGGAGCTGCGTGACGGAACAGGAACTGTCCTGAAAGCGCAGGATAGCATTGTGCTGGATATAACACCACCGACAGGAACCATCGAGATCAATAATGGGAACGTAGCCACTTCATCAGAAAAGGTGGAGCTTACCATTCAGGGAAGTGATGCGAACGGCCCGGTAGAAGTGATGTTGTCGAATGATAACAGCTTTACAGGCAGCTGGATACCTGTTCCTGTCAACAACAAGCTGGAATGGAACTTGGCTAGTGGGGACGGACAAAAAACAGTCTACGCGAAGTTCCGTGATGGTGCAGGGAATATGTATTATACATCTGGTACCATCGTGTTGGACAAAACGCCACCTGTTGTGACAGGGGTAGCGAATGGCAGCTTCTACACGGCAGATGTCACACCTGTCTTCGACGACGGCACAGCAACATTGAATGGTGCTCCTTTTGTCAGCGGCACAAAGGTGAGTGTGGAGGGCAAGTATACGCTGGTAGTGACGGATACAGCGGGGAATACGACTACGGTAACCTTTACCCTGGATAAAACCGCGCCTACTGGAACATTTGCGATTAATAACGGAGCCACTCATACGAATAACCAGGATGTCATTTTGCAAATCGATGCCACTGACGTTTCCAGCAAGGTGAAAATGAAGCTGTCCAACGATAACATCAGCTGGAGTGCGCTAGAGGATGTGGCGAGCGCCAAGTCTTGGAAGCTAACAAATGGGGATGGACAAAAAACGGTCTATCTACAGTTGATCGACGAAGCTGGCAACACGCATGATTTACAGACAACAATTACACTCGATACGGTTGCGCCTGTAGTCACAGGGGTAGAGAACAACAAGCTGTACAATCAGAGTGTGACGATCAGCTTCAACGAAGGAAAGGCGACCTTGAACGGAAAGACGATAGCTGACGGAGAAATCGTCAATGACGATGGCGCTTATACGCTGATTGTCACGGATGAAGCGGGCAATACAGCAATGCTTGCATTTTCGATTGATCAATCGAAGCCGTCGGGCAGTCTCAAGATCAATGGTGACGCCGATTATACCAATACACTAGCAACCACATTACAAATTGCTGTTACCGATTTCAGCAATGAACTACAGATGCGCTTTTCCCATGATACGAGTGATCCAGCCAATTGGACTTCTTGGGAAACGCTGACCACAACAAAGGCATGGACCTTGCTGACTGGAGACGGAACCAAGTCGGTTTCCATGGAAGTAAAGGACAAAGCGGGGAATATTGCCAGCTTTACCGATGAGATCACACTCGATATGACCAACCCTACGGGTGTTTTTGCGATCAATCAAGGTCAGTCGTATACCAACACGAGCAAGGTTACGCTGACTGTGGAGTCGGCTGATGCTCACGGTGTGGAAATGCGCTTGTCGAATGACAACCTGACGTGGAGCGATTGGAAAACAGCGCCGACAAAAGGCGACGTTCCATGGGAGCTGAGCGGTGGCGATGGGACCAAAACAGTCTATCTGGAGCTAAGAGATCCGGCTGGAAATAGATTGGCCCTTCAAAAGCAAATCACGTTGGATTCCGCTGGACCAGTTGTCACAGGAGTCGCCCAGGATGGTGTCTATGCGAGCGACGTAACGATTACCTTCAATGAGGGAACAGCATTACTAAACGGCAATCCGTTTACGAGCGGTTCTGTCGTCACGGCGGAAGGATCGTATGAGCTGGTCGTCACGGATGATGCACAAAATCGTACGACGATCCGTTTCACGCTGGATAAAACACCACCGGCTGGAACGCTCAGTATCGATAACGGAGCCGAATATGCGAAAACAGAAGACGTTACACTGCAACTCACTACGTCAGGCAATACCGATGACATTGAAATGGCGATCTCTAACGCCGATGACAATTCGGGTACGTGGGAGCGTTTTGCGGAGTCAAAAGCATGGAAGCTGGCTGATGGCAGCACAAACGGTACCAAAACGGTTTATGTCAAGCTGCGGGACAAAGCGGGGAACGTCACAAAGCTAAGTGATACGATTGTACTGGATGTGTTGGCGCCGACTGGATCTATCACGATCAATAACGGAGACAATTCCACCAAGTCTCGTGATGTTACGCTCGCCATCACAGCGAACGACAGTACGAGTGATGTACAAATCCGCTTCGCAAATGGTGACAACGACTGGAGCGATTGGGAGGCAGTAACTGCGACCAAAGCATGGCAGTTGAAGTCCGGTGATGGAACCAAGACTGTCGAGATGCAGATCACTGACCGGGCAGGGCACATTACAACTGTTTCCGATACGATCGAGCTGGATGCAGATGCGCCTGTTGTTACTGGAGTCGAGGACAAAGGCATTTACAAAGATGACGTGACCATCACATTCAACGAAGGAACCGCGACGTTGAACGGTGCTCCGTTCTCAAGTGGCGACCGGGTAACAAGTGAAGGTAAGCATGAACTACGGGTTGTAGATGCTTCCGGTAACGAAATCAAGATCACGTTTACTTTGGATAAAACAGCACCAACAGGAACGTTCGTCATCAACAATGATGATCGTCTAACCAGCTCCACCAGCGTGAGACTGCATGTTACTGCTTCGGACAATTTGGGAGATGTCGAGATGCGTATCTCCAATGACCAAGGCAAGTGGAGCAGCTGGGAAAAAGTGACGGGAACGATACCGTGGAACTTGACGTATGGCAATGGAATGAAAAAGGTTCTGATCCAGCTTCGCGACCAGGCAGGAAACACCGTTGAACTGGATGATTCCATTGAGCTACACGTGCCAAATGTGCCGAATCCACCAACAGGAGAGCCGGTCACCGGAGTTGAGCTGGAGGAAGAGCAGTTAACACTGCGTGTTGGCGATACAGAAAGCCTTCGAGCCACAGTAAAACCAACGAATGCCACCAACAAACGGGTCAAGTGGGAAAGCAGCGACTCTGAGATCGTCGAGGTAGATGAGGATGGCAAGATCAAGGCAGTAGCTCCTGGGACTGCGACGATTACAGTGACGACCGTAGACGGGAACAAAACCGCTTCGGTGGAAGTAACCGTTAAGGCAATACCCACCTTCCAGTTGGAAACAAACGAACCGTCCTTCTGGATTAAGCCGAGAGTAACCACAACCTTACGAGTTTATAAGGTAGAAGGCAAAAAACGCAAAGACATCACGCGAGACAAAAATGTTGAGTACGACACGGAAAACGGGTTGGTTACCGTCAAGCAGGGTCGCATTACGGCAGGCAAAGAAGAGGGAGAAGACATCGTTATCGTTCGCTATATGGGCGAGGAACTGGAGATTCCGGTGACGGTTTCTACGAAAACGATTCGTTCGTTGACGACCTCCTTCAAGGATTTGGTGCTGGAGATCGATGAGGAGAAGCAGCTAACGCTGACAGCCGTCTTCAATGACAAGAACACCGAAGAGGTGACAGAGAAAGCAACTTGGTCCTCTAGCAATGAAGAGGTCATCGAAGTAACAAAAGAGGGAAAAGTGACAGCGCTGGCTTCCGGTAAGGCTGTCATTACTGCGAAATACGGCGGTAAAAAGGTAACCAATCGTGTGCTCGTCGTAGAGGAAAAGAAAGTGAAAGATTTGCGAGTATCGCGCTCTTCGCTGCGCTTGGAGGCAGACAATACTGGAGAGATCGTCCTGTATGCGGTCTATGAAAATAGATACGAGGAGATCGTCACCAAGGATGCCGAATGGACAGTGGAAGATCCTGAGATTGCGACTGTAGAAAATGGTGTCGTGACCGCACTGGAATCTGGTAAAACAACCATTACAGTGGAATACGGCGGCGAGACTATTACGATTAACATTACGGTCTGGTAAATGAAAAGGGGCTGTTCGATCTACTGGGAGGGCAGCCTCTTTTCCATTCTGTTTAAAAGGTGAAGAAATATGGAGAATGCACTCCTTGCTTTTGCAAGTAGCATCTTGATTGGGGCCATTTTTTTTGGGATCTTATGGTGGGAAGGCTCGTGGTTCAGTCTTCGGTTTACGAAGTGGTACTTCGGTATTTTATTTGCAGTCTCGATAGTAGTAGGAGGGTATACCCTTTTTCAAGGTTAATAGAAAAATAGACATGTTCAGCCTTCTCAGGTATCGATCTATTTCTACACCAGTCTACCCGAGAAGGTAAGCATGTCTATTTTTGTTTTATGATAAACCAATGTCAACGCTAATAATGTGTTTCCCTGTAGTCAAGCTGTATAGGGGAATCAGCACCAAATCATATTCGTGTAAACGGGGGGCCACTATGAGCATGATAAAGACCAGTTCCATTAGTCGTTTTCCTAATACGAATGACGTAGGAATCGGTGTATCTGTCGGTACTTTTGGGGAACTTCTGCAGGGGATTCTAGAGGAAAATAATCTGGATTTTCTGGTGACTTTGCCTATCAAAAATGCATCTTACGCTACTTTTTATTCGATTCCAACCTTACAGGAGATCGTCATTGTGCCACGCTCCAAGCAGAAATCAAAAAGGTTGGTCGAAAAAATCATTCAGCACTATGGATTGCCGGCAGGTGGAATTTTAGAGATCAACTCTGAACTTCCGGTTGGAAAGGGCTTGGCAAGCTCATCAGCAGATTTGGTGGCTGCCTCCAGAGCGGTTGGAGATTGTTTCGGTATAAACATTGAGCCCTCATTATTAGAGTGGTTTTTGTCGAGTATTGAGCCGACGGATGGCGTTATGTATGAGGGTTCCGTTTCTTACTACCATAAAGAAGTCAGATTGCGAGAATACATCGGGGAACTGCCAGCATTATGCATTGTAAGTATTGATGAGGGGGAAACCATCGATACCGTTGAGTTCAATAAGCGAACAAAGCCTTATACCCAAGAAGAAAAGATGGAGTACAGCGTGTTGTTGCAAAAAATCACGAAAGCGATTAGAGAAAAGGATGTCCACACGATAGGTGCCGTGTCGTCCCGAAGTGCGATCTTGAATCAAAAAATTCTGCCCAAAAAACTATTGCCGGAAGTCATGGAGATCAACGAGAAAATTGGAGGGTTAGGTACGGTTGTGGCACACAGTGGGACCAGCCTCGGTATTTTATTGTTGAAAGAAGAACCTGACTTCTATCAAAAGCTGGAACTGGGGTATAGATGGTTAAGTGAATGGAATAAAGAATTGCATGTGTACCACACGTAGCGTTCCATTTGCAAACGAAAAGTCGGTGCCTGTTCATATGGACGGTGCACGCTTGTTCAATGCGGCAGTTGCTCTTGACGTGGATGCGGCTGAGATTGCACGTTATGCGGATTCCGTGCAAATATGTCTGTCGAAAGGGTTGTCAGCACCGATTGGTTCCCTTGTCGTCGGAACAGAAGACTTTATTCAGAAAGTGTATCGTCTGCGCAAAATGCTGGGTGGCGGTATGCGTCAGGCAGGGATTATTGCGGCGCCAGGCCTGGTTGCCTTGCAGCAAATGACGGATCGATTGGCAGTCGATCACGCTAACGCCCTACGCTTGGCACGTGGTCTGGCAGAGATTCCAGGAATCGTGACTCATGTGGAAGATGTAGAGACCAATATTGTGTTCTTCCGGATTGAACACCCAGTCCATACGTGGCAGACCTTCATAGAAGCAGCGCAAGCACATGGGCTGCGCGTAGCGGAGCTCGGTCACGGCAGAATTCGAGCGGTGACTCATTCTGGTATTGAGACAGCCGATATCGACAAGGCGCTAGTCATTGTACGTGAACTGTTGCAGTTCCAAACGGTGTAGAGCAGATAGGTTCGCTCCCCCTTTATTTGAAGGGGGATTTATTATTAAGGTTTATAAAAGAATATAAAATCATCTGATTTTTTCAAATCTTTTAAAGGGAAAATATTTTCAAATAACAGAAAATTATTTAATATTAAAAAGACAGGCCTTGGGATGTATTACCCGTTATGGAAAAGGCTTGAAAACATGTGAAAGAGGGGGAAATGATTTGAAAAAAGGGAGAGGTTGGTTAAAGCCGTTGGCGTTGCTCTCTTTAACCGGCGCGCTATTGGTCGGTTGCTCAAGCGGGAACAATGCTTCGCCAGGAACTACAACACCAGCACCAACAAAAAAACCGGTGGAGCAGGTGGCTCCTCAGGCGACCAGTACGGATGATGAGAAACCAATAGACGGTGGAACGTTTACGCATTCTACGACGTCTGACATCGTCACGCTCAATCCGATTTTCGGGAATGATACAGCATCCGGCGACGTTATGGAGTACACTCAGGCGTATTTGTACAATCGGAACCCGTCTTTTGATTTAGCAGTTTACCCTTGGTCCCTTGCAGCCGAGTTGCCGAAAATAAGCGAGGATGGCCTCACCTATACAATCAAGATGAAGAATAATGCGAAATGGTCCGATGGAACGCCAATCACGGCTGACGACTTGATTTTTACCATTAATGCCATCAAAACTCCTGAGACTGGATCACCAGAAATTACGAAATACGACAAAGTTAAAGAGATGAAAAAGCTGGATGATTACACCGTAGAAATCAAATTGAAACAATTGTACGCTCCGTTTGCTTTTGGATTAATGCAAAAGTTGGCACCAGCCCACGTGTTGAAAGACGTACCGTTTAAAGATTTGCAAGCACATTCTTACGGAAAAGATCCAGCCAAGACACCTACTTCCGGACCGTACAAATGGACCGAGTGGAAACAAAAGGAATTCCATGTGCTAGATGCTAACCCAAATTACTGGGGTGAAAAGAAGCCGCATATTCAAAAGGTTGTGTACAAAATCTATGCGGATCAAAACACACAAGTACAGGCTCTGATGAAAGGCGACGTTGACTTGGTAGATTCCATTCCTGTCACGCAGCTCGAAGCGGTGAAGGCGAAAGGAACGATCAACATTTCGACGGAGCCAGGTCCTAGCTATGAATATTTTGCCTTCAACTTTGACAAGAAGAACTTCCCGAATAACTACGGGTTGTTTGAAGGTCAAAAAACGCGTCAGGCCATTGCCCACGCAATCAATCGTCAAGGTATTATCGACAATATCTTGAAAGGAACCGGAAAAATTATGGATGCACCGTTCCTGCCAGGTACATGGGCAGACCCGGGCGATGCAGCAGTCCATTACGAATATAGTGCAGAGAAAGCTAAACAATTGCTGAAAGAAGACGGATGGGTAGCCGGGGCAGATGGAATTCTTGCCAAAGACGGCAACCGCTTCTCCTTTGAATTCATTTTCAACTCGGGGAACAGTCGCCGTGAACAGGCAGCAGTCGTTATTCAGCAAAACCTGAAAGAGATCGGAATTGAAGCGAAGCCAAAAGCATTAGACTTCTCAGCCCTTGTCGATCAGTATGCCAACCCTGGTAAATTCCAGGTTCTGTTACTCGGCTGGCAATTGTCTGATCCAGATCCGGATGGCATTTCTACGTTCGGGAAAAAGGCATTCCCGCCTGGCAACAACGCTGGCTGGTACGACAATCCGAAGCTGGATGCGCTCTGGGAAAAGGCTGTATCTACTGTAAAACAAGAGGAACGCGCTGCAATCTATAAAGAAGTCGGAAAAGAAATCTCGACGAACCTGCCATACGTATTCATGTATCAGTACGGAACGCCACGAGGCATGACTTCTCGCGTCAAATATAAGGATGAGTTTAAACCAGTATCCATGATTCCGTATGGGGAGACCTTTGGCTTCCTGAACTGGTGGATCGACGATACCAAAAAATAAGCTCGGCTGGTAGCGGTTAGCAATAGGAAAAGGGGGGAAGGGCAGCCTCATTGCCCCTTCCCCTTTCAAACGAAAGGAGGATGCTGATTGACTGAATATTTAGTACGCCGCGTACTACAAGCCGTGCTTGTTTTATTTTTGATCACAGTAGTTTCGTTCGGACTCATGCATGCAGCACCCGGAGGACCGCTAAAAGTCATGCTCTCACCGGGAATGTCTCCTGAAGCACAGCTTATTCAGATGAAAAATATGGGGTTGGATCAGCCTGTCTATATTCAATACATGAAATGGGTCGGTAATTTGATGCAAGGAGATTTGGGCCATACCTTTAAAAATAACGTTCCTGTTGGTGATATTTTGTGGCCGACGGTTTGGAATACGTTTGTGCTCATGTCTGTAGCGTGGGGACTTTCCATGCTGATCGCCATTCCTTGGGGCATCTACAACAGTACAAAGCAATACGGTCTATCTGACCAGATCGCCTCCATCGTTGCCTATCTCGGATTTGCGATGCCGACCTTCTGGTTTGGGATAATGCTCCAACAGTATTTCGCGATGCAGTTGAACCTGCTCCCACTATCTGACATGTACACGATGGGAAAAGAGGGACAAATAAGCGACCTCATTTTGCACTTGATTCTACCTGTTACGGTGTTAACACTGGTGAACATCGCAGCCTATGTCAAATATACGCGCGCCAGTATGCTGGAGGTTTTGGAGCAAGACTATATTCGGACGGCACGTGCCAAAGGGATGAAGGAAAGACGCGTGATTTTCCGCCATGCTCTGCGGAACGCATTGATCCCTGTCGTGACGATCATCGGATTGGATTTGCCGACGCTGGTAGCAGGTGCAGCATTGACAGAGAGTGTATTTAACTGGCCAGGCATGGGCCGTCTGTTTGTGGAAATGGCTGTAGCGCGTGAGTATTCTGTGTTGATGTCGATCACGTTGCTGATTTCACTGATGGTGATTATCGGAAACCTGTTAGCCGATTTAATCTACGCACTGGTTGATCCACGAGTGCAGCTTGGACGTAAAGGAGGCAGGGCAGCATGAGTCAATTGCAGCTTCAAGATGACACTGTTGTTGAACCGAATCGACCAGGTGGACAGCTTCCGACAAATTCTGTTGGGGAAAAGCCTCCTGGGCTATGGAAAACCGCGGGCAAAAAATTTATGCGCAATCCGTATGCCGTTGGTGGCTTGATCGTGCTCCTGTTTTTTGTTGGGATCGCCGCGGGTGCCGATTGGGTTGCACCGCATGATCCGGCAAAGGTTGATTTTATGATTACCAATCTGCCTCCTGGAACAGAAGGGCATGTGCTCGGAACAGACGAGCTCGGTCGTGATATCTTGTCCCGCCTCATTCATAGCAGTCGGGTGTCTATGCTGGTCGGCTTCAGCGTTGCTTTTGCTGCGGTCGTCATCGGGACGCTGATTGGAGCGATTTCTGGTTACTTTGGCGGCTGGATTGATACCTGCTTCATGCGTCTCGTGGACGTGATGAACTCCATTCCGAGTCTGTTTTTTAACATTTTGGTTTTGGCGCTTTTCGGAGCGGAATTTGTCTACATGATCCTGATTTTGTCGCTGACGAGCTGGACAAGTGTGGCACGTCTGGTGCGCGGGCAGTTTTTGCAGCTACGGGAAATGCAGTATGTGGAAGCGGCGAGAGCGATCGGTGTTTCACACTGGGGCATTATTACGCGTCACCTGATACGCAATGCAATGGCTCCCATCATTGTGTACGCGACTCTCATGGTTGGTTCGGCCATTCTGTCAGAGTCAGGTCTCTCCTATTTAGGCTTGGGGATTCAACCACCTGAAACAAGCTGGGGATTAATGCTGAGCAAGGCACAGGAATTCATGCTGGTCGATCCTTTGCAAGCACTTTATCCTGGTCTTTGTATTTTACTCGTGGTGCTAGCGGTGAACTTCGTCGGAGACGGCATCCGCGATGCATTCGACCCACGGAAGAAAAAGAAAAACCCGAAAAGGAGGCTGAACAAGTGGAACGCAACATCCTCGAAATAAAAAATTTGACCACTTGCTTCTTTACGGATGACGGCACGGTCAAGGCCACGGATCGAGTGAGCATCAACGTTGGCAAAGGACAGACGGTGTGCTTGGTAGGGGAATCCGGTAGCGGGAAGAGTGTGACTTCACTTGCAGTCATGCGACTGATTGATTATGCGGGCGGATTTATTCAGAGTGGGAACGTCATGTTTCACGGTCAGGATCTGGCGGCAAAGGACTTGGATGAAATGATGCACGTTCGCGGAAACAAAATCGCGATGATCTTCCAAGACCCGATGTCGGCTCTCAATCCGGTGTTTACGGTAGGCGACCAAATTGCCGAGAGCTTGATGCTGCATCAAAATATGAGCCAGCAGGATGCGTTCAAAAAAGCAATCGATATGCTTCGTCTGGTTGGGATCCCGGCGCCGGAAGTACGAGTGAAACAGTACCCGCACGAAATGTCTGGAGGGATGTGCCAGCGTGTGGTCATCGCGATGGCCCTGGCTTGTAACCCAGAAATGCTGATAGCAGACGAGCCGACAACAGCTCTTGATGTAACGGTTCAGGCGCAAATTTTGGATTTGCTCAGACGGCTGCAAAAGGAAATGGGCATGTCGATTTTGCTGATCACCCATGACATGGGGGTAGCAGCAGAGATGGCGGATCGAATCGCGGTGATGTATGCAGGAACGATTGTGGAGGAGGGAACGGTCGAACGGATATTTGACGAGCCCCGGCATCCTTACACAATTGGCTTGCTGCAGTCTATTCCCGGCTTTGAAGGAGAGCGCGGCGGAGAATTGTACACCATCCAAGGCACCATCCCGAGCATCACTCAATTGCCGACGGGCTGCCGTTTTCACCCGCGTTGTCCGTATGCGATCGACAAATGCCGAAAAGAGGAGCCCATTTTGCGCGAGGTTGTTACGGGACAACAAGTGGCTTGCTGGTTGAACGAAGATGTCAGCAATCAATTCAGAATAAATCAGCGTGCCAATTCAGTCGCTGGAAGCAAAGCAGAGGTGAACCGCCAATGAACCGGGAATATTTGATCGAAGCCAACCATATCAAAAAGTATTTTCCGATTAAGGCCGGCTTGTTGAGTCGTGTCATCGGTCATGTAAAAGCCGTAGATGATGTATCTTTCGGAATTCGCGCAGGGGAGACATTTGGGCTCGTGGGGGAATCCGGCTGCGGGAAGTCGACACTGGGGCGTGTCGTGCTGAATTTGCAAAGGGCGACAAGCGGAGAAGTGCTGTTTGACGGAACCAATATCCATCAGGTGAATAGACAAGAAAATTTGAAGCTGAGACGGGATATGCAGATTATTTTTCAAGACCCGTTTGGTTCGTTGAATCCACGATTTTTGGTAAGTGATATTATTGGAGAGCCTTTGCGGGTTCATCTGCGGGCGTCTGCAAAGGAAATGGATGAGCGAGTAGTCGAGCTGATGAGTCTGGTGGGACTCGATCCTTCGAGACGAAATCGGTATCCGCATGAGTTTTCCGGCGGACAGCGGCAACGGATCGGTATTGCGCGGTCAATCGCACTCTCACCACGGTTTATTGTGGCGGATGAAGCTGTTTCTGCGCTGGATGTGTCCGTACAGTCACAGGTTTTGAACCTGATGATGAAATTACAAAAAGAGATGGGGCTGACCTATCTATTTATCGCGCATGGTCTGAATGTGGTACGCCATATTTCTGATCGGGTAGGCGTGATGTACTTGGGGAAAATGGTGGAGATTGCACGAACGGATGACTTGTTTGCACAGCCACTGCATCCGTATACGGCGGCATTGTTGTCGGCGATTCCGAAGCCCACTCCGCATCGTAGACAAGAGCGGATCGTCCTGCAAGGGGATGTACCATCTCCGGCCAATCCGCCGTCAGGTTGTCGTTTTCATCCGCGTTGTCCAATGGCGCAGGAGAGATGCAGCAAGGAGATTCCCGAGCTCATAGAGGTTGGGCAGGATCGGCAGGTAGCGTGTCATTTCCCTTTAGGATAGATGCTATAAAAGGAAACACTCATCGCTTAGGTGGGGGTTTCTTTCGTTTATTGTAAAAAAATGGGGGTGGTATCATGAAAAGAAAAAGCATTGCGAGCCTGATTGTTTCCATTACGATATTCTTGCTGTTTACGCTCTATGGTTGTACCACAAGTACTTCAAAAAGCAGCTCACTGGGTAGCTATGCATCTCCTGGCTCGGTAGCAACGCAAGGAGATTGGATCTATTACAATGACAATGGTTTGTACAAAATGAAGCAGGATGGGAGCTCCTTGCAAAAATTGAGCAGTGATTGGGCTGATGACATTACTGTCGCGGGAGACTGGATTTATTACACACGCAATAGGCCTTATGAATCGCTTTACAAGCTGGAGCTTGACACCTACGATATCAACGATACTTATGAAGATACGTATGAGCTCATCAAAATTAAGACGGATGGCAGCTCCAAAACAATCGTGAAAAGCGCAGATATGGCACTACTCAATTCGAATGTGGAAGATCCAAATAACGTGTACGCCAGTTATGTAATAGACGACACAATTTACTATCAGTCTAGTTGGGCCGCTCTCTACAGGATGGATGTGGATGGTGGTAATGAAAAGCGACTGCTTGATTATGTGGGAGGTCTGTATTTCTATCAGGATTGGATTATTTATACCACCGATAACGTGGGTCAGCTGTATAAAATGAAGAGAGATGGAACGCAAAACACACTCATCAGCGAGGAGGAGCTAGAGGTAATTGGCGTGTCTAACGATTTTATCTACTTTACAAAATGGGTAAACGAAAATGGCGTTGTCGATGTATTCAAAATTGGATTAAACGATTCGAAGGCGTCGCTGGTGAAGCAAGGGTTTTTGGGAACAGAAGGTATGATTGTTTCTGGAAGCTTTATGTACTACCTTTCTAATTCGAGCGATATGATTACCTTGGAGCGAATGAATTTAGAGGATGGCCAAATAACGAAGCTCCATCCTTTTAGTGGATATTCCAGTCTGAAAATGAGTGGCGATCAAGACTATCTCTTTTTATATGGATTTAAAAATTTCGATGATTCGACTCAACAGATATTCAAACTTAAATGGGGCGATACAAAAGTGGAAAAGATAGGACCAAAAAAGCAGTAAGGAGAAGAGCCACCTCAGAAGGGTGGCTCTATTGATATGGTAAATTATTCGGGGCGTGAAGATGACTTCGTTTTCTATCCCAGTTCTTATAGAGGAGAACGGAGCCAAACAAAACGGTCATGACCGCTTTGTTGACCGCAAGTGGTCGCATCCACTTTTATGAAAAACGTCGAGACGTTTTTCACAGGAAAATGCAGAAGCAATGAGCGCTCTGATAGGCAGCATGACTACAATTTCATCAGGGAAGACAAAAGGAAGCAATGGAGAAAAGCGTACGCTGCCGGTACACGCATACCTAGGATACGCAACAAAATAAGCATCAAAATCATATCAAGCAGAGTGACTAACACCCACGAATCAAGCTCGAAGTACAGCAGCGTTCCAAGTGTCGCCGATATGGTTAACACCAGACCGAGCTTGAAGGCCATCTTGCCGTTGAACATCGCGATTCATATACAACGACGAGAATGGGCGGAATAACGGCCAGCTGTGGGTAGCCTGCCACCCAGCATAAACTGATCCACACGAATATCAAAATAAGGAACACGAGCATATACTGGTACGGTATCTTCCTTTTTTCTCAAGACCGTCATTGAATTTGAAGGCGAGAACACCAAGCATGATGATGAAGGAAAAGAGCATCATGAGTACGAGTGTAATGCTGACTTTTCCAAGGTACGGAAGGTCTAGTTGGTTCACTGTAAATCGGATTGCAGCGGTGATCGACGGAGCGACAAAAATGGTAGAAGGCTGTCTGATCCATCCCGGTTCCTTGTATACCCATATCCCAATCACCCTCGCTGCTATTTCTGGTAGAATGACTTCAGTATCATCGAGTATGACGGAAGCCGCTACCATGAGCAAGATAACCGCTATGGCAATGATAGAATGGTTTCGTTCTTCGCTATCATTGAATTCATTCTGACTAACTCCTGTTCGCTTGGATTATCTTTAATTAAGGCAAGGATTGAGGATGTCAATGGTGCCAATGGGAGCAACATTGTCTGTAACAAAACCGTCACTGATAGTGGAAAAGCAGCACCTAGAAGAGGGGTCTAAACAAAATTAGAACGGCATAAGGTAAGGGGTATTACCAAGACGGAAGAAGGTCATGATGAGCATTTCGTGTTTGATAGCGGTGAAAAATGGGCAGACCAATAAGGGAGCATTACGTCACGAAATTACACCTAGTATACCGATAGGGGGAACGTGCAATTGTTGAGTTCATTTAAACCACTGAAGAGAATTGAAGAAAACAGCAAGATTATACAGCAGACGATCCAGTACATAGGTAATCAAAAGGTTAGTACGATAACGATAGAAACGCCTAAAAAACTACCTAAATGTAGGTAGTTTTTTCCTATTTGTAGAATCTGAATAAAATGTTAAAATAATGTAAAACTTTACCAGAAGGAGAGGTTTACAGGTGCTAAAGAATCTCGTGCAGAGCCATGTGAAGATTGTTTTTTCTGTTCTTGGCATCTTGTTCGTTCTGGTCTCATGGCTCGTATTTGAATTGTTAAAAGGTTTGCTGCCAGATTTGATAGCAGTCATACATAAGTGGATGTTTCAACCGATTGAATGGCTGTTTATCCTGGCACCGCCACATGAGGAAAACAAGCTAGCTTCATTAGGCTCTGTTCTAGGCTTGTCTATCTTGTATTCCGCTATTTTGGCAGGAATGATATTCATCGTTTTGTTCATCTGCAACAAGATTAGAGGGAACGAGATCGAGTTCCAGATGGAAGTGAAATATTGTGAGAAAGAATTGGCCAATGCGATTTACAGCTTGGATGGGAGCGGTCAATCAACAGCTATTATTAATGCGAATGCGATCACGTTTATGAAGGCATTTGAAATGGAAGTAAAGACGATTTATGGTTTGAAACCGGACGAGCTATGCTGCTATTGGATCGTACCTACGAATAATGACAAGCAGTTTGAAGTGTTTTACTTAACCGAGTTGAAAGATTTTGATACAGTACGTACGCTACTACTGTCTTCTATGCTTCAAGAGGATTGCAGAATTGCCGATAAACAAGTAAAGGGACGAATTCAAAACACGGACATCGAACAATTTGCAATTGTGAAAAATTTCGGCAAGTTCCGACTTGGATTTGCGGTCGCTGTTTACAAGAATGACACATTTACTCCCGAAAATATGCAGGAGTTCGAGCGGTTGACAACGTATATGTTACTATTAGGGTTTGTTACCAAGTTTGTGAATAAGGTCAAAACTTTAAAGAGAGCTAGTTAGGAGTGGGATACGATGAAATTAGCTGAGTTCTTCGCGAAAAGAGGTAACGAAACTGCTGTTTACTCGAAAAATCTCTCTTCCAAGAAGAAGATTCCCAACAGCAAATTTACTCCTGGCTTCGCTAGCTTAAAACAGATTGTAGATGAGCATAGTCCGAGTGAAGGACATGATAATAAAGTGGTCGGAGGAAAATGACACTGCCTGTGAGCAGTGTTATTTTTTTTGGATACCTTTGGATAGAGGAAAAGCCACCTGATGAGGGTGGCTTTAGTTTTGGGAGATCTCTACACGGTGTTTGCTTTTTCTGTGGGACCATATCAGTACAGGGACTAGCAACAGCGATAATGCGCCCCCGGCAAGCGAAAGTGTTGCGTAGCTGGCATTGGCGACGACCATACCAGACAGGGCTCCACCGGATGCACCAGCCAAGGCAATCAAGACATCAACCGTTCCCTGCGTTTTCGCGCGAGTGGCGGGCTGCGTTGCATCCACGATGAGCGCTGTACCGCTAATTAATCCAAAATTCCAGCCCAGTCCGAGTAGCACAAGAGCGGTGATGAGCAGCGGCATCGAATCAGCTGGCGCAAAAGCAGCAGTCAGGCTGGCTGCAAGCAGTATGACACCTGAAGCATAGGCCATTGTGGAGCGACCGATCTTGTCAACGAGTACACCCGTCAAGAGCGAGGGGAGGTACATCGCACCGATATGAAAACCGATGACGATGCCTACTTCTGAGAGACCATGTCCGTGGTGCTTCATATGTACAGGCGTCATCGTCATAATGGCGACCATGACGATCTGCGTCAAAATCATGACGGTAGCTCCCACGATGATTCCCCGGTTGTTGCTTGCAAGCTGATTCCCATTCAGATAGGCCGACGAGCTCTGATTCCCCTGTTGTGCTTCGGCGATTGCTTTCGAAACAATGAACGGGTCCGGGCGAAGCAATACCCAAAATACGAGACCTGCAAGGATGAAGGCTGCGGCACCCAAGATGAAAGGACCAGCCAGTGCGGGGACACCGATGGATGTAGCGAATCGTCCCATGACTTCCACCAGGTTTGGTCCTGCAACAGCCCCGAATGTAGTGGAGACCATGGCAATACTCACGGCAGTCGCTCGCTGTTTAGGCTTTGCCAAGTCTGTGCCTGCATAGCGGGCTTGCAGGTTAGTAGCGGTGCCAGCCCCATACAAAATTAAGGAAGCAAATAGAAGGACAATACTGTTTTCGACGGCTGCGAGCACCACCCCAATTGCCCCAATCCCTCCGGCTAAAAAGCCGCTAGCGAGCCCTAAACGGCGTCCAAAGCGTTGAGAGAGTCGACCCACCAGCAATGCAGCGACAGCAGAGCCAAGCGTGAGCAATGCGGCAGGGATGCCCGCGAGACTTTCCGAACCGAGCATATCCTGAGCGAGGAGAGCTCCTACGGTGACACCTGCCGCAAGTCCTGCACCGCCGAAAATTTGTGAGATGACGACAATCCAGAGCGTTCGTTTGTATAGTCTTTGCTGCTTGTCTGGGGAGTCGATGTAGCTTTGTAAATCTTCAGGTTTGAGTGACATCTGATCCACCTTTCTATGGAGCGAAAGCTTTCGTAAGTTATGAAATTTCAGTCATTGCTTCGTGTGGAAATGACTAGGGAATTTGCATTCAGTATAGTATTGGCGACGGGTAAACACAAGGAGAATCCAGCTTAGGAAACACTTTGCAAAAGCGAAAACACCGGACATTTTCTATCCGGTTAGAGTGCAGAAAAAGTCCCCTTCTGTAAAAAGGGGACTTTTCATACGGTTTTAGACGAGATCATCTGTATACCGTGGCACATCGGTGTTTAATACCTTCAGATCCAGATGACTGATGCGCTCAGGATCGGAGATTAAGTCGACTTCGGTAATCTTTCCGTAATTCATTGTAAACTTGAGTACGTAAAGCAATTTTCCTTGAGGAGCCACAATGATTCCTACTGATCCGTTAACGAGGGCTAATTGTGCTGCTTTCTGTGCGCGTCCCGAAACTTGTTTCGCTAGAGCAACCGCTCCTTGCGTTACTCTTGAAGAGTCTGTTTGACGATCGTCACGAAGAATAACGTGCGGATCGAGCGCAGCTACCAGAGTATCCAAATCGCCTACATGTGCTGCAGCAAGAAAAGCTTGAACGACGTCGCGTTGGAGAGCAAGGTCGACTTCCTGCATTGCTTTCGCCCCGCGAATTCGGTGGCGTGCCCTGCTCGCAAGTTGTCTAGTAGCGACCACCGACTTACCTAAAATAGGCGCAATCTCATTGTAGGGCATGGCGAAAACATCGTGCAGCACAAACGTGATGCGTTCGGCAGGGTTCAAATTACCAAGAACGACTAGAAGTGCAATACCGACAGAATCAGCCAATATGGCTTCTTGTTCGGGGTCAACAATACTATCTTGGCTTGTGAAAGCATCGGGCAATTGAGTTTCTATCGATTCTTCGCGCCTAGATTTTCGCGAGCGTAACATGTCAAGGCAAACCCGTGAAACAACGGTGGTCAACCATCCTCCCATGTTCTCAATGCCGCTTGCATCCACACGACTAAGACGTAACCAGGACTCCTGTACCGCATCCTCCGCTTCGTTCAATGATCCAAGCATTCGATACGCGACTGCCTGAAGGTGCTTTCGGTGTGATTCGAATATATTTGCCAACCAAACCTGTTCGCTCATCCTTTAAACTCCCTCGCGCAAAAATAAAAAAGTCAATATAAATTCTGACGGATGAAATCTTAACAATGTGACAAATACCGGTTATTTAATTTTGTCACAAGTCCCGGGGGGCGATTCGTCAACATAGTAAGGAGCCTAAATCGGTTCTAAACAAAATGGGAGGAGTGCTTCACATGCAATCCTAACGTTTCTACCAGACAGATCGTAACCGTTTCTGCGAGCAAATAATTGTTGAAAGTGGGTACTACATTATGGCAACAGTATTACATATTACGGCAAATCCACACGATCATGAAAAGTCATACAGCATGTTAGTAGGTAAAGAGTTTGTACAGACTTATCGATCTGCAAATCCAAATGATGAAGTTATTCATCTTGATCTGTATAAAATGGATATACCGCAACTTGATCTCGATGTTTTTAGTGGTTGGGGCAAACTGAAAGCTGGTATTGCATTTGATCAATTGACCGAAGCGGAGATAAGGAAACTCAGCCGTATGGATGAGTTGGTAGACCAATTTGTTGCCGCAGATAAATATATATTTGTTACTCCGATTTGGAATTATTCGTATCCACCGGTTATGAAATCATACATTGACTCCATTTGCATAGCGGGTAAGACTTTCAAATATTTACCGGATGTCGGCCGAGTTGGCTTGTTAAGTGATAAAAAAGCCGTTCACATTCAAGCTAGCGGAAGCTTCTTGTCACCAGGCTCAGAGGATGCAGACTTAGAAATGGGTCACCGCCACCTGAAGCTCATTATGGAATTCGTTGGAGTTCCTACTCTTGAGGCGATATTTGTGGAGGGCATGGCCGCGAAACCCGAGCAAGAGCCTGCGATAAAAGAAAAGGCGATGCAACAAGCGCGCGAGATTGCCATGAAATTCTGACGACTGCCCCTTTTGGGGGATTGAAAAAAGAGGATAGCCTGTACCTAAATTGCTTTTGCTAGGTGTAGTGCTATCCTTTTTTTATTCATTTTCCTACGATAATCAATAGTTCACGGAGGTTTTGTATGAGAATTTGATTTTCTTCCAGCGTACCTACACTAATTCGAATATGCTCCGGTAGCCCCCAGGTCTCTCCGTACCGCAAAATGATTCCTCTTTCCAGTAGCTCTTGATAAATCCTACCCGCATTTGGCCCGAATTTTGCCAAGATAAAATTAGACATGCTCACGGTATAAGGGATATTCATTTCATCGAACGCATCATAGAGCTGCTTGCGGCCTTTGGTGTTTTCCGTGAGGGACTTTTCAAAATGCTCCACGTCTCCAAGAGCGGTAATGGCGGCTGTTTGTGCCAAGGAATTGACGTTAAACGGTTCTTTTACTTTCAGGATTTTTTGGATCACCGATGGGTGAGCGACGCCAAATCCGACGCGAATACCGGCAAGCGCGTAAATTTTCGAGAAGGTTTGCAAAACGAGAACAGGGTATCCTTGGCGGACAAATTCAATACCTGTTGTGTAATCGTCAGCCGTTGCGTAGTGACTGTAAGCAGCGTCGAGTACCACAAGCACCCCATCTGGCAATTGGTCTAGTAATGTCGTCAAGTCCTGACGAGACAAATAGGTGCCTGTCGGGTTGTTCGGGGAACAAAGGTAGACAAGCTTTGTTCGATCCGTGATAGCCGCCAAAATTGTAGAAACATTGAATGCATAATCTGCCTCAAGCGGAACCATTTTGATGACAGCCCCCATGAGATGTGCGCCGAATTCATATTCAGGAAAGGTCGGCGTAGGCAAAACGATTTCGTCCTCGGTCTCCAAAAAGGTTTCGGATATGAGCTTGATCAGTTCGTCACCGCCATTCGTGACAAGTAAATGCTCTGAACTTACCACAAGATGATCTGCCAAATGCTCTTTTAGCGTCGTTGTATGGGCATCCGGGTAACGATGCAGCTCCGGGAGCGCACTGAGAATGGCGCGGATGATCTTGGGGGATGGGCCGAGTGGATTTTCATTTGAAGCTAATTTAATGATAGAAGAGAGCCCGTACATTTTTTTTATCTCCCAAATCGGCATTCCAGGTTGATAGGATTGTATCTTTTCAAGTGTTTTTCGCGATTGTGTAGTGGGCAGTTGTTTCATCTATATGGCCTCCAAAACTTCGTGGTAGCAACACTGTAAGTGAATTTGCCAGCACTGTAACCAGCCAATTTACGAAAGATGAAACAGACCAATTACGAGGAAGGACACAAATTGGATGGTTCATAAAAGTCAAGATTGGATCATGAAGGAAGAGGCCGCTTCCTTTATAATCAGCCCAGAAACATCACTCATGCAAACAACACGGAAGGATAGTGAGGTGGGAAAAATGTTGATTCAAGGGCAAACGCCGCTCTTTAACGGGTTGAGAAAGCATGCCCAGAAGAATCCAATCCAATTCCATATACCAGGTCATAAGAAAGGGAAAGGGATGGATCCTGAATTTCGATGGTTCATGGGAAAAAATGCACTTTCCATCGATCTGATTAACATTGAACCATTAGATGATCTGCATCAACCAAAAGGAATTATCAAACAAGCGCAGGAATTGGCAGCTGAAGCCTTTGGCGCTGATCACACCATATTTTCTGTTCAAGGCACGAGCGGAGTCATCATGACGATGATTATGGCAGTATGTAATCCTGGCGATAAGATCATCGTGCCACGGAATGTACACAAATCTATCATGAGCGGCATTGTTTTATCTGGTGCGACTCCTATCTTTTTACATCCAGAAATAGACCCTGTCTTCGGGATCTCACATGGAATCACACCACAGGCTGTGGAAAAAGCATTGGAACAGCATCCAGATGCAAAAGCAGTCCTCGTCATCAACCCAACCTATTTCGGAATTGCCGGTGACTTGAAGAGTATCGTTCAAATTGCGCATGCCAGAGGAGTGCCTGTACTCGTAGATGAAGCGCATGGCTCACATGTTCACTTCCATCCCAAGCTTCCCCTATCGGCGATGCAGGCTGGTGCAGATATGGCAGCAAGCAGTATGCATAAATTAGGAGGCTCTCTGACGCAGAGTTCGTTGTTGAACATGCAGGGAAATCTCGTCTCGATTCAGCGTGTACAAGCAATCTACAGCATGCTCACGACGACATCTACCTCCTATTTACTGCTCGCGTCGCTCGATGTGGCGAGAAAGCGGTTGGTTACATCCGGGAAAATGCTATTGGATCAAACGATTCAGCTGGCAAACGAAGCACGGGCACAAATCAATAAAATAAATGATTTGTATTGTATTGGGAGAGAAATTATCGGGACAAATGGAGCGTTTGCCCATGATCCGACCAAGCTGGTCATCTCGGTAAAAGACCTCGGCATTACGGGATATGAAGCTGAAAAATGGCTCCGTGATCGCTTTAACATTGAGGTAGAGCTATCTGACCTGTACAACATCGTTTGTATTATCACACCAAGCGATACGAGAGAAGATTTGCAAATCCTTGTCTATGCCTTGGAGGAGCTGGCTGCCGGGGCCGCGGATCAAGGAAACAGAAAAGCCTGCCCGAAAATGCAGCTGCCGAAAATACCGGTACTGGCTGTCACCCCGCGCGATGCATTTTACGCACCGACAGAGATGATTCCCGTCGAACAAGCTGTGGGAAGAATTATCGCGGAGTTTGTCATGGTGTATCCACCAGGTATCCCGATCTTTATTCCGGGTGAGATCATTTCGGAAGAGAACCTCATCTATACAAAGAGAAACATGGAGGCAGGTTTACCAGTACAGGGCTTTGAAGACCCGACGCTACAAACTATGCGTGTCATCAAGGAATAACCAAACAATAGGAGGAAAGGCCGCCTTGGGGTGGTCTTTTTCTTTTTATGTCGAAAAGGTGTCCAAAATGCAGCGGATTCTTGAACATGGCTGGTTGATCCACTTTGTCATTGGCTGGTGACACTCTATCGGTCCGGCTTTAGAGTAAGACTTGTTTCAAAAGTACCCCGTGCATGGTGATAGGAGATGAGGAAAAGGACATGAAGACGTCCAAGACAGTACGCTGTATGTCATTTTTGTTCATGTTCATCCTGGTGTTCTTGACGACCGGTTGCGCTGATAACTATATCGTGCTCGATCCGAAAGGACCCATTGGTGAACAGCAAAAGGACTTAATGATTTTATCCACGCTTTTAACGTTAATTGTGATTGTTCCAGTACTAATTCTTACGTTTGTCATTGTATGGCGATACCGTGACAGAAAAGGAAGAAAGGCGAAGTACACCCCTAATTGGGAACACAGCACGAAACTGGAAATCATTTGGTGGGGCATTCCCATCATCATTATTACGTTAATTGGGATCGTGACAGTTCGGTACACGTATTCGTTGGAGCCATCCAAGCCGTTGGAATCCGAGAAGAAACCGATCACGATTCAAGTGACGAATTTGGATTGGAAGTGGCTATTCCAATATCCTGAACAAGGCATTGCCACTGTGAACTATGTGCAGTTCCCAGAGGATGTGCCGGTACGCTTCGAAGTGACATCTGACGCCCCGATGAATTCATTCTGGATTCCACAGCTTGGCGGTCAGATTTATGCCATGTCCGGCATGTCGATGACTCTCTACCTGCAAGCAGATGAGCAGGGTGAGTACATGGGATCAGGTGCGAACTTTACCGGAAAAGAATTTGCGAAGATGTTCTTCACAGCGAATGCGACTTCCCAAGAAAACTTTGATCAATGGGTGAATCAGGTGAAACATACTTCCCCTGAGCTGACACTGGATGGTTACAAAGAGCTGACGAAACAAGGAACATCAGATGTGCGCTATTTCTCTGCTTTCCCTGAAGGTTTGTACGAAATGACGGTGACCAAGTATGCTGCTTCACACAATCACGGCTTATCTACGAGAGTGCAACCGCCAGCGCGGGTGAAAGAATAGTCGGTTGAAATAGAAAGAGGGAGGAGAGAGACAACGATGTGGGAGAGTGTGAAAGAATTCGCCTCTGAATTTTTCGTAACAGGCGATCCACTTATTTATGGTGCGGACGTCAGCATTGTGCTCAGTATCATCGCAGTTGTATCGGTGCTGACTTACTTTAAAAAATGGGGATGGCTCTGGCGCGAATGGCTGACGACTGTCGATCACAAGAAGATCGGTATCATGTACATTCTCGCTTCCGTTCTCATGCTGTTTCGAGGAGGGGTAGATGCTCTCTTAATGCGGGCGCAGCTCGTCATGCCTGAGATGCAGTTTTTGAGTGGGGATCACTACAACCAGATTTTTACGACGCATGGCGTCATTATGATTCTGTTTATGGCGATGCCGCTTATGTTTGGTTTATTCAATGTCATCGTGCCGCTGCAACTCGGTGCACGTGACGTAGCCTTTCCGTTTCTGAATGCGCTCAGCTTCTGGTTGTTTTTCTCTGGGGCGATGCTGTTCAACCTGTCCTTCGTCATTGGGGGCTCCCCGGATGCAGGATGGTTGGCTTACCCGCCGTATTCGGAGCTAGCCTTTAACCCGGGACCAGGTCAGGATTTCTACATTTGGGGGATTCAAATCTCAGGTATTGGTAGTTTGATGACCGGGATTAACTTTATTGTGACGATCTTGAAAGTGCGTGCTCCTGGTATGACTTTGATGAAAATGCCGATGTTTTCTTGGTCGGTTTTGTCGAGTTGTATCGCGATCGTTTTCGCATTCCCAATCTTGACGGTTACCTTGGCACTGCTGTTTATCGACCGCTATTTGGGTGGGCACTTCTTCACCTTGGATGGCGGCGGTAATCCGATGATGTACATCAACCTGATTTGGATGTGGGGTCACCCGGAAGTTTACATTATCGTTTTGCCAGCGTTCGGGATTTTCTCGGAGATCGTTGCAACGTTCTCGCGGAAAAAGCTGTTTGGTTACAAATCCATGGTATTCGCCATGATCATCATTAGCGTTCTCTCGTTCCTCGTATGGGCGCATCATTTCTTCACGATGGGCTCCGGTGCTGACGTCAATGCGTTCTTCGCCGTCACGACCATGTTGATTGCGATTCCGACGGGTGTGAAAGTGTTTAACTGGCTGTTTACGATGTTCCGAGGAAAAATTACGTTCGAAACGCCGATGCTGTGGACGGTAGGGATTATCCCGAACTTCGTCATCGGTGGGATGACGGGTGTTCTTCTGTCCGTGGCACCTGCTGACTTTCAGTATCACAATAGCTACTTCCTCGTTGCACACTTCCACCAAGTGATCATTGCGGGTGTCGTATTTGGATTCTTCGCGGGCTTGTACTACTGGTGGCCGAAAATTTTTGGCTTCAAGCTGAATGAGCGTATTGGCCGTTGGGCTTTCTGGCTGTGGAACATCGGGTTCTACCTGTGCTTCATGCCGCAATACGCATTGGGCTTGATGGGGATGACACGTCGTCTTTACACGTACGGCTGGGACAAGGGCTGGTTCGAAATGAACCTGGTATCGACGATTGGTGCCGTAATCATGGGTGCTGCATTCCTTGTCCAAATTTGGGACATTGCACATAGCATCAAGCACATGAAGAGAGATACAACAGGCGATCCGTGGAATGCTCGTACGTTGGAGTGGTCGATTCCTTCCCCAGCTCCGTTCTATAACTTTGCCGTCATGCCGCAGGTAACGTCTCAAGATGACTGGCATGAAAGAAAGCTGCGCATCGAGCAAGGCTTGGAAAAGCCAGCGAAAGTAGAGCTGGAACCGATTCATATGCCGAAAAACTCCGGTATTCCGATTGTGATGTCCATGTTCTGGTTTTTTGTCGGATTCGGTTTGATTTTTGACTGGCTGTGGATGGCGGTACCAGGGTTTATCGGTGTGATTGCATGTATGGTTGTTCACTCGTTTAACTACGACACGGACTACTATGTCACGGTGGAAGAGATTAAACGTACAGAGGCCGAAGCAGGGAGGGTGATTACGTAATGGCTAATGTGAATGCTGGACATCATGATCATCATCCAGACCAAGAGGAATTGCGCACGTTTGCCTTTTGGATCTACCTCATGACGGATGTTATCTTGTTTGCTACCTTGTTTGCGACTTATATCGTACTGCAAGGTAGCACGGATGGTGGTCCAGGTCCAAAAGATCTGTTTCAGATGAGTGGGATTTACGCGAGTACGTTTATTTTGCTGACCAGTAGCTTTACGAGCGGTCTTGCGATTCTCGCTATGAATAAGGGGAATCGTCTTGCCTTGATGAACTGGCTGGGAGTTACCGTATTCTTGGGAGCATCCTTCTTGTTCCTGGAAATCAACGAGTTCATCCATATGGTTAGTGAAGGGGCAACAATTGGAACGAGTGCATTCCTGACTGCCTTTTACACATTGGTAGGGACGCATGGCTTGCACGTGACGCTCGGTATGGGGTGGATGATCATCGTCATCATGCAAATCACCAAGCACGGTATTACACCTGTAACGAAACGAAAAGTAAACATCATCAGCTTGTTCTGGCATTTCCTTGATGTTGTTTGGATTTTCGTCTTCACCATCGTGTATGTGATGGGGGTGAATTAATTGAGCAAGCAATCTGTGCATGGCACGACAGAACAACACGGCGGTCATGGTTCCCTGAAATCGTATGTGATCGGTTTCGTTTTGTCGCTTGTATTCACGATCATTCCCATCCTGGCTCTAGAGAACGGCTGGTTGGATAGTGATAAGCGACTCATCATCTATTTAGGAGCGGCTCTGTTCCAGTTTATTGTCCAGTTATTCTTCTTCATGCACCTGAAAGAAGAGGATAAACCACGCTACAACTTGATGTCGCTTTTACTCGGGTTGTTTATCGTCTTCCTCATCGTGATCGGCTCTATCTGGATCATGATGTACAACATGGTCGCACTATAATGACATAAAATTCAATCGGGGGCGTACTGCTGTACGCCCTGATTCTCGGTTGCAGACCGTCCCTTTTTGGAAGGTAACCTTATTCCCGTCGGAAAGGTAGGGGGTTTCTGTGAAAGCCATCAAGTATCTCCTGATTGGTTCCCTGTTCTTGGTTGCAACTGCATGCAGTAATGGTGCAACGGAAGAGCAAACAGAAGTTGCAGATGCTGAGAAAACTGCGATGCAGCTATACAAAAATAATTGCATGAGCTGCCACGGTAATGATTTATCCGGTAGGGTGGGTCCAGGCTTGCAGCAAGTTGGTTCGAAAATGACGGAGGAAAAACTCGTTGAAATAATTACGGTCGGCGCAAATGGCATGCCTGGTTATGAAAAAGTGCTAAGCGCTGAAGAAATCAGCCAGTTAGCGAAGTGGCTCTCTGAGAAAAAGGAATAGGAGAGGAGCGGTACAATGAAAAAAACAGCTTGGTTGATCATGCTCGGTATCCTGATGGTTTTGGTAACTGCGTGTGGTCCAGCAAGATATGATTACAACTATCCGGTTAATGAATTTGCTTATACGGACCAGGAAGGGAAGCCTTTTTCATCAAGTGATCTGGAAAATAAGGTCTGGGTTGCTAACTTTGTCTTTACGTATTGTGGAACCGTTTGTCCGACGATGACAGCAAACATGGCTGAATTGCAGAAAAAAGCAAAAGAAGCTGGCGTAGATGTGGAGTTTGTTTCCTTCTCGGTTGATCCAGAAAGAGATACGCCAGAGGCATTGAAGTCCTATCTGGGTAAATTCAATGCTGATTTCTCCAATTGGCATGCATTGACTGGCTACGGATTTGATGAGATCAAAACGTTTATTCTCAAGTCATTCAAGACGCCAATAGAAAAGGACTCTAATTCCGATCAAGTCATCCACGACACGTTTTTATATTTGGTCGATCAAAAGGGAACAGTGGTTAACCGTTATGAAGGAATGACGGACGTGCCCTACAATCAAATTATCGAGGATATGAAAGCGTTGCAGGAGTAGGGGAGCCAGTCGGGTACGCCGAATAATAGGAAAGCAAGACAGATGCTCCATTTGGGAGGGGATGTAACATGTCAATTCAGCAACAGAACGTACGAGTAGCAGTTGTTCAAGCTGCATCGGTCATAATGGATCGTGAGGGAAGTACGGAAAAGGCGGTTTCACTGACATTGGAAGCAGGAGAAAAAGGAGCGAAAATCGTTGTTTTTCCCGAAGCTTTTATCCCTGCGTATCCGAGAGGACTTACTTTTGGAGCAAAAGTAGGCAGTCGCTCACCTGAGGGGCGTAAAGACTGGTTTCGTTATTGGGACAATTCGATTGTCGTCCCGAGTGAAGAGACAGACAAGCTCGGGGAGGCAGCGCGCAAGGCTGGCGTGTATCTCGTCATTGGTGTGATCGAGCGAGACAATGAAAATAGCGGTGGCACCTTATATTGTTCCGTCTTATTTTTCGGACCAGATGGTGAGTTGCTCGGCGTGCATCGCAAGCTGAAGCCGACTGCATCCGAACGGTTGATTTGGGGCGAAGGAGACGGAAGTACTTTACCGGTATTCGATACTCCGTACGGTAAGATCGGGGCTCTGATTTGTTGGGAGAATTATATGCCGTTAGCGCGAGCCGCGATGTATGCAAAAGGCGTTCAAATCTACATCGCACCTACAGCAGACGCGAGGGATGCATGGCAAGCTACCATCCGCCATATCGCATTGGAAGGTAGATGCTTCGTTTTATCGAGCAATCAGTACGTAACAAAAGATATGTATCCGACTGATTTGGCTTGCTACGACGATCTGGCCTCTTCACCAGACGAGATGAGCAGAGGTGGAAGTGCGATTGTGGGGCCATTGGGCGACTATATCATCAAGCCTGTTTTTGGGCGGGAGGAGATTCTTTACGCTGATCTGGACATTCGCGATATCGCTTATAGCCAATTCGATTTTGATGTCGTTGGACATTACTCGCGGCCCGATGTTTTTACATTGTTGGTGAATGAAGAGAAAAAAGAGAATGTGAAGTGGATGAAGTAAGTCCGTTTGTCAAATGCAGAAGGCCTCCATTGCTTGATGAAAGCGGTGGAGGTCTTGTAATTGCTGTAGCGGAGGAGAAGCGCATTTCCAGTCTACGCTTCAACCTACGCCCGCAAGGGGGGGAGACTGTCCGCACCGGAACAAATGGCGGGAGCGCTTCAAACCAGAAAACGCAAATGCGTTTTTGTATGTAATAAAAGCTGAAATTCCCCGCCATTTGTTCCGGTGCTGAGATGGGCTCCAGAGGCGCTTGACTGGAAATGCGCTTCTCCTACGTAGCTTTGTCCAACATCCTTGTAGGTAAATCCAAGTAGTAAAATACTTGAATCAAAGCTTCCTGTCTTGACCTCTTAAACGCTCTGATAGCTTGAAAGAAACAAAAGCTGTACGAAAGTCCTGTCACATGTTTGGAAGGAGACCGCCCGAACGTAGAGAGGATACAGGCGACTGGAAAACATGTGGCAGGGCTTCCCCCGACCACAATCGTTGGCCGACCACCATCTTTATAACAAAACCCCCTTCAACGCATCCGCAAATTTAGCGACACCAAGCGTAATTTCCTCTTCTTTTGGTCGCGCAAAGGTAAAGCGAACGTAGCCGGAGTCTGAACCATACACACTTCCTGGCACAAAAACGACGCCTCTGCGAAGGGCTTCTTCAAATAACTGGTTGTCGTTCACATCCAGGTTGATTTTACACCACAAGTGTAATCCGCCTTGGGGAATGGAGAAAGAAAGCTCATTGGGCAACTCTTTTTGGAGTGCCTCCACAAGCAAATCTCTTCTGTACTGTAAATGCATGCGTAACCGCTCTAAATGAGGCAGGAAGTTATCGGAATGCAAAAACTGGGCCGCGATTTTTTGTGGCACCACGCTCAGGCCAAAATCCATCTGCTGGCGGGCATCTGCCAAACGCTCGACAACGGAATGAGGCGCCACCATCCAACCGACTCGTAAACCGGATGCAGCAATTTTGGAAAAGGAACCGATGTAGAGAACGGAGCCAAGCTGATCCAATGATTTGAGTGGCAGTGGAGGCTTGCCGTCATAGGAAGTGAGACTGAATGGATCGTCCTCTACAATCGGAAGACCAAGTTCGCTTGCTACATCCAACAGTTGCATGCGCCGAGTGGGATCAAGACAAACCCCAGTCGGGTTTTGAAAAGTAGGATTGATAAAGATCATCTTGATCCGATGTTTTTTATACAAGGCTCGAATATCTTCTGGATTCATGCCGTTATTGCTGACGGGGAGGCGGAACAGACGGAGACCAGCAGATTGAAACATAGGCAACGAGTAACAATAAGAGGGATCTTCGATGGCAACTGCATCGCCGGGTGCAAGCAGACATTGGGTGATCAAATACAGAGATTGTTGAGAACCCGACGTGATCAGAATGGAAGAGTCCGTTGTCTGTACATTC
Organism: Brevibacillus sp. RS1.1; assembly: GCF_013284365.1. NCBI lineage: Bacteria > Bacillati > Bacillota > Bacilli > Caryophanales > Paenibacillaceae > Brevibacillus > Brevibacillus sp. RS1.1. Next base: position 55,813 of record NZ_JABSVA010000008.1, read on the forward strand.
CGGTAACGTGACAAATAGGAGACCAGTTCTTCACGCAATGGCGTAAAGCCTTGCGGATTATCGTATCCCAAATATTCGGTGAAGGGGTTTTCCTTCATCTGGGTACTGATCTCCTTGCCAGGTGAGAGCTGGGAAGACAATTCTCCACTCGCAAAATCGATGAGACTGCTGTCTTTTTGCAAGGCCTCTCTGATCCGACGCAGATAAGACAAATTCGGGAGGAATTGACCACCTTCTACATATCGATGCCAGTTCGGTGTATGCTTCGGAGTTGCCTCCCATTTATTTTTACACACACGAGTACCGCTTCCTGTTCTGCTCTCAATGATGCCTAATGCCCGGAGTTCCTCGTACGCTAGAATAACAGTGCTTCGGTTTACACCTAATTGCTCAGCCAGTTTTCTCTCAGAAGGGAGCAGGCTCCCAGGGGGGAACTCTCCGTATGAAATTCTGCGTTCAATCTCATCGGCTATTTGGTGGTATAAAGTTTGACTGCTCGACCGATCAGGCTTCCAAATAATAATCACAACCTTGCACATATTCATTGTTTGTTATATAGGGGTGAATCCATTTCATCATAACATTGTTAAGAAAAACACATGTGACAAAACCGTTCCAAACTGTTGAACATGGGAGTATGATTAGGTTTCCATCTAATGGATATGAATACTCGCGATAAAAATAGATAGATTTTTCTTACAAAGAGAAAGGGGGAGTCAATCCGATCGAGAATGAGTAAAGACAGTATAGGGAATAGGGAAAAGAGGCGTGAGTATCATACTGCTCACACCATCCCTTATATCGGAATTATCATTGCGGAAGGATTATTCTCACTTTTTGGTTGGATCGCTACAGGAAATATGCTGCGTAACGTAAAAAAGGATGCAAAAACGTTCAATAACTCGAAAACATTCGCATACATAGCTTACATGGTTGCTTTTTGCATCTGGTTTTTCGGATTTGCCATTGTGGGTGCAGAGTGGTGCGCCATGTGGCAATCACAAGTATGGAATGGTCAGCAGGTAGCGTTTAACATTACAGAGGTGATGATTGGATTCGTTATTTTGGTTTCCTTGCGAGATCGAGAATTAACAGATGGGTAATACAAGAGCCACGTTCAATTCGTGGGAGAGGGTTTCCGACAGACTGTAACTCCTACTCTACCCGTTGGAGCTCCGGTATAGACCGCATTGCAGTTCCCAATCCGTATCCTTCGCGGAGACCTTGCTTCGTTGGTAGAAAGAGTTGGATGCAACAAACAGAAAAAGCACCCATTGGCGGGTGCTTTTACTCTTTATAAGGGGGAATCGTTGTTTCCTTATTGCACTTTGTAAGACATCAAAATTTCTTGCGCGAGCGGTTTCCACTCTTCCATTTGTGCCTCGGTGCAATTGAAAGTGGTCATCAGCATTTTGCCGTCGAGCTCTGTAAAGAAAATGAGGTTGTAAATTTTTGTATCAGCAGCTGGAGTCAGAAGTTCGAACACACCAACATTTTTTCCGTTGATTTGGATAACTTCATCGCGATACCAGGTTGCATCTTGGTACATGTTGGAGAAAGCTTGTTTCATTGGGTCCTTCATGTCTTTGAGAAGGTTGTCCTGAATAGGTGTTTCTGTATGACTAAACGCAATGTTAATGGTACCTTTTTCATCGGTATAAATCAGGGAAGGACGATTTTCCATTGGATATTTTGCTTTTGCCATCTCTTCGGACATGACAGTAAAGCCTTTTGGAATCAAGATTTCCACTTTGTCGTTCAGAACCTTTTTCGCTTCCAGCTTGTCGCTTGTTGTTGCAGCTGGTGTAGTTGAATCTGTTTTTGGAGCTTCAGTTGGTTTAGCAGCGTCTGTGGTTTGTGCTGCATTTTGCTCAGCTGGCTTTGTATCAGCTGGCTTGTTCGAACAAGCAGAAACAGCCAACATGGAGAGCAGCAAAGCTACGGATACTAGTTTTTTCATCTGAATTGATCCACCTTTTTATACATAATTGGAAATGTGCGGAATTTCCTTTCCGATTCTATCATGGGGTGCATAATATTGGGAATACGGGAGGTTAATTGCGAATATTCTAATAATAACACCCTCTCTTACGTGCCCAAGGGAACTAGGATAAAATACACCTATTTAAACTGTGGTAAAATGAGTACAATTACCTATTTTCATATATTGTTTGTCGTAATATAGCGGTTGCGAACCTTCTCTCTCAAATAATTTAACGCAAAACGCAAAAACGCCCTGTTCCACCCCATATAAATACCGAAATTGTTTAGCTGTGCAACATGCCCGAGCATGACAAAGCGCTTGAAACGGGCATTCCGACCTTTTGGCGCTTGCAGTCTGCCATTAATGCGTAGCGTACTCCATCCCCACAAATGGGTGAAGCAATAATGCAGGGCCTCAGATGACAGCTCCACATCACAATCAAGTGGATTGCAGGGGGATTCGATCAACCCATCTGCTAGGGAAAAGCGAAATGTCTTTTGATAGTCTGACAAATAAAAGGTAACGGGCCTAACGATAGAGAGAAACAGCGAATGATTATTTTTTCGAATCTGTTCTTTGAAGTCCAAGCCTGCCTCGAGTAACATGTCCCATTCGATTTTGATCGAAGGAAGAAGAGTAGGAGAGGAAGCCATCTTCTCATAGTCGCGTGCGTAGAGGGCGAGCGCTTTTGCAGGATCATGGGCTTCATGTGGCGTCCACGTATCCCCGGGATACAAAATAATTGGTTCGGCATCCGTTTCCTCCCGCAAAAGGCGGTACACACTGTCTACTTTATTGATCGCATCATTCATGTAATAGTTTTCGTCGTGACAAAACCAGGCGAAGCTGGCGAAGGGAATCACGTAGAGAGGTTGAAGGACTTCCACCTGTTTTTTCACCCGGGCGAGCTTTTCCATGGCTCGCTTTTTGCGGAGCAGGAAGTCTTCCTTGTTCCCCGCCCAGCCTGCATACGAGAATTGCGTCCATACTAGATCGATGTCACCGACACGGTTCAGGATATCCTTGGCTTCTTGTGTGGTGCTGACCTCGCAATCGTTGAGGTTCAGGATCGTCATGTCTGCTGTCTTGATGCACAGCCAGGAATCGCCGACAGGAAACGGCCGACATAAAACAGAGACATCGTCGGACAAGGAGTACCATTTGTCCGGGGAGAGCTCAATGACTTGCTGAAAGCCAAAGGCACGGCACCAATCGATCACTTTTTTATCGGTTGACTGCTGGTAGAGGATCGTAATTCGCTTGCGATACTCCTCGGGTATGGTTCGCAGGCTCTGTGGATGAAAATGATCCGGATGCTCATGAGAAAACCATATATGCGTAATCTCGGCAAAATCCTCAGAGGTGAAGCGGGTCTTGGCTAATAAGCCCCAGCCGTTATCAAAGGCAGTTCCCGTAAGCCAAGGATCGGTCAATAATTTGATGGAATCGTGTTCCCATAGAAACGAAGCGTGGTTGATCATTTGAAATTTCATGTGGTTTGTCTCCCTATGTATACTAGCGATTTGCTAAAAGGGATGATCCTGCCGGGGAGAAAAACGTGACAGGAACTTGAAAAAAATATTTTTTCTGGGGGATGTGTCACAAGCTGTGCATGAGGAGGATCGTAACAAGTGAACAGCAATCAACGAGTCGAAAGGATGAACCGACATGAAAAAGCAAGCACTTGTTACCGTGAGCATGGCAGCACTCCTTCTCTCAGCAGTATCCCCATTCGGGATCGCACAGGCACAAACCAACATGGTAGCCGCTGCGAATAAAGCGAAAGCGATCACTTTTGATCAGCTCCTCAAAGAAATGGATAAAAAACAGCCAGTCTCCATGTACATTGAATCCACGCACACATCGAAAGTGAAGCAGGATACCCAGACCCAAAAGGCAAAAACATGGGATAACACGATCAAAGGGGAATGGAGAGAGGAAATCTCAGATGGGAAAAGGGTTCAGCATGCCGTAGGGAAGGCGGGACAGGTGGCAGCGTATCAAGAAGGCGGCAGAGGATTTGTCCACTCCGCAACGATTGGCCCATACGATAATGAAATCAACAAGACGAAGCGAGAGCTAAGTCGCTTGAAAGTGACGCTGCCAGATTCGAAGGTGGAGATCACCGTGAAGGAAGCACAACTGTTGAATCGAGCTGTGTATCACGTCGCGAAAAAAGAAGAGGCGAAAATCAATGGCAAGCCTCATCATTACCAGGATGACCTGTGGATCGACAAAGAAACAGGGCTGCTGCTCAAGCGGACCTTCACCCACAATCAAGCACAAGCATTTTCGTACACCGTAGACAAGGTGGATTTCCAACCCGCATTTGATGAGAAAATATTCGAAGTGAGCATTCCAACGGGTGTGGAGCAGAGCAAGTTTTCCCCTGAGGTGGAAAAGGGAGTAGCCGAGGTGACGAAGCTTTTCCCGGACACTGCGCAGTTTTCCGATTATGATGATTACGGCATCGAAGGTAACTGGCAACTCCTGAAAATGATGGAAACACAAAAACGAGTGTACAGTCCGACCCCTCGCGCAGAAGCTTTCGTTATCATGGATGCCCGTACAAACGAATTGAGCAAAGTCATGATCCAAAATCCAGATTGGGTTTCGAAAAAGCTCCCTGCCGAGAAGATGGCAAAAGAGAAAGCAGCTGCTTTCCTAAAACAGCTGGTGGGTGATCAATCAAGCCAGTATAAAGTAGAGGCAAAGGTCGAGCGGGGCGGTGGCGGTGCCGTTTTTGAAGACTATGACTATGGCTTTGTGACAGCAGACGTGACGTTCCGTCCAGCCACAGGCAAGGGAATCACGATATCTGTGGATGAAGCAGGTCGCATCGTAGGCTTTCAGTATACGGATGAGTAAGTAAATAGGTAAGGAAGATAGTCGCTTGCTTTTGCGGGCGACTACTTTTTTTGTCACGATGAACGCCAAAAAGCATTCGGAATACGAATGCTTTTTACGTGTAACCAATCCTGAATTTTAACCGATAAAACGAATAATCTCTTCTTTCGCTTGTCGGGTTTTCGCACGGGGTTCATTTTTCCGATAGCCAAAAGCCACCATGCAAGCCACGCCGAAACGTTCTCTGTCCAGCAGCCCCTCCGCCGCAAGGATGTCCTCAACCTTTTCTTTTGCAAAGCCTTCAATGGGGCAGGAATCAATGCCGATCATCGCAGCAGATGTCATCATATTGCCAAGTGCGATGTAGGTCTGTCTGGATGCCCATTCGAACATGACTCGCTCGTCATCAAACACGGAGAAATCGTTTTTCAGGAAGTGATCGTAAGCAGCGCCTTTTTGCTGTACGACGTTTTCCGGCAACTCTTGCGTGTCTTTCATCATATGTTGGATATATTCGGAATCAGCGGTCATTTCTTGTTTGGTCCGAGCCAATACGATGACGAAATGACTTGCGGTCGGGAGTTGTTTTTGCGCACCCCATGCGACGGGTAACAGCTTCTCTCTAAGCGTCGGCTCTTGCAGCACGAGGAAGTTCCATGGTTCAAAACCAAAGGAGCTAGGCGACAGACGAGCTGTCTCCATAATAAAGTCAAAGTCTTCCGTTGTAATTTTTTTAGCTGCATCAAACTCTTTGCAGGCATGTCTGAATTGATAGGCTTCTATAATTTGATCTTTATGCATGATGAGCTCCCTCCGTTAAAAGTGTTTTACAAAAATAAGCATACCGAATACACTAAAGAAAAGTAAGTACGCACTTTTTCGGTTAATACTTACGAAAAGGGAAGTGAGTGGGATGAAGAAGAAACCAGCGATGAGGTACCTATTAAATGGCAAGGAATATCCTTGCCCAATCGAGCTTGCCGTCTCGGTTTTTGCGGGAAGATGGAAGGTATCCATCATTTGTCAGCTGTTCAAAGGGAAAAAAAGGTACGGAGAGTTAAAGAAAAATATACTCGGTGTGAATCATAAAATGCTGGCAGAACAATTGCGGGAGTTGGAGGAAGCAGGAATCGTCAAGCGTGAAGTGTATCCGGTCGTTCCGCCAAAAGTAGAGTACGAATTGACCGAGCTAGGGCAAGGCTTGGGACCTGTCATTGAGTATTTACGAGAGTGGGGAGAACATTTTCAAACAGAGGCACCAGAAGAGTCTCTATCTACTGCTCACGGGTCATGAAAATCGCCACCTGAAAGGGTGGTTTTTTTATTTTGTAACCTCCCGGTGGTTTTTCCGACTATTACATAGGACGAAAAACAAACACAAAATTCCTTGGGAGGGAACAACTGTGAAGCATACAAAGAAATTGGCAAGCACGTTACTAATGGCAAGCCTGTTGGCGACAACTCCGGTATGGCTGCAACACCCGACAATGACCGTACAAGCTGTGGACAATCAAGAGCAGATGAAGCTCTCACTTGCAGCAGAAAAAACACTTCAAACACTCTACACCATCCAGCCTGAATTAAAAAATATGGACAAAAAGATGAACGGACCAAAAAACGGCGTGTACGAGCTGCGCTTTGACAAAAGAATTGCCCCGGGCAAGATGGAGCTGTATGCCATGGTGGTCCTCGATGCAACGACTGGTGCTTTGCATAGCTACGAAAACGAACAGGAGATGCAGAAGCAAAACAATCAGCCATCGGAAGCGGTGGCCAAACAAAAATCTGCGGCATTTTTGCAAAAGCTCTTGGGCGATGATTTCAAAAAGTACAAAGCCACTCAGACAACAAAAGGTGAATGGGATGCTGTTACCTACACGCGCCATGAGCAAGGTGTACCTGTTTTCACCGATCGTTATGTCGTTGGTGTCAACGGTTCGAGTGTCATGTACGTGAACACGTTTGAAGGCGCCCCGCTCCGAGCAGCCTCTTCCTTGTTTGCCAAGCCAGGAAAGGTAATGTCCAAAGAAGAAGTGACGGGGAAAGTAGCTTCGCTCATGGAGCTTACGTATTCCGCGCATAAAAAGGAGACAGGAAAGCCGGCTTTGAAATACTCGCTGGAGTCGACCGGATACTTGGATGCTGTGACAGGAGAAGAAATCGAGAGTGCCTTTTCCCTTAAAAGCCGTTACTCGGATGTCATTGCGGTCAAGCCAGGCGGCAAAAAGCTCACAGCCAGCAATGCCGATGAAGCGATGAGAGTGCTGACAGAAGAATTTCAAATGCAGATGGATGGAATCACGTTAGAGAAGGATACGCATACCCCGGCGGAAATGAAAGGGGAAGGGGAAACGATTTACAGGTCCAAGGGAAGAGATGGCAGAATCACGGTCTATACGAACAACAACGAAGTGACCGGCTTCCAGGTCCGCGGGAAAGTCGAGATGGCCAATGCCATACAGCATGGCAACAAACCGGCAAATGCCCAGCTTTCGTACGAGCAAGCCAAGGAAAAAGCGGTGCAGTTTTTACAGCCGTACCTCGACTCTAGTGTAAAAGAGCTGAAGATCGATCAAAAAGAGATCAGGATGCCATCTGCAACGTCATACAGCTTCAGCTTCTACGCGCTGCATGACGGCGTGATTGTTACGGATCAGAATTACCTTGTCAACGTAGACGGACAGACCGGGGAAATCGTGAATTACATGAACTCCTTTACGAAGCCATCTGCTCCGTTCCCGGACAAAAAGACCGCCATTTCCAAAGAAGCAGCCGCCAAGCAGTTTTTGAAAGACCGTCCTGCTGTGCTCGGGTACATGTTCCCTGTTCAGAATGAGAAGGTGCAAGCAAAGCCAAGTCTGGTTTATTCCATCGACACGGTTTCTTACTTCTTGCTTGATGCGGTAACAGGAAAGTCATTCAAATAATCGTATTCGGTCCCGCTTTCTATCATGAGAAGCGGGATTCCATCATGTCCTGTCGCGAGAAGAGGAGGAAGAAGCCTTGGATGCTCGAGAAGATCGAGGTCAGCAAGACATATCAGGGATATACAGGATGTATTCCAAAGAAGTCTATCAGTATCTCTATCATTTTAATGGGAGTCGGGAAGCCGCAGAGGATTTGACCCAAGAAGTGTTTGTGCGCGTCATTAAATCCTTGCACAGATTTGAGGAGCGCTCGAGTATGCGCACTTGGATTTTGCATATTGCCAAGCATGTTGCCATCGATGAATACAGAAAGAAACGGCTGCAAACAATTTTTGGCGGGACCTTGCTAAAGCTGTTGCCCAGCTCAGAGGGGTTGCCGGAAAAAGAACTGCAGGATAAAGAGGAACGTACTCATTTTGAAAAAGCGCTGCTGCAACTGAAGCCCAAGTACCGAAACGTCATCGTATTGCGGGGAATCAGAGAGTATACGGTGAAGGAAACAGCGGAAATTCTCGGCTGCACAGAGGCGAAGGTCAAGGTAGACTTTCACCGCGCGATGAAGATGGTAAAGGAAACGGCGTTACACATTTATGAAAAGGGGGCTGGTGTGCATGAAATTTCCTAGCGATGAAGAAGTGTTACAGGAATTTCGGAACAGACCGGATGCAGTCCCCCGGAACGAGTTTTTGCACACATTGGAAAGAAAGCTGATCGAGGTCGATCGACAGCATCGAAGCAGAAGCAAAACGCGACGCACGGCAGTTCGACTGGGATTATCCGTAGCTGTGCTGCTCGCAGTCTTTTTGCTGGCGCCGATTTTTACCCGGCTGATTACCAATCCGGAATCTATCATGACGACGCAGCCAGAGGCTCCGCTCGTGTTAAAGGGTCAGCAGCTGAAGTTGGCGGAAGTATCCCCTGCCGCGAAGCAAACCTTGGAAAAGCTGTTCAATCTCGTTCCGGAATTAAAGACGATAGAACCCAAAGTCATTGGAAAAGAAGATGGAATCTATGAGATTGTCTTCTATCAAAAGGAGCAAGGAGGGGAACAGCGGTACGTATCTGTAGAGATGGTAGCAGTCACGGGGAAAATAAGCCGTTACGAAAATGAGAAAGCGATGAATGAAGGGGCCCCTTCGCCTACAGAAGAACAAGCGAAGCAAGTATCTGCTGCCTTTTTACAAGCGCTGTTGGGAGACGAATTCAAGCAATACCAAGCGAGTCAGTCCAGCGGCACTGATTGGGATGCGGTGACCTATACGCGCTATGCAAATGGGCTACCCGTTTTCTCAGACCGATACGTCGTTGGTGTCAATCGTAATGGTGTGACGTATGTCAATACGTTCGACGCCGCGCCACTGCAAATATCTGCGGAGTCGTTTGCCGAACCGGACGCTGTATTGTCCGAAGAAGAGATCACAGAGAAAGTAGCGTCGCTCATGGAGCTTACCTATTTTGCGAGTTCGAGACATACTGGGAAGCCATCGCTGACGTACTCTCTTCAGACGACTGGATACATGAATGCGGTAACAGGAGAAGAGGTATGGGGGGAAGCGTCGCATACAAGTCGGTACTCCGCTTCCATCCCGGTAACACCTGGAGGCAAGAAGGTCACTGTGCAAATGGAGGAAGAAGTTGCAAAGGCTATGGCGGAACAGTTTCAGGTGAATCTGGACGAATTTATCCTCACTGGTGGTAAGAAGACGATGGAGGGCGAGCAGATGACGTCCTACAAGGCCAAGAAAGGGCTAGGCAGAGTCACCGTCTACTCAAACAACGGGGTAATTACAGGTTTTCAGGTGCGGCGTGGTACAGAGACGGCCAGATCTACCCAGCATCAGAACAATCCAGTAAATGCTCAGCTTAGCTATGAGGAGGCCAAGGAAAAAGCCGTTGAGTTTTTGCAGCCCTATCTGGACAGCCGTGTGGAGGAATTAAAGATTGATGAGACCCAGATGTCGATGCCTTCTGCAACGGCGTACAGCTTCACCTTTTACGTCCTTCATAATGGCGTGATTGTTGGTGATCAGCAATACCTCGTCAATGTGGATGGGCAAACTGGGGAGATCGTCAATTTCATGGACTATTTCACGAGTCCGACCGAATCGTTTCCGGAATTGGATACAGTCATATCGAGGGAAGAAGCAGCCAAGCGATTTTTGCAGGGCCATCCGGTTGAATTGGGGTATGTGCTTCCGGTAACAGATGGGAAACTGCAACAAAAGCCACTTCTAGTTTATACGGTGGACACGATTTCTGGCTTTAGGCTGGATGCGGTAACAGGAAAGGCATTCAAATAAACATAGGTGATCCCGCTTCTCATCATGAGGGGCGGGGTTTTTATTGGCTCGGGTCTGGGGCGAGAAGCGCAAGCTCGTATGGCGCCTTTTTTCGTTCAACCTTGCCATTGACCAACCGGGTTCGATCGTTCAAAAAACCAAAGCCAGTTTTCTGCGAACAGCTGGTTGTCATTTTGAACGGCATAAGGCTGCTCCAGGTAATAGAACAGGATTTGCAGATGAGGCCTTTCTGGTATAACGCCGGGAGGTTTTTTTGCGTTGCCACACTCCAAAGGCACGCGGTGAGCCAGTGTACAAAAGGAGACAAAATGAGACAGGTGTCCACTTTTGTTTCCTGCCAAAATTAAAGCGGTTACAAAAAAACGCAATGTGACCTGCTTCGACGGTTGGCATACTTTTTGCGATATCCATTGTGTCAAAGGCCGGACCCCAATAAAACATGTTCGAGGAGGAGACACGCAAATGACGAAAGTGGATCAGCAAGTCAAAGGAATTCCGTTGTCCCGTGAAAAGGCAGCTTGGATGTACCAAAAAATGCTGGAGATCCGGAAGTTCGAGGACAAGGTGCACGACCTGTTCGGCCAAGGGAAAATCCCTGGTTTCGTCCATTTATACGCGGGGGAGGAGGCCATTGCGGTCGGGCTTTGCGCGCACCTGGACGACAGCGACACCATTACCAGCACGCATCGAGGGCACGGACACTGCATCGCAAAGGGGTGCGATCTGAATGGAATGATGGCGGAGATTTACGGCAGGGCCACGGGACTTTGCAAAGGAAAGGGGGGCTCCATGCACATTGCGGATTTGGACAAAGGAATGCTCGGGGCAAACGGCATTGTCGGGGGTGGCTATCCGCTTGCTTGCGGAGCCGCTTTGACAGCCAAGTACAAGCAGACAGGCGCTGTAAGTGTATGTTTCTTTGGAGACGGAGCGAACAACCAGGGTACGTTCCATGAAGGGATCAACCTGGCAGCCATTTGGAAGCTGCCAGCCGTGTTCGTAGCAGAGAACAACGGATATGGGGAAGCCACGCCGTTTTCGTACGCCTCCAGCTGCAAAACCATCGCGGACCGTGCAATCGCTTACAACATTCCTGGCATCCGAGTGGATGGCAAGGATGTGCTGGCCGTTTATCAGGCAGCGCAGGAAGCAATCGAGCGTGCTCGTCGGGGAGAGGGGCCGACTCTGATCGAGTGCGTGACGTACCGCAACTACGGCCACTTTGAGGGCGACGCCCAGAAATACAAAAAAGATGAAGAGAAGAAGGCGCATCTGTCGGAAATAGACGCGATCAGAAAATTCCAGAACGATCTGCTCTCTGGAAAGCTGTTTACTGAAAACGAGCTAGGTGAAATCGAAGCAGCTGTTGACAAAGCGGTCGAGGAAGCAGTCGCGTTTTCGGAAAACAGCCCGTACCCGGAGCCGTCCGAACTGTTGACAGACGTATACGTATCGTACTGAAAAAACGATAGCAAAGGGGGAAGGGAACATGACTAAAAAAATAACCATGTCGCAGGCAATCAACGAGGCGATGAAACTCGCGATGCGCAGAGACGAAAACGTGATTTTGATGGGCGAGGACGTAGCTGGCGGGGCACAGGTCGACCATTTGCAGGATGAAGAAGCATGGGGAGGCGTTCTCGGGGTAACGAAAGGCCTCGTTCAGGAGTTCGGCCGAGAGCGGGTGCTGGATACCCCGATTACCGAAGCGGGCTATATCGGGGCGGCGATGGCTGCCGCGACCACTGGTCTTCGCCCGATTGCGGAATTGATGTTCAACGATTTCATCGGAAGCTGCCTGGACCAGGTGTTGAACCAGGGGGCCAAGTTCCGGTACATGTTTGGGGGCAAAGCACAGGTGCCCGTTACGATCCGCACGACACACGGCGCCGGATTCCGGGCGGCGGCGCAGCATTCGCAAAGCCTTTATGCTCTGTTCACGGCCATTCCGGGCATTAAAGTGGTGGTTCCGTCCACACCTGCTGACGCGAAAGGGTTGCTGCTGGCATCTATCGAGGACAATGACCCCGTAATCTTCTTTGAGGACAAGACGCTATACAACATGACAGGGGAAGTGCCAGACGGTTATTACACAATTCCGATCGGCAAGGCGGACATCAAGCGTGCCGGTTCGGATCTGACGATCGTCGCGGTCGGTAAACAGGTGCATACAGCCTTGGAGGCGGCGGAGCAGCTCGCCAGGAAAGGAATTGAAACGGAGGTCGTCGATCCGCGCAGCCTGTCGCCACTTGATGAGGATACGATCTTGGGGTCCGTTCAAAAGACGAATCGGCTGATTGTCATCGACGAGGCGAATCCACGCTGTAGCATTGCGACCGACATCGCGGCCTTGGTCGCGGATAAAGGCTTCGACAGTCTGGATGCGCCGATCAAGCGGATTACGGCACCGCATACCCCGGTTCCGTTCTCGCCTGTGCTGGAGGACCTGTATTTACCGACGCCGCAAACGGTGATTCAAGTCGTATCCGAACTGCTTGGCGATAAATCGCTGCTAAGCGTCTGATTCAGAAAGAAAGAAGAAAACGGAGGGAAAACCGATGGCAGTCGAGGTGCTCATGCCGAAGATGGGAATGGCGATGAAAGAGGGAACGGTTTCCCGTTGGAACAAACAAGCCGGCGATCTGGTATCCAAAGGAGAAGTGATCGCTAGCATCAGCTCGGAAAAAATCGAAGCGGACCTGGAAGCACCGGCGAACGGTGTTTTGTTGAAAATCACTGTTTCGGAATGGGAGGGTGTGCCACCTGGAACGGTCATTGGATATATCGGTCATCCAAACGAGCAAATCGCGGAGGAAACGGCCGCAACGGCCGCAACGGCGACGTTCGAGACGGTTACTGGCGAGAAAAAGCTGGAGGAGCCCGTGGCTATGACGAAGTCGGACACGATTGCGGCAAGTCCAACGAGTGCGAAAGAAGTGAAAATTTCCCCGGTCGCGCGCAAGTTGGCCGAGGCGGCCGGCCTCCCCGTCGAATCTCTCATCGGCACGGGACCGGTGGGCAGGATCACAAAGGAAGACGTAGAAAAGGCGATCGCTGACCGGGAGGCGAAGCAGGCTGTAGCAGCGGAGGATGATAGACCACCTGCCGTTGTCGTGGAGGAAACGACGGAGCAATTGCCTGTCACGGGCATGCGGAAAGTGATCGCTTCCCGGATGATGGCCAGTTTGCAGGAAAGCGCCCAGCTTACGATCACCACACGGGCCGATGTTACGGATTTGATCGCTTTGCAAAAGAAAATGAACGAAGTCACTCAAAAAGAGCACGAAATCAAGCTGACCGTAACTGATCTCATCGCGAGGGCGACGGTTCTCGCTCTCCAAAGGCACAAGCAAGTAAACAGCGCCTATATCGATGACCGGATTCATCGGTACGGGCACGTCCACCTGGGAATAGCCGTCGCGCTCGAACAAGGGCTGGTCGTTCCAGTCGTTCGGTACGCAGAATCAACATCGGTGCTGGACCTCTCCCGCCGGATCAAAGCGCTGGCTGCACAGGCGCGGGAAGGGACGCTTGGCATGGAAGAGATGCAAGGGTCTACCTTCTCCATCACGAACCTTGGGGCATACGGAATTGATTTCTTTACGCCAGTGCTGAATTCGCCGGAGGCAGGCATTCTCGGCGTAGGGGCTGTGCAGGAAACGCCTGTCTTCATCGGTGAGGAAGTACAGCGGCGGAGCATTCTCCCGCTCAGCCTGACGTTCGACCATCGGGTACTGGACGGAGCACCGGCAGCCGAATTTTTATACACGCTGAGAAAATACCTGGAAGAGCCGTACCGGATGCTCTTGTGAAGGACGTGATGGGATGAGTACGATTGCAGTGATCGGAGGGGGACCTGCGGGCTACGTTGCGGCGATTGTCGCCGCCCAAAAGGGCAAACAGGTCACCCTGATCGAGCAGCGGGTGTTGGGTGGGACCTGTCTGAACGAAGGATGTATGCCAACCAAATCGCTCCTGGAGTCCGCCGAGATGGCCGAGAAAATAAAGCATGCCGGCCGCTTCGGCATTCGCGTGCCCGAACAGGAAGTATCGATTGACTGGCCGGGAGTGCAGAGCTACAAAAACAACATCGTAGAGCAACTCGTCATGGGAATCGGATTTCTCATGAGAAAAAACAAAATCAAGGTGCTTACGGGGAAGGCTCGTTTTGTCAGTCAACGCCAAATAGCGGTAAAGATGGATCAGGGAGAAGAAATTGTTGAAGCCGATAAAATCATCATCGCCTCGGGATCGGAGCCGATTCAGCTACCGTTTGCGCCATTTGACGGTCGCTGGATCATCCACAGTGGACACGCGATGTCGCTTTCGGCGATTCCCGAGACATTGCTGATCATCGGCGGAGGCGTCATCGGATGCGAGTTTGCTAGCATATACAGTCGCATGGGGTGCGACGTGACAGTGATTGAAATGGCGGATCAGATTCTCCCCGGTGAAGATGCGGATATTGCGGGTGTTCTGCGAGATCAGCTGGAACGAACAGGGGTGAAGATCTTGACCTCCACGTCATTGACGTCGGTCGACCAGCAGACGAAAACCGTTCGTTTCAAGAATCCGGATGGTAGCGGGGAAGCCACAGCAGAGATCGTGCTGGTTGCTGTCGGAAGGATGCCGCGGACGGCTGAACTGCAACTTGATCGGGCGGGTGTAGCATTCGGCAAGCAAGGTATTTCCGTAAACGGGCATATGCAAACGAACGTGCCACATATTTACGCATGCGGGGATGTTGTCGGGGGCATCCAGCTCGCCCATGTCGCTTTTCATGAGGGAACAGTAGCAGCCTTGCATGCATGCGGTCTGGACGCCAAAGCCAATTATCGGGCTGTACCGAGGTGCATCTACACGTCGCCGGAAATCGCTGGTGTCGGCCTCACCGAGAAGCAAGCCAGGTCCCAATACGGAGACGTAAGAATCGGAGAATTCCCGTTTTCCGTTAATGGCAAGGCAATCATTCTCGGTGAAGCGATCGGAAAGGTGAAGGTCATCACGGAACCGGAATACAACGAAATACTGGGTGTGTCCATCGTAGGCCCGCGGGCGACGGAGTTGATTGGGCAAGGAACGGTCATGATCCACGGGGAAATGACGGCGGATATGATGGAAACGTTCATTTCTGCTCACCCGACGTTGTCAGAAGCTGTTCACGAAGCTCTGCTGTCTGCCATCGGTCATGCTGTACACGCCTGAAGCATCGACTCAACCAAAAGCCCCCTGTAACCCAGGGGGAATTTTGATTTGCAGCCATTGTAAACGCTGCCATTATTGATTAGAATTTAGACAAAAGGAGACGACCTTGCATACATTCTGGCAGGAGTTACTTCAGGCGAGTTACTGAGGGAGGGAATGTATCTTGTTTGAATTCGCATTAAGTTCGCAGATGTGGAAGCAGTTCGTTCAGGAAGGCGTACTGGATTCTTCACGGATTCACCAATCCATCATCGAATCTTGGCATCGCTCCCGGAACGCCCAAGTCAGCCCGTACTTGGATCGGGGAAGGCACATTCTGAGCGGGGAATCTCTCCGGCACCAACAGCAAAAGAACGCTATGCTTATGGACGTCGCTGCCCCTTTTCTCGAAAAAATGGATCGACTCGCGAGCGAGATGGGAATGATCGCGCTTTTAATCGACCCAGAAGGCTACGTGCTCTGGATGAAAGGAAGCAAAAGTGTCCGGGAGGTAGCCGAAAAAATACGATTCGTAGAGGGCGTGCGCTGGACGGAAGCCGAGATGGGGACAAATGCAATTGGGACGGCGCTGTCGCTGGGGCAGCCGATTATGGTAACCGGCTCGGAGCACTATTCCATAGCTTCCCATGGTTGGAGCTGTGCTGCCGCTCCAATACGCAACGATGACGGGGAGGTCCTGGGTATCCTCGACGTTTCGTGCCCGGTTGACCGGGCGCATCCATACATGCTGGGGATTGTCACTCAGGCCGCCTATACGCTGGAGAAAGAAGTAAAGCTCCGTTCTCATCACGACGAGATGGAATTGATTCAGGGTTCGATGGAAGTACTGGAAAAGGAACAGCCGCTCATCATTTGCAACCCTCGTCAAAAAGTCGTCGCGGCGAGCAGACTTATTCGTCAGAACATTCCGAACTGGTGCGGAATGCGTACCGAAGAAATATACATGCGCGGGTACCGAAATCGGATGGAAGTGCCGATTTGCTCTGCGGAGCACGGTGGTTTCATCGGAAAATGTATCTACCTTCTGAATGCAGGGGAGCAACAGGTGAGGCAGGCCGTCTATCAGGACAAGGATTCAGCCAAGCCGTTTCGGTTCCGCGGCGAGGCTGGCACAAGCCGTGCATTTCGAAAGACGCTGGAAGAGCTTGGGCGGGTAGCTTCCGCGGACATCAATGTCTTTATCCTGGGCGAGACAGGCACCGGAAAAGAAGTGATCGCCCGTTCGATTCATGAGAACAGCAAGTGGGCAAGCGGGCCGTACGTTGCGGTGAATTGCGGCGCGATCCCGACAGAGCTGCTGGAAAGCGAACTATTCGGTTATGTGGAAGGGGCATTCAGCGGGGCGAAGCGAACCGGAGTGAAGGGGAAATTCCAACTTGCCCACCAAGGAACTATTTTCTTGGACGAAATTGGGGAGATCCCACACTCCATGCAGGTGGCGCTTCTCCGTGTCTTGCAGGAACGTAAAGTAACTCCGCTGGGCGGCAGCCAAGAGATACCCGTCGATTTTCGCGTGATTGCGGCTACGCACCGCAATATCCACCAACTGGTCAAAGAAGGGAAGTTCCGAGAAGACCTTTTTTATCGTCTGTACGTCTATCCCGTGCATGTTCCGGCACTCAGGCAGAGGGCAGAAGACATTCCGCACCTCGTTCACCATTACTGTGAAAAGCATGACTGGGATGCTGTGTTCCCTCCGGAATTCTTTGCCGCGCTGATGGATTACACCTGGCCAGGAAACATTCGCGAGCTTATGAATGTGCTGGATAAATTGCGGATTCTCTCTATGAACAGATGCGACGACCTTTTACATCAGCTGCATTCCTTGCTCCATCAAAGCGCAGAGCTGAGCAAAAGCGTCTCTACCAGCCTTAGCTTTCCTGAACAGAGGACGGAGGAGCAC
This sequence comes from Brevibacillus sp. RS1.1, assembly GCF_013284365.1. Lineage (NCBI taxonomy): Bacteria > Bacillati > Bacillota > Bacilli > Caryophanales > Paenibacillaceae > Brevibacillus > Brevibacillus sp. RS1.1. The sequence continues at coordinate 72,979 of NZ_JABSVA010000008.1, forward strand.
CGGGCTTCTCTATCGTTTCGCGATAAGATCATGCAGCAGCAAATGGTCGAGGCGCTGCAAAAGACAAACGGGAATGTGTCGAAAGCGGCGAAACTTCTGGGAATCCCCAGAAGTACGTTCTATAAACGAATACATCGGTTTGAAGAAACTGCCAAACCTCCTCGCAGTTGACGGTGTCAGAGAGGAGTACCACAGGATAAGTCTTCCTCTTTTCCAACGAAGAAAACGGAAACGAAGGTACGCGAGCTTTTCAGGGGGTCAGATAGAACGGGCTGTTCCGTGAAAATATAGGTTTAGACTACACGTCCTCGCCGATTAACGCGAGGACGTGTTTTTTAATAGAGATAAGGGATTATATAATAAAAATGGAATAATATGTGACGCGAATAATTGCCCTTCCGTCTTACCCTTGGTAAGGCCAAACAGAACTTATCCGCAAATATAAATACTATTTGGAGGTGCCCAATGAAACTCAACTCATCCATGATGACGGTTATAGCGGCGTGCTTACTTGCCTCTGCACCTGCTTGGACTACCCATCAACCAACAGTACAAGCAGCAAGTGATGTGAAAAAGGCAGCGTCTCAAAAAAATGATTATTCCCAAGATGTTCAGAATTCTCTGGACAAGCTATTTGAGGTGATTCCCGAGTTGAAAGGGTATCGACTAATTGATAAACATTATGAGGAAGACGGCTTTGGTCGTTATCCGGCACCGATCTGGAGCTTGCACTTCACCAACAGGCCAAAAACAGATGAAAAAAAAGAGTATGACGCATACTCATCCGTTAGCCTTGAGCTGGATGCACAGACGGGCCGATTGCTCCTTATGGATATCCAAAATCCAGCATGGGCTTCAGCTGATTATCCGGAAGAAAAGCTTGCCAGAGACAAGGCTGCAACTTTTATCGAGGATTTATTCGGTACGGAAGCAAAACAGCTGAAAGCCGAACAAAAACTCGGTAGGGGAAAAGCTGGATCAGGTGACGGGAAGGGCAACAAGCTGGAATGGGCTCACTCCACTGTGAAATACCACTCTCTCATCAATAACCTCCCTCTGTCCAACAACTCTATCTTCGTATCCGTTGATCATGCTGGCCATATTATTGGCTATGAAGCGTATCATTTCATCGATCCTAGCAAAGTGAACTGGCCTGATCCGAAAAAAGCGATAACACTTGAGGAAGCAAGCAAAATCTACAAGGACAAGCTTAAGATGGACCTGGTATACGTATGGGAGCAGCCGATTTCCTATGCTCAAAATGGAAAATCGGCAGAAGAGAAACCGATGCTTATTTATCAACTGAATACCATTGGTTGGATCGATGCTCTGACCGGCAAAGTCACAGGGGAAGAAACAGAAATGGCAGGGGAGAGTGTTCATGTAAAAGGAGAAGGGAAAAGCATCAAAATAGCTTCCCGCGAGCAAGGAGAGAAATGGCTGAAAACACAGTTTGGTATTGATGTTTCTGGTGCGACCTTTGAATACGATGATCACAAGGACAATCTTTTAGAAGGACTTCAGACAATCGAATCCTATCGGTGGATGAACGATTCAAATAAAGGTACGCCTGCATTTGAGATGGTTAGCCTCATTACAGATGAACAGAGTGATCGGCTCATCGACTTCGATCTGAATTTCCCAGACGAACGAAAAACAGAGCAGAAAATCAGTGTAGAGGAAGCGAAGAAAAAAGCGATCGCAGCACTCGTACCTTATCTTGACCCGGCGTTAACGGAGCTAACGCTTATCGTAGAGTCTCCTGAAGAAGATATTCCGGAGTGGGTAGACAAGAACAAGCTGGATAAGGAAGAGGATAAAGTGTATTCATTCACTTTTCACGGAAAACGCAACGGGATCGAAGTATCTGACGAGTTTTATATGGTGGGTGTAGACAAGGCGACGGGCACGATTACCGATTTAAACCTCCATCCACTCAACCCGGGTGTTACCCTTCCAGATTCCAAAAAGATTGTAAGTGCAGCAGAAGCAAAAGAAACGATCCAACAAGAAATTGACCTGGAGCTGGTCTACGTGTGGGAGCAGTATGATGGTCAAAGAGCTCCCGAACCGCAACTAGTCTATCAACGCAAATGGAAGAATGGCTATAGCTTTATCGATGCTTCGACAGGGAAGCTCGTCAAGGTGTCCCGCCAATAAATGACGTAACAGCCGATTTGCTCTCGCAGCAATATCGGCTTTTTTTAGTACACCTAGCATGGGCGTCGTCTCTAGGGTGAAAGTCCCGAACGGGGGCGTTTATTAGTTAATGATAAAAAAAATCCCCGATTTATAGAAAAAGTTAACATGTTACCAAGAATTTCCAATAATGTAGGTAAGGGCATTCTGGCAGTTCTGTATAGATGATCTGTCGATTCATTCTACGTATGAATCTGGTGCATTTATCAACAGAATATTCAGCTTGCCATAGAAAGGGGGGGCGATCTTCCTGAATCTATAGAGGAAACCATTCCAACAGGATAACAACTTCTAAATCGGGAGGAACATTTATGCAAAGAAGTTTTAAAGGCCTGTTCACGTCTGTTTTTTCATTGATTTGTATTTTGTACTTTCAAACGGATGTTTTTGCTGCACCCGCATATGATGGAGTTGTCAAAATGAAGCAACCGTCTGGTGAATCTTTTCAAGCCGTGATGCATGGAGATGAATGGTTCCATTGGGCGAGCACAAAGGATGGCGATGTCCTTTTACAAGATCAGGAGGGATATTGGAATTACGCTGAACTTACATCAGATGATCTGCAATCGACGGGGATAAAATATAAAATTGACGAAAAGCCTTCAGAGGCGGTAAATGAGAAAAATTTAATGGAATGGATAAATGAGTACGACCCTCAAGCAAATAAAAAACAGGAGTTCCTGAATGAGCTTCAACAAGAATTCTCGGGATCGTCAGAAAAAAATATTGACGGAAGTATCACGCCCGTTTCAGGAACCCAAAAATTGCTTGTTTTGTTAATTGGATTTACAGATGTTGATATCGCTTATAACGACAACGATTGGAGCAACAAATTCTTTTCTGCAAATCAAAAGTCGGTAAAGAATTACTATAATGAAGTGAGTAATGGAAAAGCACAGATCACCCCAGCATCCGAAATATATGGTACGCACAATGATGGAGTTGTGAAAGTAAAATTAGATTACGCTCATCCGGATACATCGGGAAAAGACATTAGGACGGTTATAACAGATGCACTGGATAAAGCGGATCCTGTGGTGAACTTTGCTAGTTTTGATACAAATAATGATCAAGTCATCGACTCTAAAGATAGCTTCTACATTATAACTGTTCTTGCTGGTAATGAAGAGGCTAGTGGTGGTGCAGTGCCAAATATTTGGGCACATCAGTGGTATGCTCCCAACACCAATCATGATGGTGTTACAGTATCAGGGATGTATACGACGCAGGGTGAAAAACAATTTGGTCATATGGCAACGATGGGTATCACTGCTCATGAATTCGGTCATTCCTTGGGCCTTCCGGATCTCTATGGTGCTAATAATCATGTGAGTGGTCTAAGTATAATGGCAAATGGAACCTGGAATAATCTCCAAGGGGAGGAACCTGGAACGACACCCACTCATATGGATGCCTGGTCAAAAGCAAAATTAGGATTTGTCACACCAACTGTAGTAAATGCCACTAACAATTTTACGCTTCAAGCCATCCCGAATAATTATAATGTTTTAAAGGTTCCTTTGAAGGATAATACGTATTTTTTAGTTGAGAATCGTGAAAAAGTTGGATATGATGCTAGCTTGCAAACAGTTTCTGGAGGCATCGCGGTTTGGCACGTTGATGAATCCATGAGTAATAGCACGAATGACCCGCATCCTTTCATTGACATTGAGCAATCCGTGAGTGAATATCAAGACCCATTCTATTACACGAATAATAATCATGCTGCTACTTTTAGTCCAGACACCAATCCGAACAGTAACACCTACACGGGAGAAAAATCGGGAGTAACGATTACGACAACAAGCACAAGTAATTCTGCCATGAATGTGGCAGTCACAGCAGGAGGAGCCAGTCTGATTCCGCAAGCGAATTGGACGCTAAAATACGTAGACAGCGATGAATTGTACAATGAAGCCCCGAAAGCCTTTGATGGAAACAACAGCACGTTTTGGCACACGAAATGGAGCCCCGTAGCTCCAATGCCGCACGAGATTCAAATTGACTTGGGTGCAACGTATAGCATTTCCAAATTTAGTTACCTGCCCAGACAAGATGGTCAAGTGAACGGAACGATCAAGAACTATGAGTTCTACGTCAGCAGTGATGGAGTGAATTGGGGAACAGCTGTAGCCACAGGTACCTTTGCAAGTGATACTACGTTGAAAGAAACCAGCTTTGCAGCCAAGACAGGTCGCTATATTAAACTGCGTGCCTTAAGCGAGATAAACAATAACCCATGGACAAGTGTGGCTGAACTCAATGTATTTGGGCAATAATGTATGGTAAAGGGTAGCTATTGCAATCATTGATACGCTACTCGAAAAGGTTATCATCTGCTGAGAGCTTCGCTCGGCATTTGATAACCTTTTTATTCCACTAGAAACTGTTTTCTAACTTCATGCTTCCTTCCTAAATTTCGCAACCCCATTAAAAATCCAGCTTGCACCATCTCCCGCAGAGTGCTGAAGCAATTGCTCAGACCCATGTATTTCTGCATACTGCTGTTCCTCTGCGGTAATCGGAATCATCCATAATAGATTCACAGGATCACCCGCCATGAGTGGAAGTGGAATGCGCGGGGCATCCTCAGGTTTTGCGAGCAGCATAGAGGAGAAGCGGCTATTAATCTGACTGATTTCCTGGCACGGAATGGTGTGACCCTGTGCGAGGAAGGTCATATACGACCACGGCAGAGAGGTTTGGCCGCTAACGTAGGCCAGCAATTGCTGTTCGTTTTGGGCGAGCCATTTGGTTTCGCAGGCAAAGGCCAGCTCGAATCGGCGTAATTGCTCCGGTTCTTCTGTATACTGCTCGACTTTTGGCTGAGGTAAAATGGACACGCCGAGGGTTATCGCATAGGTGACGTCCCCTTTTTCGATGGTCACCAATGCTTTTGGGGGCCAGTGCCCGCCGTCAATGCCGTAATATTGTTTAACTGGGCCGAGAGTCGAGGTAATCGCGTCCATGAACTGCTGCTGGATGTCAGGCCAAGGGTTGCCATCCCAGCTCGCCCAAAAATGCTGGGCAGCCTCGATACGAGCATACATGGCGTTCGACTCTGGTGTTCCTAGCGGAAAGCATAAATCAGATTCTCCGGTGCAATCTCGCGCATACGAAGGATAGTGCGAGCCGTCCGGGGAAGGGCCAGCCCAGCTAGGAATCACACACAGCACCTCATCCTCATACAAAAGCGCAGCTGCATCGCCTTCCTCCAGCCAGACGATCGAGAGCTGCTCCGGGTCCAGCCTGTCTGCCCCATCCGGATGAGCGCAGCAATCGCGTGGAAGCATGGGAGCTTGACCATCCTCCATGGCAGCGAAATCGATCGAGTCCGGTGCAGGTCCGTAATTTCTTACCCAACAAGAGCGAATGCTGGCATGTTCCTCGCCTGGATAATCCCACAAATAAAAAAAGACACCGTTCTCATCCTCTTCGACAAAAGCTTGAATCGGACAAATGGGGGAGAACTCCTCTAATAGAATGTTTTTCATAGGTTTCACCTTCAATCGTCGTGATAGATTCGCCGATAACTATAAAGATTTGTGCTTGATTAAACAGGGTTAGAATACCATAATTGAATATTGATTACAAAATTCGGTACTTTGAAAATGTTTTCCCAGCAAAGGAGGTTACCAGATGAATCAATGCACCATCTATGTCTCCATCCAACAATGCGAGAAAGTCGTCTCTGCGATTGTCGAGGCTTTTCGTGATCAATTGGTAGAGGTATCCGCAGACGAGCGGGCCGTGACCGTGACCGATAAAAAATGGTTTAGCAAGAGCAAGATCACCTTCAATCTTATGCGCGAGGACGATGACCAAGAAGCTTTTCTCCAGATGAAAAAAGGGATGTACGGCTACTTCGCACAGATTGAAACGACCCACGAGAAGGTCCAGCAAAAGCTGTTGTACCAAATTACAGCGCTCAATGTGGCGGTAGGAATCGTGGCGAGCAAGGAAATTGATCAGACGGCGTTTGCGTCCATTATGGCGATTGCCGAAGAAGTACACGGGATTGTTTTTCTCCCTACCGGAGACATGCTCGATAAACAAGGAAGGCTGATTCTCAATACGGCAGGAGAATCCGAAGTGGACGATTTTCTGGTGACGGTCAGTGTAGACCTGATCGACGGACATATTCAGCCCTCCCAGTCAGGCGAAGCGCGCAAGGAGCGGAGCATCAAGCTATTGCAGGAGCAAGGCATTCCGTACATCCCGCATCTTCCTGTCATCGTAGGGGATGAGGATGCCGTCATCAGGAGCAAGGATGAGATGGTTCAGCGAGCGATTGCCCTGTGTCTGATTGCGGTATATGCCGGCGGGATTGCCGAAAACGGACAACTCAAGGAAGAGCGGGAGTTCATCGAGGGCATTATTGAGCAGTTTGGCGCTGCTGAATTCTTTACGGAAAAAGAGAGAGACTTCTTGAATGATCCACAGCCCGACCGAACCGATATGATTCAGATGGTTTGGATGTACGAATGCTACTGGATACTGCTGTGGGCACTTGGCTATGTGGAAGAGCTCCATTTCCCAGATGAGATTTGTGATGTGAACACCGCGATTGACGCTCTCAGAAGCGCAGGTGACTATGACACCTTCTATAGCAATGCGGTCGTGAGAAGCAAACAAGAGATTCTCGATCAGGCAGATTTAATCTACCGCTATGACTGGGCGTGCGTGGATGCGCGCATCAACAATCGTGTGGTTGCGGGTGGTTTGAATGACGAAGTAGTTGTGGAAAGACACCGAGCATTGAATTGGCTGGTTCGTTACATGGAGGACGATTGGGATCATGTCTCGATGGATACATAAGCTGTATTCGCGAAAAAGTGGGACACCTAGTGTGATCTTTCTAGCAGGCATGGGCGATAGCGGTGAGACATGGAAGATCGTTCAAGACCGCATCTCGCAGGAAGCGTCTACCTTATCCTATGATTGGGCAGGGATTGGCAGGAGTCCAGCGCCAGAAGTCGTACCCCGGACATGCCGTGATCTGGTCGAGGAGCTGTATGACTTGCTGCAAGAGATAAAGGTGGAGACGCCTTGTATTTTGGTCGGACATTCTTTTGGCGGTTTGGTTGCCAGATTGTTTGCGAACCTGTATCCGCAGCTTGTTTCGGGGCTGGTTTTGGTTGACGCTGCTCCCGAATATAAAGAGCTCGCCTATGAAAAGGTTTTACCTGACAACCTGATCGCAGCCAATCGAGAATATTACGAGAATCCGATGCGAAACAGCGAGAAGATCGATAAAATACGGAGCTATCAAGAGATTGTTGAGTCTTTTCGGCAAAGCGACATACCTGTCACGATTATTACGAGAGGCTTGCCGGACGTGTGGGACGAGGAATGGCCGAACGAGGAAATCTTAGCAATCGATCAACGTCTGCAGGCCGATTTCAAGCGGCTTTCAACCTCAAGCAAGCAAAGAATAGCTACTCGCAGCGGGCATTATATTCATCACGATGAACCGGAAATGGTGGTGGAGGAAATTTTGATTATGGTAAGGGGGATGAACAAGTGAGCGATACAAGAACCCAGCTTGTGCTGGACCTGCAAAGATTGGAGCAGGAACAATATCAGCTGCGTCAAGGTGAACAATTGGAGGATTTCGTCTCACGATTGTTGCAATACATTGGGGATCCTGACCCGGAATTGCGGGATAACCTCATCTACCCGGCATTTTATTATTGGATTCTCGACGAGGACAAGCTGACGGAGGCGCAATTGCGCAGCCTCCTGCGAGAACTAACCGACGAAAAGCATTTGTTCTATCAGATCGGCAGCGAGGGTGATCCATCTGTATTTACGAGGACATTCTCTGCATTGCCGATTGCCTTGATCATGCGACGTCACAGGCAGAAGCCTTTTTTGGAGCTCGCTGATTTCCAGCATGTGAAGAATGCCATGCTCCGCTATTTTCAAGAGGAGAAGGATTTGCGCGGCTATTTGTCCGAGGGAGGCTGGGCTCACAGTACCGCTCACGGAGCAGACGTATTCGTAGAGCTAGTGCAGTGCCCAGAGAGCGACGAAGCCGTACAGCGAGACGTTCTTCAAGCGATCCAGGGCGTGCTACATAACGGAAAGCATATTTTCAATGACGAAGAGGACGAACGACTTGCGAGCATCGTAGATACCATGATAGACAAAGGCTTGCTTCCAGAACAGGAACTTGCTGACTGGATCAATGGCTTGGCAAGCTGTGCCGAGCTTCCAAAAAGTCGTACTCAAGTTATCGCTCGGGTAAACAGCAAGAACTTTTTACGCTGTCTCTATTTCAGAAGGGCACGAGATAGCCGGGAAAATGAGCTTGCGGCAGCTATGCTTGCTGCCGTAACGAAGTGTAACAGATTTGCGATCAATTAATGGGTGAAGGTTGATGCCAAGACAGAAGGCATCAGCCTTTTCTTTTTTTATACGAAGTTTTAAATGAAAGCGATGAACCAACAAAGCTGGCAAGAAGAAAAAGCGCAGGGCTCGTAGACCTTGACAACGCCTACCCAGTCGGAACTTCAAAAAGGGGACCACGCTTGTCGAACACCTCTTCTTTGAGAACCTTCCGCCCGTAGGGTGGCTTTGGCTCGACGGTCCCCTTTTTGAAGTGTAGACGGACAGTCAATCCCCCTTGCGGGCGTGTCAGAGTCAAAGAGAACTGCGCTTTTTCTTCTCCTCCACTACACACTCGGACGATTGACAATCCCTTACTAGTACTATATAGTACTAATCATGAAACGAACCTCAAACCGTGACCATGTCATCGCCACTGCATCTAATTTGTTTTTGCAAAAAGGAATCATGAATACCAGCATGGATGACGTCGTAGCACAGAGCAAAGTCTCCAAGTCCAACATTTACTATCACTTCAAAAGCAAGGAGGAGCTCGTCGTAGCTGTACTCGGCTACAGAATCAACGTCCTGAGAGGAGCACTGGAAGCCATCTTGCAACGGACAGACCTGTCTGTTTCCGCACGGGTAGGGCTGATTTTTACCACCATCGCAGAAGAACTGGAGGACCGCTCCTGTGTAGGAGGCTGTCCGATCCTTTCCTTGCTGTCGGCACAAATACCAGAGGTCAAAGCGCGAATCAACGAGTTCCTGATCGAATGGCAGAACCTAGCGGAAAAGCTGCTCGTGGAGGGAATCGCCCGTGGAGAATTCAAGGAAAATATCTCGATTCAGCAAACGGCAGTCTTGTTCGTGACCATTATGGAGGGAGCGATGCTCATGGCTGAATCGCAGGGTCATGCACAGGTACTCGTAGGCGCAGGTCAGACACTTCTACACTTGATTCAAGTGTAGGATTTTTTTGAAGTGAATTAGTACTGAATAGTTCTGTAAATATAAAGGAGGCAGAAACAATGGCTGTCGTTTTTGTAACAGGTGCGACTGGATTTATCGGCAAGGAGTTAACAAAGCAGCTGGCCCGGTCCGGTCATACCGTACTGGCGCTGGTTCGTTCGCCCGAGAAGTGGGATGAATTGCTGATGCAGATGACACCTACAGAGAGGTCTAATTGCAAGGCCGTGCGGGGTGATTTGCGAAAGGAGGGCTTGGGATTATCAGCGAGTGATTACGAGCAGGTATTGCGCGCAACTATTATCATCCATGCAGGTGCCCCGATGGATATCTCGCTGGATGAAACGGTGGCGAGGGAATTGATTTTACAAGGAGCAAGTCACCTTGCAGCACTAGCGAATGAATTGCATAAACAACAGCGTCTACAAAAGCTGATTCATATCGTTGGCTACATGAGTCCGTTTGACGATGAGAGTGGAAAGCTGGCGACAGATGTTTTTGCGCCAACCGATTTTTATCAAGAGGCAGGGGGCTACGAGAAATACAAGTTTCTGGCAGATCTATACCTCAGACAAGAGGCGTATCAAAAAGGAATGCCGCTGGTCGTGGTAAATCCGTGTACGATCATAGGCCCGCGAAGCACCGGGAACACAGAACAAACAGATGGATTCGGGCTCGTGATCAGCTCCATGCGGCGTGGTAAGATCCCTGTTCTTCCCGGTGGTAAGGAGTGGTGGCTGCCCTTGCTTTCCGTCGACGATTTTGCCCAGGTCATTGTGGGGATTGTAGAGACAAATCACATCGAGCATCAAACGTATTACGCCTTAAATGAGCGGAGTGCCACGCCAGCTTTTTCAGAGCTGATTTCGTTGATGGCTAAAGAATTACGGATGAAGCCACCAACCATTCCTTTCCCGGTATCGGTCTTGAAAAAAATTCTCCATAACGGCGGCAGCCGCTTGCTCGGGGTACCTGCCAATTCGATGGATTTTCTCGTAAAGAAAGACTTCCCGCTCGCTCCCTTTCAGCAAATGAAAGCGAAAAAAAGCATCGATGCATACGACGTAGCGGCGTATCTTCCCAGTGTGATTGCCGATCTCGACTACCGTTTGTCGGTCAAGGATCAGAAAGTACCTCCTTGCTTTCACCGAGAGCAAATCGCAGGCATGGCCGCGTACAAGAAAGAAGGCTCGGGTACTCCGTGGCTGCTCGTGCACGGGCTTTTCAGTGAGATGAGCGATTTACTCCCGCTCGCTGAACAGCTGGGTGAACAGGAAGTATGGTTACTGGATTTACCCGGATTTGGCAGATCGCCCTATCACCATCACGAAAAACCGCTCGAGGGCTTTATCGAGGCAGTGGCCGAGGCATTGCGACAGCTGCCATCTCCGGTTCATCTTGCAGGACATTCATTTGGCGGGCTTTTGGCATGGGAGGCAGCAAAGCGAGTACCGGAAAAAATCGAGAAGCTATACCTTTTGCAGCCACCCCTGCATGCCCCGAAGTATTCTCGGCTGCAGGCGGGATTGGGGAAGAGTCCAGCCCTCCTTCAGCTTTTTTTGCAAAAGCAGTTAACGTCAGCCAAATTGGAAAAAGCAATGCTTGAGCAAGGGGTATTTCAGTCTACGTATGAAATGCCAAAAGGCTATGTAGAAAAGGCAGGGAAGCTCCTGCAATCCCCGCGCATCAGCAAGACGCATACAGACGTGCTGCGCTACTTTATGAACGAATTCCGGCAAATGGCGGTAGCGACACAGCCTCTCCCTTTTCCAGCCCAGATCGTATGGGGAACTCAGGATAAAACGTATCAGCTGACAAAAGGAGCAGAGGATGCATTCAGGAAAGCGAATGTAAAGATTGAAAGGCTCTCCGTTGCTCATCATTTTCCCCTCAGTCATCCACAGCTAACGGCAAACGTATTGCTACAGATGAGGCACGGCAAGGAATGACGACGGAACGATTCTTCAGAAGGGCATGGTAGAAAGGGACCATGCTCTTTTTGAATGGGGCGAGAAAAAACAAGTTGAACTTTCTGTGAATTTGGAATAGACTATTTTTAACTAATAACGACACTATAACGACAAGTGGCGTTAGTGGAGAAAGAGGGAGGAGAGCAAAGTGCAGGAGCGCAACAAGAAGAAGCTAGTTCATACCGTTTCTCACATCTGGGTGAAGACCTCATGAAGCAGTATATTGTGAAGCGCCTATTGTCGGGCATCATTGTCCTGTTTGGACTCTCCGTTTTTACGTTTTTGCTCATTCATCTCATCCCCGGAGACCCTGTGCGGATCATGCTGGGGCAGCGGGCGACTGTAGAACAAATCGAGTCGCTTCGAGGAGAGCTGGGCTTGAACAAGCCTTTGGTAGTCCAGTATCTCGACTATGCTTCTGGGGTTTTAAAAGGAGATCTCGGCACTTCCCTGAAAACGGGTCGACCTGTCAGCACAGAAATTGCTGATCGCTTTCCAGCGACAGCAAAAATGGCAGTAGCCAGCCTCGTAGTGGCAGTTGTGATCGGTATCGGGCTGGGTGTCCTAGCGGCAAAATACAAGGATACACCCATCGATGGAGCGATTATGACCTTTTCCACCTTTGGGATGTCCATACCTGGCTTTTGGTTAGGTTTACTCGTCATCCTTGTATTCTCCGTCCATTTGGGCTGGTTTCCGATTGCGGGAGGAACGGGGTTAAAAGACATGGTTCTTCCAGCGTTTACTCTGGGGACATTGACGGCGACGGCACTCAGCCGACTCACTCGTGCTGGCATGGTAGAGGTTTTGTCCAATGACTATATCCGAACAGCACGTGCGAAAGGGATGAATGAACGAGTTGTGCTGCTGCGGCACGCTTTTCGCAATGTGATGATTCCAATTGTGGCTGTCATTGGCTTGGAACTCGCTGGCTTGCTTGGTGGGGCAGTGATTATCGAGCAGGTTTTTGGCTGGCCGGGAGTGGGGACTTTGGCGATTCAAGCAATTAGCTCGCGGGATTTTCCGATGATTCAAGGAACGACGCTGTTTATCGGAGCGGTGTATGTCCTCGTAGTCATTTTGATTGATGTCCTGTACGCGGTTCTCGATCCTCGCATTGATTACGCCGCGAAGGAGGGGGTATAGCATGTTCTGGAGCAGACAATGGTCCATGCCTCGTTTCGAATTATTTGAGAAGATCATGCAGCAAAAAAAAGCGAAATACAGCTTCCTGATGATGCTCTGCATTGTTTTGCTTGGAATCATCGGGCCGTGGATTGCTCCGCACGATCCCACGAAAACGTACTACGAAGCATTTATGCAAGGCCCGTCGAAAGACTTTTGGCTAGGGACAGATGCGATTGGCCGCGATATTTTTTCCCGGATGCTGTACGGAACACGAGTGACAATGACCGTAGCTGTGCTGGCGTCTGTCATGACGTTTGTAGCAGGAACGCTGATTGGTGTGACATGCGCTTACCTCGGAGGAATTGTTGACAATGTGATCATGAGAATCATGGACATCATGCTGGCGTTGCCCGGCATTGTGCTGGCTCTAGCCATTGTCGCTGTACTCGGACCGAGTCAGGAAAATGCGATGATCGCGATCGGAATATCATCGATCCCGGCCTTTTCGATTCTGATCCGTGGTGCGGCACTCTCGATCAAGCAATCCGGTTATGTGGAGGCAAGTCGCTCCATCGGCAGCTCGAATTGGTGGATCATTACGCGCCAGTTCATTCCGAACATCTCGAATGTACTGATCGTCTATACGACCATGTTTATAGGTAGTGCTATTTTGGGGACCTCGGCACTGGGCTTTATCGGTTTGGGTGCGCAGCCTCCTACACCGGAGTGGGGAACGATGCTGAATGAAGGGAAAAATTACTTGCGAGAAGCTTGGTGGCTCGCGACATTTCCCGGTCTTGCGATTACGGCAGTCGTTTTTACGGTGTATTTGCTGGGGGATGCTTTGCGCGATATCTTTGATCCCAAAGCATAGTTGACGAGCTTCCGTTCCCGAAAAAGGAGTGAGTAACGTGACAAACATGTTGGAAGTGACAGGATTGACTACCACGTTTCCAAAAAATGAAAGGGCTTTCAAGGTAGTGGACAATCTTTGTTTGCAGGTCAAAAAAGGTGAATCGGTCGGGATCGTCGGAGAATCAGGATGTGGAAAAAGCGTTGCCTCCCTATCCATGATGCGCTTGCTCAGTAAAAACGGAAGCATTGAAGGCCGTATTCAACTGGACGGAGCCGATCTCTTGCGCTATAGCGAAAAAGAGATGCAGAAGATCAGAGGAAAAGAGATCGCCATGATCTTTCAGGAGCCGATGACTTCCCTGAATCCCGTACTGACTATCGGCAAGCAATTGAGCGAAGGACTGGAAAAGCATGAGGGCATGAACCGAGCCCAATCGAGACAAAGAGTGGTCGAGTTGTTGACGCAGGTAGGCATTTCACGTGCCAATGAAATCTATCACGAGTACCCGCATCGTCTGTCAGGGGGGATGCGACAGCGCGTGATGATCGCGATGGCGATTGCCTGCCATCCAAAGCTGCTGATAGCGGACGAACCGACGACTGCACTAGACGTAACGATCCAGGCGCAAATATTGGATGTCATGAAAAAAATCCAAAGAGAGCTGGGCATGTCGCTCATCATGATCACGCATGATTTGGGCGTCGTCGCCGAGACATGCGACCGGGTACTCGTGATGTATGCCGGGCAGGTCATTGAAGCCGCTGATGTTCGCACACTGCTGCGCAGCCCCAAGCATCCGTACACCGTGGGCTTGATCAAATCAACGCCACATAACGCCAAAGGCCTGAAGAGATTGCATAGTATCGCGGGAAGTGTGCCGACCCCTGATCATTACCCAAAAGGATGTCGTTTTGCTCCGCGATGCGAGAAGGCGATGCCTATTTGTTTGGAACAAAATCCCCCGTTACTGGATGTGGATCAGCAGTCGGAATGCCGCTGTTGGCTGTATCGAGAGAACAGGGAGAGCACGGCGGTGAATGGATGAAGACGCCTCTTTTGCAAGTGAAGAACCTGAATAAGAAGTTCCTTGTCCGCAAAGGGTGGTTTCAGCCGCCAAGTTACGTGCATGCCGTTCATGGAGTGAACATGACTGTCAACGCAGGTGAAACGTTGGGAATCGTGGGAGAGTCGGGATGTGGCAAGTCAACATTGGGCAGATGTATTTTGCGTTTGATCGAGCCGACAGACGGCGAGATTGTGTTCGAAGGTCAAAATATCCGTAGCTTACAGAAGCCAGACATGAAAAAGCTGCGGCGTGATATGCAAATGGTGTTTCAAAATCCATTTGATACCCTCAATCCAAAGCTGACGATCCAACACATTTTGTCAGAGCCATTGATTGCCCATGGTATTCAAAAACGCGAGCGAACAGCCATGATCGAAGAGACGCTGGAGATCGTCGGTTTGAACAAAAGTCATTTGTCGCGATATGCCCATGAGTTTTCCGGAGGACAAAGGCAAAGAATCGGAATCGCTCGCGCCTTGATGCTCAGGCCAAAGCTCATCATCGCTGACGAGCCTGTATCCGCTCTCGATGTATCGATCCAATCGCAAATTCTCAATTTGCTTCAGGATTTGCAGGAGCAGTTTTCGCTCACGTATCTTTTTATCTCGCATGATTTGAGTGTCGTCGAGCATATCGCCGATCGGGTAGCGGTGATGTACTTGGGAGAAGTGATTGAGCTAGCGAAAAAAGAAGAGCTGTTTCAACGTCCGATGCATCCCTACACACAGTCGCTTCTCTCCGCCATTCCTATCACAGATCCTGACGAGAAAAAAGAACGGATCATGTTAACAGGGGATCTGCCGTCTCCATCCAATCCGCCGAAGGGCTGCAAGTTTCATCCGCGTTGTTGGGCATGCATGGAAGTGTGCAAAACAGAAGCCCCGCTATTAACAGAAGCAGACGGCAGACTGGTTGCGTGTCATCTCTATGAAAAATAAGGGAACAGGAGTGATAGATAGATGTTGGACCCACGTCTTACGAAGCTGGCGAATGTGCTGGTAAATTACTCTACAAATGTGCAGCCGGGAGATAACGTGCTGATCGATGCGATGGAGGTGGACGCTGCTCTGATAAAGGAGCTTGTCAAAGCAGTTTCGCGAGCAGGCGGACATTCCTTTGTGAACCTGCGTGAATCCTCGATTAGCCGTCAGTTATTGTTAGCGGGAACAGAGGAGCAATTCCGTCTAGAGGCAGAGATGGACAAAGAACGAATGGCAAAAATGCAAGCGTGCATCATCATCGAGGGTGGGCTGAACATCAACGAAATGTCTGATGTCCCGGGTGAGCAGATGAAGCTGGCTACATCCTTTTCCAAAGAAGTAAGTATCGTGCGTCTCAAAAAGAAATGGGTCTATCTCCGTTATCCGACGCCTTCTATGGCGCAGCTGGCGAATAAGAGTACAGAAGCGTTCGAACAGTTTTACTTTGATGTCTGCACAATGGATTATGCCAAAATGGCAAAAGCCATGCAGCCGCTCAAGGAACTGATGGAGCGAACTGACCGCGTGAAAATCACGGGACCTGGCACAGAGCTGACCTTCTCCATCAAAGGCATTCCAGCGATCCCGTGTCCGGGGCAATATAACATACCAGACGGTGAAGTGTTTACGGCCCCTATTCGCGATTCGGTGAACGGTGTCCTATCGTTTAACACGCCTTCGCCTTATCAAGGCTTTACCTTTGAAAAGGTACGGTTGGAGTTCGTGGACGGGAAGATCGTTCATGCCACAGCCAATGACACGGAGCGCTTGAACAAAATTCTGGATACGGATGAAGGTGCCCGGTACATTGGGGAGTTTGCTTTGGGGGTCAACCCGTTCATCCGGGAGCCTATGCAGGATATTTTATTCGATGAAAAAATCGACGGCAGCTTCCACTTTACCCCGGGCCGATGCTATGACGAGGCATCCAATGGCAACATGTCAAACATCCATTGGGACATGGTCATGATTCAGCGCCCGGAGTACGGTGGCGGTGAGATTTGGTTCGATGACCACTTGATTCGCAGAGACGGACGCTTTCTTTTACCGGAGCTTGAACCACTTAACCCAGAAAACCTGAAATAACAGGGGGAGCATGAGGCATGACACATGGAATCGACGGGCATTTTGACCTTTTGCTGGATGTTGCCATTCAGCGGGAATATGGCAGACGAAAAGTAATTGAAACGGATTATTTGCCTGATTTGGTCGCGGGTGGGGTGCATACAGTTGTCGCAGCGATTTATATCGACAACAAATTCCTGCCGGAGATGGGCTTGAGAAAAGCACTGCAACAAATCAGCGCGTTGCACGCAGAGGCAGATGAATCGCCTGATAAAATCATGGTTTGCAAAAGTGTGAGCGACATCGAGACAGCGAAGCGACAGGGGAAAATTGGTTTTGTGCTCTCTCTGGAAGGCGCGGAACCGTTATATAATGATCTGAGTATGCTCCGTGTTTTTTACGAGCTGGGCGTACGCCTTCTGGGTCTCGTGTGGAGCAGGAGAAACTTCGTTGGAGATGGCAGTCATTTTAGTCCGGTACGGGAAGGGCGCAAGGGAGGGCTCACGGAGTTCGGCATCCGCGTCGTCGAAGAGGCAGAAGCAATGGGCATCATCATTGATGTCAGCCATCTGAATGACGAAGGCTTCTGGGATCTGATCGAGGTAGCGCGTAAACCCATCATCGCTTCTCATTCCAACTGTCGGACATTAGCGAGCTCCATGCGCAATCTGACAGATGAGCAAATCAGAGCGATCGCATTCACCAACGGCGTAATCGGCATCAATGGCGTCAATCTGTTCGTAGCCGACACAGACGACCAGGCTGATATCGAGCACATGATCAACCACGTCGATCACATCGTGAAGCTAGTTGGGGTTGAACACGTCGGACTTGGTCTGGACATCATCGAGCCATTTATGAAATACGATTCTCCCAATATGTTTATCCAAGCAGGACGCAAAGATTTTGATGTCGTAAAAGGACATACAAAGGTTCCAGAGCTTGTGCGTGCCCTTGCCAAAAGAGGGTACAAGGATGAAGCGATTGAGCGTATTTTGGGCAAAAACTTCATCCGCGTGTTTAAGGACGTCTGGAAATCAAAGAGAGATGAGGAGGTGGAGCATTGACCATTACGATAGCGGTAATCTCTTCGGAAGAATTTTTGCCAAGGATCTTGAAGCATACCCAATCCATTGATTACCTTCAACTGACCTCGTATACATACCAGAACCCCAAAGAGAGCGCTGCGTTGGTTGATCAAATCCATGACTGCGACGTGCTGCTTTTTGCTGGCCCACTTCCTTATTTTTTTGCCAAGGAAAAGGTAGAGCAAAAGAAGCTGCCTGCCGTGTACATCCCGATCGATGAATATACGATTTCCCTTTCTTTGTTTCATACCTTGCTGAACGTACCAGGAGGACTGGACCGCATCTCGATAGATTTGCCAAAGGCGGAGTATATTGAGAAGGTAGCTGATGAATTGGGCATTATTTCTACGCCTTGGTATGTAAAAGACTACAGTGAGATTATTGAAGAAGGCGGGACGAAATTTGACGTAGAGGAAATTATTTTGTTCCACAAGGAGCTTTGGGAACAGAAACAGAGCCATTTTGCTTTGACTGGTGTTGATTACGTATATCGTCAATTGCGTGAGATGAACATCCCTTCCGCATCGCTGGTTAGTCCCGATAAAAATATTCGCGATGCCGTCAATCAAGCGATTGCTTATGGTCAATTGAAAATTAGCAAAAACTCGCAAATCGCCGTGGGAATTGCAGCGATCCAGCAAAATGATGGTCCGCCAGTAGAAACACAGTGGCAGGATGCGACGATTATTTTGCTGCAAGAGCTGCTGGAGCTCGTCAAAGAGACGGACGCTTCCATTCAAAAATTGGGAATGGATCAATT
Organism: Brevibacillus sp. RS1.1; assembly: GCF_013284365.1. Classification (NCBI taxonomy): domain Bacteria; kingdom Bacillati; phylum Bacillota; class Bacilli; order Caryophanales; family Paenibacillaceae; genus Brevibacillus; species Brevibacillus sp. RS1.1. The sequence continues at coordinate 91,390 of NZ_JABSVA010000008.1, forward strand.
CATCATCTATGGCACGAGAGGCAGTATCGAGCAAATGATTGAATATGGGAAGATCATGCAAGTATTGGGCAATGTCGATCTGCTTGCCAAAGTGACGGTTGCCATCGGGTTTGGTTTTGGTCTAACTGCGAAAGAGGCCGAAGCCAACGCACGCATAGCGATTTATCATGCCCAGAAAACAAAGGAAAGCAGTGCGTACTTGGTAACAGATGAAAAAGAAGTGATTGGACCGTTGAACACGGAATCGAAGACCTTCCAATTAAAAAGCGAGAACAAGGAAGTGCTGGAGATAGCGGAGAAGACTGGCGCAAGTGTCGCTACTATCACGAAAATCATGCAGTATGTCAAACTTCACCGCGATAACCGCTTCACCGCTTCCGATTTAGCCGAGTACCTCCAGATTAGTCGCCGCAGCTCAGAAAGAACCTTGAAAAAGCTGATCGAGCATCAGGTCGTAGAGATCGTCGGAGAAGAACAGCCGTATCAGCAAGGACGCCCGCGAGCTGTGTATCGCCTTAATCATCCGTGATTCTCCTCATGTAACATCAACCTGTCCCGGTTTTCCGTTTACGAAGGCAATCCGGGACCCCCACATCTCTCATCTAAGAAGCAATCCGATCTAATTAGCGACTATATACCGACAAAATGGGCTTCGAATGGAAAAGACTCGAAAAATGGAGGTCGCGACATGCTATCAGAGCGGTTAAAGAGCCAAATTCGCAGCGTTTTACTCATTTGTGTACTCGTCTTTTCCATCGTTGGCTGTAGCTCTGCTCCCACTCCGGCTACAGACGGGAAGCAAGCAAATCAACAGGCAAAAGTCTCTCAGCCCAAAAAGGGTGGGACGATCACCATGGGCTACCAGATGGAGCCGGATACGCTGGACCCGCAAAAGACGTCGTTGCCAGCGGGAAATTTTGTTGGGAGCATGTTGGGGGGATCTCTGCTGATCCTCGATCCCTTTACGTTTGAGTTGAAGCCGCATCTGGCTGAATCGTACACGATCTCGGAAGACGGCAAGACCATGACGTTCAAGATACGTTCTGGCGTGAAGTTCCATGATGGAACACCGCTCACTGCGGAAGTTTTTAAGCAAAGCTATGAACGTGCACTCGATCCGAAAACAGCCTCACCGGTTACGGGACCGGACGTATCTTCGATCAAATCCATTTCAGCTCCTGATGATTCCACATTGATCTTTCATTTGGATGAGCCCTCCCCTTCGTTACTTTCTAACTTATCATATAGCGGCTACCAGCAACCCATTTCCGTAGAGGCACGAAACAAATACGGAAATGAGCTGGGACGCAATCCTGTGGGGGTAGGTCCGTGGAAATTCGAGAGCTGGAAAACAGGAGAATCGATCACACTGGTACGAAACGACGAGTATAAGTGGGCAGCTCCTTTTGCTCTGAATCAAGGACCTGTAAGACCCGACAAGTTCGTTCTGAAATTTATTCAAGACAACCAGACCATGATGGCTGCTCTCGACAGTGGGACGATTGATATTGCCACTGTCCCCCCGAAAGACGCGAAGAAATACAAGGATCACAAAGATTTTACGGTGCTGGAAGGAATGCAGCCTGCAGAGTACTTCATTGGGATGAATCTGGAAAATGAAATCTTGCAGGATGTCCGCGTGAGAAAAGCACTGAACTTGGCGATCAACAAAGATGCATTAATCATGGCAGATCTGCAAGGAGAGGGGGTGCCTGTCTACGGACCGATCCCACCAACGATGATCGGATACGATGCAGCAGTAGAGCAGTACGGCTACAAGTACAATGCTGATCAAGCTAGACAATTGCTGGAAGAGGCAGGATGGAAGCCAAACGCGCAAGGGATAAGGGAAAAGGATGGGAAAACGCTCAGCCTGACGATGCTCATCGAAGAAACAAATCCCGGGCATCAGTTGGTGCAAAGCATGTTCAAAGAGATTGGTGTCGAAGTGTATATCCAAAAGTATGAATCAGCGACAGCTCTTGAACAGGCACTGAAGGGCGAGTTCGATTTGTTCTCAACGAGTCATGGCAGTGTCGATCCAGATATTTTGCACTTGTTACTGCATTCGAGTCAGATCGGGGGCTTGAATTTCTTTCGCCTCAGTGATCAACAGCTCGATAGCCTGTTAAATAAAGGACGAACGACAACAGATCAAGTACTGCGACAGCAGGTTTTTACAGACATTCAAAAAAGAATCGTGGAACAGGCCTATTGGATTCCGCTCTATTCCGCAAAAACATTCGTGGTCGTCAGTAACCGGATTCAAGGAGTCAAACCAAATCCATTAGCCTCCTTAATTATTCAGGACATGTGGGTGAACGAGTAGGGCATGGTATGACAACATCCGAAAGAGGTGGAAAAAATGAGACAGCAAGGCTGGTTAGTAGAATGGGAAGAACTGGTTGGAAAAGACATGAAGGAAGGCAGAGTTCCGGGCTTCGTCATGGGTGTGAATCTGAATGGACAGAGCCTGTTTCGCAAAAGCTTTGGCTATCGTGATCGTGAAAAGGAACTCGAAATCACGCCAGGTACCGTGATGGGATTGGCTTCCGTTACGAAGTCCTTTACATGCATGGCGATCATGCAGCTACAGGAAGCGAAGAAGCTCTCTGTTCATGATCCGGTAATCAAGTACCTCCCTGAATTTCGTACCCCGGATCGTCAAAAAACGGAGCAGATGACAATCCACCATTTTATGACGCACACGACGGGCATGCCGCCTCTGCCCATTGATAACCTGGCGATTCGCAACTCCATGCTCGATGACATGCCTGACGAGGATAACCCGATTCACCGGTACTTGAAAAAGGAGTACCAGAAACCGATCTACACATTCGAAGAGCTGATAGAAGCTCTTGCCCTGGCGGATTATGAACTGGTGGGCTCTCCAGGACAATTGTTCAGCTATTCAAATGATTGCTATTCTCTCCTGGGAGCGGTCATAGCCAGAGTGAGTGGGAAATCGTATGACGTTTATGTAAAAGAGCATATTTTGGAACCAGCAGACATGAAGAGCAGCACTTTTCTTCTGAGCGATCTGCCACATCTCCCGGATGTAACGACCATCTATCATTTTAAAGAGAGCAATGGCGTATCTGAGATTTACCCTGATCCAAATTGGGAGGATGGGCTACTCGTAGCGGCATCGGGACATTTGAATTCAACAGTGCGTGACATGTTGAACTACGCTGAAATATTCCGTACGGGCGGATGTGTGGGCAAAGAACGGATTTTATCTGAGGAGAGCGTCAAACAAATGATCTATCCGCATGTCCAGAACAGCTACGGAAGGTATTACGGATATGGCTTATCCATTCAACCCGACTACTATGGGGGTACCTTGATCAAGCACGGTGGAGCGATCAAAGGTGTCGCTGCCCATTTAGCGATTGTTCCAGAGCGGGGCATTACATCCATGGCTCTAGCCAATTTGATCGGAAGTCCAGTCGAAAAAGCCACACTGACAGCACTCCATGCTGTAGAAGGGCGTCCATTGAATACGCCGCAGTACCAATTCGAGACATACAGCGTCCCTACTGCCCAATTAGGAGAGTATGTCGGTCGATACGTTAGTGGGGAAGGCGTGGATATTATCGTATATGTGGTAGAGGATGCCTTGATGATGATAGATAAAACGTCGGATGTGTTTGGTGGAGGAAAACAACTGAACTGTCTATTGCGACCAATTGGGGAGCATCAATTTATCACCGAGAGAGAGGGAAGCGAGCTGACAGTTGGCTTTGTAAAAGGCGAAGATGGCGCTGTAAAAGCCATGTCCCTTTATTATCGAATCATTCCACGAGTAGCTGCTGCGGAGGGGAGTCGAGTATGAAAATAACGTCAGTAAGGGTTCATGCCATAAGGTTGCCGCTAAAACGCCCATTTATCATTGCGTACGCCTCCTATGAGGATATGCCGTCCATTATTGTAAAAGTGGAGACAGATAATGGCCTGGTCGGACTGGGAGAAGCGGTACCGGATCAAAATGTCACCGGAGAGACATGGGAGTCTACCTATACAATGCTCGTTCATAACTTGGCGCCTGTTGTGATCGGTGAGAATCCGTTTGATATCGAGAGAATCCACGAGAAGATGAACCAGGTTGTTTGGGGAGTACCAGCAGCAAAAGCCGCCATCGATATCGCTTGCTATGATCTGATGGGCAAGGCGGCTGGTCAACCCGTTTACCATTTTCTGGGTGGGAAATATCACACGACTCTTTCCTTCCCGTATGTGTTAAGCATTTTAGAGCCAGAGGTCATGGCAGCTGAAGCCAGGCAAGCAGTGGCAGCCGGGTATGACTCGATCAAAATAAAGGTGGGAGCTGATCTTCAGACAGATATCCAGCGAATCCGGGCTGTTCGGCAGGCAGTTGGCCCTGACGTAGGGTTGCGGGTGGACGCCAACCAAGGTTGGGAGAACCGTGCGAACTCCTTGCTTGTTATGAAACAGATCGAGGATTGTCACATTGATTGGATGGAGCAGCCTGTCTTGGCAGATGATCTTGAGGCTCTGGCTGATATTCGCAAGCAAACGACTACTCCAATTATGGTAGACGAGGGACTGCACGGGACAAAGGAAATGCGGGAAGTCATCGCGAAGAAAGCTGCAGATAAAGTAAACATCAAACTCATGAAAAGTGGAGGGATTTATCCTGCTCTCAAATTGGTGAATCAGGCGGAAATGGCCGGGATGGAGTGTCAGATCGGTTCGATGCTGGAGTCCTCGATTGGCAGTGCAGCTGGTGCACATTTGTCACTGGCGAAGAAAAACATCATTTCCAATGAGTTGGCAGGACCTACGTTCATTTCGCGGGATGTGGCCGAGCTTACGATTCACGGAAGTCAGATTGTCGTGACAGATCAGCCAGGCTTAGGCGTAGAGCTAGACGAAGCAGTGCTTGCCGACATAACGGTTAAGTCAGAGCAGGTCATCGGAGCGAAGCGGCAACCCGTATAGGGAGAGGACTGAATGCAAAATACGCGCATAGAAATCGTCGAGGCATTGACAGAGAGCCAGCTTCAGATGATCAAGGCAATGGAGCAGGAGGCTTTTGGCCCGCATGGAGCGATTGATGAATGGGTGCTCGTACCACTCGCGAGACATGGCTGCGTTGCACTTTTCATGGAAGCAGAGGAGGCATATCCTGTCGGGGTATGCCAGCTCTTGAGGGATTTTCGTCAGCCGGACAAATGCTACATGTATGGGTATTACATCCGGGCAGATCGTAAAGGGATGGGGTATGGGTTCTCTTTCTTGAACCGATTGCTGGAGCAGCTGCATGAGGATGGGTTCCGTCAGATTTGTCTAACTGTAAGCCCTGATAATACTGGAGCAGTCGGACTCTATCAAAAAGCAGGCTTTGTGGTTATCGAGACACGAATTGCGGAATATGGCAGTGGAAACGATCGCTATTATATGGTGAAAACGTTATAGAAGGAGAGTCTCTACAAGCATTTGCATAGACATTTTTCACTATTGTTTGTTGGAGATTCATTGGCTCTGTACTCGTTGTAACCCGACCCAAATTAGGCACCGGACATGTTCCGGTGTTTTTTTTGTGCTCTTGACAATTATAAGACGATGAATCATTATGTTTATTAAATAATAAACGAAAACTAATTTTGTCTAGTTAAATCCGTTCATGAAAAACTGGGGGAGAAATGATGAATCGAGAAGAACTGAAACAACTGTATAAAGAATCGGAAACGGAGGCAGGGGTGTATCAGATCAAAAACACCCATAACCAAAAAGTCTGGATCAGCGCCACCCGCAACCTTAAGACGATGAACGGAAAGCTGTTCACTCTCAAAATGGGTTCGCATATAAACAAACAGCTTCAACAGGAATGGAATGAATACGGAGAAGAGGCATTCGTCTTTGAAGTGTTGGAGGTTTTGAAGAAGAAGGAAGACGGATTCTTTGATGAAAAGGATGCCCTGAAGAAACTGGAACAAAAATGGCTCGACCAGCTCCAGCCGTACGGAGAACGCGGATACCACCAGGAAAAAAAGAAAGAGCAATAATCAAACGAAAAGAGGGAACGAAAATGAAAATACCTACGAACTTGAACCATAAGCCTGTTGTCATCTCGGATAACTATGAGCGTGTTGATGGTCGATTCGCCAGGAACACAGATGCGAAAGCACTTTCTCTGGGAGTGGCAGAGGGCAGCTCCAGAAGAAAGGTCGATCTATCTGCCAAAGTATGGAGATACACAGGAGAAGAATGGTCGAAACAATCGGAGGAACTGCCTCTCCATCGCGTTCTTGATATGTCCATACTGATTTGTCGGTCTTTGGCCCACTTTCGCGACGCATACAGATATGAGCATTACTATGACCCGCAGGAGCCCGTCATCGACCGAGTTGCCCTGCAAGGGGATGCAATGAACGTGGCGATATGTACGGACAATGAGCGTCTTCATGATGACATTAAGCTGTTCAGCCAAGCGTTGAGTAACGACGATGAGATGATTAGCGAACGTCTGCGCACATTATCAAAGCTATTAAAGGATATGGGGTATTAAAATGTTTTCCAATGTATATGTTCGAACGATTATCCTCTCCCGCGTGCTGCTGCATTTGGGGATTTGGGTCCGGAATTATGCCGTCCTTCTTTTCGTTAGCGAATTGACGAATAATAATCCGGTTTATGTATCACTGATTTCGGTTGCGGAATTTGCACCCATTTTTCTATTCGGCCTGATTGGCGGAACCTTTGCCGACCGATGGCGACCGAAGCGGACAATGGTTTGGAGCGATCTGCTGTCTGCCGTGTCCGTCGGGGCTGTATTGCTTGCCCTCATGAATGGGGGATGGGTGGCACTACTCATCGGAACCTTTATTTCCGCCAGCCTGTCTCAATTTTCTCAGCCCTCGGCCATGAAACTGTACAAGCGGCATGTGCCGGCTGAACAACTGCAGGGCGCAATGGCTATGTCCCAAACGCTTGTCGCTGTCTTTACGGTTTTAGGTCCGGTCATCGGCACGTTTATTTTCATCCAGTTTGGAATCACAGTCTCTCTGATTTTGACGGCGGTTCTTTTCCTAGGGTCTTTCCTTATCTTAGCGACGCTTCCCCGTGACGCGGAGGAACCGAAGTCTGAGGATGCCGGCGGCTTCATAGAGGAATTGAAGGCCGGACTGCGCTATATCGGGTCCAATCAATCCTTGCGAACACTCTGTTTGACTTTCTTCGCTGTCGGATTGGCGTCAGGTCTGACACAGCCGCTTCAAATCTTCCTTGTCATCGAGAATTTGGGACGGGACAAACAATTTTTGCAGTGGTTGGTTATGGCCAATGGGGCAGCTATGTTGGCAGGAGGGGCTCTCATCATCGGGATAGCCAAAAAGGTAAGGCCACAGATGTTGCTCATGGTAGGCTTGCTTGTCTCTGCCGTTTGCACCATGGTAATGGGGGCTACCACAACGATTTGGTTGATGATTGTTTTATTAGTGATCAGCGGTTTCTTTTTCCCTTGTATTCAAAGCGGAATCCAGACGCTGCTTGTACGGAACACAGAAGGGGCATTTATCGGCCGGGTATCTGGTACGATCACGCCTGTTTTTATGGGGATGATGGTGATTGGCATGTTTATATCCGGCTATTTAAAGGAGACGTTATCCCTCGTTGCGGTATATGTGGTGAGCGGGGTTTTGATTATGATTGGTGCGGCTTTGCTGCTTCCTCTACTTGTTGAGAAAAAGGGCAAAAAGCAGAGTGGGCCAGCGGTATGAAGGGAGTAGAAATGTGATGACGGAAAATGAAAACTATCATCTGTCACCCGAAAGACAGCTGACGGATGCAGAAAAAAAGCTCGTCTGGAAAAAGCCATCCACGCATAAGGTCAGTGAAGAAGAACAGCGCATTAGTAAAGAAATCAAACGCAACTGGCATCGCGGGGAAATGAAAATCGCCAATCTATTGTTAGAAGGTGACGCGGGTTCTGGAAAAACACAATTAGCCAAGGCATTATCCGCTAATTTCGGGCTGCCGTATACAAAAGTGACTTGTTTTGCTGATATGGATAAATCGGATATTATCGGCGCTATTTTGCCAGTCATTTCTTCTGAACGTCTAGAGAAAATGGAGCCTGCCGAGCAAACGCTATGGAAAGCCTTATATGAAAGCGATGGGTTTCAAAGTATATCTGAAATTTTGATGGAAGCACTGGGGATTACACAGGAACAGGCTGCCTTAAAAATGAAGCAATTATTGGAGCGTGCAGCAGTGGAAAACAACGATGGCGAAGCGATTGAGTACCGATTTTACCCTTCGGAGATCGTCAGAGCCTATCAAAACGGTTATCTGCTGGAAATTCAAGAACCAAACGTTATTCGCGATGCGGCGGTGTTAATGGCATTAAACTCTGCCTTGGAGCTGGATGGGAGCATCAATCTTCCCACCGAGATCATACGCAGGCACCCGGACTTCATCGCGGTTATCACAACAAACCGCAGTTATGCGGGAACCAGACCGTTAAACGAAGCGCTGCGCGACAGGGTTCACCATACGGAAAAGATGGACCTGCCGACCAAAGAAATCATGATCGAACGTGTAATGGCCAAAACCGGTTTTCAGGATGGAAAGATGTTGGGTATTTTAGCGGACATGATTGTCGTTTTAGACAGAACAGCACGGGCCAATGCGATCAAGGGCGTGGCTGGAATGCGTTCCTTTTTCTACTGGGCGGATGCGATTGCCGGAGGAGCCTCCGCAAAAGAATCCCTTTATCATAAGGTCATCTACAAGATCACAACCGATTCGGAAGAAATAAAACTTCTGGAAGAAGCCCTGAAAAATCATGGTTTGCTTGCCAGCTTGGATGAAGCAGAGATTGAGCAAAAAAAAAAACGAAAATCTGACGACGCCGTAGAGATCAAGACATGGGGAGATATTGACGACACTGGTTTTAGCAAAGACAACCAGATAGAAGAAAAGGGAATCGCCTTGAAAAAATCTGCCGATGGGGACGAAAGCTCTTCCCGTGTCTCTGAAGATGATTCTACCCATATGGAACGTTCAGGTTTGGGTGAAGATGGCTCTCCCAACTATCATCAGGCAAATCCTGAATCCATGTCAGAGGAAGCCAAACAAAAGGAACGCGATTTCCGTAAAAAGCTGAATCGAGAGGCAAGAGAGCTCATTTCCGATTCGATTCATCAAAAAGTAAAGCTCATTGTTCACCGTCCAGACTACGATGAGGAAAACCAACAGGAATATGTTCGTCTTTGTCAGGGACTCATGCCGATCGTGCAAGAGATTGCCAGAAAGACACTTCCGTATCTGGAACATGAGATCTCTTCCGACTTTTCGAGGAATCGTTACTATGGCAGCAAATTTCAGGCAGACAGCGTTGCTTACAAGGATTACAAGTATTTTGCCAAGAAACGTCCGCCAACGGAATCCCCTTCTCTTGTGGTTGGTCTTAGGGTTGATGAATCCGCATCGATGTCAGCTTACGGGAGATTAGAAGCAGCAAAACGAGCAGTAATCGCGGTATATGAATATTGTCAGCTTTGTCAGATTCCCATTTTGATCTACGGCGATACGGCGGATGTTTCCAGATTGGAGCAAATGTCGATCTTTGCCTATGCCGACTTTGATAAAGCGGATGCCAATGATCGCTTCCGGTTAATGAGGATTCATGCCAGAAGCAATAATCGCGATGGCATGGCTCTTAGAATTATGGCGGAACGATTAGCCGCTTCCCCCCAAAAGACAAAACTGCTGATTAGCATAAGTGACGGACAACCGAAAGCAATGGATGACTATACCGGAAGCTATGCGGTTACAGATATGAAACAGACGATACAGGAGTATGAACGAAAAGGGGTTACCTTTCTTGCAGCCGCAATCGGTCAAGACAAGGATGTGATTAGCGATATCTATGGGAATGAAAGATTTTTGGATATTACCAATTTACAGGAGTTCCCTGCAAAGTTAGTTCGGATGATCGCTCGGTATTTATGATGGAAGCGCGGGTATCTCTCTATCTGATTCGCCTAGAGAGGATGCCCGCGCTCTATTATTTTTCAATATACGCGTATTTAAAGTAGGAACCGCCGAGAGGGAGGATCACAAAGTCCTTCACCTTATCGTTTTTCACATAAGCATTGCCACGGAAGTGCAGCGGTGCCAGCGGCATTTCTTCCATGAGAATTCTTTCAGAGTAAAACAACAGTTGCTTGCGCTTTTGCTGGTCGGTCTCATAGTAGCTCTTATTGAGCAAATCGCGGTATTCCTTGTGATCGAAGCGAACGACGTTGTTGCCACCCAAGTCCTTGTACATTTCGAGGAAATTGATCGGGTCGTTGAAATCGGCTCCCCATTGCCAGATACCGAAGTCATACTTGCCATTTTGGACATCCTCGTTGAACACTTTCCATTCTGAGGTGCGAATGTCTATGTCGACTCCCAGTGTTTTCTTCCATTCGTCCTGGAGTGCTTGAGCCAGCTTCTTGTCCGTTTCTCCGGTGTCGTAGTAGTACGTGACTTTAGGGAATTGAGTCAGCCCAAGCTCTTCCATGCCTTCTGCCAAGAGCTGCTTCGCCTTCGCCACATCCTCTTTAAAGTAGCCGTCCGGATTCAACCCCATGGAAACGGGAACCCAGCCATAAGCGGGCAGAACACCAGTCTGTAGGATGTTATCCACCAATTGCTGTCGGTTGATCGAATACGAAAACGCCTGGCGAATTTTTTTGTTCGTAAAAGGGGGTTTCTTTGTATTGAAGATGACAGCTTTGGTACCTGGGTTATCTGCGACGAGCAGCTTGCCCTCTTCCTTAAGCTGACCGACCGCATCCGGCGACAAGCCAAAGGAAGGGTAGCCACCCCAATCCAGATCGCCATTTTCAAACATGGACAGGGCGGTGTTGTTATCCTCGATGATGACAATATGGATCTGATCAAGCTTGACGTTGGCGCTGTCCCAATAAGTAGGGCTTTTGCTGAAGGTGAGCTTGGACTTGTGCTCCCACTTATCCATGATAAACGGGCCGTTGCCGACAATCGTTTTCGCTTCTGTTGCCCACTGGGGATTGCTCTCGATGGTCTTTTTATGAAGCGGGTAGTAGGTAGTGAATGAGGTCAATTCGCGGAAGAACGGTGTTGGTGAGCGCAAGGTGAAATCGAGTGTGTAGTCGTCCTTTGCCTTTACCCCGACGTCTTCTGGCTTGCCTTTTCCGGAGTAAAAATCCTCGCCCCCTTTGATATAGAAGAGCTGATACGCGTAGCCGGAAGCGGTTTTGGGGTCGAGATTGCGCTTGATGGCGTACTCAAAATCGTGAGCAGTAACAGGGTCGCCATTGCTCCATTTGGCGTCCTTTCGAATGGTAAAAGTAAAATGAGTGAAGTCAGGAGTATGCGTGTAGCTCTCCGCGATGGCGTTGATCATCTGGCCTTGACGGTCGACAGTGGTCAGACCCTCGAAGGTGAGGTTGATCATGTCCATCGAGGTCGAATCTGTTGCAATGCCGGCATCCATCGTAGACGGCTCCCCGGTGATGCTCCATTGCAAGACCATTGGCTCTGTGGTAGTAGGCTTTGCTGTCGTTTCCGCTGAGGGGGATTGGATATTGTCGGCGGGCTTTGAGCTACAGCCGATTGAGAGACTAAATAAGAAAACAGCAGTAGAAATGCCTAGTAGCCACTTGTTCATACAGTCCTCCTGTTTAATTATTTGAAAAATAAGAAAATTATAGTTCCTCAAAAGAATAATGCACAGCAATCAGACAGTCATTCAACATCATGTATAAATATTCATTGAAAATCACGGGTACATGTTGGGATAAATTCATACAATTTGTCCGTTACTTCAGCAACGATTGAGGGGAAGGGACAACAAAAGCCACCCGTAAAAGGTGGCTTTGTCATTCGAGAGGAAAGAAAGGATTACTTGTTCATCGGCAAAACACCGTCGCGCGATTTTCTCGTCCAAGGTGTTCCGAGATAAGAAAGCGCCCAGCGATCAAGACCATACCAGCCTGCAACCTTCCAAGCCAAAACGAGCCAAGTGGCAAAAATAAAAAGGAGTGGGTTGGTGCTGACCGTTCCAGCGAACAGAAAGCTGACGTTCATCAAGCCGCCGAAAAACGCTGCGATCCCTGTCAGGCATCCGAGGATCAAGCCGAGTCCGACGAGTACCTCACCATAAGCGACGAAGAAGCCGAATACCTTAGCATTTGGCAATACGACGTTTTCCAGGAACCAGGCGTACCACCCGGTAACGTCCTTTCCTTCGGCTGCTTTTGCCAAGGAGCCTTTTACGAAACCTTGAATCGCTCCGCCAGCCGCATCTCCAGTCCAGCTATCGGACTGGATTTTTTTCCATCCAGCAGTAATCCATGAATAACCGACATACAATCTGATAATCAACCAGATCGCAGCGGATTTCGTACTGGTGAACAGGAAGTGTGAAACAGGATTTTCAGGAATAATAATTTCGTTTTGACGATTTTGCATGTGGGTGTCCTCCTACATACGTTTTGTACATCTTTGTTCGTGCCGATTTTAACATAACAAATGGCGGTGTAGTGCGGTTTGGGGCATAAGTTCATACGGTGTTCATTGACACTATAAGCACGGTGTTAATGGTAAATCTTAGTGTATATATTGCCAAAATACAGTAAACTCATGAAAGGATTGACAAGTTAAGATGTGGTAAATTATGAACGAGTGGTGATGTTACTGTTGGTTATTGTTATTTCTCTGTTTGTAAGTGGATGGATGAAAGCAGAGAAACCATGGATATTCTTCTCACAAAAGAAAAAATATCCGATCCAAGCGGACGATTAACTAAGGTTCCAATTAGAAAGGTGCTATTTACAGTCTGGGAATATTCTCCTTTGTTTCGATCTGTAGGAAAGGGTATTTTTGACTATTGAAATCGTAATTCGCAGACAATAGAATGAGGATGCGAACAAAATACCGCAGGATTGTTACTGCTAAGCAGGCAAGACCTGAGACGTGAGATGGGTGAAGTATGGCTATCGCTATACAGTCCCTTACGCGTTTTAGGTCTTTTTTGTGTCCTGTCAATGGAGAAGAGCAGAGTTTTCAATCTCTCAATATTCTCATAATAGGTAACTTTGCTGCAATTCATGATGTAAAGGGAGGATTTAAGAAAATGAGAAAATCCAGCAAACCTAAGTTTAGGAATCTAGCTTTATCCACAGCGATCGCTGCCAATTTTCTTGCAGCCACCCCAGCATTAGCCGCCGAAGTCAGTGATGATCACACTTCGATTTGGTCGCGCCAGCAAGCGGAAAAAGTTGCTCTCACGAAAGAGACAACAGCTCCACCTGTCGATTTGGATTTCAAGCTCGTCGCACCGGACCAATGGGTTTGGGACACATGGCCCCTGCAGAACAGAGACGGCTCCCTTGCAACTGTCAAAGGTTACAGAGTCGCTTTCGCCTTGGTCGCTCCGCGCTCTTTGGGTTGGGGTGAACGTCATACGCAAGCAAGCATCGGAATGTTCTACTCCAAAAACGGCAAAGACTGGACCTACGCTGGGATTCCCTATAACAAAAACAAAGCGTTAGGTCATATGCAATGGGCCGGAACAGCCATGCTGGATGAGAAAGGCAAAGTCCACCTCTTCTATACGGCAACCGGGGATAAAAACAATTGGGACGAATCCAGATGGGCTCAAACGGCTGAGCAGCGTATCGCAAAGACGACATTCGATATTGGCGCCGATAAAGATGGCGTGCATCTCACGAACGAAGGTGAACACAAGATCATTCTTGAAGCAGACGGCAAGTACTACGAAACGATCGATCAGTTCAAAGGCAATATCATCACGGCGTTCCGTGATCCGTTCTTCTTCCAAGACCCGAACACCGGCAAAGAGTACATCATTTTCGAAGGCCAGGCCGGCGGTGGCTATTCTTTGAAGCCGGAAAACATCGGTGACGAAGAATACCGTAAAACCCATTCGGTTCCGGCAGGCGCGGAATTGTACAACGGAAATATCGGCATCGCGGAAGTGCTTGACCACGACATCACCAAATTGAAACTGCTGCCTCCGCTGCTCGAATCAGTTGGGGCCAACCATCAGATGGAACGTCCGCACGTTGTGGTGAATGGCGATGATTATTACCTGTTCACGATCAGCCATACCTTCACCTACGCGCCTGGCTTGACAGGTCCGGACGGTGTATACGGTTTTGTCGGGAAGGGTCTGCGTAGTGATTACAAACCGATGAACGGAAGCGGCTTGGTTATCGGCAACCCGGCGGAAAACGGGTACCAAGCGTATTCCTGGATGGTGCTTCCGAACCAACAGGTGATCAGCTTCATTAACGAACCAAAAGATGAGAACGGGGAAGTGAAATTCGGCGGTACCTTCTCTTCAACGTTGAAGGTAAACCTGGAAGGCGACAAATCGGAAATTACCAAAGAGGGAAAACAAGGTGAAATCAAACCGTTCGGCCCGAATCGCTAAGCATGCATAGCCGTAAAAGAAAGGGGCGGTAACATGATCCGCAAAAACAAGAAAGCATTGACCGCGCTGGCTTTGGCAACAAGCGTTGTCGCTTCCGGCCTCACTGCGCTCTCGGCGTATGCCGAGGGCGGTGAGCAAACGGTCAACTGGACGCGCGAACAGGCATCGAAAATCGAGCTGAATCAAGACAATACCTTGCCGTACACTGACATCAGCAAATTGGAAAAATTGGCGCCGGGCTATCACATGTGGGATACGTGGGCACTGACAGACCGTGACGGGAATGTAGCCTCGATCAAAGGCTGGAAAGTGATATTCGCGCTTACCGCACCGAGTGATGTGCTGCCGGGCAAAGTGCACGACATTGCCACGATCCGTTACTTTTATTCGAAAAACGGAAAAGATTGGACGCTGGGTGGCGAGCTGTTCCCGAGCGGATCCGCACTCGGTTCCCGCCAATGGGCTGGATCGGCTATGATGGATAACGGCAAAATCCATGCGTTCTACACCGCAACCGGACACAAAGGTGAAGAGCGTTTGACCTATGAACAACGTTTGGCCATGGCTACCGGCGATATCGTCGCGGACAACAGCGGAGTCCGATTCGAAAATTGGGGCGATCACCGCATCATTTTGGAGCCGGACGGAAAACACTATCAGACCAAAGAACAAGCGCAGCAGGGTGAAGGCGGGGGTTACGCTTTCCGCGATCCGATGTGGTTTAAAGATCCGCAAACGAAAAAAGAATACCTGCTGTTTGAAGGGAATTCCGGAGGCACCGCAGCCGACCGCAAGTTGAAACCGGAATATGTCGGAAGCCCTGAGTTTGCAGGGCAGCAAAACGTGCCTCCAGGTGCCGTACACGCTAATGGTAACATTGGCATTGCTGAGGTGGTAGGTGGCGATTTTTCCAAAATTAAAATGCTTCCTCCGCTCGTAGAAGCCAACTACGTAAATGAAGAACTGGAGCGCCCGCATATTGTGGTGAAGGATAAAAAGTATTATCTGTTTACCGACAGCCACATCAATAAATATGCGGATGGACTCACCGGACCGGACGGACTGTACGGATTCGTTTCAGACAAGCTGATCGGCGGATATAAACCGCTGAACGGAAGCGGTTTGGTCTTGGCCAATCCGGCGGATAATCCATACCAAGCATATTCCTGGTTGGTGCTTCCGAACTTGAACGTGGTCGGTTTCGCCCATTTTGGCGATCTGGGCAACATGTCCATCGGCGATGTCGGCAATCAGACTCCGGAATTCCAATTCAGCCACTTTGGTGGCACATTGGCTCCAACAGTGAAGCTGTCGATCAAAGACGATCGCACAAAATTGGAACAAGAGTACGAGCCAGGTTGGATCAAGCAATAAATAAGAATGGTCAACCGAAAGTTGTCGGTTGACCTTCTATTCTTTTCTAAAAACAAGAAGACTACAGGAGGCTGCATCTACATGTTTTGGAACACAAAAAATGCTGGAAAGATGCTGTCAGCAGCAGTTATCGGTTTTTCCGGTATTCTAGCCCCGGTTATCTGTTCGAGCGCCTTCGCCCAAGAAACAGCAGCTACATTCGATTGGACGCGTGAAGATGTCAGCAAAATAAAGATGAATGAAGAGAATACAGCACCTGTCCTCAACAAGGAGGAGCTTGAGGAACTTACAAAGGACTTTCTGGTATGGGATACATGGCCGCTCCAAGATCGGAATGGTCATCCAGCAGTTGTCAATGGCCATAAGGTTATTTTTGCTCTGACGGTGCCAAGTGACGTGTTTCCTGGCAAACGCCACGATACGGCGGAAATCCGCTATTTCTATGCAAAGGACGGAAAGAGCTGGCAGTTAGGCGGACGTTTGTTTGATGACGGAAAAGCATTGGGTTCAAGGCAATGGGCAGGCTCTGCCATGATTGACAAAGATGGAAAAGTCCATATCTTTTATACAGCGACCGGACGTGAAAATGAAAAAAAACTCACATACGAACAGCGTTTGGCTACGGCTACCGCTGATATCGTAACAACCAATGCCTCTGTGGCGTTTAAAAATTGGTCTGAACACAAAATCATCCTGGAACCGGATGGTGAATACTATCAAACAGAAAGTCAGTCCAACCAAGGTGAATCCTCTTACGCCTTCCGCGATCCTTACTTCTTCCAAGACCCAAAGAGCGGACAAGAATATATTTTATTTGAGGCCAACTCCGCAGGAACCTTGTCAGAGCGGGCTTGTCAGCCTGACAGTTCAAAACCTTATAATGCGAGTATCGGCATTGCCAAAGCGTCTTCTGACAGTCTGACGGAATTTGAGGCTCTTCCCCCTTTACTGGAAGCCAACTGTGTAAATGACGAGCTGGAGCGTCCAAGCATTATTGTAAAAGGCAATCAATACTATCTTTTTGCAAAAACCCACCATGAAAAGTTCGCGCCAGGTCTCGATGCGCCGGAAGGGTTATACGGTTTTGTGTCCGGGTCCTTATTTGGCGGGTATAAACCCCTGAATGGAAGCGGACTAGTGATTTCCAATCCAAAAGACAATCCGTATCAAGCATACTCTTGGATGGTCATGCCAAACGGTACGGTGATTAGCTTTGTCAACTATGTCCATGTAGAAGGAAAGGACATCCAGCAAATTGGCGAACAAACACCAGATTATCAAAAGGATCATTTCGGTGGGATGCTGGCACCATCTTTAAAGCTCTCCATTGCGGATGACAAGACTAGGTTTCTGCATGAGAAAAAGCAAGGCGTGTTCCGTTAGAGAAAATAGGATAGTAATAGAAAGTTTTTGGCGTTCAGTAGTTGCTGAGCGTCTTTACTCTTGTAGACATGCATTTATGATTCTTTCGTTTTCATGGAATGATAAGCGGGATGTTGTTGATTCCCTTAGCTATACAAAAGAGGAGGAACATGCAATAGCAAAGCTGATGCAATCAAAAGAGTTTGTTCAAGAGTTGTTGCCTCTGGTAGGGGGTGAGGAAAATATTGCTGACGCTACCCACTGTGCTTCTCGATTACGCTTGCTTCTTCGAAATGAAGAAAAGGCGGATATATCAGCCATCGAAAAAATGGATGGCGTAGAAGGGGTATTTTCCAGAAGCGGACAATTCCAAATTATATTTGGGACCGGCAGAGTAAACAGAGTGTACAAGGCACTTGTCGAGGCGATCGAGATCGCACAGACAAATCCATCCAAAGAGCGGATGGAGAAGGCGCCAAAGATGAATCCATTCACTCATTTTGTAAAGACACTATCCAACATCTTTTTACCGATTATTCCCGCTATCGTAGTGAGCGGTTTGCTCATGGGGCTGCTTGGTATGGTGAAGGCTTTTGGTTGGATCACGATGGATAGCGCATGGATGAAGATGCTCACCATGTTTTCCAGCTCATCGTTCATTATTCTTCCGATATTAATTGGCTTTAGCGCAGCCAAGGAATTTGGCAGCAATCCCATTTTAGGTGCAGTGATTGGGGGGATATTAACCCACCCGTCATTATTAAACCCTGCGGAGCTGGGGAACAGCGCCCCGCAATATATGGATCTGTTCGGGCTTGAAATCGCGTTGATCGGGTATCAGGGTACGGTGATTCCTATCTTGTTGTCGGTATACGTAATGAGCAGGTTTGAAAAACTCCTGCGAAAATTCATACCCCAGTCATTAGATTTATTGCTCATCCCCTTTATCACCATTACGTTTACCGGGATTGTCTCCCTCGTAGCGATTGGCCCTTTGGGCATGATGATCGGGGAGATGATTTCTGGTAGCTTGTACTACGTTTATCAGTATGCTGGACTGGTGGCAGGGTTCCTGTTTGGCGGATTATATGCGCTATTCGTCGTTACTGGATTGCATCATAGTTTGCACGCCATTGAGGTGGGGTTGCTAGCCGATCCGAAGGTTGGTGTCAATTTTTTGCTGCCGATCTGGTCCATGGCTAACGTGGCCCAAGGTGGAGCTGCATTAGCTGTTTTTTTCAAATCGAGAAATGACAAACTGAAGAAGATTGCGATACCTGCTGCTCTTTCGTCCTTTTTTGGCATCATTGAACCCGTGATGTTTGGCATCAATTTGAGGTTAATCACCCCATTTATAGGAGCGGCTATTGGAGGGGGGCTAGGCGGAGCATATGTCGTAGGTAGTCACGTAGTTGCCAACGCCTATGGCTTAACTGGAATCCCCATGCTTGCGATTGTGACACCATTAGGAATATCAAACGCAGTCCATTATCTTATTGGTCTAGCTATCGCGGTTACTACCGCTTTCACCTCGACATGGATACTTAGATTTACCGAAGAGGAATAAATCATTCTGATGACCCGGGAGAAGGTTTTCCTGGTCCAAATTGGATGCGTTCTATGGGTGATGGTTACGGTAAAATGAAAGGTAATGGAACTCCTCGAAGATGTAATTTTTCTCATCATGGTTCACCTAGTAAATGGGGAAGGTGACGGGAGGATAGACAGGAGGGAGGATACCATGAAAATTAAAAAAATCTTAAATAACAACGCGGTCGTTGTCCAGGATCATGGGGAAGAAAAGATCGTTATGGGCTTAGGGATCGCTTTCCAGAAAAAAAAGAATGATCTGGTAGACATTTCAAAGATAGAAAAAGTATTTGTCATGAATGAATGGCAAGAGTACGGAAAGTTCGAAGAGATATTGATAACACTTCCTGAAGAACATATCCAAGTGGCAGAGGAAATTATCTCGCATACGGAAAAAGAACTAGGGATAACCTTGCATGACCATATTCATATTGCTTTGACCGACCACTTGTCCTTCGCCCTAGAAAGATTAGTGAAGGGAATGGTCATTAAAAATACCTTGCTGAACGAAATCAAAATTTTGTATGCAAAAGAATTTCAGATCGGTTGCTGGGCGAAAACATTGATAAAAGAGAAGCTAGGGATAGAAATTCCCGAAGATGAGGTCGGTTATATTGCATTGCATATCCACACTGCCAGGATAAACGCGGGAGATATGGCAAAAACAATGGATATGACCACTATGATACGGGATATGATCAATCTTATCGAAAGCAGCTTGAAAATCAAGATTGAGGAGAAAACGGTTTCCTATGAGCGATTAGTCACACATTTGCGCTTTGCAGTACAACGGGCAGAGTTTGGCGAATCGTTTCATGATGTAGAACCGAAAATGTCCCAGATCATAAAAGAACAGTACGAGGAATCTTATTTATGTGCACAAAAAGTAGGTGAATTTGCGCAAGAAGAATATGATTTTGAGTTCCCCGAGATGGAATTGGTCTACATCACGATGCAGATTCAAAGGATCTATAGTAGAGTGTTGAGTGGTTAACATGTGGATACATTTAACCCTCGAGTTTAAGGAGGACTCGCTTGCCCTAAGGAAGCGAGTTTTTTTTCAAGTGCCCATGAACATTATCCATGCAAAGAGGAGACCAGAAAGAGGTCCCGGAGAAGACCACAGTAAGAAACAGCACAGGGAAAAACAATAAAACTCTCAACCTCTAAACTACACTTAGTATTAGAAAGGTTGGGAGATTTTTTATGATGTCAAAAGAGTAGATCAAGCAGTGGATCAAAGAGAAAAACATGAAGTCTGTGGACGACGTACAGTCAGCATTAAAGGATTTGTTTGCTGAAACGATCCAAGAAATGCTTGACGCAGACGATGGAAGAGATCATGAATCGGTTCAAAATCTAAGAGTGCCCCTTTTCTGGTGAAAACCGGGAAGGGGGTTTTTGTTGTAATATATTTGCAGGAAGGATCTAGGCGGAAAAAAAGTTTCCACGGAGGTTAGGCATGAAAACCTATATTTACATGGTCAGGCACGGAGAATCACCAAAAACCGAAGGGGACGAGAGAACACGAGAACTGACTGAAAAAGGTAGGTCAGATGCCCGTATCATTACTCAATTGTTAAGAGACGAGGGGATAGATGCGTTCATTTCAAGTCCGTATAAAAGGGCAGTGGCAACCATAGAAGAACTAGCCCAGTCCGTAGGGAAAGAGATCGTCGTTTTTGAAGAGCTGAGAGAACTCGTTTTTATCGGAAACAATCAAATCATGGCCGATAGCGAATTGTATCCATTAGTAAAGAAGATGTTTACTGAGCCAGACTTTTCTTTACCTGGGGGAGAGTCAATCACCGTTTGTCGGAATCGTGTGGTAGGAACGTTCCGAAACATTTTAGAGCAATACAGAGGGCAGAAAGTTGCAATCGGTACGCATGGTGCCGTTATGACATTGATGATGGGGTACTTTGACAGTCAGTACGACTTGGATTTTTTATTGACGACGTCCAAGCCTGATATATACAAAATGGAATTTCAGGATGAGGTACTCGTGGAAACGAAGCGATTGTGGAAGAACTGACTTCCTATAAAAACGGAGGCTTGCTAGATGGATAGAAAAGAGTATATCAAGAATGCTTTTGAAGCTTACTATGCCCGATATAACCAAGTGACAGAAGACGGTTTTTGCAGATGGATGCGACCAGACGTCCCTGATGACATGAAGGTAGCTGATATCGATGAAGAATGGTCCAGATGGAAGCTGATTCCTTCTATCGTAAGTCAGGAGGATGTAGCTGCGCTCGAAGAAGAATTTGGGCTGAAATTTCCGGAGTGGTATAAAGCCTTCATTTCTACTTACCATCATTATTTCGACGTCATTCCTGAGCAAGGAATCGATGAGCCATTCGATCGTATTAAGGATATGTACAATCCATTGCTTTGCAAGTTAGGCTACCTTCCTTTTTCATGGGATACAGAGTACGGAAAAATACGATGTATCGATTTGCAAGAAAGCCCGGATGAAGAGAAGTGTGGAATCTATGAAATTGACCATGAAATTTTGTTTGAAATGGATGAAGAAAATACAGAACGCAACGAATTGAAAGAATCACTGGTCTTTTTGTATCCGAATTTCAAAACTTATTTTGACCACACTTTTTTAGGACGTGCATGACGTGAAAGCAAACCCTCTTTCACGAAAATAGGAAAGAGGGAGGGAACGATTGTGTGACACACCGCAAGAGGAAAATGTCGAAGAAACTCGAATAGGGATTAGATGGGAAGCTAGACATCTGAGTTCGTAGGAGGATTCCAAGCATGTCATACAACATCTACACATTCGCACAAAGATCAGATTTAAACGATCAAGCTGATGCACTAATTGAAGCAAGCTGGTCTGCCTTCATGCTCAATGATGAAGTGGCGAACGAATATTACAATCATTTGTATGACTGGTTCTCTTCTTATCAGTTCATGCTGACGGACGAGGCTGACAAGGTGATGGCTGTAGGAAATGCGATTCCATTTTATTGGGATGGCACTGTGGAAGGACTGCCAAAAGGCTGGGATGATGTCTTTCTGCAAGGGATTGAAGACTACCGCCAAGAAAAACAGCCAAATGCGTTATCGGCACTCTCCATCTCCATCGATCCCCGCTATCGCGGACTCGGTCTGAGCAAGCAGATGGTTACGGCGATGAAGGATATCGCCAAGGAAAATGGCTTGGCGTACTTGGTGGCACCCGTACGTCCATCGCTCAAGCACAAGTACCCGCTCACGCCAATGGACAAGTATGTTCAGTGGAAAACGACCGATGACGCTCCGTTTGATCCGTGGGTGCGCACGCATTGGAAACTGGGTGCGACGATTATGCAGGTAGCGCCGGAATCCATGCTGATCAGAGGAAGTCTGACGGATTGGGAAAGCTGGACAGGGATGAAATTTCCGGAGTCCGGATCGTACATCATTCCAGATGCATTAGTTCCCGTACAAGTTGACGTGGAAAAGGACGAAGTGGTATACATCGAGCCGAATATTTGGATGCAGCATTTTTTGTAGAGCGATAGCGAAGTAGCCGTTGTGGAAACCACAGCGGTTTCTTTTTGCATTTTCTGTCACCTTTTTGCCGTGAGATGGATCATACCTAATAGCAAGCATTCAACGGATGAGGTGAACGGGTTGAACGAAGCAGAAACAATACCAGCGAGTCTGGAGGTTACACGGGAAGCCAGACTGAGATGGCTGATGCAGCAATACGGGGAGAAGATTTTTCATCTGGTGAGCCTCACGGTAAAAAATCATGCCTTGGCGGACGATATTACCCAAAATGTGTTTATCCAAGCATATCGACATCTCGATCAGTTCCGCGGGGACGGAGAGATCAAGCATTGGCTCTACAAGATCGCGATGAATGAAAGCAAAAAGCATTTTCGGTCGTGGTCGTTCCGCAACATTTTTCCGACGATGGATGATCATTTGGGCGACCTGATGGATCGGCAGGCAAACAATCAGGTAGAGGAAGAGATTTTAAACCGGGTGAAGCGGGAAGAGATCGTCACCTACATTCAATCCCTCGCACCGAAGTACAGGCAGGTTATTCTCCTGCACTATTATGAAGACCTGTCGATTGCGGAAGTAGCGGATATTCTCTCCGTTTCGCAAGAGGTCGTCCGTACGCGTTTGCATCGAGCTAGAAAGCAATTGAAGGAGACCATGTCGAAGGAGGTAAAAGGATGAGCGACGATCGCATGTGGAGGGAATGGAGTCAATTAGCAAAGCAATCCGTTCGTGAAAAATATCCGTTTCATTTGGAAAGATTCGAGCAGGAAGTACTCATAAAAATTCAGCGTGAGAAGCGTCGCCGTCGTTGGCAGGTAACCTCTTGGGCAGCCGGAGTGGTAGTTGCTGTTACCCTTTTCTTTCAGATTGCTCAGCCCTTCGATGTAAGCTTGTGGGGACTGACTGGTGCAGAGCGAGGTCAGGAAGTATTTGAATGGATCACGCCCGATGAAGGTTTTATGCATGCTTTGAAGAACGGCTATCCGATTCTGCCTGAGGTGAAAGTGGAGAAGGACGGTTTTGTTTATCAGATTAGGGATGCCATGGTCGATCACAGACGGATTACGTTTACGCTGTTAATCTCCGGTGAAAAAATGGAGGAGATTGCGCGAATTCCGGATGAATCGAAAAGAAGCGATATGCTCTATGGGAGACTTGGTGTAGATTTGGGGGAGCTGAGACAAATTGGCGGTGCAAGTAAGGATTTTCAATTGATCGATGGTGTGCATTATCTTATCATCAAATCGAATTACCGAATTGACGAGAAGAAAATGCGAGAGATCATGAATCAGACGAAGCCCGTCTTGCCTGTGCAAATTGTAGATATGCACAAGAATGATGCTGATGAAGTGGTAGCTGAACTGTTGCTTCCCCTGCCAAAGTCCGTCATTGTATCAGAAAAAGTAATTCAACCGGACGCAGAAGTAGATGGTGTGCTAGAAACAGACAGCCTGTTGACGAGTCTGAAAGTAAACCAGATCATAGCCTCTCCGACGGTGATGGAAGCGGAGCTAGAAGCTACTTTGCAGGATGGATTCGAGCTGTATCGCTTGGAGAATGTGAAGCTGGTAGATGGGAATGGAAAGGAATATCCGGCAATAGATGACCGAATTAATGAGAATCTGGAACGAGTTCGAGGTGGCGATGCTTCCCGGGTTCAAGGCAGCGACAAGTATACAATACAGTTTTTCCCATCTCTATTCTATGAAGAGGTACCGGAAAAACTTGAGCTTCGATTCGACGAGGTATCTGCGAATAAGTCCATTAGCGAAAACATCATGCTGGATCGGAATGCCAAATACCCGCAAAGCATTCCATTTGGCAAAAAGAATAAGCTGAACATCGAAAAGGTGTATTACGACAAAGGCAAGCTTTTCATCGTCATCCCGAATAAGAGACCGGAAGAGATTATCTTGCGCGTGGAAGGTCGGTACTACCAGGATTTTATTATCGCCGAGAACCTGGAGACCGTTTCACTTACTTTCGAGGTACCCAAACAGGATACGTATCAGCTGGAGATGAGCGGACTTGAGTTTGAGAGATTTCCCCTTAAAGGTGTAATACCTATTACGAAATAAGAAAGCCTTTGCACGAACCAGGAGGTCTGGTATTGTGCAAAGGCTTTTTACGGTTTTTTACACCCAACCGAGTGCTCTTGCCAACTGGGCAGTCAAGAACGTTACTCCGACCGCAATGGCTAGCGGAATGAGTGCAGAAAGCACCGTCCATTTTACACTTTTCGTTTCCTTGTAAATATTGAACAAGGTTGTGCCGCAAGGGTAATGAAGCAGAGAGAACAGCATCATATTGAGCGCTGTCAACCAAGTCCACCCGTGCTGCAAGAAGACATCCTTGATATTGTCGATCCCTTCCACATCAACCATGGCACCGGAGGACATGTACCCCATCAGAAGGATCGGCAGCACAATTTCATTCGCAGGCAAACCGAGAATGAAAGCCATGAGAATATAGCCATCGAGACCAATGATTTGTGCAAACGGATCAAAAAAGGCAGCCATATGGGCGAGGATGCTATCTCCACCGACAAAGATATTGCCCAATACCCAAGTGATGATACCGGCAGGGGCGGCCACAATGACGGCCCTTTTCAGCACGCTCCACGATTTATCCTTGCTTGAGATCAGAATCGTTTTCCAAATCTGCGGACGGCGATAAGGGGGCAGCTCCAACGTATAGTGTGTCGGTACTCCGCGCAAGGCTGTTTTGGATAATGTCCAGGAAACCATAAGAGTGATAGCGATTCCAAAAATAACCATACCCATTACAATGAGAGCAGTAGTCAGAGATTGCCATCCACTTGTCGCACTCGTCGCCATAAATAAAGAAGACAATAAAATCAGTGTGGGCCAGCGACCATTACACGGAACGAAATTGTTGGTCAGAATCGCCAGCATTCGCTCCCGAGGAGATTCGATAATCCGGGTGGACAGGATGGCTGCTGCGTTACAGCCGAACCCCATCGACATGGTCAATGCCTGTTTGCCGTGTCCGCCGGCATTTTTAAACAGACGATCCATGTTGAACGCGACACGCGGTAAATATCCGAAGTTCTCGAGCAGGGCAAAGGCTGGGAAAAAGATAGCCATCGGAGGCAGCATGACGCTGACAACCCATGAGGTACCGCGAAAGAATCCGAGAACCAGAATCCCGTGCAGCCATTCAGGTGCATGTGCAGCTTGAAAGCCAGCAGTTAAATAGCCCTCGACAACACCGAACATGTCGGCGAGCATTCCGGATGGAACGTTCGCACCTGCGATTGTGATCCAGAATACTGCACCTAATATCGCCAGCATGATGGGGTAGCCCCATATTTTGGACGTCACAATTTTATCGAGCTTGTATGCGCGAGACAGCTTTTGCTTGTTTTCGTAGGTCACAGCTTCCTTACAAATGCTCCGACTGGTGCGGTAAATGTCACTAACAATCGTGTCCCGAATCTCACTTCCTGCGACTGAGGCGCGGGCCACGGAAAGAAGCGCATCCAGTGGATCGGACGGATTAGTGGCAAACGGTTTGGCCATGGGTCAAGCGCTCCTCTCCGAAAGACTCTGCTGGCTTTTGCATTCGCTCCCGCAAGGTATTCAACAAACTCTCATCGCCATCTAACAACCGCAGAGCGATCCATCTTGTCGGAAAACGACTACCCAAGGTTTTCTCGATGAGCGGCTCCAACTGTGCCAGCTTGGATTCAATCTGATCACTGTAGGTTATCTGTACAGGAGTGGGCACGATGGTTCCGTTCGCTACCTTCTCCACCTGATCGAGCAAATTCTCGATCCCGATATGATTTCTGGCGGAAATGGCGATACAAGGAACGCCTAATCTTTGCGAGATTTTTTCCAGATCAATACGAATGCCAAGCTTTTTCGCCTCATCGATCAAATTGACGCATACGACGACGCGAGGGGTCATTTCCAATACCTGCAAGGCCAAATTGAGATTTCGTTCCAATGAAGTTGCATCCAGTACCACGATGGTGACATCGGGTTGCTCAAAAATAATGTAATCTCTCGCCACTTCTTCATCTGCCGAGTTGGAATACAAGGAATACGTACCTGGCAAATCGATGATCCGAAAAGTCGTATTTCCCCGAGAGAATTCTCCCTCCGCCATTACGACTGTTTTCCCTGCCCAGTTTCCCGTATGTTGGCGAAGTCCCGTCAATGTGTTGAATAATGTACTCTTCCCGGTATTCGGATTTCCTGCCAACGCAATGGTGTATGAACTCATATTTCGTCACTTCCTACGTACTCCCCGAATATGAGGGAGCTTTCTTCTTTGCGCAGGGCGATGATCGTGTTATTTACCCGAAAGGCAGTGGGATCGCCCAACGGACTTTTTTGCATGACTTCCACGATGTTGCCGGGGACGAAGCCGAGATCCAGCAATCGTCTGCGCAGTATACCCTGAACGTCAATACGATCCAGACAGATGTGGCTACCAATCAAGGCATCAGACAAAGGAATACTGATGGATGGCATGAGGTTCACTCTCCTTTTTCATTAAGGACAAACTGTTGGCTTAGGGCAAAAATGAAGGTAAAAAAAAGTACACGTAGTCGATATCTTATGATTTTAGTTTAAGGTAAGATTCTTTCCTAGGCAACAAAGTTTTTGCTTAAGGAAACTTTTTGGTCATAGAAAAACTGCACCGCCAATCGTTAAAGGTATCTAACAATGGAGGTGCAGTTCAGTTTGTTAACGGCTAGATTCGTTCCACCGGGCTTGTCAGGCAAGTAGGCCCACCTGTTCCCTTATAAGAAATCTCTTCGCCCTCATACTCGTACACAGTCGCACCTGCGTCGAGAAGGCGTTGCTTCGTAATCGGGTTGCCTGCCACGACCATGCACACACGCGGCGCAAGGGCGAGAACATTACTGCCGAGATTATCGTACTCAGGATCAGGCACCTCGATTAACTGAATGCCTCTGTCGATGAGCAGTTGACGGAAAAATACAGGCATCAGCTTGGAGTAGACGACTGCCAAATCATGATCGACCATGCTGATAATCGACATCAGATGCAAACATTCCGCCGGACCGCGATCATACGGAAGCTGTACCACGATGATTTCATCCGTGAAATCCTTGACCATTTCCGTAATTTGAGCGATAGCCGCTTCGTTCGTGCGGAAGCCATGGCCAATCGCGAGTGTTTTATCATCCAGCCAGACGAGATCGCCGCCATCTGACAAGGCATCGCCTGTGAGCTGTCCCAGGATCGGAATATTATTTTCTTCTAAAAAGGCTTTGTATACTTCTGCTTCTCCCTGTCGGAGCTCTTTACCAGATTTGAGGATGATTGCCCCTTTGGAAGTAAATTTTACCGGGTCGTGGGCGTAAATGGAATCCAGTCCGGTTTTATCGGATGGTGGCAAGTGCAGGACGTTTTCCACATGCTCGCGCAAAATCGATTCGAATTTGGCGTATTCATGCAGAGCGCGGTCCCAGTCAGGGCGGTCTGTATAGTTGAAGGTTTTCCACGATTGATCGAGATGTTCTTGACTGATAAATGCTTGATGGGGATGCTTGATGATGACGGTTTTCATCTTTTTGACCATGGATTGGCTGCCTTGGAACATAGTTGCCTCCCTTTTTCCACATTGCAGAATATTATTCATATTTCGAAATGTTCACCATTAGTTTACACATTCTGATTTCTGACTGTCAATCTGCGATTCCTCCCTATAGTTTTTTTGCGATTCACAAAATTAGAGCAAATGGTTTAACATAGTTTCATAGGTGAAGAAAGATAGAAAAGGGGGGATGACCGTGATTCAATCGTTTGATCGAGCGATGGCGATTGCAACGGCACTTTCGTCGGATGAACATAGAAAATGGTGGACGATCAATGATCTAGCGAAGGAATGCCAGCTCCCGGTCAGCACCATTTATCGGCTGTTGTACACGTTGATGAAGCATGGACTGGTAGAGCAGGATGCTGCGACCAAACAATATACGTTGGGGATTAAATGGATGGAGTTCGGCTTGCGCGTGCTCGATCGGATCGATTATCGGAAGGTGATCAAGCCGATGATCGAGGAGCTCGCCAGAGAAGTGAACGAAAGTGTTTATTTTAGTCAGCCTAGCGGACTCGAATCCATTGTCGTCGAACGCGTAGACAGTCAGCACAATATCCGCATCTACGACCAGTTGGGCTTGCGGATTCCGATGCATATCGGTGCGGCCAATAAAGTCGTGTTGGCCCACATGCCTGTGGAAGAAGCCAGACAAACGGTAGTCCAGCTCGTGGGTGAAGAGCAGGTGCCTGCTTTTATGGAGAAGCTCCAGGAGATCAGAGGTGTTGGTCATGCGGTCAGCTTTGCGGAGCGGACGGAAAACACGGCTTCTGTCGCAGCACCGGTGATTGATTACAACCAAAAGGTAATCGGGGCGTTAAGCATTGGAATTGTCACGTATGATTTGAAGGAGGAACGACTCCAGTATTTGATTGAACGGGTAAAGGATGTCGCTCTCAAAACCTCGCAACGGCTAGGCGGCCTGTCAAAGGCTTGACTGGCCTTTTTTTATTTTCATTTCCTTGTAACATTTCCCTTCTGCTTTCGACTATTGGGCTAAGAACATAAAAAGTGAAAGCCAGGAGGAAATTCAAAATGAAACCATATGCAACCAAAAAGCTGATGATCACAGTAGGAGCTGCTGCTTTGCTCTTCTCAAGTCCATTGTGGATTACACAACCACAAGTAACTGTACAAGCCGCGGCAGTTAAATCAACACAACCCCAATTGAGCAAAGCAGCTCAAAAAACCGTAGACAAGCTGAACAAACACTACCCGGAATTAAAAAATGCGGAAAAAACCATTTCGCGTAACAATCAGGAGCGAGATGTCTTCCAGATCCAATTCCGCATCTTCAGCAACAAGGAGCGGACGGAAGTATCCCTGTATGCGGATGCCAAAATCGATGCAAACAACGGTATGTTGCTATTCTTCTCTGCACACGACATTCCCAAAAAGAAACCGACTGCACGTCCTACGGAAGCGATGGGAAAAGAAAAAGCGCCAAGTATTCTGAAGAATTTCATCGGTGACGCTATCAAGCAATACCAAATAGACGAGGTAATAGTTGATGGTGAGGGTGCAGAGGCCGTGGCAAATGTGCGTTTCGTTCGGGTTGTGAATCAAATTCCGGTAAAAGACGATCTTTACGTAGTAGCGATCAATGGAGTAGGCGAGCTAGACTATATAAACGCAGGAAACACAACAGGATTGCAGATGGACACAAGTAAATTCCCCGCTCCGTCAGGGGTTAAGAATCAAGACGAAATCAGCAAACAATTAGAAGACATGCTCCACCTCAACTATGAGCAAAAAGCAAAAGACATAAGCGCTGGCTTCCGCCCAGTCTACAGCCTGAATTTTTCTGGATATCTGGATGCACGATCAGGAGCCGAGGTAGAGTCAGGATGGACCACGAAAAATAAGTACGGGAAACCAATTACGGTAACGCCTGGAAACCAGCGGGTCTTCGCCAAGACCAATGAGGAGATAGCTACCGCACTCTCCACTTTTATTCCATTGCCCGAAGGAATCGGGTTTCAAATGACCAAAGGTGCGCCAGTTCTTGCAGGGGAAAAGGAGTATGATGCCGTGGTTGGCAACAAAAAGTTCTCGGTAAGGACAATGAATGATCAGATTGCGTACTTCCATGTAATTGAAAACCCACCAAAGCAGAAAGTGATCACAGAGGCAGCTGCCAAGGAAAAAGCAGTGGCGTTTCTGCAACCATTTGTAGACGCAGAGGTAACGGAGCTGGTACCACAAATGGAGCTGGTGCCACAAATGATTAATAGAGAAGCAGGCAAGCAAACGTTTCTATTTTCTCCTGTACACCAAGGGATTATGGTTGAAGGACAGGGCTATTCAGTAAAAGTTGACATGCATACGGGAGACATTGTATCCGCCAGTTTACCAGTAACTATTGGTAAATTATCCTATGATGATGCCTCAAATGTCGTAGGGCCCGAGCAAGCCGTACAAGCATTGTTAAAAGCTAATCCGCTTACAATGAGCTACGTATTTCCTTCCCTTAACGGGCGATACCAGGCAACACCTGTCCTTGTTTATGAGCCAAAAGAAAGAAACGGAAAGGTTGACGCGGTTACCGGTCAATTTATCAGGTAGGGAGCAGGGAGAGGAAATCCAGTGCAGGACACAATCGATTACGAAGCGCGGATTAAAGCGATCTATCGTGAGCACTACCGTGATGTCTATCAATATCTCTACTACTTCACGGGGAAGCGCGAGCATGCGGAGGATTTGACGCAGGAAGTGTTTATCCGAGTCTTGAACGCTTTGGGTAGATATGAAGAGCGTTCCAGTGTGAAGACATGGATTTTGCATATTGCCAAGCATGTCGCCATCGATGATTACCGGAAGAGGCGGGTGCAAACGCTTTTTGGCATGGAATTGTTAAAAGGGCTGCCTTCTCTTCTGGGAAGGCCGGAAGCGGAGCTGGTTTCCAAGGAAGAACAGCTGGAAATTGAGCAGGCGATGCAAAAAATGAAGCCGCATCATCGGAATGTACTGATTTTGCGCGGCATCAAGGCCTACAGCATTCGGGAAACGGCAGAAATCCTCGGGACAAGCGAAGCCAAAGTCCGTGTAGATTTTCACCGAGCAACAAAAGAACTCAAAAAAGTTATGCATGTCGACTGGATAGGAGGGTTGGCCAATGAATACTCCAAATGACGAGCAATTCTTCGCGGCTCTTCCTCAGTCAAAGGATGCGGAGCCAAGGAGCGAATTCGTCGAAGCGCTGGAAGCAAAGCTGGTGCAACGGGCGCGCACCAAAACGAATCGCTCGAAAAGAATCGTCCTCAAGCTGGCGACATGGACGGTTTCCGCTGCAACGGTGGCAGCAGCAGTATGGATGATGGGTGTAACCCCGGAGATGTTCACGCAATCTCGGGTTGAATCACAAGCGCATTTGGTTCCCCGCTCCTTCTCCTCGACAGAAATAACAGAAAGCGAGCTAAGCCAAGCAGCAATCAGAACACTGGAAAAGCTGTACGAGAAATATCCTCCTTTTCGGGAATCGGAAAAGAGGGTCTACGTAGCGAAAGCTCCTCGAGAGGTGTACGACATAGATTTTCGCATGTTCAGCAACAAAGAACGAACAGAAGTGTCGCTATATGCCAGAGCGAAGCTGGACGCCAAAAGCGGGCTCTTGCTCGGATTCGATCTGGAGAAGATTCCAGGGCAAGAGAAAGTCGAAGGAACGCTTTCCAAGGAGAGAATAGAGCAACAGGCGAAGGCATTTATGGAACCGTTCCTGGGCAAAAATCTGGAACAGTATCGGATCGAACAAGTAGATGGGCAAGAGGGAACAGATACCGTTTCGCATGAAGCCGTCCGCTTGCAACGCTATGTGAATGACGTGCAGGTAGAAGGAGATAACTATGTGATTGGCATGAGCGATGTCGGGGATATTCGCTATATCAATTCAGGGGATTCAACCGGAATGAATCTGGACGCTGGGCAGTTTCCTCCAATAGCTGAGAGGCCTTCTCCGAAGAAAATAGAGAGCGGACTTGCAGAAGTCATGCAGCTGACGTATGAGAGAGTTGGGAAGAAGGACGTGGACTACGTTCTTCGCTACAGGGAGAGCTTCTCCGGGTATCTCGACGCT
Organism: Brevibacillus sp. RS1.1; assembly: GCF_013284365.1. Taxonomy (NCBI): domain Bacteria; kingdom Bacillati; phylum Bacillota; class Bacilli; order Caryophanales; family Paenibacillaceae; genus Brevibacillus; species Brevibacillus sp. RS1.1. The sequence goes on from NZ_JABSVA010000008.1 coordinate 123,354, forward strand.
CGTACTGGCAAGGAAGTGAAAACGACCTTGTGGCGTGGAGAGTCGTTTCGCGACAGCATTGCCGTCAAGCCCGGAGGCAAGAAGACAATGGTTGCATCGGCAAAAGAGGCTGCGGCTGCCATGGAGTTCTTCGGTCAGAAGGTGGAGGGCTTCACATTTATGGGGAGTAATGTGCCTGAATATATGCTGGGAGACAACGAACGGGAATACCAGGCCAAAAAAGGAGAGCGATCCATGCGGCTGACTACTGTCAACAATCGGGCAGCAGCGTTCAAGATATCTTATCCTGAGCTGCGAGAAGGTGATCCGACACGTACCGTCGCAGAATTGCAGGAGAGAGCGATCTTGTTTTTGGAGCCGTATTTGGATTCACGGGTGAAGACGGTGCGGATGCAGGAGCAAGTGTATGTGATGGGCAGACAGGTTGAATTGAACTTTGTCCGAGAAATAAACGGCGTAATGGTACCGGATCAGTATTATAAGGTCATGATCGACGGGCAGACAGGAGAAATTATCGGGGTGAATTTGACATTCCCTCATGAGCAGGAGAGCTTCGCAGATGTGGCCAAGGTGATTTCACCGGGAGAGGCAGCGCAGGTTTATCTCCAACATCATCCGCTCAGTCCTCGCTATGTCTTCCCTCTTGATAACAATTACAATAAGATTCAAGAGCAACCAGTCTTAGTCTATTCGGCAGAAATACTGAAAAGCAATGGGGATGTGGATGCCATTTCGGGAGAATGGCTGCCACTCCAATAATGAGAGACACCAGGGGGAGACTCCTGGTGCTTTGTTTTGCATAATGCCTTCCCAGAAATTGCATAGTAAAGCGTGAGGGAGGGACAAACGTGGAAGGATTCGGAGAAACCATGATCGTCATCGGGCGCGTATGTACGATTATTCCTTTATTACTGATCATCACCTTATTCATGGGCAAGCGCTCGATTGGGGAGCTACCTGTTTTTGACTTTATTATCATTATTACTTTGGGGTCAGTGGCAGGAGCTGACATTGCAGAGCCAGATGTCCGGCATATTTCAATTGCAGTAGCGATTGTGACATTGGGGATCTTGCAACGGATCGTATCGCAGTTGTCTATTGTCTTTCGCTGGTTTGGCAGAATGGTTACATTTGAACCGACCGTCATTTTCCACAACGGGGTTTTTCACATCAAAAACTTGAAAAAAATCCGCTACTCGCTCGATAATGTCCTCCATATGCTTCGAGAAAAAGATATTTTTGACCTGACAAAGATTGATTTGGCTATTATCGAGGCAAACGGTCGGTTGACTGTGCTCAAAAAAGTAGAACAGCAGGTCGTAACGAAACAAGATTTGGGCATCCATACTTCTTCAGCGGGAATGTCGCTGCCGTTCATTGTGGAAGGCAAGATATATCCAGATGTATTGTCATACCGGAAACGCGATGAGCAATGGCTTGCGCACGAATTAAAGAAAAAGGGGATCGCGTCCGAACAAGTCTTTCTCGCGACGATCAATCGCCAAAATGAATTGCAGTTTTCCTTGAAAAACAAAAAAGAACCACAAGTACCCCCGTTGCATCATTAGCGATCGAATGGAAAAAGGCACAGTCCCTCTGCAAAATTGCATGAAGTCACTGTGCCTTATACGGGAGCATAATGGTGAACTTGGTTCCTACTCGTGGTTTACTTGATACATTGACCGTTCCGCCAATCGCATGAATGACATGATAGGAATACGTCAATCCCAGACCGGTCCCAGTTGTTTTCGTAGAAAAGTAAATCGTTCCGAGACGGCTAATCTGTCCAGCATCCATGCCGACGCCGTTATCCTTGATGACCAACAGGGCTTTGTTTCGCTCGATGAGCAAGTCCAGGGAGACTTTTCCGTCCGAAATATCCGAGCACGCCTCGATAGCATTTTTGATGAAATTCACCAACACTTGCTTGAACTCGTCTGGATTGGCCTTGATCGTCACAGGTCTCTCAAAATCTTGCAACGTAAGCTCCACGTTATGCATATTGGCAAAGGGGAGCATCACCTCGCGGATGGCATGCAAATGCTCGCTAAGATTAATGATCTCATGTCGTTCCTTGAGCGGCTTGGAAATCGCAAGGTACTCGGTTAAAATGGCTTCTGTGCGTTGGACTTCATCAAGACTGATGCGAATGTATTGATCGACTTTTACCAAATTTTCCGGACATTCCTGTATTAATTTCAAAAAGCCTTTGACTGCTGTCAGCGGATTGCGAACCTCGTGGGCAAGCGATGCAGCAACATGGCTCATCGTCTGGATTTTTTCGTTTTGCGCGTGGCGGATAAACAGCTCCTTATCCGAAACGCATTTGCTGAAAAGCGACATTAATAACCAGAGGCCGAAAAAGTTTTGAATAGGAATCGCTATGGTGTAGTAAACGAGGTGTTGAGTTACATACGTGGGAAAAAAGTAATAAGTAGTCCCTAAAGCAACCGTAGAAAAAATCGCACTCGTCATAAAAAGATACAGTGTTTTCCGATAACTGGCTTTGTAGTGTCGATACAAAAAGAGTGACAAGACAAAATTGACTGTAAGGATCAGCAAGGCAACCCATGTTCCTTCGCCACCAAGGTAGTACCGATAAACCAAGGCTTCAATCAGAAGGAGCAGGGCAATCTCGACTCCGCCATAAACTAGTCCGAAAAATATGATGACATGTCGGATATCAAAAAACATGCCATTCGTCACACTCGGGGCGAAGGTCATCGCGAGAAACATGCAGGCTGAGCTGGTGATGGCAATAAAGGAACGGCTGTAGTTCCTCATTTTGTCACGGTAATAAATGTTGAAAAACACAAACGGGATAATGGCGAAAAACCATTGAAGAATAACTTCTTTTAATAGACTCATGTAGCATCCCCATCGCAAATATTTGCTAGGCTTGTATCAATCTACGATAATTCGACAAGACACAACAAAATCCCTCTTGATGTTACAGAAGAAACTGGAATATTTATCAAGAAAATTCTTTCGGTAAACCTAGTTGACAGATAGGTAATTGCCAGATTATATTCTGTATATACTTATACAAACGTTTTGAAAATAGAAACTACTCTTATCAAGAGAAGGCTGAGGGAATGGCCCTATGAAGCCCGGCAACCTAGCACGAGAGAATGCGTTCTTTCGAGCCAAGGTGCTAACTCCAACAGGTAGAATACCTGACAGATAAGAGGCGAGAATCTTGTCGATTTTTGTCCTCTTTCTCTGTGAAAGAGGATTTTTTGCGTAGCTGTCGTGGGGAAGAAGCGCATTTCCAGTCTACGCTTCGGCCTCCGCCCCGCTGTGAGTGAAGACTGTCCGCTTCGGAAGAAATGGCGGGAGCGCTTCAAACGCAGAAGGTTCAGGAAGGATTTCATAAATGAAGCTGAAATTCCCCGCCATTTCTTCCGAAGCTGAGATGGGCTCCAGAGGCGCTTGGACTGGAAATGCGCTTCTTCTACGAAGTTTTATTCCTTTTTGAAAGTGAAATCAAAAGAAGCTTCAATCGATTGAGGGGAAACAAAAAAATTTCATCTTGTTATCTGTTTTAAAAAGAAAAAAGGGGGAGCATCTCAATGAAAAAGAAACTCGGTCTGATCACATCACTTGTTTTGGCAGCTTCTGTTCTCGTGACGGCATGCGGCAGCGGGGCAACAACGGGAACCGGCAGTACAAACGGCGGTGCTTCGGGAGAGAAGGCAAAGAGAATCGCACTGATCATGCGCCAAAATGTAGGGACGTTCTCCGCTCAATATATCAATGGCGTGAAGAAAGAGGTGGAGAAAAACGGGGGCGAGTTGACCGTATTCAACGCAGATACCGATCTGGCAAAAATGGCGTCCAACCTCGATGCGGCTGTGAACCAAAGGTTTGATGGTATTCTGATCGATCATGGTACGGCAGAAGCGTTGCAGCAGGGCACGCAAAAGGCCGTGGATAAAAAAATCCCGGTTGTCCTGTTTGATACAGACATCAACATTCCGGGTGTGCCAGTTGTGGCGCAGGATGACAACAAGTTGGCAGAGCTGAGCCTGGAAAAGCTGGCGGCTGATACAAACGGCAAAGGCAACATCGTAAAAGTTTGGGTAGCTGGTTTTGCGCCCATGGAAAAACGCCAAGTGACGTACGAAGCTTTCCAGAATAAATACCCGGACTTGAAAGAAATTGCGGCATTCGGTTCTGCAACCAACAATACGGCTCTCGATACACAAACGCAGATGGAAGCGATCTTGAAAAAGTATCCGAATAAAGGCGACATCACAGCAGTATGGGCGGCTTGGGATGAATTTGCCAAAGGGGCGACACGTGCCATCCAACAAGCAGGACGTACGGAAATCAAAGTATACTCCATCGATTTGAGCGATGAGGATTTGCAAATGATTCAGGCAGAAAACTCTCCGTGGGCAGCGACGGCAGCGGTAGACCCATCCAATATCGGACGCATCCATGCCCAAACCGTGTTCCAAAAAATCAAAGGCGAGCAAGTGCCAGACAACGTGAAGCTGAACCCAGTGCTGGTGAAACAAGAAGACCTGCCGAAGGATAAAAAAGTAACGATGGGCGACCTGTCCCAATACGTACAAGAGTGGGGCAAGTAAGAACCAAATTGGCTTTTCCCGTTGAGCTGTATCCGTCAACGGGATTTTTCCTTATAGAGGTGGGAACACGCAGGTTAACAGGAGGTGTGAAACATGTCCACATTGCAGATGAAAGGGATGGCGAAGCAGTTTTCTGGGGTTCCTGCCCTGCGATCCGTCGATTTTGAGGTGCGCGCAGGAGAGGTTCACGCACTGCTCGGAGCGAATGGTGCGGGAAAGAGTACCCTCATGAAAATTCTCACGGGAGCGTATCAGGCAGATGGTGGCACGATCACCATCGATGGACAGGCCGTGTCGATTCAATCTCCGCAGGACGCCAAAGCACAGGGCATTCAATGTGTATATCAGGAAGTGGACACCGCCTTGATCCCGTATTTGAGTGTCGCCGAAAACATATTGGCGGACCAACTCGTCCAGGCGAAAACCAAGGGACTGATCAACTGGCAGAGCTTGTACAACGAAACGGAGCAGATTTTAAAAAACTTCGGCTTTTCCATTCCGGTGAGGATGCTCGTCGAAGAATGTACGCTGTCGGAAAAGCAATTGATTTTGATTGCACGGGCGACCGTTCAAAAGGCGAAATACGTCATTTTCGATGAACCGACAGCGCCGTTGAGCACGAAGGAGAGCGAACGGCTGTTTCAAATCATTGCGCAGTTGAAAAAAGCTGGAGTCGGGATCATTTATATCTCCCATCGCCTGCCGGAAATCTTTGAAATCTGTGATCGGATCACCATCATGCGCGATGGACAGCATGTTGTGACCACAGAGACGGCGAAGACCAATATGGACGAAGTGATTGCTAACATGCTGGGCAAAAGCTTCGACGAGGAGTTCCCGAAGCTTGCGGTGCCGATTGGCGAAACGATTTTTGAGGCGTCTGGTGTGGCTGGCGGCAAGGTACACGGTGTCGACTTGCGGGTTCGAGAGGGAGAAATCGTGGGCGTCGTCGGTCTAGTCGGGGCAGGGAAGACTGAGCTCGCCCGACTGCTCTTCGGTGCGGATGAGGCAAAGGCTGGAGCTGTTCGCTTGCATGGAACACGTATCCAGCTGCGCTCGCCAAAAGACGCCGTCGATGCCGGAATCGTACTCGTCCCGGAGGAAAGGCGCAAAGAAGGGATTTTCGTAGAGGAGTCCGTGCAGAACAACCTGTCTGTCGCCTCGTTGAAAAAGAAGTCCTGGCTCGGTTTTATCAAAAGAGGGGCGGAAGCGGCTAACGCAAAAGAGCTGGTGCAGCGCCTTGGGGTAAAAACAGCCGACATCAAGCAGCTGGTCGGTTTTCTCAGCGGCGGAAACCAGCAAAAAGTCGCGATCGGCAAATGGCTGGATACAAACGCTCACCTCTTTATGTTTGACGAGCCGACAAAAGGAGTGGATATCGGAGCGAAAAGCGATATTTACCGCCTGATTGGAAATCTTGCCGAGCAGAAAAAGGGCGTCCTGTATTTCTCCTGTGAGTTTCAGGAAGTCATCGGGATCGCAGACCGGATTCTCGTCATGTTCGAGGGCAAGATCGTGAAGGAATTGAGTCGCGAGGAAGCAACACAAGAGCTGATTATGTACTACGCAAGCGGAGGTGAGTAACGTGGCAGATAAAAAGTTTAGCTTGTTTGATTTTGTTTACAAATACGGAACGGTTGCAGTCATCGTCATTGTCATGTTGTTATTCAGTCTGACCAACCCGTATTTCTTCACGTACGACAACCTGACGGATATTCTTCGCTCCATCTCGATTGTGACATTTGTCGCGATAGGCGTTACGTTCTCGCTGATTGTCGGAGGCTTTGATTTGTCTGTAGGATCGACGGTTTCATTGACCACGGTCGTTTCTGCTTCGATGATGGTTTGGTACGAACAAGGAGTCTTCACGACTTTGGTTGTTCCGATTGTACTCAGCTTGCTCGTCGGGCTGGTCAACGCTTTTCTGGTCGTGAAAATCCGCATTCCTGATTTGCTGGCTACTCTGGCGATGCTCTACATCGTCAACGGCATTCATATGACGTATTCCCAAGGTTACTCGATCTACGCAAACATGCCGATGCAAGACGGCTCACAGGCTCCGGGAAAATTCCAGGAATGGTTCCTGTGGCTGGGCCAAGGAGAAATTCTCTCCGTTCCTGTTCCGGTTATCCTGACGTTTTTACTTGTCGCAATTACGCATGTGTACCTGACCTATACGAGACAGGGGCGGATGCTGTACATGACAGGTGGTAATTTGGAAGCAGCCCGTCTGTCGGGGATTCCTGTGAATCGCTATCGTACCTTGGCTTATGTGCTTTCTGCTCTTTTTGCGGGCTTGGGCGGGATGCTCTTGGCAGCGCGGATCGGTACCGGGCAGGTGAGTAGCGGCGGCTCCATGCTGATGGATGCAGTAGCGGCTGCTTTTGTAGGCTTCTCCGTTTTTGGAGCAGGGAAGCCAAATGTGTTCGGTACATTTGTGGGAGCCATTCTGATCGGGGTGCTGCTCAACGGCATGACGATGCTCAATCTGCCGTATTACGCGTATGACATTATTAAAGGAACGGTATTGGCGCTTGCACTGGCTGTGACCTATTATCAACTGCGGAGAAAACGAAACGCTTAGAATAGAAACGTTCATCTCATCTTCCTACTATTCCCTTCTCTTTTTTGAAGCTAAGTATTGTTCTTACGCAAGTGAGACAAATGCGAAAGCAATTTCAAATAAAGAGAAGGGATGTTGTTTTTATCGGCTTACATCCGCACGTACAGAGCGGTATAAATATGTGGACGCTATAACAAATCAGCAGGGTCGATGACTTCACGCCTGATCGTCACGCACAGTTGAAACTACAGATACTCTTTCTCGTAGAAAGAAAGAAAGAAAGAAAGAAAGAAAGAAAGGAAGGGAGAGGGTGTATCTGTTTTTTGTTGGATTAACGCTTTGCATGATCACATGGATTGCGGGAGGCGTATTTCTGTATCAAGGGGACTATGTTACAGGAGGAGTCTTGCTCATACTTGGTCTTCTCGTTTTCATTAGCATGATCCTCTATTATTCGACAAACCGGAAAAAGCGTAAAAATGGTTCGCCAGATTGCAGCTATCTTCCCGTTGATTGTCCGGATTGTGATACACCAGATTGCGATTGCAAGCCAGATTGAGGGAGCTGATGATGATCAATACACAGTGGATTCCCTGTCATCGACGAGCAGATCGTTCCTTTTCTATCGGTGGTAAGAAAATGCCCCTATGTGCCAGGTGTGTTTCGATCCTAGTTGGATACCTGCCGGCGCCTGTTTTTGCAGGAATGCATATCGTGACCTCTTACTATTTGATTGGACTGCTTTTATTGCCCATGCTGATTGATGGCTTTACCCAACATTGGAAGTGGCGAACAAGCAATAACAAGCTGCGTTTTTTTACAGGATTCAGTTTTGGAATCGGACAGTCTTTGCTCATTTCGAATGTCGTTTGGTTTTTGGTAGAGAGACTGGGGTGAAGCTAGATAAGGGTCGCAGAGGGCGCTTCTGGGGTTCTTTGTTCTTTCGACAGGTTGCGATTGGCGATGAAAAATGTTCCAATGTAGGAATAGATAAGAGGAATCATTACATTCGTAGACAGGAGGGCAACATATGTCGATTCAAAATGAACATGATTTGATTTGTTTGAAGCGGATCGGTAGCATTGTGGCAGAAGCGCGGGAGACGATGCTCAAAGCAGTGCGGGCAGGCGTGACAACAAAAGAACTCGACCGGATTGGCGGAGAGATCTTGGCAAAGTACGGAGCGCGGTCTGCACCGAATATCACGTATGATTTTCCAGGGCATACATGCATCAGTGTCAATCACATTGTTGCGCATGGCATCCCTGATGATACAGTTCTGCAAAATGGCGATATCATCAATATTGATGTCTCGGCGGAGCTGGATGGTTATTTTGCCGATACAGGTGCTTCAATTGTTGTAGGGGAAGGTGAGCCTGAGAAGCAATCCTTATGCGAATGCGCAGAGGAGTCGCTGTACAAGGCATTGGATGCAGCAAAGGCGGGATCAAAGCTAAGCCAAATTGGTCGCATTGTTCACCAGGAGGCCAGGAAAAAGGGCTTTACAGTCGTCAAAAACCTTACGGGCCATGGCATCGGCAAAAGCTTGCATGAAGAGCCTTCTTACATTTTGAATTACTATGACAAAAAGGAAAGACGCTTGCTCACAGAAGGTCTCGTGTTGGCAATAGAAACATTCATCTCAACGGGGACGGAATATGTGGATGATGGCAGGGACGGTTGGGCGCTCATTACGCCTGATAAGAGTTACGTAGCGCAATACGAGCACACCATCGTTGTAACGAAGGGGAAGCCAATTATTTTAACTGCTTGATTGCTGAGAGACCTCAAATGGATGAGGTCTTTTTTTGTGAAGAAAAACTTGCAGAATACCCAATGATTATATATTCTTTATATAAGAATATACGTTCGTATTTCGTGAAGGAGGTTTCTTTGCATGAATCGGTGCGGCTGGGTGAATCAGGACCCTATTTATATGGATTATCACGATCACGAGTGGGGAGTTCCTGTCTATGAGGATCGGTTGCTCTTTGAATATTTGAATTTGGAAGGCGCACAGGCCGGACTGAGCTGGTACACGATCCTGAAGAAGCGGGAAAATTATCGAAGAGCGTTTGATAACTTTGAAGCGGAGAAAATCGTTCAATACGATGAAGCCAAAATCGAGCAATTGCTGACAGACGAAGGCATCGTTCGAAACAGGCTGAAGATTCGGGGCGTCGTGAAGAACGCCCAGGCCTATTTGCGGGTTGTGGAGGAGTTTGGGTCTTTTAGCAGCTATCTTTGGTCGTTTGTAGGCGGGAAGCCGGTTCATAATCATTTTCAGGAAATGAAGGATGTGCCTGCTTCTACCGAAATCAGCGACAAAATGAGCAAGGACTTGAAAAAGCGCGGTTTTACTTTTGTCGGTTCAACCATTTGCTACGCCTTTATGCAAGCAGTTGGCATGGTCAATGATCACGTAGCGACTTGTGATCTCTATCAAAAAAATTAGGACGAGCTTACGGGGAGGGAAGAATGGCATGAACGAAAATGATCTCTTAATCTTAAACTTTGAGGAAGTAAGGCGTAGAAGCATCAAGGTGTGGAAGGCAATCCCTACAGATATGCTAAAATGGAAGCCTGACGATAAAGCGTTTACGTGCGGAGAAATGATTCGTCATGTCATGGAGGGTGAATTTTTGTATCACCAGATTTTGATCCAACGGGGAAGCGCTGCCCTGTCTGACATTCCCAATCCGTATGAAACCAAAGAGTTTTCGACCGTAGAAGAAGATTTGGCCTTTGCGAAGCCATATCGAGAAGAGTTTCTCCGCTTCGTCAGAGGGTTGTCCAAGAGCGATTTGGAGAGTATCCGCATTGATCGATCCGATGTAGGCTATGTCCGCACACTTGGAGACATGCTACTCCGAATCGCCTATCATGAGTCGGTACATACCGGTCAACTGCTGGATTATATGAGAACGATGGGCGTTGAACGACCGAATATTTGGGATTAAAAAAGTGCGAAAGATAAAAAAGCAGGCTAGCTCTTCTGTTGTGAATGAGAGAGGAGCTTGCTTTTTTATTTTTATCGTGTTTTTTGTGTGATGGACAGATAAAGCTCGAAAAGTATGGAAATTTTGTACTTTTATCGAGTGGGAACATCCGTTGTGTAAGGATAATTTCATACTTCTACATAGGCACGATCTCCACTGGGGATCGTGTTTTTTGATGTTTTATTTGGAATTTATGCAGAAGTTTAACCGGAGAAATCATCTCCAAAAATCTGGTAGAAAGAACTTGAACTTATTACCATAGTATGAGATACTTGTACTACAAAGAGAACGAGTGTTCCTATTTTCGGTTGGATGTTCGAAAAAGACAGAAGGTGAAGCATATGACAGATGAGCAGTTAAAAGAGCATTGCAGAAAGGTGCTCAAAAGGATTGCTTGGCGATTGCAATACGCCGCCAAGAAGCGTTTGTGCAGGGAGACGGTGATCAAAGAAGGGATGCGGGGAACGGAAACGATGGAGGATAATCTGTCCAACCTGTATGTTCAGGAGGTGTTGATGCAGCTCCCAGAAAAAGCCCGGATCATTATCAAGCATGTCGTTATTCAAGGAATGACAGAAGAACAGGTAGCCCAAAAACTGAATATGACCAGACAAGGAGTGAGTAAATGCAAAAACAAATATTTGCGCCAATTGGCCGAGAAGCTGACTCGTTCAGCTTGATCCTCCAAAAAGCACAGTCAGGGGACAATCGGGCGGTACTGACGATCCTCGACTTTTTGCTTCCTGACATGGAGTACCTTGCTTCCTTTATCAAACTACCTCGCGAAGAGAGCATGCAAGAAATGAAAACGGCGATGCTCGAGGCGATCCGTAGTGGAGAAGTGATGCTATGATGACGATTGATTATGTTCAGGTTCTCGCGGTGGTCGTGTGCTTCCTTGCTCTAATCGTCACGTTTAAGCAGGTGGATTTGCAGATTCGGATCAATAATCTGTTCAATCTGCAATTAAAGGCAAACAAAGAGAAAAAGAAAGAGCAGCAGGAAAAAAAGGAGACCCCGACTGACGATCGGAATCCCCATTAATTGCTTGGGGCAAAGAATACAACTGGTGAGTATCCTCTTTGCCCCCTTTCATTATACAAGAAAATGACCATGCAAAGGAGATACGTACGAAATGATAGAAGCAGCATTAATCGGAGCAGTTGTTTTATTGGTCGGAGTCATTATCGGACAGATCGGTTTGTCTCAAAGATTAAGAAAAGATGCAAGACTCAACGAAAACCGATAAGCAATCATACGGACTTCATATATATGACCGAGGGGGAATAGTACCTTGATCAGCAAAGATGTTTTCATGGAAGCAGTATGCGAGGTGTGTCCGGCAACGTGCTGGGGAAAGAAATCACATTGCCAGGTTCATGATAAGCACGTAGGAAAAATCGATTCTTGCCCGGAGTGGGACAAGTACATGCGGGATCAAGAGATAAAAGGGCAGCAAAAGACAGTATCCACAAGAAAAGAAGGTTTTGCCCGGACGAGCGAGCAAGCACCCATCGTAGATTTTCTACAAAAGGCGGAGGAAGAAATCCGCGACTACAATTACATGCAGATCGAGATCGTGCGTATCCAGCGTTTTTTGCGTGAAGCAGGGGAAGGAATGGTCGCACAGTACGGACTGGATGCAGGGATGCCGAAAGGAAAAGGCAGCAATGGTGATAAGACGCACGCAGAGGTTGTACGCCGGGAGCGGAAATGGAAGAGGCTACAAAATTTGCAGGATAAAATCGAGCGGATCAACAAAGCGGTTGAGACGATTCCAGGAGAGCAGGAACGGTTGGTAGTCGAAGCTTTGCTGGATGGCGACAAGAACAATCTGATTGCCAAAGAAATCGGTGTGTCCCGACAGCGGTATTATGAAATCAAGCGCAGTGCTGTGATGAAGATGGCATGGGCGATGTATGGCGATCAGGTACAGCAGACTGGATGATGAAAAACAAAGCCCGGCTTAATAGATGAAGCTGTCTGATGATGACAGCTTCTTTTTATTTTCACAAATATGTTGAGGCTGACAAAGGTTGACACTTCCTGACACATCGGGTCATTTTCCCGGTTTTTCCTTCAAATCGGTTATACTTGAGTCAAGCGAAACAAGTAAGAGAGATACGAGCCATCCGATGAAGCTGTCGGGTGGCTTTTTATGTACGCCACCGACTCAAATGTCCGGCGAGCGGGGAAAACGGCAATTGACGCCACACGATGTTGCGAGTCAAAGCCAAAGGCTACTCGCTCCCTGCTCGGCGGGTATTTGCCGTGGATACCTTGCCAAATGAAGTGAAATAGTGGGGGGAAGAGACATGTGACGAAGACAGACGAGAATACCGCAAGTATGGGAGGTGGAAGCTTGATGGATCGTGAGCTAGCTGTTCTCATTGAACTGGTGAAGGAAGCGTATCCAGAGCTGTCTACTGTTGTGAATGTGGACGACTGGATGGCGCAGCGATTCCAACCCCCTATCGCGTTTCTTTTGACGCAAGGGGTCCGTGAAGAAGGAAGAAGCCTCACTTCCTATCAGGTGGTCTCAGAAGCAGCCATCGTCCTCCACTATCCAAAGGTAGCGGGCGTCTACCAGCCGCTTTCAGCCGAACCGCTGCGTGAGCTTCTTCGCCAAAGGCAGTTCAGTTATCAAGGTAAGACGTCTGGATTGTCCATCGAGATCGACAGCTCTACCTTGCGTATTTGGCGGGATAAAAAGGACCGGACGGAAATCGCGTTCCAGTTCACCTACAACGTGGCGGTGCAGAGAGCAGTCACAGAAAAAATCAACGAATTTGATGTAGAGGGGGTCCGATCATAGTGGCACGAAAAGAACAACAAGCACAGGCCCCAGAGCTTGTGCAAACCAAACAAGAGTGGATCAAGAGCGCCGCTTACCTTGGAGCCGAACGGTTCGAGGTAGTAGGTGCTCTTTTTTCTGAAGCAGATGATCAACTACTGGCAGAAGGACAAGTGAAGAGCCGACTGACCAAATACAAAGGCGGGGTGTAAGCATGACCATTCAACGTGAACGTCCGGGTGTAACGGTCGAACTGATCGCAAAAGCAAAAGAACGTGTAGTACCGAAGAGCGGTGTCGTACTGGTACCGTATCAAGCGGAGTGGGGTGCGCCAGATGAGCTGGTCAAGCTGGGGAGCTTTGAAGAGCGAATTGCCCAGACATTTGGCAAGGTCGATACCGTGGAGCTGGCAGCAGAAGGCGGGGCGACGATTCTCGCGTACCGCATGACGAATGGCACAGCCACAAAAGCAGCGTATGAGCAAGCCGATGCAATCAGAGTCGAGGCTCTGTATCCGGGGTTGGTAGGTAACGAGCTGAAGGTTACGATCACAGTCTCGACGTCCGAGCCAGGTAAAAAAGAACTTCAGGTAACAGGCCCGCTGCAAACGGAGAAGTTTTCGTTTGCGGATGCGAATGAGCTGGCAGCAAAAACGAGCCAATCTAACTATGTGCGTGTGAAAAAGCTGGGTGAGACTGCCGTTACAATCGTGCCGGAAACAGCGCTAACAGGAGCGAAAAGTGGCACGGTAGCGCTTACCTCAGCTGACTCTACCAAGCTGTTCATGGCTGTGTCCGGAGCTGATTTTGACACGATGTATCTGCCTTTTGACGATGCGGCTGTACAAGCAGCAGCAAAGCAATTCATGAGCGATCGTCGCACACAAAACAAGAAGCTCAGCACGCTGGTAATCGGTGGAAAGGCGGCGGACGACGAGAACATGGCGAAGCACATCGAGCGCTCCGTGGCGCAAAATGCCCGGTTTGTCGTGAACACTGCTATCGCTGGTCAACACAACAACGGAAAAGTATACGGTAGCCTGGAGTGGGCCGCATGGGTAGCGGGTATGATCGCCGCGACACCTGCGCATGAATCGCTGACGGCCGTCGTCGTTCCATTGAAAAAAGCGCTCAAGGATTGGGGCCACACGGATATTTTGAGTGCGCTCGGTTCTGGAACGCTGATCGCAACTCGCGACGGAGACGTGTACATCCTCGAGAGCGCCGTCAATACGTTGGCTGTTCTGGGGACACATGAGCGCGAGGACTACGGCAAAATCCGTGTCAGCATGACGCTGGATCAGATCGTCAACGACATCAGCCAAGTCGGCAAGAAATACAAAGGCAAGCTCGGCAACAACGATTTGGGCGGCGCAGTGTTTGTCTCTGCCGTCAACGCGTACATGACCGTCCGCGAGCAGCAGGGCGCGATTGATACGGGCTGGACATTTACGGATAAAAAGAATGGCATCGGGGATCGCCGTGGCTTCCTCTTGTCTGCGAAGCCGCTTGATGCCATCGAATACTTTGACATTGACTGGGAGGTGCTTTAATTGGCTATTGCACGCGATATTAAACTGAAGAACTGCCAAATTTACGATGAAAACGGAGACCCGATCTTCGGTACCTTGGAAGGCAAAATGGTTCTCAAGGTAGAGTACGGCGACACGAATCGCCTGCAAAAAGGAAAAATCCAAACCGTCAACGACTGGCATGTAGAAGTGACATTGAAAATTACCGCAACCAACGCTGCGCTGAAATACTACTGCGTGGATCAATTGACGCAAGGCAAGACCCCAGTCCTCCCATTCCTGATCGGTGAGACGCTGGACAAGGAAGCCGGCAACTCCGAACGCGTCCGCATTTCCAATATCGTGCTGAACCCAGACGAGATTACGCTGTGGGAAGCCAAAGCAGACGGCAACGATCACGCGACCTACGATCTGAAAGGGATTTCCATCGAGAAGCCAGACTACCTAGATGAATTGCCAACCTACACGGAATAGGAGAGTGCTTGAATATGAACAAAAACAAACTCGAGAAATTTTTGGCCAAAGCCAATGAACAAGCTCCGCGAAGAGAAATCACCGTCACCATCGATGGTGACGAGTGGAAGGTACGCCAACTGAATTTGTCCGAGCTGCGTGACTGCGAACGCATGGCTGACAAAGGAGAGAAAACGGATTGGTTCCTGTACAACGATGCTCGTTTGGTGAAGGCCACGGAGCACGAATTCCCTTGGAATCAGGAAGAACTCAAGAAGGCGTACAAGGTTGGCACCAAGTATGAGCTCGTCGAGAAAATTTTCCGCGACAACCCAGAAGGCTACACCAAGCTACTAAATGCAGTCCGTGAAGTCAATGCGACCCAAACGGAAGAAGAAGCCATTGAAGAAGCAAAAAACTAATCCGATCTGACGGCGAGGCCTGGCATATTTGCCGCGCTTTTCTAAAAGGCAGAGGCCGCCCGTCGGATCTACTCGAGTACGAAGTCGATTTGTACAAGCAGAAGCTGTTTATTTTTGCTTGTCAGATGATTGAGGCTGAGGATGAGGAAAGGGCTGGGGGATAGGTCTCCCGGCTTTTTTCGGGTTCTGCTGGGTGTAGACATCTGGGAGGACAAGGAGGTGAAAGAATGGCAGGAACAATGATGGAAACGTTTGATGCTTATAGTGGAGTAGTAGGTAAATATGACGATTTAGCAAAAGGACTCCAGGGCTCACTAACTCCTTTGTTAGAAAAGGCTCTTGGAACAACGCTGAGTTCAGTTGCCCAAGAAGCTCAGGCGACTGAAAGAGAAAAGACACTTTTTGAAGCTGGTGGCAAAAGTAAGGAGCAACTCCTGAAGATAGAAGAGACTTCCATAACCATACGTGAGCTCAACCCTGATATAAAGAAAGATCAAGCATACAGCCTCATGGCCAAAGCTGAACTTGTGCATGCATCCAATGGTTTAAAGTATGCAGAAAAAGCAAGCATGCTGAAATACACGACGCGGTTTACGGAAGATGACATCATGAAAATGATGAGCTCCATTGAGATTTCTACGGGTAATGAAAGTACCGTTAGGCAGTCAAATGCCGTTCAGTATTTAAGCAACAAGGGAGGGGGAGCCGCGACTGGAAAATTTGTGGAGTCTATGGCTCACTTCAACCTACAGAATGGCAATTTGCTGAATACGCCTGAAAAAATGGCCGCTACCTTTGTCTCTATAGGGAACCTTTTGAATGATTTTAAAACGTATGGTGCGTTGTATGAGAATGCAATGAAGATGTCGGATAATGGTGATCTCGCCGCAATCCTTGAGAAGCATTACAAGGCTCAAAATAAGAAGGATGCAAAGGCCAAGGCCGCCCAAGATATAGCAACGCTGAATCGAAGTCTCGCAACAGGGGAGAAAGAAACAATAAATATCGCCCTCGGAAAACTCCTGATGACTTTTTCTAGCATCCAGGATCAAACGTTACAACAACGTGCATTCGATACATTGAGAGGCGATGCCGGAGATGACATGGCGAAGGGTCTGCGAGAAGTAAATGATACGGCAACAGGGGCTTTTGTGCCGGAAATGGGGAAAGAGAGCGCATATAAAGTCGGGAATGAAGCGGTGAATGCGCATCAGCTGTCTGCTCAGAACGATGCTTATTATAAAACTGGGCAGGCACAAGCGATGGCGAGAAACGAGGCCATGGAGATCGCGACTCTTTACGCAGAACAAATGTCTGAGATAAATACAGGGATTACGAAAGCAGCTGAAGGAGTAATGGGCTCGTTTAACTCTTTGAACGAGTCGATAAAAGGTACTGTGATTTTTGTCGGAGGATTACTACTCCTTGGTAATGCTTTGAACGTTCACACGACATCTCAGCTGAAAAAATTCAAAGATCTTTGGAAAACCATAGAAAAGTTCCCTCCAGAAGCGACTGGCGGAAAAGACTGCGGCTGTTGCTGCGATGGCACACAAAGTCCTTCTTCTAAAAAGAAATCAAAGAAAAAAAATTCTCCGGATCGCCCTCCAACAGGAGAAAAATCTGCTTCGAATAGTGGTGGTCCTCAAGGACAAGCGGGGAAAACAACGAGCAGAGGTCAAAACAATGCCCCAACAACTTCTACGGCAGGAAAAAAACAACCGGACGCTGGTGGCGGTAATCCGCAAAAAGAAGCAGAGAAAACAGACGGCAAAAACAAAAATCAAAACAGTGCGCCAACCCCCTCTTCTGTAGGAAATCAACCCGGACCAGAGAGTGGCGGCAATCATGGTGAGACTGGTAAAGCTGGCAGCAAAGGTGGCTGGAAACAATTGCTGAAAGGAGGACTCAGAAGGGTTCCTCTTCTGGGAACTTTACTAGGCGTCACAGCTATTGCAGGCTCAGCGAACAAGCTGGATACTGCAGCACAAGTGGGGGCAGAAGCACTCGGTGGCTGGGGAGGGGCAGCAGCGGGAGCGGCTACTGGAGCAGTTATTGGTTCGGTGTTACCTGGGATTGGTACAGCAATCGGGGGGATAGTTGGTGGCTTTATTGGTGGCATGGGTGGATCAGCGGCGGGTGGTGCCCTATACGATGGGATCAAGTCGTGGTGGCAGAACAAGACTCCTGTGGCATCTGCGGGAGCTGCAGCTATGAAACCAGCAATTCAAGCAGGTCCTGCTGCTCCGAATCATTCGCCTGTTGGTAACTCACCTGGGAATCCGCAGCCTGTCTCCATTGCTATTCCGCAAGTTTCGATTCCACTGCACGTACAAGGCGTACTGCAAGATATCCCCACCATGTTAAAAATGCTCAGCGATCCATCTGTTGCGCAGAGAATCAAGGACATCATCGAGCGATCCCTGCTGGATGCAATAGAGACGAGGGGAGGGGTAACGAAATGATCCGTCTACAAGGCAAATACAGGCTGACGTTTCCGGTTACACCTGCGGAAATCCAGTTTCGTGGCTACGGCAACGACATCGAAAGCTCGACATCGATTACGTTATTGTCCGGCAATCGCATCTCTTCCAGACGTCCGAAGTCGATCTCCTTTGATTTCTTTCTACCCGGAGACAGTACAGCTCCTTACGTCGAGGTGCAAGGCTATCAGGGGCCCAGACAGTGGCTTGCCGGATTGGATCGCTTAACTGGTTCAGAAGCCCTTTTGACTATTGACGAGCTTGATCTTGCGTGGAATGTGCTCATCGGGCCATGCGACGGAAAATTCCAAGGAAAGAACGTCGATTTTCATGGCTCGATTGAGCTACCGTTGTTTGTCAAAGATGAGTTCATTACGTGGAGCAATCAGACGCAGCTTCTATCCCCGGGTGCGGTCATTACGCGACAGCAGCCAGCTCGCCCGAATACGAGCGGGAAGGTAGCCAAGAAGACGAAGAAGCAGCAAGCGACCCCACGGATAGACAGTAAAAGGTTGGAAGATAGGAAAAGAGAGATTCACGAAAAGCTAGAAAGAGAAAATAGAATGTAACGGAGGGCAGACGCAATGAAAGTCATTTACGGAAAAGAGCAGACCCGCTATGACCTGACCCCAGCCGTTACCGAGTTGTCCTGGTCCTCGGCCAGGGGACAAATCGCCCAAAATTGTGATGTGAAAGTCAAGGGAGGCCCGCCGCTACAAACGGCGGGTTTTTTGATGCTCTTTGCAGGTGCGGAGTTAAAAGAATCTCAGCAGCTTTTCCATGGCCCGCTCGTTCGTTTTGACCGGGATGATCGGACAGGTGATCTATCCGCTACGGCATATGAGTTGGGCTGGTATTTGCAAAAAAACGAAGTCTCCAGGCTCAAGCTGGATGGAGATGCAGGGACAGAGCTTGCACGAATCATTAAGTCGGCAGGTATACATTTTAGCTGTCCAGCATTCGGTTTTACGGTCAAGGAGAGGATCTCGTCCCAATCATATACTTCCCTCTTTACATCACTGACAGAGCAGGCGTACGAAAAAACTGGCATCCGCTATTTTGTACAATACCAGCGAGACAAGCTGACGGTACTCCCCGAGGGGAAAAACAGCATTATTCCGATGTTCAAGGCGAGCTTACTCACAAGCAGTTCGACGGGTGAGAGCATCGAGGAGGTTTACACCGTCGTGACAGTAGAGCGTTACCGAGATGATCGGGTCGTGAGCAGTGCAACGAAATCTAACGATAGCCTGGTCAAACAAATCGGACGCATGCAAAAAGTCATCGATGCAGGCGAGGACAAAAACGTAGCTGGATTGGCAGCCAAGCAGCTTGCAGAGTTGTCCAAAATCCCAAAGACGCGCTCCATTTCGGTCAAGCACGAGGATGAAAATGCTGCGAGACTTCGCGCAGGCTGGCTAATCAAAATCATGGAAAAGGACAATAAATCCATCACCGATTGGATCGTCACCAACTGCCAAGCGCGTTGGAAGGGCGGTCAATACACAATGGATCTCCAATTGGAAAGGAGGACGTAAGGGATGCATTCAGTTATCGCAAAACTGCGGGGGCATGCACAAGACGGCATCGAGAACACCCAAGGGGAATTTGGCAAGCTTTTGTCGCTCTCGCCTTTGTCTGTAAAGTTGGATGAGGACCCGACACCCTTGGAGCCGTATGAGCTGTCTGTACTGCGTTCTGCCCGATTGTTACAAGAAGATGTGGGCAAAAAAGTAGCTCTGCTGCGATGCAACAACGAACAATACCTCCTGCTTGGGGTGGTGGAATGATGTTTCCGCAGTTGCAAGGGACAGATGAGATATTTGCGCAAGGAACCGAGTTGCCCATTCCGTGGACATATCGGTTCGATTGGGAAACGAAGCAGCTAAGGCAGGGACCAGATGGCAGATATTTGCGCACTACGACTTACGTAGAGTACTTGGAGGAGACGGTGAAAAAGATCCTCCATACACGGCGGTTCCGTTATGCGATCTACTCGGAGCGGTATGGCGTGGATTTTTTGTCCGACAAGGGGCGAATGAGGTCTGCATTGTCCCTGCCTGTGATTAAGGCACAAGTGCAAGAAGCGCTGGAAGCGCACAGTGAGATTGAACGCGCGGAGGTGCTTGATATCCGCTTTGAGGGGAATCGGGTTATTTTGTATCTGGAGATTGCTGGGATACGTGGTTCGACGAGAATGGAGGTGGATGCATGGCAACGTTAGAGAAGCCGGAAATGCCGATACTTCGGGAGACGGCTGACCAGATTTATCAGAGAATAGCAAATCGGATGGCGGTCATTGCTAAAGAGCGTGGTGAAACTCCACCTGCGACAGAAGAGGGTGAACTGTTTTACGATTTGCTTTATCCATTAGCAGAAGAGATTAGTGATCAGCAGCAGTTATTTGAATATGGCTTTTTACAGCGATTTCTGCCATGGGCTGAAGGGGAATATCTTGACGCAAATGGAGTCTTCTTCGGACTCGGAAGACATAAAGACGAAGCTGACATTTCCTACAAGCAAAGGTTGATAGATAGAGCACGCACAGAAGACGGGGACGGTCGGCGCGCTGACTACGAACGGTGGGCACGGAACACTGAGGGGGTTGGAGGGGCTGTAGCTGTTGAGAAAGCGCGTCACGACAATTCGATTGATGTATATATTACGAACCTAAGTGGTCAGCCGGCGGCTGCAGAGCTAGTTCAGCAAGTACGAACAAAACTAGAAGACAACCGGAAGGCGCTTCACGATCTAAACGTCTTTCCTGCGAAGGTGTTCCCTATCTCTATTTCAGTACGCCTTGTTGTACAACCAGAAGTGGAGGTTGCGAAAGTGAAGGAGCAAATCACAACACTAATTAAAGCATATCTCAAAGGGCGTTCCCTTATCGTGTATCAACAGTTAGGGGCCCTCTTTTTCGTGGATGGAGTAAGTGATTTTACTGAATACACATTAAACGGTGAAAAGGCAAACCTAACCGTACCAGCGGATTCTGTGTCTACACTGTCATTGGTGGTATCTGTATGATCCCTGAAAGATACCGAAGCATGTTACCGCAGCAGTGGTATGAGAATAAAGTCGCTGAACTTCATTTTGAGGGTGCAATCAGCGCATTAGACGCCCATTTTCAAAAACGTTCAGACGTTGAGCAACAGTTTTTACCCCTGACAGCAACCTGGGGGTTAGATGTATGGGATTGGATTTATTTCGGGAACAAGCAACTGATGCCTATTGATGATCGGAGAAAGAACATTCAAAGGAAACACTGGGGGAGACTCCCATTTACTATGCCAGTACTTCGGTCATTAGGACAAACAGTTGGTGATTTAATTTCAGTAACAGAAGACTTTTCGAAAAAGGAAATTGAATTTGAATTTTCGCTTCAGCTACCGATTGATTTGATCATGCTTCACGATATGTTTGAACAGATGCGCCCAGTTCATGTTAACAGAGAGAGAATCGTCATAAGACGAAGTGGACATCTAGAGTTCAAAATAGGAACCTATCAGACTTACGAGAGTATCACTCAAGATTGTGGGGCTTTTTATGCGGGAGGTGAGAACGATTTATGTTAACAGATTACGCACTCAAGCAACAAACGAATGCCTTGGAATCGATTTTCCATCAAGCAGAGGTCGAAATCGATGGTAACTTGTTCCCAGCCATCCTTGAAAAGACACGTCAGGGTCCGAGCAAAATAACGATTCTCGTTCGGATTCAGGCAAAACAAGCGGGTCTTGTCACGAAGCGTATAGTAAAGGATGTTAAAGGCGAGGTTGTTTGGCAGGATAACGTAAACATTACAAAACCGGAGAGGGAAATAGCTATCAGTATTCCCATAGAAGTAAACTGGAAGGTAGGTGGATAGGATGGTTTATAACAAGCAACAACATGTTAATCGATTGGTTGATCGTCCGAACACATACACGATTACACAAAACACGGATGGTACTGCCAAGATTCTTCCCGCCTGGAAGCAAATAGCAGGTACGCCAGTAGATGAAGTTCGCCTTAACTACATGGAGGACGGCATCGAAAGTGCTCATAAAAGTTTAGATGAGAAAGTAAATGCGATCCGACCTGTTTTTTATGGGTATCCATCTATTAAAGCATTTGCACCTGATGATCATGTGTTTTTGCAATTTTATCCGGACAAAGACAATCCATCAAAGAGAGAGGCTCATATAGGTTTTCCAAATAACTCAACGATTGATTTCACACTGGCAAACGAAAAAGTTGATGGCGGCATCCATCTCCTAACCAATGGTGCTGGCAAGGTATTGGTTAACAATCAACAAGTATTTCATCAGGGCAATCCGGAGATTCAAAACAATCCAAACCTATTGAAAAACTCTACAGGTCGTTTTGGACTTTTAAGTTGGTCTGATCAAAGCGGGAAAAAGATTTCTGTGGTTAAAGGAAACGAGGGTGAAGGGGATTATTTCGCAACAAGAGTTGGCGCCGCTGCTAACGAGCGCCCCTATTTGAGCAGCGACTTTATTGATATGAAGGAAAATACCCCGATTTCATTGTCAGGAGAAATGCAGACAATCGGCATAACTTCAGGCGCAATTTATTTAGAAGTACAGTATTACAAGTCCGATGGCACACTCATAAATAGTATGAATGTAACAGCGCAAAATGGTAAAAAGTGGTCATTTTATTTTTTTACAGCAACAACGCCACCACTTACTGCAAAGGTAAAAGTATTTCTCGCTATTAACCCAAGTACAACACTTACAAATGCTGCATGGCGCAAAATCAAGCTAGAAGCAGGGACAAAACCGACGCCATATAGCGCCGAGGGTGATCTCGGATTCGTCTTGGCTCCAGAAGTGAACCTTACGAATGGAACGAAAATCTCGGAAACAGTTAATCAACGTACGGCGCTCTATGCCCATTCAAATAGATTTGATGTTTTATCACAAAATGGTTCGAATCTGATTCTATCAGTTAACGCAGGAGATCGCTCGTTCAAATTTCTGAATAGCGAAGTAATGAGAGCAGATAACATGGCAGCGCATTTGGCTACTGATTCGGTACACGGGTATATGAGTAGCGCCGATAAGAAGAAACTAGATACTATTGCATCGTATGCCAATTATTTTCATAACTCAATCCAATGGGATCTGACACCGAAAAACGGATGGTCTACTGCCAATACAAATGAACCAGCGAGTGCTGGGTTGATCGCAGACAATGAAGACAATTCTGGAATTGTTATATTGATGGGCGAGCTTACTTTGGCCAGTACGCCTCAACAAGGCAGTCTTATGGCTACTCTGATGCTTATGCACCGTCCAAGGTACTTTACGGAAGTTCCCGTTGTAATCACTTCATTGAGTGCGAAGGAAAAATTGTACCAAGGGTATATTTTTATCGACCACTACACGGGTGACATACAACTATTTTATAACTCCAATAATCCTCCACCACTAGGTGGGATAAGAGTTATCTTTACTGGTGCAAGCTTCCGAGCCAAAAAAACATAACGAGGAGAGATAAATCGTATGTCTCAAATCCAAGCATACAGAATCGATGTAAATGGTTTTTTCGTAGAACCAGTATTGATCAGTGCAGATTTACCACCTGAACAAATTCCGGAAGACATTGTGAAAGAAAGGCCAACTGACGGACTCTTTAAAGCAAAATGGACGGGGGACCAGTGGGAAGAGGGTCTAACTAGTCAAGAAATAGGTAAGATCAAGGACTGGCAACGGCCACAGTCTGAGTCAGAAATCAGAGGCCAACAATTGGTAGAAAAGGAGTTGCAAATTCTGCAACTAAAGAACGAAAACAAAGTTCTCGGGCAATCCATCGTTAACCTTGAATTAAGACTATCCCAAGGAGGCTTGTAGTATGACAGACTATCAAAAGTGGCAGTATTACTATACTTGTGGTTGGGCAACCACTGATCAGCTTAAACAGATAGTTTCCTTCGGAAAGATCACCGTAGAAGAGTTTAAAACCATCACTGGACAATCATACAAGGCCTAAGCACTCTTTTTACATGAAAGGGCGCTTTTTCTTTGTTATGACACTCTGGTACACGAAAATAATAAAAGGCTTCGTTCTAAGCGGGGCCTTTTTTGCTATGTAAGCGAAAGGAGGAGACACGCTATGAAATCCCTACACAGCCTAGAAAGCATCGCAACCCCAGCAAACGCCTGGGCGACAACAGCAGGTGCAATCGTGTCGCCCGCCTTTCATTATCTATACGGCACCAACCGCCAAGACATCATCATCGTCCTCTTCTTCCTAATCGCCCTCGACTGGATCACGGGCATCTCCGCCGCCAAAAAGGACCAATCCTACTCCTCCGACTACGGCCTGTCCCGAATCCCCCGCACCTTATTCCTCATGGCCCTACCAGCCGTAGCTAATCTCCTAGACCGCGTCATGGGCACCCCAGGCTTCTTATTCTACGGTGTCACCTTCGGCCTCATCTACCACACGTGGACAAGCCTGACCGCCAATGCCCACCGCGCAGGCTGGCCGATGCCCAAATCCGTCGAGAAATTAGTCAGCGCCGAAATCAAGGCAAAGGCAGAGCGTGCTAAACGAAAGGAGTCCTAGTAAACAATGAATATCACCGAGATGCTTCTGACCAACGTAAATTCCCGTCCCAAAAAGAAAATGGTCCCAAAAGGAGTCGTCATCCACTGGACGGCCAACGAACGCAGCGGGGCAAATGCCACCGCAAACCGAAACTACTTCAACAAACCAACGACAGTAGCGAGCGCACACTACATCGTGGACGACAAGCAAATCATTCGCTGCTTGCCCGAGGACGAGATGGGCTACCACGTCGGGGCGCAGACTTATTCACAGGCCGCCTTGAACAAATTGAGCAACTATCCGAACAACTGCACGATTGGGATTGAAATGTGCGTCAATGCAGATGGAAGCTTTGCGAAAATGTACGAGCAAACAGTGGCGCTGACCGCGGATATCTTGAAGCGACATGGCTGGGGAGTCGAGCACCTGTGGCGTCATTACGACATTACGGGAAAAAACTGTCCAGCCTTTTTTGTCGTCAATACGACCGCACAAACCTATACAGGAATGCCAGCGAAGGACGCATGGACAAAGTTTCAACAGGATGTCCACAGGTTTCTCACAGCTTATCCACAAAAACCACAGCCTGATGTGGATAAGTGCGCGGTTGAACTGACACTAACTTCTACAGGCAAACTAATCGATGATGTATCCTATGTACCCATTCGTATGATTGCCGAGGCAGTTGGTGGAGCAGTGGAATGGGAGCCTTCCACGCAAAAAGTGACCGTGAACGGAGAGGAAGTCTCCTATGTAAACGACCAGGGAACTGCTTTTGCGAAAACAAGAGAGCTTGCCGCCTTACTTGGTTTGCAAGTGGAGTGGGACGAGCCGCGAAAAGCAGTCGTATTGAAGAAATAAAAGAAAAGCCGCAGATTCCGTCTGCGACTTTTCCCATACATACTTTTACCCAATCCGAATCTGAATGATATCTGCTGCACTCAAGACAACACTTGGCTTCGTCTCCTGCTCATTTAGGAGAATTTGCCCGTCCTTGATCTTGCGGGCAATTTGGCTGCGGCTCCAGCCTTCTATCTGTTCGGACAGCAGCTTGTCAAGGCGGAAGCGCGCCTCTGTACTCTCTATATGAATCGTCACTTCCTGAATGCCTTTTTCCTGGTATTCAAGCAAGGGGAGAATAGGGAGCGGCGCGATCTCTTCACTGAACTCCGTATCTGGCACCTCCCGATGATCTGTAAAGGCTTTGTAGATGGCCAGCTTTTCGTTCCATGTATGATTTTTTTCGCATTTATAGATAGCGAAGCGATAGATGTTTTTGCCGTTAGCGTTGTGGCGGCGGATGTTGGTATCGAAAAAGAGAACGGTTCGCCCGCAATTGCTGCAATATCGCTGGACTGGCTGATTTTCATGATTTTCACGTAATACCCACGTATGCTCGATGGTATGCATGGTCCTTCACCTCGTATAAAAAGTGAAAGGAACGCACCTGCTATTTGGATGTCCTGTAGGGCAGGCCTGTTTTTGAACACAAAAAAACGGAGATTCCCCATAGCGAACCTCCGTTAGGATATACACCTACAGATTTCGTTACGTTCCTTTGTAATGGGAAAAAAGGGCAGACTGCACCTGTGCGAAAAACCGTTTGTTTTCCGAAGGGCAAGCTATCCAGTTTTTTAGGCCATTACAAAGTAGTTGTTGGCATACGTAGTTACCGTACCTTTCCATCCAAATAGACGTGACACCAATATACCAGATAATGGGTGAGTTTCCAAGGGGAATTGTATTGTTGACGGCAGGAGGACGAGTGGTTTTGACAAGTAGCTCCTTTCCCCTTACTATTCTTTTTTGCTAAAGTAGTAAAAATATTTAGTTAATTAACGATAATGATAGTATAATGGGCTGGAAGGTGAGTTTGCCTATAATTCGGAGTGGGGATAGATGCCGATGGATGACTTGGCAGTATATTTGGACGAGCACGAGGCAGCGATCGTAAAAGAATTCAAGCGACGAATTGCCGTTTCGGACAGTGATCAATACAAGGGATTGATCCATCTGAATGGCCAAGCACTGTATCGTATGGTTATTGAATATTTTCGTTCGGAAATCACTCTTGAGGATATTAAAGAATTGGCTTACAAGGTCGCATATGAACGAAACAGGGCAGAGACCAACATTGGCGATTTCGTTTCCAACGTGTGCATGGGCCGAGAAATGGTTATCGATCTTCTCCAAAAAGGTCCTTTTACGCCTGCCACTTTAATGCCAGCCCTATTGAAAATAAACGAATGCTTTGATGTCTTTTTGGTACATGCTGTTTTTAAATATACCGATCTCAAAGACAACGATTTGGAAGAGAAGAAGCTATTTATCGAGCGTTCTCACAAAGACAGGCTCACGATTCTAGGGCAAATGGCATCCAGCTTCGTCCATGAATTCCGGAATCCGCTTACTTCCATTATGGGATTCTCACGTTTGTTAAAAGAAGATTACCCGAACCTCCCTTACGTAGACATTATTGAAAATGAGCTGCGGCAATTGAATTACCGGGTTTCGCAGTTTTTGCTGGTCTCGAAAAAGGGAGCGGTCTATAAGCAAATGGAGGTTTTTAGCGTTTGGGAGTTGTTTGATGAGATTCTTTCCTTCCTCTATCCGAATATCGTTGACGTAAATGTGGATATCCAATGCAGCATCGATCCTACCTTCCAACTAAAAGGCTACAAGGATGAGATGAAGCAGGTGTTTATCAATATCATTTCGAATGCGCTGGATGCGTTACATAAAAAAACAGGCGATAAGGAGATTGTCATTGAGGTATCTCAAACGTCAGACAGCTCCTTGATTACCGTTTCCAACAATGGATCGCCAATACCACCTGACCTGCTCTCGGTTATTTTTGAACCGTTTTTCACGACGAAGGAGCTCGGTACTGGAATTGGCTTATACGTTTGCAAAGAAATCATTGAGCGGCATGGAGGAACGATTACGTGCGAATCTACTGATCTGCAAACGAAGTTTTCCATGCAATTTAAGCCCTGCGACACATGTACAAGTGGCTCAATGTCGATGAGCCATCATATCTAACGCTACAAAAAAACGACCTATTCCTGAAGGCACGCTCGAGAACAGACGTGCACCATGAATAGGTCATTTTTTTGTGAAAAAAGACGTGACTGTTTATTTGCTAGCGTGAAGCGGCCTACGTGTTTGTCGTATAGTTTTGGAGATACGCTCCAGTTTGTTTACCATCCAGACCAGCATAAGCGCCAACAGACAACTACACCCGATAATCAGGAGTAAGTACAGCAGCGAGTACAACGTGTTTTCAAACAGCCAAGTGACCTCGCCGTATTTCGCAAACAAATAATCTTTGAACATGATCAAAAAAGCAGAGTGAAACAAGAAAATAAAATACGTCAGCCCTTTTCGAAACTTGATGTACAAACGATCGACGCGTTCCAAAAAGAAGACCATGAGCACGAGAAACGACAAAAGCGTGGCGAAGACAAAAGTCAAATGCACAGCCACATACAGCTTGTTTGAGATAACAAAAAACAGCGCAGCCGCAGTGGAAACACCCGTCATCAGCGTCAGGATTGAGCGGTTGTTTCGCAAAAAGGAAAGGATCGATTCACGGTACCAATACAACACGTGCCCCATGTACAGGGTAAAAATCCAGCTCGGAAGCATATGACGCGTGGTGAGCCCGAACCAGCCCTGATGGATGAAGTTGATGTAGATGTACTGAATACCGAGCAGAATCCAAATGACAACCAAAATATTGCGCTTCGTGATCACACGACGAAACAGATAGGCAAAAACGTAATACTGACAAATCATAAACACAAAGTACAGATGGTCACCCGTTTTGCCTAAAACAATGTTTGTAAAGTCTTGGGCAGTATGAGGCATCCCTTTTTTCAACAAGTAATGGTACAGGACACCAGATACTAAATAAGGGACAAAAATATACAGAAGCTTCCCTGAAAAAAATTCGCGAGCAGTAGGGCTCTTGGCTTCAAAAGAATAAGCAGTCAAATAACCGGTGGCGATCGTCAACAGGACAGTGCCATAACGACTGATCTGATTGAGGGCCACGATCCAGAACGGATCTGTAAACGAAAGTGCAGAAGCCGTGAAATGACCGACTACAACGAGAAAACTTGAGAAGAGCTGGATGTAAAACAGAGATTTCAAGATTTTTGAATCTGTATACATTTCGATATTCTCCATTTCATCGTTTGTCGGCTGACGTTGTCGCTCAAACAATAAACTGTGAATGGTTTTATGATAATAAAGTTTTCTTTGATTCGTATTTGGACAGGAGAGGGGGATTCCGGAAAAAATTAAAAAGAAAGAAAGCCACACCCGCGCGTGTAGCTTTTGCACGAGAATGGCTTTCATACATTATTTCGGATTCTTGTTCATTTCATCGATGATCTCACTGACCACAAACGCCAAATCGTCATTGCCAAACAGTGACAATACACCGAGGAGAGTCGCATCAGGAATGTCCTCAGCTTCTTCTTTGGGAACGGTATTGTCCAGCATTTGAGCGAGTAACGTATTTTCCCCTTGAGCGGGATAAGCGCGGCGGTATAATTCGCGTGCATCGAGACCGTGATTCACACACCATTGGGCAAAAACGAGAATCATCATGCCTTCATCGCGCTGGTAGGCTTGAATCACTTGATCTTCCATCTCTTTTCGGTTCATGGGCATACTCCTCTAACATTCGTACGTCATGAGCCTATTGTAGAGAAGAGGAAGAATACCCGCAAGAAAAAAGAAAAGAAGGACTCAAGAGTTCCGTTTGCTGCTGTGATTGGTTATGACCGGTAGCATGCGCGTGTCTTTTACCATTCGGGCATGGCAAAAAGGGCAGCTCGGGCTCTTATCAAAGGAAAAGTTATCTCTCATCCAGCACGTGCAGCCCTCGTTACTGCACGTCCATACATCTGTTTCCTCTTCTTCGATTGGAACGACTGCTTTTTTTGAGAAATACACATGAACTCCTCCTTTGCAGGGCAAAAGTGCACAAAGTAACCTCTATTAATGTGTGATGGAAAGCTCATGAATATACCAAGATTTTCTTTGGTAGTAGGTAAAAAAAGAGGCCGCGCTTTCATCGACGCAGCCTCTTTTGTCCATTCCATCTTTACTGTTCGTCGGGAATAAAGATCTGTCCCGTTGCTTCATGATTCGTGATGGCCAGCAAAATCGCTTTTGACAAGGTATCTGGATGATAAGGCTTGATCAGATAGCCGGTTGCCCCCAGATCAAATGCCTTTTTCTTTTCCTCAAAAGCACTGGAGATCACGATCGGAATGGTTCGTAAATCCGGGTTGTTGCGTATCTTCTCAATGACCTTCCAACCACTCTCGCCGTCCTTCAAGTTAAGGTCAAGCACGACAGCATCCGGTCGCAGCTCCTCG
This sequence comes from Brevibacillus sp. RS1.1, assembly GCF_013284365.1. Lineage (NCBI taxonomy): Bacteria > Bacillati > Bacillota > Bacilli > Caryophanales > Paenibacillaceae > Brevibacillus > Brevibacillus sp. RS1.1. The sequence continues at coordinate 153,145 of NZ_JABSVA010000008.1, forward strand.
ATTGCTGCTACTGCCTCAGACGCCGTAGAGAAGGAATTGACGCTGAATCCAGAGCATGTTAACTCATGACGTAGCAGCTCGGTTAAGTTCAAATCGTCCTCGACGATCACAACGTTTCCTTTGCATTGACCAGTTGGAGAAACTGCCTCCTCACTTCCCGCTGGATAGCTAGGGGACAAAGCGTGCTCGGCCAATGGAAGAGTAACCGTAAATGTACTACCCTTGCCCGATTCGGAAATAACGAAAACTTCTCCATGATGCATATGGACGATTTCCTGAACAATGGCGAGACCCAATCCTGTACCGCCGATCTCGCGACGATCCGAGTTATCTACACGATAAAATTTAGTAAACAAGTGAGGAATGGCTTCGGAAGGAATGCCTAGCCCTTCATCCTGGACCTCCACGAACAAGCGATTGCCATCTTGTCGACAACCCACCCGGACATGACCACCATGCGGGGAGTATTTGACGGCATTACTGATCAGATTTAAAAATACTTGATGCAACTTGGCTTGGTCTCCAGAAACAACGGTTTTCTCCGTTTGCAAATCGAGTTCAAACCGATGGAGAGGGGACTGTACTCGATGAAGTTCGAAAATATCCCGAATCACTTGATCAATGGCAACATTCTCTAGCTCATACGTCTGTCTGCCGGATTCCATGCGTTGTAAATCCAAGAAATCGTTGATTAGTGCAGTCAGGCGAGTAGCTTCTTGATAAATGGTCGCTATGTACCGCTGTTGACGTTCGGGCTTGAGCTTTTTCGTTAACAGTAGCTCCGCAAAACCAAGTACGCTGGCGAGAGGAGTACGCAGCTCATGGCTGACCGTACTGACGAATTCCGATTTCATTTGGTCGATCTCGTATTCCTTGGTGAAGTCACGGTAAACGAGCAAGGTACTCCATTTCTCTTGGTTCCGGTACAATGGCTCTGCATAGAGCTGAATATAGCGTATTTGCGGTCCAGTCATCTCAAACACAATACTGCCTGAAGGAATGGCACCTTCGTCTAAAACGACAGATCTGACATACTGAATCAGCCGATCAGGCTCAGAGGTTCGACTCTGTAGATGGGAAAGGAACTGTTCCAAGTCAAATCCTTGCGAAGCGAGCTGATGGTCGTAACACAAGAGCTCACAAAAATTCCAGTTCACCTGAAGTGTTTCTCCACTCAAATCTATAAGCTGAATGCCTTCTTGAACAGAATCGAGCATATCCTGCGTCATTTTACGCTGTCGCTCTGTCTCCTCATACATCTCGAGCTTGTCGAGTGCCAAGGAAATCTGCTTGGCGATGCCGATGATGACTTGTAGCTCCTGATTGGTGAATTTTCGACCGATACGGGAGCAGATGATACAGGCAACGATTGTCTGCTGAGCATCTAGCACTGGGAGGTAAAGCTCAAATGTTTGTGACTTTTCCTCTGTGTAGCCGCGCTCAGCGTCAGTGCTTTCACGCATCAGGACATATGGCAGGCCCGTCTCCCTGATTCGCACAAATGGACCATCATCCAATCCTTTGCGCAATTGCTCCAGACCGTTCTGGGAAACGCCAAAGCTAGCTGCATCCCTGTCCGTGTTCAACATGACGATAACGCCTTTATCGGCATCCAGGACTTCAGTTATATTGCGAATGATACTGGACAATAGCTCGCTTTTATCCAACGTATTCGACAAAGAGAGGATGAAACGGTTTTTCTTTTCCAAATACCGTTCGTTTTCCTCCATCTTGCCCAATGCTTCTTGTAACTCTTCTTGCTGCATCATCAGTTCATCCTGCTGGGCTTGCAGCTCTTCGTTTTGCGCCATGAGCACTTCTTCTTTGGCTTGAATTTGCCTGATCAAATAGTCGAGGGAGCGGGAGAGCCTACCGATTTCGTCAATCCTGTTCAAATCCTGCAAAAGAGGTGTACCGCCATTAGCAAACTGTTCAGCATTTTGGGATAGACGAACCAACGGCCTGCCGATTTCCCGCGTAGTTTGAATGGTGACTACTATCATGATCACCAGCACCATCAGCGAGTACACGAGAAACCAGGTGCTTATCTGTGACATCTCTTCGAAAAGTAGTTGGTTTTTCGTATATAAAAGCTGATCGTGCTCTTCCTGATACCGCCCGGCGTATTTAAGCAGGTTGTTCACTTCCTGATTCACGCCACTGGCCGAAGCTTTCCGCAGGGATTCAAAGTCTCCGTTCTTTGCATAACTCGAAAAAGTAGGAAACACATTGGCGAAAAAGTTCGTGAAGAAAGATTCGATCGAAGCGACAAGCGTTTGCTCCTCATCATTGAGCGGAAGCTTCTTAAATTTTTCCAACGCCTGTTCCAGCTTCTTTTTCTCAAGAAATAGCTCATTGTACTCAGATGGGCTCAAGAAAGCGTAATAACCCCTTGCGCGAAAAAAGATCTGGTTCGTGTGCTCAGCGATGTCTGCGACCAAATTTTGTTTTTCCTTGGTATTGTATATCTCCGTCTGATAATGGGTTAATGCGTTGCTATTCAAATTTTGAACGATGCCAGCGCCCGCAATCAGAAGTGACAGAAAAAGAAGCATCATCGCTATGAAGCGACGTGTGATGCTTTTTCTGATAAACGCCCAGAACCCCGTCATGCGAGCATTTCCTCCACTTTCCGGACGAGATCCATCGGGCTAAAGGGCTTCGGCATGAAGTCATCAGCACCAGCTTCACGCATTTTCTCCTGTTCGGCATGCTGACTTTTTGCCGAAAGGATCAGGACCTTGACTGCCTTTTTATCGTCCATCTGTTTGAGCTGCTGCAATACTTCAAAGCCTGTCAGCTTTGGCATCATATAATCTAGAATAATCAAGTCGTACTCATTTTGACCGATTTTTTGCAGGGCTTCCTCTCCATCACAAGCGATATCGAGCTCGTGTCCCTCGTCTTCGAGCGTGTCGCCAATCAACATGCGCAACACGGCTTCGTCTTCGGCCAGCATAATGGTTGCCATCTTGCTACCTCCTTACAGCATTCGCTTAACCAGTCGCGTGATGCGAGCCTCCAGTTCGCGTGTGCGGAATGGCTTGGTCATATAGTCGTCAGCTCCGAGCTGAAGCGCGCGGACTATGTCTTGCTCTTCCGTACGGCCTGTTAGCATAATCACCGTATATTTCTTGGCATTCGGCAAATTCCGGATTTTCCGGAGAACCTCGAGGCCATCCATCTGTGGCATCATCCCGTCTAAAATGACCAGATAAGGCTCTTGTCCCTGATGCCAGGTGGAGTCAAAGAAAGCTGCTCCTTCTTCGAAAGTCTGGATGTCGACGTGAATCCAACCGTCAAAACTGGTTTGGATGGAATCAGCAAGCATCACGCGAATCATCGGATCGTCATCGATTATCGCGACCTTCAGTTTTACCTTAGGGGTATCATGTGTCTCTGTGATTTGAGCGGTTTCAATCCGGCGCCGCCCTGCATTTTTGGCTGCATACAAAGCAGTGTCTGCAGCTTCTACCCAATACGTATGCGGTCTATGAGGATCATCTACTTGTACGATTCCACCGGAAAAGCTTAAGGAAAACGTTCCTTCAGGAGCATCGAACGTAAGCGAACAAAATGCAGAGAGCATTTGTTCCAGGCGTAACTTTCCTGTCTGTACAGTCGTACGCGGCATCAACAGGATAAATTCCTCTCCGCCGTACCGGAATAATACATCCTGTTTTTCCGCGCTCTGCCTGATGAAAGCAGCAAAACGAGTCAGCACCTCGTCCCCGATCAGATGACCGTATGTATCATTGACCCCTTTGAAAAAATCGATATCTAAAAATGCCAGTGAGAAGGGGGTATTGGTTCGTTGGGCATCAGAAAGAAGCCGTTGGTATGTATCAACAAAAGAATTGCGATTGTTGACACCCGTTAGCTCGTCCAAAAACAAGATGCTGTTCATCCAGCGCTTCCGGCGAAGCTGGCGTTCGAGGCGTACAACCAGCTCTTCCATATCAAGCGGTTTGCACATGACGTCATCTGCGCCCAAACGATAGGCATTCAGACGGGTCTCCCGTCCGCAATCGATGCTGATAATGGTCGTAGGCACATATTGCTTCTTTATTTTTTCGCTAATCGTCTGTATCACTTGGAAGCCGCCCGTTTCCGGGATGTTCAAATCCAGAATGAAGCAGTCGGGGTTCATGTCGTGAAAATAGTCGAGAGCCATATGAGGATAGACCGTTGCGATGACAGACCAATTGTGGTTTTCTAAATATTCCTTTAGATACATAAGCAGGGTGACGTCATCGTCCAGGATGAGGACCAAAGGCTGTTGCTCACAAGGGGATTCCCGTTGGAGAGTGGGGTTCTCGATAAAAACTTCCTGTTCCGGCCGTTGTTCGTAACACAAGCTGATCAACTCGTGCAAAAACAATCGCCATTCACCGAGCGACCAATCCTTGGCCGGCATGTCTTCCATTCGATCCAGGAGGATCTGAGACAGATCAGACAAGTCGGTCAAGCCAATTGTCCCGGATGTCCCTTTTAACGAATGAAGAAAGCGATATAGCTCTTCATGAGAGACGGGGGACTTCTGGGTATACCACGTCTCAATCTGTTTGTGAATATTCGTAAGAAGTGCATCTCTGTACTTGATCATGTCGTACGCCCCCCTGTTTTGGGATGGCGCAAGCGGTCGGATCACCTGCGCCCATTTGATCAAAACGTCTACGATTTGGTATGGTACATGTAGCAGGGAGGAGGAAGGGCTTATTGTTGAAGGGAAAATCCTTCTTCAATCAGATACTGCTCCGCTTCTACGTACGATTCAAAGGAAGCTTCCAGGTTCATCCCGTGGTATACGTTCCACAACGCGTCTTCCTGTTGCAGCAAGAGCGTGCGGTTTTGCTTGTCGACCCATGTTTGCTCCAGTTGATCTGATGCGGCAGTGTTTTTAGGCGCTTCCTCACGTTTTTGGGAGAGAGAGTGGATCGACGCTTCGATAACCGTGCGCAGTTCTTCCGCCGAGAAATCACGGATATTGATGAAGCCCTTATCGTCTTTTTGCTTTTGATAGCTCTTCACAAAGCCGACGAACACAAAGCCGTTGCCGTTCGGATGAAGGTGATAGACAACCGTTTTCTTTTCATGAAGACTTTCCTCATAATGAAAATTAACCCGTTTCAGGGAGACGTCATTCCGAGTCAGTTGTGGAAAAGATTCAATAATCGCTAGTTTTTCTTCAAAAGTAAGCATGGATTCCTCCGGTGAGATGGATTTGTTTGTAGATTATATCATAGGTGGGACATAGAACGAAAAAAGGAGAAGGGAAAAATGAACGGAAAAAATCGAAAAGACATCGCAGCGGGTCTTGAGGTCGAGATTGTATTGAAACAGGACCAACGCACAGGCAAGCGCACCCGTGGAATCGTCAAGGATATCCTGACGAACTCCAGTACCCATCCCCATGGAATCAAGGTCCGTTTGACGGATGGACAAGTAGGGAGAGTGCAGGAGATCATCCGAAAAGGGCAGTAATCTTCTTTTTTAAAAAAACGGACAGACCCCATGGGCAACTGTCCGTTTTGCATTTCATGAACGGTTCCGGTTTTGCAATTGCTCAATAGCTGGTACCGCGAAGCAAGCCAGACTGGACGGAAGTGCATCGAGTGAAAACCAGCGCATGTCTTTAATTGCCCCGCCTTCCTCTAAATTGCGTGCTTCTCCACCGAGGATTGTGACTTCGTAAATGACCGACACCCAATGCTCGGCACTTTCCGGGCGGATGGTTTCTGCGGTGCACAGCAGGGACTTTACCTCGACATCGAGATTGACTTCTTCTTTGATTTCGCGGACGACACTCGTCTCCAGTTGTTCATAGGGATCAACTTTTCCCCCGGGAATGCTCCATGTATTCTTCTCTGGATCTCTGTTTCGTAAAACCAGCAAAATCTCATTCTTGTCGTTTAGGATGACAGCTCCTACGCCCAATCTTGGTATAGCGATAGTAGTCGACATGGTTTCTCCTTCGATAGGCAGATTCGTTTCTACTATTATAGCTATAGCAAGATCAAATCGTAATCAGGACAAAACAAGAAACCGCCTGAAGAGACGGTTTCGAGAAGTTCAGCAAAATGTTATCGGTAAGAATCATGGGTAGGGGCGAAGATATCCTCGGTTGATTCCCGCACCAAAATAAATGGATCAATATTCCCTAATCCATGCAAGCATGTATTGTGATGAGCGATGATATGTTCCGCTGACAATACCTGATTGTCCGATGTAGAATGCCCGTCTTTGACGAGCGTCACATCATAGCCGAGTGTCGTCGCTTTGCGGCAGGCGCTGTCGATACAATACTCGGTTTTGCACCCTGTGATAACAAGGTGGTTAATTCCGAGCGCTTGTAGCTTTTCGTGCAGGTCTGTTCCGTGAAACGAGTCAGTGGCTAGTTTTTGAATGACTATTTCTGATGGGAGAGGTGCGATCTCAGGGTGGATGGCAAAGTCGTCTGAACCGACTTCCCCGACATCCGTATCCTGAACGTACAGCACAGGAATACCCTTGCTATAGGCGTCTTCTCTTACTTTTTTCAATGTTTGGACAAGTGTAGACGGCTGAAAAACAGGACCAAGTTTCCCTTCGATAATACCTACTTGCGCATCAATAATGAGTAGAGCTGTTTTCCGAATCAATTCATTTCCTCCTAGGTGAAAGGGGGTTAGTGTTGGTGTTCCCCTTTTGAGTTGCTTGGTACACGCACAGCTTTATAAGAACGTTGATTCCTGTCCTTTTTCATAACTGACCACTCCTTTCATCATAGAAGAGCGTGAATTTGCTCTGGATAATTGTACCACAAAAAGACTCGTTCCTATTGTCAGGAACGAGTCTTTTTCGATTGTGTACTTCTTATGATTCATTTTCCTTTTTCGGTACAAACTGAAAGATATCATGTGATTCGAAGGAGTCGATCAAACGGGACAGCCACAGATAATACTCCAACCCATTTTCAATGCGCTTGATACTGAGGTCCACACGCTCGCTGACTTCTTCGGAAAGCTCTTCGGATTGCTGGAGCGCGCGAAGCTCAAGGAGCGACTTTTTCAAGGCGTGTGCATTATGTTCACAGGCGTGACGCCACTTCACGGAAAAGAGGTCAATGAAGTTCTGGTACCAATCCAGATTGACCTCGTAATGATCCTTCCGTGTCCCTTTTTTCCATATCTTTTCTACCATATTTAAGTCCATCAATGTGCGGACGCCAGTGCTCATACTGGTTTTGCTCATGCCCAGTGCTTCGCCCATCTCATCGAGTGTCATTGATTTGTCCTGAAAGAGCAATGTGCCATACAGCAGTCCCGTTGACATGGTGATTCCATACAGATCCATGTTGCGAGCCAGCGTTTCAATCACGCGTTCCTGAGCTTTTTCGAGGATTTTTTCCTGATTGGTATCCATTTTGAAAAAAGCAGCTCCTCTATCATAGTAACCTGACTAGAATTGTACGTCTCCAACTGCAAAAAGTAAATGGAGACATTGTACAGTATATACGCGATAAACTGAGAATACAGGAAGTAAAGTACGTAAAGTTTTTTCTGAACGCTGAAAATGACGGATTATCATGCCTCACCCAGTTTGAGGTAAAAAAAATGGCTGGTTACAATTGTAAGGGTAAAGAACAGTCCGGATGCCGGGCGTAATAGTTGGAGGTGACCATATGCCCAAGATCAAAGTAGAGAATTTGACCAAAATCTTTGGACGCCAACCCCAACGCGCATTGTCCCAGGTGAAGCAGGGGAAGACCAAGCAAGAAATCTTGAAGGAAACGGGTCTTACCCTTGGGGTGAATCAAGCGAGTTTTGAGGTGCATGCAGGCGAAATTTTCGTCATCATGGGGCTTTCGGGAAGCGGGAAGTCGACCTTGGTTCGATTATTGAACCGGTTGATTGAACCTACAGAAGGCAAGATCCTGATTGACGGTACGGATATCGTCAGTATGAACACCGAGCAATTACAGGAAGTAAGAAGAAAGAAGCTGGGGATGGTATTTCAAAAGTTCGCCTTGTTCCCTCACAGGACAGTACTTGAAAATGCGGAGTACGGTCTGGAAATTCAAGGGATGCCAAAGGCCGAGCGTGAGGCAAAAGCGAAAAAGTCACTCACACTCGTCGGACTCGGCGGTTGGGAAGCAAGCTATCCGGATCAGTTGAGTGGCGGGATGCAGCAGCGTGTGGGCCTGGCCCGTGCTCTCGCGAATGAACCCGATGTGCTGTTGATGGATGAGGCGTTCAGTGCCTTGGACCCGTTGATTCGCAAGGACATGCAGGATGAGCTATTGGAACTGCAGAGCACCATGCAGAAGACCATTATTTTCATTACGCATGACCTGGACGAAGCATTGAAGATCGGGGATCGAATCGCTCTGATGAAAGACGGTGCGATCGTGCAGATCGGCTCGCCGGAAGAAATCATGACCAATCCAGCAAACGAATACGTAGAACGCTTCGTAGAGGATGTGGATCGTTCCAAGGTGTTGTCCGCGGAAAAAGTCATGAAGCGAGCAGAGACGATCACACTGGACAGAGGGCCTCGCGTCGCACTCCAAATGATGCGTGAGCGCGGTGTATCAAGTCTGTACGTAGTGGACAAACGAAAAACTTTACTGGGTGTGCTGACGGCAGACGCGGTAAACGGAGCCAAGGAAGCAGGACAGTCGCTGGAATCCGTGCTGCGAACAGAGGTACCGACTGTCGGACCGCAGACACTTCTCAATGAGATGTTTGACCTTGTTGCGTTTTCAGATATTCCTGTGGCGGTTATCGGGGAACAAAACCGTCTGTTGGGTGTGATTGTAAAAGGAGCCGTCCTGGGCGGATTGGCAGGAAAAGTAAATCAACAAGTTCCAGAGTCAACGATTGAAGAGGGGCAGGTGAATCCATCATGAGTCAAAATCAATTTTTTCCGAAGCTGCCGCTCGACAGTTGGGTAGAAACGATTGTAGATGGACTGGAAAAGAATTTGGGCTTCTTGTTCGACTTCATATCAGCTGGAATCGGTGGAACCGTTGACTTGTTTTCGTGGATTCTAACAGGAATCCCGTTTTGGGCCCTGATCATTTTGTTTACGCTGCTGGCGTATCGTGCTGGCAAAGTGGCAATTGCTCTTTTTACCTTCATTGGACTTCTTCTGATTCAGAATTTGGGTTATTGGGAGCACTCAATGGAAACACTTGCGCTGGTATTGACGGCAGGGCTGATCTCGGTGATTATCGGGATTCCCGTCGGTATCTGGTGCGCGAAGAATGATTCTGTGCAAAAGGTCGTCACACCGCTGCTTGATTTTATGCAGACGATGCCGGCGTTTGTGTACTTGATTCCTGCAATCTTTTTCTTTGGACTCGGTAAAGTACCAGGGGTTATCGCTTCTGTCATTTTTGCGATGCCACCGACGATTCGTCTGACCAACCTGGGAATTCGTCAAGTTCCTGCTGATCTGATCGAGGCTTCTGAAGCGTTCGGTTCTACCTACTGGCAAAAACTGACGAAGGTACAGCTGCCGATTGCCAAGACGACAATGATGGCGGGGATTAACCAGAGCATTATGCTCGCGCTGTCCATGGTCGTGATTGCCTCCATGATTGGAGCGAAAGGCTTGGGAGCGGACGTGTATCGTGCCGTAACACAGATCAAGATCGGTGAAGGTTTTGAGGCGGGTCTGGCCATCGTTATTTTGGCGATTCTGCTGGATCGTCTCACGCAAAGTGTTGGAAAGAGAAAAAACGCGTAGGAGGGGTTTTCATGAAAATGAAAAAAGGCGCCTTGAAAGGGCTGGCAGTCGCACTCGGACTCAGTATGGTAATGGCAGGATGTTCAAACGCGGGAACACCGCAGGGAAATCAGCCTGCCGAGGGCAATACGGGTACGTCTGCACCGAATAGCGTTGGAGCACAAGTGGATCATAAAATTATCGGAATCGATCCTGGCGCTGGTCTGATGAAAGCGACGGAAAAAGCCATGAAAGACTACGATCTGAAAGATTGGGAACTGGTGGAGGGCTCCAGTGCAGCGATGACAGCAGCTCTGACGCAAGCCTACAAAGACAAAAAACCAATTATCGTGACTGGCTGGACACCTCACTGGATGTTCTCTAAATTCCAAATGAAATACCTCGACGACCCGAAAGGCACTTTCGGGAAGGATGAGCAAATTCATACCATCGTGCGCAAAGGACTGAAGGAGGAGCAACCAAGTGCGTATGCGTTCCTCGACAAGTTTTCGTGGACACCTGCGGACATGGAAAAAGTGATGCTCGATATCGAGAGCGGCAAAAAGCCGGAAGAGGCAGCAGCCGAATGGGTGAAAAATAATGAGGCTACCGTCAACAAGTGGGTAGAAGGCATCCAGCCTGCAGAAGGCAAAAAATTAACGCTCGCCTATGTCGCGTGGGATTCTGAGATCGCCAGCACGAATGTGGTGAAGACGGTCCTAGAGCAAAAGCTGAAATACAAAGTGGAGCTTAGCCAAGTAGAAGCAGGACCAATGTGGGTCGGTGTATCGAACGGCGATGTGGATGGAATGGTAGCAGCTTGGCTGCCAACGACGCACGCAGACTACATGGAAAAGCTGGGGAAAGACGTAGAGGACCTCGGTCCAAACCTGCAAGGAACCAAGCTGGGCTTGGCTGTTCCAACCTACATGGATGTTAACTCCATTGAAGATTTGAAGAAGTAACAGACTCAATACAGAAGGCACCGCTCACGATGGGGCGGTGCCTTTTTGCGTTTGTGTTACGGTTATGGGTTGCTTTCCATGACAGCGGGCCAAGCGTGCTGTTTGTCTAGCGTTGCAGGCTCTGGTGCGAATACCCGCAAAACGAGATTGAACTCACCCTCAGGGAGCGGCAGCCAGTTTCCTTCTTTGCCTTTGGGCGGTTGCTGTTGCAAATACAGATCGAGGGAGCCATCGCGATTGTATGCAAGCGTTCCTGTATTGCTGCGAACCGATGCGCGATCAGTTGCTGTTTTGGCTAAAAACAACTGGTTGTCATAGACGTTGATCGACCAGAAAGCAGACGTCTTGGGAAGCTGTTCCTTTGTAAAATGCAACGTGTAGCTTTTGGCTCCCGTAAGTGGTTTTCCGGAGCCATCTGTCAATGCGCGATAATAAGCTTCCTCGCTCGGCACATTGGCCCCAATACCAGAATAGGCGATAAAGGAACGAGCGAGAAACTGGTTTCCGTACGTGCCGATGGGGGAAAAGGAGCCCCAGCCATTACGGAAGGTGGCGTAGCCGGGAAAGCCATTTTGTACGATAGACGGAGCATCCTGTAAAGCACGCTGTAGGCCCGCAAGTTTGGCTGGACCGAGTGCGGAAGGATCAAATCCTTTTTGGACATCGATCCCGATTTGTGCGAACTGATCGAGCAAGACGCTATCACATTCGGGGGGAGGATTGCTCTGGATCCATTTCGTCATCACTTGGAAAAAAGAAAGGGACGACAACACATCAGGGGGAAGCGCTTCGGGAACATGTGCCGTCTGCAATTTTGGATGGACAGGGGCAATCGCGATTTGTTTTTCAAACGAGACTGCCTGCGGCAAATCAGCCTCACCCTTTACCTCGACACGACCAATGAGCCAGACGGTATTCGTAGGAGCATAGATCACAGGGATATGGGCTGGGGTAGGCCCTTTCCATTGTGGGCTTGCAATGATATATTGTCCGGCCTGCTGTTTGGTGGAACGATTGGAGACATTGCGAAACGTATTTGTGTACGCATCCAGCATTTGCACGGTATAATAGCGGTTTTGCGAATTGGCGGGGACAGTCAAGCGGACGGGTGTTTCCGACAAATCCAGCCATGCGCTCATATACAATGTATCGGAGTTCGGCGTCACGATATCCCGATAAGTTGGGGAAGCGAGTGTGTCCGCATAGTAAAACTGGTTGATCGGCGCCCGATTTTTGACCATGGCTTCCATCGTTTTGGCGGACATCACTAACGGATAGCCGTAAATGTATGCTTGAATGCCAAGCGAATAGGCAAGCCTCTCTTGTGATTGAAGAAACGTCTTCGATTGGAGGAGATGGGACTGTTGAACAGCTGGAGCGTTTGTTGTCTCTTTTGCAAAGGACAGGCCGGACAGGTGAAGCGTCATGCAAAGCATGGAAACGATCAGTGTCAGGCGCTTTTTTAATAACGGAAGCATAAAGCCCCTCCTCATTACCAGAAATGGGGTTCGCACTGGTAGTTTTCTTCACAAGAAAGGGGCTTTATGCAAATTGGATTGGAATATTTTATTCTTAATGCGGCTCCACAGAAATGGCAGGCGCTCGCCATTCTGGGCAGGTCGCATACAATGTCGATGCTCTCTGTAGCAATTCCCTATCACGCCATCGCTTGCCCACACACTGTATGCCAATAGGGAGACCTTGCTCATCAAAACCAATCGGCATCGTTACGACCGGACTTCCGGTTACATTAAACAGATTCGTATAAAAAGTCGTAGCGGCCCAGTAGTTTTGCGGGTTCTCGTCTACGTACAGCGGTTTGGTGTAAAGCGGCGTGTAGCCCCACATTTTCGATTTTTCCATATGCGGAAAAGCTGTTGTGCAACTAACCGGACACAAAAACACGTCACAGTCGGCCATAAATTGCTCGAAGCTGCGAATGAGCTGCTCCCGAATGGTTAAGACACGCATGTAGTTTTTAAACGTCAGTGGGATGAGCATGGTAGCCGTAGGAAGCTGGCGATAAATCGGCATCGTCATGAGATGAGCCAAACCGCGAATGAGTGAGGGTGTCGTCGAGTTTAACTCCGCGTCGATCATTTTTCCCCATGTTTCCCAAGCTTTGCGTACATCCAAAGGTGGTGCCGTGACTTGTTCTACATGCATACCTTGCTGCTCCAGCACTTTGACAAAGCGACGCAACTGATTGCGGATAGCTCGACTCGTCGGGTAGCCGGGCAGCTCCTCCATCCAGCGAATGTGCATGGGCTGTTCCTTGAGGGGAGGCGGCAACACTTGTGGTCCATGAGGCAGGCCAGCGTTAGCGTTGCCGTTTCCACCGCTAATGATGGAAAAGGCCACTTCGAGATCCTCGATTGATCGAGCGACGGGGCCATAGCAAGCAAGATGACGTGAGGAAGTGTAATCAGCGGTTGCTTCAAAACCGGGCATGTGTCCTCTTGACGGAACGGCTCCTTCTGTTGGCTTCAAGCTAAGTACGCCACAGAAATGAGCCGGAACACGCAACGAACCGCCAATGTCACTGCCGATATCCAAATAGGAAAGCCCGGCAGCAACTGCGGCTGCCGATCCTCCGCTGCTTCCGCCTGTTGTTCTCTCCAAATTCCATGGATTATTCGTCCGACCGTAAATATCATTGTCTGTTTGCATGTCCATCAGAAGAGGAGGGACATTCGTTTTGCCCAGGATGATGGCTCCGGCCTGCTTCAGTCTGCTAACGATTGCTGAGTCGTGTTGGGGAATGTAGCCTTTGAGAGGTGGAAAACCAGAAGTAGTGGCGAGTCCTGCTGTGGCAAAAGAGTCTTTGATTGTAATGGGTACCCCGTGAAGAGGCCCACGATAGATGCCTTCCCCTATTTCTTTATCTGCTTGCTTGGCGGCTTGGAACGCACCTTTTTCATCATAGGCGACGATGGCGTTCACTTTGCCATTGAGGGAGTTGATTCGTTTAAAGATATGCCGGGTAGCTTCCTCGGCGCTTATTTTTCGCTCGCGAATCCAAGTGCCCATCTCCGTTGCTGTCAAATAGGTCAGTTCATTCATTCGATTCACTCCTTTTCACACATCCAGCGTACGACAGGAAAAGGAGGAAAACTTGATCGAAAATGCGAACCGTTCCCGACTATTCTCGGGCTAGAACGGGTATATAAATGAAACAAAGCGAATCAGGATGGTCATTTCCGAGAAAGCGGTGATCGTAGTATTCAAAATCGTATCGGGCATACAGCTGGTCGGATTCGGATGCGTGTGTCATCCAGCTCCCGTATATGTATTGATACGTCAGCTTGAGATTTTGCACCGATCCTTTGTGAGGGAACACAAGATAACTTGATGCAGGCAATGTGAGCATTTCCAGACTGTTGATGTCAGCACGTTCCGATGCGGGCAGACTGGCGAAATACGTAAAGCTCAGCTCCAGTCCAAATGTATCTGGGTAGCGAAGGATACCATAACGCTTTTGCGTTGGCTGCCACCCCACTTGTTGCCCCAAGCGGCTCCAGCAACCGGTAATATCACGAACCGAAAAACTAGGGGAGTAGTAGCCTGCCAGGTTCAGCGCTTCGTCGGCAGGGACATAGAAGGGCTCAATGGACTGTCGCTGAATATTTTCTAAATACGGCAACTCCATGCGCTCCAACATCATGTATCGCGGCATCTTACCAGATCGGCGAAGAGTAGAAGGAGGCAGGCCAAAGCGTTTGGTAAAGGCGCGAGTAAAGGCTTCGTGGGAATCAAAGCCATAGGTAAAGGCGACTTCTGTCACGCTCTTTTGTTCGAGCGACAGTGCTTTGGCTGCCTCGGTCAAGCGCCTCTTCGAAATGTACTGACCGACCGTTTCTCCTGTCACGTGAAAAAACAAGCGTTGAAAATGGTACTTGGAATATCCGGCGGCTGATGCCACTTCATCGAGAGTGACTTTTTCCGTTAATTGCTTCTCGATAAACGAGAGGGCATACGTTATTTGCTCCATATAATTCATGACGTCACCTGAAAAAGGAAATAAGATCTTTTTTAGGATACCATATGCCTTGACCTGATTTTTTTGTAAAAAAGCCAGAATGCCAAAGAATAGGGAGAGAATACAATGAAGTAGGACAACATTATTGGAGGTAGCCGTGGAGCAGCATTTGGATCTTTTTTTGATGAAATATGGATATGTCGGCATCTTTTTTTCGCTCACACTTGGTGTTGTGGGGCTCCCCATACCCGATGAGGTACTGATGACGTACGCCGGTTATGCGGTTTCCCGCGGTGTTTTGCACATGCCGCTTACAATACTGAGCGCTTTTTTGGGAGCGGCAGTAGGGATTACGGTCAGCTATACCATCGCGTGGAAGTGGGGGCTGCCGTTGCTTATGAAGGTTGGACCGTACTTGCATATTACGCCGAAAAAAATAGAGTCAACCCAAAAGCTGTTTGCCAAGTACGGTCCATACCTGTTGCTCATTGGCTATTTTTTGCCTGGCGTCCGTCATATTACCGCCTATTTGGCAGGAGTCTCTACGATGGGGTTTCGACGATTCGCTTTATTTGCTTACGCTGGAGCATTCCTTTGGAGTGTCACTTTTTTACTGTTGGGACGGGCGCTTGAGAAAGAGTGGCTCAAGGTCGTCGTTTATATACGTCATTATGGCATCACATTTTTGCTAATCGGTTCGGCGATTGGCATGATGGTTTATATTTGGATGAGATACAGGCGTGACACCAAAGCATAGGAACAAGCATTAGTTCCTTTTGATCGCCATGCTATCTTTTACCAGGCGGACAAATTCTAACTGTTCCTCTCCAGTAGCTGTGGCTTCCGCCAGTTTGAGTACATCGGCAAGGGAGCTTCTTTCGGCATACGGACTCTCTCGCAATATTTCCCCGTATTCTGCTACAGCAGCAAGGAACGTCACATCAGGAGACAAGGTACTTTGCACCTTCACGGGCTCAGAGATTTCCTCTACTTTTTGGGTAGAGGCATGATGATAGCGCACGCGAACCGTCCCGAGCTCTGCATGGACAGGGGAAGCTAGCTTCACTTCATAAAGAGCGGTCACGCTATGGCCAGCTCCGATCTCGCCCGCATCTGTCTTGTCATTGCGAAAATCTTCGTCGCGGACATCGCGGTTCTCATAACCGATCAAGCGATACGAGTCTACCTTCTTAGGGTCGAATTCCACCTGAATTTTCACATCTCGAGCGATCGTTTGGAGGGTGCCTGTCAAAGATTCCGTAAAAATGCGGCGTGCCTCGGAAAACGTATCGATGTAGGCGTAGCTGCCTTCTCCTTTATTCGCTAATTGCTCCATCATGACATCATTATAATTACCCATGCCGAAGCCAAAGGAGCTCAAGTAAATGTCTTTTCGCGCATAGTCCTCGATCGAACGCAAAATTCCCTCAGCTCCTGTTTCTCCTACATTGGCCACGCCATCGGAGCATAAAATCACCCTGTTAATGGCAGTAGGCTTGAAGGAACGGGCCGCCATTTCATAACCGAGCACCAGTCCTTGTTCCGCATTGGTGGAGCCTTCGGGTTGCAATTCATCGATGGCTGATAAAATCGCCTGTTTGTCTTCGGTAGAGGTTGGGGGCAAAAGAACGCGTCCCTCTGATCCATAGACGACGATCCCTACTGAATCTGTAGGTTGGAGTTGACCGACAAGAACATGTAAGCTTTTTTTCACCAGCTCTAGTCGGTTTTCCTGATTCATCGAGCCAGATACATCAATGACAAAGACGAGATTAGCGGGCTTCCGCTCTTTTGGGCTTAATTCCTTTCCTTTGATCCCGATTCGCACTAATTGAAGATTTTTTTGAAACGGAGAGGGGCCACTATCGGCCTGAATCGCAAATGTCTGATTGGTCGGCGCGGGATACGAAGTGGGGAAGAAGTTGATGAATTCCTCCACCCGAACGGCCTCTGCTGGCGGGAGATTCCCGTCTTTTATAAAATGGCGCATTATGGTGTAGGAGGCGGTGTCCACATCTGCGGCAAAAGTAGACAGGCGGTCCTTCGCCGTAGAGACAAATTGGTTGGTGCCGTAATCTTTGAAGTACATGTCATTGGGGAGAGGATCGCCCGATTTTTTAAGGGCGTAATCAGCTAGTTGGCTGGGAGGACTTGGACTGGAGGCTACCTGATTGCTTTGGCCTTGCTCAACAGATGCTGATGGTTTGTTTCCACTTTCGCTTCTTGATACGAACTGCTCGCTCGAGCTGCATCCGATCAAGGATGTGACCAATAGGGTGATGCCACTGGCTTTCATAATTTTTCTCATCTTTTGTGATTCCCCCTTTGCCTATGTGACGTGGTAAAAAAAGGAATGTTACATAAGGAGGAGAAGTAGGCTTTTCCGCCTCTGCGTTAATGATATGGCTTAACCCAAGCTCTTCCAATGCGATGGATGCGAGTAGCAAGTTTGCGACTTGCCTTTCTTTCTTGCTCCTTATTCAATCTTCTTGTAATATTAGGAAATATTTGTGGTGTGACGGTCGCTCTAGTCAATGGAAATCCATCATGGAAAGAGGTAGATTGCTGCAAAAATCAATCAAACAAGAGAGGTTATGAAATGAATCTAGCCATTCAAGTAACGCAAAATCAACTAATGGATGTGCTGCTAAACGTTGCAGTAGCTCGTCCCGTATTTATTTGGGGCGCACCAGGTATCGGAAAGTCGTCTCTCGTCGAGGCGTTTGCCGAGCAGGTGGGCCTGCCTTGCGTATCGTTATTGGGTAGTCAGCTGGCACCTGAGGATATTATTGGTGTCCCGCAGACCGTAGATGGGAAAAGCAGATTTTGCCCACCTGCACAAATTGCGCGAGAAGAACCGTACTGCTTGTTTCTTGACGAATTGAATGCATGCTCGCAAGAAGTGCAAAAGGCGTTTTACAGTCTGATTCATGAGCGGAGAATCGGGGATTACCATCTGCCAGAAGGGTCCATTGTGATTGGAGCAGGTAACCGCGCGCAGGATAGCGCGATTGTCAAACCGATGTCGTCTGCTCTGATCAACCGGATGTTCCATGTGCAATTGCTAGTTTCGTATGAACAATGGATGAATTGGGCGTACAGCAACGGCATCCATTCCTACGTGCTGCAATTTTTGGAGGTGCGCCCGGACTATTTGTGGTCGCAGCCACCGAAGAGCGAGGAACCTTTTTCTACTCCGCGTTCCTGGCACATGCTCTCTGATGCCCTGAACGAATTCGGTGAGAACTTGACGACAGAGATGGTGGGGGTACTGGCCTACGGATGCTTGACGCCCCAGCATGCGGCTCAATTTCGGGCTTTTCACAAGAACATTCAGGGCAAATACCAGCTCAACCGTATTTTGGAGGGAGAGGCTTCTTTCCCGACGACTCCAGAGGATCGGGACGTACTGTATTTTCTGGCGGATTCTTTCCGTTCGCAGATCAAAAAAGAACTGCCAGCGGATAAAGTCTCCGTGGGGGAACAGCATAAACGGTTTGCACACCGAGCGAAAGCTCTCTTGAAGGAGCTCTCATCTATCTCACTGGAAATGGCGCAAATGGTAGTGGCGCGGCACGAGGATGGCGACGGATTGCCAGACTGGTTCGTTGTGGAGGTCATTCGTGATTTACCGCGATTGGCCATGGACAGGAAGGGCAAATAGCCAATGGCCAGAGGAGTTCAAAACGACCCGGCGACGCAAAACTACGAACAGGCCGTCCATTTTTTGAGTCATCACCCGATGTTTGGTCCGCTTTCATCGCGAGCGCACTTTATACGTTCCGAGCGAAGTATTTGTCCGGATAACGGTTGGGTAGTCGTGACCCGGGAAGGCAGCTTGTATGCGCATCCGAAGCGCAGAGGGGAAGTCGGGGAATGGATTTATGTTCTCGCACATGCGCTGTTGCATTTAGGCTTCGGACATTTTGTGGAAAAAGAGCAGCCGATTTTGTGGAACATCGCTTGCGATTGTTATATAACGCGTTTTTTAAGAGACATGAAGCTGGGGAAGCCTCCTGCTGAAATGGCCTTTGAGCTGGATAAATCGGGAAAGAGCGAAGAAGAGCTGTATGACTGGTTCGTGGAGCATGGGGTGCCGGAGCATTTGAAGCTATTTGGAACGGGCGGGGAAAAACAGGCAGATATGCTTCTCGCGGATAAATATGCTCGGTACACCTACAACCGAGATGTGAAGTGGGAGCGTCTCTTGGGGATCGGGCTGGCGCAAGCGGTGCAAAGTGCTGTCAGCGTAGCGGGCGGCTATTCCGATGCTCTCGGGAATGAAGAGAACCAGCTGTCCGAGGCACAAAAGTCCAAACGCTGGTTCATCAATCATTATCCATTGCTGGCTTCCTTAGCGAGTCATTTCACGATTATCGAGGATTCACAGATCTGTCAGCGGCTACAAATCTCGGTGGCAGCCATAGATGTAACAGCCAACGAAATCTTCATCAATCCTGCGGCGGGTTTGGATGAAGAGGAATGCAAATTCGTGATGGCACACGAGCTCTTGCACGCAGGACTTCGCCACCATGAGCGCTGCCAAGGCCGCGACCCGTATTACTGGAATGTCAGCTGCGATTACGTGATCAATCAATGGCTGATGGAGCTCGGTGTCGGACGTTTTCCGCAAATTGGCGGACTGTACGACCCAGACCTGAAGGGACTTTCGGCAGAGGCCATCTATGATCGAATCGTGACGGACATGCGTACGTATCGCAAGCTCTACACTTTACGAGGAATCGGCATGGGCGATATTCTGGATGGCAACGATCCGCGTTTTTGGGAAAAAGGTCCGGGAACGACGCTGGATGACTTTTATCGCAGTGCGATGTCGCAA
Source organism: Brevibacillus sp. RS1.1 (assembly GCF_013284365.1). Classification (NCBI taxonomy): domain Bacteria; kingdom Bacillati; phylum Bacillota; class Bacilli; order Caryophanales; family Paenibacillaceae; genus Brevibacillus; species Brevibacillus sp. RS1.1. The sequence goes on from NZ_JABSVA010000008.1 coordinate 172,640, forward strand.
GGCTTGATTTACCACCAGGAGCGGGGACGAGGACTTTTGCCTGCGGGTTTGGTAGAAGAGATTCGCGCATTGGGGCAACCGCCGATACCATGGGATGTTCAGCTTGCCCGTTGGTTCGACGAGCATTTTCCGCCGTTGGAAAAGAGTCGCACGTATGCAAGGGCAAGCCGCAGACAGTCCTCTACACCCGACATTGCCCGTCCTGCCTGGAGCTTTCGGGAAACGGATCGGCTGGCACGCACGTTTGGCGTCGTGATCGATACATCCGGCTCGATGGATACCAAGCTGCTCGGAAAAGCATTGGGGGCAATCGCGAGCTACAGTGAAGCGCGAGATGTTCCGTATGCGCGCGTGGTCTTTTGTGATGCGCAGGCGTATGATGCGGGCTACCTTTCTCCCGAGGACATTGCAGGTCGCGTCAAAGTAAAAGGACGCGGAGGAACGATTCTGCAGCCGGGCATTGACATGCTGGAGAGAGCAACCGATTTTCCGAAGGACGGACCGATTTTGATCATTACCGATGGGGAATGTGATCGGATCAAAGTAACTCGTAGTCATGCCATCATGCTGCCGAAGGGGAGTAACCTGCCGTTCGTGGCGCGAGGACCGGTATTTCGGATGGAATAGCAGTGTTGAAGAAGGCTCCGTATCGATGCGGAGCCTTCTTCAACGTGTAGGAAAGTTTAAGTGCTTCACATTGCAACTTCGACTAGATTTAAACTTTTCGGAGCGCATAAAAACTTTCCGCTAAAACGCGGTCGCTCCCCCATGAATAGGCCGCGATAGGGGTTTTTTTACGATCTTTTTACAAGGAAAGGGTAGGAAAAGCGATAAAATAGCTTGTATGATGAAGCGGAAAGCAAAAGAGGTGTACAGCGAAGTGAAGAATAATCTTCGAGAAGAAGCAGGGCACCAAAAAAGTAGTTGGAAATCTGTGATGGAAGTTCTGCTCGTTTCTGCCAAGCTGGGTGTGACCTCATTCGGCGGTCCCATCGCGCATCTCGGTTATTTTCACAATGAATACATTCGACGTAGAAAATGGATGGATGAGCAAAGCTACGCTGACTTGGTTGCGCTTTGTCAGTTCCTCCCTGGCCCCGCAAGCAGCCAGGTGGGGATCGGAATTGGCATCATGCGAGCCGGATTGTGGGGAGGGGTTGCTGCATGGCTCGGTTTCACTTTGCCGTCAGTTTTGGCGCTCCTGATATTTGCGTTCACGTTACAGGGAGTGGACAGTGGCAGTGCTTCTTGGATTCACGGTCTAAAATTAGTAGCTGTCGCGATTGTCGCTCATGCCGTATGGGGGATGGGACAAAAGCTGGCCCCGGATCGAACACGGGTGACGATTGCGATCACCGCTGTTGCCATCACGTTGTTGTGGCATTCTGCATGGAGTCAGGTCACAGTCATGATTCTAGCGGGAATAGCAGGAATGATTTTCTTCCGGCAGCCAAAAGTTTCGGATTTCCCTGAATTTCGTGTGCCGATCAGTCGTGCACTAGCCATTGCGTGCTGGATCGTTTTCTTCGGACTTTTGCTTGTGCTGCCTATCCTCCGAGAGAGTACGGGCTTTTCCTTGCTAGCGCTGTTTGAGAGCTTTTACCGTGCAGGCTCACTTGTTTTTGGCGGAGGTCATGTCGTATTGCCTTTGCTGGAAAGGGAGGTAATCCAGACAGGTTGGGTAACGCAAGAAGCTTTTCTGACGGGCTACGGGGCTACACAAGCAGTACCGGGTCCATTGTTTACATTTGCCGCTTATTTGGGAGCATTGATTGCAGGTGGAGTCGGTGCGATAGTGGCTACTTTAGCCATTTTTCTACCGGCCTTTTTACTCGTCATCGGCGCATTGCCGTTTTGGAATGCCTTGAGGAGAAATTCCAAAATCCAGGGATTGCTGGTAGGTGTGAATGCAGCAGTCGTCGGTATTTTACTCGCAGCCTTGTACGATCCGATTTGGACAAGTACCATTCTTGCCCCGATAGATTTTATCGTAGCGGCTATTTTGTTTATCATGCTGGAGCACTGGAAGCTGCCGCCATGGCTCGTTGTGGTTACGGGGGCTTTGTACGGTCTATTGCTTTCTTAGATTGACACGTCTGACGAACCAATAAAGCTGGTGAGAAGAAAAAGCACAGAGCTCGTAGACCTTGACAACGCCTCCCCAGTCGGAACTTCCAAAAGAGGACCACGCTTGTCGAACACTTCTTCCTTGAGAAACTTCCGCCCGTAGGGTGGCTTTGACTCGACGGTCCCCTTTTGGAAGTGTAGACGGACAGTCAATCCCCCAGCTGGCGTGTCAGAGTCGAAGAGACCTGTGCTTTTTCTTCTCCTCCACTATGTTGACTCAAACCAAAATGCCCTTCAGGTTTGCCAAGTATGTTTGTAACGCTTATAATACTGAATGAAAGTTCAGTATTGTTGGATGGGAAGTTGGTGAAGTACCGTTGAATAAAAAGAAGCAGCAAACAGAGCAGACCAAGAAGAAAATAGCGGACGCGTCCAGAATCTTATTTATGCAAAAAGGCTACAAGGCCACATCAATAGAAGATATCGTGAAAGCTACTGGATACAGCGGCGGCAACATTTATTATCATTTCAAGAGCAAGGAAGGGCTGTTTTTACATCTGATTGAAGCTTGGAACAGCGAATGGGAAGAGCAGTGGCTGGCCAAGGAACAGCTCTATACGACCTCGATCGATAAATTGTATGGAATGGCTGAACATTTTGCGACCGATTTTATGAACCACCCGCTGACCAAGGCTGCTGATGAATTTTTCGACATGTTGGAGAAGCCTTCGGATGTGGAGGAGCGTATCAACAAAATGATCCAAGGCTATATTGACTTTAATCAACAGTTGCTCCAGAAGGGGATCGATAACGGCGAATTTGAAATGACGAATGTAACCGGAGTCGCCATTATCTTGGACAGTCTGATGTTTGGTTTAAATCAACACTCGCGCCGAATGGAACGAGAGGAAGCGCTGGAAACTTTTCGGTTAGCGATGGATGTGTTTTTATTTGGAATTGCCAAACCGTCCCGCTAGCTTTTTTTACGCGACTATCTAGAATGGATATTCAGTATTTAGGTAATGGATTGGAGGGATAGGAAATGGCTTTATTATTAAAAAATCAAGGAGCCTTATTGATTCTGATGTTCAATATTTTCCTTGTCTTTACGGGGATCGGGCTTGTTATACCGATTATGCCAAAGTACATGGAGAGTTTGGGAATTACCGGGGGGACTATCGGTCTGTTAGTTGCAGCCTTTTCGCTGACGCAGCTTCTTTTTTCCCCGATTGCCGGGCGATGGGCCGATTCGTTCGGAAGAAAAAAGATCATTGTGATCGGTTTGGTCGTATTTGCGATTTCAGAAGTGATGTTTGGAATAGCGAATTCTCCAGTCCTGCTGTTTGTTTCTAGGTTGTTAGGCGGGATTAGTGCCGCACTGATTATGCCGGCCGTAATGGCGTACTCAGCAGATATTACAACGAATGAAGAACGAGCCGCCGGTATGGGGTATATTACGGCAGCGATTACTACCGGTTTTATTATCGGTCCAGGGATTGGAGGATACATTGCGGAATTTGGTATTCGCGTCCCTTTTTATTCGGCAGGAATTGCGGGATTGATTGCTGCGTGCATCACGTTGTTGATCCTCAAAGAATCGAAACCTACGGAAGAATCATTAGCTGACTCTGCTTCAAGTGAAAAACAACGAAGCAGTCTTCTCTCCCAGTTAATGTACTCCTATCGAGAGCCTTATTTTTTCAGTTTGATCATTGTGTTTGTCATGTCTTTCGGACTGGCTAATTTTGAAACGATCTTTTCCTTGTTTGTCGACCACAAGTTTGGATTTGAGCCGAAAGATATCGCGTTTATCATTACATTTGGGTCAATAGCAGGCGCAGTTGTTCAGCTTACTGCCTTTAGCTGGATCATGAATCGCTTTGGCGAGAAAAGGGTCATTTCGATCTGTCTGCTCTTTGCTGGATTGTTTATTATCCTGACGCTTTTTGTTCACGGATTTTGGATGATTTTTGCCGTTACCTTTATCGTATTTCTGGCGATCGATATTTTGCGACCGGCCATCAGTACCCAAATGTCGATGCTTGCAAAGGATCAACAGGGGTATGTTGCTGGCCTTAACTCAGCCTTTACCAGTCTTGGCAATATTGCAGGTCCTATCGTAGCTGGCTTTTTATTCGATATCGATATCAACTATCCATACGGGCTAGCGTGTCTGATTTTGCTTATTTGTTTCGTCTTATCATTAGGAGTGAAAAACCGCAACCTGAAGGATGCTAAAACGGCTTCCAGTCAAGCATCCATTCAAGGATGAGGAAACACGGAGACCAGTCCATTGGGGCTGGCCTTTTTGTATTCACCGGACATAGCCATATCCAGGATATGTGACTACTGGCCATTTATCCTTGCGCAAGGCATCCAGTAATTCAGGACCTACACACAGGTTGGAAGCGACAAGTTCATGCGGGGTGAGTGCCATCCATTGATTCAGCGACACATCGACAAAGCGGTCGCTCTTGAACATTTCCAAAAACCACACTGTTTCCGTCCCGGTATTTTGAATATAATGCCCCGTCGCAAAAGGAACGTAACCGACGTCACCTGCTTGGTAGTCAAAGGTTCGAGCGTTGCCATTTCCAGTAAAAACGGTCATGCGTGCTTGGCCTGAAATGTAATATTGCCACTCGTCGTTATTGGGATGCCAATGCAGCTCTCTCATGGCACCGGGACGTAGCTCTACGAGTGCTGCCGCGATTGCTTTGGAGATCGGAAAGTTGCGTGAATCGACGATGCGCACACTGCCGCCAGGTGTGATCAGTGGGCGTTGCGCAAGTAGACGGTGGGTAAAGGGAAGGGGGACGGTTCCGTATGGGGATTCCACTTCATCTCCTTCTATGGAACCCGGAACCTCGTCTTGATAAATGTACACTTGCTCGCAAGGAATGTCGGCAAAGGCTGATTCAGGCACACCAAAATTCGCGGAAAGCACATCTGTTGGCGTATGAGCAAACCAATCGGAGATCGATAGCGTATTCAGATCGGAAAAATGCCCATCGTCAAAAACGAGCAAAAACTCGCAGCCTTCCTCAAGTCCCTGAATCGAGTGGGGGATGCCGGGAGGGAAATACCACAGATCGCCTTTGCCGATATCTGCGATAAAATTACGTCCGCGTTGGTCAACGGACGTAATTCGTGCACGACCGAGTAGCATGTAAGCCCATTCCGCCTGCTGATGCCAGTGCAGCTCGCGCACACCGCCCGGCGTCAGGCTCATGTTTACACCCGCAAGTGTAGTGGCGATTGGCAGCTCGCGAATGGTGACTTCCCGGGACCAACCACCATGATTTAACGTCATGAAGGCATCTGAAAAGGAAAATTTCAGATTGGGCAGCAAGCCCGCATCTGTGACGGGAGGAACGAGCATATTCGGATTTTGCCGATCACGCATGATATTCCGTGGGCCGAGATCGACCCATCCGGTCCCGTCTCTCCTCATCGGTTGAGGAATTTGATTCCCTTTGTCTGGCGGATTCATTCGGGGCAACCTCCTTCATCCTAGGAAAGGCATAGGTTTTGTCGTACTTCATCCACTAACCATGCCTATGCATCGACTTGCCCGTTATGCATCCAAGCCGTTCTATCGTTTCTATGGGTGATTCTGTATAATTTTAGGAGTGATTGACAAATTGACAATAGTAGGATGGGAATAAAGATGAATAAGATTCCAAACGAGCAATGGTTAGCACGATATGAGCAAAAAAAACAGATGTTAGAGCCCCAAGTTGATTTACACGCCTATTTCACATCAACGGAGATCAGTGGGAAACCAATCAATCTGCTTTCTTTGGGGGAAATTACGATCCCTACTGGAGACATCATCGTTCGTGATCCGCTTGCGTATCTGGAGAGAAATAGTGCCCCGTATTTTCGGAAAGTCCCTACAGGAACCTTCCCATTAACCGTTTGTGTGGTAACTGTCGAAGAAGATCACTACCGGTATGCAGCTGCTAAGGTGGAGTTCACAGATAAAACTCCCCAAAAATTTACGGAAGCCCTCCTCGGAGACGAGAATCTCGAAAATCTAGAGGAAGGTGAATATTTTGGCTTTAATGTAGATGCAGGCCTTGCTACTGTGGTAGATGTCAAAACGAGAGATGCTTATCTGGATTTTTATGATAGCTGGAAAAAAGAGAATCCAGACGGCAATATTTACGATGGATATTTTGCGGATGTTTTTGCACAAAGTTACAAAGACCATCCAAAATATCAGAGAAGCGCTGGAGATTATATCAATTGGAGGATACCGGGCACCGATTTATCGATTCCGATGATTCAGACGGGATTTGGAGACGGAGCCTATCCTGTCTATTTTGGGATAGATGAAAACGGGCAAATATGCCAGCTAGTGATTCAATTTATTTGCATTGAGCTTGCATTTGGTGAGGATGACAGTGAAGACGAGGATCATGCATAAATAAAGGAGCCCATGAGAGATTCTTGTAACATGAATCACTCATGGGCATTGTTTGGGCAGGAAGGCCTCTCACCAATCCTTTTTAGAAACGGTGCCTTGCTTATCTTTCTTTGGAAAAAGAAAATAGCTGGCTGTAAACAACAGATCAACCCCTAGAACAACAGTCCATAGCCGGAGAATTTGCCATAAAGCGGCAGTTCGTTCTGCATCATCGATAAAGTAGATGGTCCCCGCTAAGAGAGCCGCCCCAATTACATAGGAGAAGAGATGCCTAAACCAGCTTTTGGCGTAATATTTGGCATACTCCATGCCGTATAACTTGGGTTTAGGTGTACCTTGCTTCGTGACGTATTGCTGAAATTTTTCATCCGCCCATTGAATCATGCTTTTCCCAAACGCAAGCGATACCCCGATATAAACGGCAGCAAGCGCATGCGGAATCGTTGCGGTAGCTCCGCGATACAAATCCACGCTCGTGACGACGAGCAAAACCACATCAACAATAGGCGTCAGGGCGAGAAGAAAAAGCCCGGCCTTTTTTTGTTTGAGCACATACCTTGTGAAAAGGCCAAGTACAATGACCACCCAAAATGCGATTTCGCATGCGACAATCATCCATGCAACAAAATTCACTATACAAGTCCCCTTTTCGGAAGTTTCTTCTCCTGCATGAGGAGTTTTTTTATAATACATCTGTGCTAGCAAAAAGAATTTTACCATCGGTTCTTAAATAATACAACTGTATTGTTAAGGGTTGCTTGCCCTTTGCAAAGCTTGTTAAAATACAGCTATGCCAAAAATAATCGATCATGAGAAAAGAAGAGAACAAATAGCAGAAGCAACGTGGCGTGTCATTGTCGAGCAAGGAATGGAGGGGGCGACGGTAAGGGGCATTGCAAAAGAAGCAGGAATTTCATTAGGTGCTTTGCGACATTACTTCGCAACACAGGATGAACTGCTGATGTATGCTATGCAGCTCGTAAAAGAGAGGGCGACAGCTCGGATTGCTGAAATCGCCGCCAATGAAGAATGGGCACCAAAAGAGAGAGTCACGAAAATTTTTCTAGAGCTTCTCCCTACGAATCAAGAAAAGATGGTTGAAATGGAAGTGTGGTTTGCTTTTACGGTGTACTTCCGACACAAGAAAGAAGGCTTTGATGCACAGCACGATGGGATCTATGCCGGCGTACGCAAGCTGTTAGACTCCGCTGATCAAATGAATCTATTACGCAAAGAGCTAGACAAAGAGATGGAAACAGAGAAGCTCTATGCCGTCATTGACGGTCTGGCGCTGCATGCCTATCTCGAACCACAGCGTGTCGATGGGGAGCGGATTACGAAAGTGTTGGAGCATCATCTTGCATCCTTGTTTCATTAAAGGACGTAACACATGCAAATATTTTCATAAAAAAAGCAATCGGATCAAGGAGAGGTTGATCTGATTGCTTTTTTTGTCGGCACGTACATTGTGGGAATACTGCCTTAAACTCGACTTTAGCATATGTGGATCTTTATTCCATGTTTACATGCCGAACGTCCATTCGTAAAATGGTAGCAAGAAGGTGACGAAAATGAATGTGAAAAAAAATATCGCAGCCATATTGGATCACATAAAAACAGACGAACGATTTCGGGATAACATTGCGCATTGGAAGGTCATTCCTGCTCGTGAAGCAAAGTCCGTTCCATTTCCAAGTGAGCTGGACGGACGAATTCGAGATGCCCTAACGAATAGAGGCATTCCCTCCTTATACACGCATCAAGAAACGTCTTTTCGCCATGTACGCGAAGGTAAACACATCGTTGCGGTTACGCCCACGGCTTCCGGAAAAAGCATGTGCTATCATTTGCCGATCCTTCAGACGTTATCGGAAGACACACAAGCACGAGCTCTTTACTTGTTCCCCACCAAGGCTTTGGCGCAGGATCAAAAGTCCGAGCTGCACGAGCTGATTACGGAAATGGGACTCTCTATCAAATCAGAAACATATGATGGTGATACACCTGCAAATATCCGGCAGATGGTACGCAAGGCAGGAAATATCGTCATCACCAACCCAGACATGCTGCACTCCGCTATTTTGCCCCATCACACCAAGTGGGTGTCCTTTTTCGAGCATCTCAAATACATCGTTATTGACGAGCTGCATACATATCGCGGCGTTTTTGGCAGCCATGTCGCCAACGTCATTCGGAGGTTAAAGCGTATTTGCGCTTTTTATGGAAGCCACCCGCAATTTATTTGCACATCGGCGACCATCGCCAATCCGAAGCAATTGGCGGAAGCCCTGACAGAAGAAGAGGTGGAGCTGGTCAACAACAATGGTGCTCCGTCTGGCATCAAGCATTTCCTTTTCTACAACCCGCCCGTGGTTAACAAGCAGCTCAATATTAGACGCAGTGCCACATTAGAGGCGCGGGACATTACTGAGCAGTTTTTGACCAATGGTATTCAGACGATTCTGTTTGCGAGAAGCCGTGTACGTGTAGAGATTTTGCTCACGTATTTGCAGGAGCTGATTCGCCGCAAGCTTGGACCAAAAACGATCCAAGGGTATCGTGGCGGCTATTTGCCGAGCCAGCGCAGAGAGATCGAACGCGGCTTGCGCAATGGCGACATTATGGGTGTGGTCAGCACCAATGCCCTGGAGCTTGGGGTAGACATCGGACAACTTCAGGCATGTGTCATTACTGGCTATCCTGGCTCGGTCGCAAGCACATGGCAGCAGGCAGGACGGGCAGGAAGACGGCAGGGGGAATCCGTCGTCGTTATGGTCGGCAGCTCCACGCCATTGGATCAGTATGTGATCGCCAATCCGGAGTATTTTTTCGACCGCAGTCCGGAGACAGCGCGGATCAATCCCGATAACCTGATTATTTTGGTGGACCATCTTAAATGTGCCGCATACGAGCTACCGTTCCGTGAGGGAGATACTTTCGGACGTGCGGAAATCGTGGAAATTCTGGAGTTTTTGACCGAGGAGCAGGTGCTTCATTACTCGCGGGGCAAATGGTTCTGGATGAACGATTCATTCCCGGCCCACAACATCAGTCTGCGGTCAGCTTCGCAGGAAAATGTCGTGATCATCGACATCAGTGAACGGGGAAATGAGCGAGTCATCGGGGAAATGGACCGTTTCAGCTCCATGACGCTTTTGCATGACGAGGCCATTTACCTGCATCAGGGAACGCAATTCCAGGTGGAAAAGCTGGACTACGAGGAAAAGAAGGCGTATGTCCGGGAAGTGCAGGTCGATTATTACACGGACGCCAATCTGGCTGTTTCCCTGAAGGTTTTGGAGCAGGATCAGTCCCGTCGTCATGCGCAGAGCACGTTGGCTTATGGCGAGGTGGCTGTGAATGCGATGGCGACGATCTTTAAGAAAATCAAGTTCGAGACGCATGAAAACATTGGCTCGGGGCCGATTCATTTGCCGGAAGAGGAGCTGCATACAAATGCGGCGTGGATCGGCTTTTCCGAGGCGCTGCTCGGTGAGATCGGGACTGAGGATGTGGAGCGTGGCTTGGTCGGTTTGGCGCATGTGTTGCAGCACGTAGCTCCGCTGTTTGTCATGTGCGACCCGATGGACCTGCACGTGATACCGCAACGAAAGGCTGTTCATTCTCAGGAGCCGACGATTTTTCTGTACGACCGTTATCCGGGAGGCATCGGCTTGAGCGAGCAAGTGTATAAGGAAATGGAGACGATTTTGACGCAGGCAGAGCGGATGATTGTCTCTTGCCCGTGTGAGTCAGGTTGTCCATCTTGTGTGGGAGCGACAGATGACGGCAGCAAGCGGCTAGCCATGACCTTGCTGCGAATCGCCCAAGGGGGAAGTACTTATGTCTCTTAAATCCAAGCTGCAACGGATGAAGGGACATCTCTCGCTGGAAACGGACAAAGCGATAGCACCAGCAGTCGAACCGGAAACGTCCATTCGCAAGAAAGAGTCAGAGGAAGAGGCGAGGGCGGCTGTACCAGCGGACAGCAATGCCGAGCCACAGATACCTTTTGCCGACAAGTGGAAGGAAATGCAGGCATCGCCCTACATCTGGGATGACGAGTACGTCATGATTCGCGAGGTTCGCTATCCGATCGATCAGCAGCATGGTGCTTACGCTTTTTCCGAGCTGCATGAGGCGATCCGTATGTGGGAAGCGGCTGGTCGAGAGCATCCGCTGTCCGCTGCGGGCAGGAAGCCAGAAGACTTACTGTTTTTCGATACGGAGACGACAGGGCTGTCAGGCGGGGCAGGCAATGCGATTTTTCTTTTGGGGTACAGTCGTTTCGAAGGGGAGCACGTTGTGGTGCGCCAGCATTTTCTCCCCGGCCCGCATGCAGAGGTGACCTTGTACCAATCGTTTTTGGAGCAAGCGCAGAAGTCCTCGCATCTGGTAACCTTTAACGGAAAGTCCTTTGACTGGCCGCAGGTGCGGACGAGGCATACACTGGTGCGCGATCAAGTGCCTGCTTTGCCTACCTTTGGTCATTTTGACCTTTTGCACGGGGCGAGGAGACTGTGGAGGGCGGAGCTGGAATCGTGCCGATTGGGAATCATCGAGCAGGAAAAGCTGGATGTATTTCGCGAGGATGATTTGCCCGGTTATTTGGCCCCGGTGCGGTATTTCGACTTTTTGCATGCCCAAGACCCTGATGTCATCGAAGGCGTGCTACGGCATAACGAGACGGACGTCCTGTCTCTGATCACGATGTACATTCATATGACACGGCTATTGGTAGGGCAAGGGAGTGCAACGGTATCCTTCGAGGAAAGCTACGAAATTGCCAGATGGTACGACGCGCTTGGAGATCAGGAAGCCGCTATGGAAGGCTATCGCCTCGTCGCAGACAGTGAGCATGCGTGGAGTAACCGGGCCAAGCTCGCCATCGGTCATTTGTACAAAAAGCAAAAGGATTGGCACAAAGCCCTAACCGTATGGGAGTCGTGCATTCAGTCCACCGGATATGTCCCGGAAGAGGTGTATATTGAGGCTGCCAAGCTGTATGAACACCAGCTGAAGGATTGGGAGAAGGCTTTGCATTATACGAAGCAAGCGTATGAGCAGTGGAAGAAGCGCGGGAGTCTGTTGCGAAACAGGTCCAAGGCCGACGCAGAGGCGTATCAAAAGCGAATCGATCGGTTGGAAGGGAAGCTTCGCGGAAACGAAGCGGAAGAAGAGAGCCTGTTGTCCGGATTTTTGGATTGGGCGGATGAGTAACCATCTGGGGGATTGGGATGAGGCACATTGTCTTGTTTTTGATCGTATTTCTACTTCGAGGTGGTTGCTCCGCTAATGATGACTGGGTGCATACGTTTACGGGGGAGAGCGATAATTGGATTGTGGTCATGGAGATCAGGCCAATTGAGAGTGAACACACGACAGTTGCCTACCCATTTTATTTGACAAAGAAAATGATGAATCAAGTAACGAAGCTGTATGCCGAAGCCGATTTAGTCAACGGGAGTAGGGCTAGCAACCTCAATCAAATTGATCTGGAAGAGATCAATGAAAAGCAGCAGCTACTGCTTTTTCAGGAGTACCCGAATCTCCTCTCACCCGATTTTCCTGGCAAAGATACGCCGAAAGAGCAGCTCGAATACTACTTCTCAGATTTGAAAATGAATCTAAAATGGACAGACGAACGGGGAGAGCATCAAGAACAAATCATGCTGAAATGAAAAACAGCTCCCTGATGAAACAAGGGAGGATGAAAAATGCACGCACACTTCTTTTTTTCTTAGTAGTCTCTACGTTTTTACTGGGGATATCGTTCGGTCAGGAATAACGGAAGACATAGTCAGTTTATATGAGTTAGTAGATCATGTAACCAAAACTGCTAAATCAGAACAACTGAAAAACTGGGTCGAACGTTCTAAGCACCTGATCAAGCACCCAAAAGAATATGATTACGACTATTGGGGGCTAGGGTCCAAGTACGTCTATTAACGAGGTTACACAATCACAATGGATAGTTGCGAATATCTGTTGTGATTATTTATTTTTCCTAATCCTCCACACGTGCTCTTATTTCCAGTTATTACATTTGATGAACTAAATAGATCATGTTATATTAGAAATCCGCCTTTCAAAAAGAGCGGAACAAACTGAAACACCTAAAAAATACCTGTTGACTCAAAATGATGATGCATGGTATATTGTGAATCTAGCGCTTTTGAAGTGCTAGTGAAA
>NZ_JABSVA010000009.1:0-177884 GCF_013284365.1 Brevibacillus sp. RS1.1
ATCGTTCTTTTCTTTCGTCGTTAGCGCTTGTGGCGCCGACCTTTTAAACTATATCAGATCTTCTTTTGAAAATCAAGGGTTATTTTTAGAAGTTCGAAGTTTTTTTCATTCTCTCTAAAATTCCCTTCAAAAGCGACAAGATTTATCATACCAAGCCGGAAGCAAAAACGCAAGCATTATTACCTAGAATTTTATCCCACCCCCTGTTCATCCAGAGCAGAAAGCAATTCTCCCATAGAATGAATAACAATTCGCGGCATGAAAAGCTCCGGAAGCTCTAATAATAATGGGTTCTTGCATTCCCTCCTCCACTTCTCCAAGCAAAACAAGGGCATTCCGTGATCATTTGCACGCATCTGCGGTTGGAGCTTCAGCAATTCCTCTGGCAAATTTCGCTCAATTAAAATAGAGGTTATATGACTGCGGTTAGCAAGTTGAACGTCATGATCCAAACGATCTCCTACATGAGCAATTACTTCTCCCTGCAGTTTTTGCAAAATAGCTGGATCAGGTTTGCCTGTACCAGCTCGTTCTGGCGTAATGATCTCATCAAAGTATTCCAGCAAGCCTAATGCTTCCATTACTGGTGCCTGAAACTTGTAAAAACCATTAGTGACCACCGCTAAAGAAAAGCCCCGCTTCTTTATCTCCTCAAGCATCTGGAGTATTCCATCCTCGAGCAACTTAACCTTGGGCATTACAGAGTGTTTCCGAACCAACGATTCAATATCAATCATTTTTTCTATACTCCATGCATCGCATCTACTAGCGAGAATATCATCCCAATCATACGCTTCTACATAGCGTTTTTGGGACATACGCTGCTCATGCTCGGCTACCATTTCAGAAACAATGTCATGCTCTCTCCCCAATTGACCAGAGATCACACGCGCTATCTCTGGAAATACCCACGCTCCAAACGGGTTTTGCATCAAGGTTCCATCCAGATCAAAGCTAATCCAGCGCTTACTCATTTTATCACCTCCGACGTCAGTCCTCCGATAAATTGCTTGGAAGCATTGAAATAGTCAAACACTCCGTGTCGCACTCCCCAAATAGTGTAAGCGCGCCTAACGGAATGGTGCTAAATTTTTCGCTCTTTTAAAAAATCAGCGGGTAAATAAAAAGAGACAGACGATTTGTCTGCCTCTCTTTGAAGAAAACGGCGAGCCGCTTTCTTACATCATGCCCATACCGCCCATGCCACCCATATCTGGCATGCCCATAGGAGCTTTGTTTTCTTCTGGTTTGTCAGCAATTACTGCTTCTGTAGTCAGGAACATAGCCGCTACAGATGCAGCGTTGGACAGAGCGGAGCGAGTAACTTTCGCTGCGTCAACGATACCAGCTTCGAGCATGTTTACATACTCTTCAGTTGCAGCGTTGAAGCCGATGCCCACTGCTTCTTTTTTCAGACGCTCTACGATTACAGAACCTTCGAGTCCTGCGTTCGCAGCGATTTGACGAACTGGCTCTTCCAGGGAACGGAGTACGATTTGTACACCGACAGCCTCTTCGCCACCTACATTGATCGCTTCAACCGCTTTGATTGCGTTGATCAAAGTAGTACCACCACCAGGTACGATACCTTCTTCTACTGCTGCGCGAGTAGAGTTCAGAGCGTCCTCGATGCGGAGTTTTTTCTCTTTCAGTTCGGTTTCAGTAGCTGCACCGACTTTGATTACTGCTACACCGCCAGCCAATTTAGCCAGGCGCTCTTGCAGTTTTTCACGATCGAAATCGGAAGTAGTATCTTCGATTTGTTGACGGATTTGGGTTACGCGGCCCTCGATGGAAGCTTTGTCGCCAGCACCTTCAACAACAGTTGTGTTTTCTTTTGTAACCACGATTTTGCCAGCGCGGCCCAGTTGCTCCAGCTTAGTGGATTTCAGGTCCAGACCCAGCTCTTCTGTGATTACTTCGCCGCCAGTCAGAGCAGCGATGTCTTGCAGCATAGCTTTGCGGCGGTCGCCAAAGCCAGGAGCTTTAACCGCTACAGCTGTGAAGGTACCACGCAGTTTGTTCACTACGAGAGTAGCGAGCGCTTCGCCTTCAACATCTTCAGCGATGATCAGGAGTGGTTTGCCGCTTTGTACAACTTGCTCGAGTACAGGCAGAACTTCCTGGATGTTGGAGATTTTTTTGTCAGTGATCAGGATGTAAGGGTTGTTCAGAACCGCTTCCATCTTGTCAGTGTCAGTGATCATGTAAGGGGAAGCGTAGCCACGGTCAAATTGCATACCTTCTACTACTTCCAGCTCTGTTACGAATCCTTTGGATTCTTCAACAGTGATTACGCCATCTTTGCCCACTTTTTCCATTGCTTCAGCGATCAGGTTACCTACTTCTGGATCGTCAGCGGAAATAGCAGCTACTTGCGCGATAGAGGATTTGTTCTCAACCGGCTTCGCGATGGATTTGATTTCTTCTACAGCTGCACGAACTGCTTTTTCCATACCGCGACGGATAACCATTGGGTTAGCGCCGGCAGTTACGTTTTTCAGACCTTCACGGATCATAGCTGCAGCAAGTACAGTTGCAGTTGTTGTACCGTCACCAGCGATGTCGTTGGTTTTGGTAGCAACTTCTTTAACCAGTTGCGCACCCATGTTTTCGTAAGCGTCTTCCAGCTCGATTTCTTTCGCGATGGTCACACCGTCGTTGGTGATCAATGGAGAACCGAATTTTTTCTCAAGAACCACGTTACGGCCTTTTGGACCGAGGGTTACTTTAACCGCATTTGCCAAAGTTTCAACACCGCGCAGCATGGAGCGGCGAGCGTCTTCAGAGAATTTGACTTGTTTAGCCATCTAAACTCAACCTCCTGTTATGTGTTTATTCGTTCGACTTCCTATGTTAAGAGCCTTAACCGATGATCGCGAGGATATCGGATTCGCGCAGCACGAGGTATTCGTTGTTGTCTACCTTTACTTCAGTACCAGCGTATTTGGAGAAGATTACTTTATCGCCTTCTTTTACTTCCAAAGCGATGCGCTCACCGTTGTCAGCAACACGGCCAGAACCTACTGCGATTACGCGGCCTTCTTGCGGTTTTTCCTTTGCAGAATCAGGCAAAACGATACCGCTTGCAGTCGTTTCGTCTTTGGAGATAGCTTCGATTACCACACGGTCACCCAATGGCTTAAGCACTAAAAACACCCTCCTCAAAAAATGTAGGTAAACAATATTTCTGTTGTTAGCACTCGACTGTTATGAGTGCTAACACCCAATTCCTATAATAATGAATCACTATGTACTTTGCAAGTAGTTTCCCTCACTTTTTTCCATTTGCAACTGCTTGACTACTCTTCCTCCTATTTAAATTGCATTCTCTAGCAAGGAGGTTCTAGTATTCGGACACGCTCATATAAATGAAACATAGAATCAGGCAAGCTCACCAAGGAGGGAATTTTTCCATGCACAAATGGCTCTGGATTGGCTTAATTGCCCTGGGAGTCTTCGGAATCAGCCGTCTCTTCACTTCGGATACTACTTCCTTTATACGGGTCAATCTTAACCCAGCCTCTATCTATTGGGATGGCCGAGAAATCGTCGCAAGCGAAAAGCCCGGGTACTACATGGAGGAAGGCAAGGAAATACCAGCTTCCCTCGAATACGAAGGAACGCTATATGTGCCTCTGTCCATGATCAGTCGCCACTTGAACAAGCCTATCGGGTGGGATGAAGCTTCCCAAAGCGCTTGGGTCGGTCAACCTCCCGTATTCTCCGTTGGACAGCCTGAAAAACAGAATACACCCGATGCAGTCCCTGCCTCTCTGACGCTTCCCCAAAAGCCCGCAACCGTCAAACCACCTGCAGCACCCGTTCGAGAGGAGAAGCCTAACACGATTTTTGACATCGCTCTCGGCATGTCTTCTGAGGAAGTACACAAACGGTTAGGTGAGCCCGCCCGGAAAGAGCCAAGCAGTCTCGGCTATCAATGGTGGGTGTACAATCACGAGCCTGCCCGATACATTCAAGTCGGCATAGCAAATAACAAAGTCGTCGATGTGTACTCGCTTGCTCCTACAGCAAAGCTCGGAAACATCGGAGTCGGCACCAGCCAGCAATCACTTGAGCGTCAATTGGCTATACAAAACATTGTTTCTTTCTCTTTTCAGGGGGCACAACTCCAAATAACCAATCAAAAGCAGCAACGCCCTCTCGTCATGAAAGATGGCACCCCCTACATTTATTACTTGGACAAGCAGAATGGCAACAAGGTCACCGCTGTACGTATGATGGATGCGCAAATGCTGTTGCGCGGCAGTTTTTACGAAACGAAGTGGACCTATCAAGGTCAGGCACCCAATTTTGATCCCCCGCCGCTTCGAGTTGGCGAACGAGAACAGGTCAATGCTGCATCTGAGCGTCAAATCCTCGATCTGGTCAACGTCTCCCGCTACCGATACAAGCTTCCGCCCCTTCAATGGAATGAAAAGGCTGCCGATGTGGCACGCAAACACAGCATGGACATGGAGAGTAACAATTTCTTCGATCACATCTCTGCGACGACTGGGAGTAATCCATTTGACCGCATGAAAAGTGCCTCTCTCGCTTACAACATGGCTGGAGAGAATATTGCAGCAGGCTATACGGATGCCATCGAAGTCCATGAGGGCTGGATGAACAGTCCAGGCCATCGCAAAAACGTACTCGAAAAAGGCTTCACCCAATTAGGAGTGGGCGTATATACAGACTACTTCACCCAAACCTTCCTCACTCCCAAGAAATAATCGAAAAGCCCGGTCTCGTCGCTTTTTATGGACGACCGGGCTTGTTCTTGCAACAGCAAGTGCCACTTTACGGCAATTTCACCTGTTTCCTCAAGTCGTCAACTTTTTCGATAAACTCCACAACGACCGTCTCATATTCCTTCGTATGCAGAATCAGCCACGGACGACGCTCCCCTTTTTTGGGCATGATGACAAACATCTCTGCAATCATCGCATCGAGATTAGCGGATTTTAGCTTTATCTGCTTTGGAGGGACTAGTGGAATTTTTACGATCATGGCGGAATCCAAGGATGGATTAAACTCCAAGACCCGCCCGCTCACACTTTGCAAAATCTGCTTGGCTTCCTCCTGAAAACCTGTTGTATTTTCAAAGCTAGCCACAACGCGCTGCTTGTCCGTATCAAAAAGTTCAATAGGCTCCCCCAGCCCAGCGGCATTTGCAGTACTCCCAGAAAAAAGCAACGCCAAACATACGATTAGCCACATATTCAGCACCTCCCGGATCATAACGTCCGTAGTATTTCCCGATTTCTGCCAGAATACCAAAAAAGCCCTCTGCCACTCAGGACAGAAGACTTTTCTCATGCTCGTTATTGAACGGGTTCGTTTGTTTCCAAACTACCGTATTCTTGTTCCCACGCTTCTTGTTCTTTTAATTGCTTGCGATAAACAATCCGGGATAGCCAAATGCTCAGCTCGTACAAAAGCAGCAAAGGGATGGTCACGAGAATATCACTAACAATCTCTGGAGGCGTCAAGGTAATCCCGACGACAGCCAATGCAAAGTAAGCGTAGCGTCGTGCCTTTGCCAGCCTCATTGGATTGAGGATTCGCAGTCTCGTCAGGAACATAACGATAATCGGCAGCTGGAACAGTATCCCGAACGGAATGACCATATTAAACATGAAGCCAAAGTATTGCGCGATTCCGTAGTTCGGGTCTGCGCCCATCGATGCTGTAATACCGGTCATAAACTGCATGACCATCGGAAAAACGACGTAGTACCCAAACAAGACACCAATGATAAACAAAAAACAAGCCGCCGGGATGAAGTAAAGTGTCCCGCGCTTTTCCTGTTCTTCCAGCCCTGGCGAAACAAAACGCCAAACGTGATAAAGTGCTACAGGCAGTGTAATGACAGCACCCACTAGGAAGGCAACCTGCATGTAAACACGAAGTGCGTCTGACGGATGCAACGAGACAATGGGCACGCCATCCGCAATCGGTTCTTGCTTTAAATAATCCACAAGTGGACCGGCGAGGAAAAAACCGACGATCAATGCGACAATAAACACGGCCAGCACCCATATGATGCGCTTGCGAAGTTCCGTCAGGTGTTCTACCAATGTCATTTCCTGATCCTTCATGGTAACCACCAACCTTACCTGTTACGCGTTCTTCTGCTCTTTTTCCAATTGCAGGCGCTCTTGCTCCAGCTTTTCGCGGATTTCTTTTTCCAAGCGTTCACGTTCTATTTTTTCACGAACCTCGCGTTCCATTTTTTCACGAACTTCGCGTTCAATTCTCTCCCGCTCCGCTGCTTCCTTGTCAGCGACAACCGGCGTTGTTTTGGCAACAGACACTTCTTTGGAAGCTAGCTCCTTGCGCTTTTTCTCCTCATCGTCGTCTTCATCGTCGCTCGTCAGACTGCGGGTAGCATTTTTGAATTCTTTCAAAGTATGACCTACCGCACGCCCCAATTCTGGAAGCTTTTTCGGACCAAAAAGCACCAAGGCTAAAACTAAAATTAAGATTAATCCAGGAATCCCGATTGAGCTCATACGTGTTCACTCCTTTTTCTTGTGAAGTCGTTTGCTTTTCGTTATTTGCCAGTCTAACCAGCTAGCACTTTCGTAAACCACCATATCCGAGTCTTGTCATATCAGAAGCTACAATTCGCTCCCCAGCTAAAATGCGAGGCAAAAATACATCAAAAGAAGTAAACGTTTCATGCATGACCGCTCCCGGCAATCCGAGAATCGGTACTTCGCCTTTGTAAGCAACCATCAGCATGGAGCCCGGCAGCATCGGCGTACCGTAGCGCACTACTTCAGCTCCTACTCCTGCAATCGCTCCCGGCGTGCGGTCATCTGGATCGACAGACATGCCCCCCGTGACCAGGATCAGATCGACCCCTTCATCGAGGAACGATTGAATCTGCTGTTCGATCGCTTCCTTGTCATCTGGCGCAAAACGCTGGTCTACGACAGTAGAGCCAAGAGCTTCCACCTTGTTTCGAATCACAGGACCGAACTTGTCTGCAATCCTGCCAGAGAAAACTTCTCCCCCTGTCGTAACAAGTCCCACTCTTTTATCCTGAAACGTTTTTACTTGTACAATCGGTTCGTCAAACTGTTTGGCCAGTTGCTCCAGCTCGATGATTCGAGACTCTTCCATGATTAACGGGATGATTCTCGTAGCCGCCAATGTATGTCCCGGATGCACGACCTGATCACCATAAATTGTGGAGAACGCAATTCCTTCGAGCTTGTTCAACGCATGGACAGCTTCCTCGTTGATTTTGGCTAAACCTGTTCTTGAGGCCTTCATCGATACTTTACCCTCATAAGGAGGAGTCAAGGTCAAGCCTGGGCCGGAAACGGCCTTCGCGATACGAATGCCCGCTTCTTCCTCATGGATGTAGCCTTCTGGCATCTCCAGCACGTAAATATGCTCTTTGCCAATGGACAACAGTGGCTCAATATCAGCCTCGGTGACAACATGTCCTTTTTTGAACAAGCGTCCTTTGAATTCTCCAGGCAAAATTTGCGTCATATCGTGAGGAAGCATCATGCCGATCGCTTCACGCACTGGCACTTCCCGCATCTGAGGTTTTTCTACCAATGCAATCCTCCCCAATCTTCGTTTGCTTCTCCCGTTCCTTGCAAAATGTGCAAAGCGTCGGACAGCATATCGCCAATCGCATTGAAACAGATTTCTACGCCTTTCGGATTGCCAGGGAGGTTGATAATCAACGAATTCCCCCTCGTTCCCGCAACTGCACGGGTCAGCATCGCCCGGCGAGATTGCTTCAAACCAGCACGGCGCATTTCTTCAGCCAAGCCGGGGACTGGTCTGTCAATGACCCACGCTGTCACTTCTGGCGTAACGTCACGCGGGCTAAGTCCCGTTCCTCCAGTAACAATCAACAGATCGCATTTTTCGCGGTCTACGAGCT
The DNA here is from genome assembly GCF_013284365.1 of Brevibacillus sp. RS1.1. Lineage (NCBI taxonomy): Bacteria > Bacillati > Bacillota > Bacilli > Caryophanales > Paenibacillaceae > Brevibacillus > Brevibacillus sp. RS1.1. The sequence continues at coordinate 7,916 of NZ_JABSVA010000009.1, forward strand.
CAATCATATGTTCTTGCAAATCTTCCATATCATCACTAACGGCACGGTATACAGCGACATCTACTTGAAGCCATTCCCTTGTCAGATGACGAACGATTGGCATACGATCGTCCACACGATCTCCTCTGGCAATCGAATCACTTGCAGAAATAACGCCTACCTTCCATTTGCTCACGATACATTCCTCCGGTTTCTCATTCGATAGTATTGTACACTTTTCTGTAAAAAACGTCTCGTCGTTTTTCCTTAGCGGATAGCACCATTCGCGACAGAAGAAGGCATGTAAAAGCTACTGACACAAAACATTCAAAAATGCAGAAGACCTTTTTCGGTGACAACTGCATCTAGCAAAACATCATGAGACTCTAAGGGTACATGCTCCACAACCTGAATAGAGAAGCCAACTCCAACCAAGAACGGGAGCTTTTTCAGCGTTGCCAGAAAGCGATCATAATAACCACCACCATATCCCATACGTCCGCCCTTGCTGTCAAAAGCAACGCCGGGAACAATGATCGCATCCAGGTGTGATACGTCCGCTTCCTCTGCCAGGGCAGGATCTGGCTCCCAAATCCCGTAGACTCCCTGCTTTAGCATGTCCGTTCCTGTATACCGATAGGGAATGAGACGTCTCTCGGCAACGTTTGTGAGCGGCAGCCATATGTCTTGGCCTCGCTTTTTTGCCTCATGTAGAAAGGGCAGAATATCCAGTTCATCGCCAAAAGGATGGAAAGCCATAATTGCTTTGGCATCAGCCAGCCTTTCATGAGACAGCAAATGATCGCATACCTCTCTGGAAAGCTGCTCCCGTTCCTTTGCAGACATGGACTTGCGCCTCTCCAAAATATGACTTCGCAGCTGTTTTTTATTCGTTTTTTGGTCCATGACAACCTCTTCCCTCTTTCGTATCGTGCATGGGACATTCCCACGAGGCTTGTCCCATGCGCTCTCTCTAGGCTACACTGGCATTAGTATATAAAGAGGTGAATCCGATGATTTTGCTACAAGCTGAACATATAGAAAAAACATATGGTATCGAAACCATTCTACAAGACATCTCCCTGCAAATTCAAACCGGGGAAAGGGTTGGTCTGGTTGGCGTAAACGGTGCAGGCAAATCGACTCTAATGAAGATCCTCGCCGGCGAGCTAAGCTACGACAAAGGCATTATCCGCATTCCAAAGGATGTTACACTCGGGTATTTGGCACAAAACAGCGGCCTTGAATCAGAACGATCGATTTGGGATGAGTTGTTGAGTGTTTTTTCCCATCTACAAAAAGAAGAGCTGGAGCTTCGTGAGCTCGAAGCCAAAATGGGCGATCCCGCTATTCTCGCTGATGAGAAGCGTTACCAGCAACTGTTGGAAAATTACTCCCACCGCTCGGAGGCCTTTAAGGAAAAAGGCGGATACAGTTACGAGGGGGCGATTCGTGGGGTCTTGCACGGTCTGCGCTTTGCTGACTTCGATTACACGACGCCGATCCGCACATTGAGCGGCGGCCAAAAGACTCGTCTGGCATTAGCCAAGCTGTTGCTCCAATCCCCTACCATTCTCCTGCTGGATGAGCCGACGAACTACCTGGACATCGAGACATTGACTTGGCTGGAGACGTATTTGCAAAACTACCAGGGTGCCATTCTCGTAGTTTCCCATGACCGTTACTTCCTGGACAAGCTCGTGACCGTGGTATATGAAATCGAACGGACACGCGCTACCCGCTATGTCGGTAACTACAGCCGCTTCCTCGATGAAAAGGCGGCTCGTCTCGAACAGGATTTGAAGCGATTCGAAAAGCAGCAGGAAGAGATCGCCAAGCTGGAGGATTTCATCGCGCGAAACATTGCTCGAGCTACGACGACCAAACGAGCGCAAAGCCGACGGAAGACATTGGAAAAGATAGACCGATTGGACAAGCCAATCATGAACAACAAATCCGTCCACTTCTCTTTTGATGTAGCGAAAATGAGCGGTACTATTGTGATGAAAGCAAACAACGTCGCGATTGGTTACCCGGATGCTGTCCTTTCTCAGGGTCTAACGTTTGAAATCGAGCGCGAAGAGCGTGTGGCCTTGGTCGGTCCCAATGGTATCGGGAAATCGACACTGTTAAAAACGATCGTGGAACAGTTGCCTAAGCTACGCGGCGATATTCATTTCGGGAGCAATGTAACGATCGGGTACTACGACCAGGAGCATCGTAACCTGAACGAACGGAATACAGTGCTCGGCGAAATTTGGGATGAATATCCGAATATGTTGGAAAAGGAAGTCCGTACCCTGCTTGGCAACTTCTTGTTTAGCGGTGATGATGTACAAAAGAAGATCAGCGACCTGTCTGGTGGAGAGCGTGCGCGTGTCTCTCTGGCAAAGCTCATGCTGAAACAAGCAAACTTTCTGATCTTCGACGAGCCGACGAACCACTTGGATATTTTCAGCAAGGAAGTGCTCGAGAATGCCCTCTACGATTATCCGGGTACGATCCTGTTCGTCTCCCATGACCGTTACTTCTTAAACAAGATTGCCACCCGCGTCCTAGAGCTGACAGGTGAAGGCGTGACCAGCTATTTGGGTAACTACGATTACTTCGTGGAGAAAAAGCAGGAGCTGGAAGAGCTCGCAGCCGAACAAGCAGCGTTGCCCGCAAAAAAACAAGGCGGTACCGCAACGGCACAGCCTGAGAAATCCTCTTATGAGCTGGATAAGGAAGTAAAACGTCGCGAGCGTCAACGTCAGCGCCGCTTGGAAGAGATTGAGGTCACGATCCAAAAACGAGAGGCTGACATTGTCAAATGGGAAGAAGAGCTTTGTCTCCCGGAAATTTATAGTGATCATGTACAGGCAAAAGAACGCAACGATCAAATCCATGCTGCCAAAGAAGAATTGGAGCAGTTGTATGACGAGTGGAGCGCGCTATCAGAAGAGTAGTCCCGTCTTCACGTAGAACAGCGCTCTTGTGCAGGCTCCTCCAAGGCGGCATAGAGGGCTGGAACCACTAGAAAGGTACTGCAGGTAGCTGCTGTGACGATGCCTGAGTCATTGAGAAGCAGCCCAGCCAGTGCACCCACAGTGACACCAGCAAAGCCTTTAACCAAGTATGGCGTGTCCTTCGCCAGATGGTGCAAGAAGCGGTCGTTTTTCAAGGTGAGAACGCCTAGAGCAATCAGGGAGACGACAAATGCTTTGCTCCAAATGGAAACGCGAATCAAGCGGAGATTCATCGCCAGCTTGCGTTCAATCATCTGCCCTACCTCGGCCCATTCCCCATGTACAATCTGCTCGGAAAGACGTCCGACATGAGTCAAGGGTTGATCTGACATGAGACTGATCGCCATCAAACCGCATACACCCATAACCAGGCCGCCTGCCAACAGCAGGAGGCCTTTTTTGCCAATTCGCCAGCCCTCAAGCCGTGACAATGCCACGGTAAATCCGATCAGCCCCGCAAGAAAGCCGCCTGCGTCCGTTCCCAGGCTCGGTGCCACCATGTAATAAAGCACAACACCGTATATCGCTGTGGCGACAGCAGGTAACCATTTCTGTTCCCGACGTAGCTCCTTTTGTCCTCCGGTCATTCTCTCGTATAGCGAAGCCACAAGCATGATCGTGCTGCCGATCAGGACCCCTTCGTATTCATTTCCTAGCCCGTAAAACCTCGCTCCGATTACCGGATCATACCCGAGGTACGATTGCCGCATCAAATGAGCACCAGTCCATCCGTCCAGCAGCAGAATGGCTGTCGTCACTCCGCTAACTGTCATCACGATTCGCGGGAGAGCGTGGGTTTCCTGCCAAAAAGCCGCGATCAAGGCAGTCATGATGAGCCCTCCCAAGACAACCGCGCCGGAAACCTGCCAGTCGAGTAGGCTCTCCGCCAAAAGCAATGCAGGAAACCATAATAAAGCCAGCAGCGCGAGACGTATTCCTCTACGCAGCCGCAAAAGTCCTGACCCTTCTCTCTTCCGCCCAAACCACCAAAGAACAACCGCACACCCTACAATGACAATCTGCAGCATGACGTAGGTGTAGAGCACTGCTGGCCTTGTCGCATATGTATGATGAATCTTGCCTACCTGATTCTGAAGGGCAATGAGACCATTCCCTTTTTCGATACGTATGACATGACCAGCCAACCCTTTTGGTACGGGTACGTCCAGCCAAGACAGTATAGTTGGCACCATATCGAGTCCACTGACTAAACCCGGCTGCCTCGTGGTAGCGGAGGTCAAAACTCCATTCGCTTTCTCTCCCCAAATGAACACGGGAGTTAAGAGAGTCTTTTCTTTTGTCGCCACATGATTAACGGCTGGTGATGCCAATACAATGCGTTGATGTGGTTTACGTTTCTCAAGGAGTTGGTCAAGGAAAAAGGACAAGTCACGTAAAGCGCGCTGATACTGCTGGGTAAACTGGCCTTGGTCCATATCCGCACTCAACTGGTATAACCGGTTTAAATCTGAGAGCTGAGCAATAATCAAGCCCGCTTGATGTTCGCTGTGGATTTTTTCAAGCAGGTACGAGTAGTTTGTCTTGATCCCGTACGGATAGCCACGAAGGAGCTCCATGCCTTTTGCCGAAATGTCCCCTGTCGGAACCCTTCCTTGCTGATCCATCGCAAACAGAACGGCATGTCTCTGTCGAATATCCTCAAAGTCACCGTTTCCGTATAAAGCGACCTGAATGTTGTTTGCAGCAAGCACGGTCCCAAGAAGCCCGATTTGCGCAGAATACGGTTTCTCCCGATTATCTGCCAAGAGCCGGAAAATACCCGGAAAAATGATCGAGGAGCGCGCCACCTCCTGCGCTTCATCACCGCCTAGCTCTTGCGCCCTTTCACCGGCTGTTTCCCTGGACGAGAGCGCCTCAAACGGATGATAGCCTGTCCCGCTCTTTTCAGAGTAAAGCGCTTGACCGCCGCTCCCCATGAGCAGGTAGCCGTTTGCGGCCGTGCGCGATCCGGGTGTTCTTATGGAAAGAGCCCCAGCTCCTGCGCCATCCAACCATTTATCCACAGTAGATAACTTTTTGAGCTGCTCCAGATCATGAAACGACAGCCCCTCCACAAACAGCATGATGACCTGCTGTTTTTCCTTTGCTACCAATGGTTTTCCTATATTTGTAGCTAGAAACAATATCAGGAATGGCAAGCAAATCAGCGCGAGTTTCTTTCTCACGAGTCTCCCTCCTGTTGATAACTCGACTTTTTTATCCACATTTTCCACAGAACAATCCACAGAGTATATGCGGTTTTCCCGGTCATTTTCTCGTGTTATCACCAGTATTCACAGGAGTATATGTGAACAATCCAGAAAGTTATCCTATGATGTGGATAAATCGGCGGCAGTCTAACCTCTTGTGGGCGTAGACCGAAGCGTAGACTGGAAATGCGCTTCTCCCCCTCACCGACCGCCGCTCGTTTAAACAAACAAAAAAGCATCTCCGACTCAACCTCAGAGATGCTTTTCATCCATTCACTCTATTGCTCAGAAAGCGACAGGCTTGGGACTCCGTTCAAATCAAGCCCCTCAAACTGCCCTTTTTCATACTTGATAAAGCCTGCCGCCGCAATCATCGCAGCGTTGTCTGTGCATAGCGAGAACGGTGGGATTACCAACGGTATTCCTTCTGCCTCGCACCTTGCCTGCAACCGCTCACGCAATCCGCGATTCGCCGCAACGCCACCAGCCAGCAATACCTGCTTCGCTCCATGCGAACGGGCTGCCCGAATCGTCTTTTCTACGAGCACTTCTGTTACAGAGTCTTGGAAGCTCGCCGCAAGATTCGCCGGTTCGATCGTCTCTCCTCGCTGTGCTGCATTGTGCAAGGTATTGAGCACAGCTGATTTCAAGCCACTGAAGCTGAAATCGTAGGAATCTGGCTCGAGCCATGAACGAGGGAGTGGTACATTTGCCTCCCCTTCATGCGCGAGGCGATCAATATGAGGTCCGCCTGGATATGGCATATTTAGCGCTCTTGCTACTTTGTCGTAGGCTTCCCCTGCAGCGTCGTCGCGCGTTTCCCCCAAAATCTCGAACTGACCATGCTCCTTCATCCAGACAAGCTCCGTATGCCCGCCCGATACGACGAGTGCGATCAGCGGAAACTCCATTTCTTGCACCAGACGATTCGCGTAAATATGACCCGCGATATGATGGACTCCAATTAACGGGATGCCTCTGGCCATGGAAATGGCTTTTGCTGCTGCCACGCCAACTAACAGGGCTCCGACAAGTCCAGGCCCGTACGTCACCGCAATTGCCTGGATGTCATCCAACGTTTTCCCAGCCTCGATCAGAGCCTCTTCGATGGTAAGCGTAATATTCTCTACATGTCTGCGAGAAGCCACCTCGGGCACGACTCCGCCAAACCTTTTATGGATATCGGCTTGGGAAGCGATGACGTTCGACAGAACCTCTCGGCCATCACGGATGACAGAAGCCGATGTTTCGTCGCAGCTTGTTTCAATTCCTAAAATATAAGTAGGAGCACCTGATTCCTTGTGTGCTTCGTATTTTTGCTGTATGCGCTTCTCGTAGCGCGACGTATACGTCTTGTTCATTACAATGTCACCCACATAATGATTGCGTCCTCATTGTTATCCGAATAATATCTCTTGCGTCGCCCATGCTCTTTAAAGCCGAGCTTGATATACATGTTCCGCGCGACTGTGTTTGAAGGTCGAACTTCCAGCGTCATGCTATGGGCACCCTGCAGCTTGGCAACACCCATCATTTTGATCATCAGCGCCAATCCAACCTTTTTTCCACGATAGAGTGGATGGACAGCGATATTTGTAATATGTGCCTCATCGATCACGATCCACATGCCGCAGTAAGCGATGATTCTATTTTGGTGAGCGACGACTACATAGCGTGCATTTGGATTTCTCGTCAGCTCGTTGACAAATGCATCATGCGGCCATGGAGTTGTAAAAGCCAAGCGCTCCAGCTCTGCCACAGCCCCAACGTCCTGCATCGTCATATAACGATATTCCAAATCGATTGGTTGACTCATGCTTTTACTCCTTTACGGCCCCCGCCTGCTTTTGGGCAAGCCACTTCGCTTCTGCTTCTGCCAGTTGCAAATACTCCGGAACTAGTTCATGCGCATTTCCGCCGTCTTGAAGCTTGCGCAGTGCCACATAGCCGATATGGGCAGCACGCGGGTGATTGAACGCTGGAGAAGCAAATTGCGCCTGATCCCCGAGCTCTTGCACAATCGTCTCCCGATGTAGCCTGACATCTTCACCCAAGAACAAGATCGGCTCTCCTTGCGCCAGGTCTCGCAACAGTGGCAGCCATTCTCGCAGCAGGATGATTTGTTCTGTGGACTGCGCTCGTACCGCCTCCATGCCTTCGGAACGATAACAGCCGGTATACACTTGACCTCTGCGCGCATCGAACAGCGGGACAATCAATCCAGAGAAGCCTGTGGCATTCATGGCGATTACCTCCAGACTGGATACACCGATGACTGGCACATTCAGTGACCAAGCCATGCTTTTCGCAGAGGCTACGCCGATTCTCACGCCTGTGTAGGAGCCCGGTCCGTTTGCCACCCCGAAGCCGCTGAGTTCCTCTGGCGCTGTTCCTGTTGCATCGAGCAGTTCACTGACGCAATCCATCAGACGCACGGAATGGTTTTTTTGCTGGTTCGTTGTCATTTCCGCCAAGACTCGCTCTTCCTCTACCACAGCTACACTTAGCACCAGATTCGATGTATCAATCGCCAGTACGCGCATCAAAATCAAACTCCTCACACAATTTCACATAACGATTCCCTTGAGGAACCAGCTCAATCATACGCTGTTCCTCCCCTTCTCTACGCAGGAAGACGGTCATCCGATCTGTCGGCAGGACATCCTCGATCAAAGAGGCCCACTCTACGACACAGACACCTTCGCCAAAAAAGTAATCGTCCAGACCAAGAGAGTCTGGATCATCGCCTACCCGGTAGACATCCATATGATAAAGCGGCAAGCGCCCCTGATATTCTTTTATGATAGTAAAGGTCGGACTGTTCACTACTTGTCGGACTCCTAGTCCTTTGGCCAACCCCTGGGTAAAAGTCGTCTTGCCCGCTCCCAGATCCCCCTCCATCGCGAGGAAGTCACCTGGTTCAAGCAGACTTGCCAGTTGCTCGGCAAAGCGCTGCGTCTCCTGCGCTCCCGTGAGCCTCCATGTATAGCTCATCTCTTTCATCCACTCCTAAAATGGTTGAATCCCGCTTTGGGCAACGGGAGCTGTTGATCATCGCGCTGAAGCATCAATTCTGGTTCATGCCTTTTTTCTACCACCTCACCGATAACAGTAAACGGTACACCACTAGCGGCAAATTGCTTGCTTACGGCTTCGTAGTGACTTTTCGCAAGCGTTCCGACCAATTGATAATCTTCACCGCCATAAAAAGCCCATTCCAGCGGATCTTTCTCTACGTGCCGTGCATACTCCCGAACTTCGTCATGGATCGGTACCGTTGCAGCATCGACCAAAATCGATACGCCACTGGCCTCAGCAATCTCCCACAGCTCTGAGGCAAGTCCATCACTTACATCATTCAGCGCACTGCATGCCCCTGATTCCAGCAGCAGTCTGCCCGCCTTTATTTGGGCAACGGGACGCTGATGGGCATCCATCAATGTCTCCCAAGGTACAGAGACGCCTCTTTCAGCAGTCTCGCCTTGCAGGAGAAGATGTAGTCCTGCTGCGGAAGTTCCGACATGCCCTGTAACAAAAACAAGCTGTCCAGGCTTTGCTTGTGAGCGGCGAATGGCGCGCCCTTTTTCTACCTCACCCAGTACGGTAACACTCAAGTGTAGGGCATCAGGCGCAGAAACGGTATCGCCACCAATGACACGAACCCCATATGCCTGACAAGCCTCGTAAATACCTTCATAGATTTTCTGGCATTCGTCAGGCGTCCATTGCGGACTTACCGCGATACTGACAAGCGCATACCGGGCAACCCCGCCCATCGCTGCTACATCGCTCACATTGCTGATAACAGCCTTATATCCGATATCACTAGGATTCATCGTTTTCTTCAAAAAATGAACCGTCTCCACCATCGCATCGCAGCAGGCCACGACTTCCATTTCTGGCGCTGGGGAGAAGACAGCGGCATCATCCCCTATCCCGACGGTCAAACCGTTCCCTTCCTGCCCCGCAGAACGACTCGTCCATTGCCGGATCAGGGAAAATTCGTCGTGTGCCACTTCAAACGCTCCTTTTCTTCGCGGAAAACATTTTTCGTCTGTTCATTATACCCCTGCTGTCAAAAGACGCGCAAGAAAGCCAACGCCTCTGGTTATTCACATCGTTAGCTCACGCAACAGCAGCTTTCCTTTGCAACGCCCGCAACGATAGCGGCTCGGATTCATCTTTCGTTTGCGTTTGTAGCTCATGCCACATTCCTTGCAAACCAACTCGTAACGATAAGGCAGGGTCGTCCGGCCGCTTCCTACCTGTTGACAGTATCGGCTTCCCCCCACGTGACGCAGAAGCAGTTGAAAATCCCGATCAGCGTGACGATACCCTCTCTTTTCTATGTGCAAATGATAATGGCAAAGCTCATGCTTAATGATCGCAATCAATTCCTCTACCCCATGCTCCTGCAAATGCTTCGGGTTCAATTCAATGTCATGCGAGCGTAGCAAGTACCTTCCGCCAGTCGTGCGCAATCTGCTGTTAAAGCGGGCCTGATGGCGAAAGGGCTTGGCAAAAAATTCGCTGGATATTTGCTCTACCAGCATTTGCAGTTCCGTATCGGTCATCTCATCTCCTCCGCTTCCTTCTTTTCACCATAGCAGTTCCAGTTGAAAAGTTCCAGACAGATAGGCTACACTGAGTGCAAATAAACGGTTGTGACCGTTTATTTGCTGACCGCATGCGGTCATATCCTGTTTAATGAAAAACGTCTAGACGTTTTTCACAAATACACGGTAGACAGAATGGTGGAGGAGCTTATGCGCTATTTGTTGTTGCAGTCCAGTGACGGACTACAGTTTGTCTCGTTGCCCGAAACGCATATGTACCAATTAATCGCTCTATTGAAACGACTTTACAAGGAAATTGACAAATTGACGATCACAGAGCGTCCAGAATTACCTACGGTTCTGGCAGACTGTGCAGATGTGGAACGGTTAGGAAACGAGCTTTCAATCGTGGATGGTTTGGAGTACGTCAGTGGTCTGGAGCGCCGTTTTGCTGCCTTACAAGAAACCGAGTATCCGCTCATCTCTTTATTAACAGAGATTCGTGCCTTGCAAGCCCAATTGGAGTATTTACACGAAGAAGAAGAGTAAATGAAAATTCTAGGCACCTCCTGCTCGTCTTGGCGCATACATTGCCTATAGACGAATCTCTCCAGGAGGTACTTTCATGCCACAATGGATGCGCAGGCAGTTGCAACGTGCCTTTAATGGGAAGGACGTTCGCCAAATCCGTGTGCTCAACAGTTGCTGGTTTTTATATTTAGAAAAAAATGGCGGCCGCCCTGACTGACAGGAGGCCGCCTTTTAGTTCTTTTTTATCCTTCTGTTGGAGCGATCATGGTCATCCCTACACGCTGACGTTTTTCGTCAATTTCTACTACCCATACATCTACGATATCGCCAACAGTCACCACTTCAAGCGGATGCTTCACAAAGCCCTTCTTCAAACGGGAAATGTGCACGAGTCCGTCGTTTTTCAGACCGATATCCACAAACGCTCCGAAGTCGACCACGTTGCGCACGGTACCTTGCAGCTTCATGCCCACACTCAGATCAGAGAGCTGGAGGACATCACTTCGCAAGAGTGGTTTTGGCAGCTCGTCTCGCGGATCTCGACCAGGACGCAAGAGACTGCCTACAATGTCTTGCAGCGTAGGCTCGCCAATCCCGAGCTTCGCAGCAGTCTCTTTTACATCTAAAGACTGCACGCGTTCCTTGCAGTTCTCACTGCCGATCTCCTGAGCGCTAATGCCCAACATCGACAGTAGCTGGTGAGTCGCCTCGTACGATTCCGGGTGAATCGGTGTTTTATCTAGTGGATTCGCTCCATCCATCACGCGCAGAAATCCGATACACTGCTCGTACGTTTTGGCACCCAAGCGAGGAACCGCCTTAAGCTGAGAGCGCTCCGTGAACATCCCGATCTCTTCCCGTTTTTTCACGATATTCCCCGCCACTTGACGGCTGATCCCTGATACATACTGCAAGAGAGAAGGAGAAGCCGTATTCACATCTACCCCGACATGGTTTACGGCAGACTCAACCACAAACTGCAGACTGTCTGCCAGTCTCGATTGGGAAACATCGTGCTGGTACTGACCAACTCCGACGGACTTTGGATCGATTTTGACCAACTCAGCGAGCGGGTCTTGCAAACGTCGCGCGATCGATGCCGCACTTCGCTCTGCTACATCCAGGTCCGGGAATTCTTCCTTGGCCAAGGCCGATGCAGAATACACGGATGCTCCTGCCTCGTTCACGATGATGTACATTACCTCTCGTTTCAGCTCTTTCAGTAGCGTGGCAATGAACTGTTCTGTCTCGCGCGAAGCAGTACCGTTCCCAATCGCGACAACCGTAACCCCATAGGTTTCGATCATCTGCTTCACTTTCACTGTGGCTTCTGCCACTTTATTGGCCGGAGGAGTCGGATAAACGACGGCAACCTCGAGCAGTTTCCCGGTTTCGTCTACAACAGCGAGCTTACAGCCTGTCCGAAACGCCGGATCTACCCCAAGGACGACTTTGCCTTTTACAGGCGGTTGGAGCAGTAAATTGCGCAGGTTTTCTGCAAAGATGTGAATAGCACGTTCCTCGGCTGCCTCTGTCAGCTCGGCGCGCACCTCTCGTTCAATAGAAGGGGCGATCAGGCGCTTATACGCGTCCTCGACTGTCACTGTCAGCAAATCGCGGGCAACTGTATCACGTGGAATGGTGCGTTTTTGCATCCAAGCCAAAATCTCGGCGACAGGCGCTTCAATGGAAACCTTCAAAATGCCTTCGTTTTCTCCCCGATTAATAGCCAGTACCCGATGGGGAACGACCTTTTTCAGAGGCTCACTATATGCGTAATACATTTGGTATACATTTTTCTCGTCTGCTTCTTCGGCTTTCTGCTCCGTCAGAAGCAATCCTTTTTGCACGGAGCGTTGACGAACCCACTGGCGAATTTCCGGGTCATCAGACAGAAGTTCCGCCACGATGTCCATTGCTCCTTGCAGAGCTTGCTCAGTCGTCTCGACGCCTTTTTCCGGGTTGATATATGGTTTTGCTTCTTCTTCCGGATTCCCGGTTTTCGGTAAGCTCATGAGGTAGTTGGCAAGTGGCTCTAGTCCCTTCTCCTTAGCCATGGTTGCACGCGTGCGGCGTTTTTGGCGGTAAGGGCGGTACAGGTCATCTACCTCTTGCAGCTTTGTCGCACGTTCGATAGCTGCGCGCAGCTCGTCCGTCAGCTTGCCTTGCTCATCGATGAGCCGAACGACTTCTTCCTTCCGCACTGACAGGTTGCGTAAATAGCGAACGCGTTCCTCAATCGCTCGAATTTGTGTTTCATCTAGCTGCCCCGTCATTTCTTTGCGGTAGCGGGCAATAAAAGGAACCGTGTTTCCTTCATCCAGGAGGGCAACCGTGCGCTCCACCTGGTGAGGTTTGACACCCGTATCTTGGGCGATTGTCTGGATCATCAACGTAAGCTCCATACCTGTCCTCCTGCGCTCATTCTTCGTTGTTTATTGTACCACATTTGCTAACAAGGACTGGAAAAAGGAAAGAAAAAAGAGGAGCCATTTGGCCCCTCTACGTCGCGGTTTCCAGCTGTTCCACTCTCAATGCTTCTCTCAGCTTGCCCAACGCCCTGCGCTGAAGGCGGGATATATGCATCTGCGACATCCCCATGATGTCCCCCGCTTGCTTCTGACTCAAATTTTGATAAAAAGTTAATTGAATGATTTCTTTTTCACGGTGATCCAAAATTTGCAGGGCCCGCTCCAGCATCAGATTTTGCTCGACTGCTCCGTACCCTTCTTCCATCGTCCCTACTAGGTCGAGTAAAGAAATGGTGTTGCCGTCCAGATCCGCTTCCAGCTCACTGTCCATAGAGAGAGAATGATAGCTGCGCCCCATCTCCAATGTCTCTAGAATCGCTTCCTCTGAAACGCCGAGGCTGTTGGCAATGTCCGCAATTTGGGGAGAACGCTGTAGCTTGATCGTGAGCTCGTCGACCACTCGTTTGATCTTGGGACTCAGTTCCTTTACCCTGCGCGGAACATAGACACTCCATGTCTTGTCCCGAATATAGCGCTTAATCTCACCCACGATAGTCGGTATCGCAAAGCTCTCAAAGGTCCGTTCAAAGCTAGGGTCGAACCGACGAAAGGAAGCAAGCAGGCCGATTAATCCGACTTGCACGAGGTCTTCATACATGACTTGTCCGCGAACAAACTTCTTCGCTAACGATTCCACAAGAGGAGTATAGGCCCTCACCAGTTGTTCCTGTATCGTAGGATCTTTTGTTTCACCATACAGGTGGATGAGCTCCTTCAACTCCTCTGGACTATATTTCTGCTTCCGAGATTGTCCAGTCATTGCCAGCCACCCCATCCTGCCGAACATACTTGGTCATGGAGACTACTACTCCTGATTCAGAGCGAGTCTCCACCTCATCCATAAGCGTGTGAATGAGATAGAGCCCAAGCCCACCCTCATCCAAATCCTCAAGGCTTTTCCCTGCATAAATCGGCGTCAGTTGCTCAGCAATGAGCTCATTCGAAAATCCAACGCCCTGATCGCTTACCTCGATCATCAACCGATTCTCATAAACGTGGCATTGGATATGAATGGAGCCAGGATTCTCTGTTTCCTTATATGCATGTCTTACTACATTCGTGCATGCTTCTCCGACGGCAAGCTTGATATCCTCAATCTCTTCATAAGAAAAGCCCATACGGTTGGCTATACCGGATACAGTCAGACGTGCTACTCCCAAATACTCCGCCTTACTTGGCAGAGTCAATTGAATCACGTCTGCCTGAGGTCGATTTGGACCCATTACTCGCTCTCTCCTTTGCGGATGGCAATATGATCGTATAAGCCAGTGATGCGAAATAGCCTTTCCACACGCGGAGACATTTTGTGCACCTCAAATGTTCTATTTCTTTGGAAGCACTCTTTCATAATCCCGATGAAAATTCCGATTCCGGTACTGTCCATGTATTCTACTGCTTCCAAATCAACCGTAATGTGATTGATATCCGGCTTGGTGACGAGTGACATGAGTGTTTCCTTTACTTTCGGTGCTGTAAAAGCATCAATATCTCCACCAAGGACCACTCGGTGCTCAGTTTCAAGGCTCGTTGTCTGAATTAGCAGGTCCATCTGCGTCTCCCCCCGTACGTTGCTTAAGTTCTTCGAAGTACAATCATGGTGTAATCATCCAGCAGGTTAAACTGGGAGAGCAGAAGCAGTCTATTGTACAGGCCGTTTGCCATCTTTTGGGCAGATTCGCCAACCTCTTTTTGCAAATGGTGTACAAGCTCTTCCCTTTGCAAATAATATCGGTTATTTTTGCATTCTGTTACACCATCCGTCAGAAGAATCAGAACATCATTTATTTCTAAACAAATCTCCTGAACCTCGTATTCACTGTTGGGGCATAAACCGAGTGCGTTCCCTCGTCCTTCAAGATCGTAAAACTTTCCTTCGGCCGACCGATACAAAAATCCTGGCTCGTGTCCTGCCATGGCATAACGGAAACAGTGCTTCTTCGCGTCGTAACTGCCAAACATCATCGTCACAAACATGCTCGGATCAATGTTTCTTCCCACGATCCTGTTTAAATGGTGCAGCATTTCATCGGGACCCAGCTCCATTTGTCCAAGGCTGTCTAGCCCATATTTCACCATCGACATACACATCGCAGCAGGCATTCCTTTTCCGGTAATGTCTGCTATGGCGACACCAAAACGCCCTTCACTTTGCTCAATGAAGTCGTAATAGTCGCCCGAGATTTGTTTCGCAGCAATACTCACTACGCCAATCTCCAGTTCTGAATAGACTGGAACCTCACTTGGCAAAAGTGATTGCTGCATCGCTTTCGCCACGGCTATTTCTGATTCCATCTGCTGATGGCGATTGCGCCAGCTATTTACGGATCGGTGCTCGTTCCCATATTCAATCATGACCTCTGTCAAAATGGAGAAGGAGGAGCGCACAAACTCTGGCACTTCCCCGAGCTGCTCAAGCGCTTGCGCGTGCAAATCAGTTATTTCTTCTGGTGAAATATCTTGAGAAAGCATCCATTTGCCCAACTGCTGGGCTCCATAAAGCTGGTCCTCTCCTTGAGCACTCAGGTAATCCCGAAGAATTTTTACATACTCTTCTTGGAAGCTCCGGGTTACCATCTATCTCATTCCTCCTTTGCTTGATCGCTCCACTTCACAACAACAACACGCGTTCCTTCACCCAGGGTACTGTGGATCTCAAATTCATCCATCATGCGTCTGACACCCGGCAATCCGGCTCCGAGGGCACCCGAAGTCGAATAGCCATCATCTAATGCCTGGCGAATATCAGGAATCCCTGGACCGCTGTCATTTGCTGTTATTTGCAAGCCGATCATTCCTTCGCGCTCAATCGGCGAAATGGTGATCGTCCCCGCGCCCGCATACAAATAAATGTTGCGAGCTAATTCAGAGATTGACGTGGCGATGCGGGACTGCGTGATCGTGCCAAAGCCAAACAGCTTCGACATGTTTCGCCCCACTTGCCGCGCCGTCACGATGTCTGATTCTTGTTCTATATTGATTGTCTCAGGAGAATAGTCTGCCACAACCAAAAAAACCCCTTCCGCCTCGCTTGGTAGGTAGAAATGAGTTTTTTCTCTACCTCGAAAAATAAATCATATTGTGTCACATTTTGTCTTATATTCTCTTTTCGAACAGTTCGATGTACACCCACGAAATCCCTGCAAATTTGACAGCAAAAAACCACTTGCTTCACTCAAGTGGCTTTTCCTATCAAATAATCTGATCTTTTTTCACACGTTAAAAATCAATGAGTCCTAAACTGATTTGCAAGGATTCATTAACCCGATCCATCATCTCGTCATCGAGATGCGTAATTTTATCAGTTAGACGTTGTTTGTCAATGGTTCGTATTTGTTCCAACAGAATAACGGAGTCACGATCAAATCCATAAGTTTTTGCGTCAATTTCCACATGCGTAGGCAGCTTCGCCTTTTGAATCTGCGCCGTAATGGCTGCGACGATGACCGTCGGACTAAATCGATTTCCAATGTCGTTTTGAATGACTAAAACAGGCCGTACGCCTCCTTGCTCAGAGCCAACGACCGGGGACAGGTCCGCGAAAAACACATCGCCACGTTTGACAATCACCAGTCACACCCCGCTAACTAAGCGGACAAGAGTATGGTCAGCCTCTTCTTCAGCGCCAAAAGCCTCCGATGCCATATTCAGATTGATCTTCGCCATCTCCATGTACCCTTTTTGCATGGTCTCACGGATTGTACGTTTTTTTCGCTCTTTCAAATACAAATGCATCGCTTGACGAATAAACTCGCTGCGATTGGATTTTTCCTTTTGAATAACGCCATCCACTTCCTGAAGCAAGTGTTGTGGCAAGCTGATCATGATGCGTTTCGTGTTTGACTTCGACAAGACAAATCCACCTCCAACCATGACCGTAACTTCCATCCGCTTTGCTGGTTCTAGAAAGAACAGCCAATATGAACAATACCATTATGTCGAATCCATTGCAAAAATATACCTACTGTGCGCTTTTTCGGTGAGAAAACGTGAGTGTAAACAATCCAAAGGTGCAGGTGAAGACTTCGTTTACCCAAAAAAGCCAGCTTTTTCGCTTAACTAGTATTCGTGTTCCACGGGGAAATTCCTGCTGACTTTCCCTGCTAGATATTTACATTTTCATGGGACGAGTGCTTCATCGTCAATGGGTGAAATACGTCCGTTACCTTCTGGTCGCGCAAATAAAGGCGCGGAATTCGGTAATTCAGCATACAAGGAACCTCGTAATTGATTGTTCCCAGCAAATCGGCAATTTCATCCAAGGAGATTTCCTCATCACCCTGCTTACCATACAAGACGACCTCATCATTGACCGCTGCTTCTGTCGAATTCAGGCTGACCATGATTTGGTCCATGCAAACTCTGCCTGCAATCGGGTAGCGCGTGCCATTGTACAACACCTCACCGCGGTTGGACAAAAGGCGAGAATAGCCATCTGCGTATCCAATCGGCAGCGTTGCAATCCACTCATCCGGCTGTGCTGTATGCGTAGCACCATAGCTGACGGTAAATGGCTCATCTGCCTTCTTCACGTGGGCAATTCTGGTCTTGAGCGCCAGCGCGGGGGCAAGAATAACATCCGCACGTTCTTTCATGTACAAAGAAGGATACAATCCGTATAAACCTATGCCTAAACGAATCGTATCATACCCCCAATCGGGAAATGCGATAGCCGCAGCCGTATTGCAGCAATGAACGGTCGGCAATGTTTTATTTGCTTCACGCAGTGCTTGCAAAAAGGATTGAAACAAGTCGTGTTGTCGTCGCACATGGGTTGTATCTGGTTCATCCGCGCAGGCAAAATGCGTAAAAATGCCTGTCCACTTAAGCTTCGAGCATTCTTCAAGGGCACCTACAACCGCAAGCAAATCTTCCTTTGTCCGAACGCCCAAACGTCCCATCCCCGTATCGGTCTTCACATGAATTCCGACAGGCTTGTGATCGTTTTTCTGAAGAATGTCGTTCGCTTCCGTGATCCATTCGACGCTGTAAGCAGTTAACTCCACTTCCAGCTCGCTTGCAGTGACAATGGACTCGACAGGTGTGTATCCCAACACTAAAATCGGTGCTGTGATCCCTGCCCTCCGCAAAATAAGCGCTTCATCGAGCAATGCGACTGCAAGTGAATCTGCACCGCTCGCCAACGCTTCTTTTCCAACATGGACAGCACCATGACCATACCCGTCTGCTTTCACAACAGCCATAATATCCGTTTTTTCTGGCAAATGGCGTTTGAATGTCTCGAGGTTCGCCCGGATGGCATCCAAATCAACCTCTACCCAAGTGTCACGACAAAACGATTTCATTCCTATCTCCTCTTGTTCCCTTTTTTATAGTAAAACAAGCGTTCATTCAAATGACTGAGAAATTGCCTGGAAACCATCAGGGATTCCTTTTTGCCGCCAACGAGATAAAAATGACGGCCTTCATAAATTTGCTCGACTTCAGATAGCGGGTAGCTCTTTTCCTGTCCTGACAAGGAGATAATCAGGTGGGTCTTGGTCAGCTTGTACACCGGACGTAATACCGATTTGTACATAAACGGAGACAATCCAACAACAGCAATGGCAATGGCGAAAACAAGGACCTTGAATCTCGTGTCATTGGTCGGGAAAAATTGAGCGAGAATCATCATCCCCAGCACAAACATGACAGTCTCGTTAATGCGCATTTTCCAGCTTTTTCGCAGGAGCATGTCTTTGTAGGTCGATGCTTCCTGGTACAAAACTTCGTTAGACGGTTTCTTCATGTAAAGCATGCCACCTCATTCAATAAGTTACTCTGAATGTATCGTGTTTTCCCGCTGTGTGTCAATTCGCGGATTGTCCTTTCACCTCATTCGCACGTTGGTTTTTATGTACAAATCGACGCACATCGACCAATCCCGAGAAAATAGAAAAGCAGATGAGAGTAACTCCCACCTGCCTGACTTTTCTACATGGTTTCCTTCTGGTCTTTTTTCTCTTTTTCATGTCTTGGGAAAACGACTTTTTCAAAGCTGCCATCCACCATCTTTTGCACCATCGCAGTCAATTCCTCGCTGCGCTTGTCAGCTTGCTCCTGTGTGAGCTTGCCTGCCTTAACTGCTTCTTTTAGCTTGGTTTCGTGCTGACCTACCAAGAGCTTGATAACGTCATCCACTTCTACGCCTTGCTCCTTTGCAATAGTCGCCAACGATTTTCCTGCTTTTTGCTCTTCTTTCAGCTTGTCTGCATCCAGCTTGAGGAGGGACAGCAGTTCTTCATTTTTCTCGATACCCATTCCTTTACCTGGTCCACGTCCATGATGCGTATTTTGCACCATTTCTTTTACTCGTTCGCTCGCTTTTTCATTCATCTTGTCGGCTTGCTCCTGAGTGAGCTTGCCTGCCGCTACTGCCTCTTTCAGCTTGGCTTCCTGTTGTTTCACCAACAGTGCTACCAGATCATCCACGGATACGCCTTGGGTCTCTGCGATTGTAGCCAGCGATTTCTCCGCTTTCAGCCCTTCTTGGAGCTTATCGGCGTCCAGCTTCAAGAGGGACAACAGTTCTTCGTTTTTCTCAAAGCCCATTTCTCTACCCTGTCCACGTCCATGATGCGTATTTTGCACCATTTCTTTTACTCGTTCGCTCGCTTTTTCATTCATCTTGTCGGCTTGCTCCTGAGTGAGCTTGCCTGCCGCTACCGCCTCTTTCAGCTTGGCTTCCTGTTGTTTCACCAACAGAGCCACCAGATCATCCACGGATACGCCTTGAGCCTCTGCGATTGTAGCCAGCGATTTGTCGGCTTTCAGTTCTTCTTGGAGTTTATCGGCATCCAGCTTCAAGAGAGACAGCAGTTCTTCGTTTTTCTCGAAGCCACCGATGAAGCCTCCTCTGCCGAAGCCTTTATCCGGTTTCGAGTTTTCTACCTGTTCTTTTACGCGGTCGCTCAGATTTTCAGACAGCTTATCTGCCTGCTCCTGCGTCAGCTTGCCTGCTGCCACTGCTTCCTTCAGTTTGGCCTCTTGCTGGTCAACCAGAAGTGCCACGACATCTGCAGTGTCAACTCCTTGGGCTTGTGCAATCGCTGCGAGTGTTTTCCCTGCCGCAAGCTCTTCTTTCAGCTTGTCAGCATCCAGCTTTAACAGCGAGAGCAGCTCTTTATTTTCTTTGAAGCCCACCCCACCGTGGTGGCCCATCTTGCCAGTTTTGAATTTTACTTCTACGGGTTTATTCAATGAAGTTGGTTTTGCTGAATCGGCTGCCATTGCTCCGCCTATGCTACCCAGACTCAAAACTACTGCCATCGTACCCATCAGCATTCCCATTTTCGTTTTGCTAAACATATACACTCAACCCTTTCGTCTATGCTCGTGTAGTGTGCTTGTTCTTTGTTACAAGACCAAGTGTACATGGGTATTTTTAGATTCCCGTTTGAGAAAAAAGGAAAACTTGAGGGAAAATCGTAGAAAACTATGTCAACATAGTGGAGGAAAAGAAAAAGCACAGTTCTCTTCGACTCTGACACGCCAACTGGGGGATTCACTGGCCGTCTCCACTCCAAAAAGGGGACCGTCGATCCAAAGCCACCCTACGGGCGGAAGTTTTTCAGGGAAGAAGTGTTCGACAAGCGTGGTCCCCTTTTTGGAGTTCCGACTGGGTAGGCGTTGTCAAGGTCTGCGAGCCCTGTGCTTTTTCTTTTTGCCAGCTTTTTTGGTTCATCGCTTCTTTAAAAACTTAGGAAGATTCTCCTTTATGTATCAACAGGGGGGAGTTTCTAAAATAGTAGAACAAAGTTGCTTGGGATTAAGTGCATTTCAGTCTAACCCCTTGCGGGGCGTAGGCCGAAGCGTAGACTGGAAATGCGCTTCTTCCCCTCCGCTACAGCCACTTTCTAATGCGAAAACAAAAGAGGACGGCATTCACCGTCCCCTCTCCCACGCTTTTATTTCGCGCTGAGGCCATATGTCGACTGTGCGACATTCACCATTTCTTCCTCAGGAAGATCCCCCGCGATTGTATATTCGATGCCGTCGAGCTCCCACGTCAGAAGTCGCTGATTTTCACCTGTCTGCGCAAGCACACCAACCGTAAAGCCGAGGTTCACAGGCATACCTTGCTCATACGATACAGATGCTGCTGTCGGGCGACCTTCGATTACCTTGTAGTTGTAAGTCCCTTTGTAGGTTAAGATAACCTTTCTCTCTCCATCACGGGTGACTGGCTCGATATCTCCTTGCTTAACCCCTTCTGGCATATACGTAGGGACGATAACACCGAATTGGCTGTTCGGTTGTTTTACGACCTGTCCATTTGTTTGCGCCATTGTTGGGATCGTTGTCAACGAGCTTGTTGTCATATTGCGCTCTTTGTCAAAGGCGTCTTTGTCAAACATAGGGTTGAACGAAAAATCAGTGAAATCAATACGTACGAGCGGATTCATGCTAGCGTCCATAATTTCGGCGTGCGTTGGTTTGAAATCTTCTGTCAGCCAAATTTTTTGCTTGGTCAAAGAACGATTGCCGCTGTAGTTCGCTTTCACTTCGAATACATACTGTTTTTCTTCCATCTTCATTTGGCGCTCGGTGTCATCGATAATGCTCTTGGCCAGCGTTTCGTATAGATATAACGGTCCGTTGTTCTCAGGCCAGCCACTTTGGAAGCGGAAGCTCTTGTTCAGATGCGGGGTCAGTACAAAGACTCCTTCATTGTTTCGCAAGATGATTTGTGTAATGCCACGCTGCTTCGAGGTGAGAGCTACCCGATAGTTGGTTGGCTTTTCATACCAGACCTGAACATCGTACTCCATGGGGGTAGAGCCTGTCTGCATGGTCAAAACTGCCTGAGACTTGTACCCAGTCATTTTTCCCAACGCACCGTTCAGGTCGCTCACCACATCTTCTGGTGTTTTCTGACCGAAACAACCGCCGAGGAACAGGGTGAAAACCAACAATAACACCAGTGGTAAAGCTACCCGTTTCATTCAATGAACTCCTCCTTGTCAATATTTTCGACAAAGAAGGGCATCCCTGTCTATTTCCTGGGAAATCTGTCAGTCTCTCGCCCATGCAGCGCACATCGTGTCAATGGTTGCAAATGGTTACGAAGTTGACGACATATCGCTTGGATCGGCTACAGACTTAGCCTTCCTGTGTAAGAGCAGGTAGTCCCTCCTGATCTACGCGATATAAATGTATGTCCATCCTCGTCCCAATATGCAGACAAGTTTATCGGTTTTTTCAAACATCTATCGTTCTTCTACAATGACTTGCGCAATCGCATGCGACTGGCTATGCGAAATGCTCACATGAATCTGAACCCGAGTGGGGTCCAGATCAAGTTTGCTGTACACCTCGTTCTTTATGGTCATGACCGGCTTGCCCAAATGATTCGGGAGGATTTCCATATCCAAAAAGCTGAGTACAGCACCAATGCCTGTGCCAAGTGCCTTTGCTCCCGCTTCCTTGGCAGCAAATCTGCCTGCAACCATTTCCGCCTGTCTCGTCTCTGATTTTCCATGCAGGAGCTGTTGTTCATCTGTGGTCAAAAAGTGTTTGATTGCACGCTCTTGTCTTTTTATCAAAGTAGCGATGCGCTCTATTTCCACAATGTCTACGCCTGTTCCAATGATCATGAGCACTTGCCTCCTAGTAGGCTGATTTACGAATCACAGTATCATCCACTTCCACGCTTTTGCAAGTGCGAGGATAGAGACCACATTCCATGCATAGACTTTATGGAAAAAATAAAACCCCCGCAAATTGCGAGGGCTTTTGTCCGCTGGCTCCTACTCAGTAACTTGGCCAGAAGATTGTTGTGCAGCCGATTGTTGGTTCTGACGGCGAACTTCCGCAACATTTGTCTCACTTGCGAACTCAGTCGCAGCGCCTTGGGAAGTAGCGCGTTGTGCGGATTGTTGGTTCTGACGACGAACCTCTGCTGCGTTTGTTTCACTTGCGAATTCAGTCGCAGTGTTTGCTGCTTGGCTAGCTTGGTTCGCTTGGCCCATACCTCTGTTTTGTTTAGGCATCGTTAACATTCACCTCCTCGACGTCACTGAATATAATTTGTACAGCCCCCTACATGCGTATCCATCCTCATTTTTCCAAATCATACTGTTGTTTACTTGCTTTGTCTCGACCGATCATTCATATTGGAAAGGCAAGGCTTCTACTCTGCTTTTGAAAGGAGCAATTCTGTATGGCTCACAAGGTTATTATCTATACCCAAGTCACTTGCGGTCCTTGTCAGGAAGAAAAAATGTGGCTGACTTCAAACGACATTGATTTCGAAGACAGAGACATCCGTCAAAACGAGGCTTTTTTCCAGGAAGCCATTCAATTAGGCGCCAGCATGACACCTGTAACCTACATTGAAAAGGAAAACAGCGAGCAAATTGTCATCCATGGATTTGACAAGGAAGAACTAAAAAAAGCGTTGGATCTCAATTGATCCAACGCTTTTTACGACTGATCAGCCAAATGAAGGTTCACTTGCAGCTGATTTTTGTTTGACGACTGGCGACATGTCCGGCAAGTTAGACAAAATTTGCTTCACTTCAGGACTGCATTCCGTATTAACGGAGTAATAAACCCATGGTCCTTTCCTGCGCTCTTTGACCAAACCATGCGTTTTTAACTTAGCCAGGTGCTGGGAAACAGAAGGCTGGGAAGTTTGCAAAATTTCCACGAGATCACGGACACATAAGGACTGTACTTGCAGGAGAGCCATGATCGTCAAGCGCGTCTTGTCACCAAGTAGCTTATAAGTCTCTGACAAAAACAGAACCTGCATCAAATCCATTTCCATAAGGATACCCACCTTTGCCTTACATATCTGTTTATCAGTATACTATATGGCTTATATGATGGGGAAGATAGAACGCAAAAGTTATGTGAACCCCGCCTATACATCTTGCTTTTTCATCGCCTCAATGATCTTGTCTGCAGTGCGAGCAGCCAGCGCCATGACTGTATTTGTCGGATTGCTACCACTTGAGGTAACAAACGTAGAAGCACCTGCTATGAAAAGATTGGGTATGTCATGTGACTGCCCGTATTCATTCACAACAGAGGTTTCCCTGTCATTCCCCATTCGGCATCCCCCCATGAGATGAGCGGTATCAGACACCACATGCTCCGGATGTCCTCCCATCGCTTCAATAATCCGGTTCATTTGCCCAATGGCATGCTTGTAAAGCTGTTTGTCGTTCTCCTGATAACTGAACGTTACCGTAGGGATCGGCATTCCGTATTCATCCTTTTCTCCTGAGAGCGTCACTCTGTTATCAGGGTGAGGCAGTACTTCCCCTACCAAGGTGATCCGCGCATACATATTGTAATCCAGCATGGTCTCTCGAAGCTGTTTTCCCCATAAATACGAGCCATCTTCCCTCTCGGCAGCAATGGCAGCCGCCATCCCGACCGGACGTGACCCGTGTGCACTCAATGTATATCCGCGGGCAAATCCTCGTTCCCGGTCCGTCTCATAAAAATGCTGCGTCAAGGCAAGCACAGGGGTTCCTTTATACAATCGCACTTCCTCCGGTAGACGTCCGTATACATCATGACTGGAGTGGGGCATAATTGCTTTTCCTACCCATCCACTCGAATTCGCCAGCCCTTGCGGAAACTGAGCATTCGCCGAACTGAGCAGCAATCGGGGAGTCTCCACCACAAACCCGGCCAAAATGACCACACGAGCCATTTGCCTGTACGTCAAACCATTATGGTTAAACAACACACCGCCGACCCGGTCACCAGCCATCAAAATTTCCGTCACCATGCAGTCGGCCAGTACCTCTGCCCCCTCCGCTATCGCTTTGGGAATATGATGAATCAACCCGCTGTACTTGGCATTCGGCATGCACCCTTGATTGCAAAAGCCACGATTGATACAGGGGGGACGCCCATCAAAAGGACCCGATAAAATCGCCAGAGGGGCGACCACACTCTCGATTCCCAGCTTCTCGCACCCTTCCCGGAACAGTTGCGCGTTGGCGCTGATGGGCTCCCGAACCGGGTACGGATATGGCCCTTGAAAGGAACCCCACGGAAAATGATTAGGACCTGAGACCGCAATCTCCCGTTCGATCTTGTCGTAGTACGGGGCAAGGTCCTGATACGTAATCGGCCAGTCCTCCCCTACGCCGTCTACCGTCTTCGTCTTAAAATCACTCTCGTGGAAACGCAGGAACACCCCCGTAAAATGCACGGTGCCTCCCCCAATTCCCCGTCCTGAGTTGTTATGTCCCAAACGCAGCGGGTCTTTGCCTGCTACCAGCCTCGTTTCCTGCCAGGCCAATCTCCGCATCGACAGCTCATCACTTGCGAAATCGTGCTGCGGGTCCCAAAACGGCCCCGCTTCCAGTACGACTACGCGCAACCCGGCTTTTGCCAACTCATAAGCCAGCACGCCTCCTGCCGCTCCGGCACCTACGATACATACATCTGCGTCATTGGCGTATTTTCTTTGATCCACAGGAGTAGGGCGATGAGTAATCGTATGATGGTCATGACTCGTCATTTGTTTTCGCCTCCCATGGGTCTGTCAATCCTTTTTCCACCCGTACATAACCGCGCGGATAAGCGGGTCCGCCATAGCCGATATCCGACCAAACTAACGGATGCGAATAGTACGCACTGACTGTGTCATGCAGCAACCGCTTGAAAAAATCTGCGGGAGCAAAGTCTTTCCACGCCTCCTGGTTTTGGATGCCTCCATTCGCGACGTGCTGAAGAACAGCTTCCTGCTGGTCTAGCTTCAACGCAACAAAATCAGTTCCATAAGCGGCATGACTCTCCGCATCAATCCCTTTCAAGCCCGAGCGATAGAGCTCTTTTTTGGGTGGAATTCCGACCTTTCGCTGTGATTCGCCGATATTACTAGCCGTCGTATTGTCCAGATGCTCCACAACAAAGGTCAGCACCTCCAAACGGTGATCATTGACCAATACGCCTACGACTGTCTGCAAAAGCAAGGATTCAGGCTTCGTAAAAAATTGATTGGCAATCGCGGGCATTCGTCTGGCGCCTACCACTTTCCTGGTGTGAGCATCCCACTCTGTATGCTGGTCCCAAACATCATAGGATGGGTAACGTTTAGGCTTTTCCATGTCCTCTCACCCCTTTGAAAACGATTTTTACCAAAACAGCGCAAGAAGCCCTAATGCTGACATTGCCGTGATCAGTAAAGGAAGAATCACAGGAGGACCGACGAGAAAATTTTGACCCTGTGAATACCCCCCCACACGCTGCCCGACGCCAACCGTATGTAAATAGGCCCCATACAACCCCCCAACCATGCCAACGACCATCATCAAAGCAAACACCCAGCGTAGCCAACCCGCATTCACAAACGATAAAACAATAGCAGTAACCGCAAATACAGGGAGCTCAAGCACGGGAATCCACATTGCCCAATGTCGGAAGTTTTGTCGAGAGTGAAAAAGTGTGACCTGAACCGCAATCAGGGCAAACGCCAATCCAGTAAAAAGTATCAGTACGCGTTCGATCGGCCAGCCATGCCACATGGAAACATCCTCCTTTTTACGTACATTGCGCCTATTTTTTCCGTCCTTGTCAGGTCCTATTCTGCCTATTTCAATACAAGCAGCATGATGAATAGAAAAAAGCCTGCTACTAGCCAGCAGGCTTTTCATTCCCTATGAAAAATAAACCAATGTCAAATACAAACCGAGCAAGGTGAACATCAATGTCGGTACGGTCAAAATAACCCCCGTCCGAAAATACTGTCCCCACGTAATCGTCACGTCTTTGCGTCCCAAGACATGCAACCAGAGCAAGGTCGCAAGCGATCCAATCGGGGTTATTTTCGGCCCTAAATCGCTCCCGATCACATTGGCGTAGATCATCGCTTCCCGCAACACTCCATCTGCTTGTGTCCCTGCAATTGCCAACGCGTTGAAGATGACTGTCGGTAGGTTGTTCATGACAGAGGAAAGAGCAGCAGCCAGAAAGCCTGTTCCCAAGGTCGTTGCCAATAAACCATGCCCCATGAACCAATCCAAGGCGTCCTTGACCAAGTCAGTCAATTTCGCGTTGTGCAGGCCCCACACCACGACATACATGCCAATTGAAAAAACAACGACTACCCACGGTGCTTCTTTCATAATCCGCCGCATGGCGATCGCTTCACTTTTTCTTGCAGCCAGGCAAAAAATGATGGCTGCCCCCGCAATGATGATAGAAACGGGCGTATGGATGGACTCGCTAATAAAAAAGCCAATCAACAACACCGCAAGAATCGGCCACGCCAGGCGAAACATTCTGTGATCGCGAATCGCTTCCTCCGGATTTTTTAGATGGGAAAGGTCAATCTGCGCCGGGATGCTTTTGCGAAAATATAGGTACAAAACCAGCAAACTTCCACCAATCGAAAACAAAGTCGGAATGATCATTTTGGCCGCATACGCAGCAAAGCCGATATCAAAATAGTCAGCAGAAACAATATTCACCAAATTGCTAATCACAAAGGGCAACGAGCTCGTATCTGCAATGAACCCGCTCGCCATGACAAATGCCAAAACTGTTTTCCCATCCAGCTTTAGTGCCCGCACCTGTGCCAACACAATCGGCGTCAGGATTAGGGCTGCCCCATCATTCGTAAACAAAGCGGATACGAGTGAACCGAGCAGGATCACATAAACGAACATCAACCGCCCATTCCCTTTGGCAAAACGGGCCATATGGAGCGCAGCCCATTCAAAAAAACCGACTTCGTCCAATACGAGCGAGATGATGATAATCCCAATTAACGCGAGCGTCGCATTCCAAACAATGGAGGTTACCTCTGCAACATCACCAATCGTGACTACCCCGATCGCCAATGCTAGCAGTGCTCCACCGACAGCCGGATAACCAATCGACAACCCCCGCGGTTGCCAGATAACCAATGTCAACGTAATCAAAAAAAGGAAACATGAAATCCAAACCACTGCAAGTATCTCCTTTCCAAAAACCAAAAAGAGCGGGCCTCAAAAAGTCCGCTCTCCTACCATACTACAAATTGAAATGATCTGAAACGTCAAGTAATGGAACTCGTTAAAGTAAAATGTGGCCACCTTCTACATGAAGTACAGTTCCGGTAACAAAACTATTTTGGAGCAGGTATAGTACGCTTTGTGCGACGTCTTTCGCTTGTCCAACTCTCTTCACAGGGAGTTTGTCTGCCAATGTTGCATAGAAATTTTCGCGCACATCTTCAGGCATTTTACTCCGTGATGGCGTATCAATAATGCCAGGTGAAACGATATTCACTCGGATTGGTGCCAGTTCCAAGGCGAGGGTTTGCCCCAGATTCGAAACCGCCGCATTAACTGCACCAAGGGCAGACGAACCGATCATCGCTTTGTAGGCAACAACCCCGGAGAATAAGGTGATGGAACCGTTTGTGGAAATCTTCGTTGCTCCGTACTTCGCTGCGTAGTATTGGCCCCAAAATTTGTTGTCAAACAGCTTCCGCGCTTGGGCTGTATCCGTTTGAAGGAATGAACCACCTGATGTTTCCGCTGCGCTGACGACCAGATGATCAAATGTGCCTACTTTTTCAAAAAAGGCCTGAACCTGCTGCTCATCGGTGATATCTAACGTATACGCCGAGGCTTTGGAGCCCAGACTCTCTTTTGCCTTTTGCAATTTCTCTTCGGAGCGGCTTGCAATGATCACTTCTGCTCCTAGCGCTACTGCCTGTTTGGCTGTCTCCAAACCAATTCCGGAGCTTCCGCCGATGATGACTATCTT
The DNA here is from genome assembly GCF_013284365.1 of Brevibacillus sp. RS1.1. Classification (NCBI taxonomy): domain Bacteria; kingdom Bacillati; phylum Bacillota; class Bacilli; order Caryophanales; family Paenibacillaceae; genus Brevibacillus; species Brevibacillus sp. RS1.1. The sequence continues at coordinate 36,451 of NZ_JABSVA010000009.1, forward strand.
TTGATTGTGCAACATGATAAGATCTCTCCCCTTTATTGTGAGGTTTTTATTAGAAACTCAATACCTGTTTGAGATGCGCCTCGAGTTCGGATACAAATCGGTCGATCTGCGGATTTTTGATGACATCATAGCAAGCAAAGCTCTTTACAGGTTGCATGCCTAAAAATTCCTGTACGCGGTGCAAATGGCTGATTGCATCCTCCAGGCTTTCTCCATTAAAAAATTGGGTCGGATCGTTAAATGCTTTTTCTGGAGCATTCCAAGTCGTTGAAAACATATATTTTTTGCCGGTTAATAAACCGCCTCTTCCGTACTGATTAGCCCCCTTGAAAAACAAGCCGTAGGCATATACTTCATCCATATATGTTTTCATTAACCCAGGGACACTGAACCAGTAAATGGGGGTTTGATAAATGACCATATCTGCCCAGAGAAATTTCTCGTGCTCTTCTTCGATTTGGTATCCGTTTTGAATAATGGTAGTTCGTACATGGTTCTCTTTTTCGAGCAGACGCACCATATGATCCGTCAATGTTTGGTTTAGTTTCCCCTCTGATGAGCCATATTTTTGATGACCATTGATGATAAGGATTTTTTTCATTTTTTCCATCTCCTTTATGTTAGGACGTTCAATTTTCCGCTAAAACGCCAATTTGTTGCATAAAAGTTAAATTGTCTTCCAGGTGCCAGTCTTCAACGAGCTTCCCATCCTTGATGTGCAAAACATCGATTGCCATAAATTGAATGGGCTTCCCGGCCAGAGGTTTTCCCATAAACTCGCCTTTGCTCGTACCCGTAAAGGAAAGACGAGCTGTCACCTTGTCCCCCACTACCAGTAAATCCTCAATCTTGCATTGCAAGTCGGGAACTGCTTTACGGAAGTTGCGGGAAGCGAACAACAAGCCATCGGGGCCTTGAGGCCTTCCTTTCGGCAATGTGTTATCTATGAAACTTGGAGAAACGGTTTGTGCAATGAGATCCTCATTCCCCGTGTTCCAGAATCCGTAGAAACGTTGTGCAGCCTGTACCATCTCGGTAGCTTTCGTTGAATCCAATGAGGAATCAATCGTCATCGAAACGGGTTGAGGAAGATCCTTCAATAGTTGGACGTCTGTCTTGGCGGACAACACAGCCGTTTGTTTATCATAAGCAGACGTTTTCGAATCAGTAGCGCATGCTGTCGTGAACAGCATCGTCCCGAAGATGACAGCAATACCAGCTATCGAACTCATTTTTTTGGTAAGTGGAATCATGTCGTTCTAATCAGCTCCTTATTTAGAGGGGAAGTATCGGTTTACATTGCTATTGTAATGACACTAACTTCATTTATGGAAGTAGTGATATTTATTTCATATAGTTTCCGAAAAGATACTATTGCGCTATAATAGCCAAAAACCCTACTAATTTTTTTGGAGGATATTCCGATGAACGTTCTTGAGCCAATCGAACTGAACAAAGGAACCCCAGGCCAACCTTGCCCCATTGCCAAGACGCTTGACGTAATCGGGACCAAATGGACCTTTTTAATCATTCGGGACCTGCTTATCGAAGGAACGCTGCGTTTCAGCGACCTGCTGAAATCCATGGATGGGATTAGTCCAAAAACACTGTCGCTCAGACTGAAGGAATTGGAGGAGCACGGCATATTGGAAAGGAAAGTGTTTCCGGAAGTCCCTCCCCGCGTGGAATATACGTTAACGGAGAAGGGGAAACGATTGGAAGGTATTTTCATTGAATTAAAGAGATTTGGGTTACATTTATAAACGTTTTTCAAATAAAAAAGAGCGGACCTCAAAAGTCCGCTCTCCTACCATCATGCTTATTGAATTATCCGAAACGTCCGGTAATGTAATCCTCTGTTCTTTTGTCACGAGGATTTTGGAAGATCGTCGGGGTACTGTCAAACTCGACTAGCTCGCCATTCAAGAAAAACGCAGTCTTATCGGAAATACGTGCCGCCTGCTGCATGTTGTGCGTCACGATTACAATCGTATAACGGTTCTTCAGCTCTTCCAACAGCTCTTCGATTTTGGCTGTCGAAATGGGGTCCAAGGCGGAGGTTGGCTCATCCATCAAAATAATCTGTGGCTGAACAGCGAGTGCCCGTGCGATGCAAAGGCGTTGCTGCTGTCCACCGGAAAGCCCTGTTGCTGGCTTTTTCAATACATCCTTCACTTCATCCCAAAGGGCTGCTGCCTTGAGACTTGTCTCTACCAGCTCGTCCAGCTTGTTACGATCGTTCATGCCATGGAGTCTCGGCCCGTACGTGATGTTGTCATAGATGCTCTTCGGAAATGGATTCGGATGCTGAAACACCATGCCGATATTTTTGCGAAGTCGCTCAACTTCTACACGAGAGCTATAAATATCCTCGTCGAACACTTTTACTGTTCCCGTAATTTTGGTGTTCGGTACAGAGTCGTTCATTCGATTCAACGTCCGTAAAAATGTAGACTTACCACAGCCAGACGGACCAATTAAGGCTGTAATGGAATCAGACTCTACATCCAGATTTATATGATAGAGGGCTTGCTTATTACCGTAGAAGAGATTCAACTCCCTCACCGAAATAACACTCATACGGTCTTCGCTCCTTCGTGGTTGTTACGTCCTTTTACTTCCCCACTATAGCGCACCATTGTTAGGTTTCCGTGTGGTGTTTATTAAGTTTCGATAAAGATTTCGACTTAGGACTTTTTACATAGGTCATCTTACGTTAATTTATGGTAAATCTTGTCGATAAAGCATATACGCTCCCCTAGGTACCCCCTACAATAAAGCTGAACGTTTTGATAAGGGGAGAACAATTAATGCCAGACATAAGAAAACCGTGGGGTCGCTCGTCGTTTCATTATCGTTCAATTTTCACCAGGCTGTTCGCAGGAATCATGGGAATGGTTATCTGCATGATGGCAATTGCCGCTTTCTTCATCAGCTATCAATCCGAAGCCACACTCAATGAAAAAACAAAGCAGCAATTACACGAAGCATCAGGTGCAGCTCTACAGAAAGTACATAGCAGGGTCTATGACATCGTAACCGCCTTGCAATCATTTGCCTCCACTTATAAAAACAGCAAGATCACTAACAGTCAGATCTTTGGCATTTTTACTGATTTGTCCACCAGCAATCCTACGATTTCCGAATTACAGATCGTCACCACAGACGGAAAGTATTTGACCTTTCCGGGATCACCCCTCGACAGTTCCTATGATCCGCGAAAAATGGACTGGTATGAGGGAGCATTGAATCAACCGCAGCAGGGAGTTTTTGTCTCAGATGTCTTCCAGTTTTCCAAGACGGAGTTTCCCAAGATAGCCGTCTCACTCCCTTTGCGCAATGAAGACGAGGAGCCTGTAGGCGTCGTCGTGGCATTCGTCTCTGTTCCGAAGCTGAGCGAATCCATTGGCCAGATCAAACTAGGGGAAACCGGATATGCCATGATCGTTGATCAACAAGGCAAGCTGGTCGCTCATCCCGATCAATCCTATGCGTTGCAGCGCCCCCTACTTACTGAGCTTGCCATCGTACAAAACGTCATCGCCGGTCAATCTGGGTACGAGCCGAGCAGGATCAATGGGGTGGATTCTTTTGCCGCCTATCAATTTGCCCCTTCTCTAAAATGGGGAGTGATCGTCGCACAGTCGGTATCCGAGGTAAAGCAAGAGGTCCGTCGCCTTCAACTAACTATTTTAGCCGTCTCACTCGTCGGACTCGCAGCACTCGCCCTGATGCTGTATGTGTACGTTCGCCGAATCATCAAGCCGATTAAGGAAGCACAACAAAAAATGTCCGCCTTTAGCGAGGGCGATCTGCTGCAAACGATGCACGTACAAAGCAATGATGAAATTCGCCAGCTGGCTGACAGCTTCAATCGAATGAGTGAACAAATCCGGACGATCATCGGTAAAATCCAGTATGTCATCTCAGACGTCAAACAAGTAGCCGATCATGTAGGAAAAGGCTCCCGCCATTCTCACGCCATGCAGTCAGAAGTCGTATCCGTAACAGAGCGACTTGCCCAAGAAATGGACAATCAGCAGGAGCAGATCGATGATATCCACGCCACGATGGCCGGCATTACACAAGAAATGTCTCGGATCACAGACTCCATGGAAAAAGCAATTGTACAAAGCCAGGAATCACGTCAGCAAAATGCAAAAGCAGCAACCTCCATCGATTTACTAAAAGAAAATATGCACAGTATCTCGGAAGATATGAAGGCATCTATGCATGCTATGTCCTCCATGAGAGAAAGCATGGGCGACATCAACGAAATGCTCGGTCTGATTTCCGCTATCTCCAAGCGAACCAAGCTTTTGTCCTTCAATGCTCGAATCGAAGCTTCCAGAGCTGGACAAGCCGGAGTCGGCTTCAGCGTCGTAGCAGACGAAATTCGCTTGCTGTCCGACCAGACAGAAGAGGCATCTGCCCGTATTCAAAAGGTAATTGAATCAGGGGAAGAACGAATGGAGCATGTAGCCGCCTGCTTGCAAACAACCGATCATGCTACTGTAAATGGCATCCAAACCTTGCACCAGGCCGCTTCTATCTTCCACAATACCATCCAGCTCAGCGAAGCGTTGACTGCCCAATTTGAATCGATCAGAATGCTCACAGGAACAATCTCGACACAGAGCATAGCCATTTCACAGCGGGTAGACAATCTGTCTGCCTCTGCACAGCAAGTAGTATCAGGCACACAGCAAGCTGTAGCCGCCAATCAAGAAAGTCTATCCTTATCGGAGCAATTTCTCGATGACTCTCTGCGCCTGACAGAAATCGTAGAGGATCTCGAACAAACCATCAAATTTTTTCGAGCGGGAGAAACAACCCTTTCTTTGAAAAATTCATGATATCATAAAGTGAATGTGAACTCTTTACAAACCTATCCTGCGAAAGGGGATGTCTGGACCTTGGATAAGCGTTCCATTCACTTTTATGTTATTGCCTTTTTTGTACTGCTAGCAATGTCCCTCGTAACCTTTATCAAGGTCTTTGATCAAAGCCACTATCTGCGTTACTTGTTTGTGACGATATTTTTTGTTGGCTTGATCGTCGGTTATGTTCGATATTTGATGAAGGTCAAAAGCGAGAACATGAAGGATCAAAGCAAATGGTACAGGTATGGATTTTTACTTGCTTTTGCCCTTATCTATATGGCTATCAAATATGGTGTAAAAGCTGTTGTAGGCTATGAAGCTTCCAGCGAAGACTACGGCACTGTCATCGCGTTCTTCTTCTTGGGTCTGTTTATTACCTACTATGGTTTTTATTCACGATATCTACGGAAAATCTGAAACCAATAGAACACGAAGCCCTCCTGCAAGCTGATTTGCTTGGGAGGGCTTCGTGTTCTTTTCTATTCACTCTTATCCAAAACGTCCGCTAATATAATCTTCGGTTTTTTCGCTTTCAGGCGATGTAAAGATTTTTCCTGTCTCATCCATCTCGATCAGCTCACCCATCAGGAAGAAGGCGGTTTTCTCAGAAATTCGCGCTGCCTGATGGAGGTTATGGGTAACGATCACGATCGTATATTCATCTTTTAGCTGCATGACCAGCTCTTCGATTTTCATGGTAGAGATCGGATCGAGAGCGGAAGCCGGTTCGTCCAACAGCAAAATGGTTGGCTGCATCGCAATTGCACGCGCGATACAAAGCCTTTGTTGCTGTCCACCAGAAAGAGAGAGCGCTGAGTCGCGAAGGCGATCCTTTACCTCATCCCAAAGCGCTGCTTTTTGCAGGCTCGACTCAACCAATTCGTCCAAATCACGTTTATTGGTCATCCCGTGGAAACGTGGTGCAAATGCGATGTTTTCATAGATCGATTTAAAAAATGGATTCGCTCGTTGAAACACCATTCCTACCACTTGGCGCAGGCTCTCGATATTTACTTGCGAGCTGTTAATGTCGATACCATCAACAATAATGGAACCCTCTACCCGACAAGAAGGAACCAGATCATTCATCCGGTTCAGGCTCCGCAGAAGCGTCGATTTGCCGCATCCAGATGGGCCGATAAAGGCTGTCACGGAGTTTTTTTCAATATCCATGGATATATTTTTTACGGCGTGCTTCTCTCCGTAGTATACATTCACGTTATTCGTCTGAATGATCGTTTCTTGCATGGTCAGTACGGACATGGCTGCCACCTACCTCTTCTTAGTTTGATCCTGACGTCATCTTTTTGTAAACCCAATTCCCGAACCAACGAGCGGAAAGGTTAAAGAGCAAGACGGCAATAATCAGAACAGCAGCCGCGCCATCTGCGACATCACGTGCATCCGGTGTCAGCCCCTCGCTATTTACCTTCCAAATATGAACGGCCAGGGTCTCGGCAGGACGGAACGGATTCAGAGGTGATGTTGTACTGTTCATCGAGAAGTCGGTGAAATCCAGATTCGGTGAAGACATCCCTGCCGTAAACAGCAAGGCAGCCGCTTCCCCAAATACACGACCAGAAGCCAGAATGGCCCCCGTAAGGATACCTGGGAGTGCTGCTGGAAGGATGACAGACACGATGGTACGCCATTTGGTAATACCAAGCGCGAGACTCGCTTCCTTTTGACTGCGTGGTACATTGCGCAGTGCATCCTCTGTTACACGAACCAAGAGTGGCAGGTTAAATACCGTCAGCGCAAGTGCTCCACCAAACAGGGTATAGCCCCAGCCTGTCATATTTACGAACACGAGCAATCCAAACAAACCAACTACGATAGACGGAAGGGAAGACAATACTTCTATACTCATGCGGATAAACTGTGTAATCTTGTTATCCGGCGCATATTCAGCCATATAAATGCCTGCTCCGATCCCGAGCGGCAACGCGATCAGCATAGTCAGGACCAGCAAGTACAACGAGTTAAAAAGCTGTGGTCCAATCCCGCCACCCGCATTGACAATATCCGGCGGAGAGGTCAAAAAGTCGAGATTCAGCTTATGCCAGCCTTGTGAGAGAATGAAGCCCAATAATCCCACCAAGGTACCGATAATCAGTACGGCAATCAGTGTCAAAACAACAGTAGCAGCGCGGTCCATCAGTCTCGCTTTCATCTATTTTGCCAACCTCTTTCTGCCCAACAGGCGCAAAATCACGATAAAGATGAAAGACATCGCCAAGAGCAGCAAAGCCATTGACCAGAGAGCATTGTTATACGGAGTTCCTTGAATCGTGTTCCCCATGTTCAATGTAATACCGCTAGTGAGCGTACTGATCGGTTCGAACAAACCGCCTGGCAACTTCGTTGTGTTACCGATAACCATCTGCACAGCCAAAGCTTCTCCAAAAGCGCGAGACATTCCCAAAACAATGGCCGTCAAACAGCCAGGAAGCGCGGAATGCAACACGACATTCCAAATCGTTTGCCAGCGAGTAGCACCCAGTGCGAGCGAAGCATTGCGCAAATCTTGCGGAACAGCCTCAATAGCATCTGCTGCCACACTCGTAATGGTTGGCAAAATCATCAGGGCAAGAACAAGTCCCCCTGCCAATAAGCTGAAGCCAAGAACATCAAATTGTTCGCGAATAAAAGGAACAAGCAAAGTTAGTCCAACATAACCGTAAACGACCGATGGAATACCAACCAACAGCTCGATAACTGGCTTCAATACTTTTTTCCCGAAGCCAGGAAAGATCTCTGTCATAAAAATAGCGGCGCCGATTCCGAGTGGCGCGGCAATCAAAGCAGCCAGTGCCGTTACGAAAAACGAACCGAGGATAAAGGGCAACACACCATACGAGGATGGCTCACCCTCTGGGTCCCATTTAACATGGGTTAAAAATTCTTTGAAGCTTACTCCATCGACAAAGAACGTCGATAGCCCTTTTGATGCAATAAAATAGGTAATCGATAAAACTACAATAACGAGCAAACCCGCACAAATCATCGCGATGGTTCTGCCGGTAATATTCTCTGTTTTTTGACGCTTGTTCGTTGTCAGCATTTTTTGCGCAATCATCGATTTACGCTCTGTATTTATCCCTTCAGTACGATGGCTCATGTTCTCCCTCCTGGAAAGAAAACGACTGTACGCAAGCAAAATGAGGGGAAGGCCCCCCTACCCCTCTATTTTGCTGTTGACGATAATGCTTATTTTTGAGTTACTTTGCCTTCTGCATCACGTTCCACTTTCATGTCTGTGATTGGCAAGAAGCCCAGTTCTGTAACAGTTTTCTTTTGTACTTCGTCAGTCAGGATGAAGTCGAGGAATGCTTTTGCATCGCCAGTTGCTTCACCTTTAGTGTACATATGCTCGTACGCCCATACTGGATATTTGTTCGTTACAATGTTTTCTGCGTTTGCTTCCACGCCATCCAATTTCAGCGCTTTTACAGTGTCATTGAAGTAGGACAGTGCCAAGTAACCAATTGCACCTGGTGTTTCTGCAATGATTTTGCGAACAGTACCGGAGGAATCCTCTGTGATACCTTCTGCTTCTTCTTTGCCATCCAAAGCGAATTTGCTGAATGTCGCGCGAGTACCGGAAGATTTCGGACGGTTAACCAGCGTGATCTTCATATCATCGCCGCCAACTTCTTTCCAGTTCGTGATTTTTCCAGTGAAGATGTCGATCAATTGTTGCTTGGTCAAGTTGTCCACTTTTACTTTTGGGCTTACCGCTGCTGCCATTCCGACAACCGATACTTTGTGGTCTACCAGTTCGTTTGCTGGAATGCCTTTTTTCTCTTCTGCAAAAATATCGGAGTTACCAATCGTTGCTGCACCACTTGCTACTTGGCTCAAGCCTGTGCCGCTTCCTCCGCCTTGTACTTGGATTTGTGCGCCTGCATTTTTTGCCATAAAGTCTTTGGCCGCTTGCTCGACCAGAGGTTGTAAAGCGGTAGAACCCACTGCTGTGACAGGTTCACCGGAAGTTTTTGTTGTCGAACCAGAGTTGCTTTGCTCCTGAGCTGGTTTTTGCGCCGGTGCTGGTGTCTGTGTCTGCGCAGTGTTGCCGCTTCCGCACCCCGCGAGTAATGCCCCTACACATGTCAGCGCAATAAACATTTTGCTGAGTTTTTTCATTGGATGAAAATCCTCCTTAAAAGGTTCGGTTTGTTTTTTCTCTCTTACAAGTACAAACTATACAGCGGGAATGTTGTCGTATTATGTTGTGAATGTAAAGCTTTCTTAAAGATCCCGGGATTCCTGTTGTAAAACGGCGCAAACATGGGAATAATGTCCCTATTCTTTTGGTGGGGGTGTCCATGTGGAACGTTTGGCCTTGCTTTTTGTGATCATCGGAGCCCTGAACTGGGGGTTAATCGGGTTATTTCAATTCGATTTAGTCGCAAGCTTGTTTGGTGGAGCGGAGTCTATCGTAAGTCGAATCGTGTATACGTTGGTAGGCTTGTTTGGGGTGTATGCCATCAAGTTTCTATTCACGGATCGGGAAGAAACGCCAACAACATAAAGACTATGTCCGGCTGTTGGGGTGAGGAGGAAACAGGAGAAAACGCTCAGCTTCTTGTCCCACCCGCTGAGGGATTCACTGCCCGTCTCCATGCAAAAAGCGAAACCGCGTCCAAAGTAGTTCTTTCAGGATGTGTTTCAGAAGTGGACGCTTAAGAGCGTGTTTCGCTTTTTGCATTACGCCTCGGTCGGTGTACCAAAGATCTTCGCTTATTTCTCCTGTTTCCTCTACGAGCTTTCCGTGCTATTCGAGATTTTAAAATCCTAAACAAATTGAAGAACGTAAACAGTCACGACAGAGAAGAATATTTCCCTACTACTTTTCCGTCCCCGCTAATCGCTTCGGAGCGGACAGGCTTAACCTCCAGCAGGACGGAGCCTGGAGCCTAGACTCTCTCCACCGTAGCTACATAATTAGTGACCTTAAGTTGTTGCTGTAGTGCTGGGGAGGAAACAGGAGAAAACGCTTAGCTTCTTGTCCCACCCGCTGTGGGATTCACTGCCCGTCTCCATGCAAAAAGCGAAACCGCGTCCAAAGTAGTTCTTTCAGGATGTGTTTCAGAAGTGGACGCTTAAGAGCGTGTTTCGCTTTTTGCATTACGCCTCGGTCGGTGTACCAAAGATCTTCGCTTATTTCTCCTGTTTCCTCTACGAGCTTTCCGTGCTATTCGAGATTTTAAAATCCTAAACAAATTGAAGAACGTAAACAGTCACGACAGAGAAGAATATTTCCCTACTACTTTTCCGTCCCCGCTAATCGCTTCGGAGCGGACAGGCTTAACCTCCAGCAGGACGGAGCCTGGAGCCTAGACTCTCTCCACCGTAGCTACATAATTAGTGACCTTAAGTTGTTGCTGTAGTGCTGGGGAGGAAACAGGAGAAAACGCTTAGCTTCTTGTCCCACCCGCTGTGGGATTCACTGCCCGCCTCCATGCAAAAAGCGAAACCGCGTCCAAAGTGGTATCTTCAGGATGTGTCTCAGAGGTGGACGCTTAAGAACGTGTTTCGCTTTTTGCATTCCGTCTTGGTCGGTGTACCAAAGATCTTCGCTTTTTTCTCCTGTTTCCTCTACGAGCTTTCCGTGTTCCCGCAGTTTTTAAAGCCTTAAAAGAATGAAGAATGTAGCCAGTAACGCAAGAGAAGAATATTTCCAGACGTAGCGACTTGTGGAGTCCTACCAAGCGGAGAAGGGATTAGCGGGCAAAAGAAACGCAACGTGCCCATACTACGAAGCGGCTACCACTTTTGCGTTTCCCCGCTAATCCCTTCGGAGCGGACAGTGCACGCTGCAGTGGGACGGAGCCTGGAGCCTAGACTGGAAATATTCTTCTCCCCACGACAGCCACTATACGAGAAAAAAGCGGCACATCCTGATAAACAGGGTGTGCCGCCTTTATGGTGATGATTAATTATCTCGTTTCAGTGGCTCGGAGAGATCTACGTGCCCCATCAGCGTTTCTACTTTCTTGCCATCCTCCAAGAAGACAATCTCCTTTACTTCTGAGAATTGAAAGAAGGTATTCTTCAACGCATCCAAAGCCATTGTCTCGCCACTTGAACCCATGTTGAACTTATTTTTGCTATCTGCATCAATCGTCAGGGTGCCTTTATCGATTGTAATGGAATGGTACTTAAAGTCTCTCCACAGTGGAACGTGCACGTCTGGCTTTACAGGCGTCTCCAGCAGGGCAAGTGTCTTTTTGTACTTCTCGATATCTTCTGCAAACGTGATCTCTTGCTCTTCTTTTTGCAGCTCCATCACATTATTATCCGAATAGTAAACGGTGACCATTTGCTTTTTCAGAGTCGGCTCTGTTGTCGATGGATCAGTGTTTGAACCAGATGGCTGCTCTACTGGTGTGGTTGGCTGTGGTGTTTCTGTCGCGTTTTGCCCACATCCGGCCAAAAGCAGCATCACTAACGCTGCCATCCAGATCACTCGACTTTTTTTCATCGTGAAAAGCCCCCTTACTGATAAGACTCGTAGTATTCACGAATAGCCGCAACAATGGCTTTCGCGATTTTATCTTGGAATGCCGGATTCGTCAGCTGCGCGTTCTCCTGTGGATTGGAGAGGAAGCCAGTTTCGGTCAACACAGCAGGCATTTTCGTGTTTTTGATCACATAAAAGCCGCTCTTCTTGAAGCCTCGATCCGGGAACTGCGTTGCCCCACGTAAATATTTATGTACCAGCTGGGCAAAGTCTTTACTGTTTTCATTATAATAGAAAGTTTCTGTTCCTGCAGCCGTCGGTTTCTCGAATGCGTTGGCGTGAATAGACAAGAACAAGTCGGCATCTAACTCATTGGCAACAGCGACACGCTCTGACAGTTCATAAAACACATCCGTCGTGCGGACAGGAACGACTTGAAACTCTGGGTATTGCTTCAGCAAAGCCACAATCTTATTGGAGACAGCCAAGTTGTAATCTTTTTCATTGTTGCCAGCGGAGCCCTTCGTACCAGGGTCTTTTCCCCCATGACCGGCATCAACGACGATCAGGTAGCCTGTTTTCTTCGGTTTTGGCGCCAATTTCACTTCGATACCATCATTCGTGTAAGCCAGCTCATACGTGCTCTTTTGGTTCAGCTCAATAACGACGCGAACTGTGTCAGGAGACGCACTGTATTGGCTGTAACGCAGGTTAGTGATGAGAGGTTCTTCTTTTGCTTGTTCTGCCTGATTCAGTCCGTCAGAATCTGTGCCTTGATCTTCATCAGCAGCGGAGGCCGTTTCCTCGGATTCGCCTACGCTATCATTTTTCTCGTCTTGACGCTTCAGATCATCGATTAAATCATCATCCAATGCGGTTTGTGGGAGATCCAAGACAATCCGGTGTGGTCCTGTCATCACAAAGGACTGCGGAATAACAGGTATGGTCGTTTCAATACGAACACGGTCGCCGTTCTCAGATACACCTTTCAAAATATTGAGGCGATCGATCTCAACCTGATTATTTTTCTTGTCCCACGTAAATGACCCTCCAAGCTCGTCCTCCAATTGACGTAATGGGAGGACCAACTGATCATCAATCGTCATCCCGCGCTCAGGTCTTTTCCACGTAAAGCCTTTTTGTCCCACTTGCTCAGCTACGGCCTGTGCGGACGCGTACATCGTGTCTTCCACTTGATACAGCTTGATCGGCTGGGTTGGTACCTTGCCATTCAGCTTGACCTGCGGTGTTTCGTTCGCAATGACAGTACGCTTGCTGTTGTCCCACCCGACTGTAACACCAAGTGACTCCCCGACAAAACGCAGTGGCAGCAGCATACGCTTTTGTGAAATAACAGGCGGCGTATCAAGCTTCACTTGTTTGCCGTTCAACACTGCTGTACGGGAGTCAAGTGTAAGGGAGAGCTGCTGTGTGCCTTTGGTAATGACAGCTGTTCGAGTAGCCTCATTCCAATCCACATTTGCACCTAGCCCTTCGGCGATGACACGAACGGGTACCAACGTGCGCCCATTCTTGATGACTGGCGGCACTTCAGCATTTACTGCTTGTCCACCAATCACGAGATTGACAGCTTCCTCTGAGGCACTGCTTGCTGCAACCGCCCAACCGGGGATTAGCAGCAGGACCAGCAATGCAAAAAGCAGAGGGTAAAATCGTCTCTTCATCCTGACCTCCTCCGTGATGTCTGTATTCTTCGTTATGTGGCGTCAGCCAATGTGCAACGTTCACCATTCTATTAGACGCTGGATGATCTGTAAAGTTTATAGTCTTTTGGTACCAAAATGAAAAGACCGCCTCCGCAAGCCCCGCGAGACAGTCTTTGAAACTGAGCATTTGTTACCGGAAAAATCCCCTTCTCTCTTGCCTACTTACTTGTTGAACCGGTTTTTTTATCATGTTCAAGCCCCCGTTAGCAAGAAATTGTTGGATCAGCGATATCACAGCTGGATTCGATAGTACCTTAATGGAGTCGGCTACCTTGGGGTTTTTCAATTGGGGAATAGCGTCGCCTAGATGCGGTAAAAGCGGCAGTAAATCTTCGATAGAAATGGCAGGCTTTTGTGGTGGGGGTACAGCTTCCACTTGGGCGGTATTCCGTCGTCCTCCAAACAGCAGACTTCGCCGTTCTCCTGTACCTTTTGGAGGTGCCTGCTTGAGACGCCCCAGTGTATTTTTCATATCCTGTAGCTCCTGGCGCACCTGACTCATTTCTTTCATCATTTGGGCATTGTTTGCATGCTGCGCATCCGCAAGTTTGTTGATCGATTCTAGCAAAGGGTTCTTGGGGACAGCCTGCTTCTTTTTCGCTTTCATTTTCTCAACGATAATCCCACCTCCCTCCTCACTCTCCCCCCTTATCTAAAACGTTTTTTTATATTTTCCAAATCCTTTGCAGTGACACCTTTTTTCGAAAGCTTATTCAACAAACTTCCGACATTTTCTGTTTTCTGCATCTGACGAAACTGCGCAGCATAACTGTTAACCTCTTGCTCGGTCAATTTTTTCCCTGACTTTCTGGCCATTTCACGAATGACTTCCTTAATTCCGGCATCTGTCCTCAGCTTTTCCTTAGGAATGGATTTCACAATGTTGAGCAAAGACCCAATATCCATCAGTATCCCCCCTAATTGCAGTTAGTTCCTTTTTACTCTATGTAGCCAAGGACGTAATGGATTGGTCATTTGTCCATGAGACAGAAAAAAAGAAGAGGGCACGAAAATAGCCCTCTTCTCCTGCATTTTTATTTTTTGGTAAGATCCGCATATTTGAAATCAATATCACCCAGTCCATCGATTACGACATCCTTCAGATTCTCGTTTTGCACCCAAGAGTTCACGTAGAAGTAGATTGGCATAATTGGCATTTCATCCATCAGGATTTGCTCAGCCTCCATGAGAATTGCTTTGCGCTTCTCTGGGTCTTGCTCCAGAGCGGATTGGTTCAGGAGCTCCTTGTACTTTGGATTTTCCCAACGTGTATCGTTGTTTCCGCCGTCTTTTTCCTGGAACATTTCCAAGAAGTTGATGGGATCATTGAAGTCACCCAGCCAGCCTCCACGAGCGATTTGATAATTACCTTGGTGTACGTCATCTAAGTATACTTTCCACTCTGAATTTTTGAGCTTGATATCTACGCCGAGGTTTTTCTTCCATTGAGCCTGTATTTCTTTTGCGATCTTTTTATGACCTTCGGATGTGTTGTAGCTGAGTGTAATTGGAGGGAGTTTGGAGATACCCTCTTCCTTCATACCTTCTACCAGTAATTTCTTTGCCACTTCAAGGTCATTGTCTTTGAAGTAACCGTCTTTGTTCAACGCCATGCTCGGTGGTACATAGCCTGTTGCCGGTACTTGACCTGCTTGCAGGACATCGGCGGTGATACTTTCACGATTAATTGCATAGGCGAACGCCTTACGAATTTTTGCGTTGGTAAACGGTGCTTGCTCTGTATTGAAACGATAAAAGTAGGCACCGGCGATTGGCTGTGTCTTCAGGATGCCAGCTTCCCTCAAAACCGGAAGTGCGTCGATTGGCAGCCCGGACGTTGGAGCACCCGCCCAATCGATTTCGTCGTTATCAAACATGGCCAATTCCGTATTCTCATCCTCTACCATGGTGAATTCGATCTTATCCAATTTTACATTGGCTTTATCCCAATACTTCTCGTTTTTTACAACAGTCAGCTTGCTCTTGTGTTCCCATGTTTCCATTTTGAATGGCCCGTTGCCAACAACCGTCTTTGCCTCGTCAGCCCATTTCCTGTTGCCTTCGACTACCTTCTTGTTCACCGGGAAGTATGTTTTGAAAGCAACCAGCTCCGGGAAAAATGGTGTCGGGTTTGTCAGTTCCACTTCCAGCGTCTTATCGTCAATTGCCTTTACACCAACGTCTCCTGCTTTACCGATCCCTTTGTTGAAGTCTTCAGCACCAGTCACATAATACAACTGGTAGGCGTAGTTGGAAGCTGTCTTTGGATCGAGCACGCGTTTCCAAGCATATTCGAAATCATGTGCTGTTACTGGGTCGCCGTTGCTCCATTTTGCTTCACGAATCTTAAATGTATAAGTCTTCCCATCCTTAGAAACGGTATAGCTCTCTGCCGCCGCCGGGTGCACCTCTCCGTCTTTTCCGAGACGTGTCAGACCTTCGAATATAGCCGTGATGATCGTACCAGAGGTAGTATCCTCCGCAATTCCTGGATCTGCTGTAGGCGGCTCCGATTGCAGATTCATCCTTAATACCTTCTGCTCAGCCGCTTGGACAGCGCCTTCGTACGCTGTCATCATTCCGCCGAAAACGAGGGCCGAACTCAATACCATAAAAACACTCTTCTTCATCATATACCCTCCAATTAACTCTGATAGAATCTTCCAAAAATAGTATACATGAAAAGGTAATATTTGGATATTAAATAGATAAAAAAGAAGAGAGGCGAGTATAGCACCTCTCTTCTTTTACATGCACAGCTATTATTTCTTTTCTACGAAATCTGCGTATTTGTAGTCTACAGCACCCAGACCATCGATGATAACATCTTGTACTTTGTCGTCCTTAACCCAAGATTGAGTATAGAAGTAGATTGGCATAATCGGCATTTCATCCATCAGGATTTGCTCTGCCTGAGCCAGGATTGCTTTACGTTTTTCTGGGTCTAGCTCCAGAGCGGATTGGTTCAGGAGTTCTTTGTACTTCGGATTTTCCCAACGAGTATCGTTGTTTCCGCCGTCTTTTTCCTTGAACATTTCCAAGAAGTTGATTGGATCGTTGAAGTCACCCAACCAGCCTGCACGAGCCACTTGGTATTTACCTTGGTGTACATCATCCAGGTATACTTTCCACTCTTTGTTCTCGAGCTTCACGTCTACGCCGAGGTTTTTCTTCCATTGGTCTTGGATTGCCTCAGCAATCTTTTTGTGACCTTCGGAAGTGTTGAAGGAAAGAGTAAGTGCCGGGAATTTGGTGAGGCCCTCTTCTTTCATACCTTCCTCGAGCATTTTCTTCGCTGCTTCGATGTCGTTATCCTTGTAGAAGCCGTCTTTTGTCAGCGCCATGCTTGGTGGTACATAGCCTGTTGCAGGCAATTGACCAGCTTGCAGGATGTTGTCGATCAGGCTTTGACGATCGATTGCGTACGTAAAAGCTTTACGGATTTTTGCATTGTTAAACGGTGGTTTTTCTGTGTTGAAACGGTAGAAGTAGGTACCCGCGATTGGCTGTGTTGTCATTTTTCCGGAGTCTTTCAAAGCCGGAATCGCGTCAGTTGGTAGTGCAGAGGTTGGAGATCCCGCCCAGTGCAGTTCACCGTTTTCAAACATGGACAGCTCTGTATTCTCATCTTCTACCATGGAGAATTCGATTTTGTCCAATTTTACGTTGTCTTTATCCCAATAGTTATCGTTTTTGGAAACGACGAGCTTGCTCTTGTGCTCCCAAGAATCCATTTTGAATGGACCGTTACCAATAACTGTTTTCGCATCGGTAGCCCATTTCTCGTTGCCATCCACTACTTTTGGATTAACTGGGAAGTATGTTTTGAATGCAACCAGCTCCAGGAAGAAAGGAGTTGGGTTCGCCAATTCTACTTCGAGTGTTTTATCGTCAATTGCTTTTACGCCAACGTCTTCTACTTTACCTTTGCCCTTGTTGTAGGCTTCTGCGCCCTTCACATAGTACAGTTGGTATGCATAGTTGGAAGCTGTTTTTGGATTAAGAGCGCGTTTCCAAGCATATTCGAAATCTTTTGCGGATACTGGATCGCCATTGCTCCATTTGTTATCACGAATTTTGAATGTATATTTTTTACCGTCCTCAGAAACAGTGTAGCTCTCTGCTGCTGCTGGATTGTATTTACCGTCTTTACCAACGCGAGTCAGACCTTCGAAGGTAGCAGTGATGATGGTGCTGGAAGTTGTATCTTCCGCGATACCTGGGTCAGCTGTTGGTGGCTCGGAGTGCAGGTTCAGTTTCAGTACTTTAGAGCCAGCTGGTGCAGAATTTTCTGTCTTTGCTCCGGAAGCGTTGTTATCTGCCGGTGCCGCCTGGTTTCCGCCACCGCATCCTGCGAGTGCCGCGCCAAGAACGAGGATAGAACTCATTGCCACGAAAACATTCTTTTTCATACAAGTAATCCCCCTTTTCTAAATCTTTTATCAATATACATGGTTTTATATATTTTTTAAATATGTTTTAGAATGATTTAATAAATTTTTATTTATTTATAAAGAGAATTAATGAATTATAAAACATATTGATCGATAAATAAAATTTCCAGAACATCCCTCTTTCGATATCTCGAAGAAAAACCGCATAAAATCAAGCTTTTTCAGACTTGAAGATTCACCCCTCATTTATTTATATATTTTTCCGTTCACCCAATTTTATCCACATTCAGTAAAATGGCAATAGTAATTTAATTTATAATTTTATAATTTCTATTATCACCTTCAATCCTCTGCTCCATTGTTCTCTCTTAAAATGGTTTACAAAAAAAAGAAGAGTGCCGTAGCACCCTTCTTTTATTACAACAAGCTATGCGCTTTTTCTTATTGAATGTCTGCCCATTTCCAGTCTGCGAAACCGAGACCGTCGAGTACTACACCTTTTACTTTGTCTTTTTTCACATAAGAATGTGTGTAGTAGTAGATTGGAGCTGCTGGCATTTCGTCCATGAAAATAGCTTCTGCTTGTGCCAGGATTTGTTTGCGTTTTTCTGGGTCCTTTTCCAGAGCAGATTGGTTCAGCAGCTCTTTGTACTTCGGATTTTCCCATTTCGTGTCGTTGTTGCCGCCATCTTTGTCCTTGAACAGGTCCAAGAACGTGTATGGATCGTTGTAGTCACCAGTCCAGCTGGAACGTGCGATTTGGAATTTACCTTGGTTCACATCTTCCAAGAATACTTTCCATTCTTTGTTCTCCAGCTTAATGTCTACGCCGAGTGCTTTTTTCCATTGGTCTTGGATGGCTTCGGCAATTTTCTTGTGACCTTCAGACGTGTTGAAGGAAAGAGTCAGGGTAGGCATTTTAGTAATGCCTTCTTCTTTCATACCTTCTTCCAGCATCTTTTTCGCTGCTTCTACATCGCCGTCTTTGAAGTAAGGGCTTGTTGCCACTGCCATTGTTGGCGGGATCAGACCCATAGCTGGCTCTTGGTTTGCTTGCGTAATGTTGTCGATGATCGATTTACGATCGATAGCATAAGCAAACGCCTTACGGATTTTCGCGTTGTTGAACGGCGGAACTTCCGTATTGAATTTGTACAAGTACGTACCCGCGATCGGGCGTGTTTGCATTTGACCGGATTCTTTCAATGCAGGAATCGCATCGGTAGGAAGTGAGCTCAGAGGCGCTCCGGACCAATCCAAATCGTCATTGTCGAACATGGACAGCTCTGTATTTGCATCTTCAACCATGGAGAAGTTGAGCTTGTCGAGTTTTACAGCGTCTTTATCCCAGTAGGTATCGCTCTTCACGAGAACCAATTTGCTCTTATGTTCCCATGTTTCCATTTTGAATGGACCGTTACCCACGTGAGTTTTTGCTTCGCCTGCCCATTTATCGCTGCCTTCTACTACTTTTTGGTTAACTGGGTAGTACGTATAGAACGCAGTCAGCTCCAAGAAGAATGGTGTTGGATTCTTCAAAGTCACGACGAGTGTTTTATCGTCTTTCGCTTTTACGCCAACATCATCGGCTTTTGCTTTACCCTTGTTGTATTCTTCTGCATTTTTCAGGTAATACAATTGGTAGGAGTAGTTAGCTGCTGTCTTCGGATTGAGCGCTCGCTTCCAAGCGTATTCAAAATCCTTTGCAGTAACTGGCTCTCCATTGCTCCATTTGCTGTCACGCAGGGTGAATGTATAAGTAAGGCCATCTTCGGATACGTCAATTTTTTCTGCTACAGATGGATGTGGTTTGCCATCTTCGCCAATACGAGTGAGACCATCAAATGTTGCACGCAGAACCGCACTGGAAGTAGAATCCTCAGCCAATGCAGGGTCAGCAGTTGGTGGCTCGGACATCATGTTCATTCTCAATTCTTTAGGACCGCTTGTTTGCTCCTTAGAAGCACCGCCTTGCTCGCCTGCTTTCTCACCACCGCCGCCACAACCAGCCAGCGCCGCACTAAGAACCAGGATAGAACTCATTGCTGCAAAAACGCTTTTTTTCATGGTGTTGACCCCCTCTTTTTCTATCGGTAAAGATTCCTTGAAAGCTACTCCACAAATATACTGCATTTTTAGTAATATTGAAGACATTTTAAGTAAAATTAATTATGTTTTATTCAAACATCAAATTCTATTAAAGGAAATAAAATTGGTAGTTTCATCATGATGAAGTATGCCTCGTACATAAAAATTTATGCAGCAAGAAACAACCCCTCCAGCCAAAAGGCGAAGGGGTTCACTATGATTAAATTTGGGCTCGTCGATACTCGTTCGGCGCTACACCGACAATTGCTCGAAAATCTCGAATGAAGTGAGAGTGATCGTAGTAGCCTAGAGAGGTAGACAGGTCCAGCCAATCTCGGACCGTTCCTTGGTCAATCTGCTCCGCTGCTTCATGTAATCTGTATCGTTGGATGACCGACTTCGGGCTAACCCCTACATAACGATCAAACAAGCGCTGCATGGTCCTCATGTTCATACCGGTCAACTGTACGGCATCCTCTACCTTGAGTACGGATCGATCTTCCTGGATCATCCTGACGATTTCACTGATGCGCGCAACATTCGGGTCAGGCTTCGGCAAATGTTCGAATAGAAAGGCTTCTACTCTTTTCATCATTTGCTCATCATTTGGCAGGCTTAGCACTTCTTTCTCAAGCTGGTCAGTGGCAACACCAAACACGGCTTCCAGACTGGTAGAAGTGCCGCTCAGCTTTGATATCGGGGCATTCAGAAACGGATAAAAACCTCCGGGCCTGAATTTTACTCCGAACACCTGACCTTGTCCCTTTAAAAGATGAGAGGAAGTCGTACGGGCTACACCAAAAATACCACTTGCTCCTTTTTCAAACACCAGATTCACATTGGGATGAGCCAGTACAGTTTGCAAGTAAGGTGGTTCCGTACGCAAATCCCAGCGGACGACCCAGTAATGCTGCACGAAGTAGCTGATTTCAGCTGCTGGCTCGTATCTGGCTAGCGAAAATTTCTTCTGTCCAATCATGGCATGCAGTACACCCTTTGGGAGCTTGGCAGTCTGATTTTCCAAGATGCGCCTCCTGTCGTGTTTTTACAATACACGCTACCTATTTCTTCTTATAGTAAGAGTAGTAGTTGGGAGACTTGATTACAATTCCCAAATGAAAAAATGAGGGGGTAAAACGATGGATCTTCGCTTCGATTTCTACATTGGTGCTACGCCAGAGCAGGTCTGGCATGCCCTTACTTCCGATGAAGGCGTAAAGAGTACTTTCTTTGGCTGTACGATTCGCTCAACTTTTCAAGTAGGCGATGAGATGGCTTACGTTGGTCCGGGAAAAGCTGGTGACGACACGGTGCATGTTTACGGGGAAATTTTGCAGTTCGAACCTCATCACATTTTCAGTTACACTGAACACCCTGGTCCTGCCTATTACGAGAATCATGCGGAATTGCAGACTCGCGTCACCATTACCTTAGAACCGGTTGGCGGCTGCACCAAGCTGACGCTGATTCAGGATCAATGGACAGAAAACCATCCCTCCCACGCAAGTGCCAGCAACAATTGGCCGATGATGCTCTCGTCGATCAAGACGTATGCGGAGACAGGCAAGACACTTGATTTTGGATTCTAATACAAAAGAATCCCGAGACCAGCAATTTCGTTGGCCTCGGGATTTTTTTTCGATTCGTTACTCCGTCATTTCCGCCCACTTGAGGTCGATAAATCCGAGCCCATCTACTTGAACGCCTTTTACCTTGTCACTTTGCACCCACACATCCACATCCGTGAACAGCGGAATCAACGGCATGGCATCCATAAAGATTTGCTCAGCCTCTGCAAACAGCTGCTTGCGTTTCTCTGGATCAGTTTCTACCGATGACTGTTTCAGCAGCTCTTGATAGCGCGGATCTTCCCAGCCCGTGTCGTTGTTGCCTGTTTTACCATCTCGGAACATTTCCAGGTAGTTCATCGGATCATTAAAGTCTGCATTCCAACCGATACGGCCCATCTCGTAATTGAGTTCATGCATATCCTGCAAATGAACGGCAGCTTCCTTTACCATGATCTTTATATCAATGCCCAGCTTTTGTTTCCATTGGTCCTGAATCGCTTCGGCAATTTTCTTATGTCTGTCGCTTGGATTGTAAGACAAGGTGATCGGAGGCAGCGTTGTCACGTTGAGCTCTTTCATGCCCTCTTCCAGCAGCTTTTTCGCTGTTTCTACATCATTATCCTTGAAGTATCCATCTTTTTTGATAATCATGGATTGCGGCAACATCCCCATCGTTGGCACCTGTCCAACTTGTGTGATGTTATCTACGATAGTTTGGCGATCTACCGAGTATGCCAATGCTTTACGAATTTTCACATTGCTGAGTGGCCCTTTTGTCGTATTCATCTTGTACCAGTACATCGTCGCTTTAGGATGAACAACGAGTTTTCCCGCCTCTTTTAGTGTCGGAATCGCATCGGTGGGAAGTCCGCCGAGTGGCTGGCCTGCCCAATCCAGCTCACCGTTCTCGAACATGGACAGCGCTGTATTATCGTCCTCGATCATCGCAAACTCAATGCGATCGAGCTTTACTACGTCTTTATCCCAGTAGTGCTCATTCTTTTCAAGCACGATTTTGCTCTTGTGCTCCCACGCTGTCATCTTAAATGGACCGTTGCTTACGTGCGTCGCCGCTTCGTTTGCCCATTTGGGATTAGCCTCCACTACTTTTTTGTTAACTGGGTAGTACGTGTAGAAAGCCGTCAGCTCCAAGAAGTAAGGCGTTGGATTCTCCAGCGTGACTTCCAGTGTTTTGTCATCGATTGCCCTCGCACCGAGTTCGTCGGGGTTCGCCTTGCCTTCGTGAATCGGCTTCGCATTTTTGATGTAGTACAGTTGATAGGCATACTCGGCACCAAAGGTCTTGCCGAGTGCACGCTTCCATGCATACACGAAGTCATGGGCAGTTACCGGGTCTCCATTGCTCCACTTGGAGTCGCGGAGCGTAAACGTATACACCAGTTTGTCATCTGAAAGCTTCACATCGGATGCTACTGAATTCACTGGCTTTGCGTTTGCATCGAAGCGAGTCAAGCCATCAAAAGTAGCACGAATGATCGCTCCCGAAGTGGCATCCTTCGCAAGACCAGGGTCCGCTGTCGATGGCTCACTCACAATGTTCGCCCGAAATAACTGCAACTTTGCATTTACAGGCTTTTCAGCGGGTGCTGCATTTCCCTCTGCTGGAGGGGTTGTCGTCGATGGCGTACTCGTGGAGCATCCAGCTAGCACGCTTCCAGCGACCAGCATCGCACCGAGAAACAACTTGAGATTTCGTTTCATCAGAAAATTCCCCCTTATCTGTATTTTTCTGTTTCAAACACAATATACGCGACCGGAATTGGGTTGAAAACGGGGTTAGTATAGATTTAATTTAATTTTATGAAAATTCACTATATTATAAACAAAAGTAAAACCCAACCAGCTTTTCGGCCAGTTGGGCTTTTGTTGATCGATCAATAATTTCTACATTAGAACGCTGGAATAATCGCGCCTTTGTATTCATCTTCAATGAACTTTTTCACTTCAGGTGAGTTCAGTTCTTTTGCTAGCTTTTGAATGGCTTCGGAATCTTTGTTGTCAGGACGAGCAACCAAGAAGTTTGCGTATGGCGTATCTTTATCTTCAATAAACAGAGCGTCTTTGGTTGGAACAAGCTTTGCTTCCAGTGCGTAGTTCGTGTTGATCAGCGCCAAATCTACTTCTTCCAGAACGCGCGGCAGCATTGCTGCTTCAACTTCTTTGAATTTCAGGTTTTTCTTGTTCTCAACAACATCTTTCACTGTACCGCTGATGCCAGCGCCTTCTTTCAGCTTAATCAAGCCGTTTTTCTCCAAGAGTGCGAGTGCGCGACCGCTGTTTGTCGGGTCGTTTGGCAGCGCGATTGTTGCGCCATCAGCTAATTCATCTACAGATTTTATTTTTTTGCTGTAAGCGCCGAATGGCTCGATGTGTACAGCCACTACTGGCACCAGGTTCATGTTTTGTCCTTTATTGAAGTCTTCCAGGTAAGGCTTGTGCTGGAAGAAGTTTGCGTCGAGTTGTTTCTCGTTCACTTGAACGTTAGGTTGTACATAATCAGTGAACTCTTGGACTTCCAAGTTCACGCCTTGTTCTTTCAGTTTTGGTTGAATGAACTTCAAGATTGCTGCATGTGGAACGGGAGAAGCGCCTACCTTCAATGTTACTTCCTGTTTTCCGCCTTGTGCGCCGCCTTCAGCTGGAGCAGGTGCTGTTTCGGTTTTGCCTCCGCAAGCTGCCAAAGAAAATGCCAACACAGTAGAAAGTACAGATACGACTAGCTTTTTCATGAATGATTTCCCCCTTGCATGTATTTCGTTTTATTTTTTGACAATCTATATGGAAAGATCCTATTTACGGCTGAATTTCAGAACCAGACGGTCCCCCAGCGACTGTAAGATCTGTACCATCACCAGCAAAATAACAACAGTCACAACCATAACATCGGTTTGGAAACGCTGATAACCGTATCGGATCGCCAAGTCACCCAAACCACCACCGCCAATTACCCCAGACATTGCTGTGTAGGAGACCAGTGTTACCGTCGTGATCGTAATACCCGCGATTAGACCAGATCTAGACTCTGGCAAAAGGACATTCCAGACGATCTGCCAATTGGAAGCACCCATAGATTGTGCGGCCTCAATCACGCCCTTATCAATCTCACGCAGGGAGGTTTCCACCAAACGTGCGAAAAACGGAGCGGCACCAAATACGAGCGGCGGAATGGCACCCAGTACGCCGAGTGAAGTTCCTACGATCATTTTCGTCACTGGAATCAGCAAGATCATCAGAATAATAAATGGTACCGAGCGCAATACATTGACAACGAATGATGCAATCGTATAAAAAGTGCGGTTTTGCAAAAGCTGTCCGCGAGAAGTCAAAAACAGAATGATGCCCAACGGCAAACCAATCAGGACGGTAAACAGAGTAGAGAAGCCCAGCATCGTGAGGGTGTCCATCGTACCTTCGCCGATTTCAGCCCAATCCACATTTTCGAATGTCCAGTCCATTTATATCACCTCTACTTCCAAGCCACGTTGGCGCAGCGTCTCGATGGTCTTTTGATTCTGTGCGACATCGCCTTCCAGCTCGATCACTAACTGACCATACGGCGTATCTTTCATGCGAGAAATCGTTCCCTGCAAAATACTGAATACCGTACCTGTCTCTTGCATCGTTTGGAACAGGATCGGCTGGTACGTTTTTTCTCCGAGGAAGGTGACACGAGCAATCGTGCGGTTCCCCGAAGCCTTTTCGTGCTCGACCGCTTCGCGCAGCTCTGTAGAATCGGCTACTTGCTCCACGAATTCTTGTGTCGTTGGATGCTTTGGACGAAGGAATACATCCAGTACGTTACCAGACTCAACGATCTTTCCTCCATCAATCACGCCGACACGATCACAAATGGAGCGAATGACGTGCATCTCGTGAGTAATCAACACAATGGTCAAGCCCAGCTTGCGGTTGATGTCCAAGAGCAGAGCCAGAATGGAGTTCGTCGTCTGCGGATCGAGAGCCGATGTCGCTTCGTCGCAGAGCAGCACTTTTGGATCATTCGCGAGCGCACGGGCGATCCCGACACGCTGCTTCTGTCCGCCAGACAGCTGGGAAGGATATTTGTCCTTATGAGCCTCCAAGCCAACCAGCTTCAGCAGCTCGTTTACTTTCTTATCAATCTCTGCCTTCGAACGCTTTGCCAGCTTGAGCGGAAAAGCAACATTTTCGCCGACCGTTGAAGAAGACAGCAAGTTGAAATGCTGAAAAATCATGCCGATTGAGCGGCGCTTTTCTTGCAGCTTCCCTTCATCCAGCTTCGTCAAATCGACGCCGTCCACAATAACTTCCCCCGAAGTTGGACGCTCTAGCAAATTGATGCACCGGATCAACGTACTTTTCCCTGCACCAGAGTGTCCGATAATCCCGTATATTTCGCCTTGCTCTATGGAAAGGTCGATCCCCGTTAACGCTGGGATGGTTTTACCCTGTACTTGATAGCTTTTATGCAAATGACGCAGTTGGATCAACGCATCCACCTCCCGACCATAATCTTGATAAAAATATAAAAACCCCTTTTTCACAAACGAAAAAGGGGCTGCAACGCAATGTATACGTTCGCATCCACCCTTCTCATCTGTACAAGATCCAAAAATCCTGTAGGAATTGGCACCGCGACGTTCATTCGAAAATGAACCGGCTGCCGGGCTTCATAGGGCCTGTCCCTCCGCCTCTCTTGATAAGAAAGATATCTACGTATATTATGTTCGTTTTTTGTATTTCTTGATGATACAAAACGGATTATATCCTTTTTGAAAATATCACGTCAATAGTAATAGCAGGAAAAAGTTTTTTAATCCATGACGCCGTTGCGGATGATGGTTGACTTTATGTGAAAGCGAAATGTCGCGTCTTTGAACATCTTTCTCCATTCAGCCTGCGTCATATTTGCCTTCCCTCTGCTATTTGAGCGATACACGATCCCGAAACCAGCGGGATCGACATTGAGGTTCTGCAATTTGTGGACTACTTTCTGCAGTTCTTTTCCGAGCTCTTCTTCCAGTGCATGTTCCATGATTTTCATCAACCTTGCATTCTCTAGCTTCAGTGGGAGGGTTAATTCCAAAATCCGCGCATTTAATCGGATGTGAATATCAAAGATCGGGGGAGATACTTGGGTCAGCTCGATTTTTGAATGGCTGGAAATCGTATCAAAGACAAGCTGCACACGGTCTTTTTTACTTCCGCGATTCTTGGGTACCTCGCCAAAAATATGAGCAGGGACAGAAGTATCGTAGCTGCCAATGCGGAATTTTCCATGCATGAGCTTGATTAAAAAGGCTTCCTTAGGTGTGATCCACCCTACATAATGCTCCCCTTGAAACAATCCGATCCCCTTGATTTGCAGCTCATTTCCCTTTCTTGCAATGAACGGCATGATCGGGTCGATTCCTTTGTCATAATAAGACCGAAAAAACTCATGCATGGTGGAAGACGGAATTTTTTCCCCCTCAATATTTTGCTCAATCATACGGTATAAATAGATTCCGATATTCCCTTCTTCCGAATAGCGATGCGTTAACATATCATATGTTTCGCCTTCAAATAAGCAAAGATAAACCCTGCTGGAAATAGAGGAATCCCGATACAACGTGTCAACGATACTACCAAGTCCACGCTTTGCCAATTTTTCATTGTAGAGTGCGACACGAATTTGCCCACCCAATACTCTTTTATCTGATTGTAAATTTATCCGATCCCGAATTCCCTTACTGGTTTCACCGATGGCTGAAAAAACCTGTATCTTTTCTTTCGCCTCTGGATTAATGGAGGGCATGATTGCTGTCCCCCGAACGTCCCCATCCTTTAACAGATCATAGCCGACAGCCGTGGCAAGTCCTGTCTCATCAAAAATTTGCCGATCTGAACAGCCTGCCAGGAAAAGGACACATGAACACCACAAGGCAAAAAACCGCTTGGATAACTGCATCCAATGTTTTTGGACAGGCAGCATCAGGCACTCTCTCCTTTGCTGGTTGGTTTCATCCTTTGCTTTCGTTGCTTCAGCCAGACCATCAGGTACAAAAAATAGGGGTACACGTAAATAATGTACAGAGTTATATGCGAGTAAATAGTCGTCATCCGACTCATCTGCTGTCTGGAAAGCAACGACAAGGAGGCTACATAGATCACGGGTATAATCCAATACAATGAATGACGTAGATTAAATCCGAACAAGCGCTTGAGACCTCGGGCAGAAGCCCACAAATACAGCATGATATTCGGCAAAATTACGAGAAGCCAAAACGAAATGACAACCAGTTCAAACCTTTCCAGAATAGGGAGGTACACCATCTTTTGCATATTGAGTGTCGCCCAAATCGTTCTCATGAGCTGACCCTGACTAAAAAAGACCAGCGCCACAATCATAACAAGCAAATAGATCAGATACGTCACCAGCACTCCCAACTGTACACTTTTGTGTACCTTCTCTTTATTTTGTACATAAGGATAGGCAACGTAGAGAATCTCAAAGCCGGCACTGGTCAAAGACATGGCAATCATTCCATTGAACAGGTTTTCTAGGCTGGTGTCCATGATAGGAAACAAATATTCCCACCTGGCAAATTTCAAGGGAAAATATAACTCAAATATCATCCACATCGTGACCATAACGGAAAAAAACGCATAGCCTGCGATGACTCTTATCCCCCCTACGACTGTGTAAAACGCTAGAAACAGGATGATTCCTGACAGAACCCACGTTGGTAAATTCGGAAACATCCAGGTTTGGACAACTTCAATGTAGGTACGTAAAATGACTCCAGCCGACACAAAAAAATAGGTCAAATAAATGATACTTATGCCTGTTCCCAGCCACTTTCCAAACACATCCTCCTGAATTCCGTAAATATCGGCTGAGGGGTATTTTTGCAAGGTCTTGTAAATCGTCATCACTGTAAGATGAGTAAATAAGGCTGCGAGTATGACAGATATCCAAGCATCATGCCCCGCCTCCTTGGCAATGATTCGTTGGAAGCCCAAAATGCCCATCCCTATCTGCGTGCCATGCACAAGAACCCCTGCAAGAAATGCCGTTATCGTATTATCCTTACTTACATCGATGTTGATCTTCATGGCCGCCTCGCTTACTCGTCAATGTCTTTCTTCTCTTTGGCTCTACCCCTATCAAAGCGCGATATTCGTTTTGGGTTAAAAAACTTGAGGCGTTCCGAAAGGGAGGATAAGGGAGCACGAATAAAGCCATCCTTCCAATCAGTAAATCGCACGGGGTAAATGGGGTACATATACGGACGCCCCAAGCTAGTCTGACGTAGCAAATGGCTAGCTAGAAAGCTAAATCCAACCACAATCCCCAATGAACCTAGCAAACCGGCAAGGAATATCATCGGAAAACGAACCACCCGGATTGTAGAGCCGATCATATAGCTAGGCGCGATAAAGGATGACAAAGCCCCGAGAGCAACGATAATAATCAAAATATTGCTGGTGAATCCGGCCTGAACGATCGCTTGTCCGATAACAATACCGCCTACAATACCAATCGTCTGACCGACCTTGGTCGGCAGTCTCGCTCCCGCTTCCCGCAAAAGCTCAATGATCAGCTCCATCAAAAGGGCCTCCCACAACGGCGGGAACGGTACCCGAGAGCGTGATTGCGCGAGCGAAAGCAAGAGGTCAGCTGGAACCATCTCGTAATGATAGGTCAAGGCTGCCACATAGATCGGCGTGAGGATCAGGGACAAAATCATGGCAAAGATGCGCATGAGCCTGTTGAAGGTAGCAAGACTCCAACGCAAGTAATAGTCATCTGGCGACTGAAAAAATTGCAACAGGGTGGTAGGCCCGAGCAGAGCGAATGGGCTCCCCTCCACGAGTATGGCAATCTGCCCTTGTCGCAAACCGTGTATAGCACGGTCTGGACGCTCTGTTTGCTGAAGCGTAGGAAATAATGATTTCTCATTGTCCGCGATATGCTGAGCCAGTATGGTGGAATCCAGACTGGTGTCTAATTCCAGATCATTAATCCGTTGCCGTACCGTATTCACATTTTCCTCATCGGCCGTCCCACTCAAATACAGCATCGACACATTCATCGGTATGGTTTTCCCCACGCTCAATCGTTCATGGAACAACCTTGGGGTAGACATATATTTGCGAATGATACAGATGTTCACATTCAGCTCTTCTACAAAGGCGATCTGTGGGCCGAGTACAACTGTTTCGATTTCCGGCGCTTGAATGTTTCTGCCAACTGTGCCATCACTGGGGAACGCCAAGCCATAGGACGATTCCTCTACTTGAATAACAATATGGCCGCTGAGTAAACGCTCAATGGCTTCCCCGTCATCGAAGACTCGGTTGCTGCTAGACACTCCTAGATGCTGAGCAATCACTGCAATTTCGCTTTCTTCCAAACAAATCTCGCGCAGCTTCGGGATGAGCTCGCTGTAAACAACCTTGGCATCTGCCATGGTCGATAAATAGAAAAGTCGCACGCGGCCTTTAGGTTCATCGATATGTTCAGTGACCAAGTCGCTTGTATGTGTAAACCAATTACGTGCACTCTCCCGATCCATCGACACTGTCACCTCAGCACTTAGAAAATCATGGTTAGTCTTTCCTAAAAAATACAAAAAAAACAGCACGCTTAGTTTTGCGTGCTGCTTTTCTTTTCTCCCACAGGTTGATCTGATGCTTCGGTAGGAGGTGCGATTTTTTCTTGGATAAACGACTGAACCTGATCGACATCCGGAACCAGAACTGAACCTGCACGGTGGGACTCACGGAACATCCCCATTGGTGGCAATTGATAGTTACCTGGTTCTAACGTATTCAATTTTAATCCGAGTGCAGACAGCTTCAGCATGTCCACCGAGCTAATATTGGTTTGAACATACGGTGTTACTTCCTTCAAAATTGTAGGAAGCTGCATCAGCGTCGTACCATTTTTCATCTGATCCACGACTGCCGTCATTAATTTCCGCTGACGCTCCGTCCGTGTATAATCGGAGGTCGCATCATGGCGGAAACGAACATATTGCAAAGCTTTGTCTCCATCCAGCTTTTGCAGACCTTTTTTCAGATTAATATCGTAGACACCTTTGTCTGTCGGGTCATGATAATACATGTTTTTTTCTACATCGATCTGGACTCCACCTACTGCATCAATCAAAGCCTTGAAACCTTCAAAGTCAGTAATGACGTAACGATCTACTGGAAGTCCAGTGAACTGACTAACCGTTTCCATTGCCAGCTCAGGTCCACCTTCTACAATCGCAGAGTTGATCCGCGAGCTACCTCTACCGGGAATATCTACATACGTATCACGCAGGATTGAAAACATGTCATAACGTTTCCCCGTAGGATCGATGCTGACCAGCATCATAGAGTCTGAACGAGGCAGCCCGTTATTTTTCATCCCTCTGCGGTCTACTCCCATCAGCAGGATATTGACACGCTCCTTGCCATCCCACTCTGGTATTTCCGCGGCTTTGGTGGAATTCCCACCACTAGGCGGTGCGATATTGGGCTCTTGAATATTTTGAGCAAATTGATAAAAAGAGTATCCGTAATATCCAGCTGTCGTAGCTATCACGACAAGCAAAAGAAGCAACACTCGTTTCCATATTTTCATAAAGTCCACCTTTATTCTCTCTATCCTCAGTTGATGTCATCTCTCCACTTTGATTAGTATACTCGAATTTGCGGAAAGTGGAGCAGCCTTTATTTGGGTACCTGTGACATTGTAAACATTTCATTTTACAAAGTTTAGAATATTCGCTATACTATTCTTATCCTTACTGATAAGGGGTGCATTCGCGTGATATCACCGTCGGTTTTCCTCAATCGCTATCCACGTGAGGCCATTTTCTTCCTCATCGCCAGCTTTATTAACTCCTCCGGGAGCGCTTTTATGTGGCCACTTACTACCTTATACGTACATACCATTTTGCAACGCTCGATGACGGAAGCAGGATTCGTCCTGATGATTCAATCTCTCGCTGGCATCTTCGGCCAATTCATCGGCGGATCGTTGTTTCATCGACTAGGTGCCAAGCGTCTTATTGTCGGCGCATTGATCTTTCAAGGTCTTATTCAATTTTCCATTCCTTTCGTTCAAAGTTGGCCTGCCTACCTGATTCTCATGATGGGGCTTGGCTTTACCTTCAACCTGTCGTTTCCAGCGATTCAGGCATTTATAGGTTTCCGCTGGAAGGAACAGCGTCGCGAATTATTTAACATCGTCTACGTCGGCAATAATTTGGGGATGGCGATCGGAACCGCGTTGGCTGGCGTCATTGCTACTTTATCCTTCCAACTCACTTTTTGGTTCAACAGCACGAGCACCTTATTGTTTGCCTTGTTCTTCTTCCTTTTTATGAAGAATATATCCCATCAGGAGCTGGTCGGAGAAAACCTGGAAGAACAGCAAAAGCATCGCGTGAAAAACTTTACCCTGTTATTCCGCTACCAATTGTACTTGTTTATGGCATTGGGCGCAGCATTCATTTTCTTTTCGAATACGGTATGGAACACTGGCGTTGCTCCTTATATTACCGAGCAAGGTATGCCGCTGTCTTCGTATAGCTGGCTGTGGACGATCAACGGGATTATCATTTTTGCCGGGCAGCCTATCACGTCTTGGATCAAGCGGCTGTTGAATCAGAGCTTGTCTGCCCAACTCGTCGTCAGTGCCATCGCGTATGCTGTCGGTTTTGGGTGTATGCTTGTCTACCACGGTAGTTATTACGCATTTGTTGTCGGAATGGTTATCACTACGTTTGGAGAAATGCTCATCTCGCCAACTATCCCTACTTTTATATCGGAAAAAACCGGAGAAAATGCACCCTTTTATTTGGGGGTCGTAGGGGCGATTACAACTGGTGGGAGGCTCTTGGGGCCGCTGGCTATGGGGTTCATGTATGACCATGGTGGTATTCATCCAACTCTGTTCTTGGCAATGCTTGTCTCTGCGGGTTCGGTCCTGCTCTGTCTGTTACACGCTTATTTTCATCGGGAAAATCGAGCAGAGGTTGCTAAATACTGATTTCAATTGCAAAAAAGCCGCCTGATCCTTTTACAGAATCGAGCGGCTTGTTCATTACACTACTTCTTTTCTCCCTTGATTGGCACTTCCCAATCGACTTTGTTCTCTTTTATTAGACGATCGAGCACAACTGATATTTCCTTCACATCTTTTTTCTCAAAGTGCACATCTAGCTTCCCTTCGAGTTTTATCGTACCATCTGGGTTTTCTTTTTTGTCGACCCGTAACCATACTAGACTAGCCTCATTCCCGTTTTCGTCCTTTGCCGTCCATCGCTCTGGAAGTCCCACAATATCTTTGGCCAGAATGGCTTCCACTGGAATATCGATTGAGGTCCCCCCCTCATCAACTTCCATTTCGATCGATTGAAACGTGATTTGGTTCCCAGCTACATCCACTTTTTTCGGATTTTTATCCAGTTCAGCAAGAGATAGCTTGGTTTGAGAAGAGACTTTCTCTCCTGTATAAACAGCATCGAGCTTCATTGTCAAGTTTTTTGCTGGGTCCAGTGGCATGTACGTATGGACAAAACTCGTACTTGGCTGCCATTTCGTTGTGTAGTCGATCGATGAGCCATGGCCCATGCCTAGGATTTTGAGATTTTGATCCCCTTCATATGGGTCAATCATATCATCCCATTTGCCCACTACAGTCCCCTTTTCATCGACAAGCTCGTAACGAAAACCCTCCACTACTTTCTCATTCGGATTGCTGTTTGAGAACTCTAGCTGCGTAGCAGTGGGAACAAAGCGGGCTTCTTTTAGCTCTACTGATACCCCTGTTGGAGTTTTTAATTCCTTGTTTAACGCTACTGTTTTCATGGCTGCTTTTGCTGGTCGCATATCAATCGGGATATCGAAATTCCACGTGCCTTTCGTATCTGTCAGGCGCTTCACGCGCATTTCCAAAATCAATTCGTCCGGCATTGGATTCGCTTCATTAAAGAATGCACCCAGACCGCCTCCGTAGCCGTAGGAGAAGTTTTCACCGTTCGGCAGCGGCAGCCATCTCAGCAATTCCGATTGATCATCTAAATCCTTGATTACTTTGCCATTTTTATCTTTCAGTCGAACTTCCCTAAATTCACTCAAATTATCGCTTGAAATGAACGTAAACTGATCCTTCCAGAACGAAGGAATCTTTTTGCCTGACGAGTCCTTCACTGAGCCCAGAACTATGATACGCAAGGGATCGGCTACAACTGCACTGATTTCCATGGTTAGACCTTGGTCTGTCACCTTCATGTCAAGCGGCTGTACAAAGCCGTTTTCTGCCGCTTTCTTCACGCCAATGTCCGTCTGCTTTTTATCAAACAGGTCAACTACTTGTTTCGCATTGTAAGGCCCTTTTGTTACTGTTATCTCGCTCGGATTGATCGATGCATAGATCCCATTCATATAGCTGGCAAACGTAGGCGAAACTGCTGTTCCGAATGTTACTACCATAGCCAACCCTGCAACTGCAATCGTCGTTTTCTTCACAATATCCACACTCCGCTTTTTCCAATTTATTTGAACTGGCTTTTTTTGTATGGGTTTGAGTTTGAGTACGTTCATCGGGTAGGCGGGGAGCTTTTCCATGACATTTTGAATGGTTGCTTCAGTCTGCCAAAGATCTTCGCCTTCATCATCGGATGTATCCAGCTCATCGAGATATTTTTCAAACTTGATCTGGCACGCGCTGCATGTATCCAGATGCCGTTGTATTTCTTGTTTCATTCGCAAAGAAAGATTGTCTTCCAAAAACGCGTTCAGCATGAATGTATCCAAGCATGTCATAGGTAGAGGTCCCCTCCTTTCCCCGAATTCGTAATGGCATTTCTGAGCTTGGCCCTGCCTCTGGAAAGACGTGTTCGCACTGTACTGATGGGAACATCCAGCTCCTCGCTAATTTCTTCGTAGCTCAAAAATTGGAGGTAACGCAGTTCCAGGACGACGCGGTATTTGGACTCCAGGGTCATCATTCGATTTTGCAAAAAGACTTTCTGCTCTTTCGCAAGGTATTCGAGCTCAGGTGTATGACTGGTAGCCAACTCAATCTCTGCTTCTGCAACCGGAATTGATCGTTTCCGGTTTCGCAGTTCATCGAAGCAATAATTGGTGGCAATCCTGTAGAGCCAGGCACCAAATTCATAGCTTTTGCTGTAGTCACCCAGATGGTAATACACCTTGATAAAGATCTCCTGAGCCATGTCCTGCTCAAGATGCGGCTGTCCGATCATCTTGCGGATGAGCAATCTGACCCTTTTGTTATATTTTTGTATGATCTGAGAATACGCCTCTTTGTTCCCTTGGAGGACCTCCTCAATGATCAGCCTGTCGTCCTGCATCTGTTTTCCTCCCCATATCAAAACCTGTATCGAGGGCTACAGGTTCAAAAAGGTACGCTGCGCAGCTATCACCTTTTTTGCTTGTACCCTTAATACGACGGAAAATGGTGGAAAAAGATCGCAACTTTTTTGGAAAACGGGAGATTTTTTTCATACGAAAAAAGCTGCCGAGGGTATCTCGACAGCTAATGAAACAATGGCAATGATATTTAGTTGGTACTTTTTCTCACAGGTGGGCAGGTAAGTGACTTTCCGTTGTCTTGCGGACCAAGTCCGATGATGTACGGTACAGCTACACGGCTCCACTCTACCGGATTTGGTGCAGTGTCCACATCTTCTGGCGAGCATGAACGGAGCATGGCAGTATCGATGCTGCCTCCTGGATCAAGTGTCACGGCGGCCATTCCCTCAGGTAATTCGGCTGCCAATGATTGCGTCAATCCTTCGATGGCGAACTTTGAAGCGCAGTATGGCGATAAAAACGCTTCCCCATATCTTCCCCAGTACGAGCTAATATTTACGACGACTCCGCCATTTGCGCGCTGAATCATAAACGGTAAAAAGGCGCGAATCACATAGAAAACTCCATTCACATTGATGTCCATGACTCTCGAAAACTCATTTGGCGCAAGACCAATGACTGGACTGTTCCGGTTTATAATAGAAGCATTATTAATCAACAGATCAGGAACGCCCACCTCGGCTCTGATTTCCTCTGCCCACTTTTCCACTTGCTCCATGACCGAAACATCGACAACAGAAAAATGATGCTGTTCTCCGAATTGCTGACGCAGTCTTTGCACCTCTTTTTCCGAACGACCGCAGCCTGCAACTGTCCAGCCTGCTTCGTGAAAACGCTCGACCATCTCCCTGCCCAAACCACGTGTCACGCCTGTAATCACTACCAGCTTGTTCATTTTCTCTCCCCCTCCATTATTATACTTATTAAACATTTTAGTATAATAACAAAAGGAAATCAATCCCAAGGAATTTAAGTTTGGGCTGTAGTGGTGGGGAGGAAACAGGAGAAAACGCTCAGCTTCTAGGGCCACCCCCTAGAGGATTGACTGCCCGACTCCATGCAAAAAGCGAAACCGCGTCCAAAGTGATCTCTTCAGGATGCATTTCAGAGGTGGCCGCTAAAAGGCGTGTTTCGCTTTTTGCATTACGTCTCGGTCGGTGTCCCTAAGATCTTCGCTGTTTTCTCCTGTTTCCTCTACGAGCTTTCCCTGTTTAAACGGGCTTTTAAAGATTTAAAAGAATGAAGAAATGTCCTCAGTAACGACAGAGAAGAATATTTCCAGGCGTAGCGACTTGTGGAGTCCTACCGAGCGGAGAAGGGATTCGCGGGCAACAGAAACGCAACCGTGCCCATACGTCGTAGCGGCTACCACTTTTGCGTTTCCCCGCGAATCCCTTCGGAGCGGACAGTCTTAACCCTCAGATGGACGGAGCCTGGAGCCTAGACTGGAAATATTCTTCTCTTCACTACAGCCCCATTTCAAGTCCGTCAAAAAAGACGCCCGGTACCGGGCGTCTCGTGATGTTTCGTACTTTCTTATTTGTAAGTGTCGTAAGCGTTGGTCAACAAGCCAGCGATTGTTGCCAGTTCGTTGTTCTCGATTTGATGACGCTCGATCATGGTCATGATTTTGCCGTCTTTCATGATCGCGAAGGATGGGGAAGACGGTGCATAGCCTTCGAAATACTCACGAGCTTTTGCTGTCGCTTCCTTGTCTTGACCTGCGAATACCGTGAAGATGTTATCCGGTTTTGTAGCGTGATTCAAGGAATGTACAACTGCTGGACGAGCGAGTCCTGCTGCACAGCCACAAACCGAGTTCACGACAACAAGTGTCAGGCCTTTTGCATTTGGCAGTGCTTGCTCTACTTCTTCAGCAGTGCGAAGCTCTTGAAAACCGTTGCGAGTCAACTCATCGCGCATCGGTTGAATTACTTGGCTCATATATGCTTCATAAGACATCATTGGGCAATCTCTCCTTTGTATCACGTGTTCAACTTACTTATTATTATACCCCGACTGCGCCTACCCGAGAAAGCAGAAGCTACACTTCCATCAAAATGGTAAGAATCATTGGGTTACGGCCTGTTTTTTCATAAATGAACGGCTTGATCACTTCATTAATCTGTGACTTCAACTCAGACCATTCCTTGATTTTCTTATCCAATGCTTCTTGCAGACGCCCACGAACGAGCTGTGTCGCTTCCTGAATCAAGGATTCCGAACCGCGTACGTATACGAACCCGCGGCTCACGATATCTGGGCCCGTCAAAATTTTGAAGTTCTTCATATCCAGGCTGACAACTACAACCATCAAGCCATCCTCTGCCAAATGCTTGCGATCGCGCAGAACGATATTGCCGACGTCGCCAACACCACTGCCATCAATGAGGACAATCCCTGCTTGTACTTTGCTGAGCCACGCTTTTTCGCGGTTGCAATTCAGCACTTCGCCGTTGTCCATAATAAAGATGTTGCTCTCCTCGATCCCAACCTGTTGGGCTAGCTTGGAGTGAGTCTTGAGCATCCGGTATTCCCCGTGGATCGGGATGAAATATTTCGGACGAATGAAGTTGAGCATGAGCTTCAATTCTTCACTGCTGCCATGTCCAGATGCGTGGATGTCAAACGCATGACTCAATACCACGTTGGCCCCTGCACGGTACAGCTTGTCTATCGTGCGACTTACGTTGATTGTGTTCCCAGGAATCGGGGATGCGGAAATGATAACCGTATCTTCTGGATAAATGGAAACAGTACGGTGCGATCCGGAAGCAATTCGGGTCAACGCTGCCATCGGCTCACCTTGACTACCCGTGCAAATAATAAGCACTTGGTTGTCCGCGTAGTTGTCGATGTGCTTAATATCAATCAACATGCCCTCTGGCATTTGGATGTAACCCAGCTCTTGTCCAATCAAGAAAACCTTTTCCATACTGCGGCCAATAACCGCCACTTTGCGATTGCACTGCTCTGCAGCATCTACCACCTGTTGCAGGCGATGCACGTTGGAAGCAAAGGTAGCCAGGATGATGCGTCCACGCGCTTTGCGTACCACATCGAGAATCCCTTCCCCTACCGTTCTCTCCGACATCGTAAATCCAGGACGCTCACTGTTCGTACTGTCGGACAAAAGCGCCAAGACGTCTCCACTCGCACCAATGCGTGCAATTTTTCCGTACTCCGTTGTTTGACCGACTGGTGTCATGTCAAACTTGAAGTCACCCGTGTGAATGACCATTCCCTCTGGTGTATAGAGCACAACTCCCAGGGAATCCGGAATACTGTGGTTCGTACGGAAGAATGTCGCCTTCAGCTTGGCAAAAGGAATTTCCGTATCTTCCGAAATTGGAATCAGCTTCACTTCATTTTGCAAACGGTGCTCTTCCAGCTTCGCCTTGACCAAGCCCAGGGTCAGACGACCACCGTAAATTGGCACCTTGATTTGCCGTAAAATATAAGGAATCGCTCCGATGTGATCCTCATGTCCGTGCGTCAACAAAAGTGCTTTGATCTTATGCTGGTTGTCCTTCAGATAAGAAATATCCGGGATAACCAGATCAATACCGAACATTTCATTTTCGGGGAACTTCACCCCGCAATCAATGATGATGATTTCGTCCTCATACTCGACGCAGTACATATTTTTTCCGATCTCGCCGAGGCCGCCCATCGCGAAAATCTTAACGTCGCTCAATCTCTTTCCTCCTAACATCGTCGTGCATGATTATGGGAATCCGAACCAAGCATGCCATTCTTATTATATCACAACGTAAGACGTTCGTTTCACCCAGTCTTGTCTATTCCACACATTCATCTTCGGTCAATAATCGAATACTGATACTCCAAATCGGCAACTCGTTCATCGGTAACGGCACTAGCTCTCGCCCAGAAATCGTGCTTCGCATAAGAATCGCCCGTCCATACCTCCGTTATTTCTCCTGAAGCGAGCTTTAACGGTATGGCCTCGACCTCTTTTAATACGTTGCCGCTTTTGTTTTTCAATCGAAGCTTCAAATCGATCTCCAACGGCTGGTCCGACTGATTTCGTACCAGGATGAGACTTGAATACGGATACCCGACACAATTTTTGGTACACTCTTGTCTGCTGTATACGAGGGCGAGATCAATAGGCTTCTCATTGTCCATCTTCGCCTCTTTCCACTGGTCTTTTGCTTTTTGTACGACGATCACGTACTCCGCTTTCTTCAAAAAGGGACCCATCCCTAAAAAGGCAGCGGCAAAAAAACTAAACAAACCAAAAGCTGTGCATAGAAAAACGAGGTTCATCTTCCAAAACTGTTTTCTCATCGTGATCAAAAAGCCAATATACAGGAGAATACAAACAAACACTAACAGGATACAAAAATAGAAAAAGACCTCCAAATCAGACTCCGTAGGTAACACCGGAATGCCATACTTCACTTGCCAATATACATTCGCGGCAAAGCAGCCTCCGTAAATCAATACGGCTGAAGCAATCGTCAGCCCCCATTTTTTCCAGAAAGGAGGCTTTTGAAAAATCGCCGTAAGAACCCCCACCAAAACAGGAACGCCAAATAAGGGAATGAGCAAGTAATGCATCGAAAACCTCCCGCATTTCATTGTCATTATTTTCTACGAATGATATTCCGAAAAGTCTTCAAAATACATGGCAAATCATTCGAAAAAGAGAGGGAATAGCAAGTGCAAACAGCTCGTCGCCTATTTCGCTATCGGAACATGATGCCCCTTCTCTCCACCGTCCTTTTCCTGCTCATCTTTCAGCCGTTCCCTACCTATGCCCAGCCTCCCTATGCAAAATGGGGCAGGCTCGCGATGCAGGAAACGATGAGGCGATATCCAAACGCTCAAATTGTGGACTACCTGCATGTCGGACGAAAACAAAAAACGCCCACCACGTCAGAAGAGACGTTTAAGCTCTTGCTTCAAGAAAGCAATCGCAGGTGGGCGTTACTCGTTCATATTGAATTCGTGAATCAAACAGAAGAGGTCGTAAACATCTTCTATGAGGAGACCCGCTAGTCAGCGAGCTGTACCATCTCTTTCATCATGACTTCCAGTTCCATGTTAGCTGCCATCCCGTACGCACGACGCATGTTTCCCTCTCCATCCACAAGGAACATGCGAGCCGTGTGGGAATAAGAACCATCTGGCTGCTTAATGACCATCAGACCAAAATCCTTCGTTACTTTCTCTACAGCCTGAGCGTCCCCACGCAGGAACTTCCAGCCACTCTGATCTGCCTTGAACTTGGCTGCATACTCCTGCAAGACTTCCGGTGTATCGTTATCAGGGTCAAAGGAAATGGAAACAAACTCCACTTTGTCTCCGAACAGTCCCTTTTCCTTCAACTGATCTTGCAGCTTGGCCATGTTAAACGTAGTCGCCGGACAAATATCCGGGCACTTGGTAAACATAAACTCTACCAGTCGTACCTTGCCAGCACTTGAATGAAATGTATAGGTTGTTCCGTCACTGTTGTCTAAGGTGAAGTCTGCAATCGGCTTCAATACCTCGATCTTCTCTTTTGTCATATAATTATAACCAAATACTCCGACGATAGCTAAAATGATAATACCAGCTAACACAGGAAACCAATGTTTCTTCATTGCAGATTCCTGCTGCAATTGTGCTCCTTCACTCATCGGTTGCTTCCTCCCTGCTTGTCCCATGTGTGATGCCTCCTGATTACACACGGGAGGCATTCACACTGTTTCTATCTCGTTTATTGTTCCACTTCACCTGGCCATGCGAGCATGCCGCCAACCATATTCGCCACGTCATACCCTTGTGCACTCAAATACTCTGTAGCTGTATTGCTTCTGGCACCACTGCGGCAAACCATCACAATCGGAATGTTCTTATCCAGCTCATCGATACGATGTGGCAAAAAGCCAAGTGGGATCAGCTTTGCCTCTTTAATGTGACCTGCATTCCACTCATCCACTTCACGTACATCAATGACTTGCAGTTCCTCTTTGGCTTCCAGCTTTTCCAACAGCTCTTGTGGTGTGATTTCCTTTACTCCATGGCTCATCGCTATTTATCCTCCTATATGTACGATCAGATCAGTTGCAACCACCTCCATGATATCACACGCTTTTTTACTTTTCTAACGCGAGGAGCACTTGGCTTCACCCTGCATTGATGTTCCCTATTTTCTACCATTATCTCCTATTTCGCTACGGCAGTAGCCACACGGGATGTGAACAGCTTGAGACAAAACCGTTACAAATTAATGGCATGAGTAAGCCACCTTCATTCATATATACATAAAAACCTCCCTGATAACTGTATATTCCACATTGACAGCACGGACTTATTTTCATACAATTACGACAACAATTATTTTCATCAAGAGCGGTGGAGGGACAGGCCCTACGAAGCCCGGCAACCAGCAGACTAGCTGCATGGTGCCAATTCCTGCAGAATCCAGTGATTCTGAGAGATGAACACAAGCCCGTGCATGATCGGAGCCTTCTTCTTCTCAGGAGAATGCTCCGTTTTTTTATTCGCTGATTCCCTTATAGTAAAAGGAGAGATGGACATGTCCGATCAACAACAATGGAAGCCAGAAACACTTGCGGTACACGGTGGGCAGGAGGTTGACCCTGTAACAGGCTCACGTGCTGTTCCGATCTATCAGACGACCTCCTATGTTTTCCGCGATACGGAGCATGCAGCCAACCTGTTTGGCCTAAAAGAGTTTGGGAACATCTATACACGCATCATGAATCCCACACAGGATGTATTCGAGAAGCGTGTTGCTCTGCTCGAAGGTGGTGTTGGTGCACTCGCGACCGCATCCGGGCAGGCTGCCATTACATTTGCCATCTTAAATATTGCACATGCGGGTGACGAGATTGTCGCTTCCAGCAGCCTCTACGGCGGTACCTACAACCTGTTCGCCCACACTCTTCCCCGCCTCGGTATCAAGGTTCATTTTGCAGATCAATCCAATCCGGAAAATTTCCGGGCCTATATCAATGAAAAGACAAAAGCCGTGTTTTGCGAGACAATCGGCAACCCGCGTATTGATGTCGCTGATATCGAGGCGATCGCCCATATTGCTCACGAGAATGGTGTGCCCTTGATCGTGGACAACACCTTTGCGACTCCGATTTTGTGCCGTCCTTTTGAGCACGGGGCCGATATCGTCGTGCACTCCACCACCAAATTCATCGGCGGCCACGGAACAGCAATTGGCGGTATCATCGTAGACTCAGGAAAATTCGACTGGAACAACGGAAAATTCCCAGGTCTGACTACTCCAGATCCAAGCTACCATGGCGTCGTCTATACAGAAGCAGTCGGTCCGCTTGCCTATATTATCAAGGCACGTGTCCAGCTCCAGCGCGATATCGGAGCAGCAGTCGCTCCGATCAACTCCTTCTTGTTCCTGCAAGGATTAGAAACTCTGCATCTGCGCATCGAGCGGCATAGCCAGAACGCCTTGGCAGTAGCCCAGTTTCTCGCCAATCATTCTGCGGTAGAGTGGGTGAGTTATCCGGGATTGGAGTCAGACTCCCAGCGTGAATTGGCCCAAAAATATTTGCCAAAAGGTGCTGGCGCGATCCTGACCTTTGGCATTCGCGGTGGCGTTGAGGCAGGAAAAACATTGATCGAGTCAGTGAAGCTGTTCTCCCATCTCGCAAATGTCGGAGACTCCAAATCACTCATCATTCACCCAGCCAGCACAACACATCAGCAGATGACGGAAGAAGAGCAGGCAGCAGCCGGAGTGACCCCGGGGCTTATTCGTCTCTCAGTCGGCACAGAAGCGATCGACGATATCCTCTCTGATCTGGAGCAAGCACTACAGCGTGCGTTGCAATTATCCACGGTCGGCTAACCATATCTTTACAGAAAGAAGAATCACATGATCTCTTTGGATAGAGAGTTGTGATTCTTCTTTTCCTTTTCTCATTTCGTTCGAAAAATATTGAATTTTAAATTCGTATTTTATAAAATACATAATTATGTACAAATTTTGGAAGGATGATCACATGAAGATTTTGAACATTGGCAGTGAACGAACGACCTATCGGGTTGAGCTCTCGTATTCTCCTTTATTCGAAGCTGCCTTGGGAATCGCTGCCGCTACCTACGACCAATTGCATCACACGATGGAGCACCCTCCTACCTACTGGCGTCAACTGTTGGCCGAGCTATCACCTTCTGTACGGCAAGAGGTCGAATATGCGAAGAAGCACAACACGTGGAAGACGCTTTTGCAACTACTTGATCTTTGCCCTTTCGCTGATCTGGATTCCTTTCTCTCGTATGTCAGAGAGCTCTCAATCGAACAGCTCCGATACGAAGCCCTCCCTTACCTCGGTGAAAATAGGCAGGAAGCACGGCGGAAGGCTGCACAAGGAAGCAAGGATGATTGCGCCGCTTTACAGGAAGCGTGCAGCGCACATCTCTTTTTTGAATCGTATATCGAACATATTACTTCCGTTGATGGAGAAGTGCTGCGGAGTCATATTCTCGGATTGATGGAAGGCTGGTATACCACTCACATCAAGCCACATGAGGAAAAAATCGTTCGCATGCTAGAACGGGATTGGTCGCAAAAACAAAGCAAGCTAGGAAAGCTCAACCCTGAAGCCTTTGTG
The DNA here is from genome assembly GCF_013284365.1 of Brevibacillus sp. RS1.1. Taxonomy (NCBI): domain Bacteria; kingdom Bacillati; phylum Bacillota; class Bacilli; order Caryophanales; family Paenibacillaceae; genus Brevibacillus; species Brevibacillus sp. RS1.1. The sequence continues at coordinate 79,584 of NZ_JABSVA010000009.1, forward strand.
GAGTATGCGACGGGATCGAGCTACCTCCCAGAGCCTGCCGTGACACGCGTACTGCTGATTCCGCAAGCGATCTACCGCCCGTGGACTGTACAGGCCGATGCTGTCGGTACGAAGATTTTTTATTACCCTGTTGCCGACGAAAATTTGCACGATGCTGTAGATCCTTATCAGCCACCCCCATCACTGGTGCAAGCCTTAAAAGCACTCGGAGATGAGCACAGGCTGCGCATGGTCAAAATGCTCGCGGAAAAAGACCTGAGCCTGCAAGAGATAACCGATCAACTCTCAATGGCGAAATCGACAGTACACCATCACCTATCCATGCTGCGGTCTGCCCATCTCGTTGAAACAGCAGGCTCCCGTTACAGACTCCGCCGTCATACGCTGGACAAGCTTCCCCTGTTATGGGATGAATTCCTGGACAGGAGCACCCCATGAGCCAAACCGCTGTACAAGCCTCTGTCTGGCAGCAGCGTTCTTATCGTTGGATTGTTTTCGGTCAGCTCATTTCAGAACTAGGCGCCTCACTCGGTACCCTCGCCAATAGCTGGTTAATCTATCAGGCAACAGGCTCACAAGGTGCGGTCGGACAGATGTGGCTGCTGTATTTCGTGCCGTCGCTCACCATTCAGCTGGTAGCCGGACCGTACATCGACCGATTCGACAAGAAGCGTGTCATGCTTTTTTCTCAATGGATGCGAGCGGCTGCCTTTTGTTTGTCCTTTGCGGTCATTACTTCCGGGACAGAATCGCTCTGGCCGCTGTATTTTACAGCCTTAATCAACGGTCTCGTTCAACCGCTGTATGTGCCAGCCAGCCAGTCGCTCCTCCCTGCTCTGGTCAAAAGAGAGCAGCTCCTCCAAGCCAATGCCTATTTGGATAGTGTCCTGCGCATTGCCTTGATTACAGGTCCGCCTTTGGCTGGGATTCTCGTGGCGAGTATCGGCGGTGAGTCCGTACTCGCATTGGTCGCGATCAGCTATGCGCTCAGCGGTTTCTTTCTGGTTCTTTGTCCACTCGCCCCAGCGGATACCGCCAACAAGAAGCAATCGTGGTACGTCATGTTTAAGGCTGGTCTTGCGGTTTTTTGGCAGAAGCCCCTTCTACTCTGGCTCGGTCTGTACTCGGCTCTCGTCCAATTTGCTGTCGGAGTCACACTTGTGCTAAACCTGCCTTTTGTAGCCGGCGAGCTGCAAGGCACCTCGTTTTATGTAGGCTTGTTTTTGGCTGGCTATCCGTTGGGATATTTCTTCGGCTCATTGCTCGTGCCTCGCTTCCGTAGCAGCCTTGGACAGCCCCTGATCATGTTAGGGTCACTGGTACTAGGAGGCTTGAGCTTTGTTGCAATAGGCTTTACCCATGACATCTGGCTTGCAATCACCATCGAACTACTAGCTGGTCTGTTTGCTCCCTTTTTCCAGGTACACAGCACAAGCCTGTATCAGCTTCACGTTCCTTCCGAGCTAATGGGGCGTGTACTGTCTGTCCGCTTGCTCATCGTGCGTGCGACGATGCCCGTCGGTATTTGGCTAGGCGGACAGCTAAGCGATCAGGTAGGGATTCGCCCTCTTTACATCTCTGTAGGGGCCGTCATCGTGCTCGCCGCGCTTACGGGATTATTATTTCGAAAATTTGTAACTAACAGGATATTCCATATATAATAAAAATCGTATGACTCCGCAATTTTGAATGAGAAAAGGAGAATATTCATGATACATCCGACATTGGATAACCTTCAGCATGCTATCAGTAGCGTCATCGTGGGCAAGGAAAGTCAGATCCGTCTATTAGTAACGGCCTTGCTTGCCCGTGGTCACGTATTGCTGGAGGACTTGCCCGGAATGGGAAAAACCGTGCTTGCCAAAACATTGGCGCAAGCGATTGGCGGCTCTTACAACCGCCTGCAATTCACCGCGGATCTGCTGCCATCCGATGTCGTCGGTCTTCACGTATTCAATCAACGAACAAGTGAATTCGAACTACGAAAGGGACCTGTTTTTGCGGATGTCTTGCTTGCAGATGAAATCAACCGGGCCACTCCCAGGACTCAATCCGGTTTGCTGGAATGCATGGAGGAACGCCAGGTTACGATTGAAGGCGTTACCCTGCCACTCCCATCGACCATGCTGGTCATCGCTACCCAAAATCCGATTGAATCGGAAGGGACCTATCCGCTGCCGGAAGCACAGTTGGACCGCTTCCTTTTCAAGCTGTCTCTTGGCTACGGTACACGAGAGGATGCCAAAGAAATTTTGCGGAGGTTCCGCAGCGGCTCCCCATTAGAGGCGGTCGAGCCGGTCATCACTGTCGACCAAATTGCGGCTCTGCAACGCGAGGTAACGACTGTTCACGTCAGCCAACCGGTGGAAGACTATATCATCGACCTGACGGAAGCTACTCGCCAACATCGCTCGGTTGAGGTGGGCATCAGTCCACGCGCCATGCTCGCCCTGCTGCGATCCGCCCAAGCTTACGCGTTCGTTTCTGGTCGTACTTATGTCTTGCCGGATGATGTAAAAGTGGTGTTCCCAAGTCTGGCAGCTCACCGCATCCGCCTGTCCATGGAAGCAGAGCTGCACGTGACGGAGCAGGAAGTCGTGGAACAAATCTTGACCAGCGTCCCCGCTCCCGTCGAAGAAAGCGTGTAGCGCGATGATCACCAAACAAACCTTTCACGTAATCGGTTTTGTCTTACTGCTCTTCGCCGTTTTTTCCGGGCATTGGTTTTTCTTTCTGTTTGGGGGCTTTTTCTTTTTTCTCCCTGCTGCACAAGACTGGTGGGCCAAGTCCATGTCCAAATGGGTGTCGCTCGAATGGTCCAGTGATCAAACGCGCGTCCTGTCAGGGACACCCGTACACATTACAGTTCGCCTGCACAATCGTTCGTGGCTGCCTTTGCCTGCTACCTGGCTTCGCTTCACACTGCCGGAGCATGTCTCAGTGGAAGGCGCAGACGAGGTGCGAATCCTCAATCATCGGACGAGCGTTCGCCTGCGATTTGATCTGCCGATGCGGCAAAGTGCCACACGCACCTTGACTCTCATCCCGAACAAGCGAGGTACGGTCTGGCTGACGGATGTGCAATCCGAGACATTGCCATTATTGGGCGAGGAGCCTACCGCCATAACACTGTCGGTTTCCTTTTCCTTGCTGGTCTATCCGCTGCCTCTTGCGCTTTCTCCCGTCGTACTTGCTGAATCGGAGCCGGACGGGAATCGGCTTTCTCGTCAGCGCCAACAGGATGATGTCACTTTTCAGCGTGGTATTCGGTCGTACATGCCAGGCGACCGTTTCAAGCACATCCATTGGAAGGCAACCGCCAAAACAGGCTCGCTCGAGACGCGTATTTTCGAGTTTACAGCCCATCCAAACTGGCGAATCGTCGGGCATATCCTGCCCTCCTATGAACCCATGATGCAGAAGTATAACGATATCACCAATGAACGGACGATCTCCTGTCTTGCGGCTTTAGCTGGCCTGTGCAGGAGAAAATCAGTCGGATACGAGCTGTACCTCACCGTGAAGCAACGAGGACGTGAGCATTTTCATTTGCCTGCGGGAAGTGGCAAGGCACACCACTTGCACGTCATGACCCAGCTGGCGCAAATCAACCATTTTGTGACAACGCCACTGGCGCCTGTTCTTCGCCGGTTAGAGGGAGCACATGGGAAGGAAGCTATTCTCATTGTGACACCACGAATGGACCCATCCGTACAAGCCTCTGCAGAGCGCCTTATTCAATGCGGTCATCAGGTTGCGGTACTGGACGTTTCTTCTGACCCTGTCATCATCCAGCGCTTCCAGCATGCTCGCCTGAAAAAAAGGAGCGTGATGATGGGATGACACTCTCGTTGATAGGTCGCTGGACGCTCGCGTTTTGGCTGGAGGCCATGCTGACGGGCGTTTTCCTGGTATTGTTTGGGTATATGACAGCAGACTTTGGTCAACTGCTCACGTTTTGCCTAGTCGCAGCGACCCTGCTCATGGCGGGGGGCTGGTTGTACTATGGTGGTGGCGGTCGATTTATGCTCCATCTGTTGCTGTATCCCCTTGTGTTATTCATCGGAATGGGCAGCTTCTATCTCTACGATTCTTGGTTCATCGCGCTTGTACTGGCTGCTGTTTATTTTTGGAGAGTACAAAGCGCTGCATCAAAAGGGTATCGACATGACAGTCTGCAACGCAGATTTGTTCTGGCGCTGATGGCGGGCCTCATGCAGCTCGTGATAGCAGTACTCTACACCTCCATCGCTGACCCAGGTTCCTATACACTCGCAGCCTCTTTTTCCATGCTTGTCTTCATCACTCTCAGCTATATGTTGGTGGCGATTGTGGCGTTCGTGCTGCGGGAAGGATCACTCTCTACGAGGCTACCTGCTCGCATCAGCTTGCTACTAGGCAGTCAAGTGCTCGGCACACGTTTTCTTTTAATCGCAGGCTATTTGGCTGTCAGCTCTATCATACTTGGTCTCATCTATTGGATCTGGAGTTGGATAAAAGGGCCTGTCAGCGATGGGCTGTATACGCTCTTTGAGCCAGTGCTTATTTTCATTGTGGAATTGTTTGAGCAATTGTACGAGAAGGCGAACCAAAAACAGGCAGGCATGAAGGTACTCATGGAAAGTACCGGGCAAAAAGCAGATCATCCTGTGGTACAGATACAGCTCGGAGAATCACTCTTTTCTATTCTGCAACCGTACTTAATCATTGCCTTCATCCTCGCCTGTGTGATCCTGCTCGGCCGATACATATGGAAAAGGCGCTTCAAGGGGACGATTACGCTGGAAAAAGAAGTGGCGGCTGCACAAAACACCATATTGACCACTGTTCCTCCCTCTTCCCGTGAAGAAAGCGCAGAAAATGGCTCTGCCAAATGGTTCAAACAGCCAGTCGGCCCAGAGGATGATCCCACCCGATACGCCTACTATCAATTCCTCGTCCTCATGGAGAAGCAAGGAGTGCCAATCGAGCTGCATGAGACACCCCAAGAGTTTTTCAATCGCCTGCGCGAACAGTCCTTGCTAGATGCAGGTCAGCTGGATGCAGTCGCTCGCATCACCCGTTACTATCAGCAATATCGCTATCAGGAAAAGGCGCTTCCCGAAGCGGATTTGACAGCGATGCAACAATCCGTGCAGACGCTCGGCGCTCGTTTCTCTGAGACATAATACCTCTCCACAACCACGTGCTATGCGTTAGCCGTGGTTGTTTTCTTTTTCTCTTGACATCGAGAAGTCCCTCCGGCATAATTTCTTCAATTTTGCCCGCTCCCAAAATGAATTCACCAGATGGTTAATTGAACGAGAAAGGAGGATGCTCCGTGCAAGATTTGCCTGACTGGCTGCGTAAGCATCTTCATGTCGCATACATACCCGGCTATGAGTTTTTCTTAAGTCTCCACGTGCTTGCAAAGCCAGAGCATCACACCTCCCGCTTGCATTGGGCGGAGGAGTTGCTCACTGCTTTACCTGCCCCGCTCTTGAAAAAGCTTCACTATTTTAGCTCCATGTCCAATCAGTTTCTCGATGCCATGGACTTCCTGGCACCTTGGGAGGAGTGCTTTGAGCATTCTGTTGAGGCCGCGTTGGAGCGTGTACAGGCGATGGATGCTGGAGAGTTTGCCCAGCTTATGATTGGTCCCGTCTATCATCCCAGACAACTTCACGCTTGGATGCAAGGACGTACAGACGAGATTTTTGAAGAGCTGAAACCAGAGCATCGGGAGCTTTTGCGCCATCCGCTCTCGACCAAGCGAAGCTTTCTGGAGCTTTGCTACGACTATCTGCCTTTTTTCCAGAAAGAAGAACGGCGGATTGAACCGTGGCTCGTCCGCGCCGTACATGAGGCACAAGAGCAGATCAAGCTAGACCCGATTCCGTTTTTGTCGCAGGTTCACCCGCGCTTGAAGGTGCACGAGAACTTCTTGCAATTTCATAAGGCAAAAACGTACACATTTGGCTATTCGGAGCTAGCCCGTATTCATTTGCGTGTCTCTACTTTTGTCGCGCCGCATTTGTTGCTCGGCATTTACGACAACCATATCTCTGTGTGCTTATCCCTAGACGTTCCCGGCACCAGAGCCACCTCGGTGATTCCCGTTGACTTCATCAGCAAAATGAAGGTGTTCAGCGACCCGACACGGACAGCGATTCTCAAATCATTATTGGCTCATCCTTACTGCACGCAGCAGTTGGCTGACCTGCACAACATCAGTGAGCCTGCCGTCAACAAGCACTTGAATCTGTTGGTAGACACAGGCTTTATCTGGAGTGAACGGCGGGGACGGTATGTGTTTTACCGCGCGATTGCATCACGGCTGGAACAACTGGCTGTCGATCTGCATGAGTTCATCGATATGCCTGTTCCCGGACTTGCCTCTCCACCTGCTTCATCACATCCCCCAGAACGGAGGAAATAACGTGTTTCATGTCGCCAAAGCTACCTTTATCCGCAATACCCGCGTAATGCTTCGTGCCTATCCGTGGTCGTTTGTCATCGGCCACATTTTTTCCGGGGTGTATACAGTGCTGTTTGCCTTCTTCGCCTATCACTATGTATTTGCCGGGCAGTTGGACGAAAATTTCGCACATCTCACCGGCTCGTCCGATTACTTGTCGTACGCCATCCTCGGCGGAGCTTTTTATGCGTTTGCCGTCTCTACCTTGATGAATGTCAGCCGCTCACTCATTACGGAGCTTCGGGAAGGGACCTTGGAGGCCGTTTTGCTCACCCCTTCCTTGCGCAGGGGGTACTTTTTGGGGAATGTCGCCCAACAGCTCATGCGTACTTTGTTTGAATTTTCGGTGATTGTACTGGTAGGGGCGTTGTTTGGGCTCACCCTCTCTCAAACAAATGTATGGAGCGCCGTCCTAGTCTGGATATTGTCTACAGGAGCTTTCTTTTGCCAGGCACTCGTTTTGGGCAGTCTCATGCTATGGTTCCGCGATACGTACATCACACAAAACACGCTGTTTGCTGTGATGGCCTTTGTCAGTGGGGTGACGTTTCCGATTCCGTATTTGCCTGAATGGGTGCAACCACTCGGTCTCATCATGCCGCTCGCACCTGCACTGGATGCTTTTCGGCAATGCGTGATTCAAGGAGCGCCACTGCATGCTGTTTCCCCACAGCTGTTTCATATGGCAGCCTTATCCCTCGTCTATCTCGTCATGGGGGTGTGGGGCATACGTCGGATGGAAAAACGCGTTATGGAATCGATTTTCGGATAACGAACGAGGAGGTCAATAATCATGCTAATCGCAGAGAATGTACGGAAGGTATACCGGGTGAAGGAGAAAAAAGGCTGGTTACGCCAGCAATGGACAGAGGTCGAGGCAGTTGCTGATCTGTCTTTTCGCATGGTACCCGGCAAAATTATTGGATTGTTAGGCATTAATGGTGCAGGAAAAACAACAACGATCAAGATGTGCTCCACACTGCTCACCCCAACCAGTGGCACGATCACGGTAGACGGATATGACGCGGTAAAGGACGATCGGTTCGTCAAAGCCAAGGTCAATATGATCGCAGGGGGAGAACGCATGCTGTACTGGCGGCTGACAGGGCGGGAAAACCTGCAATATTTCGGAAGTCTATACGGTTTGCAAGGGCAGGAACTGCGTAATCGGATCGATTCATTGCTCTTGCAGGTTGGCCTGTATGAGGCTGCCAACACCCCTGTCGAGCGCTATTCCAAAGGTATGAAGCAACGACTGCAAATTGCCCGCGGCCTGATCAATGATCCGCGTTACCTGTTCCTGGACGAACCGACTCTCGGCTTGGACGCCCCCATCGCCCGGCAGCTTCGCAAGCATGTGAGTGAGCTCGCTTCTCAGCATGGAAAAGCCATTCTGTTGACCAGTCACTACATTCATGAGGTAGAGGAGCTTTGCGACGAGGTATACATCATCGATAAAGGAAGACTCGTGGCGCATGATACACCGGAGCACCTGATCAAATCGCTCCACCTGGATACAGCCTTACAGGTAGTGATCCCCTCTCTCTCCGACTCGCTCGATTACGATCTGCGCCAGCTGGCTCAAGATTACGACGGCTCGCGTGAAATCGCAGAAACAGACGAGCAGACCTGGGAAGTGACATTACGGGGAAAAACGGATATGACAACTCCGTTGCTTTCCCTCTTGGCTGCTCACCAATCCCCCGTCTTGCATCTCTCCACCCAACAGCCATCATTGGAGGACGTCATCCTGCACATGGCAGATCGGAGGGGGGCATGAAACAGCTGGGTAGCCTGCTTTTGGCAGAAATCATCAAGGAGCATCGCCACTCGTTTCACAGCAAAATGATCTACTTCTCGCTCTTGGTCTGGCCTGTCATTAATTTCGTGACCGCGTATTATTCGTTTGCCCCGTTCCGGATGGGAGCTGATTCCCCTCTAGCCCGGTTCATCAGCTACGAGCAGTTGCCGTTGTTCCTGTTGACTGGCTATTTAGGCTACATCTTTTATTGGTGCCTGGTGCAGTCGTCCTGGCAAATGAGCTTTGAACGGCAAGCGGGAACCATGGAAATGATCTTCATCAGTCCGGTCAACCGACTCGCTTTTCTGTATGGGCGTTCGCTTTCCTCGTTGATCGAGGGAGTCTGGCTGTTCTTTTGTTTTGTCCTGTTAGCCTTGTTTTTTGTCGATGGCATTCAATTGAGCGGCTGGTGGGCACCTCCACTCGCCTTCCTCATTTTGCTGGTATCGGCCATCGTCTGGGGCGGCTTTCTCTGTGTGCTCTTTCTGTTTTCACGCGACGCGAGCTTTCTGTACACCGTCCTGGATGAGCCGATGCTGATCTTTTCCGGTGTCCGTCTGCCCCCGATGGCCTTTCCGGTTTGGGCCAAGGTCATTTCCTTTTGCTTTCCCCTGACCTACGCGCTTCAGTTGATTCGCGAGCTGCTGATGGAGGGGGCAGCATTACAAGCAATGCTACCGAGTATGGGACTTCTCGCCGCTGTCTTGCTCCTGCTGGTGACGGCGACTGTCGTGTTGTTGAAGCTGGCGGAGAAGCATATGAAAAAGACGGGGAACATGGTGATGTATTAAGTGCTGGTGAAAACCCAGATGAAGAGGACCTTAGGGTCGTGCTTTTGCTTCAGAAGGAATCGTGGTTGTAGGTTGTAATTCGGCTAGAAGTAGCTTTCCTCTCAGCGGTTTCTTACTTTTCCAGCTAATAATTTTCAATTACAAACAAAAGAAACCTTTTCCAAAAATTACCGTCTTAAAAGGTATAATGATTTATTGAATCGGTAGGGGAAATATAAATTCCCACTTTAATATCGTTTTGACGGAGGTCTGGTCTTATGAAACGAATATTTTTATGTGTTGTTTGTATTGGGTTATTATCCGGATGCGGAGTTAGCACTCAAGGTCAAGAAATACACCAGCAAAACACCCCGATTGTTGATTCCGAGGCTCCAAAAAAACATCCAGAAGTAAGCAAAATTATCATCCAGAGAGGAAAGGAAATATTTGTCTCGGGCGTTTCCCCTATTTGCGATGGGCTTCTCGAAAACTCGATGGATTTGTACACCGTTGCTTATCGGAGGGATGGCAAGCTGATAGGCACAAAAGATGAGAAGGAGCTACCTTTTTTACAAGAGAGCCAACCTTATCTCCAAGGAAGTCTAGATGAGGGAGAAAGCACGCAAGACCATACGTATATTCGATTGGTCAGAGAGCCCTTTATTCCAGAAGTGGGAGTCAACGAATTCCCGAGAAAGGACATCGTGCTTTTCTTGGAACCTACCGTTCCTAATGATGCCTTTGTTGGCGTTCAAAACCCACAAAAACTAAACGAATGGAAAATTTATCAGGTGGGGGATTATGGGGTATGGTTAAAAAAGCAAATTGATTTAGAACTCAATTTAAGTAAAGGCCTTTGAACGCTCCCGCCACTTAGGCTATCCCCGTAGTCCCTACGGTTATGACAAAACGAGTACATTGGACTGTTCTCGGTTAAATACGGTAAAAAAACAAGAAGCACCCGTTTTGAGGTGCTTCTTGTTTTTGAAAAACAGGTTAGAGACGCTTACGAACGGATTCCAGGTAGTCAATAACTTCATCGTAGTATTTGTCATGATTGGTACCGCCGTAACCTGCATCAGCAATATAACGTGCACATTTTTCTGACTTAGGATTATTTGTGCCCTTCAAGTAATCGATTAATTTGGAGTAACGCTTTCCTTGTAAGAAATCTGCAAATGCTTCTCCGTGAGTTGAACGGCCAGGAAAAGCCGCCCACCCTCTTATCCCTTCACCGATATTCCCTTCAGGGTAGGTCGAGTCTACATACATCATATTCGACCAGTTCTGGTTCTCAACTTGTGTATCATACTGAGACCACCCCGATTCCCCGCCCCACATTGCAAGGATTAATTCAACAGGCAAACCGTAGCAAGCGTCACTGGTCCTTCCTGCTACTGCTTTAAAAGCATCAATAAAAGCAAGGATTTTTTCATTCCCTCTATTATTGGGATTGACCCCAACATATGTGTCTACAATTCCGTCAATCTTCACTCTTTTTGTAGGAATAGGTTCATACTTAGCCATTCTTCATTTCCCCTTTTTGATAGTTGATCAACGACTTTTTGACCGGTCAATGTCGCTTCACCTATCTAGGAAAAAAACAGAGGCAAATAGAAACCGTTTTTCCAAAAAAGTTAAAAAGTTTTCTCCACAACAAAACAGAGGCCACCTTAGAATAGGTGACCTCTGTTTTTCCGTTATACCTGAAACCCACCAGCGCTATCATCTGATTCGTTGAAATCAACCAGAATGGTGTTTCCATTATCTAACTCCAAATCTTTGTCGATGTCATATTGATATAAGTCGCGGTATTTGTAATCCTTGCCTTTACTCCATGCCTTACATTGCCAAAAATGGCTTACTCCCGGTACTTCGTCGTCGATATGCTTCACTACATAGTAGCTGCCATAACACCCGACTTTAAAGGCATCTCCATTCATCCGCTCGTACTTTTCCATCGCGGATTTAACCCCTCTGAAGTAGTCCTTAACTGCTTCAAGCTCTGATTTGGAATCAGCTTCAAAATCAACAGCAAAATAAATAGGGGTGTTGTACGGTTGACCCACTGACTCTGCTTGCTCAATAGCACTCTCGCAAGCTTGCTTACCGCTAGCATAGGTAAATTCACCTTTGTCTCTACCACCATTTTGATACACCTCGACGATGTACAATCCGGCTTTTGAAATCAATTTTGCTTCTTCCCGCGTAATCAATTCCTTTTGCCATGCCTGTTCTTCCTCCTTAGATTTTCGAATGGTCGACTAGTTGTCGCCTTCACCTATCTAGGAAAAAAAACAGGAAAAATAGAAACTACTTTTTTACATTATTTTTTTAGAAGCTGGAGAGCAGAAGCAATTTGTTGGACTTCCTTTTCAAATTGGTTGGAGTCATTACTTACAGCTACATAGGTGTTATTCAATTGAAAATATAATTCTGCGACGGCTGCCTCAACATTTTCCTTATGATTCGAGAAGGAAATCCATTTTGCAGGAGTACCGTTATCGAGTTTGATTTCTTGCTGTTGGATAACGGCACCCCCAAGTAAAACTTCTTGAGGGGATAAACTAATTTCTAATGTTTGATCACCTTGCTCATTTTCGAATCGGAGAGAAATCTGTTTTGTTTGCTCGCTACCGGAAATCTCCTGTAATGTTAAACCCTCTCTAACAAATAGCGGGACATAAATATTCTGTATACCAAATTTCTCTGCATCAGCCATTATTTTTGTTTTATTTTCTTCTGTCAATGTCAACGGTACAAAGCCCTGAGGCACTTCTTGCTTAACCATTTGTTGCTGCTGGGAAGCAGGCTCCTGTGATAGTTGACTTGGCTGTGAACATCCTGCAACTAAACCCACGAAACAAACAATCGGAATCATCAAGTTGTTTTTCACATGTAATCCCTCCCTCTTTTTGTGCTCGTTTTTTACCTATGTATATGAGAGTCGAGAAATTTCAAAATTTCAGGGGGAATGTAAGACTGTTTCAATTGGAAGTATAAATACATTATGGCAGGTGATTTTAGTGGAAGATGAAATGCTGAAAGAACGTTGTAGAAGAATCCTTAAGCGAATTGCTTGGAGAATGCAATACGCTGCTAAAACTCGATTTAATCGGGAAACCACTATCATTGAGGAGGTATTTGGCGATAACTTAATAGATTCCATAGACTCGAGCATATACGTGCAGGAGCTACTCATGCAAATTCCCGAAAAACCCCGATTCATCATTAAGAGTATTGTGATAGACAGACTTACGGAAGAAGAGGTGGCCAAGCAGCTAAATATGACTCGACAAGGGGTACACAAATGCAAAAAGAAATACTTGAATGTATTGGCGCACAAAATCAGTCATTCTCCATCATTTTGAGACGTGCGCAGTCCGGTGATACGCAAGCCTTACCTAGCATCCTCGATTTTCTCCTTCCAGTTCTGGAGCATCTCGCTTCTTTTATCAAGCTCCCACGTGAAGAAAGCATAAATAAATGAAAACAGCCATGCTGGAGGTCAATCCGTCATGGCAAGATGCAAGCATGATATCAACAGAACTTTTGAATGTCTGAGTTGCCGTGATTTCTGACGAACCAACGGCTAGCTTATCGACTCAACGCTATGAGCGCTTTCCTTACTCCACCGTCAACAGCTTCTCCACAAATCCCCCGATTTCCCGTTCCCGATCAACAAAATGAACCTCCAAAATCCAATCGCGCGGGTGCCCGTTATGGTCCGGCTCTCTCATCGGCTTGTGATTGTCTGGGTGAATATAGTTGACGATACCATCCCCTTGAATTTTTTCATGCGGGAATTCGCCGATGAGATGTCCTGCGTGTGGACCGCCGTACTCCCAACCGTATGCTTTGGCGAGCTCACACATGTAGGCAAACAGCTCGCTGCTCGTAATATCCGGCTTGGATAAAAAGTAAGTCTTGCCCTCGTCCCACGCTTTTTCAATATCGTCGCGCAGCTTTTGTTTTACCGGATCATTTCCAAGCACATACGTCCGACCAAGATCAGCTTCCCAGTCCTCAAAAATGGGCCCGAAATCGAGAAAGACAATATCTTCGGGAGCGACAGTCAAATTCGGTGGGTTTTCTCTGTAGGGATATAGCGTATTTTTGCCCGCTCGCACAATCCGCTTATGCCAATATTTTTTGATCCCGAACAATTGAAAGGCCAACTCGTAAATTTCCTTGTTGATCTCTTTTTCCGTTACACCGCTGCAAATAAAGCCCTTTTCTTCGATGGTAGTAAATAAAAACTCAGCTTTGGTCTCTGCTTCGCGCAGTGCCTGATGTCTCTTCTCCAATAAGGGATTCATTATTGAATAGCCTCCTTTTTCGTTTACGGAAGAGCTAACTCATACCTCTCGCCCAACTCTCGCAATTTTGCGATAATGGATTGCTCTACATAATCATCCATGGCGATTTTTTCCTTCGCTAATGCAAGCAGCGGTTCATACTCGCCAATCAATACGGAATGATGCGCTTTTTCAAACAGCGGTAAATCATTCATGTCATTGCCAAAGCAGATGAACGGCTCTCCTGCCACATCGAACCGATTCAGGGCAGTCCATTTATTCACTCCCCGATAAGTAAGGTCGAGAATACCTTCTGCGGAATGGTAATGCAGCGTAACGTCGAGTTCCCTGATTCTCGCCACCAATTCTTCGTAACGGTCACACGATAAAATCAGGATTTTCAGCACGGCATTCAGTTGATCCACGTCCACGCGGCTGGCTGTCCGATTGGGATCGATATAGCTCAAAAAAGGATGTGCCGACACACAATTATGTGCGTAATTCCACGAGTCATCGATGAAATACTGCGCGCGATAATCATCGAGAATGCTGATGATTTCATGTGCCAAACGATCCGGGATTGGCATGCTGCCCTGCAAGCTCCCTCGGTGATGTGTCATCGCTCCATTCGCGCCAATGAGGAGATGGTTGGCAAACCGCTCATCGAGGACAGGCAGCATGTCACGGCACGGTCTTGCGGAGGCGAAACCTACAGTATGTCCCGCCTGTTCGAGTGCAAGCAGGCTATCCAAAATGTTCGTTGAGATCGGCTGACCTTTGAAGCAGATCGTCCCGTCCAGATCAAAAATAAATTTCATTTTTCCCCACCCTTTCTAATCGCTGTCCTGTCCATCGTAATGGATAGCCATTCGTGGCCAAAGGGACAGATCGTTCAAGATGAGTGGGACAGAAACTGATCTGTTACTCGAACCAAGCGCTAGCCAACAAGCGAATGCCCTCCTGAATATCGTCGGGGGTCAATGCTCCGTACCCTAGCAATACCGTCGGCTGCTCCCTTGTATCATGGAGCCAGTATCGGGCAGTTCCGTAGACTTTTACGCCTTTTTGATAGGCACGTTCCATGAGTTCCGCTTCTGTACACTGACTTTTTACGGTCAAAAATACATGCAGCCCCGTATCCTTCCCTTCTATTTCCACACGTCCGTCCATGTAACGCGTGACTGCTTGAAGAAACACCTCTCGCTTTTCCACGTAGTTTTTTCGCATGTGCTGCAAGTGTCTATGCCAATAGCCATCGGACAAATACGCCGCTAGCGTCAACTGGTCCAAACGGGAAACAGGCTGATCGTATTCAGGCACGCGCTGGTGAAAACGCGATAACAGCTCGTAAGGAAGGACGACGTAGCTGACGTTTACGAGCGGCAGCAATGCTTTGGAGAGCCGCCCAATGTAAATAACCTTTTGGGGAGACAGACTCTGGATCGAAGGGATGTAGCTCTCTTGATATTTGAACTCCCATTCGTAGTCATCCTCCACCAAATAAGAATGCGATAAGGATTGCGCCCACAGAGTCAATTGATTTCTTTTCTCCAGAGGCATCGTCATTTTGTTGATGAATTGCTGGGAAGGACTCACGTACATGACGCTTGCCCCGCTTTGCCTCAGCTCTTCGATCGATACACCATCTGCGTCCAAGGAAATACCGTGTACCCGGTAGCCACCGTTGAGAAACGTATTTCTCGCACCATCATAGCCCGGATTTTCTACGCCGATCACATGCTTCTCTCTGTCCAGAAGCTGGACGACAATCGACACCAACTGTTGCGGGGTGGCTCCAATAATGATCTGCTCCGGCGTGGCGAGGACTCCTCTTGTTTCATGCAGCAATTTCGAGAGTTCTTTTCGCAAGATGTACTCTCCCTGAGCCAGCCCCTCCACCATATACGTGCGCTGATGGTAGGAAATGAGCTTGTTGCGCAGCTTATTCCACGGATGAAAAGGGAATGTCCCCAATTCGATGTTGCCATAGCGAAAGTCATAACGAATCGGCGGTATACGAGAGTCTTCTCGTTCTGTTACATGCCGCCTGGAAGGAAGTCCTGCCTTGTACGTCACCTGATATCCTTTTTTCTGAATGCTAGTGACGTACCCTTCCGATACCAGTAGCTGATAAGCAACTTCCACCGTGTTTTTGCTGACAGCAAGCGATTGCGCACAGCTTCTGATCGAGGGGAGAAACTCTTCATACGTAATTCGGTTACGCAATATTTCGTCTTTGATAAAGTGATAGATTTGGATGAACAATGGCTCTCCCTCTGTAAAACGAATGGCCGAAAGCTCTCGCACCGGACAGGAACCCCCTTTTTTTTGTTTTAGTCTACCACATATAATAGTAAGCCTGAATGAACAAAAGGTCAGCTATCCGCCAGAAGGCTTTGTCGCTTAGCCCTACCGAACTGAAAGTAGTAGAAGACCATAAGACACACGTGCATCAGGGCCATCAGCCAATAAATATTGCTGTAAATGAGGCCGCTCGTATAAGAATTTAACGGGTTCCAAATGGTAGTCGCGCCAAGATCGATCACCTTGCTGTATACCGCAGACGCGATCCCCATGGAAATGAAGCTCAGCATCGAGAAGATTCCCATGCCTACTCCCGCCTGCTCCTTCGTCAACGTCCTCGAGATCGAGTTCGCCATCGAGATTTGCATAAAAGACTGTCCCACGTTACCCAATATTAAGAAGAGCGCAATGCCTATAACCGAGGCGCTAGTGAAAGTAGACAGCAAGCCAAAGCAGCCAATCAGTAAGCTAGACGCAACGAAATACAGAAAAGCATTCCCCCGCCTGTCCGCGAGCTTCCCTCCCACACGACCAAGCAATGCCGAAGCGATAGCCGCTGGAACCATCACAAAGCCAATCCAGCTCGTCGATAGTTGCTGCACCTGGGCCAAGAGCAGCGGACTGAGGTAATAAAGCGATATTCCCATTCCATTTATGAGAAATGCCATCAAAATCCCGATTGTATACGGCTTGTTGGCAAAAACCTTCGGCTGTACAAACGGATCAGCTACCGAACGAATTCGTAAAACGAACAGGAGCAAAGTAACCAAGCTGCCCAATGCAAACCACCAGGATCCATTCGTTACTCCCAAAAGCAGTGACGTCACGCTGATCGCAAGTAAGGAGCCACCCACCCAATCAAACTTCCCACCAGACGCGATCTCTTCATCCTCCAAATATTTGCGGTAAAACGGCAGCGTCAGCAAGATCAGGAGCGGGATGGAAAACAGCCAGCGCCAATGGGCAAAGCTGACGATTAATGCCGCGACCACAGGACCGAGTGCACCGCCAAGAGCCAATCCTACTGCCGTTCTGCCTAAAACAGAACCCCTGCTCTCCGGCGGGAAGTATCGCAAAGGAATCAGCATCGCAGTGGCCGGAATGACAGCCGCCCCTACTGCCTGCAAGCATCTTCCGAAGAGGGCCATCGCAAAGGAATCGGAGACCAAACCGAAAAACGAACCAGCTGTAAACACCAAGAGTCCAAACGTCAGCAGATTCTTGAGCTTGTATCGATCCGCCAGCTTGCCATACGTCACGGTTCCGATCGCGTATAACAATCCATATGCGGTCGATAGCCAGCTCACTTGCGCTATGCTCAAACCAAACTCTTTGCTAATTTGGGGGAGTGCAATGTTAAACACCAAGGCACTCATGGAGGATATGACCAAGGTAAACATCAAGATTCGGATTAATATGTCCCTGTTTTGCTGCGTTTTTGTCGCTTCCATGCCGTATCTTCCCCTTCACTTTGTTATTCACACTTTGACTGTCAGTACCGACTGACATGTCGGTGGTAAAAAAACTAGGGAGTCAAACCCCTAGCGAAAACCTCTACACTCTCTTCGATAAATGCATCTAGGGATACCCCTGAAAAATTGCTAGTGCCATCCAGATCGTTCAAAAACGCCCCGAAATTCATGACCATAAAAGCAGTTGCCTGTGCCTCGGGATTCGTTTGGATCATCTTGCCTTTTTTGCCCATCTCTTTGAAGTAATCTGTAAAAAGTACCATTAACTGTTGCGGGTGCTTTTGAGTCCGCTCACGGAATCCGGGCAAATGGGCCTCATCCTTTATGCTAATCAAAATCATTTTCCGATTGCGGTTCATCATTTCGTGATACGTTCGGCTGATTAAAAGCAAATCCTCACGCAAATTCCACGTAAGCTTCTCCGCGAAAAGCTTCGTCAGTCCTTCCGTGTAATGAAAACGGTCAAAGGCACTCTCCAGCAAATTTCGCTTGCTGCCGAAGTGACGAAATAACGTCTTCTCGCTCAATCCTGCCATAGTGGCAATTTCTTGCGTAGTTACGCCGTTGTAGCCTCTTTCCGCTATGAGATCGATTGCGGCTATCATCAGTTTTTCGCTACTTGTAAGACTTTTGCTGCTGCTCATTGCTATCCTCATTCCCGGAAGTGATTGTCAGTACTGACTGACATTCATCTTAAATCTACTGCCAATAAGTGTCAAGGGGCTCAAAGTAAAAAAGGCTCTCCCCCGACGATACAGTCGAAAGGAAAGCCCATCGCTCTTTTACCTGATTAAAACGCTCTTGAATATTGCTTCGGTGGCTGCAGCTCATCCGCCGACAGCTCATGAATCGCATGCAGTGCCCAATAAGGATCTCGCAGCATGCCGCGACCGACTGCTACCAAATCCGTATCACCATTGCCAATCGACGCTTCCGCCACTTGTGGATCATCGAGGTTGCCGACTGCAATGACTGGGACATCCAGTGCCTGCTTAATGGCGCGTGCCAATGGTACTTGATAGCCAGGATGAACACCTGGACGGCCTGCTGAACCAATCGGTCCTTCCCCGCCGCTGGATATATGGAAAATATCCACGCCTGCTTCCTTGTAACGTCGGCACAGCTCCGTGCTGTAATCTAGTCCATATCCACCATCTACGTACTCTACGGCTGAGACGCGCATGATCAGCGGCATGTCAGCTGGAATGACCTCTTTGATTGCCTGAATAATTTCTACGCCAAACAGCGCTTTATCCCGCCCGTACTCATCGTCTCGCTGATTTGTCAAAGGAGAGTGGAACTGGTGAACCAAATATCCGTGCGCACCGTGGATTTCAATGGTATCAAACCCTGCTTCCACCGCACGTCTCGCTGAGTCCTGGAACTTGACGACCATTTGTTTGACCTCTTCTGTCGTCAACGCCCGTGGCGTTTTGTAGCGTCCCCCTGGGAAAGCAATCGCGGACGATGATACAGGCACTTCTGCGTCTTCCGCTTTGCGGCCCGCATGAGCAATCTGTATGCCAATTTTGGCCCCATACTTATGAGCCTCGGAGACGATCCGCGCATACGCCGGAATCTGCTCGTCAGACCACAAGCCCAAATCGCCGTTGGAAATTCTGCCATCCGGCTCGACATCGGTCATTTCCACGATGATCAGACCTGTTCCGCCTACTGCACGAGAAACGTAATGAACAAAGTGCCAGTCCGTTGGTGTTCCATCGTGTGCATCCACGGAGTATTGGCACATCGGCGGCATGACAATCCGATTTTTCAAGCTAAGTCCTTTAAACTGAAACGGGGTAGACAACAACGCCATTTGCTCCACTCCTTACTTTTTTTCATTATCATGCCAAAAGTAAGCATGTTCTGCAATCCCAAGTTGCACTTTGTTAAAACAATTTTTCCGGCTGTAGTGGTGGGGAGGAAACAGGAGAAAACGCTCAGATTCTTGTCCCACCCGCTGAGGGATTCACTGCCCGCCTCCATGCAAAAAGCGAAACCGCGTCCAAAGTAGTCCATTCAGGAGGTTTTTCAGAGGTGGACGCTTAAGAGCGTGTTTCGCTTTTTGCATTCCGTCTCGGTCGGTGTACCAAAGATCTTCGCTTTTTTCTCCTGTTTCCTCTACGAGCTTTTCCTGCTTAAACGGGTTTTAAAAAGACTTAAAAGAATATAAGGATGTCATCTGTTACGACAGAGAAGAATATTTCCAGACGTAGCGACTTGTGGAGTCCGACCGAGCGGAGAAGGGATTTGCGGGCAAAAGAAACGCAACCGTGCCCGCGCGACGAAGCGGCTACCACTTTTGCGTTTCCCCGCGAATCCCTTCGGAGCGGACAGTCTCAGCCCTCAGCGGGACGGAGCCTGGAGCCTAGACTGGAAATCTCTCCACCACAGCCACATTTATAAACCACGAAAAAAGCCATCCGCATAACGGATAGCTTTTATAATTAACGTCTTTATTATTCTGGCATCGTGCCAATGTAATTGGATTGCGGGCGAATAATGCGGTTATTGTCTGCCTGCTCCAGAATGTGCGCACTCCAGCCGACCACACGGCTCACAGCAAATGTCGGTGTAAACAAATTGTCATCCAAGCCAACTGCGCGCATGACAGCTGCGGCAAAAAACTCTACGTTTGTATTCAGCTTGCGGCCTGGTTTGTACTCTTCCAGCAGCTGCAAGCCTACTTTTTCTACGTGTGTCGCCAGATCGAACCACGGATCGTTGGACGACAGCTCGGATGCAACGACGCGCAGAGCAGTTGCACGCGGATCGATCGTTTTATAGACACGGTGTCCGAAGCCCATCAAACGTCCGCCGCTCTCCAGCTTGTTCCGCAGCCACGGCTCTGCATTTTCCTTCGTGCCGATCGCCTCAATCATCTCCGTCACTTCGGATGGTGCTCCGCCGTGCAACGGCCCTTTTAGGGTTCCGATAGCTGCCGCAATGGAAGAAATCAGATCAGATTCAGTCGAGCTCACGACACGACCGGAGAATGTGGAGGCATTCATGCCATGCTCCTGTGTCAAAATCAGGTACGCATCGAGTGCACGTACATGTGCCGCATTCGGCTTTACGCCCTTGAGCATATACAGATAGTTCGCTGTATGATCCAGCTCTGGATTCGGTGCCAGCGGCTCGCGGCCCTCCAGACAAGCAAAACGATACGCAACGATTGTTGGCATCTTGGCAGCCAGCGCAATCACCTCATCGATGGTTGGCGGAAAGCCGTGCGAGGAACTACCCAGGGCCGAAACACCTGTACGCAGGACACTCATCATATCTACATCTGCTGGGATCAACTTCAAGATTCCTTTTACATGCTCCGGCAGCTCACGGTTTGCTTTGAGCTTATCTTTTAAATCCGTCAACTCCTGCTCGCTCGGCAAATGTCCGAACCAGAGCAGGTGTGCCACTTCCTCAAATGTGTGGTGAATAGCCAAATCACGCGCCCAATGACCGCGGTACACCAGCAGTCCATTAATTCCATCCACCAAACTAAGGTCTGTTTCTGCTACGGCGATACCATCCAAGCCGATAGCCAAAGGATGTTGTTTTGTCATCATCACCACTCCATTTTCGTCTCTTTTCTCTTCAGTATAATCGATTCATAATCGTGAAGGGAAATAAAAGAAAACTGGATTTTTGATCACGTTTTACAATCAGTTAGCAGGAGCTGGAACTGCCTTCTTTTTACGTCCGTACGTCAGGAAGCGCCACAGCTTTTCCATCGGACCTCGATTAAAACGCTTCAGCCACAACCAGCTTGCGAGCAATTGAAACGCATAGATCGGAAGCGCGAGCAAAAGCCAAGAAGAGAGCGGCATGGCCGTAATACCGAACAAAGGAATCAGAATGGTCATGATGACTGTCTGACCCAAATAAGTCGTTAACCCCATTTGTCCCGTGTAGGCAAATGGCTGGAGAACCTTCCTTGCCGACTCTCGATCCAGCAACAGAAACAAGCTGGCTATCAAGCACAGCGCCATAGGCAGTGTACTCAGGTCAACCAATATTTTATTCACCTGTTCAAGCTTTGAACCAAAGACGACACCGCTCGCGCACACAATCCCTGCTGCGATTGGAAGACTGATTGCCAGAGTGGTAGTAGCGATTCGTTTTAACAACGGTTTATGCTCGCGAATTTGAGCAATGAAACCGCGTTTTCCCACGTACAAACCAAACAGGAACATCACAAAGATCGGTATCAGTGTCGTCTGGAGTGATGCTACAAATGGATATACTTCTTGACCATTAAGCGTCTGTACAAGTGCCACGCCTTGAGTGAGCATGTACACTCCTCCCAGACTGGCTGCCCATGCTAGAATCGTAGAAGACTTTCTTCGATAAAATGGCATCAGTAAAAAGCCGAGAAGCGCGTACACCGTCAAAATATCTCCAAACCACAAAATGACGTGAATCACACCAATGAAAAACATCGCGAACAACCGTCTGCTGAAGAGACGAAATACTTTTTGTCCACGCTGTTCAGCCCGTGACATGAAAATGTAAAAACCCAAGCCAAACAGAAACGAAAAAATCCCGAAAAACTTCGTTTGAATGAATAAATCATAGCTTAAGCGAATCCATGCATCGATCCCTGCCTCTATTGGCATACGGACGTCTTCCGAATACATGATAAAGCTAGGCAAGTTCACCAGCAAAATCCCGAACAATGCCAATCCCCTTACAATATCAATAGAATAAATCCGATCCTTCTGTGTGATTGGTTCCGCCTGCATATTCGTCAATCCCTCCTGCTGTCTTTAAGCAGGGTTCAGTGTAGCATACATATACTCATCAAACCTATCGATTCACCTTACCTCTACCTTACAGGCTTGTTATCTTTTATGTCCGTCCACCCGACTGAACAAGCGGCATCGGTGGATACAAGGAATGCAAGATTTCCATAAAATGTTGCGCTGGCTCACTAATTCCTGCTTTCGGTACCAGCAAATAAGAAGCGACCTTCGGCAAAACAAGGCCTGGTGTGGGCAGTTCAATAAAGCGGTTTTCAAACAAATCCCGATCAACAGCCGTTCGAGGCAAAAAGGAAACACCCAACCCATCCTCGATGAATCGCTTTGTAATGTCTACCTGGGAAACAGCCATCGTACGCAAGGAAAGCCCCCTCTGACGCAAAAGCAACAGCAACTCATCCCAGTAGCCCGGGTGATTATGGGTCAGTAGACGGTTCGATTGCACCTCTTGCTCCCAATCAGGCAAGGGCGCCTCCATATCTCCGCCGCTGTGAGGGACTGCAAAAACAATAGGATCTTCATACAAAAGATAAGTAGACAACTGGAATTCCCCTGGCACCATCCGGGTCAGGCCCAGATCAGCCTGTCCATTTTGCACCAGTGGGCCAATTTCCACGGAGTCGACAATTTTAATCGAGATATCTACATCGGGATAGAGCTTGGTGTAACGGTGCAGCAAATGGGAAAAACGAGCACGGGCAATAATCGGGGAAACAGCCAGTTGAAGCTTCTCCCGATAACCCTGTCTCCAAGCCTGCAAGTCCTCCATACTGCTATGCCACTGTTGAAGAAGTCCTTTTGCATGTGGCAAGTAGCGTTTGCCCGCAGCCGTTAACCGAACGCGTTTGCCAACCCGTTCAAACAGCTTGATCCCCAATTCCTTTTCCAATTGACGTATATGCTGGCTGACAGTAGGCTGCGCAATGAACAACGCTTCTGCTGTCTGGTGAAAATTTTCTGTCGTGGCCGCGACCATAAACGTTTGCAGCACGCGAAAATCCACGTGATCTCCCCCCTGCTGTCGCTTTTTCTGTGTTCTATATGCATACAAAAGTAGGAAGAATGCAACTTTTTGGGTCTTTCTTCCTCATTTTTGAAGAAATTTACTGGAAATCGTTCTCCTTTTTCCCCCTTATGGTACAATACAAAATCGAGTGCGCAAAATCATTACGCACATTGGACTCACCAAAGAGAGAGAACAAAAGGGGAGAGAAAAGATGGAAACTGCAACAAACGTGAACCCACCGCGCAAAAGCAAGAAAAAAGCATGGCTGATCGCGGGGGCAGCGGCTGTCGTTGTGCTGGGTGGTTTAGGAACCGCTTATGCCAAGTACGACTTGTTTAAGAGTGCAAAAACGATTTACCTGCAAGCGGAAGCGGAGAGCATGATGAAGTTTTCTAGCGACGTATCCAAAGCTTACGGGGAATACCAAGACTACATGAAGCCGTACTTGGAAAAACCAGTTCACTCCACCACTGAGTTGAGTGACATTGCCCTAGATGCAACCATCCCAGACCCGCAAGCGCAAAAAATTCTCGACATGCTGGGCAAAGCGAAGATCGTGATGCAAAGCAACATCGATGAACAGAAAAATCAACAATCGGGGAACCTGGAAGTTCACCTACAAGATAAAAAGCTGGCTTCTCTAGAGTACTTCATGAATGATTCTGTTATGGGCTTCAAGCTGCCGGAGTTTTACTCTAAATACGCTTATATGGACCTGAAAGATCGCGAGGCACTTAAGCAAAAGCTGGGCGGCGAGGAACTGCCAAAGCGCTTCGTACGCTATAGCGATTTAAATGAAGCGATCAATTTTAACCAAGATGAACTCAAAACGGTCATGACTCCGTATGCCTTGCTGTATGCTGACAGCATCAAAGACAGCCAGGTAAGCATCAAAAAAGACGTTTCTTTCTCTGAAGAAGGTCTCAAGGAAGATGCACGAGAGATCACTGTTACCTTTAACGCCCAAGAAGGCGCGGCTCTGACGAAGCAAATTGCCGAGAAAGCAAAAGCAGACCAAAAGCTGTTTGACCTGATCTACAGCCGCTACCACAATGTGGCTACACTGATGCTCGACAGTGGCTACAAAGTAGAAGAAATCAGCAAAGAAGAATTCAAGAAGGATTACGAGCAAGCCTTCGATGACATCATCAAGGATACAGAAGATACAAACGCCAAATCAACTGAGCAATTGAAAATGGTCGTGCTTGTGAATAGCGATCATCAAATCTTGTCCCGCAAACTCTTGGTCGACGACAAAGGGAAAAAAGATCAATTGGTCTACAACAGTGTTTCTTACGATAAAGGCGCAGAAACGTACTACCGTTACTCCCTGCACAACCTGTCTGATCAGCAAAATGGCGAAATGTCTTTCACCTACAGAGCGACAAAAGAAAAAGACAAGACAAAGGGCAAGTTCAGCATCCTGATGAAAGAGACTGACCAGCCAATTCTGGACCTCTCGACTACTTTCGATACAACTAAGCAAGACAAGAAAACAACCGGAAAGTATGACTTTGCACTCGTAGCGGCAGACGAATACTCCTCTAACCCTGTTGCTCTGACCGGTAATGTTACCGTGAACGAGACGAAGACGGACAATGGTGTAGATTCTGACGGCACGGTAAAAGTGAACTTCTCGAACCCTACTCCGGATATGCCAAAAGGCTTTAGCTTCAAGCTGAAGTCCAAAGCAGAATTCGGCAAAGCACTGGAAATTCCAGCTATGACTGCTGACAACTCCATCAATTTCGTTACAGTGTCTGACCAACAAATGATGGAAGCGCAACAAGAGGTCATGCAAAACGCAGATAAGTTCATGAATGAACACGCTGAGCTCGTGCAACAGTTCATGGGGCCTTAATTGTTTCGTGATAAGAAGAATCCGCTTATAATCATTACTAGCAAGCTGGCATCGGTCAAAACCGGTGTCAGCTTTTTTATTAAAACCACAAACTGTCCTGAATATTACGAATATACGAAGGAGAGGGACCTCTAGATGGGAGGTCCTTTCTCCATGTCTTTCTTCTTACTGATAACCCTTGATTACGATATACACAATCGCTACATAGAAAACGATTCGATCCACAGTCCGATACATCGACTTGGATACCGGAATGCCGAGCCATCCCATTCGCAACGGCCACAATAACTGAATGCGTCCCACCAGCATATCGCTGATCAGATGGGACAAAATCCCCCAAAGCGCTGCCATGGCAGCCAAAGAATCGCCGAACAGCAGGAACGGAAGGAATAAAATCACCCATGAATGTGTCACCGTACGATGACCGAATCCTTTTTGCAGCATTTTGGACAAAGGTCCCATCAAGTTTCCGAGCTTGCTATTTGCTTGATCGATATCGGGTACAAGTGCCATCGTTGCACCAATGACACTCCCCTTCCACGAAGGATAGGCACAGTAGCCTGCAATGGCACCGAGTACCATATGTGTTTTCCATGTCATTTGCCTTTCACACCGTCTTTCTTGGGGAGTCTTGGGAGCTTATGTACGGTTGGTGGAATGGCAAACCAATACCATCATACATACAGGCGTTATGTTTCCAACAAGGACATGAAGCTCTCCGGATCGAGCCCATCTCCTTCGATCACAATGGCAGTCATTCCGGTTTCACTGCCTGATTCGTGCCCTTCACCTGTGATCCAGAATGCCGCCTGACCACTCTGGATCGGGATGCGCTCTGTACCTTCACCGCGCACCCAGCCTTCACCGTTCACCACGAGAAAAAGCTGAGGGCAAGTCGCCGGATGATAGCCGACAATCCCGCCTGCCTCCAAATGGATACATCCTATTGAAACGGAATCAGGCGTGCGGATGACACGAGAAATCGTCGCCTGGACGGACTGATAGCGATCAATTGTTTTGCCTACTTGCTGATCAAATCGAAATCGTTTCATACTTCCCCTCCGCCTTTTAACGCGTAAGCCTTATCATAGCGCAACTAGAGGCGCTGTGACAGACTCATCTTCCACGATTATAGAGTATGGCGATGACCTCCACACAGGAAGAGTTTACCACAATAAGAACGTATGTTCTATAAAAATATCGAGAAATTTAACTCAAAAAGCAACAAAGCCCTTACTTCCCAGAGCAGCTTCATCCCCCACTTTCGCCAAGCTAAGCAGTGAATCTCGTGGTTTTTCTCGTGTATCGAAGATTGGCTTTGTGGAAATTGGCGTAAACGAAAAAACACCCCTCAGAATCTTTCTGTCGATTCTAAGGGGTGTATCCTGTGACGAAGCTTTATACCTTGAAATGGCCTATCAGTTTTTCCAAATCATCCGCGAGGCTCGCAAGTGATGCCGCCGAGGCGTAGATTTCCTCCATCGAAGCAAGCTGTTCTTCTGTAGCTGACGAGACTTCCACCGAGTGAGAGACTGCCGATTGCGCGACAGTCGCGATCATCTGCATCGATTGTCCGACCTTGCCTGTACTTTCCGTAAGAGTATGTGCAG
Organism: Brevibacillus sp. RS1.1; assembly: GCF_013284365.1. Classification (NCBI taxonomy): domain Bacteria; kingdom Bacillati; phylum Bacillota; class Bacilli; order Caryophanales; family Paenibacillaceae; genus Brevibacillus; species Brevibacillus sp. RS1.1. Next base: position 105,926 of record NZ_JABSVA010000009.1, read on the forward strand.
CAATCGATACCTCTTGAATTTCATTCGTCACGCCTACAACAGCATCGCGAATTTGAGAGAACGCTTCTCCTGCTCTTGCGACGCCACCCATCCCATCTGCTACTTCTTGAGAGCCTTTTTCCATCGTGAGGACTGCGTTGGTCGTCTCCATCTGGATCGACGCTACCAGTTGGGAGATTTCTTGTGCTGATGCAGATGCCTGCTCTGCCAGCTTTCGTACTTCATCCGCCACGACAGCAAAGCCTCTGCCATGTTCGCCAGCCCTCGCCGCTTCGATGGCGGCATTCAATGCCAAGAGATTCGTCTGACCTGAAATTTGCGTAATGACTTCGACGATTTGACCGATTTGCTCGGAGCGTTTTCCCAAGCCACCTACCAGTGCAGTCAAATTCTCCATCGTGTCTCCGATCCCGTTCATCTGGGAAACCGACTGCTGGATGGTTCGATCCCCCTCTGTCGCCAGCTCTGAGGTACTGGCAGCCGCAGCAGACACGCTTTGGGCACGTGCCGCAATTTTTTCAATTCCTGCGGATATTTCCTCGACTTCTTGCTGACTCTCTTCTACGTTTTGGGATTGTCTGTCCGTTCCTTCCGTCATTTCCTGGATCGTGATGGCGATCTGTTCTGTAGCTTGGCTCGTTTGCTTCGAGCTCGCTGTCAATTGTTCAGCCGCGGCTGCAACCTGCTGGGCATGTCCACGAACCTGAGAAATCAGCTCTCGTAAATTGGCTAGCATCCGGTTGAATGAGCCTGCCAACTGTCCAATCTCGTCTTTGGAAAAGACGGTCAACTCTTGCGTCAAATCTCCTTTTCCATCAGCGATCTCATGTAGCTGTTTGTTCACCCGATGCAGCGGTGCCACAATCGAGCGAATTAGAAAACCGCCGACCACAATCGCGACGAGAATTCCCACTGCATTAAAAAACAACTGGATCATGGCCGAAATTCCTTCGTTCTCCTCCAGCTCCTGTCTATCTACTTCGATTTCATTACGCACCTCTTCGACCAGTCCACTCACAACCGAATCCAGTGTTATTCTCGATTGCCGCTCCTTGCCGAAATGATGCGCGATAGCTTCTTTATGTAGCCCATTATCCTGTGCCTCTACCGCTTTATCACTCGACTCCAGAAAGGACTTGTATAGTCCCATTGCCTCCTCCATTTTTTCACGATGGTGAGAAGACTCTAGAGAACTGTTCATTTTGGCAAACAGGCTGTCCACCTTTGCTGCCTTTCCCTTCAATTCCTTCCGAAATTCTTCATCGCCTGTTAACAAGTAGGCTCTTTCGTCATTATTTCGACCTGTCATGATAAACTGCATTTCACGCAGATCCGTTAATAATTTTTCCTCTTCGATAATCTGGGTGTAGGATGCCTTCATTGCTAGCATTTGCAGGTGCATATACGTACCTGAACCGAACATCACTGCCAATATGACACCAAAAGCCAGGATGATTTTTGTTCTGATTTTCACAAGATGTGCCTCCCGTCATCTGATACTCTTGTTCATACCCGGCTCCTCCTTCCTTCAAACACTTTGATGTGCAAACAAAAGACCGCCAGGAAAAATCCCTGACGGTTCCAACATTCGGTACACTAAACTCCAAGCTTCACAGCCACTTTATCCTCTATCCCCATCTCTATAATTTTTCGATCACTTTATCAATCAAGCCGTATTCAAGCGCCTCTGCGGCGGTAAGGAAATAGTCGCGGTCTGCATCTTTTTCGATTTGCTCGACTGTTTTTCCCGTCCGCTCCGAGATGATCGTATACAGCATGTGGCGATGTCGCATGATACGATCTGCTGCGATCTTGATATCGCTCGCCTGTCCTTGACTGCCTCCCCACGGCTGGTGGAGCATGACTTCTGCATTGGGCAGCGCGTACCGTTTGCCGGGCGCTCCTGCTACGAGAAGCATCGCGCCCATAGACGCTGCCATTCCAGTGCAGATCGTGGACACATCAGGTGCCACAAACTTCATCGTATCAATAATCGCCATCCCTGCTGTGACAGAGCCTCCGGGCGAATTGATATAAAGGTGAATGTCTTTTTTTGGGTCCTCTGCTGCCAGGAACAGCAACTGAGCTACGACTGCATTGGCTACCTGATCATCGATGGCACTTCCGAGAAAAATGATGCGATCCTTCAACAACCGGGAGTAAATATCATAGGACCTCTCTCCATAACTCGTTTGCTCGACTACTACCGGAATGAGATTCATGAAAAACCCTCCTTCGCTTGTTTACGCTCAACTTTTTACGCTGCCATTCGCATGCTGGTTGCTTGTGGAACCGCCACTGATTTTTTGTTAAATCCAGATGAAACCTGCGTCACCACTGCCGGATTACTCGCCGGACCCACTGACCATGTCTGAACAGCTGCTTCTCTTTCGACCGCAACTCCATTTCCGTTTCGGCTCGGCATGGCAATGACCTGATCAGATTGTGGCTGGATACGATTTTCCCAAACGATTACGGGTTTGGACTTGTTTGACTCCACAGCGTGTGCCTTCATGCCTCGTCTCCTCCTTGTTTTGGATAAACCGCAAGAACGACCTGATACGTCTCTTGTCCTTTTTCTTTTGGCTGATACTTCGCCACAAGCTGATTCACCAGTTGGACATATTCCTCTACAAAAGCACTGCGCTGTTCCGCACTAGCTAGCTGAATGCTCGCATTCAGTGAGGCGCTCGGAACCTCCACCTCTTGATCGGAGCGCTCCAGCAAGAGCATGGCATCCCGCTTGATTCGTTCTGCTGTCTGGACCAGATGAGACAGCGACCCTTGATCCTTCATTTGCTGAACGGTATCATTGCCCCAGTTCAGTCCTTCCGAGAGCACATACGTCCGCGCAATCGCCAAATAAAGCACCTCGACGAGATTGCGCACCTGTCGACTCCCTACCCGCCTAACCAATCCAACCTTTTCCAAGGCCTTCAAATGATAATTGACACGCTGCGGGATTTCATTGATACCCCGCGCGACTTCTGCTGCTGAAGCAGGCTCTGCCAAACGGCTTAAAATCTCGGCACGGAGCGGGTTCAATAGCGCCATCGCCTGTTCCGGCTTCTCGACTACATATGTTTCCAGTTGTTCGTGCGCCACAACAACACCTCACGACATTAATCATTTACGTAAAAATAGTTTATTACGTTCATTTTTGTTTGTCAAATGATGGTTAAGCCTTTTTTTCGACAACGTCAAAAGCCCCGCTATAGCCTGCGGAGCTTTTGTTTTTCATTACGATTCGGTTTGTTATTGAAAGGAGATGGTTTCGCCATCCTGCGGAACATGTACACGTCCGGATAGCTGTTTTTCCTGCAAACATTCATTCAATTCCCGGCGGCTGAGCAAGCAATGGTTCCACGTCTCCATGTGGGCAACGAGAATTCGGCTGTCGGGTACGGCATTTGCGACATGGACGATATCCTCCTTCGTCATCGTGATCGGGTCTCCCGTCAAGAACCGGGCCGCACCTGCGAAAACAACGATTGCATCCGGACGATATTCAACGATGGCCTGCTCCACTTCCTCACACCAAATCGTATCCCCCGCCACATACAGCGTCTGTTCACCAGCTCGCTGCAAAACGAAGCCAGATACTGGCCCCATCTGCTGCCCAATTTCCCCTGTTCCGTGTTGACCACCTGTCCGATGCAGGTGAACACCTTGCCACGTATACTCTACTTCGATGGCAATGACTTGTTCGAAGCCATGCTGCACCAGCTTTTCTCGATCAGGTGGCTGGCAAAATACAGGCAAATGCTTCGGGAGAAGGCGGATGGCCGCTTCATCGAGATGATCAAAATGGGTATGCGTCACCAAGAGGGCGTCCACGCCAGCGAGTACCTCCTCCACGGATATGGGCAATTCTACTCCTGGATTCGGGCACTGATTCGGCGTATTTGGTACGGCTGGCATTTCGCCCTTTGTGCTAAACATCGGATCGACCAAAAATGTTAGCCCTGCATATTCCACACGCAAGGTAGCATGTCGTACAAGCTGAATCTGCATGTCATTTCTTCCTTTCCTCGTTATCGCTATAATGGATGTACGTTTATTGTATAAGGCCGTAAACGGTTGCCGCGAAACGATTGCTGGCTTCCCACTTTCGCCGTGAAAGGAGTTACGCATGCTAGACCAAATTGATCTCTCCATCCTTGCCTTGCTACGCAAAAACAGCCGCTTGCAGTGGAAGGACATCGGCGAACAGGTCCATCTAAGCGGTCAAGCCGTGGGCAACCGCATTAGACGAATGGAGCAGCAAGGGATTATTCAAGGCTACACGACGATCATTGATGAAGCTAAAATTGCCCCTTTCCTCACTGCTCTGGTCACTATGTTCATGACCACTACCGATCATTCTCTCTTCACTCGTTTTATCAAAAGTCGCAGCGAGATCGTCCAAGCACATCGCATTAGCGGAGAAGGCTGCTATTCTATGGTCGTACATGTTCCAGATCAAGAGGCCCTCAATCATTTTTTAGATGCCCTGCTTCCTTTTGGGAACTACCGTGTCAATCTATCGATTAACAAATTGAAATAGTTGGTAGTTTGTCAATGTATTCGCTCTCATAAATTTTTAAGATTGCACGATTTTGTGAACAAGAGTAGAATGAGGAATACGAAAGGAGGAGAATCGCCATGGAAGATATGCTGTTATTGCTGTTTTCGCTGGAAGATTTCTTCGCCTTGGTCGCGATTTTTGTAGGATGCTTCACTTCTGCTTTTTGTCTCAGACAGTGTTGCCTGCAAAACCGGGCTCTACCTCAGAACGTCATGGATATGTACCGACCTCCCATTAACACATTGTTGGTTGAGACTTATCCAATGGCGGCAAGGCAACCGCAGCGCCTTCGCTTATTCAGGCGCATGCAGCATACAGACAGCGAAATGGATACATATGATTCCTTTGTTTTGGATCGCGTAGCGTAAAACATCCAAAAGGAGGTTGATCATATGATCGCCAAATACATCGGAGAAGCTTTGTTGTTTATTGTGGGTCTGCCTATTTTTGCTTACCAAACATTCGAAGGAATACATGCATTGGCAGATTTCTTCGCGCAAGTATCCGATTTTACCAATTTCAAATAAGCATGACACATACAAAAGCCTGACCGCATCCTTTGACGGTCAGGCTTTCTTTCATTTGCCTGGATAATGACGCTGAGGAGCATTTGTCACCAAGTGTTTACTTTTTCTGCTGGCTTTGTTATAATATTTGTGTACGATAAGTGAATATTTGATTCGTAACTGGAGGAGCCTGTCATCATAGGGTTCTTTTTGTCTTTTTTTAGCCGACAAAAAGAAAGCTGTGATTACAGGCTCTTTTTTATTTTGTAAAAAGGGGGAAACCACATGCTTATTTTTCAGCTGGCTGTCATTTTGATTGCCTCCAAAATCGCTGGTGATATCAGCGTACGGCTGGGACAGCCATCCGTTTTGGGGAAACTGCTCATCGGTATCGTTCTAGGTCCTACCGTTCTCGGGCTAGTCACAGACACAGAAATCCTCAAGGAAATTAGTCAAATCGGGGTTATCCTTCTCATGTTTATCGCGGGCTTGGAGACCGATATTGATGAGTTCAAACGCACCGCCAAGTCCTCAACCAGCGTAGGTATCGCAGGAATTGTCATGCCACTTGCACTCGGTTATGGTGCCGGGATTGCGATTGGTCTCTCCAATATTGAAGCGATCTTCCTGGGCCTGCTGCTCTCTGCTACCAGTGTGAGTATTTCCGTACAAACGTTGAAGGAATTGGGTAAGCTAAAATCAAGAGAAGGCGCAACGATCATGGGAGCTGCTGTTATTGATGACGTTTTGGTCATCCTCGCGCTCGCTTTCTTGATGAGCTTTGCTGGCGGGGACGTAAATCTCGGCATGGTGGTATTGAAAAAAGTCGCGTTTTTTGCCATCGTCATCGCTCTTTCCTGGAAGGTTGTCCCTTGGGTTTTGAAAAAATTTGCTCCGTTGCAGGTTACAGAATCGGTCATTTCCGCAGCACTCATTATCTGTTTCCTGTTCGCTTATTTTGCTGAATATACAGGGGTTGCCGCCATCATCGGTTCCTACATCGCCGGTGTTGCCATCAGCCTAACCAATTACAAGACAGAAGTAACGCACAAGGTCGAAACCATCAGCTACGCGGTTTTCGTGCCAGTATTCTTCACCTCGATCGGGGTAACGGCACAGTTCTCTGGCATCTTGGAAAATCTCGGATTGATTGTGCTCTTGAGTGTCATCGCGATTATTTCCAAGCTCATCGGTGGTGCTTTTGGTGCAAAAATCACAGGCTTCCCGTGGAAAAACTCGATGGCCATTGGTGCTGCCATGGTATCGCGTGGAGAAGTGGCACTCATTATCGCCGCCATTGGTTTGGAGAACAATTTGCTCACGCAAGACATGTTTGCCGTCCTGATTATCGTCGTACTCTTAACCACCATCGTCACTCCACCAATGATGAAATGGTTCTTCTCGAAAACGACACAGCCAGAAGAAATGGCATTGAAAAAGAACGCCTAACACAACCAAGACTGTTTCTCGCCATAGACGCGGGAGACAGTCTTTTTTATTATGGTAAAAATACCCTACCTGATAGGAGGAACACCGTCATGAAAATTGTAATCGCTCCGGATTCCTTTAAAGGCAGCCTGACTGCCAAACAGGTGGGCGAAGCTATTCGCTCAGGGATTCAACGCGCACTCCCGCAAAGTGAACTCATCGTGAAACCGATGGCTGACGGCGGCGAAGGTACTATGCAATGCCTGGTCGATGCCACAGATGGCAGAATACTGACCGCCACCGTAAAAAACCCGCTCGGACAGGACATTTCTGCTGAATTCGGTATTTTGGGTGACGGTGTAACCTGTGTGATCGAAATGGCTGCTGCATCTGGCCTTTACTTGATTTCTGCCGCAGATCGCAACCCGTTTGTCACGACGACCTATGGCTTTGGTCAGTTGATTACGGCTGGACTGGATCAAGGCTGCCGCAAGTTCATTCTGGGGCTGGGTGGCAGTGCTACCAATGATGGAGGCGCTGGTATGCTCCAAGCTCTCGGGTATGTGCTTCTCGATCAAAACGATCAGCCACTCTCTTTTGGAGGTGGGGAATTATCTCGACTGAGCCGTATTGACACGAGTCAGGTTGATAAGCGGCTGGCTGACTGTCACTTCGTCATCGCATGTGATGTCACCAATCCTTTTGTTGGACCCAATGGCGCTTCTCACGTTTTCGGCCCGCAAAAAGGTGCCACACCCGAAATGGTGCTCCAATTGGATGATCATTTACGCCATTTCGCTGACTTGATCGAAAAGACCCGCGGCATCGCCATTCACGATCTGCCTGGAACTGGTGCTGCTGGTGGTGTCGCTGGTGCCCTTCTCGCTTTTCTGAATGGTCAGCTGCGTTCCGGTATTGAGATTGTGATCGAGACGACCGAACTCGCGGAAGCCATGGACAAAGCCAATCTTGTGATCACAGGTGAGGGACAAGTCGACTTCCAGACTGCCCAAGGAAAGACGCCATGTGGAGTTGCCCAAGTCGCGCAACGATACGGCATTCCCGTCATCGTCCTCGCTGGCTCCATTGGAAATGGCATCGACACCCTTTATGAAAAAGGCGTTTCTGCCGTTGTCAGCATCACCAACAAACCGATGACGCTGGATCAATCGATGCTCGAAGCTGCCTCGCTTTTGGAGCAGACGGCCGAGCAGGTTATACGGATTGCTACTATCCCGCTCCAGCATTGTGTTAACCGTATCTTTTGAATCACTTTGTTTCCCTATGAAGGGTATAGCGCTTTAGTCGCGGGGAGTACTTTTTCAGTTCCAATCGCTCGGGATGATTCCGTTTGTTTTTGGATGTGATATAGTTGCGATCTCCGGTTTCGGTGCATTGCAGGGTAATGTTCACGCGCATGGATGTCAGCCTCCTCTTTTTTGGTTACAATGTCGTCTCGATAACAGCATCTGCTGTTGGGAGTGGATCGGGCAGCTTACTCCAGTCCGCCTCGTACTCCTCATCGGTCAGGAGACATGCATCGAGATGCTTCACGATTTGCTCCTGGTTCAGATCAATCCCGATAAAGACGAGCTCTGTGGTTCGATCCCCATGTACGGGATGCCATGTTTGCTGCCAATCCGGCTCTTCTACCAGAATGGCTTGTTGCTCTTCTGCCGATAACGCCGCTGTCCAATAGCCTGCCGTTCCGATTTCGATGGATGGCCCCGCCTGACTGAGTGTCATCGCCACGTCATTTCGTGTCGCCAACCAGAAAAAGCCTTTGGCACGTACGATCTCCTCTGGCCAATCCTCCAACCACTTTTCAAAACGGGCTGGATGAAACGGCCTGCGACCGCGATACACGAAGGAGGAAATTCCGTACTCGTCCGTCTCAGGTGTATGGACTTCCTTCTGGAGCTCAGCAATCCATCCCGCTGATTGACTAGCAGTCTCAAAATCGAACAGATGGGTATTCAAAATTGCTTGCGGGTCCACCTGTCCACGAACAGCACGGATGAAGCGAGCATGTGGCTGTAGCTTGCGTAGAATCGCTTCCAGCTGGATTAAATCATCTGGAGCAACGCGATCACATTTGTTCAGAATCAACACATCACAGAATTCAATCTGGTCGATCAACAGATCCGCGACCTCACGAATATCCTCTTCACCAACTGCCTGCCCTCTGTCCAAAAGGTTTTCGCCGGACGAAAAGTCATGCCAGAAGCGGTATGCATCAACTACGGTCACCATCGTGTCCAGGCGGCATAGGGACGATAAATCGATGCCATTTTCTTCGTCTACGTATGTAAAAGTCTGGGCGACAGGAACCGGCTCGCCTACTCCCGTCGATTCAATCAGTATGTAATCATACCGTCCTTCCAAAGCCAGACGCTCTACCTCCGTCAGCAAATCCTCTCGCAGGGTGCAGCAAATGCAGCCATTCGACAGCTCTACGACCTTTTCGTCTACGCGTGAAAGACCACTGCCTGAGTGAATAAGAGAGGCGTCTACGTTTACTTCGCTCAAGTCGTTAACGATCACGGCGACTCGTAGCCCGTCCCGGTTGTTTAGGACGTGGTTCAGTAGCGTCGTTTTGCCCGCTCCCAAGTACCCGCTCAGGACTGTGACAGGGATTTTCTTTTCAATCATGTTCATGCTAGGTTCTCCTTTTCAGTTTTCTTAAAACGTAATTGTTACGATTTGATCGTTATCATAACGCATCGAAACATTCAGAGTCAATATAAAACGTAATTGTTACGATTTAAGGAACTAAAAAAATCAGCCAGATTTCACTCTGACTGATTTCGTCCACGCCTACTCTACTATTGTTTTTTTGCCTTATTCATCCCAACCGCTTCACCATAAACCCCAATGACTGGCTGGTACGCCTGACGATCATTTAATTTCCCCTGGTCGACGACTGGCTGCGGGCGATTTTCTTTCCACGTAAGCTGACTATACACATGACCTGTCGCAGTCGGCATTGTGACGAGGATGTCTTTCACCTGATCGGCATTACCATCTGTGATGGCGAGCTTCGGAAGAATACCACTGTCGTGCTTTCCTACAGAGATAAACGTCTGCTGATTATCCTTCCCTTCCCGAACCACGACACGCAGGTTATGGGCCGTCTGATTCATCGATACCCCCATCTTATCGCCTACAAGGAAAATGTGATCCTTGATGTTGTCCCCCGTCACGTCTGCATACTTCGAGTCGAGGACAAAGGTACTATCGCTGCTCATACTGAAGCCGCTATTGATCGTCACATCTGTCGACGGCATATTGTCCCAGTCTGCTTTTTGAACCGTTACCTGTAAAAGCTGCGGTTGTTTGTCGACGACGTTCCACACACTGGTCGCCACTGCTAAACGATCCTCTGTGTTCAGCCCATGCAGGATTTGCTTGCCCATGTAACGCAGGTTGCCTTTCGCATCCCGGAAGGGCACCAGCTCCACCAGCTTTTCTGTATATCCCTTCGTTGCCTTTTGCAGCTTTCCATTGGCATGATAAATCCCTTGCTTCACGTACGTAGCCTTATTGTCCGATATATCTACTGCACTCGTCGCTTTTGTTTTTGTGTTCGTTACTTTTGCCACAAATCCATCGACAAATTGTATGGTGAACGGGATATTTTGCTCTGGTTGCAATAAGACTACCGGCGCAAATGCTTGTGATTGGGTGCCCGTCGCTTGAACTGGGTCAGCCCCAACACCCGAAGCCATGAGAACCGTGCCGCTGCAAAGAACTGCTGCCATCGTTTTATGCCATGCTTTCATCCTATTCTCCTCCTTCGTATAGATAACATCCAACTCCTATCCTACATTTTTAAACGAATTTGCTAGGTCAATTGTTGCTAGTACAATGTTCCCTGTTCTCTCGCACTTTTTTCCTGTATAAGGTAGCTTAGAGCATGTTCGTTCGTTCATGAAAAGCTCGAAAACGGGTTTTTTTACCGTTTTGCAACAAATTTGCGGGATGGGCAAGCTACAATATAGTCAAATGGATGCAGCAATAGAAAGGAACATTTGAAATGAAAAAGGCTTGGCTCGTAACGACAGCACTCTGCGCCTCGCTTGTTAGCGGTTGCGGACTCACAGATACACCCAATGAATTGATGCGCGCCCCGTCAGCAGACGGTGATCAAAAATCGATCAATCAGGCCGTCATGCAATTTTTGCCGGCTGGGTCACAATTATCTGTTCCTCTTCATCCCGCAGAAGCCAGTGCCGTCTCCTTACAGGATCTAAACGGAGATGGGGTTGCAGAGGTCGTCGCTTTTTACAAAACCGAAAAAACCGATTATGAAATCGGTGTGCTTGTGCTTACCCAAAAGCAAGGAAACTGGGAAAAGCTCTCCTCCTTTACGGGTGTCGGCAGTGAATTGGATTACGTCTCCTTTCAAGATCTCACAGGGGACAAAATTCCGGAAATGCTGATTGGAATGGGCGGCGGCGAAGATTTGAACAAGGAGCTCTCCGTTTATTCGCTAGCGAATAATATGACCCAGGAATTGATGAAGCAGCCCTATACCATTATGGCCGTAGGGGATTTGACAGGAGATAATCAGGCGGATCTCGCTCTCGTTGTTCTCGATAAAAATAACTTCACATCCAAAGCCGAGCTGTATGGGGCGGCGAACGGCAAAATCGCGAAAAAGACGGAGCTAGCCCTTGACGGATATGTGAATGGCTACTATCAGGCTATCATCGGAAAAGCATCGCCAACCCGAAACGGACTATTTATTGATGCTGGATTAGGTGCTCACTCTGCTTCCACTGAACTACTCCTCTGGGACAATGGACAACTGTCCAACCCTTTGGCAAAAATAGAAGGAGAGATGGACCTGACCTTCAAGCCGTATTCTTTGGAAAGTGAAGATATCAACGGTGATGGCATCATCGAGATCGGCACAAAGATACAACCCGCTGGGACAGAGGATTTGGCCATGGCAGAAATCCCTTGGGTCTCCTCCTACTTCCAATGGGACGGGAAAACGGGCTTGAAACACATCGAGGATCATTATCAAAATTACTCACAGGGCTTTGACCTCAAGATTCCGGCAAAATGGGGCGAAAAGTACACCATCTCCATCAACCATGATACGAATCCACTTCTAGTCCGATTCCAATATTACGGCGCGAATGGGAAAAATAAGGCGGAATTACTAACGCTGCAAAGCATTCCACAAAACGAATGGATCAAATTTGAGAGCGGATTGAAGCAAAAGCAAGTTCCCTACATTTTGCTGAAGGAAGAGGGCAAACAAGTTTTGATCGCCATTTTACCGCAAACAACCCCTACCCTTGGAAAGGCTGCTCTCGCGGAATATCGATCCATGCAGCTTACCGCGGAGGAGATTCGTCAGCTCTACAAACCGATGACGAACCGGGAATAAAGTGAAATAGTAAATCCTTATCAAGGAGATTTGCCCAATGAAGGTTCTATTACTGGAAGACGAGAAATCCATCCGGGATTTTGTGCGCATCAATCTCAAACGCGAGGGCTATGAGGTGATCGAGGCTGGCACCGGAGAAGAAGCACTTGATCTCGCAGATCAACAAACGGACATCGTCATCGCAATTCTCGACGTCATGCTCCCCGGCATTGATGGCTTCGAAGTATGTGGGCAGCTACGAAAAAAATATCCGCGTCTCGGAATCATTATGTTGACGGCGAAAAGCCAGGAGCTGGACAAAGTCATGGGTCTCGAATTCGGGGCGGACGATTACGTCTCCAAGCCGTTTAGCCCTGCGGAACTGCTGGCCCGTGTCAAAGCGTTGCACCGCAGATTGACACCCATTCCTGAAGCCGAGGACAAAAATGAAATTAACATTGCCCCCTTCAGACTATTGCTCGATGAACGAAAGCTAATTCGGGCGGAACAAGAAATTGACCTCACGCCAAAAGAATTTGCCATCATCAAATTACTCGCAGAAAATGCGAACAAAGCCATCAGTCGGGACGAGATTTTGACAGCAGTTTGGGGTCAATTTTTTGTCGGGGATTTAAAAATCGTTGATGTGAATATCCGCCGAATCCGGCAAAAAATCGAGGACGATCCGGCTCATCCAGCTTTCCTGGAGACAGTCTGGGGGTATGGCTACCTGTGGCGAAAGGACGTCCCAGATGAAAGGCATTAAGAGTAGGCTGGTTCTTCATTTCGGCCTGATCCTCCTTCTGATCGTGTTGCTTTTGGAGGGACTGTTTTACTGGGCCGTTCATACGTATTACATCGGGACTGCGACCGAAGCATTAGTGACCCGCAGCACGACCTTCACCAATTTTATTAACAAGTACGCCACTGGCTATCGGTTAAAAGACAAAGCACGATACATTTTGGAGAATGTTTCGAATCAGGAATACGCCAAAATAGAGGTCTTGGACCCAGGGGGAAAGGTCATTCTCAACTCCTACGGCTTTCAGACCAGCGAGATTATCAATACCCCTGATGTGATGGATGCCCTCAAGGGGCAAAGTGGTCTCTACATCGGGAAAAGTCCACAGTCGCGGGAGCGCGTCATCGCGGTGTCCAACCCGCTTACGTACAGCGGAGAATTTGTAGGTGTTCTGCGGTACACGATCTCTGCTGAACCGCTCTACCAAGCAGTAAATCGCATTGCCTTGTACGGCGCTGGCGTTGGGACAGGCGTAGTCATCCTGGCTTTTGCACTCAGCCTGCTCATGGCAAAACGAATCGTTGACCCTATCGAAGATTTAACCAACGCGGCTAAACAAATGGCGGAAGGAAATTTTTCTGTCCGCGCTCCAAAACGATTCGATGATGAGGTAGGAACTCTCGCGGATACTTTCAATTACATGGCAACGGAGATCGGGAAAAACGAAAAGCTAAAAAATGACTTCATCTCCTCTGTCTCCCATGAGCTGCGCACCCCACTTACGTCGATTAAAGGGTGGGGCGAAACACTCATTTCGGGTGGTTTGGAAGAACCTGAGGAGACGATGCTCGGTCTGGAGGTCATCTCCAAGGAGACAGATCGTTTGATCGGGCTCGTCGAGGAATTGCTCGATTTCTCGAAGTTTCAATCCGGTGAGATGAAATTGTCTCGTGTACCCATGGATGTCCGGGAGCTTCTCCAAGATTTGCATCTTCAATTTTCAGTACGTGCCCATGCAAAACAAATCGAGTTGAAGCTGGAGACTCCCCCCACCCCACTTATCGTTATGGGAGACCCGAATCGGCTGAAGCAAGTATTTGTGAATCTATTGGACAACGCGTTAAAATTCACGCCACAAAATGGCTCGATCGTTATCGCAGCTTCCTTGTCAGCTGATAGGCTTCTTGTCACCGTCACGGATACTGGCGAAGGCATTAACCCGGAAGACTTGCCGCATGTCACAGAAAAGTTTTTCAAAGGACGCTCCAAACTCTCCGGCAGTGGTCTGGGATTGGCAATCTGCAAAGAGATCATTCAGCTCCATGCCGGGCGGTTTTCGGTCAGCAGTGCCCTTGGTCAAGGAACATCGATTATGGTGGATTTACCGTTGTTGGCGAATCAATAAGGGAGGAAGAGCGAATCGCTCCCCTGGAGAAGATATGACAAAAAAACTCATCCTTGCCGCATATATATGTGGCGTGGATGAGTTTTTTGCTGTTGGAACACGCTATTAGAAGCTATTTTGAATAACCAATTGATCCAAGCCGAAACGGGAAGTCGAATAAGCTTGCACGCTTGCTTTCCCCAAAGTCAGCATGAGTGTTGGCAAATAGCGGGATGGGATGTTCAGCTCTTTAATGAGCGCATCACGGTTGTATCCACCCATTGGGCACGTGTCGTATCCTTTTGCTTTTGCCGCCAGCATGAGCTGCATCGCTGCATAGGATGAATTACGGATTGCTTCATCACGCGCGATTTCCGGGTTGTTATTGTACGCCCCTTCGATTTGTGCGATCATGTTCTCCCGCACTTGCTCTGTAACGTAACCTTTTGCCAATGCTTCGTCATAAACAGGACGAGCAGACTTATAAGCTTCCAAATCGCCGAGAATGATGATCGTAGCGTAAGCATCCACTACCTGCTGCTGGTTGTATGCGATTGGGAGCAGTTTTTCTTTGATCGCAGGATCAGTTACGACGAGAAAACGCCAATGCTGCAAATTCCAAGCCGATGGCGCACTTGCTGCAAGACGCAGAATTTCGTTCAGCTCGCCTTGTGGAATTTTTCCATTCGGATCGTATTTACGTACGCTGTGACGGGCTTCCATTACCTGTTCAGCGGTAATTTTCAGTTCTGTATTCATGATTGAATCTCCTCCATACTGTATAGTACGCTGTTAAAAAGATACTACTTACTTTATTATCGTTACAAACATTTTGCAATTACTTTTTACATTTTGCTTCATACTTTATTGTTTGGAGGCACTCTCGATGAAATACACGGATAACATTGTCATCGTCACTGGCGGTGGCCAAGGCATCGGACGGGCTGTCGCCACTATGTATGCTGCCGAAGGAGCACATGTCGTCATCGCCGAGTACAATCATGCTGCGGGAGAGGAAACGGCATCGCTAATCAACTCGACAGAAGCAGTGAAAGGTACTGCACACTTCGAGCACATCGACGTCAGCGTACCAGCGCAGATCGAACAATTGATGAGAACCGTCGATGAACGCTGGGGGCGACTTGATGTTTTGATCAACAACGCGGGCTTGTCCGTATGGGAATCTCCTTATGAACTGACCATCGAAGCATGGGACCATATCTTGAACACGAATTTGCGCAGTGTTTTTCTCGCATCGAGAGAAGCAGCCAAAATCATGCGTCGCCATGGTGGAGGGGCTATCCTTAATCTTTGTTCGACGCGGGCGCACATGTCTGAGCCACACTCGGAAGCATACGCGGCTTCAAAAGGAGGCATTTTATCCTTAACACATGCGCTTAGTGTCTCACTCGGCCCCGATGGGATTCGCGTCAACGCGATCTCTCCCGGCTGGATTGAGCACCGCGATTATGCCGCTCTTCGTCCCGGTGATCATGCCCAGCATCCGGTAGGTCGCGTAGGAACACCCGACGATATTGCCCGTGCATGTCTATTTTTGACACAAAAGGACAACGATTTCATTACGGGTACTGAGCTGATTATAGATGGCGGAATGACCCGCAAGATGATATACGAACCATAAAAATAGGAGAGCCGCTCGCTTCCAAATGGAATGAGCGGCTTTTTCGTACGTATCGTCTTACCAAGTCACAAAAGGCGGCGAGCCTGGTGCTTGGTGCTGAATTTGTTGCAAAATCGGATAACCGTACGCGAGAATAATGAGGAAGGCGACCAATCCGATCCAAACTGGCCAGCGCTCCAAAATTTTTGGAACTTCTTGCGTTGTCTCTGTCTCGGCAATCGGATATTCTGTATTCCCTTTTGGTGCGTAGAAAGTCAGATACAGCAAGATCAGGATCAAGAGAATCGCAGATACGAACAACAGTCCTCCACCAAAAGCCATCAAGCGCTGGTAATCCATCCAGCCCAGAGCTAACGGGTGATCCATATACGTTGTGTAGTCCGTGCGGCGTGGCGCCCCTTGCAAGCCCATCGTGTGCATAGCGAGCGACATCAAGAACATTCCTACTGCCCAGAATACCGTTTGCACCATTCCCATCCGATTCGCAGTCTTGGTCAACTGCCTTCCGGTCAATGCTGGAATTAGCCAAAAGGTGACACCGAAGAAGGTGAGCGCAACAGCTGCTCCTACTGTGATATGGAAGTGACCGGTAACCCAAATCGTATTGTGCACCACCGCGTTAATCTGGTTACTTGCGTTAATAATCCCCCCAGCTCCGCCAGGAATGAAGAACAGCATCCCTACAAATGGAGCAAAGAAACGTACGTCTGTCCAAGGCAGTTTTTTGAACCAACCGAAAAGTCCAACTCCGCCTTTTTTACGTCCAGTTGTTTCAAAAATGGCAAACATCGAAAATGCTGTCATCAAAGACGGGATTACAACAATCAGCGTCAGTGTCACGTGGATCATTTTCCATGCTGGTGAGATACCCGGCTCCATCAATTGGTGGTGGAACCCGACAGGAATCGAGAACAACAGCAGGCAGATAAAAGCGAGTCGACTAAGCGAATCACTGAAGATGTGACCGCCAATGATTCTTGGTAAACATACATACCAAGCCATATAAGCAGGTAATAGCCAGAAATAAACGAGTGGATGACCGAAAAACCAGAACAGCGTACGGCTGAGCATGATATTAATCGTAGGAACCAACCCGAGTGACCACGGGATGAGTTGGAACAGAACCTCCACCGCTACTGGAATTGTCGCAGTAATCCACAGAATGTAAGTTGTGACTCCCATGTAGAGGAACAGTGGAGACGTTTTCCCTTTATTTTCGCGTTTCCATTTGCGATAGCTGGCAAAAACCCCGAATCCTGCTAGCCAGCTGCCTACTACTAGCAAGGCAGAACCAATGTAAAAGTACGGAGATGCTTTCAGTGGTGCGTAGAACGTATAAAGGACAGAGGCTTCATTCAAGAGAATGGTGACAACAGCCATCAACGTCCCTAGCGTCATGAGAATCCAGCCGGCCCATCCAAATTTCAGGGCGGCTCCGTGCAAGGAACCACCTGTCGTGCGGGCGACTCCTGAGAAAATAAATCCGACGATGAAGTACGTGGTAAAAATAAGTGCCATCAACACGCCATGAGCGGTCAAAATTTGATAGTAATTTGTCCAGCTCGGTAGTTCCATGATTCCACCGCGAACCATTCCCTGTACCATCCCAGCCACAGCTGCCAAACCGAATGCAATATAAGCTACCCACACATAGGCCAAACTAAGCCTTGCCGCAGAACGCTGAACCGGGACATGGGGGAGTGTATCTTCGACCTTCCGTGCGATTACCATAGGATTCACCTACCTTTATTTCACAATAATTGTGGTCGCCATTACCTGATGACCTGCGCCACAGTATTCGTTACAAAGGATTAAATACTCACCTGGCTTGTCAAACGTGTGTGTCGCCGAGCTGATGTGTCCAGGCAGAACCATGAAGTTAATGTTGGTCTCTGGAATCTGGAATCCGTGAATAACGTCTGGACTTGTGACGTGGAAATTCACCGTTGCGCCAACTGGTATTTCCATCTTGGTCGGAGAGAAGCCGAAAGCAAATGCTGTCATGTAAGCGTCGTATTCGTTGTCTCCTACCTGTTTCAAGCCTGGTTTATCAAAAGGAGGCGTCTCCGTAACCTTCTCCGGATCAATCATTTCCATATTACTTGGCGGAGCCATCCCCATGGCAAACGCATTGACGCACAACAATACAATAAATAAGGCCAAACCGCCTGCGCCAAGCATCAACCAGATTTTTTCATATCGATGCAAATGCATAAGTACCCTCCTTTACTTCCTTATTACGCCCTATCTAGGAAAAGCCCAAATACACCCAACCAACCGACTAGAATGATACCTCCGACGATCAGAACCGCGACAAACGTTCCCTTCAAGTCTTCCTGGTCCGTTTGCAGCTTGCTGGACTTTGATTTCATGCCTTTCTCCGCCTTGTCAACTTGCGTCTCCATCGCGCTCTTCTCCTTTCCTACGTGCCTCATGGGCGCGGTGTAGTTTTCACGCCTTCATTCTACCGCTGGAACCCCTTGGAAGTAATTCGGGGAAATCCCCTAAAATGTTCCGGGAAACCCCTGATTTCGACCTTTTTATGACCATTTTTGGTCACAGGTTCGACAAAAAAAAAGACGACCCCGTATTGGGATCGTCCTTACTCAAAATCCAGCCAGCCCTTCTTTATCGCATACCGCACCAAATCAGGCCTCGTACGCAGGTGGAGCTTTTCCATAATATGCGCTTTATGCGATTCTACCGTCTTGACGGAAACAGTGAGCTGTTCAGCAATTTCCTTGTTGCTAAAGCCCTTTGCGATCAAGACCAGCACTTCTTTTTCCCGATCAGTCAGGATGTCGTACTTGGCCTGCTCTTCACCGTTCTTGACCATTTGCAGAAATTCCTCGATCAGAGATTTCGTCGCAGATGGATACAAATACGCCATGCCCTGATTGACCGAGCGGATCGCCGTGATCAAATCGAGGTCAGGGGCGCTTTTTAAAATATAGCCAGCAGCACCGGCTTGCAGTACCCGAAACAAGTATTCCTCGTCATCATGCATCGTAAGCACGAGCACCTGAATGTCTGGTGCCGTTTCCTTCAGCCTGGCCGTTGCCGTCAAACCGTTTTCCCCAGGCGGCATACTCAAATCCATCAGGACGACGTTGGGCCGGACTTCCCATGCTTTTTCACATGCCTCTTTTCCGTCAGCTGCATAACCGACGACTTCCATGTCCTCCTGGGCGTTGATCAGCATCCCCAGCCCAGAGCGTACAATCGCATGATCATCGGCGATCAAGACACGAATGCTCATCCTCTACCCCCTCCTTCGGCACCGGAATTCGGACGATCACCGTCGTTCCTTCCTCGGGTGCGGAGCGAATATCAACGGTACCACCAAGCAGCTGGGCACGCTCCTTCATGCCAAACACACCGAGACCTTTGCCGATTTTCAATGTTTTCTCTACTTCAAATCCTACGCCATCATCCACAATTGTGACGACAATTTCCTTCTCCCTATTCTCAAACATGATTCCTAGATGGCTCGCCTTTGCGTATTTTGCCGTATTGGTCATGGCTTCCTGTACAATCCGGTACAGTGCTGTTTCCATCGCAGCGGAGTATCTGCGTTTTTCCCCCTGAACATGCAGCTCCACCTGGATATGAAACGTCTTTTCCACTCGTTTCATCAACGAACGTAAGGCAGGCAGTAAACCGAGATCATCCAGTGCAGATGGACGCAGCTCCAGTGCCATACGCTTCACTTCCTCCATCGCCTTGGAAGTCATATTCACCAATTCCGCGACATGCTGCATAACCGGCTCGCTCAATTCTCGTTGTCTGACTACGTTTAGTCCCACTAAAATACTATAAAGCGCCTGCCCTACGCCATCATGCAGCTCCCGGGCGATGCGCTTTCGCTCTTCTTCTTGTGCTTGGATCGCAAAATTCGTCAGCTTGTACTGGTAGCGCTCTTTTTCTACTCGCTGTTGCGCAGACATATCACGCAAAATCATGACCAGCTTCCCCTGCGATTCATCCTCTAGCCTCGCTGAGCTGGCAGCGACAGGGTAATCCACACCCGATTTCGTTCGGAGCCTCATTTCGAATGAAGGCATTTGCACGCGCTTAAAAAAGCAATCCGCGCAGCTCGTTTCTTCCATACACGTTGCCATTCCGAGACACAGCTCGCAAATATGTTTATCTCGAATCAGCTCTTCTTCTGTCCAGCCCGTCATCTGCTCCAACGCAGCATTGGCTTTTACGATTCGTCCCTCCTGATCAATCACCAGGATCGCATCGCTGACGTTGGCAAAGATGGACTGCATCAGGGAAAGCACTTCACTCGACGTACCCATGGCTCCTCCTTTTGAGACAATCATCCTAACGTTATTGTAAAGTTTCCATAAAAGAAAGTGTATCAGGGAATTCCCTGAACATAAGAAAACGGGACAGCAAATGCCATCCCGTACTTCCTCTTACTCTACTACGATTTTTTCAGCAGTGCCTATAGGCGGCAGGCTCTTCGTCATCATTGGGCCGTAGAAGGCAACTACTTGCATATCCTCTTTCAGCTCAGCTGGCGAGAGTACCTTGTTGTCTCGCGCATTGATGATCACCGTTTTTTCGGTAATGTTCAGGTTGATTTTTTCTTGGGAGGTTCCGGTAATACCGCGACCCTCTACGAGCATTTTGTAGTTGCCATCTTTGTCAGCAGAGATGCTCTCTACTTTTCCCGCTGTTCCCAGGATGTCCTGAGTCTCCAAGCCGCCTTTTACCGTAATGCTGAGCGCACTCGTTTGTGGCGGCAAGCTCATTGCCATGAATTTCTCGGTCGTAGCATCTACGGCCATACCCAGCTTCAAGTCTTCTGGCTTCAGTACTTTACCAGCTTCATCCGTAATTTTGGTGTCTGCTGTCAGGTGCAGGATGATGCCAGACTCATAGATGTTCAGTGTAACCGAGTAGCCTTTATCGGATTTGTTGATGTTTGTAATGGTACCTGTGCGCATAGGAGCGATTTCGTCCTCCACTACAGTCACTGTATCATCGGTTACATTCACGTCTGCTTGCAGGATTTCGTCTACGAATTTAACTGGCACATAGGTGCTGCCATTCAGTACGCGAGGCTCTGCTCCCAGCGTTTTGTACATTTTTGCGAAAGGATAGCGATCCTCTCCTTCTTTTGCGTAGCTGGTGATCGCGCCTCTTTGCACTTCTGCTGCTTTTTCCTTGTCGTTCCAGCTTACTTTGAAACCAAGAGCTTCAGCAACAGGACGAAGTGGAACCAGTACGGTTTGTTGACCTTTATCGAAGATCGCATCTTGTGCGATTGCTTGACCGTTTATGTTAACAGAAAGCTCTTTTACTGGTTCGGAGGTTGCGGATACCACGCTAGTTCCCAAAGCGGCCAGTGCCGCGATTGTCATCATACCTGTACGGAATGTTTTCATATTGTTTATGCCTCCAATGTGCTTGTTTGTTTTTGTGTGTCTCTATTCATTGGACGGCACCCTTTCAGAAACGTTTCAACAAATTTTTCATAGATGTGTAAATCCTTCATGTATAAGCGAAAAACATCACGGCTGGCTTGGGATCGGGTTGCTTGGGACTTGGTCCGTTCGCGGCATCGGCACATCGGGCTTCCCGGATGGATTGTCGTACAAATAAGTCGGTACCTTGCCGACGATCAGGGCTTCGGAGACTGGGATTTGTGTAGTGACCGTTTGTTGCTTGGTCGCAAACGGGATAATGACCCGCAAATCGACTTCGACGTGAATGTAGACAGTCACCAGCACCATATTGATCCCGGCTTGCTTCAGGCCTGTTTCCAGCTTCGTTTTGACGGCGCCAATCGGAACGAACGACACCGGAATATCAGGCCCAATGTGCTCCAGAAAGACGTTTTTGGTAGCCAAGCCTAGTGGTATGGTTGTCTGGACGTGCTCCTGCTCGAATTCCTTCAAGCGATTTTGAATACGGGCTGTCGTTTCCCCCACAATCCGGGAATACTCTTTGAAATTAAAATTCACCGCTTTGATGCTACCACTCTCGTCCTTCTCCATGATGACAACTTCGTTGACGTCGACACCCTGCTGGGTCATGCGTTTGGTGACTGCATCGGTAATCGCGAGCTTGGCGACCTGCTCTGCCTTGGCCTGGGCAATCAGCATCAACGTCGGCTCCACCCTGCGTTCCACAACGATAAACAAAACAATCAATACCACAATGATTAGCAGGATCCCAGCAAAAATTCTCCTTCTGCGTCTTTTCCATCCTCCCCTTCTCACACGCACGATGGCCCCCTCTCCCCTTTGGCGGCTCGGTTAGTCAGGACGAACCGTACGCATAGCTGGTTTTTTTTCTTTGCTTGTGCGCTGTCTGCCGCCGGTAAGCACCCCACCGATTCCCGCGACAAACGTAGGAACTCCCGCCGTGACTAAAATTAATGCCCAATCGCGCAGATTCAGATCCGTTGTTTTGAAGATCGGCTGGAGTGCCTCCATGTATACGACACCGATCACGAGCACGATCGACGAAAGTACGGCCCAAACAAGGTATTTGTTTTCAAATACATTGCGGTGAAAAACACTGTATTGACTCCGGCAATCGAAAACGTGAATCAGCTGCGCCATCACCAACGTGACGAAAGCGACCGTTTGGGCATGCACCAAGTCATTCGGATTCTCTTTGAGGGTCAGCCAGAACGCGAGCAGCGTCATGGCCCCGATGAGAAAGCCACGGCTAATAATTTTCCAGCCCAACCCTCGGCTGAATATGTTCTCTGCCTTGTTGCGCGGCTTCTGATACATCGTATCTTTTTCCGCCTGATCGATGCCCAGCGCCATGGCCGGTAAACCATCCGTCACGAGATTGACCCACAAGATCTGGATCGGCACCAAAGGCAAAGGAAGCCCAAGGAGCATTGCAAAAAACATGACGAGAATCTCGCCTACGTTGGACGCCAGCAAATAACGGATGAATTTTCGAATGTTGTCATAGATGTTACGCCCTTCCTCGACGGCGGCAACAATCGTGGCGAAGTTATCGTCGCGCAGCACGAGATCGGCCGCTTCCTTCGTCACATCCGTACCGGTAATCCCCATCGCGATCCCAATGTCTGAGGTCTTGATCGCAGGAGCATCATTGACACCGTCCCCGGTCATGGCGACAACATGTCCTTGGCTTTGCAGGGCACGGACGATCCGAAGCTTGTGCTCAGGAGACACACGGGCATAGACAGTCACTCGCTCCGCATACTCTGCGAGTTGCTCATCTGACATGCCATCCAGCTCCCGCCCCTCCAATACTTCTCCGTAGCCACGCATCAAACCAATCTGACGGGCGATTGCTTCTGCTGTCACCTTATGGTCGCCTGTAATCATGACTGTCTTGATCCCTGCTTGATGGCAAAGATCGATCGCTGGACGCACCTCTTCACGCGGTGGATCGATCATCCCGGCCAATCCGACAAAGACAAGATTGTTTTCCAGAGAGCCAATCGGCTGTCCCGGGCGATAGCCTTGCAGTGTCTTATAGGCGAAGCCTAGTACGCGCAACGCTTTGCCCGCCATCTGTTCCGTTTGCTCCAGTACCTGGTGACGAAGCGTTGCGGAGAGTGGAATGAGCTCACCCTTCCACAAAATATGTGTCGATCTCGCCAGCAATGCCTCCGCCGCGCCTTTGGTCAGCAGGGAATACACACCGTCCATCCCCTTTTCGACGACGGACATCATTTTGCGGTCAGAATCAAAGGGGAGCTCCTCCACACGCTGTCCCTGATTCTTTGGGGTGGTACGCTCTGTATTGCCGCCCAATGCCTTCGCGGCAAGCACCTTGAGAGCACCTTCAGTCGGATCGCCTATGACTTGCCAAAAGCGTGATGCCTTGCCCATTCCAAGCAAATTGCGCGTGCTTTGCTCCTCGCATGTCAAACGGGCATTGTTGCATCGGTCTGCGATTCGGATCATTTGCGTGAGAGCCCCGTCACGGGCGGGAGATACCATTTTCCCCAGGTAGTGAAAGGCTCCCTCTGGTGCGTAGCCGCTACCGCTCACCTCATACGTGGAATCGCTGTGCCACACTTCGGTAACGGTCATTTTATTTTGAGTCAAGGTCCCTGTTTTGTCGGAGCAAATAACAGAGGCGCAGCCCAACGTCTCGACTGATGGCAGCTTGCGTACGATCGCATTGCGGCGGATCATCCTTTGGACGCCAAGCGCTAGCGCGACAGTCACAATCGCCGGCAAGCCTTCCGGAATCGCCGCTACTGCGAGACTCACCCCGGCGAGGAACATCGTAAACAGCTCATGACCATGCCAGACACCAGCAGCAATGACCACAATCGTCAACAGCAGTGCGACGACCACAAGAATCTTGCCCATTTGCTCCAAGCGCAGCTGCAAAGGCGTTTCTGCTTCTTCCGCTGTATTCATCAAGTGCGCGATTTTCCCAATTTCTGTGCTCATCCCTGTCGCTACGACGATACCGCTCCCTGTTCCTCCGGTCACCATCGTACCCATGAACGCGAGATTTTTTTGGTCGCCAAGCGGTACAGTGGAGGCCTGGGCTGTCTCCAGTCTTTTCACGTTTTTTCCGACGGGAACAGACTCTCCTGTCAATGCAGACTCCTCTACCTCTAGCCGATTGGCCGAAAGCAAACGCAAATCTGCGGGAACACGATCCCCGGCCTCCAATTGCACCAGGTCACCAGGTACCAGCCGCGAAGCCGGTATCATGGAAATGTTACCACCCCGGATGACACGCGCCATCGGGGATGCCAGCTCCTTTAGCGCTTGCAAGGATCGCTCAGCCTTGGCCTCCTGAATAAAACCGAGGATGCCGTTAATGAGGATGATCGCAATAATCGCAATCGCATCCAGGTACTCTCCGAGGAAGTACGAGATCAACGTTGCAATGAACAGGATGAGTACCATAAAATCCTTGAACTGATCAACAAAGACCGAGTAGAGAGGCTTTCGCTTTTGTTCAGCCAACTGGTTGGCACCTTGTTTAGCCAGTCGCCGCTCCGCCTCCTGCTGAGTCAACCCTTGCGCAGCATCACTATGAAGGGCTTCGGTCACGTCGGCCGCCGCCAGCGTGTACCATTTTCGAATTGGCTGTGTATCCACCTACATCTCCTCCATCCACATCTCACTCATTTTCATGTGTATGCAGACGAGCTAGAAAATAAAACAACCCGTCCATTTATCTGGACGGGTCTGTGTTAGTTTGTCGGTTATTTCAAACTTTTGGCTACACCAATGCAAATCAACAAAATCGGCGGCAGCCAGGTGAGCCGCGTCAGCCAGCTGGCTTTTCCTGCACGGCTGCCGAGAGCAATTCCTACCACAAGAAGCAAGGCACTCATCACTGCGATACAGAGAGCGACAAGCAGTGGCGAGTATCCCAAAAACGTAAGGCTGATGCCTGCGCCGAAAGCATCCAAAGACAGAGCAAGCCCCAACATGACGGCCTCCCAGCCCATAATATGCCCAGAACGGTCAGTATCGGCTTTGGACGGATCTTTTAAAATCTGGATCATCACACCAAAAATGCGGAACTGCGACAATAATACGATGGGTTCCTGCTCTTCCTGTTTTTCTTCGGCTACAACGGCGTTGTTGCTCGCAGCAGTAGACTCCTGAACCTCTGTCCCTGACCTTGTCTCAATCAGCCGCCACAGAGTAAACAAACCCATGAGGATCAAGACCGCAGCTCCAATATACTGGCCAATCTCGGGTGTTAACCATTCGGTGAGGGATGAGCCTACAAGCATGACACCATAGACAACAGCAAACGAACAACCGGAAACGACAACGAGCGACAAAAAGGGCATTCTCATGTTCCGTAAACCATACGTCAATCCTACACTGACACTGTCCATGCTGATGGCCAGGGAAACGAGCAGGAGTGCGAGCCATCCGCTCATATGTGGTCACCTCTTTCCCATTGCCTATTAGGTATACGCGAAAAGCTCCGCTGATGTGCCAATAAATCATTGCCGGGGTATTAATGACTGGATCATCAGGACAAAAATTCTCGTAGCTCCTAAAATGAAAAAGAAGAGGCCACTGTCTGCCTCTTCCCTTTTCTTTGAACTATTTGATTTCAATCGGTACTTCCCACTTCACGTCGTGTTCCATCATATAGGTAGCGTAGGATACCGTGAGCTTTTTCGGTTGTTGCTTCAAGCGCGGAATCGAGATCTCACCTTTGATCTGTACCTGTCCGTCCTTGTCTCTGGTGCTTTCTGTGCTCACTGACGCAGGGTAAGTCTTCCCATTTTCATCCTTTACAGACCAATCGCGGTTCTCGACTATGCCTTTTCCTAATGTACCCTCTATGGTCATTACGGCCTCACCTAGATCTTCGCCGTTACCTGGCTCCCATGCAAAAGAAGAGAATGTAAAGGTACTGCCTGTTGTCTCATCCTTGAAAGTCGCAGCTTTCTTGTCTAGTTCTGTTGGAACCAGATCAAATTTAGGCGAAGCCAGCTTTTTCTCATAAATTTTCTTTAGCTCAAGCTTTAATTTTTGTTCTCCCTGTATCGGGCCAAATGTATGCCACCAATTCAAGACATTGCCTTCTGGTCTTTCTTCCGCTTCTTCTTCTGTTCTTGGTGTGAAAAGAACATTCTCCTTGTTATCAAGCTCATCATCCAATGATTTCATATCCCAAGCGGCTACCACATCCCCTTTTTCATTGGTGATTTCGTACATCATATTCTCTCCCGAAAAAGCAGGATCACGCTCTTTTTCTGTGACAATGGCGCCTTGCGGATTTTTCCGATCGTACAGGATCGACGTTCGTTCAACCTCCAAATAAGCTGATTTTGGGAAAGTGGTATCCAGCATGACCCGTGTCGCACTCGGGGAAAATTCGATATTTTTCAGCTCAATCCCGAGCCCCTGCGGCGATTGAAAAACAGTATCCTTGAAGGCAACCGTTTTCGTCGCTTCCTTGGCTTTTTTCATATCGATCGGAACTTCCAATGACCATTTTCCTGTCTTATCTGCGATTTCTGTCTGTTCTAAATGCAAGGTCAGTTGGTCAGGAGTCGCCTCAGTTGATTCGAAGATTTCGTTCAAAAATCGCTCTGTGATGAAAAACTCTCCATGACTTCCCCAATTATCTCCTCCATCATCCTCAAACCAATCCTTACCGTTCTGATCAATTAGCTTCGCATTCAAATTATGATCTTCAATCTTCTTACCGCTCTCGTCGTACACATCATAGATGACTGCGATCCTCATCGAGTCAGCCAACAGCTCTTTTAACTCGACCGTAATTCCTTGATCGGTTACTTTTTGCTCCAGCTTTTGGACAAGGCCTTTATTGACAGCATTTTTCATACCGCTATCCGCATTTTTTTCAATCTGGAACAAGCTATTCACATAATTCGCAAACGTAGGTGATACAACCGTTCCTGTCACCACCAACGCGGTAAGTCCTGCTACTACCAATCCTGTCTTCTTCACAATATCCCAACCCCTTTGTCTTCTGGTTCGGGAGGAGTGCTTTCGCGTAGAACGTGGAGGAACTGCATCAGACAGCTTATCCATGACCTCATCTGTAAACGTATCGGGTACAAGAGCATCTGGAATGTCGGAAAAATCCACTTCTTGCATGCCTTCTACCCACTCTTGCAGGTACTTCTGGCATTGTGGGCAATTTTCCACATGTTGCTCCAATCCTTTGCTCTCGGCAGGGGCTAGCTCATCGTTTACGTATAGCTTCAATTGATTAAACATGAAGCATTTCATAAATAGCTCCCCCTCCCATCGTTTTCTCTAGGCTGTCCTTCATCTTTTTGCGGGCACGGAATAATCGCATCTGAACGGAGCTCTCCGAGAGAGACAGTCGCTCGCTGATTTCCCGATACGACAGTCGCTGTAGGTAAAACAGGACGAATACCTCCCGATACTCCTCATCCAGTAGCATGATGCTGCGTTCCAGCTCGGCGTCCCGTTCTTTTTTCAACAAAGTCGTCTCTGGCGTGTCTGGGTCAATCAGCTGCTCCTCATCGATTTCTACCTGCTCTGTCCGTTTACGTTTTCGCATTTCATCGAAACAATGATTGCTCGCAATTCGATACAGCCATGAAGAAAACCTGTACTCAGGCCGATAGTCGTGTAAACGATAAAAGGTTTTGATAAACACGTCTTGAGCCAAATCCTGTGCGTCTGGCATGTTGCCGATCATCCTGTACAAATAGCCAACGATCTTGCCCTTGTATCTGTCAACAATTTGTCTGTACTGCTCATGATCGCCAGCCAGGATTTGCTCGATTAGTTCCTGATCGTCCGGCATTTTGCTACTCCTCCATCTATCACAGATCAAGCCAGCGGGGAATGCTGCGCAGCTTCCGTTTTGGTTGATTCATAAGCTATTACGGATTTGCTGGAAAAACCTTTCTCTACTTTTAAAAAATTTTTGAATCATTTATCCAAATAAAAAAGAAGAGGCATTTCTCCGCCTCTTCACCTTGTCTTCCAGCTATTTGATTTCAATAGGTACTTCCCAATTCACGTTGTGCTCCACTGTATATTCCTCATAGGATACCGTGAGCTTTTTCGGTTGCTTTTCCAGACCAATAATATCCAGCTTTCCTTTGATGTACACTCTACCATCTTTGTCTCTGGTACTGGTTGTTTCCAGACGAGTGGGGTAACTCTCACCTTTTTCATCTATTACCGTCCAAGAATCGGTATCCACTACGGCATTTCCCAATTTACCCTCTATTGTCATCGCAGCCTTCGCTTGCCTGTCACCGCTAGCGGGCTCCAATGCAAAGGAGGAGAGCGTAAAGGTACCGCCTGCTTCATCTTGTAAAGTCGCTGCTTCCTTGTTAAGTTCTGCTGGAACCAGATCGACTTTGACTTTGGGAGAAGAGCGTTTCATTTCATATATTTTTCGGAGCTGAAGCGTTAATTTTTGTTCACCCTGAATCGGGCCAAAAGTATGCCACCACTTCTGGCTATGTTCACCTTGTCGTTTTCCTGTAAATCCAGATATATTGAGCACGTTTTTCTCCTTCGCTATCCCCTCATCCAACGACGACTTATCCCGAGCAGCCACAACATCCCCTTTTTCGTTTGTGATTTCGTACGCAATATCGTTTCCTGATAAAATGGGAACCTGCCTTTTTTCCATTGTTTTGACTTGCGCCCCTTCGCTGGTTACTTCTACTCGCTCCTCTTCAATTTCTACATAAGCTGATTTAGCAAGAGTAGTTTCTAGCATCAGGCGGGTCGCACTCGGGGAAAATTCGATTTTTTCCAGTTCAATCTCCATACCCAGTGGTGAATGAAAAGCTGTATCCTGGAAAACAACGGTTTTGGTCGCTTCCTTGGCTTTCTTCATATCGATAGGGATTTCCAATGACCATTTTCCCTTTTTCCCAGCGATTTCGGTCTGTTCTAATTTTAAGGTCAACAGATTCGGAGTAGCTTCGGCGGATTCAAAAATAGTGTTTAAGGGCTGCTCTGCGATAAAATACTTTCCGTGACCACCTAAAGTTGGTCCATCGCCCTCCAACCAATCTTTCCCTGTTGAATCAATCAGATAAGCATTCAGTAAGTGTCCATCTTCACCAATTTTAATTTGCTTGCCGTTCTGGTCGTACACATCATAGATAACCGCGATTCTCATCGAGTCAGCCATTACCTCTTTTGCTTCGATAGTAATTCCTTGATTAGTTACTTGTTGCTCAAGTTTTTGAACAAAACCTTTATCCACAGCATTTTTCATGCCATTATCCGCATCCTTCTCAATTTGGAACAAGCTATTCACATAGTTAGCAAATGTCGGTGAAACGACCGTACCTGTCACGACCAACGCCGTAAGTCCTGCTACTACCAATCCTGTCTTCTTCACAATGTCCCAGCCCCTTTGTCTTCTGGTTTGGGAGGAGCGCTTCCGTGCCGTGCGTGCGGGAACTGCTTGGAACAGTTTACGCATGACCTCGTCTGTAAACGTATCGGGTACAGGAACCTCCGGATAAGCGGAAAACTCCTCTTCCAGCATGTGATCTACCCACTCTTGTAGCTTGATTTGACATTGTGGGCATTCTACTGCATGCTGCTCTAGTCCTTTTCTTTCGGCAGGGGGGAGCTCGCCATTTGCATAGAGCTTCCATTGATTAAACATGAAGCATGTCATAAATATCTCCCCCTCCCATTGTTTTCGTCAGGCTTTTCTTCATCTCTTTACGAGCACGGAACAAGCGCATCTGTACAGCGCTCTCCGTAAGAGACAGTCGCTCGCTAATTTCCCGATACGACAGACGCTGCAGGTAATGCAGGACGAACACCTCGCGATACTCCTCATCCAGCAGCATGATGCTGCGTTCCAGCTGGGCTTCCCGCTCTTTTTTTAGCAGGACGGTCTCAGGTGTTTGTGGATCAACGATCTGTTCCTCCACTATGGCTGTCTGCTCCGTCCTTTTGCGTCTTCGTATTTCATCGAGACAATGATTGCTCGCGATTCGATACAGCCATGAAGAAAACTTGTGCTCAGGCCGATAGTCTTTCAATAGGTAAAAGGTTTTGGTAAACACGTCTTGAGCCAAATCCTGTGCGTCCGGCATGTTGCCAATCATTTTGTACAAGTAGGTCACGATCTTGCCCTTGTACCTGTCGATAATCTGACTGTACAGCTGATGATTGCCAGCCAGGATTTGCTCGATCAATTCCCGATCGTCCGGCATTTCTACTACTCCTCCATCTATAACCGATCAGCCAGTGGGGAATGCTGCGCAGCTTCCAATTTGGTTGATTCACCACTAATACGAATGA
The DNA here is from genome assembly GCF_013284365.1 of Brevibacillus sp. RS1.1. NCBI lineage: Bacteria > Bacillati > Bacillota > Bacilli > Caryophanales > Paenibacillaceae > Brevibacillus > Brevibacillus sp. RS1.1. The sequence goes on from NZ_JABSVA010000009.1 coordinate 136,319, forward strand.
GCTGGAAAATCCTTTCTCGTTATTTTGAAAAATTTTATTTTCCTGTCAAAAGAGGTACCGCAAAGCTCACATCGCGATGCTCCTTCAACATACTGTCAAAGGTGATCGTCATTTGCTTTGGCAAGGATTTCATCTCCTCGATTTCCAAATTCCCTCTTACTTTCATCCGTCCATTTTGATTGGCGGATTCCTCGATATGGCATACCGCACTGTACTTTTTGCCCTTTTCGTCCGTCACGTACCATGTATCAAACGGGAAGATTCCCACTACTCCTTCCGCTAGCGTCCCCTCAAACTCGATGTTGTGGCGATCCTCTCCGCTGCCCTTAGATACCTTGTGAAACGTGAAGCGAGTCCCATTCTTTTCTGCTGTAACTGGCTTTGCTCCCACACTGGCAGGGTCCAGCTTTACGCTGAATCTTGGCTCTTCCTCTGTATAAACAGCATGCAGCTTAAAGGTTAGACCATTCGATTCTTTCAGGTCGTGGAAGTAATGAAATTGTCGCAGCCCTTTTTCCACTGGAGCAGACTCGCGCCATTTCATCGTATTGATTACGTTTTTCTGAATGCTCTCATCATGGATAGCGACTGCAGAGTCCCATGCGCCAAGGACGACTCCCTTTTCATTGACAAGCTGATAGCTGAAGTCCTTGTTATTCGAATCAATCACCACTTCTGTTCCACTCGGTGCAAAGGTAATCTCTCGCAAATCGAACTGAAATCCTTGGAGAGAGGTATGGGACTGATTGACAGCCACTGTTTTCGTCGCAGCTTTTGCTTTTTTCAAGTTCACGGGTACCGACAGCTGCCAGTTGCCTTTGGTACTGCCCATCTTTTTCATGTGGAACTCTACGACCAACTCGTCCGGCAGCTTGTTCCCATCGTCAAAATAGCTTCTGAGCTCGTGTTCAAACAGGATGTAATCGCCTATCTGGTTTGTTTTCCACGACACTTGATTGGGGGATGAGCTATGTAAAACCTTGCCCGCTTTATCCTTGATCGTGATTTCTTGATATTCATGGGTGGGGGTGTGGAAATTATCCCAATACACATCTGTTGCCTTGCCGTCTTTGTCTTTTACCCCGGCGATGATACTGATACGCAGCGGGTCTGCCAGAACCTCTTTTGCTTCCAAGATAAAGCCTTGATCGGTCACTTTCAGATCAAGCGGCTGGGTAAATCCATTTTGAGCGGCTTGCAAAATTCCAGGATCTCCAGCCTTTTGCGAGACAAACAAGCTAGTGTTCACAGACGGTGCTGCATTCACCACTGCTGCCGGACTACTTGTGAAAAACGACGGGGACACGAGGATTCCCGTTGATACAACGACTGCCAATGCTGCCACACATAATGCCATTTTTTTCATAACTGCTCCACTCCTTATTTTCCTAGATTCACTCAATATTCACGAGAAACAATCGTTCGGTTCACGAGGAGCACGCAAAAAAAGAGCTCGACAGCCTGAACGAAATCAGGTCTGCCGAGCTCACTCGTTATCGAATTTACTATTTCATAAATGAGAGGGCTTTAAACACGTGCAGATAGTGCCCGAGCGAGTAACTCTACCAGTCTCCTTGCATACTCGCCAGTGGTATCCCTTGCCCCTGAGAATTCCGTCACTTCCATACTAGTCACGCGCGAATCTCGCAAAACAGTTGCCAGTAATGCCTCCGCTTCGGACAGCGACAATCCAATCTCACTTGGAGAATAGGCCGCTGGCATCGCGTCTTTGTGCATGATATCTACGTCGAAATGAACGAGGATTTTGGCATCAGGCGGGATCGATTGGAGCATATGAGAAATTCGTTCCACGATGCTTCCCTCTGTGAGCTGGTCCAAGGTCATAATCTCTACGCCATACGTCTCTGTGGGCATTTGTTGGCAACCGACAAGACGGATTCGCTCTGCATCCCAGCCGCTTGGTTCGATCCATTGTCCGCGATCCTGAAGCAAAAACCACAATCCCATCCCTGCCGCCCCAATACAGCGAGAGGCCGATGGAACTACGGCATCGAGATGACCGTCAAGCACGAGCAGATACGCTTTTTCCTGATACTGAGCCTGATGAGCCTGTGCCGTTGCAACGACCAAGCTGCAATCGCCGCCAAGCATCAAGACAAAGTCGTCTGTATCGAGCCACTCTTGCGCGTCCTTTTGCAGCAAATCCCAGAACATGCGTGGTGCCGGCCAATTACGAACTGGTGGAATATTATGGCGAGGCAAATCATCGGGAAGATGCAGATTTCCTACGTCCTGCACTTCCAAGCCAAGCTTCTGCAACTGCTCGATCAATCCTGCTGTACGAAGCGCGTCCGGAGATAATTCTGTGCCAGAGACATATGCTCCTGTGAAATGCGGGATACCAGCCACTTTTACTCTGATAAATAGTCCCTCCCAAGGAATTCATGGTATGAATGTCCTTAAAAGTATATCACAGCCTGCCTTGCAAAAATTGGATGAGATCACCGACGGACGGTCGTAACCATCGATCTGGCAAGGATGCTTTTTCCCCGCGCAGCAATTGGCAAGCCAGTGCATTCGGATGGACATCTGCACTTAAAAAATACACTTGGTGTACAGGCTGCGGGAGAGCGTCCATGAGCTCCACATATTTGTTAACATACACCTGCAACGCATCCCGATAGACGGGAGTCGTTAAAGCCGCGCCACACCACACGTCAATTCCGGTCAACTCCTTGGCATGGGCTGCATCCAAGCTTTTGGCAAGCGAGCAGATAACGAATAGCAGCTTCTCTGGCGCCAGGTTGAACCGCTTCTGATACTGCTTGGCAAAACGGGCAAGTGTCGCATTCCAGGACGGCGTATCGTAGCTGCCGAGATCAGGGATGCATTTGAGTGCCCCGACTAGCTGCTCTTCCCTCTTTATAAACAAGAGACCATCGATCACTTGAAACGAAAGCCCGCTCAACTGCCCGGACAAAAACTCACCCACCCGCTCATGCATGACGCGAGAGATTCGCTGTGAGGATTTGCGCTTTAGCTTTTGCCGTATGCGCACCTCTTCTTCCTCCAGATAGATCCGTATCAGCCTGGAAAATAAATCTGCCTCCGTAGTTGGCTCTCGTATCAGGCACTCCAAACGGCTATAGGCGTCTGCCACGCTTTGGTCCCATTGCCCTTCTTTTTCTGTGCCCATCATTACCCTCCCTCACATCATATCGGGTGCGTGATCGGCCACGACCAGCACATCCATGTGTCGGACCTCCCGCAATAATCGCTGGATGACCGAACCCTCGAGAATTTCCTTCCAGCGGGTTCGTGCCGACTGCCCGATGACGACCTGCGTCGTTCCTTTTTCGTTCATATGCCAAACTAGCTTGGTGAAAACCTTGCGTCGGGAAGGGGCTTCGTATCGTTCAAAACGACCTCCGAGACGCTCCGTTAGTGCCTTCAGCTTCGCCAGCTGCGTCTCTTCCTCTTCTGTCAGCGACGGATGATCCTGCACGTAAGCTACATGCCAGGACGCCTTCAGCCGATAGGCAATTCGGAACCCTCGGCGTATCAATCGTTCACTATCTGCCCGCAAATTCACACAGACAAAAATGACTTCCTGCTGCCGCCAAGGCCCGCGCAGCGTTCGTCGCTCCCATGCCTCCAAGCGTTCGTCGACGTCGTCCGCCACTTCACGCAAGGCCAGCTCTCTTAACGCGATCAAATTCCCTGTTTTGAAAAAGTTGGTCAGTGACTGCTCCACCTTTTCCATCGCGTAAATATTTCCCTCCCGCATCCGCTGGCGTAGCGCTTTGGGTGAAATATCAATCAGCTCTACCTCATCTGCCTGATGCAGAATATGGTCCGGCACCGTCTCTCGAACGCGGATTCCCGTAATTTGCTCGACGCTGTCGTTTAAGCTCTCCAAGTGCTGAATGTTCATCGTGGATATGACAGAAATACCCGCAGCCAAAATCTTCTCGACATCGTGATATCGCTTCTCATAGGCGCTTCCCGGCACGTTCGTATGTGCCAGCTCATCCACCAGTACGACCTCCGGATTTCGCCGGATAATTTCGTCTGTGTCCATTTCTTCTAGCGTCACATTTTTATACGGGATGCGCTTGCGCGGGATAAGAGGAAGTCTCCCTACCTGCTCAATGGTTTCTTTTCGTCCATGCGTTTCTAAAAGCCCAATCACCACGTCGATGCCATTTTCAGCTAGCTCGTTACCTTCTCGGAGCATCGTGTATGTCTTGCCGACACCTGGTGCGGCTCCTACATATACTTTTAGCGTCCCGCGCTTGATTTTCCCGATTTCTTGCTGCATCTCCTCATCGGAGAGTCGTCGGTACGGATTGACCGTTACCGCCTGTTCTCGCTTGGTCGGCATGACGCGCTCACCGTCTCGCTCGGAACGATCTGCCACGATCAAGATATCAATATTTTTCGTTTGCCGAAGAATCTTATGGACGATGGAGCCGTACCATATCTCGTCCCAGCGCGTACGCTTAGACTGCCCCATGACGATGCGGGTCACATTATTCTCCATCGCATAGGCGACGAGCTCATTTGCTACGTCCTTTTCACGTGCAAGCATCTGCTCTTCAAAGGTACCACCGACTTTGTCCACGAGCTTTCCGATGGATCTCTTAAAAGTCGCTTCTTCTTTCGTCAGCTTTTTGGATAAAGGGAGAAAACAGACGACCAAGAGCTCTCCGCCGAGCCGCTTGGCAACCTGTTGTCCGCGCCGAACCAATATCGAGCCGTTCCAATGATACTGGGCAGAAACCAGCACCCTCTCTGTGGCTCCTGAAGCCCCCACCATGCCGTGCTTCTCCCGATAATCCTCCAAATCCTCGTTTACGCCCGTAGCTACGAACCGAAGAGCGAGTTCCCGCAGCATATGCAGATTGTCTCTGCGAAACAACGGATGCTGGGTTCGAGTTGGGTTGCGGTCGTCTTCTTGCAGCCGTTTCAGAATGGCTTCTGGCGTGACGTCGAGCAATTTCACCTCGTCAGCCATGGCAAGCGTATCCTCAGGAACACACTGGTCAATCCGTACTTCTGCCTTCGTCAGTCGCTCCGCCATTTCTTTCATCCCGGCTAACTCGTAAATGTTGACCGTCGCAATCACACTAATATTGTTATTCAGCAAAAACTGAACATCTTCGAGCCGGGTTGGACGCGGGGCATCTGGACGATTGCGATGAGCCAAACCGTCTACGAGCACAACTTCCGGATCTCGCTCGATAATGGCTGCAACGTCCAGATCATGTCTCGCTTCCCCGAGAGAATGCCAGTTGATTGGCTCGATTTGCTCCAAGCCCTCCCGCTTTTGCGCCAGCTTGGGATGAGTGGCCTCACCTGAGCCAGCTACGACCACATCAATCCCTTTTCTCTTAAGCGACTGCCCTTCCATTAGCAGGTGATAGGTTTTACCTGCACCACTGACTGCCCCCAGAATGATTTTCAGCCTGCCCCGGTGCATTCTGGAGATGGACTGCAAGATTTCCTCCGGGGACTTTCGCCGAAACTGCTCTACCATCTCGCAGCCCTCCTTCTATCTTTACTTCTTCAATTCGTCCAAGGCCAAATTCAGCTTCACTACATTGACACGCGGCTCTCCGAATACACCCAAGCTTCTTCCGTCTGTATTCGCTTCAATCAGTGCCTGGAGTTGTACCGGTTCGAGATTGCGCGCCTTGGCTACACGCTCTACTTGTATTTGGGCAGCCTTTGGCGAGATATGCGGGTCCAGACCGGAAGCGGAGTTAGTCAGCAAATCAGCCGGGATGTCTTCCTGCTTCACGCCAGGATTCGCTGCTAGAAATGCGGCGATATCCTTTTGCGTACGTTCGATCAGGGCCGGGTTGGATGGCGCGTAGTTGTTCGAGCCAGAGCCTGACGCATTGTTATCAATAGAAGAAATGCGTCCCCAGAAGTACTTCGGATCGGTGAAGGTCTGCCCAATCAGCTCGGAGCCGACCACCTTGCCGCTCCCATCGGTGATGAGACTGCCACTTGCTTGTGCAGGCATGACAACCTGTGCAATCCCTGTCATCGCCAGCGGGTAGGCAACGCCGCAAATCAGCAGCAAAATGAGGCTGAGACGTAAATTTTTCAAAATCATATCGGTTCACCTGAGCTTTCTTTTTTCAATATGAATTAAATTAAATTCAATCCACTCAAAATCAAGTCAATCAGCTTGATACCCACGAACGGAACGATAATTCCTCCCAAGCCATAGATCACCAGGTTGCGGCTAAGCAGCTTTGTCGCACTCATCGGCGTGTATTTCACACCTTTCATCGCTAACGGAATCAGGATCGGGATGATGATCGCATTGAAGATCAACGCGGATAAAATCGCACTTTGCGGTGTAGCCAAGCCCATAATGTTGAGCGCACTCATTTGTGGGATCGCCAGCATGAACATCGCAGGAATGATCGCGAAGTATTTCGCTACGTCATTGGCGATACTGAACGTCGTCAATGCACCGCGTGTCATCAAAAGCTGCTTGCCAATCGCAACGACCTCGATGATTTTGGTCGGGTCAGAATCCAGATCGACCATGTTCGCTGCTTCCTTTGCCGCTACCGTTCCTGTATTCATCGCCAGACCAACATCGGCTTGTGCGAGAGCTGGCGCGTCATTCGTACCATCACCTGTCATGGCGACCAGCTTGCCTGCCGCTTGTTCTTTACGGATCAACGCAATCTTGTCTTCCGGCTTGGCTTCCGCTACGAAATCGTCCACACCAGCTTCGCGGGCAATCGTCGCTGCTGTCAGCGGGTTATCTCCCGTACACATGACCGTACGAATTCCCATCCGGCGCAGCTCTTCAAAGCGTTCGCGCATCCCTGGCTTTACGGTATCCTTCAAATAAATCAATCCGAGAATCGCATTGCCTTCTACTACAGCCAATGGCGTGCCGCCAGCCGTTGCAATCCGGTTTGCTTTTTCATCCAAATCAGCAGGAATGTTGCCCCCTTGCTCTGCCACGTATTTCTTGATGGCATCGACGGCTCCTTTACGGATGATGACCCCGTTTGCCAGATTCGTCCCGCTCATTCTTGTTTCAGCGCGGAACTCCACGCCTTCGGAACCGGGCAATTCCAGTTCAGCAGGTGCCAGACCTTGTTTTTTCGCCAGCTCTACAACAGAGCGTCCTTCCGGTGTTTCGTCATGGACTGAGCTTTGTGCAGCTACTCGGTTCAATTCCGTGCTTTTGGTGTTGCCTACGGTGACAAACTCGGCAGCCATCCGGTTACCATGCGTGATCGTTCCCGTTTTATCCAAAATAATAGTGTTGATGTCACCAGACGCCTCAACCGCTTTACCCGACATGGCGATGACGTTAAACTGCGTGACCCGGTCCATCCCCGCAATCCCAATCGCTGACAAGAGTCCGCCAATCGTGGTTGGAATCAAGCAAACGAGCAAAGCAATCAGTGTCGCAACCGGAATGGCTGCATGTACATAGTTGGCTATCGGCAGCAAAGTCGTGCAAACGATCAAGAAAATTAATGTTAAGCTGACCAACAGCGTATTCAACGCAATTTCATTCGGAGTCTTCTGTCTCTTCGCACCTTCCACCAACGAAATCATGCGATCCAAAAACGATTCGCCGGGATCAGTCGTCACACGGACGCGGATGCGGTCACTGACGACACGTGTGCCTCCCGTGACAGAGCTGAAATCGCCACCTGCTTCTTTAATGACCGGAGCGGATTCACCTGTAATCGCTGATTCGTCCACAGAGGCGACACCCTCGACGATTTCCCCGTCGGATGGAATCAGCTCGCCTGCTTCCACGATGACCAGATCGCCCTTTCGCAGTTCTGTGGAACTGACGACTTGCATGCGACCATCTTTCCCCACTTTTTTTGCTTGCGTGTCCTGCTTCGTTTTTTTCAAGCTCTCTGCCTGTGCTTTGCCGCGCCCTTCTGCCAAGGCTTCTGCGAAGTTGGCGAACAAAATCGTCACGAACAGGATCAAGCTGACGACGCCGTTGTAAAACGGGTCCGAAGCTCCCCCAAACAAATTCGGCACAAACGTCAGGAGAAGTGTAATGAAGAACCCGATCTCTACCACGAACATGACTGGATTTTTCATCATCACACGCGGGTCCAGTTTTTTGAAGGACTCGACAAAGGCCCGTTGATACAAATCTTTAGGAAGCGCAACCGTGCGCGTTCTACTCATGGAAAATTACTCCTTTGCCTCTAGTATTCATTTTCAAATCGAAGTTCAAAGTGAGCTATTAAACTTCCTCTTATCATCGGATCGTAAGCCACTCGGCGATTGGGCCGAGAGCAAGCACAGGCAGGAATGTCAGTGCGCCTACGATCACCACCGTCGCAATCAAAATCACTGTGAATACACTATTGTCTGTGCGAAGTGTACCCATCGTTTCCGGTACCGGCGTTTTTGCGAGCAAGGAGCCTGCTACCGCCAGCATCGTAATAATCGAGACGTATCGGCCGAACAGCATGACGAGTCCCGTAGAAATGTTCCAGAATGGCGTGTTGTCGCCCAATCCTTCAAAACCGGAACCGTTGTTGGCTGCGGAAGAAGTGTACTCGTACAGCACTTGTGAAATGCCGTGGAATCCTGGGTTCGACACTGCGGACGATCCCATTTCTGTTGCCAATGCAATGGCGGTTGGCGCCAAAATAATCAGGGGATGAACGAGAATCGCGATGGCGATCAGCTTCATCTCTTTTCCTTCGATCTTGCGGCCGAGGAATTCAGGCGTACGCCCTACCATCAAGCCCGCCAAGAATACAGCCAAAATCGCATACATCAAAATGTTAATCGTTCCGACGCCATCTCCCCCGAATACGCAGTTGAGCATCATTTCACCCAGCGGAACCAAGCCGCCAAGTGGTGTCAATGTATCGTGCATGTTGTTCACGGTTCCTGTCGTTGCCGCTGTTGTCACGGCAGTGAACAAGGCGCTTTGTGCGATGCCAAATCGGACTTCTTTTCCTTCCATGCTGCCCATTTCTTGTGACAGGCCAACCCGCTCTAGCGCAGGGTTGCCGTTTCCTTCATTGGCATAGGCCGTGATCAGGAACGCCAGAAACATCACGAACATCGCTCCAAAAATAACCCAGCCTTGCTTGCGGCTCTTCGCCAGGAAGCCGAATGCGAACGGCAGTGCCGCTGGGATCAAGAACATCGACAAAATTTCGATCACGTTTGTTAGCGGTGTCGGGTTTTCAAATGGATGCGAGGAGTTTACCCCGAAGAATCCGCCCCCGTTTGTTCCTAAATGCTTAATCGATACGAGTGAAGCAACCGGACCACGAGCGATTTGTTGCTCCGTCCCGCTAATGGTTGTCGCTGTTGCGGTCGGCTCCATCGTCTGTGGCACGCCTTGGGACACCAAAAGCAATGTCACGACAATCGCCAGTGGAATCAACACACGTGTATGAGCACGTACTAGGTCTACGTAATAGTTACCGATGCTGCGTTGTCCAGTCAGCCCGCGCATAAAGGCCATCACGACCGCGATCCCTGTCGCTGGGGTCGTAAACATCAGGTAAATAATGACCAGCATCTGCGATAGATACGACAATCCGCTCTCTCCGCTGTAATGCTGAAGATTCGTATTCGTCAAAAAGCTGACAGCCGTGTTAAAGGAAAGCAACGGCTCCATCGCCGCGATCCCACTCGGGTTTCCAGGTAACATCCCTTGCAAACGAAGCAAGAGATAAGCAATCGCCACCATTGAAATATTGCTGACCAGAACAGCCATTGCGTACTGCTTCCAGGTCATATCTGCTACGCGAATGCCAGACAGCTTGTATATCGCTTTTTCCACCCCGCCAAAAACACGGTCCAATCGAGTCGTCTCCAGCGAAAAGGAGCGTGCCAAATATTTTCCCATCGGTATGGCGAGCACGAAAAGCACGACCAAAACCAACGCTATTTGTATAAAGTCCACGACAGTTCCTCCTACTCCCTCTAAAAAATGGTTCCAAATAAACGAATGATTCGGGTAACCCCTAGTATTTTTCCGGGTAAATCAATGCGTGGCACAGGTACATCGCAAGCCCTGCCATAATCAAAAGCAACCAGATCATTTCTCTTTCCCTCCCTGTTCTCTTACCACGGCGTCACAAAACTTGATGAGTGCAAAAAATACACCGAATGAAAGCGCCAAGAGCAGTATGGAAACCACGTCCATGCCATGTCCCTCCTTTTTTCTGGTACTGACTATCCCGTAAAGTCTGGCCGACTCGTCTCTCTCGCTTCCCCTGTACAGGCTTCCTTTTTTGAAAAAAACCTGCCAGTTGGGAAAAAAATAGACCAATGCTTACGATTTCCCCGAAAGATCGCCACATTTGACCGAGCGAAAGATAAACAGACGAAACAAGTCGCCCGCCTTTTCGCGGCAAATCAAAACGATTCTTTGTATCGGAGAAAAAGTACTCATTGGTCTACCTAACGCCCAGCCGACTTGAAGTTGCCTTCTTTGCGTTTTGTCTCCCGTTTCCTTTTTCCGAAAACAGCTATTTACTTGTGAGTAAAACGGTCATTGGCCGTTTTTGAGCAAAACGAAAAGACCTGCGTAACGTTTCGAGTCAACCCTTGTTGTCCCTCAATGGATAACAAAAAGGCCTCCTCAAACAGGCGGTCTTTAGACCTCCCTCGCTTTAGCCGACGAAGTTAGCTGACGGGTAGGATGGCGAAAGAGTTTCTCATCCCTCCCACGATTCATTCGTGGGATTAACCCCTACTGATTGGGTCCTCCGTTCCCGAGTGCCTCGGGATTTGGCCATATTTTGCAATTGTTGGTTACGAATCTCATTATACGTCCGGCATAATCGGATGTTAATGTCCTATTTCAGTCTTTTTCACACGATTTTTGCATTCTTTATCCGTGTAAGCGGTTTAAACCTATCAGGCCTCATCCGATCATGATATTTCATCGTTTCTCTTGCGTTTTCACATTATCAGCCTATTTGTTTGACAGTCCCAAGACTGCTGAGTAATATTAGGCACAATGATAAATTATGGGAGGTATGGCATTTGGCCATCTCTAACAAAAAAAAGCTGGAAGCCGAAATCAGCGAAGCATTCATAAAATTTCAGCGCGAACTGATTGGACGAGGTCCACAGGAAGCGAAGACTTACATCGTCGGTGATATGGTCATCGCTAGGTTCAAGGGCGTTCTCACCGTCGAAGAAAAGCATCTGTCCAGTCACGATAAAGGTCGCCGCATCGTCAAAGAAATGCGCGAGGTTCTTCGTGAAATGTACAGCGAAGAATCAGAAGAAATCGTAGAAAAGCTGACCAGCTGTAAGGTACTATCGAGCCATAGCGACATCAGCACGAAGATGGGTGAACGGATCGAAGTTTATGTATTGGACAAAGACCTCGAAAAAATGTTGGGCTAATTTTACGAAAACAAGGCTCCACCTCATGTGCAGGCGGAGCCTTTTCTATTTCTCTCCTAGCCACTCATCTGTTCAGCCAACCAGCCGTAGCCCTTATAACCGGGCTGGCTCACGATGACGTGATTCGCCCCGAGCGCCTTGTATAACATCGCGTTCCGATGCTCCTGTGTCATCACAAAAATCCGGCAGGAACCCAGTTGCCTGAACAGTGTAACGAAGTCTCGTCCCTCTGCCCACTCATCTGGAAAAATGTAGACGGATTGGTATATCAGCAAAGATTCCTGATCGCGGTAGCACTCGTCAAATGAGATGGGCAAAAAACGCTGAATCGTCTTGTCTCCAGACCCCACCGTCAATGAAAAGGCACCTGGATTCCTTCCCCAAAATGCAGGCAAACTGTCGCAGCAGAGTGTCTGGACAAAAGAAGTGAAAGCTTCCCCTCTGCCCATTACAAAATAATGCTTCATAGCAGCACCTCCCCTTTCTTATTGGAGATCCTCAATGGACGAGATGTTCATGTACGAAGGAACCACGAGTCCGATTTTGGTTCCGTCGAGATTCGGACCCAAATCCTCGATTTGCCCACCAAATTTTTTCAAATAGCTCGTATCCGTAGACGGCAGCCACGCCGCAACCATTCCATCCACATCCCCAATTGCCACTCCTGCCCACATCGGTCCAGTCTGCACCTGACTCAACTCGACTTCATACCCCAGCTTCTGTTCCAGCACATGCTCGACGACGTGCGAGCTGGCAATCTCGGAATCCCATGCTACATAAGCGAGAGTCAGCTTCTCTTTTTGGACAGGCTGTATGCCCTCCACCCATTTCGCCACTTTGGCTTCGTTATTTTTTACCCATTCCGCAGCGGCCACTTCCGGATCTTTTCCGTCAATCATTTGAACCATGACCGACTCCATATCAGCTGGCTCCCACCAGAACTTATCCAGAAATTGATAGGCAGCAGGCTGATCCTCTTTCAGCCCTTTGCGCACGATGGTATGGATTTGTTCCGCTCCGCCAAAGCCGTTCTTTGGGTCCGCCAAGTATTTCAAATCCATCTTTTTAAACATCCAGTGCGGCGTCCAGCCCGTTATGATAATTGGTTCCTTCGCTTCGTACGCCTTGATCAAAGCGGCTGTCATCGCTGCATCTGAGCCTTCGACAAGCTGCCATTTATCCAAGCCATACAGGTTCATGACTTCCTCTGTCTTTACCATCGAGCCTGCTCCTGCGTCGATTCCGATGATTTTGTAGTCGAGCTTTTCTCCTAACGCGTTGTCCGACGTCTCAGAAGCAATAGGATCGACCACCGTTGCTGTCGGTATTTGTGTGTTTGTGTTTTGACTAGAGCAGCCTGCGAGCCAAGCTGTTGCTCCCATCATCCCTGCCAAGAAAGCTGGAATCATTTTGTTCATCATGTGTTTCTCTCCTTTTTTCCTGCATGTTGGGTAAGCCGATCCAGGACGATAGCGATGATCACGATGGATAGCCCCGCCTCGAATCCTCTTCCTATATCCACTTGCGATACGGCACGATACACATCTGCACCCAAGCCTTTCGCCCCGATCATAGCCGCTATGACCACCATCGACAGGGCGAGCATGATGCACTGATTGACGCCCGCCAAGATCGTCGATTTCGCATACGGCAGCTGCACTTTCACGAGCTTTTGCCACCCAGTTGCGCCAAAGGCGTCCGCCGCTTCCTCCATTTCCGCTGGGACCTGACGAATGCCTAAGTTCGTAAGACGCACGATTGGCGGCAAAGCAAAAATAACGGAGGCAATAACTCCCGGCACCTCGCCCAAACCGAAGAAAAAGATGGCGGGAATCAAATAAACGAACGCTGGCATCGTCTGCATCAAATCCAGTACTGGCGTAACCAGATTGCGAAACGTATCGTGTCTCGCGCAAAGAATGCCCACCGGAATCCCGATAGCGATCGAAATCATGGTGGCAGTGAGGACGAGTCCCAATGTCTCCATCGTTTCATCCCAGTACCCCAAGTTGTGGATGAGAGAAAGTCCAACAACCGTAAAGACCATGGACGCTCTCCCTGCAAAAACCCACGCAGCGGCCCCCAGCAGCAAGATGAGAATCAGCGAAGGTATCTCTGCCAAAACCGTAGAACAGTAAGTCACCATCGTGGAAATGACGATAGCCACCGGATCAAACAATACCCCTTTGTACTGGCCCAGCACCTCCACGAACCCTTCCATCCAACCGCCAATCGGTAGCTTAGGCACGACGTCCATCACTCATCACCTCTGCTCTCTGATGTTCTTGGACATTGACTTTGCCTACCAGCCCGCCTAGCACCGCTCCTTTTACGATGACACCCAACAAACGCTGCTGCTCGCCCACTACCGCAATCGGGACATGCAGGTCTGCCATCATCGGGAACAAGCTGTGCAGACGTGCGTCAGGCGAAACGGTAGGGAGGTCGGTTTTCATGATTGCCTCCAGCGAATCTCCCGTACTGATCGCGAGTGATACGTCATACGCCGTAATCAATCCGAGCAGTGTGCGCTTTTTGTCCACGACGTACAAGCTGGACACGCCATTATCCATCATGAGTTGCAGTGCCACTCGGGCCCCTTTGTCAGGCGTGATTGCTTCTGCCCGTTTCATCACATTTTCAGCAACGAGCACCCTGGACAGGTCGGCATCCTCCACGAACTTCCGCACGAATTCATCCGCTGGGTCAGCCAGGATTTCTTCTGGGCGGCCGATTTGAATGATCTGCCCGTCTTTCATAAAGGCAATCCGGTCGCCCAGTCGCAACGCCTCATGCAAGTCATGTGTAATGAACAGGATCGTCTTTTTCATCGTCATCTGAAGCTCCAGCAGCTCATCCTGCATATCTTTTCGAATGAGCGGGTCCAGTGCACTGAACGCTTCGTCCATCAAGAGAATATCTGGATTATTAGCCAACGCCCGCGCCAATCCGACTCGTTGACGCATACCTCCGCTCAATTGATCTGGGTACGCATTTTCCCACTCGGTCAATCCAACGAGCGCGAGCGCTTCCCGTGCTTTTTCTTGTCGGAGCCCTGGTGGTACTTGTTGAATCTCCAAACCAAACTCCACGTTTTCCCGTACCGTCCGCTGCGGAAACAGGGCGAAGTTTTGGAAAACCATCCCGAGCTTCTTCCTCCGCACCTCGCGCAAAGCTGTCGCCTTCATGGCCACGATCTCTTCCCCATCGATCTCGATGCTTCCGCTCGTTGGGTCAATCAGTCGATTACACAGTCGGATTAAGGTTGATTTGCCGCTGCCGGATAGGCCCATGATGACGAAGATTTCGCCTTCCTCGACTTCAAAGCTGACCTGATTGACACCGATGGACTGGCCGGTTTGCTTGTAAATTTGTTCTTTTTTACGTCCTTCCGCCAGCAGCTTCAAGGCCAGCTCGGGCTGCTTGCCAAACACTTTTGTAAGTTGATGGACTTTCATTTTGGACATGATATCCCTCATCCTTCGTTTTTTCGTAAATGTAAAAAGCCCGCGAAGCTTCCACACTCCAGCAAACCTAAGCAGGCACGCTTGATTTTTACTCGTGTAGAAAATCCGCAGGCTTACGGAATACCTGGCGTCCATTGTCAGGACTCCCTGTACTCTGTCTTCCCGATTTCGATTGTCAGCGGTTTATGTCGTACCGACTGCCTCCCAGCGATCCACACCATTTCCTTCACGACTGTATCGCGTAAGCTGCTCGTCGATATTTCCATAAAAAAATAGACCGATCCATCCTTTTTCTCCAGAACAAAGGTCCCAAAGAAAAAGCCTGTATCGGCCTATCACACGCCCGCAAGGAATCCCCTTGTTGCGCATAAAATGCCTAGACTTTATCCATCCATGACCTTCCCTGCTTTGGCCGACGAGGTTAGCTGACGGGTAGGATGGCAGAGAAGACATTTCCTCATCCCTCCTGATCACTCAGGATTAACCCCAAAAG
This sequence comes from Brevibacillus sp. RS1.1, assembly GCF_013284365.1. Taxonomy (NCBI): domain Bacteria; kingdom Bacillati; phylum Bacillota; class Bacilli; order Caryophanales; family Paenibacillaceae; genus Brevibacillus; species Brevibacillus sp. RS1.1. The sequence goes on from NZ_JABSVA010000009.1 coordinate 151,643, forward strand.
ATTGGTTCCCCCGCTTCCGAGAATATCGGAACTAGGCCGTATGTGTTGTTTCTTATTGAAGCGTGATTGTGATTTGAATTATACGCTGGCTTCCAGTTATTGTGAACGTTCGTTTAGCATGGTTTTAACCGGATTACGGCTTTCTTTATGAGTCGGATTGGATTAGCTGTTCGTTGCTTATTCGGTTGAAGGATTAGTGCGTTATACTCGCTGTTGTGGTGGGGAGGAAACAGGAGAAAACGCTCAGATTCTTGGAACCCCTGCGCGGGAGCATGGGGTGCCCGGCTCCGTGAAAAAAAGCGAAACCGCGTCCAAAGTAGTCCATCAGGATGTGGCTCAGAGGTGGACGCTAAAGGCAGTTTCGCTTTTTTTCACTGCGCCTCGGTAGGTGTGTCCAAAGATCTTCGCTTATTTCACCTGTTTCCTCTACGAGCTGTTGAGGTTCTACGCTTTTTTAAAGACTTTTTGAATGATGCTTTCAAGATGTAAACAATAGCCGCTTGGGAAGAAGAACATTTCCAGTCCTAGCGCCTCTGGAGCCCTACTTAGCGGAGAAATGAATGGCGGGGGTTGTCAGCTTCAACCTCTGCGAATACATCCTCGAAACTCTACTTTTGAAGCGCTCCCGACATTTATTTCGTAGCGGACAGTCTAACCCCTTGCGGGGCGTAGGTGGAAGCGTAGACTGGAAATGGGCTTCTTCCCCTCCCCTACAGCCACTTTTACCTCAACACCAAAAAGCCCCCGCCTCAATGAATCAGGCAGGAGCTTTGCTTTTCAAAGATACAATGATTAAACGACGTCGTAACCTTGGTCTTCAATAGCTTCTTTCACTGCATCGAGAGTCAAGTTGCTCTCGTTATAGGAAACCTCAACCTTTTTTTCAGCCAGGTTTACTTTGCCTTCTGCACCAAGATCTTTCAATGTGTTCTCGATGCGCGCTACGCATTTATTGCAAGACATGCCCTCTACGTTCAATGTGATATTTGTCATGATCAATCTCTCCTTGCATTTTATGTTGTATAGGTAAGGCGGACGAAGCCGCTTGTTACTGTTGTTACAGCTTCACTCGTTGCAGTCTTAGTGCGTTGAGTACGACGGATACGGAGCTGAAGGCCATTGCGGCACCGGCAAGCCATGGAGCGAGTAAGCCGATTGCGGCAATTGGGATGCCCAAGGTGTTGTAGGCCAATGCCCAGAACAGGTTTTGCTTGATGTTGCGGATGGTGAGCTTACTCATCTCGATGGCGTCTGCGACACTAGTCAGTTCGCCGCGCATCAGGGTAATATCGGCTGCTTCCATCGCCACATCTGTACCTGTACCGATTGCCATACCGACGTCAGCGGTAGCGAGTGCAGGAGCATCGTTGATACCATCGCCGACCATCGCGACTTTTTTGCCTTGTTCTTGCAGTTTTTTCACTTCTGCGGCTTTGCCTTCAGGCAGGACTTCTGCGATGACGTGATCGATTCCTGCTTCACGGGCAATGGCCTCGGCGGTTTGACGGTTGTCACCGGTCATCATGATCACAGTCAATCCCATTGCTTTCATACGCTGAACCGCTTGCTTGGAGGTTGGTTTGATCGTATCCGCTACGGCAATCAAACCAGCGAGCTTGCCTTCGACGACTGCGAGCATCGCCGTTTTACCGGAGCGCTCCAGTGCCAGCATGGTATCGGACACTGCTTGGTATGAAATTTGATGTTTTTCCAGCAAACGGCGGGTACCGACGAGTACTTCTTTGCTGGAGACGGTGGCCCGGATACCGAAACCAGGAATGGCTTCAAACGAACCCGTATCAGCCACAGTGATTCCTTTATCCGCAATACCGCGAACGATAGCTTGAGCCAATGGGTGCTCGGAGTTTTTCTCAGCGGCACCGACTAAAGAGAGCAGCTCTTGTTCTTCGATATCAATGGCGATGACGTCTGTCAGTTCTGGCTCGCCTTTGGTTACAGTCCCTGTTTTATCGAGGACGATCGTATCCAAGTGGTGAGCCGTCTCCAGATGCTCCCCGCCTTTGAACAGGATGCCCAGCTCAGCTGCGCGTCCAGAGCCCGCCATGATTGAGGTCGGTGTTGCCAAACCGAGGGCGCATGGGCAAGCGATTACGAGTACGGCAATTGCTTTTTCCAAAGCCTCACCGAAGTTGCCAGGTATAACGAAAAAGTACCAGATCAAGAAGGTAAGAATAGCAATCCCTACTACGATTGGGACAAAAATCCCGGAGATGCTGTCAGCTACACGCTGAATCGGTGCTTTTGTTCCTTGTGCTTCTTCCACTACTTTAATGATTTGCGCCAGAGCCGTTTCTTTTCCGACTTTGGTTGCCTGGACCTTCAAAAAGCCGTTTTTGTTCAAGGTGGCGCCGATGACGGTATCGCCTGCAGCTTTATCCACCGGAATACTTTCGCCAGTCAGCATGGACTCATCTACTGCGGACTGCCCTTCCATGACGATGCCATCGACAGGTACTTTGTCGCCTGGCTTCACGTGAACGACGTCGCCTAGTCTCACTTCTTCTACAGGAATGGTCATTTCGACGCCATCTCGTACGACTACTGCTGTTTTTGCTTGCAAGCCCATCAGCTTGCGGATCGCTTCCGAAGAACGTCCCTTTGCTTTCATTTCAAACAATTTACCCAAAACGATCAACGTGATCAGTACCGCACTGGTCTCAAAGTACAGCTCCAACATGTGGCCACCATGAGCACCGATGGAGTTGATCGCGACCCATAAACTATAGAAATAAGCTGCCGAGGTACCGAGAGCAACCAGCACATCCATGTTGGCACTCTTGTTGCGAAGGGCTTTGAAAGCTCCGACGTAAAACTGTGCTCCGATGATGAATTGTACCGGTGTGGCCAATGCGAGCTGTACCCACGGATTCATCAAGCTTTCAGGCAGCCAGATAAACGAGGTGAAGGAAAAGTGGCTCACCATCGACCAGAGCAGTGGGAGCGACAGAATCGCGGAAATCCAGAACTTGCGGGTCTGCCGTTTGATTTCTTCCTGGCGACGATCTACTTTTTCTTCTTCTTTTCCATCTTCCTTGCGAGTCGCCTGATACCCTAGCTTCTCTACCTTTTGAATAAGGTCCGTCACACTTACCTGTGAGGAATCGTACTCGACAGTGGCTGTTTCCATCGCCAGGTTCACGTTTGCCTTTAGAACCCCAGCTGTTTTGTTCAAGCCTTTTTCGATCCGTGTGGAGCAAGCCGCACACGTCATTCCCGAGATGTTTAGCTCCACCTTGTCAGAGACGACGCCATAGCCGAGCGATTCAATTTTGGAGCGGATGTCGTCGATGTTCGTTTTCGTTGGATCGAACACCACTGTGGATTTTTCCAAAGCCAGATTGACGTTGGCGGTCTCCACTCCCTCCATTTTTCCTAAGCCCTTTTCGATGCGCAGTGCACAAGCTGCGCAAGTCATCCCTGAGATTGCGACTGTTGCCTCTGCTGTTTTGGCACTCATTATAATCCCTCCAAATACCCTTTGGGGGTATATTTTATCGTATCGTTTCCCTAACGTTGTTTCCTGATCACACCTTTACTATACAATACCCCCTCAGGGTATATCAAGTGCTTTTTTCAATTTTTTTCTAAATGGGCTTCAAGTGACTAACAGCCAATCACTTACGTATTCATTCAGAGTAAAATCATTCAGACACAAATAGCTTTAAGGAGATTGAAATGATGGAAACGAAATCACGGAAAATCATCTTAGTTGGGACCATATGCTATACGATATTCATTTTATTTTTTATGTTCTTTGCGTTTAACAGGCTCGACGGTGCAACTAGTGTAGATGGATACACCTTTATCCTTGCTCCAGAAGGAGTACCACTTACATTTCCAGAACTAACTTATTCATGGATTGTTGATTTCGGAAACGTTGTTGCTTTTATCCCTTTTGGAATATTATTTCCCCTGTTGTATCGTGTAAGATTTGGGAAGTTCATATCCTTGTTTGTCTTAGCGATTTTCGTTCTAGAAACAGTTCAGGCCCTAACATATCTTGGTAGCTTTGATGTAAATGATGTGATATCCAATACAATAGGGGCAGCGATTGGTTATGTTTCCTATCGAGTTGGATTTTCTTCAAACCTTTCTTATAAAAAGCTCATGGCTTCGGCTCTAACTATTGTTGTACTTGTATTTGGAGTCATGGTTGTCTCTGAAATCCTCCAAAAAAGAGAAGGCCCCGTTCAATCATTAACGGTTATGAAAGAAATGACAGGAACTACACCTATGACGGAGAATCTCCCAAGCTTTTCGGTAGCAGGTGAGCGAATAGAGCCGAAAATGAACGTGTATAGCAGTGAAGGGGAATCAACCAAAACATACAACTATATTCTGGGGAACCAAAAAAATGTCTGGCTTTCTTTCTATTTCGGCATTCCCGACAATGGGGGCTCAAAGGGTGAAGCCAAAATCATCGTAGATGGACAAGAACTATCTCAGTTAAACGAACAATCCTATCAAGGGGCAGCAGCTTTAAGGGAGATGCCTTTTAACGAGGTAAACGAAATTACCATTATCGTCTCCGGAAACGCTAAGCTGTGGGACGTTGGAATCCGTGGAATGCAACATTGGTGGGAGTGAGTAAAATAAACGAAACGAGCCCTAGAAGCGATTCTAGCGGCTCGTTTTTCTTTACCTATTTTGTTGTTTAATCTCTCTCTTATTTACCTTGATTCGCTTCTTTCTGATAAGCTACCGCGATTTTCGCAGCTACTTCAGCATTGTGTTTCACCAGCGCGATATTTGTTGCCAAGCTCTTGCCTTCTGTCAGCTTTTTCACTTTATCGAGCATGAATGGCGTTACCTGTTTCCCTGCAATGTTGTTTTCTTTTGCTTCTGCCAGTGCCTTTTGGATCACAGCCTCGATTTCCTCGTGGTTGAGTGCATCAGATTCTGGTACTGGATTCGCGATAATCATACCGCCTTTGAGTCCCAGATCCCATTTGGTGTTCATCATCTTACCGACTTCTTCTGGTGTATCGATACGCATGTCTACGCCAAATCCGCTTTTGCGAGCGAAGAAGGAAGGGAATTCATCCGTGCGGTAGCCCACAACGGGTACACCTTGCGTTTCCAAATATTCGAGTGTGCGGCCGATATCGAGGATCGATTTCGCACCTGCGCATACTACAGCTACATCTGTTTGCGCCAACTCAGTCAGGTCAGCAGATACGTCCCAAGTGATTTCGCCTTCACGGTGTACCCCACCGATACCGCCAGTTGCAAACATGTGGATACCAGCCATCTCAGCTGCGATCATGGTAGCGGCTACTGTAGTCGCACCGATTTTACCGCTAGCTAAAATATAAGCGAAGTCGCGACGGCTTACTTTTGCTACATTTTTGTTCGTCGCAAACTCTTCCAGCTCGCTGTCAGTCAAACCGATTTTGATTTTGCCGTCCATGATCCCGATCGTAGCTGGTACAGCACCATTGTCGCGAATGATTTGCTCTACTTCTTTTGCCATTTCGATGTTTTGCGGATACGGCATACCGTGCGAAATGATCGTTGTCTCCAGCGCAACTACCGGCAGGTTGTTCTCCAGTGCGTGGCGTACTTCCTCAGTAAAGGTCAAATATTGTTTCATCTCTTATCGCTCCTTTTCGAATTGTTCTACGGCCAGTTCCAATTGTTCTGCTTTTAATAGAGGAGATACGGACTGCTCTGTTTGCAATGTCAGAGCGGATGCTGCCACCCCAAGGCGACACGCCCTCTGGAAAGACTCTCCGTTTACAATGCCATACAAGAGTCCCGACGCGAACGCATCTCCCGCACCCGTAACATCTACTACTTCTGTTGGATATGGAAGCATATGCTCCTCAACGTCCTCGGATTGATAGTAAATGCCTTCTTCTCCCAAGGTCACGATGACGTGCTTGACGCCTCGTTCCCTGATCTTGCGGCAAGCCTCGGCGCATTCTTCAATCGTCGTGATCTTCATGCCAGCCATCAGCTCGGCTTCCTCGCGATTCGGCAAAATCGCTTCTACTCCGTCCAATTGCTGTGGGAGCTTCTTTGCTTTAATGGAAGAGACCGGGTCAACGAAGAGCAGGATGTTTTCCTCCCGGCAACGTTCGATGATGTAAGCCAAGCAGTCCGCCGGAATGTTTGTATCGATGAAAACCACGTGGGCTGCTGCAATGTGCGACCATTTTTCTGCGAACATCTCCGGTGTGAGAGTATCGTAAATATCCATGTTCGCCAAGGAAACAACCATCTCGCCGTCAATATCGAGAAGCGCCGTATACGTTCCCGTACGCTGTGTAGGCAGTCGCCACACTTGGCTGATGTGCACCCCGTGCTTTTTCGTCTCCTGCAAGAGCCACTCGCCTTCTTTGTCCTCGCCAACGCTGGTGATGAGGGACGTATTGCAGCCAAGACGACCGAGGTTCTCCGCGATATTCCGTGCCACCCCTCCACACGATTCCATAATCGTTACGGGATTGGATGAGTGTAGACGCACCTGTTGCTTGCCGCGTGCTTTGCGGTCCAGGTTGGCCCCACCGATACAAGCAATCATTCCTTCATCACGAAGTACATAAGCCCGTCCTTTGATTTCCCCGCGTTTGGTCAACTGTGCGATGTAGCCAGCTACCGCTGAACGTGAGATGCCAATCAGATCAGCCAGCTCCTGTTGCGTGATAAAAGGATTTTGCCGGATATGATGAAGGATCTGCATGTCTTTTTCCACGGTCATCCTCCTTTCTTCTGTTACGCTTTCACAGCTTGTTTACAAACAAAAGTTTATCACGTAGACAACTGTTTTCACAAGCGTGTTTTTCATTTTATTTTTTCTAAATTTGACAAATAGGAATGCAATCATGTAGGATTATCTTAAATTAGAGATATCGAAATTTCGATGTAGATGTAAAGGAGGGTCCATATGTCTGACAAACCACTGCGAAATGATCCCCTCGATCTTTTTGTCGTTTTATCAAGGTCATACAACTGGGTTACCGCTCACTCCAATCGTCACATTCGCGAGCATGGACTTAATCCAACTGAATTCGGCGTACTAGAGGTATTATTTCATAAAGGTCCTCAACCATTGCAGCAAATTGGCGAAAAAATATTGATCTCCAGCGGAAACATCACATACGTTGTGGACAAACTCGAAAAGAAGCAACTGCTCATTCGCAAGCCCTGTTCAGCAGACCGACGCGTCATTTTTGCAGAACTCACTGAAAAAGGGCATCAATTTTTGTCTGAAATCTTCCCGCCTCATCAACTCGCAATTGAGAAAGCGATGGAAGGTCTCACACCAGAAGAACAGCGTCAAGCAATCGAACTGCTTAAAAAATTGGGACGTACTGCTCAAGCTACTTTTTAGAAGAGCAGTCCCCGTCCCCACTCTCCAACACTATCTTTCAAAAAAGTGTTGACAAAAGATCCGATACGTAATAATCTTAAAATCAAGATATACACATTAAAAGTTAGTGACTTACTAAACGGAAGGGGAATGAAATTTCCATGAGTAAAGTACTTTTTATTAAAGCAAACGATCGCCCAGTTGAGCAGGCTACAAGTGTAAAGCTGTACGAAGCTTTCACGAAAGCATACAAAGAAACACATCCAAATGACGAAATCGTTGAGTTGGATCTGTTTGCAGAAAACCTCCCTTATTACGGTAACGACATGCTGACTGCTATGTGGAAAGCAGGAAACGGCATCGAGCTGTCTGCTGATGAGCAAAAACGTGCTGACTTGGTTAACAAATACCTGAACCAGTTTACAGCAGCAGACAAAGTCGTATTTGCTTTCCCAATGTGGAACTTCACTGTTCCTGCTGTTCTGCACTCGTACATGGATTACCTCTCCCAAGCAGGTAAAACATTCAAGTACACAGCTGAAGGTCCAGTTGGTCTGATGGGCGACAAAAAAGTAGCTCTGTTGAGCGCACGCGGTGGCGTTTATTCCGAAGGGCCTATGGCTCAGATGGAAATGGCAAACAAATACGTTCGCACGATCCTCGGCTTCTGGGGCGTTAGCAATGTAACCGAAGTGATCGTAGAAGGTCACAACCAATTCCAAGACAAAGCAGCTGAGCTCGTTGCAGCTGGTGTAGAAAAAGCAGTAAAACTGGCGGAATCCTTCTAAGGCCCGCCAGCCTTTTTGGACTAATATCTCAAAATAAAGATATACTAATTAAAAGTAATTAAGGAGAGATGAAAAGTGTTGGATACTGGATTGTTGTTAATTCGTTTGGTCATTGGTTTGACGTTTGCAGGTCATGGTACGCAGAAATTGTTTGGTTGGTTTGGTGGTTATGGTTTGAAAGGAACAGGCGGCTGGCTGGAGTCCATCGGAGTGAAACCTGGCGTAGCGATGGCCTTTGTCGCTGGATTGTCTGAACTCGTTGGTGGTCTGATGTTTGCGGCAGGCGTAGGTATCTGGCCAAGTGCTATTTTACTTGCTTTCACAATGCTGGTTGCCATTCTAAAGGTACACGGGCAAAATGGATATTGGGTGACACAAAACGGATTCGAATACAACCTGACAATAATCGCAGTAGTTATTGGTGTAGCGTTGATCGGTCCAGGTGCATACATCTTGTTTTAATGGTAACTCCTCACAACCCGTAAGCCAGCAATCGTACTAAGGGAGGAACATCAGATGGAAATCCGCGTCTATACAAAGAACGAGCAAGCAAAAGGACATTTTGGCGACGGTGAAATCGTAGAGAACAAACCAATTGGCTTCCCTCATGAAGGCTCCGTTGTCAAACGGGTAGGACCACTTTTTTACTGGGCATGGGCAAAATCACTGAAGACATTTGAAATTCCGCTGCACCCTCACTCCGGCTTTGAAATTTTGTCGTATGTCCTCACAGGGACAGTCGGACATCGAGACACGCTCGGAAATCTTCAAGAGGTGTCGACAGGCGGCGCACAGATCATGCAAACCGGTTCAGGCGCGTACCATGCAGAAGAGCTCGGCAAGGATACGGAAATGTTTCAAATCTGGTTTGAACCGCATCTGGCACAAACGACGAAGCAACCACCGACTTACCATCAGTTTGATCATGAGGAGTTTCCGTCTGAGGATGTTGATGGAGTGCAAGTGAAGCACATCATCGGATCGCCTGCGCCCATTCAGTTGGTCACGGATTCCTTTATGAGCGATATCACGATTCCCGCTGGAAAGTCGTATGCAAAAGAACTCCCGGCTGGTTATGCTCACGCAGTCGTCATAGTGGAAGGAAACGGAAGCGTTGCAGAGAAAGCAACTGTCAGCGAGAATCACACCCCGGCAACCAAAGGTGACTTTGTCGTTCTCTCCACCGAGGAAAGCAACACAGCCATCTACACAGCATCAACGGATGCTCCGCTCCGCCTGGTGTTGATTCAGGTACCAACTGAGGTTGATTATCCACTCTATCGTAAATAATCTACTCTTCCAAACGCCCTTATCCTATCATCAAGCCCGGCCGTCACATTTTTGTGACGGTCTTTTTCGTATAAACTCCGCCTCCTCATGGGACATTAACGAGGAAATCGTTAACAATTTTTGGTGTCGATCAGAAAGGAAGTTGAACGTGGAAGATATCGTGATGACCAGAGCCATTTTCGGGACGACTATGGCCTTTCACATTATTTTTGCGACCATGGGTGTTGGTCTCCCGCTCATGATTTTGCTGGTGGAGCTCCTCTTTTGGCGGACGCGTGACCGCGATTACGAGATTATGGCCAAACGCTGGACAAAAGCGCAGGCGATCTTGCTAGGTGTCGCGATCCCCTCTGGAACGATTGCTGGGGTCCAGCTTTCCCTGCTATGGCCTGGGTTCATGGCGATTGTCGGCAAGGTGATCTCGCTGCCTTTTCAGATCGAAATATTCGCTTTCTTCGTGGAAGCCTTATTTATGTCCATCTACGTCTACGCGGCTCACCGCCTATCCCGCAACATGCGTTTGCTTAGCTTGTTTATGGTTTTGCTTGGTGCGACGGCCTCCGCGATCCTGATTACGAATGTCCACGCCTTTGAAGGCACGCCAACTGGCTTTCGGATGGTCGATGGGCAGATCGTCGACGTGGACCCCTGGAAAGCTTTTTTTAATCCCAGCTTTTTCGTGACGGCAGGTCATGTAACTGTCTCTGCTTATATGACGGGGGCATTCATCGTCGCTGGAGTAGCAGCATGGAAAATGCTTCGCGCCGAAAAAGGGAGTCGGGTTTATTTGTATCACCAAAAAGCACTCTTGGCCGGTTTAATCGTGGGAGGCACCTTTTCCCTTTTAACTGCCTTGAACGGTCACGAATCAGCGCAGCTTTTACATGAATACCAGCCGGAAAAGCTGGCCGCTGCGGAAGGACTATTTGAAACACAAGCTTATGCCCCACTCGCGATTGGCGGCTTTACCGATCCCGAGACAAAAAAAGTCAAATACGCTATCGAGATTCCATGGGCGCTCAGCTTCCTTGCAGCCAACCGCTTTGACGAGGTCGTGGTCGGTCTGGACGACTTTCCAAAGGAGCTATGGCCTCCACTCTACATCCATACGCTATTTAACGGAATGGTCATCATCGGCAGCTTGTTGATCTTCGTTGGTTTCATCGGCTTCGCTTGGAAGAAGCTCCTAAAGCGCTCTCAGTATCCCCGTTGGGTTCTCTGGGTCTTTGTCGTAAGTGGCCCGCTCGCCTTGCTAGGGATTGAATTCGGCTGGATATTTGCCTGCACAGGACGCCAGCCATGGGTGGTGTATCGTGTGATGAAAACAGTAGACGCCGCTACCCAAGCAGCAGGCATCTCTACTCTATTTTGGATTTTCCTCTCGGTGTACGTATTTTTCGCGATCGTCACCCTACTCGTATTCCGTAGCTATTTTGGCCGCCATCCCTTGGAGCTCGATCCGCCAGAACAGCCGAAAGTGGACGGAGGAACAGCATGACCGATACGATTATTGCCATTACGCTGCTCTGGATTTTCGTCGTTATCTATTCCGTTGCGGCCTCCTTCGACTTCGGTGCTGGTTTTTGGTCGATGATCTATTTGAATCGGGAAAAAACCAAAGCCACTCAAATCGCCAATCGCTACCTCTCGCCCTCCTGGGAGGTCGTGAATGTCTTTATCGTGTTAATTGTAGTCGCACTCGTTACCTTTTTCCCTGGCGCAACCTACACATTGGCAAGCCTGCTGCTTGTTCCCGGATGTCTCGTGGTGTTATTGATGTTGATTCGCAGTACATTCATGGTGTTTTCTCATCTGATTCACAGGTATGATAAGATGCTCAGCATCGTTTCAGGTGTTACCGGGATATTGGTACCAGCTCTGTTAATCAGCGTGCTCCCTGTGACACAGGGCGGGTTGTCTCGAACGATCAATGGTGTGGAGTCTCTCGATTGGGGACTCTTTTTGACCAGCCCGCACGTCTATTCTTTTATTGGTCTTGCCGTCAGCAGCACACTCTACCTCTCGTCGCTGCTTCTCGCGGACTACTCCTTCGTCGCAGGTGAAAAGCAAGCTTTCTCTGTCTATCGCCGGGATGCGGTGTTTCTGGGGCCAATTACGTTGCTTGCAGCATTGGTTACCGTGATGACGATGCAATTGGAGGCAAAATGGCTATATGAGCGCATTCTCGACTATTTGCCGTGGCTTATTGCATCGGCGGTCTGCTTTTTCATTAGCTATATCGCTCTCTTGGTACCACAAGATCGTCGATATTTCGGCATCCACCTTCCGCGGATTGCGGTCATTGTCGCCACGACGCAATACCTGCTCGCCAGCTATGCGTATGGTGCAGCACGCCTCCCCTACATCGTCTATCCCAATGTGACGATTGAGTCCAGCTTTACACACCCGGATACGTTCCACGCTCTGTTCATTTGTTATTTAGTCGGCTTTGCGATTCTCGTACCCGGTTTTATTTATTTCTGGCGTCTGTTTATGAGGGACGAGCAGTACGTCCGGCAAAAATAGCAATTTCGCAAAACGCAAAAGGAAAGAGGCTTCGCCCTGATACGGCGGAGCCTCTTTTTTTCGGTCAAAAGCACGATCAGAAGATTTTCTCTTCCTCCAGCATCATTTTTTGCTCAAACGGCGCCGTTAGCACGATCAATGTATAGGAGAAGCCGAAATCCCCAGTGCGTTCCGAGAAGGCAACCAATTCCTCCGTCGACCTTGTTACCACTTTCAGCATGTAGTTATACTCCCCACTGATCCGGTACATGTCCGTCACTTCCGGCGATTGCTTGCAGAAATCGATGAACGCCGCACATTGCTTGGTGCGGAACATGACAAAAGCAGTCGTGTGCTTACCCAGCTTTTCCTGAGAGATCGACGCGTGGTAGCCCGTAATGATTCCCTGCTCCTCCAAACGACGGACCCGCTCCTTCACGGCAGGCTGCGTCATTCCGATGATTCTCCCCAGCTCCGCGAACGGTATCCGCGAATTTTCGTGCAACAAGCTCATGATTTTATAATCAATTTGGTCCACGCAGATCATCCTTTCAAATCCATAAGTGTTTCCTACCAAATAACTTGTATATAGAAATCCTCTCATCGAAAACACCTTTGTTTATGTATGTAAATTATAGAAATCGTTTTGTAAAATGTCACTACATCAATTTTGTTAGCTCGAGGAGTGAACCACCTTGCCCCAAAAATTTTTAATCCTATTGCTGGCCTTGGGAGAATTCATGATTGGCACTGCCGAGTCAATCGTGACCGGAATCATCGGCATGATCGCAGATGACACCCATGTCTCCCTCTCCCTTGCTGGTCAGTTAGTGACCACCTTTTCTCTGGCCTTTGCCTTTGGGGCTCCGGTCTTGATTGCACTCACCGCGGCAGTAGAACGCAAAAAACTCATCCTTTGGACACTGTTTTCTTTCATAGTGGCAAACCTGCTCGCATCCATAAGCCCAAGCTTCTCCCTACTGATGGTATCCCGCATTCTGCTGGGGCTTTGCGGAGGCATCTACACCGTGGTAGCTCTCGCGCAAGCTGCTAACATGGCCTCCCCAGAGAAAAAAGGCAGCTCCATCGCGATCATCCTCATGGGCTTCAGCCTCTCGCTCGTGCTTGGGGTTCCACTTGGTACCATGCTGGGAGACATCTGGGGATGGCGTCCTGTTTTCGCGCTTATTGTCGTCCTGACACTGATTCCCTTCTTTGCCATCCTCGCCTTTTTGCCGAAGCAGCAGGGGGAAGAAACCGTCCCGCTACGCAAACAATTGGCCGCACTCCGCAACAAACGGGTGATTCATGCGCTATGTATCTCTTTGTTCTTTGTCACAGGGTATTCCACCGTCTATACCTACATTACTCCGCTTCTACAGAGCACTTCCGCCATGACGACTACTTGGGTAAGCACCACGCTTTTCTTGGCAGGCCTCGCTAGTGTGGCTGGCTCGCGGATCGGAGGCGTCTCCACCGACAAATGGGGGATTCGCCCCACGCTGTATGTCAGCTTGCTTCTCCATGCGGCTATCCTGCTGATCCTGCCGCTGTCTTCGCAACTGTTCACGTGGGCAATCATCACGGTTATGTTCTGGGTCGCTGCCGTGCAAACCACCGTTCCTGCCCAGCAGTATTATTTGATCACGCTGTCCCCTCACTCTTCGCAGGTGGCCCTCAGCATGAACACCTCGGTTTTTCAGCTTGGGCTGGCGCTGGGTGCAGGACTTGGTGGAGTGATCGTAGACCATGTAGGTATCGTTCACATCAGCTGGGTCGGCGGTCTGCTCGTCCTCGTCGGCTTTGGCTTTGCATGGGCTTCGTTTGCTCAGGAAAAAAGGCAGCAAAGCTTGCGAGCGTAAAACGTAAACTTTGCACTGGAGACGAGAAAAACCCGCCAAGGCTTTAACGCCCGAGCGGGTTTTCTTTTTTTCATCATTCCCTCGACTAAACCAACGCTGGCTTTTTCTCCAACATGGTGCCTTCCTGCGCGTAACGTACGTGCCAGGAGAATGCCTTTTCCAGTACATGCGGAGTGTGTCCGCCACGTGTGAGTGCTTCCTCGTAGTAGGCCATCAATTGATCGCGGTACATCGGATGCGCACAGTTCTCGATAATTTTGATGGCTCTCTGGCGCGGAGCCAAGCCTCTCAGGTCAGCCAGACCTTGCTCAGTGACGATAATATCTACATCGTGCTCGGTATGATCCACATGGGAGGCAAACGGAACGATGCTCGAGATGTTTCCACCTTTGGCAATCGACTTGGTTACGAAAATGCCCAGACGTGCGTTGCGAGCAAAATCACCAGAACCGCCGATACCGTTCATCATTCTCGTACCCGATACATTGGTCGAGTTGACGTTGCCGTAGATGTCCGCTTCAATCGCGGTATTGATCGCAATCAGACCGAGGCGGCGAATCAGCTCCGGATGGTTCGTGATTTCTTGCGGACGCAACAGCAGCTTGTCCCGGTATTGGGCGAAATTCTCAGTGACATGTTTCATTTTTTCAGCTGTCAGCGTGATCGAACAGCCAGAGGCAAACGAAATTTTACCTGCATCCAGCAAATCAAACACCGCATCCTGCAACACTTCCGAGAAGACAGTCAGATCCGTGAATTCCGAATCCAAAAATCCGTTGAAAACCGCATTCGCTACCGATCCAATCCCCGATTGCAATGGCGCGAGATTGTTCGGCAAGCGTCCCGCTTTTACCTCCTGACGCAAAAAGTCGATCAGATGCGCCGCGATCTGCGCCGTTTCTTCGTCCGGCTCCACAATCGTCGACGGAGAATCCAACTGATTTGTCAGGACAATCCCTTTTACTTTATCCGGATCGACAGGAATCCCTGCTGTGCCGATTCGCTGATCCACGGATGTGAGCGGAATCGGTTCACGCTCTCCTTGTTTTGCTGGTGTATAAATATCATGGATGCCTTCCAATTCCACCGATTGAGCCATATTCAGCTCAATGATGACATGCTTGGCATTTTCCACGAAAATATTGGAGTTCCCCACGGACGTAGCCGGAATGATCATGCCCTCTTCTGTAATTGCAACCGCTTCCACAATCGCGTAGTCGACCGCGTCTATCGCTCCCTGGCGAATCGCTTCCGCTGTATGAGACAAATGCTGGTCAACGAACATCATGCTGCCATCGTTGATTTTTTTGCGCATAACCGGATCAGCTTGAAAAGGCAATCGCTTGTTGATGATCCCCGCTTCCGCCATTACGGCATCCACATCGGAGCCAAGTGAAGCTCCTGTATATACGTTTACGCCAAAAGGCTTGTTCTCTTTTTTCGCCAGCTCAGCCAATGCGAGCGGCACGACCTTGGCATCACCAGCACGCGTGAAACCACTTAACCCGATCGTCATGCCATCCTCAATCCATCCTGCTGCTACCTCAGCCGTCACGATTTTATCTGCCAGTCGTTTATCGCGTAAGCGTTCCCACATCATTGTGACCTCCCATGCCATCTTTGTTGCCTTTTACACTAGCACACGGATTCTGAGCGGGCACTCGATTTTCAGCAAAACAGAATATTTACGCGGCTATCAAGAAAAAACGACAGCGAACCGTTCTCATTTGTCAGATATTTCAGAAGCCAAGCAATTGCCGAAACGAGCTGGCGTACGACTGGCTCACAGGAACTCTCGTCTTTTGCTTATCCTTCATTTCCAATAAAAACGTCGAATGAAAATGCGGGTGAATAAAGCCGATCGATTCCATATTGACGAAATATGAACGATGACAACGCACAAATCGCTCTTGCGGGAGCATGTACTCCAGTTCAGCCATGTTATATTTATTCGCATATGATCCACTAGCCGTGTGCAGAAGCGTTTTTCCTTCATGAGAGCTGATATAGACGATCTCTGTTAACGGAATAGGCAGCCAGCCATCCTCCCCTTTTCCGACCAAAAACGATAGACGCGCCTCCGGATTTGTGAGCGGAACGCTTTGAGGTGGATAGATGGCGGTAATACAGCCCACGACCTGACCATTTCGCACTAGTGGAAGCGAGAGTCCGTAGTACGGCACACCAAAAATACGACTCTCCACCTGATGCCCTACCTTCCCCATTTCCAAGAGGGCTTGATGTGTAGCCGAGCCAATGGGAACGAGATCCCCTGGCGTAATTTTCAAATCAATATTCGAACTCGGTTGATAGTACAAGTATTGTGATCCGTCCGAGATCGCAATCGATACCCCGTCTGGCACGACTTCCCCAATCATTTGCAGCACCTCTGGAACCAATCTGTCCTCCATGCTGATTCCTCCTGCTCGTGTTATTGCTTTTTCTATCTTCTATCTCCTATCTTCTATTAAAACACATTTCCCTACCACCAAATCAATCCTTGTCTTTCCTCTCTATACAAGCGAATCCATCCGATTACAGCCAGGCATTGTGCTATCATGAGATTACAAAACATTCACGATTGTTTACGCAAAGGCGGTGCAGCATGGACCACACCATTGTCTTGATTGCAAAAGGAACGGACACTCTCGAATTTTTGTTAAAAGAACTGCGGGCTTATTTCGAGCCGTATTGTAAAGTCGTCGGTTATGCCAGCCATGAGCACATTCCCGATTTGAGCGGAGTCGATCATGTCTTTATCACAACCAAATCCCCGGAGCTGTACACAGTTGCCCGTCAAGCTGTTGCTGACTCCGTACCCATCACGGTTTTAAACCGTTTTTTCGAGCTGCACAAAATGAAAGCCCTGATGCAGATCCCTCCGGGGACGACCGTCCCTGTCATGAACAATTCGCCAGTTTCCGCACAGGAAGTCATCCAAAATCTATTAGAAGCGAATGTCGATCATTTGAATTACGTTCCCTTTCACCCTGGCTGTACATTTGATGATCTCGAATTTCAATACGCCATCATTATGAGCGTTCCTGACGTACCTCTTCCTCCTCATGTGGAGGTGATCGATCTCGGTTTTCGCAAAATCAGCATTCATGACCTGATTGATACCGGTCGCAAGGTAGGCGTGCCCAGTGAATGGGAGCGCGAGTACTTGTCTGCCTTCATTGTAGAAATGTCTGAGCTCGCGAAAATGCTCGGCACCTCTTACGCAGAAGTACAGAAGCTTAACAGCCAGCTGCAATCTACCTTTCAGGCAGTCAAAGACCCCGTGATCGCTTGCAATGAACAAGGTCTGATCACGTTTATAAACGACGTCGCCGTTGAGCTGTTTTGTCCACATGCATCTACCATTGTTGGACAACCGTACACGGTGTTGAAGGAGCACAGCTTGCTGCAACCCTTTTTTGAGCAGGAAGATCAGGAGGACGCCCTCGTAACCATTGATCACAAACAATTTATCGTCAGCAGTCAAAGCATCCGCCGTAGGCATGAGCATTTAGGCTTCGTTTGTACGCTAAAAGACGTGACGGAAATCCAACGCTTGCGAACCACGCTTACGTTGCGCGGTCATACAGCCACCTACTCCTTTTCCGATATCAAAGGACAAAGCCAACCGCTGCTCCAAGCCATCGAGCTCGGCAAAAAGATGGCAAAAAACAATCAAACGATTCTGCTGACAGGCGAAAATGGAACGGGAAAAGAGCTGTTCGCCCATGCCATTCATCAGCACTCGCTACGCAAAAACGGCCCCTTTGTCGCAATCAACTGTGCCTCCTTGCCGGAAAACCTGCTCGAGAGCGAGTTGTTTGGCTACGAAGACGGTGCCTTTACAGGAGCACGAAAAGGCGGAAAGCCCGGCCTGTTTGAGCAAGCGGATGGCGGGACGATTTTTCTCGATGAGGTGGGGGACATCTCTGGGGCCATTCAGGTCAAGCTGCTTCGCGTGCTGCAAGAAAAGCAGGTCATCCGCGTGGGCGGTACGGGAATTCTTTCTGTGGATTGCCGCATCATCGCTGCTACCAATCGCGATTTGGAAGACGCTGTTTCCCAAGGAAGCTTTCGCGAGGACCTGTTCTATCGTTTGGCTGTCCTGCCGATCCAGATTCCCGCTTTGCGTGAGCGAATCAGCGATATTCCCCTTCTCATCGATGAGCATCTGGAGCAGCAAGGTATTCGCAAAACATGGTCGCCAGAAGTCATGGAGCTATTCAATCGACATGACTGGCGGGGGAACATTCGCGAACTGAAAAATGTCGTAGACTATGCCATTACAGTAAGCGAGCATCCCGTCATCGGCATTCAGGATCTCCCCAAACGATTCACGGATAGCCTTTTCAAAAAGCAGCAGACGGCTTCTATCCCCAATTTGGACGACAACCGCGACCTAGACATTTTGTATTGCTTGCATCATTATTACGTATCCAACAAACCAGTCGGGCGTTATCAATTGGCGCACTCTCCCGAACTGCAATCCGTAGGCTGGACGGAGAGCGCACTGCGGCACAAGCTAAAACTGCTGGAACAGCAAGGTTTGGTGCGTTCAGGCACAACTCGACAAGGAACCTCCATCACCCCCGCGGGTATCGAATTGTTGCGAAAACACGGGCGGATTTAGCATCCGCCCATTGAATAATAGGATGTATTAGGCTGCATAAAACCTAATAAACATTCCTAAAGCTCATTTTCTTCCCTTCCCTTGCCGTTGAAAATCCACTGAAAACGCTTATATTCGGGAAATTTCGACACTTGGCACGACCCTTGCTTGTCATAAGCAAAAAAAAGCGAGGTGACCTCATGTCTACACATCCATTGAAACCTGCAAAGAAACGTTTTTCTGTGCCGCATACCTATGCCATTCTCTTTATCATCATCATTTTGGCAGCCTTGGCTTCCTACGTGCTTCCGGCTGGTGAATTCGATCGCGTCAAGGACGCTGCCTCAGGAAAAACCATCGTCGTCAACGGTAGCTACCATCCTGTAGAAAGTGATCCGGTCTCGTTCTTTGACATGTTCAAAGCGATTCCAGAAGGGATGCAAAAAGGCGCGCAAATCATTTTCTACATCTTTATTGTAAGCGGTGTATTCGGAATCATCCGCCAGACCGGAGCGATTGAGGCCGGGATCAATAAAGGTGTCCGACACTTGGAAGGTCGGGAAAAGCTGCTCATTCCTGCTTCCATGTTCCTCTTCTCCATTGGTGGCTTTACGATGGGAATGGCAGAAGAAAGTATCATCTTCGTTCCGATCGGTATCGCGCTGGCTCGTGCAATGGGCTTTGATGCCGTAACAGGTACAGCCATGATCACCATGGGGGCGGCAGCCGGCTTCATGGGCGGAATGATCAATCCATTTACGGTTGGGGTGGCACAGTCGCTCGCGCAATTGCCGCTCTTCTCTGGTCTTACCTTCCGTGCTGTTGTGTATGTCTTCGTGCTTGCTTTTGCCATCTGGTACGTCATGCGCTATGCGTATCGTGTCAAAGCAGACCCGACCAAGAGTGTGCTTTATGGCGTGGAGAATCACGCAAGTCAAGAACAGGCAACAGTAGACATTCCCGATCTGAATGCACGCCACAAGCTCGTGTTCCTGGTAATGGTCTGTGGCCTCGCCTTCAACGTATACGGTGTATTCAAGTACGAATGGTTCCTGACCGAGCTTACCGCTTCCTTCCTGATCATGGGCCTTGTTGCTGGTCTCGTCGGAGGTTTGTCGGTCAATACGTTGTTTGATTCCTTCGTCGCTGGTGCGAGAGCTGTTACGTTTGGAGCGCTGATCGTCGGTTTTGCCCGCGCGATTACGGTCGTCTTGGAAGACGGAAAAATTATCGATACGATGATTAACAGTCTGACTTCGGCGATTGGTCATTTGCCAGATGCCGTAAACGTCCTGGCTATGTTTGTGATTCAAGCCTTTCTCAATCTCTTCATTTCTTCCGGTAGTGGACAGGCAGCGACAACAATGCCGATCATGGTACCGATTGCGGATTTGCTCGGCATCCAACGTCAAATTGCGGTTCTTGCCTTCCAATACGGTGATGCGGTCACCAACTCCATTATCCCGACTTCTTCTGCGTTGATGGGCTATCTGGCTGTTGCAGGCATTCCGTATGAGAAATGGGTCAAGTTCATTTGGAAGCTGCTAGCTGGTTGGGCCGTGATCGCCTCAATCGCGCTCATTGTAGCAGTGATAATCGGCGTTTCGTAACAAATGAGCTATTCACTAAACTGGCTGCGTCAAATGATTGGCGTAGCCTGCGCTTCACTTATCGACTACTCACGAACAAACCGATGGAGGAACCATGCGCACAACGATCAAACAATTGCAGCCCGCCATTTTTTCTCTATACGAGCATTTACACCAGCATCCAGAGATAAGCTGGGAGGAAGTCCAAACCACTTCATTCATTGCTGACTTCTTGAAAAAACACCATTGCCACGTCACTACCTTTGATGACGTGACGGGAGTGGTTGGCGAATGGGGCGATCTGACGCCAGGAAAATTGACCGTAGGCTTACGGGCAGACATGGACGCCCTTTGGCAAGAAGTAAACGGCGTCTTTACCGCGAATCATTCCTGCGGACACGATGCGCATATGACCATGGCATTAGGCGTCCTCATGGTATTGCAAGCAATGGACGTCCAGCTCCCTGGGCGCTTGAAACTGATTTTCCAACCAGCAGAAGAAAGCGGAAATGGCGCACTTGCGATGGTGAACAAGCAGGTAGTGGACGATATTGATTTTCTGTACGGTGTCCACCTTCGTCCCATTCAGGAAATCCCGCGCGGCACAGCTGCTTCTGCCATCCTGCACGGAGCGGCAGGTACAGTATTCGGGCAAATCAAGGGTGCCGATGCTCATGGAGCAAGGCCTCACCTCGGAGTCAACGCTATCGAGGTAGCCGCTGCGATTATCGAGCAGTTAAAAGGCATTCATCTCGACCCGCTCGTCCCTTATTCCGCCAAAATGACGCAGCTTTCCGCCGGCAGCAAAAGCAGCAATATCATTCCGGGCTCGGCGCAGTTCCACTTAGACCTACGGGCACAGACGAATGAAGTCATTCACGCCCTATTCGCCCGTGTCGAGCACATTTTGCAGCACGTCTCCCGTCTATATGAAGTTGAGCTGTCTTACGAGATCACCGAACGCGTCTATGCGGCGGAAGTGAACGAAGAAGCGAGACTGATCATGGCGGATGCCATTACCCAAACCTTGGGGGCAGAAAAGCTCGAACCGCCGATTCAGACACCGGGCGCGGAAGACTTCCACTACTACACCAAGGAACGTCCACAGCTTCGTGCGACCATGCTTGGTTTAGGCTGTGGCCTGACACCAGGACTTCATCACCCGCAGATGACTTTTGAAAAAGAAGCGCTGCTAGACGGCATCGAGATTTTGGCAAGAACGGTATTGAATACGTTTGAGCGACAATCCAAATGAACGGTTGAGGAGAGATGAATATGAAAATCGAACGCGTGGACCTGCAACGAATCAAAATTCCGTTGAATTCCCCTTTTGAAACGAGCATGGGAGTTGAAACCCACAAGGAATGCATTCTCGTACGTGCATACAGCGGTGCTCATGTCGGCTTCGGCGAAAGCGTCGCGATGGACGTCCCCGTTTACAACGAGGAAGATGTCGATACGGTCTGGTACATGCTCGAAAAGTATTTGATCCCGCAGCTGTTTTCACGGGAGATCGAGCATCCTGATGATGTATCCCGCCTCTTCTCTTGGATGCGCCGCAACCACATGGCCAAAGCTGCTTTGGAAGGTGCCGTCTGGGATTTGTACGCCAAAATGAACGGTCTCTCCCTCTCCCAAGCATTGGGCGGAACTCGGACGACGATCGACGTCGGTGTGAGTATCGGAATCGAGCCGACCATCGAAAAACTGCTGCAACGCGTAGAAGGCTTCATCCGTGACGGCTACAAAAAGATCAAAGTGAAAATCAAACCGGGCTTTGATGTCGAGCCAATGCGTGCGATCCGCAACACATTTGGACCAGATGTTCCACTGATGGCGGACGCAAACTCTGCGTATACGCTGGCAGACATGGAGATGCTGAAGGCTTTGGACGGCTTCGGTTTGATCATGATTGAACAGCCATTGGCTCATGATGACATCATCGACCATGCGACCTTGCAAAGAGAACTGAAAACGCCGATCTGCCTCGATGAAAGTATCCATACAGTAGAAGATGCCCGCAAAGCTCTCGAGCTCGGCAGTTGCCGGATTATCAACATCAAAATCGGTCGCGTAGGCGGTCTGACAGATGCCAAGAAGATTCATGACCTGTGTGAGAAGCGCGGCGTACCTGTATGGTGCGGAGGAATGCTGGAGGCAGGAATTGGACGGGCGCACAACATCGCGATGGCCTCGCTTAGCAACTTCACGATTGCCGGCGATACATCCCCTTCGCATCGCTACTTTGCGGAAGATATCGTGACACCTGTCATCGATTTTGCAGCACCTGGCTTGCTGGCTGTACCGACAACACCAGGGATCGGTTTTGACATCAATGAGTCTGCCATTCGCAATGCCCTGATCGAGCATAAAAGCTACTATGCAAATCAGGAGTCTACTACGACAGTCATTCCGACTTGGTAGACCAAATTTATCCTTCGAAGCGAAAAAGAACAGAGAGTGCCCATTGGCCTCCCTGTTCTTTTTATTTGTGAGATTTTATTAATCCGTAATCGTCAAAAGCTTGCACAAATTACGCTCGGCAAGAGCTCGCTTCTCCGGGGGGAACCGCTTTAAGAGATCCAACGCAGCATACGGAAGCTTCAATGCATGAGGATCGCTGTAGAGCCTTTCCCAGTACAGCGGTGAAAAAATTTCCTCGAAAGCTGGCTCCTTCACCTCATCCTCTAGTGTGAACGGAGGAACATGGCGATTCAAATAGATTTGAAGACGATGGTTTACGATACCAGGCTTCACAATATCCTCATAACCGAATCGCTCCAGATCTGTTAACGCATGAGCATGTGTGATGTTATGAACGACCTCGCTTGCCAAATGATAACGTACCCCGTTAATATCACGCGACGGTATAACCAAATGTAGCTCGTCAAACGCCCGCTCTGCCATCTCTGCTGTTGTATGGTAAGGCGCAACATCGTCGTCTTTGACATCATCAATCGTCATGCCATGGTAATTCTCGATGCCCCAATAACGGTCTTTCCTGTCTTCTGTCGTCGCTTGGAGAATCCTGACTAGGCCATCCACCACAGTCGGAGTGATCATATCAGGGCGTTCGCGCAGTGCTTTTAATGCCAACACACCTAGTGCTAGTCCATGGCCTGAGGTCCGAAGCTGCTTCACATTTTGCTGGAGGCCATCGATGACGTGCTGTAACAAGGAGGGGTCAGCTTTCTCGTCTTGATCTAGTGGAACAAACCATTCAGGTTTTTGCTTGCGGAAGGATTCGCATGTCCGCTCAATGCCCTCTTTTACATGTTCAGGGAGATCGTGCTCACGATCCATGAAATACCCTGCCAATAAAGCTGCCCCATAATGACCGTCGAACCATCCTGCTACAGCTGCACGTGCCATTCCCGTAATGCCAAGCTCCAAGTAAGAATCAAGTAAACGCATGTAACTTCCTCCTTTTTCCATTTATGCACCCATAATATAACATACATTTTTGTTTGTAAAGTATGATATTTTGATTTTTTCGCACATAGAAAAAGGCCCCGAATATCCGGAGCCCTTCATCTACTCGCTATCATTTTCCTTACTTAATCCAGCTTAAATTCCACTTCGTCTGTCTCTGAGCGATAATCGACAATCAGCCCTTTTCCATTCATATACCACAGCTCATCTTTTTCCATATAAAATGTGATGCCATCCTCTACTGCCGAAATGCCGATTTCATTCGGCAACTCTTTGGCAATCCCCATCGAGAATGAATCCTGGACCGTACTAACGCCTCCGTACCGGACAAAAAAACGAATGCTGTCTCCTTCTTTGCATCCCCATTCTTCCCGAAACCATGCTACCGCTGCTTTAGTGATCGTCATGTTCATGAGTACAACCACTCCTCTCTTTTTATAGTTTACCTCAATTTAGAGATATTTGAAACATAAATGTATGTTAAATGGAATTGCTCCACTATTTGAAAAAAGAACCGATTCCCTACTCTGGGAAAACGGTTCTTTCCATCTGTTTACGGCTTTATTGGAAGTGTAACCAAAAAACTGGTTCCGATACCTACCTCACTGCTGACCTGAATTTTTCCGTGATGAGCATCCACGATCCATTTGGCAATGGAAAGCCCCAAGCCTGTTCCTTCTGTCGCCCGAGAACGCATTTTATCCACTCGAAAGAAGCGATCAAACAAATACGGAATATCCTCCTTGGAAATCCCGATCCCACTGTCTTTTACGAGAATCGAAACGCGGCCGCCTTCCTTTTTGCAAGAAACATAAATCCGTCCATCTTCGTTCGTGTACTTCAAGGCATTGTCCAGTAAGATAACCATAAGCTGATGCAGACGTTCCTGGTCCCCCATCATCTCAATAGGTTGCTGGATGTCTGTTTCGAGGCGAATTTCCCGTGCGATGGCAAGTTGTGCAAAAACCTGGGTGCATTTGATCGCTACCTCGTCTAAGCGCAGCGTCTGATTCATGATTTGCAACTCGTTAGAATCACTGCGAGCCAGTGTGAGCAAATCCGAGACGAGCCTGCTCAAGCGCTTGGCCTCCTGCATCCCAATCATGATTTTTTCACTTTCCTGCTCAATCGTATGATCCGGGTGTTTGAAAAGCCTTTCTAGATTGACCATGATGGCCGTGAGTGGCGTCCTCAACTCATGTGAAGCATCGGCAATAAACTGTTGCTGTTTTTCCCACGAGACTTGGATCGGGATTAGTGCCCTTCTCGCCAAAAACCACCCAGCCACAATCGCAATGACAATACTGATAATGTCGCCGATCATGACAACGTATAGTAAGCTGTCCAGCACGTTTTGCTCAGGCGCCAGATTGTAAATCAGTTGAAACTGGTACGCAGTCTGTATCCGATTGCCTACAACGACCTTTTTCGGAACAGTAACTGTCTGCATGCGGTAGATTTGTCCATTCACTGTTTTTGTTTCGATTCCGTCTGCTTTTCCGTTATGCTGGAATTTTGCATACTCCTCTGGCTCCAGCCTATCACTAAATGCCGTCCCGATGACACGACCAAAGCTATCCCAGACGAGCAAGACATATCGGCGATCTAGATCGTTAAACTTTTTCCTCTCCTGACGGTTGTATGGAAAAGGGTCGTCTTCAATACGATGGAGTCGAGGCAAAGCATCAACTGCCAGCCTTTGGCTGACTTTGGTCATTTCTCGATCCACCTGCGAATAGAGACGGTACTTCATCGTGTAGTAGACTGCGCTTCCCAACCCGTTCAACAAGAGAAGCACCACTACTACGTTCAACGTGACGAGCCGAATCCTCGTTTTTCTAAACATCATTTTTTTCCTTTTTCAAAATGTAGCCCACATTGCGGATCGTTCGGATGAAGCCTTCGTAAGCACCCAGCTTTTTACGCAGGTAGTGGACATACAAATCGACCACTCCGTAATTTGCTTCTGAATCAATTCCCCATACGCGGTCAAAAATTTGTTGGCGCGTCAATATTTGCTCCCGATTTTGCAGGAAGTACTTAAGTAGTTCGTACTCCTTCGTGGTTAACTTCATCGGCTCATCATCAACAAACCCGTCATATTCATTTATCTTCAGCGATAGAGGACCGTATGCCAGCTCGCCTTCTGTGTTCTGTTTCCCTTGTCGACGCAAAAGGGCTCTCACTCTCGCCGTCAGTTCTTCGGCCGCAAAAGGCTTGACCAAATAATCGTCTGCTCCGGCATCCAATCCCTCGACTCTCGACTCTACGCTATCTTTTGCCGTTAAAAATAAAACCGGCGTCATTATCCCTTTTGTACGCAACGTTCTCACCAGTGAAAGACCATCCATTCCTGGCATCATAATGTCTAGGACTAGCAAATCGTAGATGCCGCGTTCCGCCAATAACAAGCCGTCATCTCCGCGGTCTGCCCTATCCACCTGATATCCTTCATCGGCCAGGACTCCTGCAATTGTCTGAAGCAGCGCTTTTTCATCCTCCACTGCAAGAATAAGCATATTGATCCCTCTTTCATTTGAAAAAGCTGTATGTCATTCAGCATAGCATAATCGACTGGAATCACAATAATGACCACACTCGCCGATCTTGGCTGTGCACACGCTCCTTTTATTAGAGCACGTATTTTTTTGAATCAGATTTGTACGTACTGGCGGAAATACAAAAAAAAGCTGTATTCTCCATTACTTTTTACAAGTAATCGGGAATACAGCTTTTCGCCTCATTCCTTCAAAACTGAATACGCATGATTGCTAAGAGTGTGTGGATAAGTCCTCGACCGATTAGTATTCGTCAGCTCCACGCGTTACCAC